>NZ_BDJF01000016.1 GCF_001895205.1 Vibrio injensis | reverse complement strand
ATTCAAAAGGTCTTAGTCGTTTGACTAAGACCTTTTTTGATCTAGGTATAATATTATCAACGAGGAAGCGGCAGAGCAGCGGATCCCGCTGATACCAAAAAGACGGCGTGTTGGGAGTTCGAATCTCTCCATCCCGCCATATTTTAAGAAGGCCTTAGTCGTTTGGCTAAGACCTTTTTTGATTTAAGAGCCCTACCGTTGTTAGCTTAGTTGGTCCCGAAGCTGACTATTCCACTACTCCCTGATGAACACTGGTGTTGAGTGTTATAAAAATAAAAAGCCTTAACTTACGTTAGGGCTTTTTATTTTTGGCTATTAGCTTTATTCGAACACAAAGATTCACACTTGAAAGTTGAAAGTAACTCAGATGCTTTCTTTTTATTCCACAACGGTAAATCAATGGTAGTCTATCGAAGTTCAATTTATAAGCTGTTATGATGAATAACAAAAAGGAGTAAGTTATGCCACATATTCGATTTCGAGCATTAGAACCACAAACAGTGCAAGCTTTATCAGCGACATTAATCAACGAGTTACAACCTCTAATGAATGCCCCTCGTGAGGACTTTACCTTTGAATATATCTACAGTACCTTTTTCTTTGATGGTACTGTCAGTCAAGCTTACCCTTTCGTTGAAGTGCTCTGGTTTGATAGAGGACAAAGTGTCCAAGACCAAGTTGCATCGGTAATTACCGATCAAGTACATCAAGTTTTGAACAGTCAAGTTGACGTCGCAGTGATATTTACCGCATTAAAACCGAATCAATATTATGATAATGCTCAGCATTATTAAGAGACGCCCATGAATCAAGTTATTGATACCATCATCTCACACCGTTCTATCCGTGCTTTTAAAGATCAACCAATCAGTAAAATACAGTTGGATTCCATTATTGCATCAGGTATCGCTGCGTCTTCTTCGAGTTTATTACAAGCGGTTTCCGTTATACGTGTGACTGAGCAAGATAAGCGTATTCAACTCGCCGAACTTGCTGGTAACCAACCTTATGTCGCTAGCGCAGCCGAATTTTTAGTATTTTGTATTGATTATCAACGTCATTACACGCTTGATAATAACGTGCATCCTGAATTTATGGAACTGACCCTGATTGGCGCAATTGATGCAGGCATAATGGCGCAAAATTGTTTACTCGCAGCCGAGTCATTGCAATTAGGTGGCGTTTACATCGGAGGGTTAAGAAATGCACCTTACGAAGTTGATCTGTTATTAGAATTACCCCCTTATTGCGCAGTGCTCTTTGGATTATGTTTAGGTCATCCCGATCAACATCCACAATTAAAGCCAAGATTAAGTCCAGAAGTGATAGTACATGAAAATACTTATCAGCCTTTAGAGGTGGAACGTATTAAACAGTACGATGAAATTATGCTTGATTACTATCAAACTCGTTCAAGTAATACTAAGCAGCAAGGTTGGTCTGAGCAAACTTGTAATAAATTAGCTCAGGAATCGAGGCCTTATATGCAGGACTATCTTCATCATAAGGGATTGGCAAAAAAGTAAGTCGCGCAATGTTGATTATGGCAATGATATTATAAAAGTTATCGGCTATCGCTCCCTTTCGAAGTTTATATTCTAAGGGAGCTAGTTTTAGAACTTGAATTATTTCTCTGGGCTATCGAGTGAGTTAAGCTCAGATAATTGATGTTTTCTTGCGGTGTTAAGCATGTTATTGAAATAATGACGTAATGAATAAAGCATAAGTAAACTAGGTACGACCATAACTGCGGTTAGTGCAAAAAATAATGACCAATTATCAAGATAATCAGCAACTTGTCCGCTAAATGAGGCAAGTGTCGTTCGACCAAAGTTACCTAGCGATGCTAGTAAAGCATATTGGGTAGCGGAAAAAGCTTGTCCTGTCATTACCGTTAAGAAAGAGACGAAAGCGACTGTAGAAAAAGCAGTAGTAAAGTTATCAACAATAATTGTCGCGAGCAGAAGGTGCTCGTTCGGACCGACTTCTGCAATCCAAGAGAACATAAGATTACTTGCTGACATCGCTATTCCGCCGATCATTAATCCTTTAATAATCCCAAATCTCACGTTAAACATGCTACCGATAAATGTAAATAGCATAGTTAAACCCCAACCAATCAACTTGGAGTAGTATCCGATTTGTTCATTGGTAAATCCGACATCTTTATAAAAAGCAATCGACATTCGGCCTAGAAACGCTTCTCCAATTTTGAATAGGAAAACAAACAGCAATAGAGTTATCGCAACTCGAGTTCCATTTTGGCGAAAAAAATCAATGAAGGGTTCAAATAATGTCACGGTGAGCCATGTTGCAGCTTTCGATTGAATGACTTCACCATGCCGTAATTCAGCTTGTTGTTGCAAACGATCTCGGTGAGATGTCGGTTCGCCGACAAATAAAGTGAACAGCATCAACAATAATACGATAGCCGCCATTCCGTAATAGACTTGGTTCCAGCCTACGCTATCTGCATTAATAAAAGCAAAGTATCCTGGTAAGGAATATCCAGTCCACCATCCAATAACAGCCATTGCGGAGGCTTGGGGTAGCTTTGATTGTTCTGACTTGGGAAAGGTGTCAATGCGAAAAGCATCGATAGCAATATCCTGTGTTGCCGATGCAGTGGCGATTGCCAGAGCGAACATTGACGTTAAAATAAGATTGGTGGCCGGATTAACACCTGCGATCAGTAAGGTAAAAATAAAAACTAGAAGTTGGCAAAATAAGATCCAACTTCGTCTTTGCCCTAATTTTTTGTATAAGAAAGGAATTTTTACTCTGTCGACTAAAGGGGCCCAAAGGAAATTGATGGCGTAGACAGAAAATACGCTACCGAAGTATCCTATGGCAGCTAACGATAGACCTGCATCTTTAAGCCATCCAGACATGTTTGAGCCGATTAATACCCAAGGGAAACCGCTAGAGCAACCGAGTAGAAATACCCATAAAAGACGACGATCAAGATAACTTTTAATGGTTTGTGACCAAGTGAGATATTGAGTTCCGCTCGGCATGAGCTTTATCCTTACAGAGTTCATCCCCTAACTTGAGTTAGGGGGGAGAGATTAATCAATGATTGTTACATTGGTAATGATAATTGGGGTAACGGGGACATCACTCATATGGCCTACTGTGTGAGTCGGTTGTTTGGCCATCATTTGGACAGTTTCAAAACCACTGATCACTTTACCAAAAACGGCATAGCCTTCTTGACGTTGAGTAGGATTTAAGAATTGATTATCAGCAAGATTAATAAAAAACTGTCGTGTGGCAGAATTAGGATCAGCGGTTCTTGCCATCGCAATTGTCGCGGTGCTATTGCGTAACCCGTTACGAGCTTCATTGATGATCGGTGGGTTAGTTGTTAATGACTTTAGTTGGGTATCAAAGCCTCCGCCTTGAGCCATAAACCCAGGGATAACACGATGGAATTGACTGCCGATATAGCTACCGTCTTCTACATAGTGTAAGAAATTTTCACTGGTAACAGGAGCTAACTGTGAATCAAGTTCTACGATGAAATCACCGATAGAGGTTTCAAATTTAACCTGTGGTTCTGCCCATACAGCAATACTGAACATCGTTAGGATGGCGGCGGCTATTTTTTTAACCATTGAAACGATCCTTCATGTAGCTTTGTAACTCGCTATCGTTAGCAATTTCTTTTAGTACTAAATTAACGACATCATTTAATACTCTTTCAATGTCTTGATTTGACGCACTTAAAGCAGCGCTTCGTTTAGCTGTACCATTATAACTTTTTACTAGCTTACCTTTAGGCGTCTCGGCAGTTAACTCCAGAGTGACACTGGCGTTCATTTCATGTGAAGTGATGGAGTGCTTGACGGTGACTAAGGCCTCTTGAATTTCTAACGCCAGATTGTTTTCACTATTCACCGTTAAACGGAAGCCCTGCGAAGCAAACTGTTCAGCTAAAGCGTTTTCTAAGGTAATTCGTACATTTTGTTTAGTATGTACAGGCTCAATATGATTACGCCCGCTATCAACTAATGCTACATATTGAGCGGAGCGAACGTCTTTACTGACTAAAGTAAAGCTAATGTTGTTAACAATGTTGCTGCTACTCAATACGGGTTGAGGCATAAAATTAATTTGCTCTTGCTTTGGAGCGGCACAAGCGGTCAAAAGTGCAATTGAAGCAGCGATAACCAATTTCTTCATGATCAAATCCTTTGCTGTAGTGAACAATAATGCTTATGGCTTAATAGCCTGTAAGATAACAAATTTTGCGTTACTAGCGATAGTTTTCACCTGCGCACTACCAAATAATCGTTTTAACTTAATATCGTAACCGAGATGACGATTACCAATCACTAATAACTTTCCTTGCTTAGATAGAACGCGTTTAGCATCACAAAACATCTGCCATGCAATATGATCGGTGATCGTTTGTTGTTGATGGAAAGGTGGATTACAAACAATAAACGGTGTGCTGTGATCAGGAAACCCATCTAAACAATTATTCGCTAAACATTCAAAACGATGTTGTGGTGATAAATTTTTCGCAAGATTCCGTTTTGCTGACTCTACCGCCATAAAGCTTTCATCAACAGCGATTATTTTGGCTTGCGGATTCAGTTGCCCAAGTTTCACCGATAAAACGCCATTGCCACATCCTAAATCAATAATACTCTCTAGGGTGTCATCTTGAGGTAAATAGTCCAAGAGTAAACGCGCACCTTGATCTAAACGTTCAGCAGAATAGACATTAGGCAGATTATTTAATTCAATGGTTTTATCATCAATGCTCCAGCAAATGTTGTCTTCAATCGAGGGAATGGGGTAAACATCGGGCTGAGAAAAGACGAGACGGTGCTTCTTCCACGCCAAAGAGGTGTGTGTTTGACCTAAATATTGTTCAAAAAGTTGTAATGTTGAAGTATGAATTTCTTTTGCTTTATTGACGGCAATCACAGGACAATGAGCGGGTAAGGCGGTCCTTAATTGGCTCAATTGCCAAATTAAATGACGGTTGTTGCGGGGAATTTGCATCAATACAAGGTCGATGTTATCTGGTATTGATACCATCGTATTATCGATATGAATAGCGGGGCAAGCATTGGCTTGCAAATTTGCTACTGTAGCTTGTTGGGCAATAAATGAATCACTCAGCATAGTGATTTGATGTTCGAAAGATAAATAGCAGCTTAGCGCACCGAAATGATCATTCAGAACCAGAATATGCCGATTGGGTTGTAGATTGAGCGTCTTAAGGTGAGAGAGTAAATATTCATCACCAGCATCCCAAGCTTGTAGCGTTTCATTGTTGCGAATGGGAAATCGATGAAGCGTTAAAGTTCGCTTATCCAAGGTTAATTCTGTTTTCATCTTATTCGTTAAATGTCGATTAAAGAAAGGCCACATCATTGTCTCAAATGGAGAGGGAACAAGAAACCAAAACCTTTTCCTTCTCATGAAGCAAGAGTAGAATCGCGGCATCGTATAAATGAACATTGTCTTGTTGAGGACTCGTCATGCTTCAAGAAACCATCGAAATGAAATTACAACAGGCTTTTCAACCCGAGCATTTACAAGTGTTCAATGAAAGTTATATGCACAATGTTCCTGCCGGTTCAGAGAGCCACTTTAAAGTCATTATTGTTAGCGATACTTTTATCGAACAGCGCTTAATTACTCGTCATCGACAAGTTAACCAAGTGTTAAAAGACGAGCTTGCCCACCGTATCCATGCTCTAGCGATCCATACTTACACTCCACAAGAATGGCAGCAATTGCAAGGAGAGGCACCTGATAGCCCTATGTGTATGGGCGGGTCTAAAAATGAGCTTAAATGAGCGAGTGATCGCGGTTGTGGGCCATTGCGTATTGTATGGTTAAGCTGATTATCGTAGTGCATTTTATCTATCATTAATCAAGTAATTCTGTTCATAAGATAACTGACTAATGTTAACTGTGCGATAGGTCATATTTATGATTATTTATCATTCCCTGCTAGCTATTTCTTGATAAATAAAGCGAATGAAGCGGGGATTGGTCATGGCATCCGGTTCCTAAAAGATGCTAAACTATTGCACCTGACAAATCTCATTACAGACTTGTAATTGGATTTTAAGAAGGATGTTGCGGTTTTGGCATTAACAACTGCCGAAAACGGACACTATCAATGTCGTGTCTAGAGAGCGTTAGATCGTGTTGACTGGCATGTAAGTCAATTAGCCTGTCTTGTTCTCGATTTTACGCAATGAAAGAATCTTTTTCCCAATAAAAAAGTAGTGCAAGTGCGTATGATTACAATAAAAAAGGGTTTGGACCTTCCCATTGCTGGAGCTCCTTCCCAGGTGATTCATGATGGCAAAGCCATCACTAAAGTCGCCTTGCTTGGCGAAGAGTACGTGGGTATGCGTCCAACGATGCATGTTCGCGTGGGTGATGAAGTAAAAAAAGCACAAGTTCTTTTTGAAGATAAGAAGAACCCTGGTGTGGTTTTTACTTCTCCTGTCTGTGGCAAAGTTATTGAAGTTAATCGTGGTGCTAAGCGAGTCCTTCAATCCGTAGTGATTGAAAAAATGGGCGATGAGCAAATCACCTTCAATAAGTTTGATGCTAATCAGTTAGCGAGTCTGGACCGTGCTGCGGTAACCTCTCAACTCGTTGATTCTGGTTTGTGGACAGCGCTACGAACTCGTCCGTTTAGCAAGGTTCCGGCCATTAATTCTCACACTAAAGCGATTTTTGTTACGGCTATGGATACTAACCCATTAGCCGCAGAGCCAAGTGTTATCATTAATGATCAGCCTGAGGCGTTCACTGCAGGTCTAGATGTGCTTTCAGTACTTACTGACGATAAAGTCTACGTTTGTAAGGCGAATGTAAGCCTGCCTCGTTCAGCTCAGCAGAATGTGCATGAGCATGTCTTTGATGGCCCACACCCAGCTGGCTTGGCCGGGACGCACATGCATTTCTTGTATCCTGTTAATGCGCAAAATGTGGCATGGAGCATCGATTATCAAGACGTGATTGCCATCGGTAAGCTGTTTTTAACCGGTGAGCTATACAATGAACGAGTGATTTCGTTGGCGGGCCCAGTGGTGAATAATCCTCGTTTGTTACGTACTGAGATTGGGGCCAGTTTGGATGAACTCACTCACAGTGAATTGATGCAAGGCGATGTTCGAGTCATTTCAGGCTCTGTGTTGTCTGGTACTAAGGCTTCTGGTCCTCATGCTTACCTTGGTCGTTATCATAAGCAAGTCTCTGTATTGCGTGAAGGTCGAGAAAAAGAATTGTTTGGTTGGGCGATGCCGGGTAAAAACCGCTTCTCTGTGACTCGAGCATTCTTAGGTCATTTCTTTAAAGGTCAGTTGTTTAATATGACTACTACCACCAATGGTAGTGATAGAGCAATGGTTCCTATTGGCAACTACGAAAAAGTAATGCCGCTTGATATGGAACCAACATTACTGCTGCGCGATTTATGTGCGGGTGATACCGATAACGCTCAGCGTTTAGGGGCTCTCGAGTTAGACGAAGAAGATCTCGCGTTGTGTACCTTTGTATGTCCAGGCAAATATGAATATGGCGCCTTGCTGCGCGATTGCCTCGACAAGATTGAGAAGGAAGGGTAATTTTCATGGGCCTTAAAAAGTTTCTTGAAGACATCGAGCCTCATTTTGAGCCTGGTGGAAAACATGAGAAGTGGTTTGCGTTATATGAAGCTGCTGCAACGCTGTTTTATACACCAGGCCTAGTGACGAAAAAAAGCTCACATGTGCGCGATAGCGTCGATTTAAAACGCATCATGATCATGGTTTGGTTTGCGGTATTCCCTGCTACTTTCTGGGGAATGTATAACGCTGGCGGCCAAGCCATTTCTGCCCTATTGCACATGTCTGCATCTGGTCAATTGGATCTAGCAGCCGCTATCGCGGGTAACTGGCACTACTGGTTGACCGAAATGCTGGGTGGTACCATTTCTGCTGAGGCAGGTTGGGGATCCAAAATGCTGCTCGGGGCAACTTACTTCCTACCTATTTATGCAACCGTCTTTATTGTTGGTGGTTTCTGGGAAGTATTGTTCTGTATGGTACGCAAGCATGAAGTGAACGAAGGTTTCTTTGTTACTTCAATTTTGTTTGCTCTGATTGTTCCACCAACGTTACCACTTTGGCAAGCAGCGCTAGGTATTACCTTTGGTGTTGTGGTTGCGAAAGAAATTTTCGGTGGTACAGGGCGCAACTTCCTAAACCCTGCGTTAGCCGGTCGTGCTTTCCTGTTTTTTGCTTATCCAGCACAAATATCAGGGGATACCGTGTGGACGGCTGCTGATGGTTACTCGGGTGCAACGGCATTGAGCCAGTGGGCACAAGGTGGTTCAGGCAGTCTTGTACATACGGTAACTGGTGAGACGATCACTTGGATGGATGCCTTTATTGGTAATATTCCAGGCTCGATTGGTGAAGTATCTACACTGGCACTGATATTAGGCGGTATATTTATCGTCTATATGGGTATCGCCTCATGGCGTATTATTGCTGGCGTAATGATCGGTATGGTGGCGTTGGCAACCTTATTTAATGTGATCGGTTCAGATACTAACCCTCTATTTAGTATGCCTTGGCATTGGCATTTAGTGTTGGGCGGATTTGCATTCGGTATGATTTTCATGGCGACTGATCCTGTTTCCGCCGCGTTTACCAATAACGGTAAGTGGGCTTATGGTATCTTAATTGGTGCTATGTGTGTCCTCATTCGTGTGGTTAACCCAGCGTATCCTGAAGGGATGATGTTGGCTATCCTGTTTGCAAACTTGTTTGCACCTCTGTTCGACAATTTGGTTGTAGAGAGAAATATCAAACGGAGAGAAGCCCGCTATGGCAAGTAATAACGATAGCATTAAAAAAACGCTGTTGGTTGTTATCGCATTGAGCCTAGTGTGCTCGATTGTGGTTTCTGCTTCAGCGATCATTTTAAAAGACCGCCAAACCAATAATGCTTTGCTTGATATGCAAAGTAATATTGTCTCGGTGGCGGGCTTAGAAGCTCGTAATCCGCAAGAAATTCAAACACAGTTCCGCTCAAATATCGTGCCTCGTTTGGTCGATTTTAGTACCGGTAATTTTGTTGAGGGAGATGCGGCAAACTTTGATCAACGAGCCGCGTCGCGCAATCCTAGTGAGTCTATTCGTCTACCAGCCGATCAAGACCCAGCTAAAATCCTGCGTCGCTCTAATCTTGGTGTTGTCTATTTAGTCAAAGGCGATGAAGGGTACTCCAAAGTTATTTTACCGATGCACGGTAATGGCTTATGGTCGATGATGTACGCTTTTGTTGCTGTAGAAATGGATGGTAATACTGTTGCGGGCATTACTTACTACGAGCAAGGTGAAACTCCGGGGCTTGGTGGTGAAGTAGAAAACCCAAGATGGCGTCAACAATTTGTAGGCAAGCAATTGTTTGATGAAAATAATCGTCCAGCGCTTCGCGTCTATAAAGGTGGAGCCCCTGAAGGGTCCATTCACGGTGTTGATGGACTATCTGGAGCAACATTGACGGCTAATGGTGTACAACATACGTTTGACTTCTGGTTGGGTGATATGGGCTTTGGTCCATTCCTTGCAAAAGTTCGTGACGGAGGCCTGAACTAATGGCTAACGCAAAAGAAATGAAAAAAAGCTTGTTAGCGCCAGTGTTGGATAACAACCCCATTGCACTACAAGTGCTTGGTGTATGTTCTGCATTAGCGGTAACGACTAAGCTAGAAACTGCTTTTGTTATGACACTTGCAGTTATCTTTGTAACTGCATTTTCTAACTTATTTGTTTCTATTATTCGTAACCACATTCCTAATAGTGTGCGGATTATCGTGCAAATGGCGATTATCGCTTCGTTGGTTATCGTGGTTGACCAGTTCCTAAAAGCTTTCTTATACGATATTTCTAAACAGTTATCTGTATTTGTTGGCTTGATCATTACTAACTGTATCGTTATGGGACGCGCAGAAGCGTTTGCGATGAAATCAGCGCCTTTACCCTCATTGATTGACGGTATCGGTAATGGATTGGGTTACGGTTTTGTCCTGATCACGGTTGCTTTTTTCCGCGAACTGCTTGGCTCTGGTCAACTGTTTGGTTTAGAAGTCTTGCCTCTGGTGAGTAACGGCGGATGGTATCAGCCAAACGGTATGATGCTGCTCGCTCCATCGGCCTTCTTCTTGATCGGTTTCTTGATTTGGGCTATCCGTACGCTGAAACCAGCACAAGTCGAAGCGAAGGAGTAAAACTGCAATGGAACATTATATTAGTTTGCTTGTTCGTTCGATCTTTATCGAGAACTTAGCGCTATCGTTTTTCTTAGGGATGTGTACTTTCTTGGCGGTATCTAAGAAAGTAAAAACCTCTTTTGGCTTAGGCGTCGCGGTGATTGTGGTACTAACCATTGCCGTGCCGGTCAACAATTTACTCTATAACTTGGTGTTGAAAGACAGCGCGTTAGTCGACGGAGTTGACCTGAGCTTTTTGAACTTCATCACCTTTATTGGAGTAATTGCTGCCTTAGTTCAGATTTTAGAGATGGTGTTGGACCGATTCTTCCCACCACTATATAACGCGCTAGGTATTTTCTTACCCTTGATTACGGTGAACTGTGCCATCTTTGGTGGTGTGTCTTTCATGGTGCAGCGCGATTACAACTTCACAGAGTCGATTGTTTACGGCTTTGGTTCTGGTGTCGGTTGGATGTTGGCGATTGTTGCACTTGCGGGTATTCGCGAGAAAATGAAATATTCAGACGTTCCTCCAGGATTACGTGGTTTAGGTATCACGTTTATTACGGTAGGTTTAATGGCGTTAGGCTTTATGTCTTTCTCTGGTGTTCAACTGTAAGTCGGGTAGGCCGCAACAATAAAGGAATAGTCAATGCTAAGTATTATCCTTGGTGTCGTGATGTTTACCATTATCGTTCTAGCGTTGGTATTAGTGATTTTATTCGCTAAGTCCAAGCTAGTACCTTCAGGTGACATTACCATCTCAATCAATGGTGAGCCAGACAAGGCCATCTTAACTCAGCCTGGTGGCAAGTTACTCAGTGCCTTAGCGGGCTCAGGAATTTTTGTTTCTTCAGCTTGTGGTGGCGGTGGTTCTTGTGGACAGTGCCGAGTGAAAATTAAATCGGGCGGGGGTGATATTCTGCCTACCGAGCTTGATCATATCAGTAAAGGCGAAGCGCGAGAGGGTGAGCGTCTTGCTTGTCAGGTCGCAGTGAAGACTGATATGGATATTGAGCTACCAGAAGAAATTTTTGGGGTTAAACGTTGGGAATGTGAAGTTATCTCTAATGATAACAAAGCAACCTTCATTAAAGAGCTCAAGCTACAGATCCCAGATGGTGAATCAGTACCGTTTAGAGCGGGTGGCTATATTCAGATTGAAGCACCGGCGCATCATATTAAATACTCTGATTTTGATGTTCCAGAAGAGTATCGTGGTGACTGGGACAAGTTTAACCTGTTCCGCTATGAGTCGAAGGTCGATGAGGATATTATTCGCGCTTACTCAATGGCTAACTACCCTGAAGAGTTTGGGATTATTATGCTCAACGTGCGTATTGCAACGCCGCCGCCAAATAATCCTGATGTGCCACCTGGTCAAATGTCATCGTATATTTGGTCACTGAAAGCTGGTGATAAATGTACTATTTCTGGTCCATTTGGCGAGTTCTTCGCTAAAGATACTGACGCGGAAATGGTGTTTATTGGTGGTGGTGCTGGTATGGCTCCAATGCGGTCGCACATCTTTGATCAGCTTAAGCGTTTGAAGTCAAAACGTAAGATGTCTTTCTGGTACGGAGCGCGTTCTAAGCGTGAAATGTTCTATGTTGAAGATTTTGATGGTCTAGCAGCAGAGAACCCTAATTTCGTTTGGCACTGTGCACTGTCGGATCCAATGCCGGAAGACAATTGGGATGGCTATACTGGCTTTATTCATAATGTACTTTATGAGAACTATCTGCGTGATCACGAAGCGCCAGAAGATTGTGAATACTATATGTGTGGTCCACCGATGATGAATGCTGCGGTTATTGGCATGTTGAAAGATCTCGGTGTAGAAGATGAAAACATTCTACTGGATGATTTTGGCGGTTAATCGCTAATTATCGTAACCCAATGGCTGGCTCTGATGAGTCAGCCATTATTTTTCTACGGGACGATAAAGTGAGAAAATAGGTCTGTTGGTTTCTATATACCCAAACAATTTTAGGTGGTACGTCGATAACTCGTAGGTGATTTCAATACGTTAAGATAACGAATCGGAATCAAAGACGGTTACGCATATTACTGTTACTAAAAGTATGAGGGGATAAAACACACCTATGGGTTCATGATCTAATGAGGTATTAATAAGTGAAAAAATGGCTTGTTGCATTCGCATCGCTAATTTTTATGGCTGGATGTGAAAAATCGGTTGAGTTGGTTCATTTAAGCGGGCCAACAATGGGGACAACCTACAATATAAAGTACACTCAACAGGCAGGTATTCCTGACTCCTCTCATTTACAAACAGAGATTGATCGTTTGTTAGAGCAAGTTAATGATCAAATGTCAACGTACCGTGTTGATTCTGAACTCAGCCGCTTTAACCAATATCAAGGCAGTGATCCTTTTCAGGTTTCAGAGCAAACAGCAACGGTAGTGAAAGAGGCGATTCGTTTAAACTCACTCACTTTAGGTGCACTGGATGTAACGGTGGGGCCTTTGGTGAATTTATGGGGCTTTGGTCCTGAAGCTCGTCGAGATACTGTACCAACTGAGCAAGAATTAGCTGAGCGAAAAGCAAAAACGGGTATTGAATATTTATCTGTTTCTGGTGATTTTTTAAGTAAAACTCTGCCTAACTTATACGTTGATTTGTCAACTATTGCTAAGGGGTGGGGGGTTGACGTTGTGGCCGATTTTATCGAATCACAAGGGATTGAGAATTACATGGTTGAAGTGGGCGGAGAAATGCGCCTTAAAGGACGTAATGCTCAAGGTATTCCTTGGCGAATCGCGATTGAAAAACCGTCTGTACAAGAGCGCTCAGTTCAAGAGATAATTGAACCTGGTGATATGGCTATTGCCACTTCTGGTGATTATCGGAACTATTTTGAACGCGATGGTATGCGTTATTCGCACATTATAAACCCAAAAACTGGCTATCCTATTGACAATAAAGTCGTTTCAGTAACCGTGCTGGATAAATCGAGTATGACGGCTGATGGTCTTTCAACTGGACTTATGGTGTTAGGTGAAGAAAAGGCGATGGCAGTAGCTGAGTTAAATCAAATCCCCGTATTTATGATTATTAAAACAGATGATGGATTTAGAGAGGTGGCTTCTAGTGCATTTCAGCCTTATCTTAATCGATCAAAATAAAGAGTGAGTCAGTAACGATGAGTACTTTTTTTATAACATTTGCTGTCTTCATGGCAGTTATCGCTGCAATGGCAGTAGGCTATATTTTTCAAAAGAAAGTCGTGAAAGGCAGTTGCGGTGGTCTTGGTGCGGTCGGCATTGAAAAAGTCTGCAATTGCCCTGAACCTTGTGATGCTCGTAAAAAGCGAGAAGCTCGTGCGGCTGCTCGCGCTGAACGATTGGCTTCATGGGAAAAAGATCGGATTGCTTAGTCCTTTTTATACCTCATGAATGAATCATTAACGATTTTTACATTCGAATAACTTACACCTCGCCGCTAGTGCGAGGTGTTTTTTATGTTCATTTCATAACGAAATCTCTATACTGTTTATATATACAGTTTTGTTCGTGATGCGTGATGAGTAAATCGATTCGTAAAATTATTCATATTGATATGGACTGTTTTTTCGCCGCAGTAGAAATGCGTGATAATCCTACCTATCGAGATCGACCATTAGCGGTAGGAGGGAATGAGAAGCAGCGAGGTGTGATCAGTACGTGTAATTATGAAGCGCGACGTTTTGGTATTCATTCTGCGATGCCAACGGCTCAAGCGCTTAAACTCTGTCCTCATTTGTTAGTGGTACCGGGCAGAATGCCAGTCTATAAAACCATCTCGCAACATATCCAACAGATTTTTCAGCGTTATACCTCGATAATTGAGCCTTTATCCTTAGATGAGGCGTTTTTAGATGTCAGTGATGCTCAGACCTATTATGGTAGTGCAACCTTAATAGCCGAAGCGATTCGACGTGATATTTGGAATGAGCTGCAATTAACGGCTTCTGCCGGTGTTGCACCTCTTAAGTTTCTTGCCAAAATTGCGTCAGATATCAATAAGCCAAATGGGCTGTGTGTGATAACACCTGAGCAAGTTCAAGACATTATCGATTCCCTACCTTTAGGTAAGATTCCTGGTGTTGGTAAAGTCAGTTTAGAGAAGCTGAATCAAGCTGGTTTTTATCTATGTGAAGACATCAAAAATAGTGATTATCGACAACTGTTGATTAAATTTGGTCGCTTGGGAGCCTCACTGTGGAAAAAAAGTCATGGTATTGATGAACGGTCAGTGATTGTGGAACGCGAAAGAAAGTCGGTCGGGGTTGAGCGTACCTTGAGTGAAAATATTCAAACTTATGAACAATGTTGGCAACTTATTGAGCAGACTCTATTTCCTGAGCTTGAACGACGGCTGCACCGCTCTTGTCCACAACGAGGAATCATCAAACAGGGGATTAAGGTTAAGTTTGCTGATTTTCAACTCACGACGATTGAACATGGACAAACTCAGCTTGAGTGTAACGATTTTAAGTCGTTATTAGCCGATGTGCTCCAGCGTCAAAAAGGTCGAGATATACGCTTACTGGGATTAAATGTCACCTTAAAACCACCAGAGCCTTTCGTTCAATTAAGCTTTTTTAATTAATCGATATTGACATTATATTGTTATTTTAATCTTGCAAGATTGGATTATGACAATCCACTAACCGGAATGAAACTTCGTTAGGATAAGATGCTCACGACTAAGGTTGGGGAAAATATGAAAAATTTATTGTTATTGTGTGGGCTTACGGTTAGCCCCTCTTTGTGGGCAATCACCTGTCCTGTTGAATTGCACAATGAGCTGCGTATTACGGCACAGCAGATAGAAATTCATCATGCTGATCAGCATGCAGTGATCAATCAGCAGAATGAATTGTTCATTTTGGGGCAGCCAATAAGACTAAATAATCGACAACAAACAGTGTTAAGAGATTATCGACAACAAATTGATTCGCTTCTGGATGATGCTCAACAAGTAACCAGAAAAAACTTACAGCGTAGTGATGATATATTACAAGATGTCGCCGCTCGTTTAGATGCTCCGAGAGCTTTTGATAGTGTACAAAATAAGATAGAAGCTTTATTTAAAGAGATGGAGGCTCGCTATCATCATCAAGAACAATGGGTATTTCCGGCACAAAACTTTTTAGCTACCGAGAAAGAGTGGCAACAAGAATTTGAACGAGCTCAGCAAATCATTAGCCAGCAATTTTTATCGGATGCTTTTATGGTGATTGCGCAAAAAATGCAGCGCCAAGGAGGGATGAATCTGGCTGAACTCACTCGGCAAATGGATGATCTTAAAATCCATATCACGCAACGTTTAAATGATTACTCACAACAATTGACCAGTGAAGTAACTGCGCTGTGCAGCTCGCTAACGCAATTGCAGCAACAAGAGCAAGTATTACATCAATCTATCCCTAGATTAAAAACCTTCTCATTACTGAATGAATCATAAGATAACGATTGTCGATGGATTGATTTTCGATTATTGTACTAGTTTACTAGTTTGATGATGTGTGAGTGGTTATGACACAAAGTAGTTCGCGGGAAACCTTTGGTTCTCGACTTGGTTTTGTTTTAGCGGCTGCAGGAGCAGCGGTGGGGCTTGGGAATATTTGGGGATTTCCGACTCAAGCGGCCAGCAATGGTGGTGGCGCTTTCCTTTTTGTTTATTTGGTGCTTATTTTTGTTGTCGCTTTTCCTATGTTAGTGGTTGAGATGGCAATTGGTCGATCAGGTCAAGCTAACCCTGTCGATAGTATGCGCTCACTAACCAATCATCCTTTAGCTAAAAAGGTTGGTGCTTTCGTTGGTTGGGTAGGATTAAGTGTACCCAGCGCGGTATTAGCGTTTTATAGTATTGTCGGTGGTTGGATTATCTGTTTTTTATTCGCTGCGATTACCGATCTGTTGGGATTGACCAATATTAGCTCGTGGCTTAAAGGTTTTTCCGTCGAACGTAATCTGCTCGGTACATTAATTTTTTACTTATTAACCATTTTGATTGTTCGTAGCGGAGTCAAACAAGGTATTGAGAAGTGGTCAACACGCTTGATGCCAGCGTTATTTATTTTATTTGCCGTGCTGTTTGTTTATATCATGATGCAACAGGGGGCAATGGATGGTTTAAAACACTACTTAGTACCTGACTTTGAAAAGGTGTGGGATAGAAAACTCATTTTAGCGGCGATGGGACAAGGCTTTTTCTCTTTAACGATCGGCGGTTGTTCTATGTTGATTTATGGCTCTTACTTAAGCAAAAAAGAGAATTTGCCAAAGATGGCGATGAGCGTCACTTTGGTTGATACCAGTGTCGCGTTTATTGCTGGTTTAGTGGTGATGCCTGCCATGTTTGTGGCGATGCATAATGGTGTGCAAATTTATGCTCAAGATGGCTCGTTACTGAGCTCGGATACTTTAGTGTTTACTGTTTTACCGTTAATGTTTGATAGCCTTGGCCTGCTTGGACAGCTCTTTGCGGTAGTGTTTTTCTCCTTATTAACGATCGCCGCATTGACCTCGTCGATTTCGATGCTGGAATGCCCCGTCGCTTTGGTGAGTGAGCGTTTTAATACGCCACGAGGGAAGACCAGTTGGGTATTGGGTGGTTTAATTGCCTTATTTAGTGTTGTGATTGTGTATAACTTTTCCAGTCTATTTGGCTTAGTTGCTATGGCGGCAACTCAATATCTACAACCGACAGCAGCATTGATGTTCTGCTTATTTGGTGGCTGGGTATGGAGTCGTCATGCTAAGTTCAAAGAATTGCAACAAGGTTATCCTGAGTTCGCGGGTAGTTGGTTTGCGAAAATCTGGCCGTGGTATGTTAAGTTTGTCTGTCCTATTTTGGTCACAACTGTGATTTGGGCTTCTTTTGCTTAGTCGATAATCAATCGCAGTATATACAACATAGTGCCCTTGTTGATAAACCCACAAGGGCACTATTTCGTTCAAACGGGGGAAGGAGGCATGATTTGTCCCGTCGTTAATGGCTCTAAATCGCTATCAGCGACTTCCTCAATAAAGTCACCGACAACTTGCTCAACCATCTCGTCACTTTGGCTAAAGTAGGCCAAATGGAAGACTGCATCGCCTTCATTGACTAAGGGTAATGTTTGTTGGCCAATCACGATTCCGCCTTTATTGGCTCTTATTTCAACTTCTACATTGCCTAAAGGTGAATTGATATAAGCCAATACTTGGCCTTTTTCGACTTTATCACCAAGAGAAACTAGGGTTCGTAAAATGCCATCGGCCTCAGCTCGTTGCCAGCTTGTAGATTTGGCGATCACGGAAACAGGACGTTTTTTACGACTAGGGCGCAGCATTCCGATTTCTTGCATGACGCGTTTTACACCGACAATCCCTGCGTGGATAGCGATAGGATCAAAGCGTAATGCTTCACCTGCTTCATAGGTCAATACGGTAATACCGGCTTTTTCGGCTTCGCTGCGTAACGAGCCATTGCGCAGTGGCGAATCTAAAATGACTGGGGTAGCAAATGCTTCTGCAATGCGTAAGGTTTGACTATTACTCAAGTCAGCTCGAATTTGCGGTAAATTAGTTCGATGTATTGCACCTGTATGTAAGTCGATGATGTAATCACAATTAAGGGCAACTTGAGAGAAGAAGTTATGCGCCATTCGAGAGGCGAGTGAGCCTTTTTCGCTACCAGGGAAACAACGGTTAAGATCTCGTCGATCAGGAAGGTAACGAGATTTATGGATAAAGCCAAACACATTCACGATTGGGACGGTGATTAATGTTCCTTTTAATTTCTTCGGATCAAGCGAGTTAATCAGCTGTCGAACGATCTCGACCCCATTGAGTTCATCACCATGGATCGCGGCATTAACCATTAATACTGGACCTTTCGAGATGCCATGGATGATTTCTATAGGAATAGATAGAGGAGAGTGGGTATAAAGTTTTGCTGCTTCGAGCTCAATGACTCGCTTACTTGCAGGGGGAATTGACTCCCCCAGAAAGTGATAATCTGTATTTCGATTAGCCTTTACCACGTGTTTTTGTCCTTCTACTAGCCGCATTTTTCTCGATGAACTCGATAATCAAGCTGGCAATGTCTTTCCCTGTCGCGGCTTCAATGCCTTCTAAGCCTGGTGATGAGTTAACTTCCATCACCAGTGGGCCTCGTTCTGAGCGAAGTAAATCTACTCCCGCAACATTCAGTCCCATAATTTTAGCCGCATCAATCGCTGTTTTACGTTCTAGAGGTGTAATTTTTACTAATGATGCCGTTCCTCCACGATGTAAATTAGAACGAAATTCGCCTTCAGCACCCTGACGCTTCATAGCGGCAATCACTTTATCACCGATAACAAAGCAACGAATATCAGCGCCACCCGCTTCTTTAATGTACTCCTGCACCATAATGTTAGCTTTCAGGCCCATAAAGGCTTCAATGACACTTTCAGCCGCTTTTCGTGTTTCCGCTAACACTACACCGATGCCTTGAGTACCTTCAAGCAATTTAATGACTACAGGAGCTCCTCCGACCATATCTAACAAGTCTTTGACATCATCAGGTTTGCTGGCAAAGCCAGTGATCGGCATACCAATACCTTTACGAGAAAGTAGCTGCATCGAACGTAACTTGTCACGTGAGCGGCTGATGGCAACAGATTCATTGACTGGATAAACGCCCATCATTTCAAACTGACGTAATACCGCCGTGCCGTAGAAAGTAACGGAGGCTCCGATCCTTGGGATGACGGCATCAAACCCGCCGAGTTCTTCGCCTTTGAAATGAATCTCGGGTTGATCCGAATTGATATTCATATAACAGCGTAATGCATCAATCACTTTTACCTCATGACCGCGCTGTTTACATGCTTCAATCAAGCGCTTCGTCGAGTACAAAGAAGCGTTACGCGATAGAATACCAATTTTCATTATTTGTTTTCCTCGAAAGGGATTAAAAAAGATTGTGTAGGATCGACAATCAGTTTGTGATGCATAGCGGTTCTGCCGAGTAACATGCGAAACGCCATATTTTCACGATTGGTTAGTGTTATTTCGATCGGCCAGCGATGAGCTCCGAGACAAAGATCAGATTTGATCACATAGCGAGACTCTTCATGCCCACCGGAATCGCGCACGATGCGTTCATCAATCACTTCGGCTTCACAAATGGTGACTTTATCAACATTATGCTGCAATGGATGAATCCAAAATCTTACCCAGAGTGCGTCATCTTTGCTAAAGGTTTCTACTTTAAAAGCATGCAGACAAGAGGTTCTTGCGCCAGTATCGATTTTGGCTTTTATTTTTTCAATGCCTAAATCAGGAAGGCTAAGAGTTTCTCTCCACCCAACAATCATTTTTTGTGTCATGGTCATTTTATTTGTGTTTTTGAATATGGTTGTGTATTTGAGCACAGTTGATGCTGCTCAGGAATGGCCCATAAGGGGAGAAAATTAGCAGCATCTCGATACGATATTTATCGAGTCATCAGCTTGAATCGAGTCTGGTGAATAACTCGGGGAAATTCAAGGGAGCGAACTCTAGCAGTAGATAAAACCTGCAGCTAATGAATAAAATTATTCGTATCGACAAAAAAAATTAATATACCTTGTATTTTGTTCTATCACTGAATGATTCACTTGTTCAATCAATACGTTTGATGATGCGATCTCGTCAAGTTTATGATGGTTTCAGCCATCAAACCTGCATATTGATTAAATAGAAATCAGTTTATCTTCGACGATAGGCCTTGCTCATCTTTAGCAAAGCCTACCATCATCAGTGATTAAGCTGGCTGTTTTGTTGGAATATGCTCCAATAAAGCGACCATTTGTTGCCAAAATAGCTCAACAGTATCTATTTTCACTTTTTCATCTGGCGAGTGAGGGAACTTAATTGTTGGACCAAAGGAAAGCATGTCCATATGAGGGTATGGCTTTTTGAATAGCCCGCACTCTAATCCGGCATGAATGACCATGATATTGGGCTTATGGCCATAAATACCTTCATACATATCACGGAAGATAGCCATGATTTCTGAGTCGGCATCGGGTTTCCACCCCGGATAAGCTCCAGAAAAACGAACGTCGGCACCCGCCAATTCAGCGATAGAAGTGAGCATTCCTTCGACTTGACTACGTCCAGAATCAATCAATGAACGGATCAAACATAGCACGTTTACTTTGTCTGTTTCGGTTGTGATCACGCCGACATTAAGTGAGGTTTCTACCACCCCTTCAATCTCGTCACTCATGCGGATCACTCCGTTCGGACAAGCATTCAGTGCAGCAATGAAGCGTTGCTGATCGGCACTTGAAAATACGCCTTGGGTGGTTTCTTTCGCTTGATTAAAGGTGGTGATACTGTTTTCTACTTTACCTAGTTCAGCGACTAATAATTGTTGGTAATCATTAAACACTTGCTCTAGTTGAGTCTCCATTTCAGCAGGAATAGCGACAGTGATAAACGCTTCTCGTGGAATCGCATTACGTAAGCTACCACCTCTAAACTCAATTAAACGCAGATCGAATGCTTGAGCGTAAGTGGCTAGAAAACGGCCCAGTAATTTATTGGCGTTACCGCGACCGGTGTGAATATCACATCCTGAATGACCACCTTTTAAGCCTTTTAAGGTTAATTGTCGGGTGATAAAACCTGTCGGGATCGTTTCACGAGTAATATTGAAGGTAAGTGCACCATCAACGCCACCAGCACAGCCCATGTAGACTTCACCTTCTTGCTCAGAATCGGTATTGAGAAGAATATCACCTTCCAGCCAGCCAGCTTGTAGACCAAACGCACCAGTCATGCCAGCTTCTTCATCGATAGTTAATAAAACTTCAAGAGGACCATGTTTGATATCATTTGAGGCTAGTACGGCTAAACAGGTAGCCATACCAATACCATTATCCGCGCCTAACGTGGTTCCTTTGGCTGTTACCCATTCACCATCAATATACGGCTGAATAGGGTCAGTCGTAAAATCATGTTGGGTTTCTTCATTTTTTTGCGGAACCATATCAATGTGTGCTTGGAGTACGACCCCTTTTTTGTCTTCCATCCCGACTGTGGCCGGTTTTTTAATAAACACATTGCCGATCGGATCGCGACGAACCTCTAAGCCTTGCTGATTCGCCCAATCAATAATGTATTGAGCGAGTGCTTCTTCATGTTTAGATGGATGAGGGATAGAACAAATCTTGTCAAAAAACTGCCAAACAGGGCTAGGTGATAAATTACTGATTTCAGAATGGAATTCAGACACAGATAACTCCTTTTTTTGATTATACCCCGATCAATGTGCACACTTATGGATGTTTTGCAGTGAAATAAGCTGAGATCGGAGCTGAAGTGATAATGAACAACAGCATACCACTATGCAGGATCGGGGAGTAGTGGATTTATTATCCTTCCGGAGTTTTACGATTATTGTTATCGAGCCGTTTATCGCTTTCGTTAATTTAGTCACACTCTTCTTAATGGTTGCTCAGTCGATAGAATGTAACACATGTCTTCATGTTGACTGCGTGGCATGATACTTACCAAACGGATGAGTATTAATGATGCCGTGTCTTATTCAATCATTTGTTTTTTAGGAGTGAAGTGTTCGATTCCCGTTAAGCGAGAAGCTAAGGCTTCATTACTGATATTTGTGTAATTAAATTACCAAAAGGTGGCTTATTTTAGCGTTTTTTGTCTTTTTTGTGGTTTTAATCACCAAAAGTATTGTAATTAATTTTCTTTGTGGTATATTTATAACCAACTTCCCTAGTGAAGAAAAAATGCTCAAAGGATGAGTCCGATTTATCGCCTCCAAGGAACTGAGAAATCAACTTAATGACGTTTGATTTTAAAGGTGATAGTTATGAATAAAGGTTTATCTTGCGTAATGTTCTGGAAAAGCAACTCTGTTTTTACTAGCAACTTTACTTATCCGTCAAGCTTTGGTTATTAAATTAACCACTTGAAAGTTATATGTTTTTGTTCACCCCTATATTAGAATCTATTGTTAATCTACAGTGATTAAAATAATTCACCGCCATCTGTTCTCAGATGGCGTTTTTTTATGCTCAACGATCATTCACAACCTTTGGTTACTGGTATGATTTTTCTTCACTGGTAGCACTTTTCGAGTATTTATCCGTCTTTGTAGTGGATTCTATATAGATAGATAAAGTGGTTTTTTTCCTACAGATTGATAGTAGTTGTGTATGGAAATTATCAGTTGATAACTTTATAATTCCCGCCAATCGATTACGCAACCGTTTACTTTGTCTGTATTAGGATTCTACCATGTTGGAAAAACTGTTTAAACTCAGTGAAAATGGCACAACTGTGCGCACTGAGATCATTGCCGGGATCACGACGTTTCTGACCATGGCTTATATTATTTTTGTGAATCCGACGATTTTAGCGGATGCAGGAATGGACCGTGGAGCTGTTTTTGTTGCCACTTGCTTAGCGGCAGCGATTGGCTGTTTTATTATGGGCTTTGTGGCTAACTATCCGATAGCGCAAGCACCTGGTATGGGATTAAACGCTTTCTTTACCTATGTTGTAGTGCTTGGCATGGGGTATACGTGGCAAGTCGCTTTAGCGGCGGTATTTTGCTCAGGTATTTTATTTATCCTATTGAGTCTATTTAAGATTCGTGAATGGATTATTAATTCGATTCCAATGTCGTTACGCACGGGAATCTCTGCCGGTATTGGCTTATTTTTGGCATTTATCGCGCTAAAAAATGCAGGAATTGTGGTCGATAACCCGGCAACGTTGGTGTCAATGGGAGCGATTACCTCTTTACCTGCGGTATTGGGCGCATTGAGCTTTTTCTTTACCATTGCTTTAGTGCATCGCGGCGTTAAAGGCGCGGTGATGATTGCTATTTTAGCGGTAACTATTTTAGGATTGATTGTTGGCGATGTCACTTGGGGGGGCATTATGTCTACGCCGCCAAGTATTGCCCCAACTTTCATGCAGCTTGATTTTTCAGCCGTATTTGAAATCGGTATGATTTCAGTTGTATTTGCTTTCTTGTTTGTTGACCTTTTTGATACCGCTGGAACGCTGGTCGGCGTAGCAAACAAAGCGGGTTTCATTGGTAAAGATGGTAAAATTCCACGCTTAAACCGTGCGCTACTTGCTGACTCGACAGCGACGTCTGTTGGTGCATTATTGGGCACCTCGAATACCACATCTTATGTCGAAAGTGTTTCAGGTGTGGCTGCAGGCGGTCGCACAGGCTTAACAGCGGTAGTTGTTGGCATTTTATTTATACTTGCATTATTCTTCTCGCCATTAGCGGGAATGATCCCTGCTTATGCGACGGCAGGTGCATTATTTTATGTCGCGATTCTAATGATGTCTGGCTTGGTAAGTATCGATTGGCGAGATCTTACTGAAGCAGCACCGACAGTAGTGACTTGCTTATTAATGCCTTTAACCTTCTCGATTGCTGAAGGTATCGCACTTGGCTTTATCTCTTACGCAGTGATTAAACTACTGAGTGGTAAAGGTCGACACGTTTCGCTTAGTGTTTGGGTCATGGCGATCATCTTTGTTATTAAGTTTATTCTTGAAGCGTAAATAGATTCTATTTTTAAACAATTAGGTTCAATCACAATGAGTAAAAAATTCGTAATCACTTGGGACAACATGCAAAATTTTTGCCGTGAATTAGCCCAGCGTCAAATGCCTGCTGAGCAATGGAAAGGTATCCTAGGTGTAAGTCGAGGTGGACTGGTTCCTGCGGCTATTTTGGCTCGTGAACTTGGCATTCGTTATGTTGATACCGTTTGTATCTCAAGTTACGATCATGATCATCAACGTGATATGACCGTACTGAAAGCACCTGAGCATGATGGTGAGGGATTTCTTATTGTCGATGATTTGGTCGACAGCGGTGATACAGCTCGTAAAATTCGCGAAATGTATCCGAAAGCTAAGTTTGTGACTGTTTGTGCTAAACCAGCAGGTAAAGATTTAGTGGATGAATACGTGGTTGATATTGAACAAGATACTTGGATTGAACAACCTTGGGATATGACTTTAGCTTACGTTGAGCCAGTGAATCGTAAGCAAAAATAACGACAATTATTGATTCAATCACCAGTTTCCCGCAATTAATCGACATATGGCCCTGCAAAGGGCCTTTTTTTTGATTACTATAAGGCCTAAGCGGTTTAACAATGAGATGCATCATGTCTGAATCAAGCAATATCAACCTATCAGAAACGCTCTTTCAACAGCATAAAGAGGCGAAAGAGACTTCCTCTCTCACGCAATACATGCCGAGCAGTAGTGAATTTTTTGAACAGAAAATGGAGCAAGATCCTTTTTCGTGGTATCGAAATTTACGTCGTTTACAGTGGGCTTGGTTAGGAATTAATCCTATCGATCAAGAAGAGGTTCTCGCCAACATGGCTTCATCTGAGCATTCTCGAAGTCATGAAAAGTGGTTAGATACCGTGATTGGTTATCATAGTGGCAATTGGACGTATGAATGGACAAAGCTCGGTGGACGTTACCATAAGCAAAGTGAAGCCTTAACGGGAGAAGCCGCAGCCGAGCGTATGTTTAGTGCTTCCCTTTGCTACAGTATTGCCGGTTATCCCCATTTAAAAAATGACACCTTGGCCATTCAAGCGCGAGTGTTGGCCAATGCCGCTTATAAACAAGCCTCTGAACTGACGCAGTATACGATTAAGCCATTAGAGTTTGATTATCAAGGTAAGAAAATTCTTGGTCACCTGCATTTATCACACACTGATGAGCCACAACCGGTGGTGATCGTTAGTGCTGGTCTTGATAGTTTGCAAACCGATATGTGGCGTCTCTTTCGTGATTATCTAGCTAAACGAAATATTGCGATGTTAACGATTGATATGCCTTCTGTTGGTCACAGTAATCATTGGTCATTAACGCAAGATTCTTCTTGTTTACACCAAGCGGTACTTAATCAATTAGCTCCTTTGCCTTGGGTTGATCATCGTCGAGTTGGTTTGATTGGCTTTCGCTTTGGTGGTAACGCCATGGTCAGATTATCGTTTATTGAATCAGATAAAATTAAAGCGTGTGTCGCTATCGGCGCTCCGGTGCATGATATTTTTGTTTCTCAGCAAAAAATGAAACTGATGTCGAAAATGTATATGGATGTGTTAGCGTCGCGAATTGGTAAGCATGCTGTTGATATTCCGAGTTTATCGGCTCAACTGATGGCATGGTCACTGAAAGTGCAAGGCTTCCTCGCGACTCGACGTACTAAAGTTCCTATTTTGGCGTTAGCGATGGAAGGTGATCCGGTTTCACCTGCCAGCGATAATCATTTGATTGCGACTTTTAGTCAAGGCGGGCAATCAAAACAGATAAAGAGTGAAAGTCTTACACGAGGATATGAGCAATCCCTCGATTTAGCGATAAAGTGGCTGGAAGAACAACTTTGCGAATGACTTTTGGCTTAAATTAGTTAAGAGTGAATTGTCTGCGTTTTTAAGCGTATGATTATTAAAAGCAATAATCATTCTTAACAAGGAGAGTCTACATGTCAGAGGCAGCAAAATATCCGACACATTATCGTTTATTATCGACGTTAAAAGCGATTGGTCCTTATTTACGGGAAGGGCAGTGCCAGGAAGGCATTTATTGGTTTGATTGTTTAGCTTTTTGTATTAATGATAAAAAATCGCCTGAAAAACGGGAGTTTTGGGGCTGGTGGATGGAGTTGACGACGACCGAAACTGGCTTTGAAGCCAATTATCGTATCGGCCGCTATAACCTCGCAGGTCAATGGGAAGAGAGTAAGCCAACGGCGGCGGCGCTGCCTGAAGTGATTCGTACCCAAGAAGATTTTCATAAAAAGTTAGCTCAAACTTTGCAGCAACGTTTTGAGTTAAGTCTGTCCTTGCATCAACAATCGACAGCGTTTGCTTAATTCTAGGTTGCCTGCTTGCTAAGTATGACAGCGTTATCACTTAATCATTGGCTTGTTGTATTTTATCGTGTCAATAAGAGCACTTCCTTTACTGCTCACTGAGTGCTTAGCAGAGTAAGAAATAATTCCCACTAAAAAAAGGTGCTCTTTAGCACCTTTTCTGCTTGTGTAAGAGGCGCTGGATTGCTAAAACATCACCTCTTAAATGTTTTCTTCAACAGACAAAATCATGACAATGAATCAACAGAGCCAAACAGCGTTACAAACCATCGTTGTGAAGCTAGGAACCAGTGTTCTTACCGGTGGAACGTTAGCACTTGATCGCGCACATATGGTTGAGTTAGTCCGTCAATGTGCTGAATTAAAAAAACAAGGCCACAGTGTGGTGATTGTCTCTTCAGGAGCAATTGCCGCGGGTCGAGAGCATCTAGGTTATCCCGCATTGCCCCAAGCCATATCAAGTAAACAATTATTGGCTGCCGTTGGTCAAAGTCAGTTGATTCAAGCGTGGGAGTCGTTATTTGCGCTTTATGGCATAAAAATTGGTCAAATGTTATTAACTCGTGCTGATTTGGAAGATCGAGAGCGTTTTTTGAATGCGCGAGATACGATCAATGCCCTGATCGAACACGGCATTATTCCAGTGGTCAATGAAAACGATGCGGTTGCAACCAATGAAATTAAAGTTGGTGATAACGATAATCTCTCGGCCTTAGTCGGTATTTTGTGTGCAGCGGATAAGCTCTTATTACTAACCGATCAAAAAGGTTTGTTCACCGCCGATCCGCGTAAAGATCCTAGCGCAGAGTTAATCAAAGAGGTTAAAACCATTGATGACACGTTGCGAAAAATCGCGGGTGGAAGTGGTACAACATTAGGCACCGGAGGTATGGCGACTAAATTGCAAGCGGCTGATATTGCTCGTCGAGCGGGGATTGAAGTGATTATTGCTGCCGGCCGAGCGCCCAATGTCATTTTTGATGCATTAAGCGACACGCCACAAGGCACACGCTTTTTAGCTCTGGAAGAAGCTCTAGAAAATCGTAAACGTTGGATTTTAGCGGGGCCTGCTGCTTCTGGCGATGTGTATATTGATCAAGGCGCGGTTAATGCCTTACTAGCTAAAGGCAGCAGTTTGTTGGCTAAAGGGGTTATCAAAGTTGTGGGCGAATTTGCGCGCGGCGAGGTGATTTGTGTGAAAGATCAACAGCAGCATCTGATTGCTCGTGGCATCAGCACTTATTCCAGTCGCGATTTGAGTAAAATTGCCGGCCAACACAGCACCATGATCATCGATATTCTTGGTTATGATTACGGCGCTGAAGTCATTCACCGTGATAATATGGTCGTTATTCAAGAATAGGGAGAAGAATTGTGGATTTAATCGAAATGGGTAAGGCGGCGAAATTAGCTTCGTTTCAACTTGCTACCGCCTCGACTGCGCAGAAAAATCAAGCACTTGCAATAATAGCAAATGAACTGGAAGCCAATATGGGCGCTATTTTAGCGGCCAATGCGAAAGATATTGCTTTGGGACAAGAAGCTGGGTTAAGTGAAGCGTTACTCGATCGACTTTTGCTTACAGAATCACGTTTACAGGCTATTGCTCATGATGTGCGTAATGTCATTCGTTTACCTGATCCTGTCGGCAGTGAAATCGACAGTAAAGTCCTTGAAAATGGCATGTCATTAGCTCGCCGTCGTGTTCCGCTTGGTGTGGTGGGTGTTATTTATGAAGCGCGCCCTAATGTAACGATTGATATCGCCGCATTATGTTTGAAAACGGGTAATGCAGCCATTTTACGTGGTGGTAAAGAAACCTTTTTCTCTAATCTTGAGCTGGTTAATGTCATTCAGTTAGCCTTAAGTAAAGCCGATCTTCCAATGGCTTCCGTTCAATATATCCGTCAACCTGAGCGTGAATACGTTACTCAATTATTAACACTGGATCAGTATGTCGATATGATCATTCCGCGAGGTGGTGCTGGATTACATAAAATGTGTAAGGAAAACAGCACCATTCCCGTGATCATTGGCGGTTTTGGTATCAGCCATATTTTTGTTGATGAGAGTGCCGACCTTGATAAGTCGCTTGCGGTGATTGAAAACGCAAAAATGCAGCGTCCATCAGCTTGTAATGCATTAGATACCTTACTGGTTCATCAAGCGATTGCTCAACCTTTGTTAGAAAAACTGCAGCATCAATTGCACGATAAACTGACGTTAGTCGTCGATGAACATGCCAAAGCACTGCTTCCGGAGGCAAACAATATTCGCCTCGCACAAGCAGGAGACTTTGATAGCGAGTGGTTAAGTTACACCTTAGGCGTTAAAGTTGTCAGTGGAGTTGAGCAGGCCATTGAGCATATGCGTGAGCATAATGCCAGCCATTCTGATGCCATCATGACAAATGATCTGTTGAATGCTGAGCGATTCATTAATGCAGCGGGCTCTGCTGCGGTCTATGTCAATGCCTCGACTCGTTTTACTGATGGGGCGCAATTTGGTTTAGGGGCAGAGGTTGCGGTGTCGACCCAAAAACTGCATGCTCGAGGTCCAATGGGTCTTGAGGAGTTGACCAGTTACAAATGGGTTGGTAAAGGAAATTATTTATTGCGCAGTTAAAGCCATTTAACTAGTGAATATGATGAGCTGCTGTTTATCGATAGAGGCGCTTAACAAATTTGACTAAATCAATCAGGAAAAGGGGCTTATTGGCCCCTTTTCCTTTTGTTCATATGTCCATTTCCGGTACACTGATCACCTTGCTAGGGAGGTAATATGCATTGTCCTTTTTGCTCTGAAAACGAAACAAAAGTTATCGATTCTCGTCTAGTGGCTGATGGTCACCAAGTGCGCCGTCGTCGGCAATGTTTGACTTGCAGCGAACGTTTCACCACGTTTGAAACGGCAGAGCTAGTGATGCCTAGAGTCATCAAATCTAACGGTAATCGAGAGCCGTTTGATGAAGAAAAAATGATTGGTGGGATGCAGCGCGCTTTAGAAAAACGCCCTGTTAGCGCTGATGCGATTGAGTTAGCGATCAGTACGATAAAATCTAAATTACGTGCTACCGGAGAACGGGAAGTGCCTAGTGAATTGATTGGTAATTTAGTCATGGAACAACTGAAAGATTTAGATAAGGTGGCATATATTCGCTTTGCCTCGGTTTATCGTAGTTTTGAAGATATTCGCGAGTTTGGTGAAGAGATTGCTAAATTAGAAAATTGAACGTGAGTCCGATGATGTCAAACTTTTCTGCTGCCGATTATCAAATGATGGCGCGAGCCATCCAACTTGCTCAGCGCGGACGCTTCACTACGGCACCGAATCCTAGGGTAGGGTGCGTAATTACTCAACAAGGCCACATTGTTGGTGAAGGCTTCCATTATCGAGCAGGTCAACCCCATGCTGAGGTTTATGCATTACGAATGGCTAAAGAGCAGGCTCGTGGTGCGACCGCTTATGTTACGCTTGAGCCTTGTTCTCATTATGGACGAACGCCTCCTTGCGCTGAAGGGTTAATTCAAGCCGGAGTGACAAAGGTGATTTGCGCGATGCAAGACCCTAATCCACAAGTCTCTGGACGCGGTATTGCTATGTTGCGAGAAGCAGGAATTGAGGTGGAAGTGGGTTTATTGGAAGCGGATGCCAAGGCGCTTAATCCGGCATTTATTAAACGAATGCAAACCGGAATGCCTTATATCCAGTTAAAGTTAGCGGCCAGTTTGGATGGACAAACGGCACTGGCTAATGGTGAAAGCCAATGGATAACCTCAGTACAAGCGCGTCAAGATGTTCAAGTGTATCGAGCACAAGCCGGAGCGGTGTTATCAACCAGTCAAACCGTGCTAGCCGATAACGCCTCATTAACGGTACGTTGGCCTGAATTACCCGTCGATGTGCAACAGCAATACCCTCATGCTGAACTTCGTCAACCTACGCGTGTGATACTTGACCGTCAGCATCAGTTGCACCCTGGATTAGCACTTTATGCAACCCCTGCACCGATTATTCGTGTAGCAGAGCAAGAGGCCGATCTGTGTGTGCCATTAAATCAGCATCAACAGCTCGATCTGCGTCATACCTTAACCGCTTTAGCTGAACAGTATCAGATCAATCATCTTTGGGTAGAAGCTGGGCCTACGTTAGCGAAAAGCTTAATCGATCAGCAACTGGTTGATGAATTGATCATTTACCTTGCGCCGAAAATCATGGGCAGTGATGGCCGAGGCTTATTTGGTTCGCTGGGTTTTACTCATATGGATCAAACGTTAGGATTAGTGATTCAAGATTGCCGTATGATCGGGCCAGACCTTCGTTTAACCGCAACTCTAACCTCACAACAATAAGATAACTGATTATGTTTACCGGAATTATAGAAGCCGTAGGGACCTTGGTTGACATGACCCGTCAAGGGGAAGACGTCACCATTACCGTTGCTACGGGAAAACTCGATATGAGTGATGTTAAACTCGGTGATAGTATTGCTACCAATGGGGTATGTTTGACCGTTATTGATGTCAGTTCACAGCATTATCGTGCTGATTTATCATTAGAGACACTTCATAAATCAGCGTTTGCTCACTATCAAATTGGAGAACCGCTCAATTTAGAGAAAGCCATGCTGCCTACAACACGTTTTGGTGGTCATATCGTGTCGGGGCACGTTGATGGAGTCGGTGAAATAATTGAACGCCAATGGGTTGGGCGAGCCATTGAGTTATGGGTGAGTTTGCCGAACGAGTTAATTAAGTATGTCGCTGAAAAAGGTTCGATCACCATGGATGGAATTAGCTTAACCGTCAATGGGCTACGAAAGAATGCCTTTAAGCTGACTATCGTACCGCATACTACGTCAGAAACGACCATTGACGGCTTTAAACCTGGGCGCAAGGTTAACCTCGAAGTTGATGTGCTCGCTCGATATCTAGAACGCTTATTGGTAGGCGGTCAGAGTGAGCCTGAATCGCCCTCTCGGATGACAATGGAATTCTTACAACAAAATGGTTTTGCGTAATCATACGTGACGCAATAAGACAAAATATAGGACAAGAGTCATGTCAATTAGTACCCCACAAGACATTATCGAAGATATTCGCTTAGGCAAAATGGTTATCTTGATGGACGATGAAGATCGCGAAAATGAAGGCGATTTAATCATGGCCGCTGAGCATATCACGCCAGAAGCGATCAATTTTATGGCGACTCATGGGCGCGGATTGATTTGTTTAACCATGACTAAAAGTCGTTGCCAGCACTTAGGGTTAGCACCGATGGTGCAAGACAATAACGCACAGTATACCACTAACTTTACGGTATCGATTGAAGCTGCGGAAGGGGTAACGACGGGGATTTCAGCGGCTGATCGCGCACGTACGGTGCAAGCTGCGGTGGCAAAAGACGCTAAAGCGGCTGATTTAGTTCAACCTGGACATATTTTCCCATTAGCGGCGCAAGATGGCGGCGTACTTACCCGCGCAGGTCATACTGAAGCTGGTTGTGATTTAGCCCGTCTCGCAGGGCTTGAGCCTGCGTCGGTCATCGTTGAGATTCTTAATGACGATGGCAGTATGGCTCGTCGTCCTGATCTGGAAGTCTTTGCTAAAAAGCACGATATCAAATTAGGTACCATTGCCGATTTAATTGAGTATCGCAATAACACAGAAACCACCATTGAGCGTGTCGCGCAATGCCAATTACCAACCGAGTTTGGTGAGTTTGAGCTGGTAACCTATCGCGATATCATTGATAACCAAATTCATTTTGCTTTGCGAAAAGAGAAGACTACTCAGCAAGCGCCTCTGGTGCGTGTTCATCTACAAGATACCTTTACTGATCTATTACGCAGTGATCGCAGTGCTGATCGTAGTTGGACGTTGGATAAAGCCATGCAACGTATTGGTCAAGAAGGGGGGGTGCTGGTGATTCTTGGTAATGAAGAGTCTACAGAGCTGCTTATTCATCGAGTTAAAATGTTTGAACAGCAAGATAAAGGCGCAGCCCCAACAATGGCGAAAAAGCAAGGGACATCACGACGAGTTGGTGTCGGTTCACAGATCCTCGCTGATTTAGGGGTCAGTGATATGCGTTTACTCTCTTCAGCCAATAAGAAATACCATGCCTTAGGTGGATTTGGTTTGAACGTGGTCGAGTATATCAGCGAATAAGCCCGTTATTTCGTGTTTGTCTCGTTAAGTCTGCACGATAAGCCGCCCTTGTGGCGGCAAATTACTATTAGATATCGTTCACAAATTTGTGCTAGAATCCGGCGATTCTCACTTGATGAACAGAGTTAAAGGAAAGCTTATGAAAGTGATCGAAGGTGGTTTCCCAGCCCCCCATGCCAAAGTTGCGATTGTGATTTCTCGTTTCAACAGTTTTATTAACGAAAGTCTGCTGTCTGGTGCCATCGATACTTTAAAGCGTCATGGTCAAGTTAGCGACGAGAATATTACCGTTGTTCGTTGTCCTGGTGCGGTTGAACTGCCGCTAGTGGCTCAACGCGTTGCCAAAACAGGCAAATTTGATGCGATAGTGTCACTGGGTTCGGTTATTCGTGGTGGTACACCACACTTTGACTATGTTTGCAGTGAAATGAATAAAGGGTTAGCTCAAGTGTCGATGGAGTTCAGCATTCCAGTCGCGTTTGGTGTATTAACTGTTGATACTATCGATCAAGCTATTGAACGCGCAGGAACCAAGGCTGGTAATAAAGGTGCAGAAGCAGCACTTAGCGCACTTGAGATGATAAACGTTCTTTCTGAAATCGATTCCTAATGGGGGCCAGTGTGAAACCAGCCGCACGTCGTAATGCACGTCAATTTGCGCTACAAGCTATTTATTCTTGGCAAATCACTAAAGAGAATGTGGCGACTATTGAAGAGCAGTTCTTATCCGGTGGTAAGTATGATGAAGAAGAACATCATGCGGCAGAGCCTGCACTCTCTGCCCCACAAACTGATGTGACTTATTTCCGTGATCTGCTTGTCGGCGTTGTGCTTAATCATACCGAGCTAGATAGCAAACTACGTCCTTTCGTTTCTCGTCCTATGCAAGATCTTGATATGATGGAGCTTGCACTACTTCGTCTAGCGATGTATGAAATGACTCGACGCGAAGATGTTCCTTATAAGGTCGTGATTAATGAGGCCATTGAGCTAGCAAAAGTATTTGCAGCAGAAGATAGCCATAAGTTTGTGAATGGCGTGCTTGATAAAGCCGCTCCTCATGTACGCAAAAAAGCGTAATTAGTTTTGGCATAAAAGGTCAGCATTCGCTGGCCTTTTTTATCGATAAAATCGACCAATGAGTTCGTCTACAACGGGTGAGCGAGTGTTATTGATGGGCTTAGTTTTACTAACCGCATTCACATCGCATGAATGAATCATTCGGTGGGTTCGTTGGTCTGGCTAGAGAATCATCCATGTTAGGCGAATTTAATTTTATTGAACACTATTTGGCGGCACGTCAACCACAGCGTAAAGATGTTCATTTGGCTTTGGGGGATGATTGTGCGATCGTCAATGTACCAGAGAATGTTCGACTCGCAATCAGTACCGATACCTTAGTTGCAGGAACCCATTTTGTAATGGATGCGAATCCAGCTTGGGTGGCACATAAAGCCCTTGCTTCTAATATCAGTGATTTAGCCGCGATGGGAGCAACCCCTGCTTGGGTCTCGATGGCGCTCACCCTACCTGAGATTAACCCAGATTGGCTTACTCCATTTTGTGACGCCTTTTTTGATTTAGCGAATTACTACAATGTACAATTAATTGGCGGTGATACGACTAAAGGTCCGTTGAGCATCACTCTCACAGTGCAAGGTTTTGTTCCACAAGATAAAGCGTTATTGCGTTCTGGTGCGAAAGTCGGGGATTGGATTTATGTCACAGGACAACTCGGCGATAGCAAAGCAGGGCTAGAGGTGATACTCGATGTGAACAAACGAGCTTTACCTTGTGCATCAGTGCTAGAGTCACGTCATTATTTGTCGACCCCGCGAGTACTCGCCGGACAAGCCTTGCTCAATTTGGCCTCATCAGCGATTGATATTTCTGATGGCCTAGTCGCGGATTTAAACCATATTTTAAGTGCTTCTCAAGTGGGAGCGAGCCTTGATTTGCATACTTTGCCGTTATCAGAAGCGTTAGTGCAGTTCACGGGAGATCCGCTTATTGCGCAGCAGTATGCGTTAACCAGTGGTGAAGAGTACGAACTCTGCTTTACGGTGCCTGAAGAGAATAAGGGATCGTTAGCAAGCGCTCTGGCACATACCGCGACGCCTATCACCTGCATTGGTCAAATTCGTCCTCATGGCGTGTTTGACTTACTCAATCATGGACAAAAAGTCGACTGGTCGTTGACCGGTTATGATCATTTTAAGGAATCCGCATGAGTCAGCCTCTTTCTCGTCTTTCACTACGCAATCCATGGCATCTATTGGCAACCGGATTTGGTAGTGGTTTATCGCCGATCATCCCTGGCACAATGGGAACATTAGCTTCTATTCCTCTGTATCTACTTCTAGTACAACTGCCCTTGTTTGCCTATCTTTTCGTCGTCTTAATGGCGTGCATCCTCGGGGTGAAAATTTGCCAAGTAACGTCAACGGATATGCAGGTTCACGATCATGGTTCAATTGTTTGGGATGAATTTGCTGGCTTTTGGATCACCATGTCTATTGTTCCGTTACTGCAACTGCCAATTTTTGATTGGCAATGGATTGTCACAGGATTCGTTCTCTTTCGCTTTTTTGATATGGTCAAACCATGGCCAATTGGATGGTTAGATAAGCAAGTCGAAGGTGGTGTTGGGATTATGCTCGATGATATCGTTGCTGGCATCATGGCGGCTATTATGCTGTTTTTTGTTGGGCAGTGGGCGGGATGGCTAAACTAAACTAAGCATAGTTAGGTTGTGCTGAACACTCATCAATAAGGGAGTCAGAGCCTCCCTTATTGGGCTAGCTAAATTAAAGTTTGTTCAGATCGGCTTCAATTTCAGCTATTTTACTGGCGACTACTTTTTCTAAGTGTCTTAAATCACTCAAGATTTTTTGTTTGATATCTATCTCAGTGACGTTTTCTCCAGTATTCTCATTACGCGTGAGTTGATTCAACTCATCAATGACTAAGGTAAGAGTACGATTGATTTCGCTGATTTCTCGGTATTGATGCGTCCCCCCATCGACCAAAACCGTTTTGATCTGTCTTGGGTATTTAAATTTGACACTTTTAGCAAAAAACTCACCTTTCTGTTTCTTGAAATAGATTTTTAGTACATCTTTTTGCGCTTCTTGGCGCAATGAGTAACGTTCAATCGTATGGGGTTGATCGATTCCCAAGCTGGTGAGTTGTGGAAACATAAGCATCCTCTGCATAGTTTTAGTTGATAGGGCTATCAAGCTTCTTGGTGCGAAGAAGAGAGCTGAGCAATAGTCTCAATTAATCGTTCACGTAGGACACTTTGCTCTTGGTCTGTGAGTTTAGCCCCTTGTTGATTGGTTAAAATAAATAAGTCCTCCGCACGCTCCCCTAACGTGGTGATTTTTGCTCCATGTAAATCTAAGTTTAATTCAGCAAACGTCGCTCCTATGGTGGCCAGTAATCCCGGCGTATCGAGAGCAACCAGTTCCATTAAGGTGCGTTTTTTGCTTTTTGTTGGTAAGAAATCGACCTGAGTTCGAACCGTGAAATGTTGCAGATTACGTGGAATACGACGCGTTTTAAGTCTTGTTGGGCGGCCATCGCTCAATACATGGGTTAAATGCTTAATTAACGCATGATGACGGTTTTCTTCAATCGCTTGGCCGTTATGATCCAAAACCATAAAGGTATCCAAAACATAGCCGTCTTTACTGGTCATGATTTGCGCGTCATGAACGTTAAGATTTCGACGGTCTAATTCGGCGACCACCGTTGCAAACAATGCGGGCTGATCTTTGGTATACACAAACACTTCGGTACCACCGCGCGTGGCTTTTTTACTGATCAAGACTAAAGGCTCAGTAGGCGATGAGTGCGTTAAAATGTGCATACCATGCCATGCTATTTGTTTGTGAGTATGGCGTAAAAAGTAATCGGCTTTAAAGCGTTGCCATAATTGCTCTATTTCACGGCTATGGAAGCCTTCTTTACGTAGCTGTGCAGACGCCATTTGTTGGTTATGGCGAATTCGCTCCCTGACATCAACTGGATGTTCAAGTCCGCGTCTTAAGGCTCTTTGTGTTGAATAAAAGAGTTCAGCCAGTAAGGTTCGCTTCCAACTGTTCCATAGGTCGGGATTAGTGGCGCAAATATCAGCTACCGTTAAACAGACTAAGTATTCCAGATACTCTTCATCGCGAACTTTTTTAGCAAATTCGATGATCACGTCTGGATCATAAATATCGCGCCGTTGAGCTGTGACGGACATTAATAAGTGATTTTGAACCAACCAAGCGACTAATTTAGCTTCTGGCTTAGAAAGACCATGTTCGATACAAAAATCGTAAGCTTCGGTCGCACCTATTTCTGAATGATCGCCGCCGCGGCCTTTGGCAATATCATGAAAAATAGCTGCAAGGATCAGCAGCTCTTTTTTTTGTATTTTCGGGAAAATCTCACAGCAGATAGGATGACGTTGATGATTTTTAGGGTCATTGAATAGATGAATATGTTTGAGTAGACGGATGCTGTGCTCATCAACGGTATAGACATGAAACAAGTCAAATTGCATCTGCCCAACTATCTGACTCCATTGCGGCAAATAGGCGGCCAACACGCCCAATTTATGCATTTGTCCAAACGCTTTGTGAAGTGCATTGGGGTGACGGGTCAGCGCGAGAAACTTTTCGCGCGCAGCAGGAATTGTATGCAAAAATTTATTCAATCGTCGCCGCGCGGTTCTTAATTGACGCATCGTAGAAGGGGCAACCCCATCAATACTCGAGTCATTGGCCATGAGCAAAAACATGTCGAGAATGGTTTCAGGTCGAGCTTGAAAAAGAGCGGGTTTTCGAGCTTCAATTAATGAACCACGGCGCTGAAAGTCGTGGTTAATGATCTCTGCTTTGATTTCTTCACCACGGTTTAAGATCGCTTGATCAAACAACTTCAAGAGCATTTTATTGAGTTCGGATACGCGGCGTAAGGTGCGATAGAACTCCTTCATCATTTTTTCAACCGCTCGGTTACCTTCGCCAGTAAATCCAAGATGTTCGGCGACTTGAGCTTGATGAGCAAAACCGAGTCGATTGTCATAACGTTTCAGTTCAAGATGCAGAGCGAAGCGAACTCGCCACAAAAAATCTTGGCACTCGGCCAATTCGCGAAATTCAGCGTCAGTAAGAAAGCCGAAGCGGCTCATTTCATACAGTGATGTTGCTCCAAAATGGCGACGAGCAACCCAGCTCAAGGTGTGAATATCTCTAAGCCCGCCAGGGGTAGATTTAATATCTGGCTCAAGATTATAGGCCGTATCGTGATAACGGGCATGACGCTCACGCTGTTCTTGAATTTTAGCTTGGTAGAAACATTCACTTGGCCAAAAAGATTCACTATGAATGGCTGATTGTAAACGCTGGAAAATACGGTCACTACCGCACAGTAAACGTGCTTCTTGCAAATTAGTTGCAACGGTTAAATCTGCTTTGCCAATCTCAATACACTCTTCTACGGTACGCACAGCATGGCCTACTTCTAGGCGTAAGTCCCATAATAAGGTAATGAATTGGCTGACTTTACTGCCAATATCTTCGGCTAATCGTGTTGTGGAAACGACTAAAATATCAATGTCAGATAAAGGGTGTAATTCAGCTCTTCCATATCCGCCAACAGCGGCCAGACAGAGGTCATTGAGTTTGTCAAAACCAAAATATTGCCAAAGACGATTAAGGAGCATATCCATATAATCGGCACGACCAACCACGAGATCACTGACCGGATGGCGAGAGAGAAACGCTTGACGTTGATAAGCGGAGAAAAGATCGAGTTGCTGTTTTAATTGCTCAACCGTGAGCTGTTGGTCGGTGTAATTTAGTGGGGATAAATAAGCCATAACAGTGCGGTCCATGCAAGGGAGTGAACTCAATATGAACGCTCAATCTAACAGAAATCAAGCGCTGAGCTCAAGCTCCCTTTACCGACTATAGGGCCGGATTAGGCATTGTGAAAAATACGAGGGATAGTCTCTTCTTCGCGTAGCGTGAGAATTTCACAGCCATCCGCGGTAACCAAAATGGTGTGTTCCCATTGAGCCGAGTTTTTACTATCGGCGGTATAGACGGTCCAGTTATCTTCATCATCCAGACGGCAACCAAATTTACCCGCATTGATCATTGGCTCAATGGTAAAAATCATCCCTTCACGAAGCAGTGTGCGGTCACTATTTTTGTAGTGCACCACCTGAGGTTCTTCATGAAACTCTGCGCCGATACCATGACCGCAGTAGTCACGAACAATCGAGAATTTTGATCGCGGGTTATTTTTATTATTGGTTTTGATGTACTTCTCTATCGCAGTACCAATTTCGCCGAGTTGTACGCCTGGTTTCACTTTTTTTAAGGCTAAATAGAGACACTCTTGAGCCACCAGACATAAACGTTTGTCGGCTGGTTGCACATCGCCAATTAAGAACATCTTTGAGGTATCACCGTGATAACCATCTTTAATGACAGTAATATCGATGTTCATAATATCACCATCTTTTAAGACGGCAGGGCGAAGTAGTTGACCAAATTGCGAGTCTTGTTCAGCTGGAATGCCATGACAAACGATATGGTTAATCGATGTGCAAATGGATTTGGGGAAGCCATGATAGTTAAGAGGGGCAGGAATAGCGCCTTGAACTTCGGTAATATAATCGTGGCAAAGTTGGTTAAGATGTTCAGTGGTCACGCCAGCTTTGACGTGAGGTTCAATCATTTCTAAAACTTGCGCAGCCAATCGCCCCGCTACACGCATTTTTTCTATTTCTTGAGCATTTTTAATTTTTACAGACATCGGCTTTCTCTATTCAAATTTTAGGCACTGGGTGCTAATCGCAATATTGTAACAGTGAGAGAAGGAAGCGCAAGAAGTGGTGTAAATAAGAATGGTTAAGCTGTGGCGATGGCGGTTATGTTACCAACCTCATAAATGGGGATATTCTTCACACTTGAAGCTACAGTAGTGATGGCTAAATTTATTCAGCCCAGTCACATGGTCTGTCTATGATTATGGAGATGATGAGGACCATCTCTGGATCTCACCAAAGGCTAGCCTACGGCTGTTCAAGTTGGTCATTCATTTCCCGCCTGCCGGCAACCCTCAGTTGTTTGGATATAGAAAGAATAGAAACGGTAGCGAGATCTTCTCACTTAGTATGTCTGTCGATAAAGCAGGAGCAGAGGCGGTGCCGCAATTTTTGCTAGTCAGATTAGTGCTAAATATGGTATAAAACGCGCCGGAACATCGGCCTGATTTCTTCTGTTAAGGCGAAGCAGGCAGAATCCACACACATTTATCTTTAAATCACACACATTCCGACACATGTTCCGGGGTGCTTCCAGCGTTGTAGCGTTGAGAGGTCGGCGACATGGGGGATGTGGAGGCCTAACCCCATAGAGGATTATTTAATGGCAACTGTATCAATGCGCGATATGCTGAAAGCTGGTGTTCACTTCGGTCACCAGACTCGTTACTGGAACCCAAAAATGAAACCATTCATTTTTGGTGCTCGTAACAAAGTTCATATCATCAACCTAGAAAAAACAGTACCAATGTTCAACGAAGCACTGGCTGAGCTTGTGAAAATCGGTGACAAAAAAGGTAAGGTACTTTTCGTAGGTACTAAGCGCGCAGCCTCTGAAGCAGTAAAAGAAGCAGCGATTGCAAGCAATCAATACTACGTAAACAACCGTTGGTTAGGTGGTATGCTAACTAACTGGAAAACCGTTCGTCAATCAATCAAGCGTCTAAAAGAACTTGAAGTTCAAGCGACTGATGGCACCTTCGACAAGCTAACCAAGAAAGAAGCGCTAATGCGTACTCGTGAAATGGACAAGCTTGAGAAATCTCTTGGTGGTATCAAAGACATGGGCGGTCTACCTGACGCTCTATTCGTTATCGACGCTGATCACGAGCACATTGCAGTTAAAGAAGCAAACAACCTAGGCATTCCAGTGTTTGCTGTTGTTGATACTAACTCTAACCCAGATGGTATTGATTACATCATCCCTGGTAACGACGATGCGATCCGTGCCGTTCAACTATACCTGAATGCTGCAGCTGAATCAGTAAACGAAGGTCGTAACAAAGACGTAGCGGCAGTTGCTGAAAAAGACGGCTTTGTAGAAGCGGAATAAGAGCGGCTCTTAGTCATACTTAGCCTTTTGTGGAATACCACGAGGCTAAGTCATAGTTAGTATTGGGGGCCAAATCATTAGGCCCCCAATTTTTAATCCTGAATCAACTGAGGAATAGAGAATGGCTGTTACTGCTGCTCTAGTAAAAGAACTGCGTGAACGTACTGGCGCAGGTATGATGGAATGTAAGAAAGCACTCGTTGAAACCAACGGTGACATCGAACTTGCCATCGAAAATATGCGTAAAAGCGGTGCTGCAAAAGCGGCTAAAAAAGCAGGTAATATCGCTGCTGAAGGCGCGATCATCATCAAAGAAGCAGAAGGTTCTGCCGCTTTGGTTGAAATCAACTGTCAAACCGATTTCGTTGCTAAAGATGGTAACTTCCTAGCATTCGCTAACGAAGTCGCTGAAGCGGCGTTAGCATCAAAACCAAGCCTAGAAGATCTACAAGCACAGTTTGAAGATGCTCGTGTGACTCTTATTGCTAAAATCGGCGAAAACATCAACATCCGTCGCGTTCAATACGCTGAAGGCAAAGCTTTGGCTGCATACAGCCATGGTTCTCGTATTGGTGTTGTGGTTGCTGGTGATGCCGATGCTGAAACTCTAAAACACATCGCGATGCACGTAGCGGCTTCTCGCCCTGAATACGTAAATCCTGAAGATGTACCGGCTGATGTTGTTGCGAAAGAGCGTGAAGTTCAAGTTGAAATCGCAATGAACGAAGGTAAGCCAAAAGAGATCGCAGAGAAAATGGTTGAAGGCCGTATGAAGAAATTCACCGGTGAAGTTTCTCTAACTGGTCAACCTTTCGTTATGGAGCCAAAGAAAACTGTTGGTGAAATTTTGAAAGAAAAAGGTGCTTCAGTATCGACTTTCGTTCGCCTAGAAGTAGGTGAAGGTATCGAAAAACAAGAAGGCCTGAGCTTCGCTGAAGAAGTGGCTATGGCTCAGAAAGGTTAATTACCTTTTTGATGACCAAGATAAAGACCGTGGCCATGGCTGCGGTCTTTTTACGAATATCACTCCCTTGACGGTTAAAGAGAGCGGTTTTCGAACTCACGATGGTAATGATCATCAATACATTTACGCAGTAAGTTTATTTATGACTGTTAACTAACGATACTTTTTGAAAGGTAAAGTCCATGACAACAAACCCTAAACCCGCATATCAACGTATTTTATTAAAATTGAGCGGTGAAGCGCTTCAAGGTGAAGAAGGTTTTGGTATCGATCCAACGGTGCTTGATCGTATGGCACAAGAAGTGAAAGAACTCGTTGAGTTGGGTGTTCAAGTTGGTGTCGTCATTGGTGGTGGCAACTTGTTCCGTGGTGCAGGTTTAGCGGCTGCGGGAATGAACCGTGTTGTCGGTGACCATATGGGCATGTTGGCAACAGTGATGAATGGCCTTGCGATGCGTGATGCCCTACATCGAGCTTACGTGAACGCACGTGTTATGTCGGCCATTCCACTTAAAGGGGTGTGTGATGACTACAACTGGGCTGACGCTATCAGTCAATTGCGCCAAGGTCGTGTAGTGATTTTTTCTGCTGGTACTGGCAACCCATTCTTCACAACCGATTCTGCTGCTTGTTTACGTGGTATCGAAATTGAAGCTGACGTGGTTCTCAAAGCGACAAAAGTAGACGGCGTCTACAGTGCTGACCCTGTAGCCAATCCGGATGCGCAACTGTATGATAAGCTGGTTTACAACGATGTGCTGGAAAAAGAACTTAAAGTGATGGATTTGGCAGCCTTTACTCTGGCTCGTGATCATAACATGCCAATCCGTGTCTTTAATATGAATAAGCCAGGCGCGCTACGCCGTGTGGTTATGGGTGAAGCGGAAGGGACGCTGATCAGCTCCGCTGTATAATCACTCTCGAAATGAAATAAGAATTAAGGTGATATTGTGATTAATGAGATCAAAAAAGACGCTCAAGAGCGTATGGATAAAAGTGTAGAAGCGCTAAAGAACAATCTATCAAAGATTCGCACTGGCCGCGCTCACCCAAGCCTACTATCTGGCCTCTCTGTTGAGTACTACGGTGCATCAACGCCTCTAAGCCAAATTGCCAACGTAGTTGCTGAAGATGCACGTACATTAGCGATTACGGTATTTGATAAAGAACTTACGCCAAAAGTTGAAAAAGCGATCCTAATGTCTGATTTGGGGTTAAACCCAATGTCAGCGGGTACGGTTATTCGTGTTCCACTACCACCATTAACGGAAGAGCGTCGTCGTGATCTCGTTAAAATCGTCCGTGGTGAAGCGGAAGGTGGTCGAGTAGCCGTGCGTAATATTCGTCGTGATGCTAACAACGATCTAAAAGCGTTATTGAAAGACAAAGAAATTTCAGAAGATGAAGAGCGTAAGGCTCAAGATGAAATTCAAAAATTGACCGATAGAGCCGTCAAGAAAATCGATGACGTCTTAGCGGTAAAAGAAAAAGAACTTATGGAAGTTTAATTTCTACAAAACCCTAACAGAAAAACGCTGTGCTCACAGCACAGCGTTTTTTTATGCTACTCTTCACCATCTTTTTTCTTTATTACGTTTCTATGCAAAATTCGCAGCTCTCGTTAGATGTTCTCCCTCAACATATCGCCATCATTATGGATGGCAATGGTCGTTGGGCAAAAGCACAAGGTAAACCTCGGATCTTTGGTCATAAAAATGGGGTTGCTGCGGTGCGTAAAACGGTTTCTACCGCAGCAAAACTGGGGATTCGAGCCGTGACTTTATTTGCTTTTAGCAGTGAAAATTGGCGACGCCCAGAGGAAGAGGTCGGCGTATTGATGGAGTTATTTCTTCGTGTCTTATCGACCGAGGTCAAAAAACTGCACAAAAATAATCTGCGTTTACGTGTTATTGGCGATACCAGTCGGTTCAGTGAGCGATTACAGAGTAAAATCGCCCAAGCTGAGGCGTTGACTCAGCATAATACCGGTATGGTGATTAATATCGCGGCGAACTACGGTGGAAAATGGGACATCACTCAGGCGATGCGCCATATTGCTCTTAAAATCAGTCGTAATGAGATCAATGTGACGGATATAAATGAAGCCTTGATCGCTGAGCATTTAACGATGGCTGATCTTCCAGAAGTCGATTTATTGATTCGTACCAGTGGTGAATGCCGAATCAGTAACTTTCTTCTTTGGCAGTTGGCTTATGCAGAAATGTATTTTACTCCGGTCTATTGGCCTGAGTTTGGTGAAGACAGTTTAATTGAAGCTGTGACTTGGTTTGTTAATCGTGAGCGCCGATTTGGTTGTACCGGTGAGCAAGTCAAAGCGTTAATGACACCATAAAATAGGACTTCTCAGTTTGAAGCAAAGAATTATTACTGCGCTTTTACTTGCCCCTTTAGTGATTGCTGGCATTTTTTGGCTCCCGCAATCTGGCTTTATTTTAGCGTTGGCGGTCGTCACGTTATTGGGGCTATGGGAGTGGACACAATTTGTTTCTTCTTCCTCTCGTTATCTTGCTTTATTGCCCGGTATTGTGGTCGGAGCGCTAAGCTATTGGTTGCTTGTTCCTCAGCTTTCTGTATTAAGTGCTTTGCAACCAATGCATTACGGCATCTTAGTGATCGGTTCACTGTGGTGGATTATCGCTAGCGGTCTCGCTATTACTTATCCCAAATCACGATCTTGCTGGGAAAACTCCAACTCAGTACGCCATTTATTCGGAGTGCTGACATTATTGCCTTTTTTTTGGAGTGTGATTTTTTTACGCTCGGAATACATTACCGCTGACAGTTATCACGGTGCAAAATTGGTACTGTATGTCTGTTTGATTGTCTGGGCCGCAGATAGTGGTGCTTACTTTTCTGGCAAGAGTTTTGGTAAGCGAAAAATGGCTCCGGCTGTCAGTCCAAATAAAACCATTGAAGGATTAATTGGTGGCGTAATCGCTGCCATGTTGGTGGGTTGGTTATGCGCCAGTTGGTTTAATATTCAATTTGCTTCCACCGTTATTATGTTGTTGACCATTTTAGTCACCGTCGTGATTTCTGTGTTGGGCGATCTGGTAGAAAGTATGTTTAAGCGGGTGTCTGGCATTAAAGACAGCAGTAAGATCATTCCTGGCCACGGTGGTATTTTGGACCGAGTGGATAGCCTTACGGCCGCTTTCCCGGTATTTGCTTTATGTTATTTCTTATTTTAATGCTGGTGAAACAAGCTTTTATCGGCATAAACCATGACGGTTTTTGTAATGCGTAAATTAACCATTCTCGGAGCTACTGGCTCTATTGGCGCGAGCACTCTTAAAGTGGTGGCCGAGAATCCTGAGCACTTCAGTGTGGTGGCTTTGGTGGCGGGCAGCAATGTCAGCAAAATGCGCGAGCTTTGCCAAACATGGCGTCCGAAATATGCGGTGATGGCTACGCCACAAGCGGCGCAGTTATTATCCTCTCAATTGGCTGGACTTTCACTGGCAACTGAAGTGTTGTATGGCGAAGAGGCAATGTGCCATGTTGCTTCTAGCGATGAGGTTGACACTGTGATGGCGGCGATTGTCGGCGCCGCTGGTTTGTTACCAACGATGGCTGCGGTTAAGGCTGGTAAGCGCGTCTTATTGGCGAATAAAGAAGCTTTGGTCATGTCTGGGCAGCTCTTTATTGACGCTGTTGAGCAATATGGCGCGGAATTATTGCCTGTTGACAGTGAACATAATGCGATTTTTCAATGTTTACCTGTTGATATTCAAACTCAGCTCGGGCGCTGCCATTTACAAGAGCAAGGAGTGTCTCATATTCTGTTGACTGGCTCAGGCGGGCCATTTCGTTATGCCGATATCGAGACCTTAGCTCAAGTTACTCCAGAACAAGCGATTGCGCATCCTAATTGGTCGATGGGACCCAAAATATCGGTTGATTCTGCGACCATGATGAATAAAGGGCTTGAGTATATTGAGGCTAAGTGGCTATTTAACGCGTCTCGTGAACAGCTTAAGGTTTTGATCCACCCGCAATCAGTCATCCACTCAATGGTTCAATATCGGGATGGTTCGGTGATCGCACAGCTCGGCGAACCAGATATGGCGACGCCGATTGCACAAGCGCTGGCTTATCCAAGACGGATAAGTGCCGGTGTTAAGTCGCTAGATTTTACCCATATGAGCGAGTTGACCTTTATGGCAGTAGATTATCAGCGCTACCCTTGTTTGCAATTGGCGATAGATGCGTGTTATATCGGTCAGCATGCAACAACTTCACTCAATGCTGCCAATGAAGTGGCCGTTGAGGCATTTTTACGAGGACAGATTCGCTTTACTGACATTGCCGTGATTAATGAAAAGGTATTGTCGAGCGTATGTGGGACAAACAGTCCGTTACATTCCTATCACTTGGAAAGCCTACTCGAGCTGGATACAATGGCGCGCAGTCTGGCTAATCAACACTTGAAAGAGCGTATGTTATGAGTGGCGTTTTATGGAACTTTGTTGCCTTTATTATCGCCTTAGGCATTTTAGTCGCGGTACATGAGTACGGGCATTTTTGGGTGGCAAGAAAGTGTGGCGTTAAAGTAGAAAAGTTTTCGATTGGCTTTGGACGAGCGATTTGGAAACGCCTAGGCAAGGACGGAACTGAGTACAGCATTTCTGTTATTCCACTTGGCGGATACGTCAAAATGCTCGACAGTCGAGTAGATGATATTCCTCGCGAGCAGTACCCATTCGCTTTTGATAAAAAATCATTGTGGCAACGTACGGCCATCGTTGCCGCAGGGCCAGCTTTTAACTTTTTGTTTGCTCTCTTCGCTTATTGGTTGGTCTTTATTATCGGTGTACCGGCGGTCAAACCGGTGATTGGTGAAGTTGCACCATACTCGATTGCTGCCGATGCAGGGGTAAAACCTGGTATGGAAATTAAGGCCGTTTCAGGTGTTAAGACTCTTGATTGGGAGTCGGTGAATATGGGATTAATTCGCCATATTGGTAACCAAAGCCTCACATTGACGGTCTCTTCTCCAGATGAGATTGGCATTGAGCAAATCAAGACTTTTAACTTGGCGTCATGGAACTTTAACCCAGAAACAGAGTCTGCTATGGGAGCGCTAGGATTTAAACCTTTTGTCCCTGAAGTCTCTACGGTACTCGCGACAATTTCTACTGGTGGCGCTGGTGCTAAAGCTGGACTGCAAGTGGGAGACCGTTTGACTCATATTAATGGTCAAGTGATTTCATCTTGGCAACAGGCGGTTACTGAGATTCAGGCCAATCCAAATCAAGCGTTAGACATTGGTATAGAGCGTGCACAGCAACGATTAACGCTCACTTTGGTTCCAGAGGCTCGAAGTGTATCGGGACAGATGATAGGTTTTGCTGGTATTTCGCCACAAGTGGCTGAATGGCCTCCGGGATACCGCTTTGACTTACAGTTTGGTGTGATCGACTCAATCGGTAAAGCGTTTGAAAAAACGGGACAAGTGATCGACTTAACCATCAGTATGCTGAAAAAGCTGATTGTCGGTGATGTGGGGCTGAATAATCTTAGTGGGCCGATCTCCATTGCTAAAGGGGCTGGGACCACGGCTGATTATGGCTTGGTTTATTTTCTCGGTTTCTTAGCCTTGATCAGTATAAACTTGGGGATTATTAATTTAGTTCCGCTGCCAATGCTTGATGGCGGGCACTTACTGTTCTTCGCGATTGAGGCAGTGATTCGACGCCCTGTTCCGGAAAAAATACAAGAAATTGGCTATCGACTCGGAGGCGTGATCATTTTCTCCTTAATGGCGGTAGCAATATTTAATGATTTTACTCGCCTGTGATTGATTCGCATTAGGCAATGGTTGTAGTAAGGACTAACTAAAACAAATATGGCGATGAAAAAAATCCTGTTCGCGACACTGCTCGCAACAAGTGTATCCGTTAGTGGTGCCGAAAATTTTGTAGTACAGGACATTCAGATTCAAGGACTGCAGCGAGTGGCTCTCGGTGCTGCGTTATTGAGAATGCCTGTGCGAATTGGCGATACCGTTGATTCTCAAGATGTTGCACAAATTATCCAAGCGTTGTATGCCTCGGGTAACTTTGAAAACGTGAAAGTTCTGCGCGATGGTTCCTCGTTGATCGTACAAGTTCAAGAGCGTCCAACCATTGCCAGTGTCTCTTTCTCTGGCAACAAAGCGATTAAACAAGAGCAACTACAACAAAACCTTGAAGCTTCGGGTATTCGAGTCGGTGAGGCTTTGGATCGCACCAAGCTGAGCAATATCGAAAAAGGTTTAGAAGATTTTTATTACAGTGTCGGTAAGTATAACGCCAGCGTAAAAGCAGTGGTGACGCCTTTACCGCGCAATCGAGCTGATTTGAAGTTTATTTTTACTGAAGGTGTCTCGGCAAAAATTCAGCAAATTAACTTTATCGGTAATGAAGTGTTCAGTAATGAAGATCTTTTATCTCGCTTCAATCTGAACGTCGATTTGTCATGGTGGAACTTCCTCTCTGATGATAAGTATCAAAAACAGGTTCTAGCAGCGGATATTGAAGCACTACGCACTTTTTACTTGGACCGTGGTTATTTGAAGTTCCAAGTTGAATCGACCCACGTTTCTATCTCTCCAGATAAAAAAAGTGTCTACATCACCTTGAATCTGAATGAAGGTTTACCGTACACGGTAAAAGATGTCCAATTTCGCGGTGAGTTAATTGGTAAAGAAGACGAGTTTAAGGCTCAGGTTCCCTTTGAGTTAGGTGAGACTTATCAGGGCTCGGCAGTCACACAGTTGGAAGAAAGTGTTAAACGTGTTCTTGGTGAAGCCGGTTATGCTTATCCTCAAGTGCGTACGATCCCTGAATTTGATGATGAAACACAACAGGTTTCTCTCATCGTGCATGTTGAAGCTGGTAAGCGTATTTATGTTCGTGACATTCGTTTTATCGGTAACAATGCCACTCGTGATGAAGTTTTACGCCGAGAAATGCGTCAAATGGAAGGCAGTTGGTTGAATTCGCGTGCGATTGATACTGGAAAAACGCGTTTAAACCGCTTGGGCTTTTTTGAAACGGTTGATGTACAAACGGTTCGTGTTCCTGGTTCAGACGATCAAGTTGATTTGGTCTATACCGTCAAAGAGGCTAACTCGGGAAGTATTAACTTTGGTGTTGGTTATGGTACCGAATCGGGGGTGAGTTTTACCGTCGGATTAACCCAAGATAACTTCTTAGGAACCGGTAACCGTGTCGGTGTCACTGCAACCACTAACGACTATCAACAAAATATTACGCTGGAATACCGTGATCCTTATTGGAATATTGATGGCGTCAGCCTTGGCGGCCGCGTCTTCTACAACAAGTTTGAAGCCTCAGAAGCCGGGATTGTCGATTATACCAACCAAAGTTATGGTACCAGTTTGACTTGGGGATTCCCGTTTGATGAACTCAATCGTTTTGAGTTTGGTGTTGGTTATACCCATAACAAAATTGGTAATTTATCGCCTTATTTACAAGTTGAGCAGTTCCTGTGCAACTTAGGTGATTGTGATCCGAAAGAGTTGATCACCGATGATTTTGATGTCAACGTTGCTTGGACTCGAAATAACCTTAACCGAGGTTTTTTCCCAACCGCCGGTAACCATCAACGTGCGTTTGCTAAAATGACCACTCCGGGTTCCGATGCGCAGTTTTTCAAGTTGCAATACGATGTGCGTCAATATTTCCCATTAACCAGAAAACATGAATTTACCCTGCTACTGCGTGGTCGTTTAGGTTATGGTAACGGTTATGGTCAAACGGACGGTAAAGATAATCTTTATCCGTTTTATGAAAACTTTTATGCCGGTGGTTTTACCACCCTACGTGGATTTGGCTCTAACTCGGCGGGCCCTAAAGCGGTATATCGTGACTATTCCAGTTCAGGTAATGGTCAAGATACGGCGACCAAAGATTCAGTCGGTGGTAACGCAATTGCCCTTGCCAGTTTAGAATTAATTGTGCCGACGCCTTTTGCATCTGATGAAGCACGCAGTCAAGTCCGCACCAGTGTCTTTGTTGATGTCGCTAGTGTATGGGATACAGAGTTCGATTATCGCTCCAATGCCTCGTTTGGTAATCAGTATTACTATGATTACTCCGACCCAAGCAAATATCGCGCATCTTATGGTGTTGCACTGCAATGGATGTCACCGATGGGGCCATTAGTCTTCTCGTTGGCGAAACCTATTAAAAAATACGATGGTGATAATGAAGAGTTCTTCACTTTTACTATCGGACGAACCTTCTAAATAGAGGAAAGTATGTTAAAAAATACCGTTAAAGCGGCCAGTGTTAGCCTGATTATTCTTAGTTCTGCTTTTTTTGCCAACGCTGCTGAGGCCGCGCAAAAAGTAGGTTTCATCAACACAGCCCAAGTATTTCAAGCATTGCCACAACGTGAAGTGGTTTTGCAGAAAATGCAGGATGAGTTTAAAGATAAAGCTGCAGAGCTACAAAGTCTTCAAGCTCAAGCCAAAACGAAAATTGAAAAATTAAGACGTGATGCTGAGCTGATGAGCCAAGATGACGTTGAAAAATTGCGTATGGAAATTGGACAATTGGATAATATGTACCAAATGAAAGCGCAAGCGTTAGAGCGAGCTTCTGCACGTCGCGAAGCAGAAGAAAAACAAAAACTGTTTAAAATTATCCAAGACGCTGTGCAAAAAGTCGCGGAAAAAGAAGGTTATGACCTGATTGTTGATGTTAGTGCTATGCAATACGGTAAACCACAGTACAATATTTCTGAGCAAGTAATTAAAGCAATTAAATAATATTCGATGACTATGATGACACTAACTTTAGCCGATTTGGCAACCATAACCGGCGGCACCCTATACGGTGATGCTAACGTGAAAGTAAGCGCGGTCGCGCCAATGGATAGGGCCAAGGAAGGGGATGTCACCTTTCTTTCTAATACTAAATACGCTAAACACCTTAAGTTGTGCCAAGCGTCAGTAGTGATGGTGAAAGAGTCGGAACGAGAGTTGTGTCCATCGAACGTATTAGTGGTCGCTGACCCTTATATTGCCTTTGCTAAGGTAGCTCAGGCATTAGATAAAACACCTAAACCAGCGTTGGTCGGCATAGCACCGAGTGCGGTTGTCGCGACAGATGTCCAACTCGGTCAGAATGTAGCGATTGGCGCCAACGCGGTGATTGAGTCGGGAGTGGTTCTCGGTGATAACGTAGTGGTTGGTGCAGGATGCTTTATTGGTCATAACGCACGATTAGGCCATAACACTAAGCTGTGGGCTAATGTTACGGTCTATCACAGTGTACAAATCGGTGATGACTGCTTAATTCAATCTGGTACCGTGATTGGCTCTGACGGTTTTGGCTATGCTAATGAACGTGGCGAATGGGTAAAAATTCCACAAATGGGCACAGTACGGATTGGTAATCGCGTTGAAATTGGTGCCTCGACAACCATTGATCGTGGTGCACTGGATGACACTGTGATTGAAGATAATGTGATTATTGATAATCAGCTACAAATTGCTCATAACGTACACATCGGATATGGCAGTGCTCTTGCTGGTGGTACAGTGATTGCTGGCAGTACTCATATTGGTAAATACTGCATTATTGGCGGGGCGACGGTCATTAATGGTCACATTACCATTGCCGATGGAGTCACGATTACCGGTATGGGGATGGTGATGCGTAGTATTGAAGAGAAAGGTATGTATTCATCCGGCATTCCGCTGCAGCCGAATAAAGAGTGGCGTAAAACCGCCGCACGCGTGCATCGAATTGAAGAGATGAATAAGCGATTAAAAGCCTTAGAAAAGCAATTTGAGCAAATCAGTCACTCATAATGGCTTGATTTGCTAAAAAGGCTCGCCGTACGCGAGTCTTTTTTATCTCTATGCTCTGGTTTAATCATGGTTGGTATATCGGCTGCTATGGTCTGCTGTTTAGGATCTAAGCTTTAGTCAGATTGATTGCCCCGTTGCCTGCCACTCTCAGCGGTTTGAGTATATAATACAAGCCAACTTATTTGCTCTGCTTTGGGCCTGTTTTCGTGATGATTTAAGCGGAACAGTTTTCCTATCTTAAAGAGTAGGGCGCAGCATTTAATCTATTTATTGATAGGAATATGACTTTGACTACTGAAAAGAAAATGATGAATATCACTGAAATTCAGAGCCTGCTTCCACACCGGTACCCTTTTTTGTTGATCGATCGAGTGACCGATTATGAAGAAGGTAAATACCTTGTTGGGCTAAAGAATGTTTCAGTGAATGAACCTCAGTTTACTGGTCATTTCCCTCAGTTGCCAGTTTTCCCAGGCGTGCTAATTTTAGAAGCCATGGCTCAAGCGACTGGGTTGTTGGCATTTAAAACCTTTGGTGCACCAAAAGAAAACGAGCTGTACTATTTTGCAAGCATTGATAATGCAAAGTTTCGTAAACCAGTTGGCCCTGGCGATCAATTAATGATTGAAGTGGAATTTATCAAAGAGCGCCGAGGTATTGCTCTTTTTAACGGAGTAGCCAAAGTCGATGGCGACGTGGTTTGTTCCGCCGAACTTAAATGTGCACGCAGAGAGTTTTAAGATGATTCATCCAACGGCACAAATCCACCCAACCGCGGTGGTCGAAGATGGCGCAGTGATTGGCGCTAATGTCAGAATTGGTCCATTTTGTTATGTCGATGGCAAAGTGGAGATTAGTGAAGGTACTGAGCTGTTATCACACGTTGTTGTCAAAGGGCCGACTAAGCTTGGTAAAGACAATCGCATTTTTCAATTCGCCTCAATTGGTGAAGCTTGTCAGGATCTCAAATATGCGGGTGAAGATACTCAACTGATTGTTGGAGATCGCAATACGATTCGTGAAAGCGTCACTATGCATCGTGGTACCGTGCAAGATAAAGGTATCACCGTTGTAGGCAGTGATAACTTGTTTATGATTAATGCACACGTAGCCCATGATTGTGTGATTGGTGATCGCTGTATTTTTGCCAATAATGCAACCTTAGCTGGACATGTCAAAGTCGGTAATCAAGCCATCATTGGTGGCATGTCAGCAATTCATCAATTCTGCCACATTGGCGATCATTGTATGCTAGGCGGTGGATCGATCGTTGTACAAGATGTGCCGCCTTTTGTGATGGCGCAAGGTAACCACTGTGCCCCTTTTGGCATTAACGTCGAAGGTTTAAAGCGTCGTGGTTTTGAAAAAGCGGAAATACATGCGATTCGCCGTGCTTATAAGGCGTTGTATCGTAATGGACTCACTTTGGAAGAAGCCAAAGTGGAAATTGCTAAAGAAGCGGCAAATTTCCCTGCGGTTCAGCGTTTCCTAGATTTCTTAGCTGACTCAGCTCGCGGTATCATCCGTTAGTTTTAGACTTGGCGTTAGACAAAAGATCGCCATTTATCGGCGATCTTTTGCATTTTATGCGATTACCTATCAGAGGTATTGAGGAATGGAACAACAACCTTTACGTATTGGTATTGTTGCGGGGGAATTGTCGGGGGATACCCTCGGTGAAGGCTTTATTAAAGCGATCAAAACCCGTTATCCTAATGCTGAGTTTGTCGGGATTGGCGGCCCGAAAATGATGGCTCAAGGCTGCCATTCTCTGTTTGATATGGAAGAGTTAGCCGTCATGGGCTTGGTGGAAGTGCTCGGACGCTTGCCTCGTTTGCTCAAAGTGAAAGCCGAGTTGGTCCAGTATTTTACGCAAAATCCACCGGATGTCTTTATTGGGATTGATGCGCCAGATTTTAATTTACGCTTGGAGCGAGATTTAAAGCAAGCGGGCATTAAAACGGTGCATTATGTCAGCCCTTCTGTATGGGCTTGGCGTCAGAAGCGAATTTTTAAAATTGCTGCAGCCACGGATCTGGTGCTCGCCTTTTTACCTTTTGAAAAAGCGTTTTATGATCGGTTTAATGTTCCGTGTGAGTTTATTGGCCATACTTTAGCTGATGCTTTACCACTTCAGCCTGATAAGCAAGCGGCTCAGCGTTTATTAGGGTTAGATGAACAGAAGCGCTGGCTTGCTGTGTTGCCAGGCAGTCGTAGCGGAGAAATGAAGCTGCTAGCTAAGCCGTTTATTGAAACGTGTCAACGACTGCATCAAACTCATCCAGAATTAGGGTTTGTTGTTGCGCTGGTCAACGCACAGCGGCGCGAGCAGTTTGAAACGATTTGGCAACAAGTGGCTCCTGAGCTGGATTTTACCTTAGTTGATGATACCGCTCGTCATGTGATTACGGCATCGGATGTGGTGATGCTGGCGTCCGGTACAGTCGCATTAGAGTGCATGTTACTCAAACGGCCGATGGTGGTCGGTTATAAAGTCAATGCCATTACCGCTTTTTTAGCAAGACGCTTACTCAAAACCCCTTATGTTTCACTGCCGAATATTCTCGCTGGGCAAGAACTGGTGAAAGAGTTTTTACAACAAGAGTGCAACGTTGATAACCTGTATCACGAGTTAACTCGGTTGTTGCAAAATGATAACCAAGCATTAGTAGATAAATTCACAGAGATGCATCATTGGATCCGCAAAGATGCGGATCAACAAGCCGCGCAAGCGGTACTGACATTAATAGGAAAATAACCGCGTGACCATAAAAGCCAATAACGATCTGCCCCCTTTTATTCTTCCGGCTGGCTATCACTGTATTGCCGGTGTTGATGAAGTCGGACGCGGGCCACTGGTTGGGGATGTGGTCACGGCTGCGGTCATTCTAGACCCAACGCAACCGATTAATGGTCTGAATGACTCTAAAAAACTGTCAGAAAAAAAGCGCCTCGCGTTACTACCAGAAATTCAAGCGAAAGCGTTAGCATGGTCGATAGGGCGTTGTTCACCAAGGGAAATTGATCAATTGAATATTTTCCAAGCAACAATGCTGGCTATGCAGCGTGCGGTAGCGGGTTTAGCGATTCAACCTGATTTCGTTTTAGTTGATGGTAATAAAGTGCCTAACTTACCGATGGCTGCTGAAGCCGTAGTGAAGGGCGATTTACGAGTCGCGCAGATCAGTGCGGCATCGATCATTGCGAAGGTGGTACGCGATCAAGAAATGGCTGAGCTCGATCTGCTTTACCCGCAGTTTGGTTTTGCGCAGCATAAAGGTTATCCGACCAAAGCGCATTTTGCTGCTATCGAACAACATGGAGTAATTGATCAACATCGACGTAGTTTTGCTCCCGTCAAGCGCGCATTAGGTTTATAGCCTCAGATTTCCCCTGATGGTTTTACGCGTCTACGGATTAACGTAGAATAGTACGATTACCCGATCTAGCCTTCGAAGCCTCTAGGATTCAATTGAATGTCAGACCCAAAGTTTATCCACTTACGTGTTCACAGTGATTTTTCCATGGTGGATGGTTTGTCCAAAGTCCCCCCTCTGGTTAAGCAAGTGGCGGCGATGGGGATGCCAGCCATGGCCCTGACCGATTTTACTAACTTATGCGGATTAGTGAAATTTTATGGTACTGCGCATAATTGTGGCATCAAACCGATTATTGGTGCTGATTTTACGCTGCGTTCCGATGAGTTTGCTGATGAACTGACCAAAATCACTATTTTAGCCAAAAATAATCTTGGTTATAAAAATCTTACCTTATTGATTTCAGAAGCGTATTTGCGTGGTCATATCCAACATCAACCAGTGATTGATAAACAATGGTTGGTCAAGCATGCCGAAGGTTTGATTATTCTTTCTGGTGGTAAAAATGGTGAAATCGGCCGAGCGTTATTAAAAGGCAATCAAGCGTTAGCGGAAAAGTGCGTAGAGTTTTATCAAACCTATTTCGCCGATCATTTCTATTTAGAGCTAGTGCGCACAGGGCGAGCGGATGAAGAGAGCTACTTACATTTTGCTCTCGACTTAGCAGAGCAAACGCAATTACCGGTTGTGGCGACCAATGAAGTGGTTTTTTTAAACGCGGAGCAATTTGATGCCCATGAAATTCGCGTTGCCATTCATGACGGTTATACCTTAGAAGACCCAAGACGGCCTAAAAATTACAGCCCTCAGCAGTATTTACGCACCGAGCAAGAGATGTGCGAGTTGTTTGCCGATATTCCACAAGCGCTCGAGAATAGTGTTGAAATTGCCAAACGCTGTAATGTGACCGTTCGCTTAGGTGAGTATTTCCTACCTAACTTTCCGACGGGCGGATTAGCGATTGAAGAATTTTTGGTCGTGAAATCCAAACAAGGATTAGAAGAGCGCCTAGAGTTTTTGTTTCCCGATCCACAAGTTCGTGCCGAGCGTCGCCCTGAATACGATGAGCGTTTGGATATTGAGCTGCAAGTGATTAACCAAATGGGATTTCCGGGTTACTTCTTGATCGTTATGGAGTTTATCCAATGGTCAAAAGATAATGATATTCCGGTTGGCCCCGGTCGTGGTTCAGGTGCTGGTTCTTTAGTCGCTTATGCGCTGAAAATCACCGATCTTGATCCCCTTGAATATGACCTACTATTTGAGCGCTTTCTTAACCCTGAGCGGGTCTCGATGCCTGACTTTGATGTCGATTTTTGTATGGACAAGCGAGATCAGGTGATTGATCACGTGGCTGAATTATACGGTCGTGATGCTGTATCCCAGATCATTACCTTCGGCACCATGGCGGCGAAAGCGGTGATCCGTGATGTGGGACGGGTATTAGGACATCCTTTTGGATTTGTTGACCGTATCTCTAAGTTGATCCCCCCCGATCCCGGCATGACGCTTGAAAAAGCGTTCAAAGCTGAGCCTGCACTGCAAGAGTTGTATGACGCTGATGAAGAAGTCAGAGAGCTGATCGATAAGTGTCGGATCCTCGAAGGGTGTACTCGAAATGCCGGTAAACACGCCGGAGGCGTAGTGATTTCGCCGACCACGATCACCGATTTTGCGCCGCTGTATTGTGATGCTGAAGGTCATCATCCTGTTACTCAATTTGATAAAAACGATGTTGAATACGCCGGATTAGTAAAATTCGATTTCTTAGGTCTGCGTACGTTAACCATCATTGACTGGGCATTGGGGTTAATTAATCCACGTCGTGCGGCTCTGGGGGAAGCGCCACTACGAATTGAAGCGATTCCGCTGCAAGATGAAGCTTCATTCCGATTGCTACAAAAATCTGAAACGACCGCCGTATTCCAGTTGGAATCGCGCGGAATGAAAGAGCTTATCAAACGTCTAAAACCGGACTGTTTTGAAGATATTATCGCTTTGGTGGCGCTGTTTCGTCCTGGGCCTTTGCAGTCCGGCATGGTAGATAACTTTATTGACCGTAAACATGGTCGTGAAGTGATCTCTTACCCAGATGAAAAATGGCAACATGAGTCATTAAAAGAAATTCTAGAACCGACTTACGGCATCATCCTCTATCAAGAGCAAGTCATGCAGATTGCTCAGGTGCTAGCTGGTTATACCTTAGGCGGTGCGGATATGCTACGCCGTGCGATGGGTAAGAAAAAACCAGAAGAGATGGCTAAGCAGCGCGCTGTATTTAAAGAGGGTGCTGAGAACAACGGTATTGATGGCGAGTTGGCGATGAAAATCTTTGACTTGGTAGAGAAATTTGCCGGTTATGGATTTAATAAATCTCACTCTGCGGCCTATGCTTTGGTGTCTTATCAAACGTTATGGTTAAAAACCCATTATCCTGCTGAATTTATGGCGGCGGTAATGACCGCGGATATGGATAATACCGAGAAAGTGGTTGGTTTGGTTGATGAGTGCCAACGTATGGGATTGACCGTGTTACCGCCTGACATTAACTCTGGTTTATACCGTTTTAATGTTGATGAGAACGGGGCGATTGTGTACGGTATTGGAGCGATCAAAGGTGTTGGTGAAGGGCCAATCGAAGCAATTTTAGACTCGCGCAGTAAAAACGGCTATTTTAAAGACTTGTTTGATTTTTGTGCTCGAATCGACCTTAAAAAAGTTAATAAACGGGTGATTGAGAAATTAATCCTTGCCGGAGCATTGGATAGGTTAGGTCCCCATCGGGCGGCAATGATGGCCTCGTTGGATGATGCGGTAAAAGCCGCCAGCCAACATCATCAAGCAGAGGCCTTTGGCCAGGCTGATATGTTTGGTGTTCTGACCGATGCTCCTGAAGAGGTGGAACAAAAGTATACTCAAGTTCCTCCTTGGCCGGAAAAAGTTTGGTTAGAAGGGGAGAGAGAAACGTTAGGGTTGTACTTAACGGGTCACCCGATTAATCAGTATTTAAAAGAATTACCTAAATATACCAGTTGTCGCTTAAATGAAGCGACGCCGACACGACGAGATCAATCATTAACATTAGCCGGTTTGGTGATTGCTGCTCGAGTCATGACCACCAAACGTGGTAGTCGAATTGGCTTAATGACTTTGGATGATCGCTCTGGACGTATTGAGGTCATGCTTTATTCTGATGCCTTAGATAGGTATGCAGAATTGTTAGAAAAAGATAAAATTCTGGTTGTTTCCGGACAGGTCAGCTTTGATGACTTCAATGGTGGCCTTAAAATGTCTGCGCGCGAAGTCATGGACTTGGGTAGCGCGCGTGAAAAATATGCCCGTGGTTTATCGGTGTCGATTGCACAATCGCAAATCGATGAGCAATTTTTTGAGCGCTTTAGTCAAATCTTAGAGCCTCACCGAGCAGGGACTGTTCCTGTCAATGTATACTATCAACGCTCAGATGCGAGGGCGCGTTTGACGTTGGGTACGGAGTGGCGGGTTACGCCGAGTGATACATTGCTAGATGAATTACAACAGTTACTTGGTAAAGACCAAGTAGAACTCGAATTTAACTAAATTCAGCTGCGCAATTGACGAGCTGAGTAAAAAAGGATCGGTAGATGAGCCTAAATTTTTTAGATTTTGAAAAACCTATTGTCGAGCTTGAAGCGAAAATTCAGGCGCTACGCGATGTCTCTCGTCATGGTGCAAGTTCTTCGGTTGATCTTGAAAAAGAGATCGAACAATTAGAGAAGAAAAGTTTAGAGCTAAAAAAGAAAATTTTTGGTGATTTAGGTGCATGGCAGGTCGCTCAATTGGCACGCCATCCTCAGCGCCCTTACACTCTTGATTATATCAATCATATCTTTACTGAATTCGATGAATTGGCCGGTGATCGAGCGTATGCCGATGATAAAGCCATTGTCGGTGGCATTGCCCGTTTAGATGATCAACCTGTGATGATCATTGGCCATCAAAAAGGTCGTGAAACACGCGAAAAAGTCAGACGTAACTTTGGTATGCCAAAACCAGAAGGTTATCGTAAAGCGCTGCGTTTAATGGAAATGGCTGAGCGTTTCAATATGCCTATCATTACCTTTATTGATACGGCGGGTGCTTATCCAGGTGTTGGAGCTGAAGAGCGTGGCCAGTCAGAAGCGATTGCCACGAACTTGAAAGTGATGTCCGGTTTAAAAGTGCCGATTATTTGTAACGTTGTTGGTGAAGGCGGCTCTGGTGGTGCGTTAGCGATTGGCGTCGGTGATTACGTCAATATGTTACAGTATTCAACCTATTCGGTTATTTCTCCGGAAGGCTGTGCTTCAATTTTATGGCGTGATTCTGACAAAGCGCCGCAAGCGGCCGATGCGATGGGACTCACTGCGCCTCGTTTAAAAGAGTTAGCCTTGATTGACGAAGTGGTTGAAGAGCCTCTTGGTGGTGCACATCGTAATCCTCTACAAATGGCTAATAATCTGAAGGCCACTTTGCTGCGCCAGCTCGCCGATCTACAAGGTTTGCAGCATGATGCGTTGTTGGCTCGTCGTTACCAACGTTTAATGAGCTATGGTTACTGCTGAATAGTCATTAATCGTTTGATGATGATTCACTGAATCTGATTAAAAGGGCTGGAGAGAATCCAGCCCTTTTGCTTTTCTGTCTCCAGCGATACACTGAGCATTATTTATCTCGACCTAAGAAGATCAGTATGGATTTGTACCAGCATTTTTCTCATCAACTGCAAGCCCATGATACGAAAGATTTGGTTTTGGCGTTTAGTGGTGGTGTCGACTCACGAGTGCTGTTGCATTTACTGGCTCAATATCGAGATCAGTATGCGGTTAATGTGCGTGCGGTGCATGTCCATCATGGATTGAGTCGTAATGCCGATCATTGGGTTGAGCAATGCCGAACTTGGTGTCATCAAAACCATATCCTCTTTGATGTTGAATATGTCACACTCGATCGCAATAGCGGTGAGAGTCTTGAAAAATTAGCACGCGATGAGCGCTATCGGGTATTAGCGCAATACGTCAATCAGCAAGATACCTTATTATTGGGCCATCATGCCGATGACCAACTAGAGACTTTTCTGTTGGCTTTGAAGCGAGGAAGTGGTCCCAAGGGATTATCTGCTATGGCCGCCTGTGCTTCCTTTAGTCAAGGTCAATTACTGCGACCACTGTTAACCGTCACTCGGCAACAGATTGAGCAGTTTGCTGAATGTCATCAATTATTATCAATAAGTGATGAAAGCAATGCTGATCTGCGCTATGACCGTAACTTTTTACGACACCAAGTTGCGCCAATTCTTACTCAGCGTTGGTCCTCTTTTCGTCAAGCCGTACAACGCAGTGCCGAATTATGTGCAGAACAAGAAACGTTAATTGAAGAGTTGTTGGCGGAAAAACTGGCGAAGATGATTAACTCTGATGGTGCCTTATCAATTCAAGGGTTAAAAGAGTGTAGCGATGCCATGCGGCGACAATTGATCCGCGCATGGTTAACCCAGCAGCAGCGTGCGCTACCCAGTCGCCAGCATACCGAGATGATCTGGAGTCAAGTGGCACTGGCAGAGGCGGGCGCTAACCCGATTTTACATCTCAAAGCGTATGATATTCGTCGTTTTAATGATCTTCTTTTTTGTGTTAATTCCGTCGCCGATATCAGTGAGTGGCAGCAAAAGATCCGCTTAGATACCCCCCTTATACTTCCCGATCGACTTGGCGAGTTAACTTTATCGTTAAATCGACAAGGCAATATCCGTTTACCGGATGAGCCTGAGGCTTTGCAAGTGGTCTTTGATCCGACAGGGCTAAGTGCCTGTCCAGTGGGTCGAGCTGGATCTCGTAAATTGAAGAAGCTATTCCAAGAATACGCCATACCCAGCTGGCAACGACGTCGTATGCCGATTTTACTCGAGCACAATAGGGTCGTCGCTATCGCAGATTTATTTGTCGATCGTGATTTTGTTGGGCAAGAGTGCCAACTGATCTGGGATAAGTCGCCGATGATTTCTTTGCACAGAAATGAGCCTAAGCAGAGTAATGCTTAGGCTTTGTATTGATTGTTACCTATCGCTAACCGATAATACGCAGCATAAGTTAGGTGAATTCAAGGTGATGTTTGGATTGGCTCAACAATACTCTGATAACGAAACCGTGTAAGGGATGAACATGAAAAAGATCGAAGCGATTATCAAACCATTTAAACTGGATGATGTCCGTGAAGCGTTGGCGGAAGTCGGGATCACGGGGATGACGGTCTCTGAAGTGAAGGGGTTTGGTCGCCAAAAAGGGCATACTGAACTCTATCGTGGTGCCGAGTACATGGTGGATTTTTTACCTAAAGTAAAATTAGAAATTGTCGTCAGTGAAGAGATGGCCGATCAGTGTGTGGATACCATCATTGAAACGGCGCAAACGGGAAAAATTGGTGATGGAAAAATCTTCGTCAGTGATATTCAGCGAGTGGTACGTATTCGTACTGGTGAAGAAGATGAAGATGCGATTTAATCATTACCACTTAAGAGATTAAAAGTTGTTTCGCTTCTTAGACGTTAAGTGATAAGAAGTGAAACCGTTTGTTTTCTATTCTGGTGAGTCTAATGAAAAAACGCTATCTTTTACTTTTACCAGTAATGATAACACTGACGGTCACGATTATTTTTCATCTTATATTCTCTATTTCTAAACAGCCACAACTGCTCACCTTAGGTCAAGATACGCTGGGGAGAGATTTAGTTTGTTATCAAAACCCTCACGCTGAACCGATTGATCATGATGGTCAGTTAACGGTATTGGTGTGGAATATCTACAAACAAAATCGTGAAAACTGGTCGAGTGAACTGACCCGATACAGTGAACATGCTCAATTACTTTTGCTGCAAGAAGCGAATATGACTGCTGAGCTACGTCAGTGGATCAGTCAACAAGCTTGGGACGGTGCTTATGTTGATGCGTTTCGTGTCTTTGGTGCCTCTTCTGGGGTACTCAATCTTAGCTATCATATGCCACGCTTAGCTTGTGCCTATACTCAACTAGAACCTTGGTTGCGCCTACCTAAATCGGGTATTTTTGCTCATTATGCGCTGAGTGATGGTCAAACCTTGGCCGTGGTTAATTTGCATGCGGTTAACTTTACCTATGGGCAAAAAGCCTATCGTGAGCAACTTGAATCTCTGCTTAGTGCGTTAAGAAAACATAATGGGCCGATGATTGTTGCTGGTGATTTTAATAGCTGGAATCAACAGCGAGCACGATTTTTAAAGTCGGCATTGTTATCACTGCACATGAAGGAAGTCGAATTTTCCCCTGATCAGCGGCTAAGGTTTATGAAGGGATTACCTTTGGATCACGTCTTTTATAAAGGATTAACCTTAGAACAAGCTCAAGCGCCAGAATCTGATGCCTCTGATCATAATCCAATGTTGGTGTCTTTTCGTTTATAGGCCTTGATAAATAGGCATTTTAAGCCGCAATACAGCTTGTTTGTACCTCGCAGTGTCAGATGGTAGCTTGGCTATGTTGGCTTATTGATATTCAGTATTCGATAGCACATTTTTACCAAACCAATATCGAATCAGATCTTGTAATGCCGATAAGGAGGTCGGTTTTTCTAGGCGGCCATCCATCAATAGGCTGATCATCTTTAGCTCATGGTTACCTGATTCTCCGGATAGTGCGATGATTGGAGTGTTAGGCGTATGCGCTTTGATGATTTGACTAGCCTCAAAACCATTCATGACCGGCATTTGAATATCCATTAAAATCAAATCAATAGGCTGTGTTTTAACGATATTTACCGCACTTTCACCGTTGTTGGCTTGCACGCTATCAATCCCAAGTTGATCTAAATACAGTTTAACCAATGTACGCTGTATCTCTTTATCATCGACAATCAGTATGGTCGGGGTTGGATTAGGGTTGGATAACGGCTGTGGATTGGGGACGCTATCTTCCTTAACTGTTTGATTCGAGTGCCAATCGTTGAAATAAGGGGTTCGCAGCGAATCTGCTCGTGGTGCATTGGGCACAATCGGAAAGTACAAATGAAATTCTGTAAACTCCCCCAATTTAGATTTACATTCAATCCGACCACCAAATGAACGCATGACGCGTTGGCAATAGCCGAGCCCTAAACCACTCCCGCCACTTTTTTGGTAAGAGAAAAAGTCCTCGAAAATCTTATCAGCAATAACCTCATCAATACCTGGCCCTGTGTCTTTAAATATTAATACGTGTTCATAACTGCCTATTTGGGTTGTTATTTCAATTTGACTATTAGGATAGGAGTCAAAATAATAGATGGCATTACGAATCAGGTTGAAAATAACAAAGTTGAATAAGGTTTCATTGAGTTTTACGACAAAGTCGTCTTGTTGTGGTAAGTGAATTCGCTCAATCACTTTCTCATTCTCAAAACCGTACTGGCTGACTGCTTGATCGACCGCTTTGTGAATAGAAGTCATTGTCACCGGTTCGTGTTCTGGCGAAGTATCGCTCACTTCACGTAAGATGATATCTATGAGTTGGCGTCCACGTTGAATGGCAGCTTGGCCATTCTCTATCTCTAATTTTATCTGTTGAGCAGAAGATTGACGTTCAACATGCTTCTTTAAAATCTCAAAACACAATTGAACTTGAGACAGTGGATTGCGCATTTCATGAGCGATCGAATTGGCCAGTGCACGGCTTTGATGAATGCGACGATCGGCTTCAATAATACTTTGTATTCGGGTTAATAAGGTTTGAAGAGCAGAGATTTCTTCGTGAGAAAACATCTGATTATTGATCTTATGCGGCGATATTAATAAATGTGTCACTGATTTACCATGACCGAATAGTGGCATCACTAATGCGGTATTGTTGGCGATCATTTTATCATAGAGCGCTTTGACTGGACTTTTTTCGGCGTTTCTATCATTCAGTTTTTCAAACAGTTCATCAAAGACTAGGGCCGTTTGTTTAGAGGAAAGGTAACATGCGTAAACAGACTCACTGTGGTTACTGCTAACCAGACGCAGCTTATCACTTGGTATTTGTAATAATTCTCCCAAACGGCGCATTGCATCATCGATGGACAGTTTAAAATCTTCTTCTAAAGCGAGAATTTGCTCAACGGGTGTCTGTCGATTGCCATAAATCAGTAATGAGGCATAACGACTTACTTTTTTATAAAGTGGCTGCCAAGTAATACCGATCAGCGCGCAAAATGGAATGACAAACAGCCACTGATGACTATCTGTGATAGGAATAAAAATGGCACCTAAAGGGATAGTCAAAACACCACACACCAACAGAGTATTAAGGCCTAGGTAAGTAAGGTATTCGACACTGTAGAAGCGTGATGTTAATAGGGCATAGCCTACAAATAACATTTCACTGATCGAGAGCGCTGGCGGTAGCCAGGTTAATGAAAAATCACCCATGAAGTAAGTGATACCAAGGTGAATGGTTGCTGTAGATATCATGAAGACCAAAATACCGGCAATCATATAGTTAGTTCTGGCTAATGTGACTCTACTGCTATTGGCTCGCATTGTGATTAGGTTGGTCAGAGTCAGTACAACAAACATCACCAGTCCAATAAAGAAATGGGAAGTATGTGAGCCAAATTCGATACTGAAGTGACTAGGGGCTAAAATTTCGACGTGTTCAACGGTCAGATCTGGTCTTAGATTGATGAACAGAGAATAGACCGTCAATATGACAAAAATTGCTTGTTGCCATAAGTGGATTTTTCCATTGCGCTGCTCGGCGGCGAGTTGACAAGAGAAGTAATAAGCAAAGGCGAAGGCAAAGAGCGAAGCAAGATTAGCTAATTTAGCGACTAATACCGCAACAGAAGCCCCTAGCTCAGGTAATAAATCGGTATGGAAATAAGCGTTGCTACCGATCCATGCAATAATACATATTGAATACGCGATGTAGGGGACATGATATGTCCCCCAAATGGCCTCATTTTTTTGTTTGAGACGATAGCAATAGTAGGTGAGCCAAGCCAAGACCAGGGCGACAGTGGTAAGAAGAGTGATTGCTTTAGCATAGAGAATCGCCCCTAAATTGATATCAAGCATACTCTTCCTTTTTTAGTACAGCGTGTTGTCTGGTTTGACGAACCGCTTGTTTATAGGTGCGATAATTGGTATCGCTGAATACTTTGTTGATTGATTCGAAGTTCCAAAATCCACGGTAAGTTTTTTTACCGTTATTATTTAAATCACAATATCCTGAGTGAAAATATGCTTTTGGATCAATTACTTGATAAAATTTAAGCATGAAAGGTTGTTCGATAATAGTAAAACCAATTTTGTATCCGAACTGATGCATTACTCGCATCAGTTCTTTTTGCGCAAGATAGAGAAAATAGAGTTTTTGTTGAGTATTACCACTGACGGTAAAACGCAGTATTTCGCAGACGGCGCTTTTGACGGACAATCGTAATTGAAATTGCCGATCGAATTCTGGTAGAGAGTCGCATTTTGACAATGCTGGCTGGAAAATAGGCAAGGCAGCAAAAGCATCATACCCTTGAGCGGGTAAACAAAATTGCCACTGTTTATTGCTAAATTGCGGCGCATAACTGAGCCACGTCTGACGCGATGACCAATCTTGTACTAACATTGAAGCGACTAAAATAGGTAGCTGCCCGTCATTAGGGTGTTTGAGCAACACGAAGTGTTTGCCCGCTTGTGATAATGACAATAGAGGCAACATCTCGTACCACTTTTCACCTTTGATAAACAGCTCAAGATTGCTTAAGGTGATGGCCTCTTTGATGAGCATTTTTTGCGGATGACTTGGCGTCGTGACGAGAAGATCGGAATTTTCTATGTTATCAAGCAATAAGCCATAGTAAGCCTGATCTTCCAGTGGCAGCTCAATATCACCATCACCATCATCACTAGCGGCAGTATCAATGACGGAGTTCGCTTTGATGGCTGCTATCTCACATTCACACCAAAAGTCCAGCCAATGTCGGTAACACTCGCTCACTACTTGCTCAAGTAGTGCTATCTCTTCAGATAAGGTGCTTGGATAATTCTGAATGAGTTCGCGATAGTCGATCTGCTCAAATAATACAGAGAAACTTTTATTACGATGCTCAGGAAAAAGAGTGACTAATTGCTGTTTACGATGCTCTGTCACCGAGAGGAATAGCTCGGAACGCTGTTGCGATGGATAGGTGTTGATTACCAACGCGATGAGCATTTGTTGTTTTTGGTCAACAGGCATATCGCCCGTCAACAGTGAACGTAAAGATAATATTAATTGCATCGAGTGAACCTAGCCTAGGTTTATTTAATTATTTTTATTGAGGAAAGCATTAGTAATATTCAGTTAATTAACGATAACATATTGAAAACTAGTAGCATATCCGATGGCAAGTCTACTACTTGCGTTGTTCGTTCACAACTTAGTTTTGGATAGCTCAAAAAATGTGACGTGGTTAAATGAGAGTATTGAAGAATGACTGAGGCTGATGATTGAGCGATAAACCTTGTTTAAGTAGGTATTGAATCCCTTAATCAATCTGAGCGTAAGCATGATAAACTCAATGTCTATCTATTTAGATTTATTGGGATAAACCATTATGCCGTCAAATTTACCTAAATCGTTTAGCCGTCCATTTTTAAAAATGTTTCACCTATTGGAAGCGGTACTACTTATTGCCATCACTTTGGCAACGGTATATGCCATTGGACACGAGTTCATACATATTTTTGTTGAAAAACAAGTATTACTGACGGATATCCTGTTGATGTTCATTTATCTCGAGGTGTTGGCGATGGTGCAGCAATTTGTCGTTAATGGCAAAATTCCTGTCCGTTATCCTATCTACATCGCGATAATGGCTATTGCCCGTTATATTACCTTAGGTATGAAAGATTTGGATGCAATCCCTGTTGTTTGGCTCTCTTTTGCGGCGTTTATTTTAGCAGCGGCAACACTGCTCATTCGTGCTGGACATCACTATTGGCCGTACATCGATAGACATACTCAAGATAAAGACGAATAGTTAATTTAGCAAAGCTGATGAGAACGTTATTGATACTCAAAGTGGGCTGATTGACACCAAGGTTGCCACTTTAGGGTCAATCATCACAAGGTAAGTGTTTGTCTTTTTAATACACGAAAAAAGAGTGATACGTTGCGTATCACTCTTTGACCCGATTCACACGCTCACTTGCGTTACATCCACGTACAGTTTTAAGCGTTGCCCCGGTTGTAAGTATCGTTGATTGGCAAGCTCATTCCATTTGATGATATCTTGGGTATTGACCTTAAAGCGCGAAGCAATATCGCTTAAGGTATCGCCACTACGCACTTGATAAAATACAGTGCGGATGATCGCCCCTTCACTGCTTTGTTTCCAAATGACCAATTGTTGACCCACTCGTAGAGTATCTTGTGGGCTCATCGCATTCCAACGCGCTAGGGCTTGATAAGAAACATTATGCGCGCGAGCGATTGTCCATAGGCTTTCACCACTGCGTACGGTGTGATTCAGTTTGTATTGACCTCGCGCTAAAGATTGTGTTCTTGCTAGGCGGTTATTAGCGCTTAATGCGTAAGCTTCTTCATCCGTGACTGAGGTTGGGATCATTAAATGTTGCCCGACACGAATCGTATGACTGGTGAGATTGTTAGCGGTTTGAATAATTTGTGTGGTGGTGTTGTGCCGCTGAGCTATCACACTTAGGCTATCACCGGCTTGTACTTGATAGCGAACCAACTTCATCCCTTTACCACGGTTGGATTCGACTTGCTCACTAAACTCATCCACTTTATCGATGGGTATTAATAGTTGATGCGGACCTTCTGGCGCAGTCGCCCACTGATTATAGGCGGGGTTATAGCTTTGTAATTCTTTAACGCTGATCCCTGCATAATTGGCCGCAATGGCTAAATCTAACTGCTCTTGAGGGTCAACCAAGGCTAATACTGGTTGATTACGAATACTAGGAATGCTGATCCCATATTGCTCTTGATTAGCAACAATATCTGCCAGGGCGAGTAGTCTAGGCACATAACTACTGGTTTCTTTTGGCAAATCTAAAGAGAAAAAGTCGGTATCTTTACCGAGTCGAGTATTTTTTCTTATTGCACTTGAGACTCGGCCACCACCGCTATTATAGGCTGCAATGGCTAAATACCAATCACCATCAAAACGCCGATTCAAACGAGCTAAGTATTCGAGGGCGGCATCGGTCGCGGCAACCACATCTCGACGTCCGTCATACCAAAAATTTTGCTCCAAACCAAACATATTGCCTGTGGCGGGCACAAATTGCCATAATCCGGCGGCTCGACCATGAGAGTAGGCAAAGGCATCGAATGAGCTTTCTACGATCGGCAGTAAAGCCAGCTCTAACGGCAGCTCTCGTTGTTCAATCTTTTCAGTGATTAAGTACAAAAATGGTTCGGCACGTTTGGCAACGGTGACGAGATGATTGGGATGATTAAGATACCAATTACGATAATAATCGACCGTGGGGTCGTCAGCGATTGGTAAGCTTAGTTGCATGGCAATACGTTGCCATACATCATCTTGTTCTTGCGGTGAGCGAACTTGAATTTTAGGCGTCGTCACGTGAGGTTTAACGGCTTTCTTCGGTGCTTTTTGCACTTGAACCTGCTGATGGTTGGTTTTTACCTTCCCTTCATTGGTTTCTGAACTGGTCTCTATCTCTGGCTGGGTAAGCTGGCAACCTGCCAATAGCAGTGCAATTACCCAGCTGAATTGTACTCGCATATCACACAGCCTTGTCATAAATTGGCTGCTGATAATACTTGTCGTATTGAGCGGATGACAAGTAGCAAATCGTTAAAATTCATTCTTCCACTCACGCAAGGCGCTAAAAATAGCGAGTGGATCATGCTGCGTCGTTCGATTAGCGACGGACTTAATCACGCTCGGAACCTCGGTACGTAAGAAAGGATTGACCCATTTTTCACGTTGTAAGGTAGTAGGGAGTGTAGGTTGGCCTTGTGCGCGCATACGAATAACCGTATCTCGATAAATTTGTAACTGTTCGTTATCGGGCTCCACTGCCATCGCAAAAGCGACATTACTGGCTGTGTATTCATGAGCACAATAGATTTCGGTTTCTTCCGGTAGACTCAGTAATTTATTGAGTGAGGAAAACATTTGCTCCATTGTGCCCTCAAATACGCGACCACAGCCTGCAGAAAACAGAACATCGCCACAAAAAAGCTTGCTGTCGCCTACGTATCCGATATGACCTAATGTGTGCCCGGGGAGGCCTAAGATCATAAAACGTTCATTGAACAACTCAATTTGGTCACCATCTTCAACAGGATGAGTGAGAGTGGGGATCGGTTCTTGAGCGGGCCCAACAACGTCTACATGAGGATATTGGCGGACTAATTCGGAGACACCACCGATATGATCGTGATGGTGATGAGTGATCAGAATGGCTTCTAAGGTTAATTTTTGTTGTTGTAAGTAAGCTAAAACAGGTTGAGCATCTCCAGGATCAACGACGGCACAACGGCGATCGCTATTTTCAATCAGCCAGATGTAATTGTCATTAAATGCAGGTATGCTTTTGATGTGTAACATGAGTTATCTCCAGTCACGTGGTAAAGCGATTTAGCAATGAAACCAGCACGCAGTCAAAAAAAAATTGAGAGTCCGCATTCTTGGTCCCAACTCAAAAATGGCCAGTGGGTGTGCGAATCTATTCAAACCCGGCTTGACGAGTGGTGTCCTAAGCTTTTCGGTTATCACATGCTAAAATTGGGTGGTTTGAGCTGTGAGCTGTCCAGTGGTAATTGTACTATTCAACATCAAGTTCATCTGGATATCCATAATCCACGTCATACGGTTATCGCCGATGCTTATGATTTACCCTTTTTGGAAAAGAGTATTGATGTCGCGATTATTGCTCATCAATTAGATTACTGTAACGATCCACACCGAATATTGCGCGAAGTAGACCGAGTTTTAATTGATGATGGCTATGTGATTATTACGGGTTTTAATCCGATCAGTTTAACTGGTCTTGCTAGTATGATGCCTTGGCGCAAACATAATCTTCCTTGGAGTGGACGAATGTTTACCTCGAGCCGCATTAAAGATTGGCTCAGTGTGCTGAACTATCAAGTGTTAGAATGTGATCAATACGCGCTTTTTCCGATGCAAAAATATCGTCCGCTGTGGGCTTGGTTAGAAAATGCCATGGGTGGCTGGGCGAGTCCGTTAGGAAGCTTATATTTCATTGTTGCTCGTAAACGAACCTATCCACTTAAACCGATCAAACCGCACTGGCGTTTGAAGCGGCGTTTCTCGCCAGTCGGTTTTAACTATCGGGTCAAGTCAGAAGATCAATAGTTGATGTTATTTCCAAGCGCTTGTTGATCCAGACGATAGCGAGCCTATGTGCCATTCTAAGTTGACTTGGTAGTCATGAATTTAGGGTTGATAACCGACATCGTCTTCCGTTGGGTTTTCCGCCGCGCTACGTGCCAATTGATCACACATTTCATTTTCACGGTGACCGGCGTGGCCTTTTACCCAGCGCCAGTCTACTTTATGTCTTGCGGTTTCTTTTTCTAAGGCTTGCCATAAATCGGCATTTTTCACGGGTTTTTTATCTGCCGTTTTCCAGCCTCGTTGCTTCCAGTTATGAATCCATTGAGTGATGCCTTGACGAACATATTGGCTGTCGGTGGTTAGGATCACATTGCAAGGTTCTTTTAAGCTTTGCAGTGCGATGACTGCTGCGAGCATTTCCATTCGGTTATTCGTGGTGAGACGATAGCCTTTTGATAAGGTTTTTTCGGTTTGTTTATAGCGTAGCACTACGCCATAACCACCGGGGCCTGGATTACCTAAGCACGACCCATCAGTGAAAATTTCCACTTGTTTGTTCATGATTTGATACTATTGGATTATTCACACAATTGGCATAGTCTGACATAGATATCCTTATGAATACTAGCAGCAATTCGCAACACAATCGTATTGTGGTGCTTGATACCGAAACGACGGGTATGAACTTTGAAGGTGGACCTCATTATGAAGGGCACCGAATTATTGAGATCGGCGCGGTTGAAATTATCAATCGCAAGTTAACTGGACGGCATTTCCATGTTTATTTAAAACCGGATCGTGAGATTCAACCTCAAGCAATTGAAGTTCATGGTATTACCGATGCCTTCTTAGTCGATAAGCCACAATATAAAGAAGTCCATCAGGAGTTTTTGGATTTTATCAAAGGGGCTGAGTTAGTGGCTCATAACGCGTCATTTGACGTCGGCTTTATGGATTATGAGTTTGCCAAAGTAAACCCTGCGATCGGCAAAACTGAGCAGTATTGCAAAATTACCGATACCTTGGCGATGGCGAAGAAAATCTTCCCCGGTAAGCGCAATAACCTCGATATTCTTTGTGATCGTTACGGGATAGATAATTCGCATCGAACCTTGCACGGCGCTTTGCTTGATGCGGAAATCCTCGCGGATGTTTATTTATTAATGACCGGGGGGCAGACATCATTACAGTTTTCTGCCAGTTCACAAAGTGGCGAGCCGGCTGGTAGTTTTGTACAGCGCGTACAAGGTGAGAGGAAAAACCTTAAGGTTTTGCGTGCATCAGCCGATGAAATAGAAGCTCACCAACAACGTTTGGATGTGGTTGAAAAAAGTGGAATTTGCCTCTGGCGTCAGTAGGAGAGAGTATGTTACGGCTAGGAATAGTGATACTGAGTTTGTTATGCAGTATAGGAAGTTTTGCCAGCAATGAATCATCGCTTACCTTGCTTGATAACCGTTTTCGGGTGGATCCTACGATTTCACAAATTACCTTTGTCATTTATCGAGAGCAAAACTCCCGTCCTGTGGTATTAGTTCGCCCGGATGGTTTTAAGTATTATGCTTCTCGTCACCCTGATTACGTTCGATGGTATCAAGAGTCATCAATGGACATTGTTTCGATTGATAAACCGATGCCGGGACCATGGCAAGCTATCGGACAGATTTCGCCCAATAACCACGTGCGTTTGATTTCGCATTTGCAATTGGAAACTGATCAATTACCACATCGCTTATATCAAGATGAAACAATTAAATTTACCGCGCGTTTAACCTCGGACGGTGAGCCGTTGTTATTAAGAGATTTCCTTGATCGGGTTAAGCTTACCGTGACCTTTACTCGTTATGTCGACGATGAACAACAGTTACCTCAAGAAATGCGACCAATTCCGGAAGTCATTGGTCAATTTACCGATGATGGTCGAGGATTAGATGAAAAGCCGGGTGATGGTGTTTTTACCGTTGCTTTACCGATAACTCCTGAACCGGGTAAGTATCGTGTGCGTATTACATCAGGCAATGGCGTCTTTTTACGCGCTCAAGAGCAGGTGATTTTGGTTTATCCCACTCCTGTCGTGGCCACCTTTATTCAATCTCGTACCCAAGGTGTCGCCCACCAAATCAGTTTTAATGGTGAGCGAGGGATGATAGAGCCTGGCTCCATGGTCGCTCATATCGAGCATCGAGAGTTAGGGCAGCCACCATTCCTTGCCCAAGGACAAGCCGATCCTTCTGCTTTAGGTGTTGTTCTAACGGTCCCTAATGAGAAGCAATTTGGTAATTTTGCATGGAATGGGCAAGTCTATGCAACGGATTTATCCACGCAAAGGCCGCTCATCTTTCCCATTCGAGAACAAACTTATGGTGTGGTCAGTGAAATTGATTTAGCGACGACTCGGCGTATGCAAGAAGCTGAGTTAGAAAATCTTCGTCGTTTAGAGCAAGAAAAGCTCATTCAACACATGCGAGAGCAAGCGCGTCGGCGTACGATGATGTACATTATTTTTGGTAATCTTTTTGTTATTGTTGTTGCACTTGCTGGATGGTTTATTCGTCGTAAGCTGAAAGCGAAAGCGGTTGCTACGCAAGAAATGAATCTAAATATTCCGAAAAAACCGTAAACTACAACTGCTAAGAAGAGAAAATAACCGCAACAAAAAAGGAGGCGAGCCTCCTTTTTGTTTATCGGATAAGTATTAAACGCTTGTTTTTTCTGATTGAGTGGTCCCCTTTTTCTCGTTTGAAGTTACGCGACTTCTTCGAGTTTGGGGTGAGACTTTTTTGCTGCAAGTTCCTGCGGGTCAAAATCATCAACGTTAATCGTGTATAGACGATGGGCCTCAGCTTCAATCAATAGATCCGCTTCCCACTGAGTAAGCAACTGCTTCTCTAATCCGATTTTCGCTAGCTGATCCAACTGAGTAAAAGGGCGACGCTGATTGAGCGCGTCACACATCTTAGTAAAGATTGGCTCAGCTTGGAGAATAATACTCAACGCTTGTTCTATCTTACCTGCTGGGTTGTGTTCGGTTGGCAATAAATATTGATTACGTCCTAAGCGTGAACGTGCAGCACTAGGGGTTTGCAAGATCTGAGCAACCTGACTATCCAAATGGTCATTGGGCGCTTTACGAACCCGTCCAATAGGCATAATTAGAACGCGAAGCAACTTACCAATAATAGGATTAGGGAAGTTAGCTAAGAACTCATCAATCGCTAGTTCAGTTTGCTTCAAGCTATCTTGCAGCCCCCAATGAACGAATGGTAAATCTTCACTTGGTCGCCCATCATTTTCAAAGCGTTTTAGAGTCGCAGAGCTTAAGTATAATTGACTTAATATGTCTCCAAGACGGGCGGATAAGCGCTCTCTACGTTTGAGTGAACCACCCAATACCGCCATCGAAATGTCGGCCAGTAGTGCTAAGTTGGCACTGTAACGATTAAGTTTTTGGTAATAACGCTTGGTGGGGCCTTTGTTTGGCGCTGCCGAGCCATAGCCATCGGTAATCCCAAACCAAATACTGCGCACCAAGTTACTTAACGTGAAGGAAACATGGCCAGCAAGAGCTTGGTCAAACTGCTCAACGGCATCTGAACGGTCTGAGTATGCGGCTTCCATCTCTTTTAGCACATAAGGATGGCAGCGGATTGCGCCCTGACCAAAGATGATCATGGAGCGGGTTAAAATATTCGCGCCCTCAACGGTAATGGCAATCGGTGAACCTTGGTAACCGCGTGCCAAAAAGTTGGCTGGGCCTAAGCAGATCCCTTTACCGCCGACAATATCCATCGCATCGATAATTGAGCGTTGACCACGATGAGTACAGTGATATTTAACAATCGCTGAAATAACCGACGGTTTTTCGCCTAAATCGATGCCTGCCACGGTTAAATTACTCGCTGCATCCATCACATAAGCGTTACCGCCTAAGCGAGCGAGTGGTTCTTCAATGCCTTCCATCTGGCCGATAGGCTGTTTAAACTGGCGACGTATACGTGCATAAGCTCCGGTTGCTAACGCCGCAGTTTTTAGGCCCCCCGTTGAGTTTGAGGGAAGAGTGATACCACGACCAACCGATAGACACTCCACCAACATACGCCAGCCTTGCCCCGCCATTTTTGGCCCACCAATGATGAAATCAAGGGGCACAAAGAGATCGGTCGCTCGGGTCGGACCATTTTGGAAAGGGACATTGAGCGGGAAATGACGATTACCAATCTCAACACCTTTTAAGTGAGTTGGGATCAAAGCACAGGTAATACCTAGCTCAGGTGTATCACCTAATAAGCCATCAGGATCTCGTAGTTTAAAAGCTAAGCCAAGTACCGTAGCGACGGGCGCTAAAGTGATATAACGCTTGTTCCAGGTGAGACGCATACCAAGTACTTCTTTTCCTTCCCATTCGCCTTTGCAGACCACGCCAAAATCTGGAATAGAGCCAGCATCTGAGCCTGCTTCTGGGCTGGTAAGTGCAAAGCAGGGGATCTCTTTACCTTCCGCGAGGCGAGGTAAATAGTAGTCTTTCTGCTCTTGGGTACCATAATGTTGCAACAGCTCACCTGGGCCTAAAGAGTTTGGAACACCAACGGTGGAGGAAAGTACTCCCGATACACCAGTTAATTTTTGCAGTACCAGAGATTGCGCATAAGCTGAAAATTCTAAACCGCCGTACTTTTTCTTAATGATCATCGCGAAAAATTTATGATCTTTAAGATATTGCCAGACTTCAGGGGGAAGATCGGCCAGTTCATGAGTGACTTGATAGTCATTAACCATTGCGCAGACTTCGTTAACCGGGCCATCTAAGAAAGCCTGTTCTTCCGCACTCAGTGTTGGAGCTTTGATATTTTTCAGTTGTTGCCAGTCTGGTTTACCTTTAAATAGTTCGGCTTCCCACCATACAGTTCCCGCTTCGAGGGCCTCTTTCTCTGTTTGTGACATAGCAGGTAAAACTTTTTTAAAGACACGTAGAGCTTTACCACTGATTAAACTTTGGCGAACGGATGGTACCGCAAAAATAGCGATTGCTGCTAAATAGATAACCCAGCCAAAGAAGCCTATTGGACCAAACAAAGTTAAGCCAAACATGGTTAAGGTTAAAGCGACTAATCCAGTAAAGAGTGAAGTGCGATGGTATAAGCAAGCGCTTAAGACCAACAAGACTCCAAGTATAGAGAGCAAGATATCCATAATTATTTCCTTTTACAGACTCAATGAGACCTGATTGGTTGGGTGGTCTAACCAGTTGGATTGTAATCAATATATTAATGAAATGTAAAACGTCAAATCGGTCAAAAAGTGATCTCAGTGAAAAGAAAACTGTAAATTGTGCGTCAAGCGTCAATTTTGGAGTGGAAATAACATCAGATTAGGTCAATTTGTTGAGTGCTGACTCTCGACAGATAGCCTCGTTTGGGTAAACTCAACGGCATACCTAAGTTTCCTTAGTTGAAGCTTACCTGTCAGCAGAATAACCAAGAGACCAGATTATGTATCATGATTTAATTCGCCGTGAACTTAACGAAGCTGCCGAAGTATTGAATGCCTTTTTAAGCGATGAAAACAATATCGCGCAAATCGAAGCTGCCGCCAAAATGATTGCCGATTCTTTCAAGCAAGGCGGGAAAGTACTGTCTTGCGGAAATGGCGGTTCACATTGTGATGCGATGCATTTTGCTGAAGAGTTAACAGGGCGCTATCGTGACAATCGTCCGGGCTATCCTGGAATTGCGATTTCAGATCCCAGTCATCTTTCTTGTGTAAGTAATGATTTTGGTTACGATTATGTCTTTTCACGTTATGTAGAAGCGGTAGGAAGTAAAGGCGATGTGCTTTTTGGTCTTTCCACTTCGGGTAATTCAGGCAACATTTTAAAAGCGATTGAAGCGGCGAAAGCGAAAGGGATGAAGACGGTTGCTCTTACTGGAAAAGATGGCGGAAAAATGGCAGGTCTTGCTGATGTGGAAATTCGTGTGCCACATTTTGGTTATGCTGATCGTATTCAAGAAGTGCACATAAAAATTATTCACATTGTTATCCAATTGATTGAAAAAGAGATGGCATAAATCGAGTGATGGATTGACGGTATGTCAATCTTATCGCCGATGGTTTATTAGGAGTGATATAAACCATGTGTGAATTACTTGGTATGAGTGCCAATGTTCCGACCGATATCTGTTTTAGTTTTACAGGCTTGATGCAACGCGGCGGTAAAACGGGTCCACATCGTGATGGGTGGGGCATTACCTTTTATGAAGGTCGTGGTTTTCGGACGTTTAAAGACCCAGCACCAAGTTGTCAGTCACAAATCGCTCAATTGGTACAAAATTATCCGATAAAAAGCTGTGCAGTGATTAGTCATATTCGCCAAGCCAATCGCGGGGCGGTTAATTTAGAAAATACTCACCCATTCACGCGTGAATTATGGGGACGCTATTGGACTTTTGCGCATAATGGTCAACTGGTTGATTACCAGAGTTTGGCGCAAGGGCGTCATCGTCCAGTTGGTCAAACCGATAGTGAAGCGGCATTCTGTTGGTTACTGGATAAGTTAGAACAGCGTTACCCGCAGATCCCTGACAATATGCTGTCGGTATTCCAGTATGTTAGTCAATTATGCGATCAACTGCGTGATAAAGGTGTATTTAATATGCTTTTGTCTGATGGCGATTATCTGATGAGTTATTGTACTAACCATCTGTACTGGATCACTCGTCGTGCACCATTTGGTCATGCAGCATTGATTGATGAAGATGTTGAAGTGAACTTTCAAGAAGAGACGACGCCTAATGATGTGGTCTCGGTGATTGCTACTCAACCTTTGACGGGCAATGAAATATGGCAACGTATGAAACCAGGCGAATTTAATTTGTTCCATTTAGGTGAGCGAGTGGCGACGAACGTTGATCAATTGACTGCGGTCGCCTTTGCCCAAGCCAAGCCGGGTAACCAGGCCCCTAGTGAGCCGTTAGGCTAAGAGTTTCATCAAAACAAAGGGGAGTCGATACTCCCCTTACTATTTCGTGGCGTGAGCTACTGATCCGCGTAGCCATGAATTCCTAAAATATGGCCATCCAAAAGGGCTTTGCCGTTTGTCATGGCTAAGCGTCCTTCGACAAACCACTGTACGACTAAGGGATAGATCCGATATTCCTGAGATTGTACTCGAGCAGTCAGGCTTTCTACCGTATCGTTATCAAAAATAGGCACTTTGGCTTGTAAAATCACCGGGCCGCCATCCAATTGCTCGGTAACAAAGTGGACGCTAGTGCCGTGTTCTTCATCACCAGCATGAATCGCTCTTTGGTAAGTATTTAATCCCGGATACTTAGGCAGTAATGAGGGATGAATGTTGATCATCCGCCCCAAGTAATGACGAACAAAATCACTACTTAAGATACGCATATAGCCAGCGAGTACGACCAAATCTGGCGAATATTCATCCATCCATTTCATTAAATCAGCGTCAAATGCATCACGAGTATCATAGGCTTTAGGATCGATAAAGTGCGCTGCGGCTCCCGCTTTTTTCGCTCGCTCTAAAGCGTATGCTGTTGCTTTGTTTGAAAAAACAGCCGTTACTTTGCCATTATGGATACTTGTCTCACAAGCATCGATGATCGCTTGTAAATTGGAACCATTTCCTGAAACTAAAACAACAATACTTTTCATGAATTATTTGATCTCTACTTGCTCTTCATTGGTTTGTGCTTGAGCTATCTCACCGATAACCCATGCCGTTTCACCTTCTTGCTGTAGCAGTTGAACCGCTGCTTGTGCTTGGTCTTGAGGCAGAGCAATCACTAAGCCGACACCACAGTTAAACGTACGATACATTTCACGCGTTGCCACATTACCTTTCTCTTGTAGCCAAGTGAAAATCGCTGGCCATTGCCAACTACTACCATCAATAATCGCTTTAGTACCTTGTGGTAATACACGAGGGATATTCTCCCAGAAACCGCCACCAGTAATATGAGAAATGGCGTGAATATCATGCTCTGCAATCAACTTTAAGCCTGATTTAATATAAATCCGAGTTGGCTCTAGTAGATGTTCGCCAATGGTTTTACCCGCTAAGAGTTCATTCTTATCAGCCCCAGAGACTTCAAGGATTTTACGGACCAGTGAATAGCCATTAGAATGAGGACCGCTCGAACCGACAGCGATAAGTGCATCACCCACAGCCACTTTTGAACCATCGATAATCGCTTCTTTTTCAACCACACCAACACAGAATCCGGCTACATCATAGTCTTCACCTTCGTACATGCCGGGCATTTCTGCTGTTTCTCCGCCGATTAACGCGCATCCTGCTTGGACACAGCCATCGGCAATCCCAGAGACGACATCCGCTGCTGTATCGACGTCCAGTTTTCCGGTCGCATAGTAATCAAGAAAGAACAGGGGTTCTGCACCTTGTACAATCAAATCATTGACGCACATCGCCACTAAATCGATACCGATGGTGTCATGTTTTTTCATATCCAAAGCTAAGCGCAGTTTAGTGCCTACGCCGTCAGTGCCGGAAACCAAAACGGGATGCTTGTATTTGCTTGGAAGTTCGCATAGGGCACCAAAGCCACCAAGGCCACCCATAACTTCAGGACGACGAGTACGCTTTACTGCGCCTTTAATTCGTTCAACCAGCGCGTTGCCTGCATCAATATCTACGCCAGCATCTTTGTAGCTAAGAGAAGTGTTGTTACCGCTCACGGGGGAAGTCCTCGATCTAATTGGATATGAAAACGCCGCTATTCTACAGGGCTTAAATCAAAAAGGAAAACGTTTGCGTCAGTTTTTTTATCCAGCTTTAAACGCTTAAAATAGGTGGAAATGCGTGTATAATCGAAAAGTTTATTTAAATTATGCCGGAGATGAAAATGAAAGTTGTTGAAGTGAAACACCCTCTAGTCAAACATAAATTGGGTCTAATGCGAGAAGGTGAAATCAGCACTAAACGTTTTCGTGAGCTAGCGACTGAGGTTGCCAGTTTATTAACTTATGAAGCGACCTCAGATTTTGAAACAGAAAAAGTGATCATTGAAGGTTGGGATGGTCCTGTTGCTGTTGATCAAATTAAAGGTAAGAAAGTCACCGTGGTGCCTATTCTACGCGCGGGTCTTGGTATGATGGATGGAGTATTAGAACATATTCCTAGTGCAAGAATTAGCGTTGTCGGTATTTACCGTGATGAAGAAACTCTTGAACCAGTGCCTTACTTTAATAAACTGGCATCGAATATTGAAGAGCGTATTGCGCTGGTGGTTGATCCCATGTTAGCTACTGGTGGCTCGATGATTGCTACGATTGATCTTCTAAAAGAGAAAGGATGTAATCAAATAAAAGTGCTCGTTTTGGTCGCTGCGCCAGAAGGCATTGAAGCGTTACAAAAAGTTCATCCAGATGTTGAACTGTACACCGCCGCCATTGATGAGAAACTCAATGACAAAGGCTACATCGTGCCTGGTTTAGGCGATGCTGGCGATAAGATTTTTGGTACTAAATAACGGCGTTTTTTTAATTCGCTAAATGATACAAACACGATGAGGAGCCTTGGCTCCTCATCGTGTTTCAAGGTCTGCTATTTTTTCAAGCTCAGCGTGCCGGCTTTTCGGGTTGGATTACGGCGTGCAGCGCGATCGGTATTATTGTTTCGTTTCTCGTTACCGTGTTGCTTACGCTGTTCTCGGCCCTTCTTTGAGTTTGGCGCATGACGAAACTCATTGGCTTGACGACCCTGATAAGTTTTATGGGGAGCTTCGGAGGTGGTTTTGGATTGCGCCTGTCGACTATCAAACAATTTTGCATCGGTGGCTTTGCGGATCTGTTGACCTGAACTATCGGTTTTTGAGGCTTCTTCGGTACTGACTGAGCCTTCGCACATCGCGAGGATCTCATTGACTTCCACATCGGTTAAATAACGCCATTGACCATTCGGTATGCCATCTAGTGTGATATTCATAATACGTACACGACGTAGTTTAAACACTTCATAACCCAGTGCTTCACACATGCGACGAATTTGTCGATTTAATCCTTGAGTAAGGATAATTCTAAACGAGTACTGAGTTTCTTGAACCACTTTACATGGTAGGGTAACGGTATCAAGAATGTTTACCCCTGCAGACATTTGACGAATAAATTCTGCATTAATCGGTTTATTGACCCGTACCACGTATTCCTTTTCGTGGTTATTACCGGCACGTAAAATTTTATTAACGATATCGCCGTCATTAGTCAAAAAAATCAACCCATCAGAGGGTTTATCGAGGCGACCGATGGGGAATATACGTTTACTGTGTCCAATAAAATCGACAATATTACCAGGGACATCTCGTTCGGTGGTACAGGTGATGCCAGTAGGTTTATTTAACGCAATATAAATGGGTTTTTCTTTATAGCCGACCGGTTTGCCATCAATACATACTTGGTCGTGTTCAGTGACTTTGCTGCCCATTGGTGGCAGTTGCCCATTAATGGTTACACGACCTTGCTCAATCAGTTTGTCGGCCTCACGGCGCGAACAAAAGCCCGTTTCACTAATGTATTTATTTAAGCGTTTTTCGATTAACGATGACATGAAAACTCCTGACGTTTCTCAACGGAATGGTGAAAAAATGAAATGAAGTAGATGAACGGAGCATTTTACCAGTTATTGCACTTTAACCAAGCCGTTTTTGATGGCGTTCTCGATTCTCACTTTTCTGATTTTTACTTTTCTTTAACAGCAGATAAACCGCACCACTTCCACCGTGAAAGCGTTGTGCACTATGCGCGCATTGTACTTCATCAATTTGAGTTAACCAGCTAGCGACAAAGCTTTTCATTAAAGCTTGTGGCGTAGATCGCTCCCCTCGACCATGGACGATAAGCACGGTTCGCAAGTCCATTTTTATGCATTGAGCGATAAAGTGAATCACTTCGTCGCGAGCTTGTTTTAGGGTCTTGCGATGCAAGTCCAGTCGTGCTTGTAAGGGGTATTTGCCTAAGCGGAGTTTCTTATACACCCCATCCTGAATGCCTGCTTTTTTATATTCAATGATGTCATCAGGTTTGAGCATGGGGGCGCAATCGATGGAAAGATAATCCGGTTCTTGCGTCGATAACGTGATGGCTGCTTGGCGTTTGGCGAGTTGTGCTTCGGTGATAGTATGCGGTTTGTTAAGTTGTGCGACATCGTGAGCCAGTGGTTTCACATCATCCATCATTTGCTGAAATAGTTCTAAATCATCGTTAGGCATCATCGCACCTTAAATTCGCAATTGGCTTTGTAAGTTGATTATACCGATGAAGAGAAAGCGTTGATCAGTTTGTTATTAAAAAAACCGAAGTAGACAAATTATCTACTTCGGTGCATAGCGTGAGACTATTTAACAATCGAAGCTAAGCGATCTAGTGAGGAGATTTGTCCTTGATCACTTTGTAAACCACTAAACTGGCTAAAAGTAGCCTGAGGCTGACCGTCTGTAGATTAAGCGGATAGCATTACCCAGTCGTTACTTAGGTCTGACGTCTCTGTTTCTCACAAAGTGTTTAAAGACCCTGACACCTTAAAACCCTCCCCAAGTTTTGACGCTGATCTGGATCAAATGTAGTTAATTAGTTGCATTTATGCTTAAGCTTGCGTGCATTGAGTCACGTTTTGTTCGCTTTGTTTAAGTTTTGTTCGAACGTCATCTGGAAAATTGAAAAGCGTCGAAAAGGACTTGCTTCACAAAAAAGAATCGGTAACATACTCGCCATAGAACGGTGAATAGCGCAGCTTTGTAGTGCATCTCTAAGTTTAGGAATAGCGGACCAGAAAAGTTTCTTTTTTCGCTAATCCAAAGTAAAAAATCAATTCAGTGATTAGCACAGCTTTGTAGTGCATCTCTGAGTTTAGGAATAGCGGACCAGAGAAGTTTCTTTTTTCGCTAATCTAAAGTAAAAAATCAATTCGGTGAATAGCGCAGCTTGGTAGCGCATCTGGTTTGGGACCAGAGGGTCGGGGGTTCGAATCCCTCTTCACCGACCATATTTAAGGCCTCAGCAATTGTGCTGGGGCTTTTTCGTTATTGCTTAGCTGGAAAACAAGTTGCTTGTTGGCTTTGATTACGTTGAATGACATCAAAACCTTGGTCTTGTAATAACGTTAACACACTATCTTTCCCTACCAAATGAAGTGTCCCCACAACAACGAGATAGTGGCCTGATGATGAAGGCAGAAAGTCTGGCGAAATTAACTTATCTACCCATTGATGATTGCGCTTGGTAATCAATGAATCTTCCATCTCAGCTGACATCTCCGTCTGTTTTAAAAGCTGTTCTAGCTTTACGCTATCGCCTCTTTGCCAGCTTTCGATCAGACATTCAGTTATGCCGTGTTGGTTTTCCCATTCATCGAGTAGCGCTATCAATAGCTCTTGTCCGTCATTAGGTAAATTCGTTAACACATCGATTTGATATTGTACGGTTTCTAAAGGAAGCAGCGCGATACCGATTTGCTCGGCTTGGCGAATAAAATGTAGGTCAACCCCTTGTTCTGCAGAATAACCCAACTGCTGGAGATGTAAAAACTGCAGTTGTAGAGCGGTACTCCATGGCGGAAGCTTGGCCAATCGATTGATGTCTTGTTTGAGTAATTGCGCTGCGTTGACCAGTTGACGATATTGTTGTGTGGTCAGTACTTGTTGACTGGTTACCGAAGGCGGTGGATAGGTGACTGCTTGCGAGTTGCTCAGATCGACTTCAATAATTAAGCCGTTACTGGTTACGAGACGTTCATAAAGAGTACTTGATAAAGGGTACATGGATGATTTACCCACATGGATAGACCCAACAATATCAAAAGACAAATTTCCTTTTGTTGCTTGCCAGTGGAGTGGCTCTGCATGAAGGCCTAGGGCGAAAAAAATGGCCAAATAAGAGAGCAATCGAGAATTCAACAAAATAGCGTTCACCTTAAACTTGAGTTAAAGAAATACTTTAGCGTAAATAACATAATCAGAATGACTATAAACTTAAGATCTTAATCACAAATTTACTTTTATTTTGCAGCTGATGATCAGTGATTGCTCTTACGAAAAGTGATCATTATCTCAATAAATAGATGGGATTATGATATTGACGTGATTGAGATCGCAGTAATCTCGTCAAAATAGAAGTGTCGATTTTGACGTTAAATTTAACTCATTGATAAATAATTATTTTTTATTTTTAGAAAACCTAAAATTTGAACGTGATCACTGCTTAGTATGATTAATTTTACTCTGCAAAATAACTCGCGTTATGGTTGGAAGATGAATCATGGCAATCATCGGATAATGCCGTCATTAAGGGAGGAAAAAGAGTTTACTCCTTCCTGTATTTCCAACCGAAAGAAGGTAATTCTATGTTGAACAAGAGTGTAATCGCCATTTCAGTCACCGCAGTATTAGCGGGATGTTCAATGATGGGCACGTCTAATCAAGCGCTGGTCAATTCATTGGCGGGCAATTTGGGTATTCAATATCACGTCGTCACAAACCACGGCGCTAATCACGGCTTGGCTTGTGAAGCTCTCGGTGCAGAATGGGCGTCATGTAATAAAGTGAACATGACGCTTTTTAATCAAGGTGAGGCGATAAAATCGAAAGACTGGGCTATCTACTTTCACAGTATTCGCTTGATTTTGGATGTAGAGAATGACCAGTTTAAAATTTCTCGTGTCACTGGCGATTTACATAAACTAGAACCAACAGAGAAATTTGCCGGTTTTGCGGCGGGTGAAGAAGTTGTTTTACCACTTATCGGTGAATACTGGACGTTATTTGATACCGATTTTATGCCTGGCGCATTTGTGGTCGCTCCTAATGCAGAGCCGAGACTTATTGCATCATTGAATACTGAAGATATTGCTTCGTTTGTTACAGGTATTGAGGGCGATAACCTCAAACGGACTCCTGCTGACAACAACGTTTTTGCTAACGCGATATCACGTTTTGAGCAGAATGCTGATTTAGCAAAACAAGAGGTTTCCACAACCTTGATCCCAACGCCAATGCACGTTGAAGCTGGTCAAGGTACGGTCGATATTACAGCAGGTATCGCATTGCCTAAAGAAGCATTCGATAGCGCTCAATACAGTGCAATTCGAGACCGTGCCGCCGTGATTGGTGTGGATGTTGCTGGTGATCTTCCAGTGATGATTTTAGTTCAACCTGCTGATTTTAGAGAAGAACTGGCTACATCAGGAGCCTATCAGTTAAGCATTGAAAACGATGGTATTACGATCAAAGCGTTTGACCAAGCGGGTGTGTTTTATGCTGTCCAATCTATCTTTGGCCTTATCGACAGCCAACAGATAGACTCTTTGCCACGATTGATTATCCAAGATGCCCCTCGCTTTGAATATCGCGGCGTAATGGTTGATGTCGCACGTAATTTTCATTCTAAACAAGCCATTTTAGCTACGCTAGACCAAATGGCTGCGTACAAAATGAATAAACTTCATCTTCATTTAACCGATGACGAAGGATGGCGGCTAGAAATCCCCGGCTTGCCAGAATTGACTGAAATAGGGGCTAAGCGTTGTTTTGACTTGGAAGAGAAACGCTGTTTGTTGCCTCAGCTTGGCTCCGGTCCGACATCGGATAACTTTGGTTCGGGGTATTTTAGCAAAGCCGATTATATCGATATTGTAAAGCACGCCAAAGCGCGCCATATCGAAGTTATTCCTGAAATAGATATGCCTGCGCACGCTCGTGCAGCGGTAGTGTCAATGGAAGCTCGTTACGATCGACTAATGGCACAAGGTAAGCCAATACAAGCGAATGAATACCGTTTGATGGATCCGCAAGATACTTCAAATGTGACCACGGTTCAGTTCTACGATAAACAAAGCTTCATTAACCCTTGTATGGAATCCTCAAGGCGCTTTGTCGACAAAGTGATTTCCGAAGTGGCGGCCATGCATATCGAAGCTGGTGCACCGTTAACCACATGGCATTTTGGCGGTGATGAAGCGAAAAACATCAAGCTTGGCGCAGGCTTTCAAGACGTAAAAGCTCAGGATAAAGTTGACTGGAAAGGCACGATAGATCTCTCTAAACAAGATAAGCCATTTGCACAGTCGCCACAATGTCAGACGTTGATTGCTGACGGTACCGTGAGTGACTTCGGTCACCTGCCGAGTTTTTTTGCAGAACAAGTCTCTAAGATTGTCGCTGATAAAGGAATCCCAAATTTTCAAGCGTGGCAAGATGGCCTCAAGTACAGTGAAGGTCCAGAAGCTTTCGCCACCACAAATAAACGCGTTAATTTCTGGGATCCGTTGTATTGGGGAGGAAGCGCATCGGTTTATGATTGGGCTCAGCAAGGCTATGACGTGATTGTTTCTAACCCAGATTACGTTTATATGGATATGCCGTACGAAGCCGATCCAAAAGAGCGCGGCTACTATTGGGCAACACGTGCTACCGATACGCGTAAGATGTTCAGTTTTGCACCTGAGAACATGCCACAAAACGCAGAAACGTCACTCGATCGCGACGGGAATGGTTTTACGGGCAAAGGTGAAGTGCAAGGCAAACCCTTCTATGGTCTATCGGCACAGCTTTGGTCTGAGACGGTGCGCAATGATGAGCAATATGAATACATGGTATTTCCTCGCGTATTAGCTGCGGCTGAACGTGCGTGGCACCGAGCTGAGTGGGAAAATAACTACAAAGTAGGTGTTGAGTATTCGCAAGGCAGCCAACTGGTCAACCAATCTGCGCTTAACCAAGATTACAACCGCTTTGCCAATGTGCTGGGTCAGCGTGAATTGGCGAAGCTTGAAAAAGCGGGCATCGATTATCGTCTACCAGTCCCAGGAGCGCGTATCGATAATGGCTATTTAGCGATGAATGTTCAATTTCCAGGTGTGAGCCTGCAATATTCATTGGATGGACAACAGTGGCTGGATTTTGATGCCAGTAATCCTCCTCAAGTCAGTGGCGAAGTCGCGCTTCGTTCGACGTCGGCAAGCGGAATACGATTCAGTCGGGTTACTGTTATAAACGAATGATATACACTCAAGCCTCTCTATCGAGAGGCTTTTTTATCTTCTGAGTGTTTAGCCATCAATCATGGTAGCGTACTTTGCTAAAACGAAGGCGGTTAGCATTGGTTACGACAGTAATTGACGATAAAGCCATTGCCGCGCCAGCCACCACAGGGCTGAGCAAAAAGCCAAATGCAGGATAGAGCACACCAGCAGCAATTGGGATACCGAGCGTATTATAAATGAAAGCACCAAATAGATTTTGCTGCATATTTCTTAAGGTCGCTTTAGACAGGTCGATAGCATTGACGACGGCTAAAGGTGAAGAGTTCAGCAGCGTCATTTGTGCACTTTCTATTGCAACATCACTGCCGCTACCCATTGCGATACCAATATTTGCCTGTGCCAGAGCAGGCGCATCATTGATGCCATCTCCAACCATCGCTACGTGCCGGCCTTGTTGCTGCAATTGTTCAATATGTTGCGCTTTTTGTTCTGGTAGCACCTGCGCAATAACTTGATCAATACCTAACTGCTTAGCGATTGAATCAGCGACGCTAGACTGATCGCCAGTCAGCATTACTGTATGAATCCCCATTTGTTGTAGTGCTTGAACGGCTTTGGTTGCGCTAGCTTTGATGGGATCAGCGATGGCTATCATCCCAATCAACTGCTGTTGTCGAGCGATAGCGACTGGAGTCCATGCCTGATCTGCAAAATATTGAATGGTACTTTGTGCCTCTCTAGTGTCGATAGCGAGCTCTTGCATGTAGCTTAATGAGCCTAAATGTACCGTATCACCTTGATAAGAAGCTTGAACTCCTTTACCACGCTGATTCTCAAAGCGTTCAATACTTACCGCTGCTCGATTGTGCTGCTGCGCGTATTCACAAATGGCTTTCGCTAAGGGGTGTTCAGAATGCTGTTCTAATCCAAAAGCTAAACTGAGTAATGCCGATTCATCATTTTGAAAGCTCACGACGTGTTGAACGCTTGGTTTTCCTTGCGTTAAGGTCCCCGTTTTGTCAAAAACCACAGTATCGATTTTACTGGCTAACTGTAAAACGTTGGCGTCACGAATCAGTATGCCCATTTCTGCCGCCTTACCGATACCAACCGTAACGGAAAGTGGTGTTGCCAAACCGAGAGCGCATGGGCAAGCGATGATCAACACGGTGGTCGCGACTACGAGCATATAACTGGCTTTAGGATCAGGGCCGAACCAGAACCAGATTGCCGCTGCAATACAAGCTATCAGCACCACGATAGGGACAAATACAGCCGAGATTCGGTCGGCTAATTTGGCAATGGCAGGTTTGCTGCTTTGTGCTTGACGTACCATTTGAATAATACGAGCCAACATAGTTTGTGAACCGATCCCTGTGGCTTCAATTAATAAACTGCCATCTTGATTGAGGGTGCCTGCGGCAACGGTATTGCCCTGCATTTTATGGGCGGGAATCGGCTCACCAGTCAGCATCGCTTCATCAACATAGGAATCGCCTTCAATGACGACACCATCGACTGGGATTTTTGCTCCAGGTTTAATGCGCAATATCATACCTTGTTGTATATGAGCAAGAGTAATGACTTGCTCACCCTGTTCGGTAACTAGGATGGCTTGTTGTGGCTGAAGATTGATTAGAGCTTGCAGTGATTGTGTGGTTGTTGATTTGGCTTTTGTCTCAATATAATGACCTAAAGAGATGAGGCCAATGATCATCGCTGAAGCTTCAAAATAGACATGTCGCGCTGCTGTGGGAAACCATTCAGGAAAAATAACCACCAACATAGAGTAAAACCAAGCGGCTCCTGTTCCTAAAGCGACTAGACTATCCATGGTGGCGCGGCGATGAAGCAGTGCTTGCCAAGCGTTGACAAAAAAATGATACCCAGCAGTTGAGAGCATTGCTAAGCATGCTATGCCAATCAACCCCCAACCAATTTGATCATAGCGATTATCGATCATCATGCTGCCGCCAGCCATTCCCCACAGCATCATCGGACCACCAAGTACAAGGCCAATCAGCGCATTGTGTCGATGTAATCGCTGCGTTTTTGCCAAGTGTTGTTGCTGTTTAGCTTGCTGTTCAAGGGGATCATCGACAGGTTGGGCTTGATAACCCGCTTGCCTTACCGCGCTTAATAGCTGCTCAGTGATTGATTGTTGACTGAGCACTAATGCACTTTGCTCGGCTAAATTGACTTGTACTTTATTCACTCCGGGAAGAGCCGCGAGAGCCTTTTCTACCGAGGCTACGCAACTGGCACAAGTCATCCCTTCAATCAATAGATGTGTGCTAACTGTCGCTGGTTTGACGGTTATCTGCTCTTTTATGGTTTCATCAATGGCTGTTGGCGTCGGGACGAGCGTTTCCTCTTGAGAGCGAGGTTGACTTAATGTCGCTTGATAGCCTAAAGACTCAATACAACGCAATACATTATCAAGCGAGGTTTCCACATCGAGTTCAATAAACGTGGGTGACAACGAATGGATGTGCAGGGTAAATTCACTGTTTAATTGGCGCTCTAGTTTGCGCGCACAGCCCATACAATTTAAGCCTGATAAAGATAAAGCGTAATGATTCATGGTTATCTCTCCTAACTGATTAGAAGTAGGATAAACCTTGACCTTAAGGCAAGGTCAAGCGAATGATCATGACTTTTTGAAGTTTCTTGGGTCTGTGCGGTGGGAGTGATAGAATGGCGCGCAAAATTTCGCTCATGCCAAGCTTTGGCTGAAGTTTATGAAAAAGGTAATCAATAATGACGGTTAAAACTCGTTTTGCTCCAAGCCCAACAGGCTATCTACATGTCGGGGGCGCTCGTACCGCTCTGTATTCTTGGCTATATGCGAAGAGCCAAGGTGGTGAATTTGTTCTACGTATTGAAGATACCGATTTAGAGCGTTCTACTCAAGCGGCAGTCGATGCTATTCTCGAGGGGATGACATGGTTAGGCCTCGAATGGGATGAGGGCCCTTACTATCAAACGAAGCGTTTTGACCGTTACAACCAAGTGGTTGAACAGCTATTGGCTGAGAATAAAGCTTATAAGTGTTATGCCTCTAAAGAGTTGCTTGATGAAATTCGCGCCGAGCAAGAAGCCAATAAAGAGATGCCTCGCTATGATGCCAATCATCCTAAAATCAAAGCGGTGAATGATGCGGCAAAAGAGGGTGATCCTTGCGTGATTCGTTTTCGCAACCCAAAAGAAGGCAGCGTAATTTTTGATGATAAAATCCGTGGTCGAATTGAAATTCGTAATGATCAATTGGACGATTTAATTATTCGTCGTACCGATGGTTCGCCGACGTATAATTTCTGTGTCGTGGTTGATGATGTCGATATGGGGATTACCCATGTAATTCGTGGTGAAGACCACATCAATAATACGCCTCGTCAGATTAATATTTATCAGGCGATGGGAGCGACAATTCCAACATTTGCTCATTGTGCGATGATTTTGGGCGATGATGGTGCCAAATTATCCAAACGCCACGGTGCGGTGTCGGTGATGCAATATCGTGATGAAGGTTATTTGCCAGAAGCACTAATCAACTACTTAGTGCGTTTAGGATGGGGACATGGCGATCAAGAGATTTTTTCTCGTCAAGAAATGATCGATTTGTTTAGTCTTAATGCTATTTCTAAATCGGCTTCAGCTTTTAATACCGACAAATTATTATGGCTGAACAACCACTATATCAAAACGTCAGATCCTGAGTACGTCGCTAAACATTTAGAGTGGCATTTTACTCAGCAAGGTATTGATAAGCAGCAAGGTCCCGCACTATCTGAAGTAGTTAAATTAGTTGGAGAGCGCTGCCATACCTTGGTTGAGCTAGCAGAACAATCGCGCTATTTCTACCAAGATTTTACTGAGTTTGATGCCGATGCAGCGAAAAAACATTTACGAGGCGTTGCCAAAGATCCACTGGCATTAGCATTAACCAAGATTAATGCATTATCAGAATGGAGTGTTGATGCATTGCATCAAGTGATTGCTCAAGTGTGTGAAGAACTAGCGATTGGTATGGGTAAAATTGGCATGCCATTACGAGTTGCGGTTACCGGTGGTGGTCAATCGCCTTCAGTTGATGCGGTCATGTATTTGATTGGTAAAGATCGAGTTGTGCAGCGTATTCAAATGGCATTAGATTTTATTACTGAGCGTGAAGCAAACGCATAGTACTATTTATTTAAATGAATGATTAATTAAAAACTAATCTTATTGATAAAACCGTAGCTAATTAAGGCTGCGGTTTTTTTTGCTAGTTAATTAAGAACGAACTAATCAGGCTACGTTGTATTTGATGTGGTCAATCACTCTTTTTTATGTAAGCCATTACTTATTTTTAACTCTCATGACATTGGTTTAACATTCTTTAGATAATATAAGTCGGGTGGTTGATAAATAGCCTAGATTGATCTAGGTTGATAGACATTAAACTCTTGGATGCTCCATAGCATCTTTAGATAAATCATACAGTAGTGGTCCGTTTGGTAACGGAGGCCTTATCGTTTTTATGCAATCCGGTTGGGTCTACTAATGATAACAACGAGTCAAAAGGGAAATGATAATGAAAAAGTTAGTGGCGATGATATCAATGTCTTTAATGGCGGCTTCTTCTTCTGCAATGGCAGATGTGTATTTAGGCGGCAAATTAGGGCAAACCTGGCTGAATGATTCCTGTCGAGCTGGTGAACTTTGTGAAGATAGAGATACCAGTATGGGAGCCTTTCTTGGTTATAACATAAATGAATGGCTAGCTGTGGAAGCAGGTTATGACATGCTCGGTAAGTTTACTGGCATCGGATTAACCGATGATAGAGTGAAGGCGATTACTTTGGCGCCTAAATTCACTCTTGCCTTATCACCCAGTGTGGGTGCTTACGGTAAGTTCGGTGGCGCTTATGTCGATTATGGTGATGAAAGCGACTACTCATTTCTTGCCGCTGCAGGTCTAGAATTTAACGTTAGTCCAAATGTGTCTTTGCGTACAGAGTATCAAGTTCTCACGGATATTAATAATGATCAAACCAGAGCGGAAGCCAATACGGTATCACTTGGCGTAAGTTACCGCTTTGGCGCTTCAGCTCAACCAGCTCAAGTGGTTGAAAGTCGTCCCGTCACAGTAGTTGAAGAGGTGGTTGTTATTGAAGAGGTGGTAGATACTCGCCCTGTTTTTGTTAATAAAACCTATGATTTTCAGAGGCTTGATAGCAGTAGTTTTGCTTTCAATAGCGCGAGTTTAAATCAAGAAAGTAAACAGCAATTGACTGAACTGGTTCGTTTTTTAAATCAATATCCACAAGCTAAAGTCGTGATTACTGGTCATACGGATTCTACTGGTCCTGCGGCTTATAACCAAACGTTGTCAGAAAAACGAGCAAAAGCCGTTGCTGATGCACTAGTTGAGCAGGGAATCCAGCGCTCTCGTATAACTTGGCGAGGAGAGGGCGAGACTAATCCTATCGCTTCTAATAGTACAGCGGAAGGACGTGAGCTTAACCGTCGAGTTGATATCACCATTCCAGAGTTTGATTATCAAGTTAAACAATAGTGGTTTAATCGATTCATACAGCAATAAAGCTCACTTCGGTGAGCTTTATTATTTTAAGTCGATACTATTTAAGCGGCCCATAAAGATGAGAATATCAAGACAATCTTTATAAGCATCGAGTAAGGCTTTTTTGGTCTTTGTATAAGCGGCCAATTTACCATGCTTACTGATTGAACAAACGACACTTCTAAAGGTACATTCACCGTGCTCATTGTAATCACGCCAAGCAGCGATATAGCAGGCATCACGATAATCTGGGTTCTCTTTAGTTGGTCTGGGCTTATAGATGATTTTCGGTTCCAAACTATGCGGCAACCGAGTCATGAGATAAGGATCTTTAAGAATTCGTCGCCAGTGTTTGCCCCACATTTCACGTCCTAGCTCATTACGTAGTTTAATGGCTTTTTTTAAGCCTTTTTCTTCTCCTAAACGGATATAGCCTACTGACCGATGCAGTACAGTATCATCAGGGGTATGAATGTGAACTTTATAAGCCGTTTTCGCTTTTGAGATAAAACGATGGCCAGTATTCGTTTGTAGATTACTTTTTATCATGCCGATCACGCTATAGAGTTTTTTGTTAATAACAAGATTAGGCCAAAAATAATGGAGATAGTAAGTTTAGTCTAGAGGAATAAAAAAATGCTTCATCAACGTCAGGTCAACATTGTGCGAAAAAGGAGGGGGGAGACTTAATCATCATGGCGCTCCCGACTGGAGTCGAACCAGTGGCCTGTCCCTTAGGAGGGGACCGCTCTATCCTACTGAGCTACGGGAGCTTTGATTAATTTGGCGTGTTAATTGTATCTCATCAATACGCCAAATTGTGCATTTTTTTGATGGTATTTGCTGATTCAATAACCAGTTAGTCACGAGACTATTCTAAAAATGACACTTGTTTATGCATAACATCACCAATTTGAATGCTTGATGCTAGTTCTGGCTGATCAACGGTTAACTCGGCGTTTTTCTCATAGACGCGCGAGACAGTTAAGGTGATATCGCTTTGTGATACTTTATTACGAGGTAAACCGTTTTGATCGATAAACGATCCTGTATGCCAAAGTTGCAATTTGTCCCCTTCTTTTACGCCATGAATACGGCCTAGATCGATACTGACCGTTTGACCGAACTTAGCGACGACTTCCGGCAACGTGATTTTACAAGAAATTTCAGATTCGAGGTCCAGCATAATGTTCCGGCTTACTCGTAACAACATTTGACCATAAGTGGATGCCCAAAAACGGGCGCTACGAGTATCGACCTGACTGGTTTTTGCAAACGGCCAACTCGCGACTTCTCGATAATTTCTTCTCAAGATTTCACTCCCTGTTTTACCATCAAAGACTTGCATCTCGAGAGCAAACTGACGATTAATAACATCATCTCGCAAAACCTTTTGTTCAATCGTAGCTGTTAAATCATTAATCACCCCACCGATAATATAGTGAGCACCCGTATCTTGTGCGATCATTTGTATGCGAGTTGGATTGCGATGATTGATATCGTAATCAGTTGTTCCAACGGAGACGAAACTATGTGATTGCTGAGCGATTTGTCTATCGAGGACATCAGCAAAATCATCACCAATAGTATAAATTTGTCCCATCACCGCTTGTTGTGGCGAAGCAAGATCAATATTGCCGACTAAAAAGGTCTTTTTGTATTGTTCTTTGTGGCAAGCCCTTGCCGATGGATAAATGTCGATACGAGCGGTAACCTTCATAACATTGCCGCGGACTTTCCGATTTTCAACGGAGATATAACGAACTTCATGGTTATTAAACAAATATTCCTTTCTATCGGTTTCCAGTAAAGGCATTAAATTACTAATACTACCAATATCTGCACCGGCAAAATTCACCGCTTTATACAGTGCATCTTCCAAAGCATGTAACCTAGCTACTTCTTCAGAGGAGACGATCGTCGCGGTGCCAGTCACTTCGTACCAAGCGGCATGACTTTTGGTGGCAACAAAAGCCATGAAAAGTATTGAAATTAAAAAAGAAATATTTTTTTTCATTATTAGTTACCAGTTGGGTATAAATCTTGCTTAGTAAGTGTTAGCTGATGTAGGTGCGCAATTCTGAATCAAAGACAGATTGAGAAAAGCAAAGAGCGTTCCAGTTTTGTCAAAACGGGTGAACGGGACGATAGCCTTAGTATATCTGGAGATGAAGAAAATGAAAAAATGGCTTGGTTTAGTACCTGTAGTCTTTTTGACGGCGTGTGCTTATGCGCCAATTTATAATGGTAAAGAGCCCTATTCTGGCTCACAATTTATGTTGATTGAAAGTCCACGCCATACGTTGGATTTCTTTATTGATAGTTTGACAGAAGATCTCGTTCAGTCCAATACCAGTGTGACGGCTCGTACCCCGATAGCGGTAACCTCATTTGTCGATCTGCAAGATATGGATACCACCAATTGGTTAGGTAACTCTGTTTCTGAAGGGTTAATCCACCAGTTTCAACGTCGTGGTTTCAAAGTAGTAGATTTTAAAACCACAGGGACAATTCAAGTCACCCGTCAAGGCGATTTTGCTTTTAGTCGAGACTGGAAAGATTTGGCTCAAGAGCAAGAAATTCAATACGTATTAACCGGCACAATGCTCCGTCAAGAAGGGGGGGTATTGGTTAATGCTCGGGTCGTTGGCATGCAATCACGAATCGTGGTTGCTACCGCTCAGGGATTTTTACCAGCCGATCGTATAGGACGTGACCTAGATACCTTGAATACCATTCGCACTCAAGATGGTGTACTTATTCGTTCTGATCCAACGATGACTCGCCCTTACAGTGTCATCCTGCGTCCTTAGGAGAATATGATGAGATCACAATTCCTTTTTTTTCTGGCCATCATCATACTGATCACAGGATGCCAACCATTACAGGCGATGCGTGAAGATGATTGGTTAACCGCTGTTGGCTACGCCAGCATCAGTGAGCAACGAGGGCGTGATGATGAAGAAAAACAAGTGCGTGCAATGCGCGCCTCGAAAATAGATGCTTATCGTGAATTAGCTGAGCAAGTTTATGGTATGCGGGTCAGTGGCCGTGCTGATTTGCATGATCAACGTTTAGGTACTGAACTTACCTCAGGTGCGGTGGATGGTGTGATTCGAGGAGCAGAAGTGGTTCGCAGTTATAAAGTTGGCGATAGCTATGTAACTGAACTGCGGTTAGATATCCGTAAAATGGATCGATTACGTAGTTATGGCGAAGTTCAACAGGTGCCAGAGAAACGCCAGCAAACCTTATTTTAACTCTTTTTTTCTCCAGAATACACAGAAGTGGCGGCAGATAATGTGGCCGCTTTTTTTTATGCTAAGGGGTTTGAGTTGAGAAGCTATCGAACAGTGAAAAGCGGACAATAACCAGCAAAAATGGAGCGAAAACCATCAAGCTTTAAGGTTAGTACCTAAGGTAGAAACGGTATGAGTTTGACCTGTTGCATTATAAGTCATGCCGATTTTTCCGTGACTTTGCTGCATCAAGTTGTTGAGCTTATTAAAACTGACTTGTGCTCTTGCCAGAGCTTCACCATTCACTAAGTTGGCTTGCTGGCAGTCGTGAATAATCGAACGAATTTGAGCCAGTAGGTTGTGTAAATGTTCATCTTCAGTGAGCTGATTAAGATGGGGATGACTCGCGATACGTTGATCGGTTTGCTGTAATCGAGTAATTAAGGCTATCTTTTGTTTCGCTGTTGACTCGATATCGGCAGAAACGCGGCTAGTGATGGCTATTTTTTCTTGTTCCAATACCGCTGAAAGCTCTTGAGCATTTTTCAATTGGAATGCAACTAAATCGTTTAATGCTGCCATAAATCAACCACCTTTATGCATCGGTCTGACTTGAAAGTGAGGTGATGGTTAAAAACCGCCTAACTCTTTTTCAAACTTAATCATATTATCTGCGAGCTTTTCAGCATCAACGACATAAGAGCCATTTGCTATGGCTTCTTTAATCGCCGCAACTTTTGCCGTATCAAAGCTTGGCGTTGCCGCCATTTCACTGTGCATTTCACCAATCGCTCTGCCTTGGGTACTTAGAGATACCGCATCTTGTTGAGAGGATTGGGAGCGAGCAGCATTCGATGTCGATGATGCCGCTGTTGAATTTGTATCTGAACGAGCAGGTGAGCGATTCGTTGTTACTAACGACTGACCTGAACGTATGTTATCAATACCTGCCATAAATGAGCCTTTAAAATTGATCCATGGGTACCGTCATATCGACGGAGAGAGAGAAAACTTTAGTGCTTTGTTTACTCATCAATAAAAAATGATCGTAAAGGGCTTAAAATTGCACGGTAACTTCCCCCATTCCGCTCACTTGTGCATCTATTATACGGTTTGAACGATCATTTTTCACTTTTATCTGCTCGCCTAGGTTACCATCAGAGAGAGCTGTCCCTCTAGTTGTGATGTTCATCCCGTTACTAACAGCTCGGATCAACACGCTTTCATTTCGACAAACGACACAGATATCGTTACGATTGATCACATCCCCTAATTGTAAGTTTCTTTTCGTTTTTGCTCCAATTACCATATCTTGTGAGGAAAATCCTTGCCGTCGAAAGCGAAGCAGATCTACCATACTAAGAGTAATATCATTTTGCGTAATTGTTTGTCCTCTCGATAACGCATTAAGGGTTGTGACCATCGGAACCGTCATCGTTAGTCTCACGGGAACATAAATTCGCCAGTTATCCGCTGGGCATTCAACCAATACAGTGATATTACTAGCAGAGCCGCTATGAGATGAGGATGAGGTCTGTAGCTCATTGGGACAATCGGTAGCAAAGATTCTAGGATCAATGTTGGCCGCATTGACAACCAGTTCACCGCCTATCGGCTTATCGACGGTGTTGATGACATGACTTTCGGCTGCTCGCTGAATCTGTTCGATTTGCTCTGGCGTTGCAGAAAAAGCCGAGAGACTAAAGAAATATAATAAAAAGCCGATAGAGTTATAAAAAAAATGGTAGAACCCTCTACACTTAGTTGGGGAATGGGAAAATAAACGGGTCTTCGAATTCATAGTTCGTTTCTCTGATTTCTTCATGGCCTGATTTTAGACTACCACTTTTTTCCTATAAAAGTTTGAGATGGAGATGAGCTTATGACGGGTATTCTTGATTCTGTGAATCAGCGTACGCAACTTGTTGGTCAAAACCGACTAGAATTATTGACTTTCCGTCTTAACGGGCGTCAACGTTATGGTATTAACGTATTTAAGGTTAAAGAGGTTCTGCAATGCCCGAAGCTCACTGCCATGCCAAACTTACATCGCCTGGTTAAAGGTGTTGCTCATATCCGTGGTCAAACGGTCTCTGTGATCGATCTTAGCTTAGCCGTCGGTGGCCGTCCAACCGTGGATGTTGATAAGAGTTTTGTGGTGATTGCTGAGTTTAACCGTACCATTCAAGCTTTCTTAGTTAGTTCTGTTGAACGTATTATCAATATGCGCTGGGAGGCCATATTGCCACCACCCGAAGCGGCAGGTAAAGGCAATTACCTCACTGCCGTCACCAATATCGATAATGAATTGGTTGAAATTCTTGATGTGGAAAAAATCCTCGCTGAAATTGCTCCAGTGAACGAAATTATGAATGCGTCGATTGGAGAAGAGATTGCTCATGCTGAGCAAGAGAAAGCGATTGTGCGTCGAATTCTTATTGCCGATGATTCTAGTGTGGCGCGTAAACAGGTACAAAGAGCGATTGAGTCAATTGGTTTTGAGTGTATTCTAACCAAAGATGGTAAAGACGCTTATGAAAAACTATTAAGTATGGCGAAAGAAGGCAGTATCTATGAGCAAATCTGTTTAGTGATTTCGGATATTGAAATGCCGGAGATGGATGGCTATACCTTAACAGCAGAGATTCGACGTCATAACGAATTAAAAAATTTATACGTTATCCTTCATTCATCATTGAGTGGGGTATTTAACCAAGCAATGGTTGAAAGGGTGGGTGCCAACTCTTTCATCGCTAAATTCAATCCCGATGAGCTTGGCAACGCGGTGAAAGCTGCGCTAGTAGAATAAAGAGAACTACATGACTGCTATTACTATCAGCGATCAAGAGTATCGCGATTTTTGTCGGTTTTTAGAGTCTCAGTGCGGTATCGTGCTGGGCGACAGTAAACAATACCTAGTGAGAAGTCGTCTTAGTCCACTGGTTAACAAGTTCAAGCTCAGTTCACTGTCTGATCTGCTGCGCGATGTAGTGACGGGCCGAAATCGTGAGTTGCGTGTCGCTGCGGTCGATGCGATGACTACGAACGAAACGTTATGGTTTCGAGATTCGTACCCTTTTACTGTATTGGCTGAACGTTTATTACCGGAAGTTGCGAAAAGCAAAAGGCCAATTAAAATTTGGTCTGCGGCGAGCTCTTCAGGCCAAGAGCCTTACTCGATGGCAATGACGGTTCTAGAGGTACAGCAAAAGCGTCCTGGTATGTTATCGAGTGTGGCCATTACTGCGACGGATATTTCCAGTAGCATGCTAGATATGTGTCGAGCTGGCATTTACGACAATTTAGCGCTCGGCAGAGGTTTATCGCCAGAGCGTCGTCGAGCTTTCTTTGAAGAAAACGGTGATGGTCGAATGCGAGTCAAAGATAACGTAAAAAAATTAGTTAACTTTCGTCCCCAAAACTTAATGGAAAGTTACGCTCTATTAGGTAAGTTTGATATTATTTTTTGTCGTAATGTTTTGATCTATTTTTCACCAGACATGAAATCAAAAGTATAATCAAATGGCGAATAGCTTGAATCCTGGTGGTTATTTATTACTCGGAGCATCAGAGTCACTGACCGGACTGACTGATCGCTTTGACATGGTTCGCTGTAATCCCGGCATCATTTACAAGCTTAAATAAGCGCTGTGTCTCCTTCGTACTTGAAGCGGCAGCGATGTTGGTGCATTTTCACCCCAATCACATAGCCTGTCTATGCTGATGGGACTTACTATTTACCGCCAACCTACAACTGAAAGCGGTTTAGTTATCGTTTTATCCTTTTAGACCCGACTGTATGTCGGGTTTTGTTTATAGCCAATCTCAATATGGCTAAATTCTTGCTTTGGTTTAACGTCGCACTATTGGCCTTTTCTTTTTGCTGCATGTTCTATGATAGTAAGACAGACTGAAGTATTGCAACGCATGATGAATCGCTAATTTCTTAAAGCATCTAAAACTTGGTACGTAATTTGCTTTTTAAATGGAGTAGCGGTCGGTTCTTAGCAAAGAGGCAAAACATGACTATTTCTTTTGATAAAGCACTCGGTATCCATCAACACACGGTTGGTGTTCGTGCACGCAATGCGGAAGTGATTGCGACTAATATTGCACAATCGAACACTCCGGGCTTTAAAGCAAAAGGAATGGACTTTGATCGAGCATTAAAGGCGGCAAGTTCAGGGGCAAGCATTAGTCTTAGCCGTACGGATGGTCGGCATATTCCTGCCTCAAAAACGGTGACAGGGGAAATGCTTTACCGCGTCCCGACTCAACCGGATACCGGAGATGGCAATACGGTTGATGTTGATCTAGAGCGTAACTTATTTATGCAAAATCAACTGCGTCATCAAGCCTCCCTAGAGTTCTTAGGTGGTAAGTTTAAGAACCTAACAAAAGCGATTAAAGGGGATTAATTAGATGAGCTTATTTAATGTATTCAATGTGACTGGTTCTGCAATGAGTGCTGAATCTGTTCGTCTAAATACGACATCCAGTAACTTAGCGAACGCAGATAGTGTTAGTAGTTCGGCGAAAGAGACGTATAAAGCCCGTCACGCCGTGTTCGGGGCAGAATTAAATAAAGCCCGTTATCATCGTGATCCCAATGTCCCAGTAAAAGTACTAGGGATTGTCGAAAGTAATAAACCGCTAAATGCGGAATACAATCCCGATCATCCTTTGGCTAACGACGAAGGCTTTATTTATAAACCCAATGTGAATGTTATGGAAGAAATGGCCAATATGATCTCTGCTTCACGTTCTTATCAAACCAACGTTCAAGTGGCCGATGCAAGTAAACAGATGCTGCTGCGTACGCTGCAGATGGGTCAATAAGGGTAGGAGGTAGCAAATGGCTGGCATAAATAACCTTGGTCAAAGCGGCTTGTCCTATATAGACCAACTGAAAGCATTACAAGAGCAGAAAAAGCCTACGGAAACGACTGGGCAACAAGAATTAAAACAAGAGGACTTCCTCTCGTTATTAACCAAGCAGTTGGCACAACAAGATCCATTTAAACCCGTGAGTAACGATCAAATGATTGCTCAAATGGCCTCTTTTGCCACCGTTGATGGCATTGGCAAAATGAACGGTCAATTTGAAAGTTTAAACTCGGCAATGACTTCTAATCAGGCACTACAGGCTTCGTCTCTAGTAGGACGAGATGTTCTGGTTCCCGGTTCTGCTGGAATGAAGTCGGATGTTGGCGGCATGGCGGCAATGGTCAAATTGCCTCAAGCGGTACAAAATTTGTTCATTCGTATTGAAAACGAAGCTGGCCAATTAGTGCGTACCTTTGACGTTGGTGCAAAACCTGGCGGTGATAATCGTGTCGAATGGGATGGTAATGATGAAAATGGAAATCCATTGCCTGAAGGTCGATATAGAGTTAGAGCATCCGGTTTGCTCGGTGGTGAAAATGCCGAATTTGGCGTGTCAACCTACGCGAATGTCAATAGTGTTCTACTCGGTAAAGGCGACGGTAATGTACTGCTCAATCTTGCTGGTTTTGAATCACCAGTACGACTTGCTGAAGTACTAGGAGTTGGCAAAGCATAATTATGCTCGCCAAACAGGAGAATTTGTTATGTCATATATATCGTTAAGCGGTCTTTCTGCTGCTCAATTAGATTTGAATACCACCAGTAATAATATTGCTAACGCCAATACTTACGGCTTTAAAGAGTCGCGAGCAGAGTTTGGTGATGTGTATTCAACGTCGCTATTTACCAATTCAAAAACCACCCCTGGTCAAGGTGTTCAAGCCAGTAAGGTCGCACAACAATTTCATGAAGGGTCAAGTATTTATACTAATAACCCGATGGATTTACGCATTGCTGGTACTGGATTTTTTGCAGTCGCTAAAGATCGCTTAATTCCTCAGCAAAATGAGCTCACTCGTAACGGCGCATTTCACCTTGATAAGAATAACTATATGGTGACCTCAAACGATCAATATTTACTCGGTTATGAAGTAAATCCTGATAATGGAGAGGTTTTATCGTATGAGCCTAAGCCGATCAACATTCCAGCTCAGTTTGGTAAACCAAAGCAAACCGGTAATATCGAATTATCCGCTAACTTACCCGCAAACGGTGATTTAAAAGATCCAGCGCTGTTTGATTTTACTGACCCTGATACTTACAACCGTACCACCTCATCGACCATTTATGACTCAATGGGGCAACCTTACAAGCTGACTACCTATTATTTGAAAGATCAAAATGAAAATAATAAGTGGAATACCTACTATACGGTTACGGATAAAACTGGTGAAAAACCACTCAATATCGCTGGTGGGGATGCTGCATCTCCAAATGGCCATGTAGGTCATACATTGCGCTTTAATAATGATGGTACGCTATCTAGTATCAATAGTGGTAATCCCATAGTCTCTGTTGCTTTTGGAGAAGGGGATAATCCGATTGATATGAATGGCGCTGATGGCACGCAGACTTTGGCTTTTAACCTCAATGGAGCAACACAGTTTGCTGCGCCATTTGAATTAACGAAGTTTGATCAAGACGGTGCGACGACAGGCTTTTTAACGAAAATCGATTTTGATGAGTATGGCAGTGTACTTGCCACTTATTCGAATGGACAAAACGTGACCTTAGGTCGAGTCGCTTTAGTTCGAGTGGCTAATGAGCAAGGTTTGGATAAAAAAGGTGGCACACAATGGGATTCTACCCAGCAATCTGGTGTTAAAATTTGGGGTGAATCAAGCAAAGGCTCATTTGGTACCATCAGTAATGGTGTGCTAGAACAGTCAAACATTGATATGACTCAAGAGCTGGTAGATCTAATTTCTGCGCAGCGTAACTTCCAAGCTAACTCACGTGCTTTAGAAGTGCATACTGGATTACAACAAACGATTTTACAAATTCGTTAACTCTAGTTTTATACCGTTCAATATGCCTAAGTTGCTTTGTCTACTTAGGCATGTACTTCTTTCTTCGTTTTTTCTCTTCGTTTGACCTTCACTAGTGATCTTTAGGTAGAACGGCATGCCACATGGCATCCTCAGTCTTCTCTTGCCGTTAAATTGCCGCTTCTTATTGTACAATTATCACCTCATCCACTTTAACTCTCTGATTAATAATTATAAAAATAATGGCACGTTAATTGCTTTTTATGATTAATTAATGATTGTGGAGAACGTCTGATGGATCGCGCACTGTTCCTTGCCATGAGTGGCGCTAAACAAAATATGCAGGCGATGCAGTTAAGAGCCAACAACCTTGCTAACGTCAGTACCACTGGTTTTCGAGCGGATTTAGAACAAGCGCGTTCAATGCAGGCGTATGGTGATGGTCTTCCTAGTCGCGTATTTAGTATGACAGAGCGTCCTGGACACCGTTTTGACCAAGGTAGCGTGATCACCACTGGACGTGACTTAGATATCACTATTCAGGGAGATGGTTGGATTGCTGTGTTAGATAAAACTGGCAATGAAGGCTTAACGCGCAGCGGCAATCTACGCATTGACCAAAATGGTTTACTGGTAAATGGTAATGGCCATTTAGTGTTAGGTGAATTAGGTGCACCGATCACGTTACCAATCCCGTTAAATAAAGTAGAGATTGGCAATGACGGTACTATTTCAGTTCGCCCACAGGGAGCGCCCGCTGACGCGATGGAAGTCGTTGATCGTATCAAATTAGTCAAACCTGACAATCGCTCGCTTTTTAAAGATATTAATGGCTTATTCCGAGCCAAAGATCCCGCTGCAGACTATCCAGCCGATGCCACAGTAAAAGTATTAACTGGTGCTCTTGAAGGTAGCAACGTCAATGCTGTCGGGGAGATGACCAACTTAATTGATTTACAGCGTCAGTTTGAAATGCAAGTCAAAATGATGAGCACAGCAGAAGAAATGGACAAAGCGTCTGACTCTTTGCTGCGTACGAGCTAAGTGAGAGGAATTTAGTATGCAACCTGCATTATGGATAAGTAAAACTGGTTTAGATGCGCAGCAAACCAATATTGCCACCATCTCAAATAACTTAGCTAACGCCTCAACCGTTGGTTTTAAAAAGAGTCGGGCGGTATTTGAGGATCTTTTTTACCAAAATATTAATCAACCTGGTGGTCAATCTTCACAAAATACTGAGCTGCCGAGTGGATTAATGCTCGGAGCTGGGGCGAAGGTTGTGGCAACGCAGAAAGTGCACACCAACGGTAACGTCCAGACCACCAATAACAGCCTAGATATGATGATTGAAGGCGATGGTTTTTTCCAGATCCTCATGCCGGATGGCAATATCGGCTATAGCCGTAATGGTCAATTTACGTTGAATGCGGAAGGTGCGATTGTCACTTCTGGTGCTGGGTATTTAGTTCAGCCAGAAATTGTTGTTCCAGAAGATGCTATTTCAATAACCGTTGGTAATGACGGTGAGGTTTCAGTGCGCTTACGAGGTCAGCAAGAGAACCAAGTCTTAGGACAAATCACTATCGTTGATTTCATTAACCCAGGTGGTTTAGAACCTGTTGGACAAAACCTGTACTTACCGACAGGAACCAGTGGTGACCCGCAAGAAGGCGTTCCCGGTCTGGATGGGCTTGGCAATATCCGCCAATCCATGCTGGAAAGCTCGAATGTTAATGTGACTGAAGAGCTGGTTAATATGATTGAAGCGCAGCGAGTTTATGAGATGAACTCTAAAGTGATCTCCTCCGTGGATCAAATGATGAGCTTTGTTAATCAACAACTCTAATCACTGACTAACTAAGAGACTATGATGATGAAACGTATACTCAGTTTAGCCTTTGTGACATTACTTTCAGGATGCAGTTTATTACCCGAACCCCTTGAAACAGCTGATGTAGTACAAGGCACAACCGTAGTCGATGCTGTTGAAGGTGACAGATCGTCTGACAGCAGTTCTGGGTTACTCGATACCTTACGTAACCGAAATGACCCGGTTGCTGGCGACCCTGCTTGGGCTCCTATTCATCCCAAGGCCAAGCCTGAGCATTATGCTGCTGAGACGGGATCATTATTTAATCTCGCACGAGCGGTGAGCTTATACAGTGATGCGAAGCCACGAGGGATTGGTGACATTATTACCGTGACTTTAAACGAAAATACCAAAGCGACCAAAAGTGCAGATGCTAAGTTAACCAAAAATAATGATGCCTCTATGGATCCACTCAGCGTGGGCGGGCAGGAGCTTACTATTGGTGATTATAACTTCTCTTACGCTTTGAAAAATAACAATCAATTTTCTGGCAGTGCGCAAGCAAACCAAAATAATAACCTACAAGGTTCGATTACTGTTGAAGTTATTGACGTTTTATCTAATGGGAATTTAGTGGTTCGAGGCGAGAAGTGGCTGATGCTTAATACTGGCGATGAATACATTCGCTTAAGTGGTACCGTTCGCCCTGATGATATCGGTTACGACAATACGATAGCGTCTAACCGTATCTCTAATACTCGAATTCAATACTCCAGTACCGGCTCGAATCAAGATATGCAAGAGCCTGGATTCTTGGCACGATTTTTTAATGTCTCTTTGTAATCAGACGGTATAAGTCGATTTTTTGACACGATAAAATGATCACACGGCAATGCATATCGACATTGAGAGAAGGTTAACGATGATGAAAAAATTTTTATTGCTCTTAATGGTGTTCATGGCAAGCAGTGCTCATGCCACGCGAATTAAAGATGTTGCACAAGTAGCCGGTGTGCGTAGTAACCAATTAGTCGGGTATGGTTTAGTAACGGGGTTACCTGGTACAGGGGAATCGAACCCGTTTACTGATCAAAGTTTTCGTGCCATGTTGCAAAACTTTGGCATTCAATTGCCTCCTGGTACGCGAACCAACACGAAAAATGTTGCCGCGGTAATGTTGACCGCTGAATTGCCGCCTTTTACAAAGCAAGGGCAGACGATTGATGTGACGGTTTCATCGATAGGCTCAGCGAGTAGTTTACGTGGTGGCACATTGACACAAACATTCTTGAAAGGCTTAGATGGCCAAGTGTATGCTGTGGCTCAAGGCAATTTAGTGGTCAGTGGCTTTAGTGCTACTGGAGCGGATGGGTCAAGTTTGGTTGGCAACAACCCAACGGTTGGTATGATTTCTAATGGGGCGATTGTTGAGAGAGAGATTCCTACCCCTTTTGGTCGTGGTGATTTTATCACTTTTAATCTTTTCCAATCGGATTTTACGACCGCTCAACGAATGGCCGATACCGTGAACCAATTTTTAGGTCCTGATATGGCCTCAGCCATTGATGCAACTTCAGTACGTGTTCGTGCGCCACGAGAAGTCTCGCAAAGAGTGGCTTTTCTTTCTGCTATCGAAAACCTAGAGTTTGAACCTGCGGATATGGCGGCAAAGATTATTGTCAACTCACGAACTGGAACGATTGTGATTGGTCAGCATGTACGTTTAAGACCTGCGGCTGTCACTCATGGCGGAATGACCGTTGCTATCAAAGAAAACTGGGGCGTTGATCAACCGAATCCTTTTGCTGGAGGAGAGACGGCGATTATTCCCGATACTGATATTGAAGTCGTTGAGCAGCAAGGAAAAATGTTCAAGTTAGAAACCGGAACAACTTTAGATGAGTTGGTCCGAGCAGTGAATGAAGTCGGCGCTGCTCCGTCAGATTTAATGGCAATTTTACAAGCATTAAAACAAGCGGGTGCTATTCAAGGCCAGTTAATTATTATCTAAGGAGTTCGTGATGGTGAATAACCCTAATGATATCGGCTTTATTCATGATATCGCCAGCCTAGATAAATTACGTCAACAAGCTCTGAATGGCGACAGTGGTGCGGAAAAAGAAGCACTGACCGCTGCAGCAAGGCAGTTTGAGGCTATTTTTACGTCGATGATGCTGAAGTCGATGCGTGATGCGAACTCCGCATTTAAATCGGATTTATTCAGTAGTAATAACGAAGATTTTTATCGACAAATGCAAGACGAGCAAATGGTCAGTCAATTAAGTGCTTCGGGCTCGCTAGGCTTAGCCGATATGATTGTCGCGCAGTTAACGGCGGCAGACAATGTCGCTGCTAACAATCAAGATAACGACCGTTTCCAAGAGGCGATGAATCGAGTTCAACAAGCGCGAGCGGTGGCAGCCGAGCGGCCTAATAGTGCCGTAGTAGTAGCATCTTCAGCGCCGACTCATGAATACCGCTTTGATTCACCACAGTCTTTTGTAACCTCACTCAAACCCTACGCCGATAAAGCGGCACAAGCATTAGGTATTGATGCTTCTTTACTGCTTGCTCAAGCTGCTTTAGAAACTGGCTGGGGACAAAAAATGGTCAGTAATGCTCGTGGAAGCAGTAATAATTTATTTAATATTAAGGCCGATAGAAGCTGGCAGGGGCAGCGTGTTGCCACTCAAACCTTAGAATATTACGATCAAACTCCGGTTATGGAAAAAGCCGCTTTTCGCGCTTACCCAAGTTTTCAAGACAGTTTTGATGACTATTTGCGCTTTTTAGAAAATAATCCTCGCTACAGCACCGCGTTAGAGCATGGTGGAAGTAATGAAGCGTTTATTCATGGAATTCATCAAGCAGGTTATGCGACAGATCCTCAATATGCAGACAAAGTACTACGAGTAAAAGCGCAGATCGATCAAATGGATAACAGTTAAATCGATAGGGTTTAGATTGCCGTTATTTGTTTTTGACTCTGTGGTCATTGCTTCCTGTGATAACAATCCTTTCATTTCGTCGCTTACTGAAGATATAAATAGGCTTTGGCTGGTTGGATCCGCAATCAGTTTCTTCTAGTGTTGCAGATTTATCTTTTATATTTCCTCGAGTTAGCTAACTCCCTTCATTGGCACATTTATTGCTTTTATAAGTAGTAATGGGGTCAGTAATGACTGGCGTTAATTGGTTTTTTGGGGGCAAGTATGGCGTCTGATCTTCTGAATCTTGGTGCGCAGAGCGTATTAACGGCTCAGAGACAACTCAATACCACGGGTCATAACATTGCGAATGTTAATACAGAGGGTTACAGTCGTCAGTCTGTGATTCAAGGGACCAATGCGCCTCGCCAACTCGGTGGTCAAACCTATGGGATGGGTGTACATGTGGAAAATGTTCGCCGTTCTTGGGATCAGTTTGCCGTTAAAGAGTTGAATCTTGCCACAACCAATCACGCTTTTAATAGCGATACAGAAGAAAATTTAGATATGCTTTCTAAGTTATTATCTTCTGTTGCCTCTAAGAAAATCCCTGAAAACCTTAACGAATGGTTTGATTCAGTAAAAAGTTTAGCCGATACCCCCAACGATGTAGGGGTACGTAAAGTTGTGCTCGAAAAAGCGAATCTTGTTACGCAAAATCTGAATGATTTCCATGAAACTGTGCGACGCCAGTTTGATATTACCAATAAAGGGCTCGACGTTGGTATTGAACGAATCAACCAGTTAGCGTTAGAAATACGTGACTTACAGCGTTTAATGATGCGTGTACCTGGACCGCATAACGATTTGATGGATCAGCATGAAAAATTAGTCGCTGAACTTTCCCAATATACCAAAGTAACGGTAACACCCCGTACCAGTGCTGAAGGTTTCAATATCCATATTGGTAGCGGGCATACCCTCGTTTCGGGAACGGAAGCGAGTCAATTAAAAATGATTGACGGTTATCCCGATGTCAAACAGCGTCGCTTAGCGGTCGTTGAAGGTAATACATTAAAATCTATTTCTGAAAAAGAGATTGGCGGAAAGATGGCTGCGCTATTTGAAATGCGTGATCAACATATTCCAGGATTACTGGATGAAATTGGTCGTCTCTCCATTTCTTTTGCTCATCAAGTCAACGAGTTACAAAGCCAAGGCTTAGATCTACGTGGTAATGTTGGTGGGCTGCTTTTTTCCGATGTTAACTCCGAAGTCAATGCTCGTTCACGTATTGCCACAGCCAGTGATTCGAATGCTGATATTCGAGTGTATATCGATGATCTCAGCCAGTTGAAAGGTGGCGAGTTTACTCTGTCTTATACTGGCAGCCATTATGTGGCTACACTACCAGATGGTAAACAACAGATCCTCGCATTGAATCAAGGCAATCTTTATTTAGATGGGCTGCGTATTCAGGTTAATACTCCACCAGAAATTGGTGAGCGAGTGATCGTCCGCCCAACCCGTGATGGTGCCGCTCAGATTCAGATGGCAACCAATGATCCGACAAAAATTGCCGCTCAAAGCTATCAAGCCTCGACCTCCTTTGCTCAAGGGCGTGCTCAATTTCAAATTGACCAAGTTGGTGATATCAAAGAGTTTGAAGCTTATCTGGTCCCCAATACAGGCGCAGGGGATCATGAGATGCAAATTCGTGTAGTGGATAAGAATGGCCAGTTGCTCGCGACACAACCTTATTTATTCAATGACGACCAATCAAAGTTACCGATCGTGATTCCTGCTCAACAGGCCGGTGGCCAACCGACCGTCTTTACTCTGACTCGAGGGGCGATTGAGAATGATAAGTTTACCGCCAATTTAAATCCTGCGGAAGGTGATAACGGTAATTTACGCAAGATGATTCATCTGCAAACGACGAAAAAAATGAATGACAATGAGTCAACCATTATTGGCCTCTATCATAACTTGAACACCGATTTCGGTTTAAAACTCTCGACTTCAACTCGATTGGCGGATGTTGCTCGCTTAGAAAAAGAGGCGGCGGAATCGCGTATTGGTTCAGTATCTGGGGTTAACTTGGATGAAGAAGCGGCAAATATGATGAAGTTTCAGCATGCCTATATGGCCTCTTCGCGCATTATGCAGGCTGCAAATGACACGTTTAACACTATTTTGCAGCTCAGGTAGAGGGACAAGTAAATGTTAAATCGAATTTCTAGCTTCCATAACTATCAGTCGGTGCAAAACGATTTACGTCGCCAAGAAAATAAAGTTCATCACAACCAAGCGCAATTAGCTTCGGGCAAAAAGCTTTTGTCTGCCGGGGATAACCCCCTCGCGACGCATTACATTCAAAATGTAACACAACAAGAAGAGCAGTTACGTCAATATCTTGATGCGATAGTTCTGGTTCGCAATCGCCTTGAACATCAAGAAGTGATCATTTCTAACGCTGAAGAGTTTACTGATAAAGCGAAGCGTATGGTCATGGAAATGATCAACGGTTCATTATCTCCTGAAGATCGTGAAACTCAGGCGCGGCAAATTCAAGAAATTGCCAATAACTTTTTGAATCTTGCCAATGTACAAGACGAAACGGGTAATTTTATTTTTGCGGGAACTCGGCCGAAGAACCAACCTTTTTTTCGAGATAATCAAGGCAATGTGACCTATTACGGTGATGATTATCAGCGAAAAATGCGTATCTCCAATAATTTAGAAATGCCTTTTAATACCCCCGGCAATCAAATGTTTATGGATATTAATAATCCATTTGGTGATTTTGAACCAGAGTATGCATTACAAGAAGGCTCTGAATTATTGCTTGAGCGGGCAACGAACAGTGATGACGGTGATAATGCCAGCTATACGGTAACGTTTGTTGATATGCTCAATGGTGGTTTTGCTTATCAGTTAGAACGCGACGGTGAAGTTGTCGAGGTTAATGATTTCGATCCAAGAACAGGGGTTCAGTATCAAGGTCTTACTATTAATATCAAAGGCAGTATCACGGCCGGAGATAGCATCACTCTGAATCCACGTAAAACATTTACAGTATTTGATAGTTTTAAAAAAGCCATTGAATACTCCAAAGGTTCTGTTTCTGATGCCTCAACCACAGGCAAGCTTCATCAAATCACTGAAGAATTACACACAGCCTTTATTCATTTAAACCAAGTTCGTTCGGATGTCGGTGCTCGATTGAGTACCTTAGATCTACAAGAAGATCAACATGAAGATTTTAAAATCAGTCTGGCTCGCTCTAAAAGTCAGTTTGAGGATCTCGATTACTCACAAGCAGTGATTGAATTTAATGAAAACTCGAGAGCGCTGCAAGCCTCTCAGTTAGCGTTTGGGAAAGCGAAAGATTTAACCTTGTTTAATTACCTTTAAAGATGAGTAACCATCGTCGACTTCGTTATTAAATCGTAGTTTGGGGTTCGTGATTAACCTTATTTTTGCGAGCAAAGCTTAGTCTCAAAGGTGAATTTGTTCCTATCTTTGTGCCTTATGTGCCATGCCATAAGTGCGAAAATAGAGGGGCTTTTTGTCTTAAATCTCATCTTGTTTTCGGTCGGCTTTTCTTTGCCAGCTGATTGCAGGTGGAGCGGCAAAAAAAGCGGCAACTGCATTTCATGGATGTCGATGGAAAAGAAATATCGCCAACATTGTCAATTAAGTTGCTGATTATAAATAATTAATTTTTTTATTGAGTCTATTTGAAAAGTTGGCATGTTTATTGGATTAATTTAAACAGAGTGAATACCACCCGATCTTAAATATACCTTAGGGTGTATTTGGCAAGTGATTTACGGTCAGTGCTTCCAAGAGAGTAAAGCTGACCGCTTCGCAAAAGACTTGCGGACTCGATAGGAGAGCAAAATATGACCATTAATGTAAATACCAACGTGTCGGCAATGACCGCTCAGCGTTACTTGACCAAGTCGTCCAATGATTTGAATACCTCAATGGAGCGTCTTTCTTCTGGTAACCGTATTAATAGTGCCAAGGATGATGCGGCAGGTTTGCAAATTTCAAACCGATTGATCGCTCAATCTCGTGGTCTTGATGTGGCAATGCGTAATGCTAACGATGGTATTTCGATTGCTCAAACCGCTGAGGGAGCAATGAATGAGTCAACCAGCATTCTGCAGCGTATGCGTGATTTGGCCCTACAATCAGCCAACGGCACCAACTCAGATGCCGAGCGTCAAGCATTGAACGAAGAGTCGGTTGCTCTGCAAGATGAGTTAAACCGAATTGCCGAAACAACCTCTTTCGGTGGTCGTCGATTGCTCAACGGTTCATTTGGTGAAGCATCATTCCAAATTGGTTCTAGCTCTGGTGAAGCTATTATCATGGGATTAACCAGTATTCGTGCCGATGACTATCGGATGGGCGGCCAATCTTTTATTGCTACTGAAGGCAAAACCAAAGATTGGGGCGTTGATTCGACGGCAAACGATTTGAAATTAGAGTTCACCAAAAAAGATGGTCAAGAAGTGACACTCGATATCTTAGCCAAAACCGGTGACGATATTGAAGAGCTCGCGACTTACATCAATGGTCAGACTGACTTGCTCAAAGCCTCCGTTGACGAAGATGGTAAGTTGCAGATTTTCGTTGCTGAACCACATATTGAAGGCGATCTAACCATCTCTGGGGGGCTGGCTACTGAACTTGGTTTAACTGGTGGCCCTGGCGAAAAAACGACCGTGCAAAATATTGATATGCGCACTGTCGGTGGCTCGCAAAACGCGGTCGGTATTTTAGATGCAGCGCTCAAATACATTGACTCACAACGCGCGGATTTAGGTGCTAAACAGAACCGACTCAACCACAGCATTAATAACTTGGCCAACATCCAAGAGAACGTCGAAGCATCGAAGAGCCGGATCAAAGATACCGACTTTGCGAAAGAGACGACTCAGTTGACTAAGTCACAAATATTGCAACAAGCAGGAACGTCAATTCTTGCTCAAGCAAAACAGTTGCCAAACTCTGCAATATCACTATTGCAGTAGTCCTGGGAGGCGGCATTAATAAGCTCAGACGTGAGTATGTAATACCGCAACCTTGGCAAGGTATGGTTGTTAGAACAGTATAAGCTCTCTCAGATACGCCTGTTTATACTCGGAAAATAACCATACATTATGGTTAGCCATAATGTGTTCATTTCTCTTGATCTCCACATTGGCAATGGCTGCCAACCATAGCCCCAGTTCTCTCAAAGGAAAAGGGGCTTTTCTTTTTTCTGCCAATCCATTTCTCATATCCCCCCCCGACCATTACTGCTAAATCTTGAGCGATTTATGTCGTTTTCAATTGGTTTTGTGTTCTATACCTCATATCTCTCTTTCTAAATGATTTAATTCATCTTGCTCAGTAAATCTTCTAAAGGAATGGTTCCCTAAGTCGCTATTAAAGATACTTTGAGAGAACTACGTGGTATTCCGAGACGTCGGAAACCGTTCGGCAAGTTCCGCTACGTCTAATATTAATAGGAGACCAATTATGGCGGTAAATGTAAACACTAACGTGTCAGCGATGACGGCACAGAGGTACCTGAACAGTGCAACCAGTGCACAGCAAACGTCAATGGAACGTTTGTCTTCAGGTTTTAAAATTAATAGTGCGAAAGATGATGCTGCAGGTTTGCAGATCTCAAACCGTTTGAATGTGCAAAGTCGTGGCTTAGATGTTGCTGTTCGTAACGCGAATGATGGTATTTCCATGGCACAAACCGCCGAAGGCGCCATGAATGAGACCACCAACATTTTGCAACGGATGCGGGATCTTTCTTTACAATCTGCGAATGGTTCAAACTCAAAATCTGAGCGTGTTGCGATTCAAGAAGAAGTCACGGCACTTAATGATGAATTGAATCGTATCGCAGAGACCACCTCATTTGCGGGTAATCGTCTATTGAACGGTACTTTCCAAACGAAGTCGTTCCAAATTGGATCTCAGAGCGGTGAAGCTGTAATGCTGACCATGAAAGACATGCGTAGTGATAACGCGATGATGGGAGGAACCAGTTACGTTGCGGCGACTGAAGCGGATAAAGATTGGACAGTTAGTGACGGTAGTAACGATTTAACATTAACCCTGACCGATATCAATGGTGATGAGCAAATCATTAATATTACCGCCAAAGTTGGTGATGATATTGAAGAAGTGGCGACTTACATCAATGGTCAAACAGACTTAGTGCAAGCCTCAGTGAATGAGAAGGGGCAACTACAGATCTTTACGGGAAATAATGATGTCACTGGTGCAGTCGCTTTTAGTGGTGCATTAGCTACCGAGTTAGACATGCAAACGGGGCAAGCGATCACTATCGATACAATTGATGTGACGACCGTTGGCGGGGCGCAAAAATCAGTGGCGGTGGTCGATGCTGCGCTTAAATATGTTGATAGTCATCGTGCAGAGCTAGGTGCGTTCCAGAATCGATTTGGCCATGCAATTAATAACTTGGATAACATTAATGAAAATGTTAATGCGTCTAAGAGCCGGATCAAGGATACCGACTTTGCGAAAGAAACGACGGCATTGACTAAATCACAGATTTTAGGCCAAGCCTCAAGCTCTGTCTTAGCTCAAGCGAAACAAGCACCAACGGCAGCACTTGCGCTATTGGGGTAATTTAGATTGAGTAATAATAAAAAACCCAGCTAAAGCTGGGTTTTTAAATTAATGGTGCGGAAGGAGAGACTTGAACTCTCACACCTTGCGGCGCCAGAACCTAAATCTGGTGCGTCTACCAATTTCGCCACTTCCGCACAAATTTTGTCGATAATCTAATTGACTCAAATCATCGTTATAATTGGCAGGTCTACCTGGATTCGAACCAGGGAATGGCGGCATCAAAAGCCGCTGCCTTACCGCTTGGCGATAGACCTGTAATACCGTCAATTTAATAACAGGCTTATCGTTAAATCAACTGTCCAACAGTAACTAACGATAAATGGTGGCTACGACGGGATTCGAACCTGTGACCCCATCATTATGAGTGATGTGCTCTAACCAGCTGAGCTACGTAGCCACGACTAATTAATGGTGCGGAAGGAGAGACTTGAACTCTCACACCTTGCGGCGCCAGAACCTAAATCTGGTGCGTCTACCAATTTCGCCACTTCCGCACAAATTTGTAGATAATCTGATTAATTCAAATCATCGTTGTAACTGGCAGGTCTACCTGGATTCGAACCAGGGAATGGCGGCATCAAAAGCCGCTGCCTTACCGCTTGGCGATAGACCTGTAGGTGATAGCAGGCTATGCTAACTTAATTAATGGTGCGGAAGGAGAGACTTGAACTCTCACACCTTGCGGCGCCAGAACCTAAATCTGGTGCGTCTACCAATTTCGCCACTTCCGCACTAATTTTGTAGATAATTTGATTAACTCAAATCATCGTTGTAATTGGCAGGTCTACCTGGATTCGAACCAGGGAATGGCGGCATCAAAAGCCGCTGCCTTACCGCTTGGCGATAGACCTGTAATACTGAACTTGGTGCGGAGGGAGGGACTTGAACCCTCACGTCCTAACGGACACTAGCACCTGAAGCTAGCGCGTCTACCAATTTCGCCACCACCGCAAATTCAGTGAATGCTGATACAGTATTGATGGAACTAAATAGTTGGCAGGTCTACCTGGATTCGAACCAGGGAATGGCGGCATCAAAAGCCGCTGCCTTACCGCTTGGCGATAGACCTACGGTGATAAGTTGCTTTGGGCAGCTTATCAATAAATGGTGCGGAAAGAGAGACTTGAACTCTCACACCTTGCGGCGCCAGAACCTAAATCTGGTGCGTCTACCAATTTCGCCATTTCCGCAAAACTTTATTTTTATAACGAGATAATGGTGCGGAAGGAGAGACTTGAACTCTCACACCTTACGGCGCCAGAACCTAAATCTGGTGCGTCTACCAATTTCGCCACTTCCGCATCTCGCTATCGTACCTTATCCTTGAGGAGTAGGTAAAATAAGTGGTGGCTACGACGGGATTCGAACCTGTGACCCCATCATTATGAGTGATGTGCTCTAACCAGCTGAGCTACGTAGCCATCTTTTATAGAGCGAGAAACTATAATCTATTCTCGCTATCAGTTCCAATAGTTTTTATGTATTGAAACTTAAAGAAATAATGGCAGGTCTACCTGGATTCGAACCAGGGAATGGCGGCATCAAAAGCCGCTGCCTTACCGCTTGGCGATAGACCTACGGTGATAAGTTGCTTTGGACAGCTTATCAATAAATGGTGCGGAAAGAGAGACTTGAACTCTCACACCTTGCGGCGCCAGAACCTAAATCTGGTGCGTCTACCAATTTCGCCATTTCCGCATTATTTCCTGAATATTCTACCAAAGAACACTTAGGAAATGGTGGCTACGACGGGATTCGAACCTGTGACCCCATCATTATGAGTGATGTGCTCTAACCAGCTGAGCTACGTAGCCAATTGCTAAACTGCTTATCACTCACAGTCAGCCTTAAATTTCGAAGTTTTGAAGTTGCCTTCTCACTGCGAACGGTGCGCATTATGCGGATATGGCTGTAGAGCGTCAATAGTTTTTTTGAATAAATTCCCGAAAACCAACTGTTCGAGTTTTTTTTAAACAAAGCTGGCTATTTCTGATCAAAATCTATCCCAAAGCGAGAGATTTTCTTATTCTACATCAAACCGATAATCGTAGTTTATTGATGATTGATGTGAAAATAAGCCGTGAACGAGCGTTACAAAAAAGCCAACATTACGTTGGCTTTTTTCGATAGAGGTTAAGTGTTATACATTAAAGCGGAAATGGATGACATCACCATCTTTGACAATATAATCTTTACCTTCTAAGCGCCATTTTCCGGCTTCTTTTGCACCACTTTCACCTTGATATTGGATGAAGTCGTTGTAACCGATCACTTCGGCGCGAATAAATCCACGTTCAAAATCAGTGTGGATTTTTCCTGCCGCTTGAGGGGCTGTAGCTCCTACTGGAACGGTCCAAGCACGGACCTCTTTAACCCCTGCGGTAAAGTAAGTTTGCAAATCAAGCAGTTCATAACCTGAACGAATCACTCGGTTTAAGCCTGGCTCTTCAATACCCAGATCAGCAAGAAACTCAGCACGCTCTTCTTCTTCTAATTCAGATAGTTCAGCTTCAATCGCTGCACATACGGCGACGACAGAGGCATTTTCTTGGGCGGCATGAGCTCGGACTGCATCTAAATAGGGATTATTTTCAAAGCCATCTTCATTCACATTAGCAATGTACATGGTTGGCTTAAGGGTGAGGAAATTAAGGTATCCAACTGCGGCAAGCTCTTCTTTGCTTAAGGGGACAGAGCGTGCAGAGCCCCCTTCAGTCAGTACGGGCAATAGTTTTTCTAAAACAGTAAGCTCAAATTTAGCGTCTTTATCGCCACCTTTGGCACGTTTCGTTTGACGTTGGATCGCGCGTTCGCAACTGTCTAAGTCAGCGAGAGCCAACTCAAGATTGATCACTTCGATGTCTTCAATAGGTGATACTTTTCCTGCGACGTGAACAATATTTTCGTTCTCAAAGCAGCGGACTACGTGACCAATCGCATCAGTTTCGCGGATGTTGGCTAAAAATTTATTACCTAATCCTTCCCCTTTTGATGCGCCAGCGACTAAGCCTGCGATGTCCACAAACTCCATTGTGGTGGGTAATATGCGTTGCGGATTGACAATTTTTGCCAATGCGTCAAGACGCAAATCAGGCACTGGTACGACACCAGTGTTTGGTTCAATAGTACAAAACGGGAAGTTAGCCGCTTCGATACCTGCATTAGTCAGTGCATTAAAAAGAGTTGATTTACCTACGTTAGGTAAACCGACAATGCCACATTTAAAACCCATATTTGGTAACCTTATTCAGCTTTGAACGTGTGTAAGCGGTTTTGCGCTTTAGTTAGGCCATCTTTCAGTAAGATATCGAGACAGCGAACAGACTCATCTACTGCTGCTAGGATGCACTCGTGCTCTTGGTTAGGAGCTTTACTTAACACATAACCTGCCACTTTATCTTTGTGTCCTGGATGGCCAATGCCAATACGAAGACGGTAGAATTCTTTATTGTTGCCTAATTTACTGATGGTGTCTTTTAACCCATTATGACCACCATGTCCGCCACCCTGCTTAAATTTAGCTACACCGGGAGGAAGATCCAGTTCATCATGAGCTATCATGATTTCTTCTGGTTTAATCTGATAAAACTTAGCAAGAGCCGCGACGGCTTTACCGGATAAATTCATATAAGTCGTCGGAATCAGTAAACGTAGGTCTTCGCCATTAACCAAAATACGACCAGTTAATCCGAAGAACTTCACTTCACTTTTTAGTGTCGTATTGTGCACTCTGGCCAGTTCTTCGATGACCCATGCACCTGCATTATGTCGTGTATTGACGTATTCAGGCCCCGGGTTGGCCAGACCGACAAGTAATTTAATTGGTTGACTCAAGGCTAGGATCCCTTCGGAAACGAAAAAAGCGCGGTATGATAGCATAGAAAAGCGCAAAAGGGCGAGATGGCTGATGCTCGACGCCGTGAAACAAAAATACCTCGTCATCTTGACGAGGTATTTTACCGATCAAAGACTACCGCAAGCTTAGTTAAACATAGCAGAGATAGACTCTTCGTTACTGATGCGACGAATCGCTTCTGCAAGCATGGTCGATAAGGTTAGCTGAGTTACTTTACCCGTTGCTGCCATTTCTTTAGACAAAGTGATTGAATCGGTAACGATCACTTGATCAAGTACGGAGTTTTTAATATTTTTGGCCGCATTGCCTGAAAATACCGCATGGGTTGCATAAGCAAATACACGTTTTGCTCCGCGCTCTTTAAGTGCTTCAGCTGCTTTGCATAAGGTGCCGCCGGTATCGATCATATCGTCGACAATCACGCAGTCACGCCCTTCAACGTCACCGATTAAGTTCATGACTTCAGAGACGTTAGCACGCGGGCGACGTTTATCAACAATCGCAATATCAATATCACCGAGTGCTTTTGCTGTTGCGCGAGCACGTACCACACCACCCAGATCCGGAGATACAACAACAGGATCTTCTAGATTACGTGCTTTCATGTCTTCCAAGAGAACGGGAGTACCGAAGATGTTATCTACTGGGACATCAAAGAAACCTTGAATTTGCTCTGCGTGTAGGTCGATGGTTAAGACTCGATCAACCCCTACGTTAGAGAGAAAGTCAGCAACGACTTTCGCCGTAATCGGAACTCGAGCAGAACGCACTCGACGGTCTTGGCGTGCATAGCCAAAGTAAGGGATGACAGCAGTAATACGGCCTGCTGAAGCGCGGCGCATTGCGTCAATCATTACCACCAATTCCATTAAATTGTCATTGGTTGGGGCACAAGTTGATTGAATAATAAATACATCGCTACCACGAACATTTTCGTTGATCTGCACTGCCACTTCTCCATCAGAGAAGCGAGAAACAGTAGCATCACCAAGGGAGATGTATAGACGTTCAGCAATACGTTGGGCTAGTTCAGGTGTGGCGTTACCAGCAAATAGCTTCATATCAGGCACGGTGGAAACCTCAGGGTTGCGTCCAGTTTTTAATTAGGTTGGGTGTCGGCTGATTGGTAATCAGCCAGTGTCTCTTTTAGTGGTGATACGTTGCGGCCTTGAGCGACAAACGCAGAGACAGTGTCTGGGAGTTTCGCAAGGACAGCCTGCGCTTCTTTTTTGCTCGAAAATTCAGCGAAAACGCAAGACCCAGTCCCGGTCAATCTTGACGGCGCGTATTGTAGCAGCCATGAAAGTTGCTTATCAACCTCTGGGTACTCCAATCGGACAATTTTTTCGCAATCGTTTTCGTAGTTCTCATTGAGTAGGGTATTAATATCACGTTTTGCTGTGTTTCTCGGTAAATTGGGATGAGAAAAAATCACTTTTGTTGCAATACTCACATTTGGACGAACCACGAGATAATATTTTTCTTCTGGCTGCACTGGTTGGAGCTTTTCTCCAACACCTTCGGCAAAAGCGGAGAAGCCGTGAATAAAAACTGGAACATCGGCCCCTAAGGTTAAGCCAATTGTGGCGAGTTGATCATCGCTTAACCGACAGCCCCATAAATAATTGAGCGCCACCAATACTGTTGCCGCATTAGAAGAGCCACCACCAATTCCACCGCCCATGGGTAAGCGTTTGATTAATTGAATATCCGCGCCGAGCGAGCTCTGGGTTTGCTGTTGCAAGGCACGAGCTGCACGATAAATCAGATTGTCTTGCAGGGCGACGTCTGCTAACGGAGGTGTGAGAGTGATCTGGCCTGTTTGATTGACGGTAATCGTCAGTTCATCGCCATAGTCAATAAATTGAAATAATGTCTGTAAGTCGTGATAGCCATCAGCACGTTGGCCGGTAATGTACAAAAACAGATTTAATTTAGCGGGTGATGGCCACACCGTTGTTTGTTGTATCATGGCGTGAGTGTCCACTTAGAAATCACTAGGTTAATCGAAGTATCCTGTTGGGTGAGCAATACTCGGTCTGGCAAAGGAAGAGGTTTATCTTGCCAGGGGTATTCGCGGTAGCGATGATAATCCACAGTCCAGTGAGAAAGGCCTTGTTTTTTTTGTAACCTAGCCAAGGTATTGTTCGAATTTAATTCAAAGTGATCCGCTTGAGTGGGTAAACCGATAATCCACGCTTGTAAAAGTTCGATAGGCAGCGTTAACCCAGTCAGAGAAGCAATCAATTGTTCGGCATTGTCAGCTCGGTAGACGTTGTCATCATGAGTGATGACTTGCGCACCCTGTTGATCAATCGATAAGTTTAATACCGTTTGCCCTAAAAATGTGCTTAGGCGTAGTTGGGTTTGCTGGGGGGAGATTTGCCACTGAAAGTTGAGAGATTGACGCTGATTGGGATCAATATAGGCAAGTTTGCCAACCAGTTGAAACTGCTTAATGGTCTTTAAGCGAGCTTGGTGTGATTGCCATTCTACATCACTAATAGGGTCAGGAAGGCTGCTGCAGCCCCATAACCCTAAGAGTAAGGTGATCATCAGAAAAATACGTGGCGGAAATATTATCATATGCTCGTTATTTATCCATTTATGGGACACAAGAGCCGTCACTATACCATTGATATCACGAACTCGGGAAAACAAATCCCAATCGCTCTTTCAATAAATAGGTGCATCAAGTAAAATTCGCCGCTCAATCCACTTCTTATCAGAGAACCCTCGATACATGTCCTTGCTTGTTATTGGTATCAATCACAATACAGCTTCGGTTGAGTTGCGAGAAAAAGTGGCCTTTGGACCAGATAAACTGTCCGAAGCCTTACGCCATTTATCTGGTCAACCTTATGTCAAGGGAAGTGTGATTTTGTCAACCTGTAACCGAACTGAGCTGTATTGCGATGTTAAGGTGGCAAGTAAGAATAAGCTAATAGAGTGGCTATCTCAGTTTCATCAAGTCAATTTGGAAACGTTAAAACCCAGTTTATATGTTCATGAAGAGCAGGCGGCAATTCGTCATCTGATGCGCGTCGCTTGTGGATTGGATTCATTAGTTTTGGGTGAACCACAGATTTTAGGGCAAGTAAAACAAGCGTATGCGGATTCGCGAGAAAATCGCATGGTGGATTCGGCCTTAGATAAGTTGTTTCAAAAAGCGTTTTCGGTTGCTAAACGCGTGCGGACCGAAACGGATATCGGTGGTCATGCTGTCTCCGTTGCTTATGCCGCCTGTACACTAGCAAAACACATATTCGAGTCATTGACCAAAGCTACGGTGCTGTTGGTTGGAGCAGGAGAGACCATCGAATTGGTTGCTAAGCACTTAGATGGTCACGGTTGCCAGCGAATGATCGTGGCTAACCGAACTCGTGAGCGGGCTATGGCTTTGGCGCAAAATTTTGACGCTGAAGTGATCACCTTAAATGAGATCCCTGATTATTTAGCACAGGCGGACATTGTGATTAGCTCGACCGCTAGTCCACTCCCCATCATTGGTAAAGGGATGGTTGAAAGTGCACTCAAAGCGCGTCGCCACCAACCGATGCTGTTAGTCGATATTGCCGTGCCGCGTGATGTAGAATCACAAGTTAGTGAACTCGATGACGCTTATCTCTATTCAGTGGATGATTTACAGTCCATCGTTGAGAACAATATTGAGCAACGGAAGATTGAGGCGATTCAAGCCGAAGCGATCGTCAGTGAGGAAAGCGCGGAGTTCATGAGCTGGATGCGCTCGCTGCAGGCCGTGGATAGTATTCGTGACTATCGTCAATCTGCGAGTCACATCCGTGAAGAGTTACTCAGTAAAAGTTTACAAGCGTTAGCCGCTGGAGGCGATGCGGAAAAATTGTTGATCGAGTTAAGTAATAAACTGACCAATAGATTAATCCATACCCCAACGCGCGCGTTGCAGATGGCAGCGGAGCAAGGGGAGCCAGCAAAACTGGCAATTATTAGACAAAGTTTGGGTCTTGATGACCTGTAATCATTTCTAAATCCTTATTTATTAAAGAAGAAATTATGAAAGCGTCGATTTTAGTTAAGCTTGAATCTTTGGTGGAGCGCTACGAAGAAGTGCAACACTTATTAGGTGATCCTGCCGTGATCGGTGATCAAAATAAATTTCGATCGCTCTCAAAAGAGTACTCGCAGCTCGAAGAAGTCACCAAATGCTTCCAAGCCTATCAGCAAGCTCAGGAAGATTTGCTGGCTGCAGAAGAGATGGCCAAAGAAGACGACGCGGAAATGCGCGAGATGGCGCAAGATGAGATGAAAACGGCCAAAGCTGAAATTGAGCGCTTAAGTGCTGAGTTGCAAATTTTGTTATTGCCGAAAGATCCGAACGATGATCGCAACTGCTTTCTAGAAATTCGTGCTGGTGCTGGTGGTGACGAAGCCGGTATTTTTGCTGGTGATCTATTCCGCATGTACAGCCGTTTTGCTGAGAAAAAAGGCTGGCGGATTGAAGTCATGTCGGCGAGTGAAGCTGAGCATGGTGGTTACAAAGAGATGATAGCCAAAGTTAATGGTGACGGAGCTTACGGGGTATTGAAATTTGAATCGGGCGGCCACCGAGTGCAGCGTGTTCCCGCGACAGAATCTCAGGGCCGTGTACACACGTCAGCCTGTACCGTGGCGGTCATGCCAGAAATTCCTGAAGCAGAAATTCCTGAAATTAAAGCCAGCGATCTAAAAATTGATACCTTCCGCTCATCAGGAGCGGGTGGTCAGCACGTTAACACGACGGATTCAGCGATTCGGATTACTCACTTGCCGACGGGGATTGTGGTTGAGTGTCAGGATGAGCGTTCTCAACATAAGAACAAAGCTAAAGCGATGTCTGTACTTGGCGCTCGGATTGTTCAAGCGGAAGAGAAAAAACGCGCAGCGGAAATATCCGATACACGACGCAACCTACTCGGTTCAGGCGATCGCAGTGATCGTATTCGTACTTATAACTACCCACAAAGCCGTGTTTCCGATCATCGTATTAACCTCACTATTTATCGTCTCAATGAAGTGATGGAAGGTGATTTACAAGCTTTGATTGATCCCGTTGTCCAAGAGCATCAAGCGGATCTGCTGGCTGCGTTATCCGATAACCATTAGTTGATTAATCGTCATGATGATACAAGCCTTATTGGCTAAGGCGAAGCGGCAATTGACCGAGAGCGGCAGTGATTCGCCGTCTCTCGATGCTACTCTACTGCTTTGCCATGTGTTACAAAAACCACGTTCGTATTTACTGACGTGGCCAGATAAAGTACTCAGCCCAGACTTGGTTTCCGCTTTTGAAGCATTACTCGCACGGCGCATCGTAGGTGAGCCGATCGCTTATATTATTGGGGAACGCGAATTTTGGTCGTTGCCCCTAAAAGTTGCGCCATCGACCTTAATACCTCGACCTGATACTGAGCGCTTAGTTGAATTGGCACTCGATAAAGCTGAGCTTTGTGACGGTGATATCCTTGACTTAGGGACAGGAACTGGGGCTATTGCATTAGCCCTTGCTTCAGAGTTGCCTCAGCGTAATGTGCTGGGTATTGATCTACGCTCAGAGGCCGTTGAGCTTGCCGACGATAATCGCAAACGATTACGAATCACCAATGTCACATTTTTACAAGGCAGTTGGTTTACCCCTCTCGCTAACGGTATAAAGTTTGCTGTGATTGCCTCTAACCCGCCTTACATCGAGGAACACGATCCCCATTTACAGCAAGGCGATGTCCGTTTTGAACCTAAAAGCGCTTTGGTCGCAGGCGATAATGGATTAGCCGATATTAAACATATCGCGATAATGGCTCGTGAATACTTACTCGATCAAGGATGGTTATTGTTTGAACATGGTTATCAACAAGGCAAAGCGGTGCAAGCCATTCTCAATGAACTAGGGTATCAACAAGTGGTTACCGAGCAAGATTATGCTGGTAACGATCGAGTCACCTTGGGTCAATATCGATTTTAAAGAGGAACACATGTACGAAGGACTTAAATCACTCCATCTTTTCACTATTGCGATTAGCGCTTTCTTATTGAGTGTTCGTTATATTTTAATGATGATGGATTCTCATTGGTTACAACATAAGTTTCTGAAAATTTATCCGCACATCAACGATAGTCTGTTATTAATCACTGGAATTTGGCTTATTGTGATCACTGGCTTTATACCTTATACGGCTGCAGCCCCGTGGATGACCGATAAAATTACTTGTGTCTTGGCTTATATTGCTTTGGGCTTTTTTGCCCTCAAATTTGGCCGTAATAAACTGCTACGCTCGTTTGCTTTTCTTGGTGCCATGGGGTGGTTGATTATGGCAGGCAAAGTTACCGCTTCTAAAGCTCCGATGTTTTTCAGTTAATATCATGGACTCGATAAATCTATGTTGAACTTGTTTGATGAAGATTTTGATGCAATGGATTTAGTGGAAGGTGCGCTGGCATTAAATAAGGCCATCAACCCAGAGACAAAGGTCGATTGGGCTCTCGCTGAGTTACAAAAGTTGTATCATCAAGCTGAGCTTGCTTTGGCTGATGAATCGAATGCAAAGCAGCGTTTCGCTCTATTTTTGGATGTTTTTTATCGTCAATGGGGCTTTTGTGGTGATAAAGAGTCCTATTTCCATTCTCGTAATGGTTTTATTGATAAAGTCCTTGAGCGTCGTCAGGGAATACCCGTCAGTCTCGGGGCTTTATTGCTCTATTTTGCTAGGCGCTTTGATTTTCCCGTACAAGGGATTACTTTCCCTACCCAATTTTTACTTGAAGTTCATTGGCCAGACGAAGCGCCCTTGTATCTTAATCCTTTTTCTGGCGAGTTTGTCTCGAAATACATGCTTAATGCGTGGTTGGTTGGTCATAAAGGTCCTTTAGCTCGTTTACAGGCAGAACACATCCAACCGACAGACAATCCAACGATTATTGGTCGTTGGCTAGCCTTATTGAAAAGTGCCTTGTTGCGCGAAGAGCGCTATACTTTGGCGCTGCGCTGCACCAATTTAGCGTTAACTTTTGTCCCTGATGATCCTTATGAGATACGAGATCGTGGTTTTATCTATCAGCAGTTAGATTGTCATCAGGTGGCGTTATCCGATTTCCAATACTTTATTGAACACTGCCCTGATGATCCTGCAGCGCAGTTACTCAAGAATCAAATGAATGCGCTGACGGTTTATCCAGTGACGCTGCATTAATCACAACTTAAGAGAACTCACTATGGAACAAAAAATTGTTCATATCGGTCATATTCCGGTCGCCAATGATCATCCCTTTACGCTGTTTGCGGGTATGAATGTGTTGGAATCTCGTGATTTGGCGATGCAAATTTGCGAGCACTACGTCAAAGTAACCGAAAAGCTTGGTATTCCTTACGTGTTTAAAGCGTCGTTCGATAAGGCTAACCGTAGCTCGGTACATTCATACCGTGGGCCTGGCTTGGAAGAGGGCATGAAAATCTTTCAAGAGCTGAAAGAGACCTTCGGGGTGAAAATCATTACCGACGTACATACCGAAGCGCAGGCTCAACCAGTCTCTGAGGTTGTCGATGTTATCCAGTTACCTGCATTTTTGGCTCGTCAAACGGATTTAGTCGAAGCGATGGCAAAAACGGGCGCAGTTATTAACGTTAAAAAACCGCAGTTTATGAGCCCTGGGCAAGTTGGCAATATTGTTGAAAAGTTCGCGGAATGTGGCAATGAGCAAGTGATTTTATGTGAGCGCGGCGCTTGTCACGGGTACGATAACTTAGTGGTCGATATGCTTGGATTTGGCGTGATGAAAAAAGCCTCTCAAGGCAGTCCAATCATTTTTGATGTTACCCACTCACTACAGATGCGCGATCCATTGGGAGCCGCTTCTGGTGGCCGCCGCGAGCAAACCGTAGAACTGGCTAAAGCTGGATTAGCAACGGGGATCGCCGGTTTATTTATCGAAGCCCACCCAACGCCTGACCAAGCAAAATGTGATGGTCCGTCAGCATTACCATTAGATAAGCTTGAGCCTTTCTTGGCACAAATGAAAGCCTTGGATGATTTGATTAAGAGCTTTGCACCGATCGATATTCGTTAAGTTAAGTCCTTGCGCTTTAAAAAAACGAGTAAGATAATTCCTTACTCGTTTTTTTTGTTTGGGCAATAAGGAGTGGCTAAGTATGACCCCAGCAATTGATTTAGCGAAAAAAAAGCACATCGCCCACACGATTCATCACTATGAGCACGATCCTAGCCACCCTAGCTATGGCTTAGAGGCTGCGCAAGCCTTGGGACAAGATCCGGCGACGGTATTCAAAACGTTATTGTTCTGTCTCAATGGTGAAGCCAAGCATTTAGCCGTTGCGGTGATCCCTGTCGAGAAAAAGCTCAACTTAAAGCTCGCAGCAAAAGCAGCAAAAGCGAAAAAAGCCGAAATGGCTGACCCTGAGGTGGCTCAAAAAGTGACGGGTTATGTGGTTGGTGGGATCAGTCCTTTAGGGCAGAAGAAACGCTTGCCGACTTTTATTCACAGCAGCGCCGAGACATTGACCACTTTGTGTGTCAGTGCAGGGAAGCGTGGTTTAGAGATCGAACTCAGCCCACAAGATCTCGCAAAGCTTACTGGCGGTGAACTTGCTGATTTATGCCAATAAATTTTTCTAGCCTGTTATGGCGAGTTGGTCGCTTGGATACTCTCGTCCATCTCGATGACGTCTATTGATGATCCTCAGATGAACGAGAGCTTTACTTATCATTTTCCTACTTGAATTTGCCACTGCCTTGGCGACATGATCAATGCTTATCCATCTGCGTGTTATCGACGACTTGGTTTTCACCGAGATCTTTTGGTAGTACTAAATTAAGAACAATCGCAACAATCCCACACAGGCTTACGCCTTGTAAACTAAATTCACCAATACCAAATGCCATGCCACCGATGCCAAAGACTAAGGTGACAGCGACAATAACTAGATTTCGTGATTTGTGTAGGTCGACTTGGTTTCGGATCAGCGTGTTGAGCCCAACGGTAGCAATTGACCCAAACAGCAAAATCATAATGCCACCCATTACTGGGATAGGAATGGTTTGTAGCAATGCCCCAAGTTTACCGACCAAGGCTAATATAATCGCCGTTACTGCCGCCCAAGTCATAATCACCGGGTTAAAAGCTTTGGTCAACATGACTGCACCAGTGACTTCACTGTAAGTGGTGTTCGGTGGTGCACCGACCATACTGGCTGCCATAGTGGCAAACCCATCACCTGCAATAGTACGGTGTAAGCCCGGTTTCTTCAGATAATCTTTTCCGGTCACATTGGATATGGCTAACATATCACCTACGTGCTCAACGGCTGGAGCAATCGCGACCGGAATCATAAATAAAATGGCATTAATATTAAATTCAGGAAAGGTAAAGTTTGGCAATGCAAGCCATGCGGCTTGCTGAACAGGAACAAAGCTGACCACACCAAAGTAGAGAGAAACGCTATAACCCGCGGCAATACCTGCGCAAATAGGGATCAGCTTAAAAAAGCCTCGCGAAAAAACACTCACCCCGACAGTGACCAGCAATGAAATCGCAGAGATCCATAATGCAGCTTGTGCATCGATCAGTTGTATTGAACCATCCCCTGTTCTACCCAGAGCCATATTGACTGCGGTAGGCGCGAGACCCAATCCGATCACCATAATAACCGGTCCAACGACCACGGGCGGTAATAGCGTGTGTACAAAGCCCACACCTCGAACTTTAATGATGGCGCCGAGTAACACATAGACTGCGCCTGCGGCCATTAGGCCACCCATTGTTGCGCCAATTCCCCAAGTTTGTACGCCATACATGATCGGAGCAATAAAAGCGAAAGAAGAGGCGAGAAAGATAGGTACAGATCGGCGAGTGATGAGTTGAAAGATTAAGGTGCCTACACCTGCCCCAAACAGAGCAACGTTAGGATCAAGCCCGGTTAGTAATGGAACCAAGACCAGAGCACCAAATGCGACAAATAGCATTTGTGCGCCTTGAATGGCATTTTTCATCGTGTTTTCCCTGAAGCAAAATAAAATTCGCGGGATTCTATCATCTTTGCAAACGATTGCTATGGGTTATAGATCAAACTTTTTCTGGTTTACGCTCATTAATCGATTGAAAAGGTCAGACGTTGTCACTAATGAAGAGGGATTGAGAAGCGGAAAAACTGCGGAAAATTGACACTGGCCCTCGTACAGCGCCTTGCCCCGACCTAGATAGTTGCTTATCATCAATGTTCACTTGGAATCTATGGTAACCGTATGCGCTATTTCGTTTTGTTGTTGATTGGGTTAATCAGTCTGCCTGCATTGGCATTAACCAAAATCAATTTGTACCAAGCTGAAGTTGTGATGGATGAGCAGCACAATGATCCAGAAGCCGAGGCTCGAATTCGTGCCATGCAAGAGGTGGTTATTCGAGCGACGGGTAGTCAGGACTCATTGAGCAATGACGTCGTCAGTAAAGCGCTGCGTCAAAGTGCTCAGTATGCTAATCAGATCAGCTATGGACAACTCAATGATCAAAGAACATTAAGAGTGGCTTTTAGTGGGCCTCGTATCCGCGCACTGTTGACTCAAGCGCATTTAGCGTTTTGGCCTGAAGAACGGGCTAATATTTTAGTATGGTTAGTGGAAGAATCTGACTATGAGCGCCGTATTATTTGGGACCATTCACAAACTGACATGGTATCGCAATTAAAAAGGCAGGCTGAACAGCGAGGTTTACCCTTAACGCTTCCGGTTGGTGACTTTGAGGATGTGACGGGTATCCAGAGTTCTGATCTATGGGGAGGCTTTACGGAGTCCATTGCGACAGCGAGTCAGCGTTACGCCAGTGATGCCATTTTAGTGCTACGAGCTCAAGGTTCTACTTTGCGTTGGGCGTTGTACGATCAATCTGCCGATCAACTGCTAACCTCTCCTAAAGCACCCATGAGCGGGCAGACGTCAGGTGAGGAGGCTGTGAATACATTGATCGACGTATTGGCCAGCCACTATGCTAAAAAAAGTGCTGTGTTAGTCGGCACTGAGTCCTCACAAACCCTTTGGGCTGCATTTAAACCGATTAATAATGCTCGGGCTTTCTTTACCTTAGAGGAGAGCGTCAGACGCTTAAGTTCTGTTGCCTCTTTGGATATTGTGAGTATTCAAGGGGATGAAGTTATCTTCAATGTGCATTTATTAGCTAGCGAAGCAGATTTCGCTCAAGAAGTGCTTCGTCTTCGTCAAGTGACGCAAAGAGCGGCGCCGAAGCTAATTGAGCGTAAGAACGTTCAGCAAGATAAGGCGAAAGATGGTCGTCAGTCAGAGGATGAGTCATCGGTGGTTACCCCCCCTAAAAGAACGCAGCTTTATTTTTCTTGGCAAGATTAAGTGAATTTTCTAAGGGGGGATGAATTTCCCCCTTATGGCATTATCAATGCAAATAACATTAAATAACGACGATTGACGTTATTTGATAAGAGCTATTAAATAAAAAATATTAATAGAGGAGTGGTTATGAGTGAAACAACCAGTCACTGCCAATGTGGTAGTCAAGGAATAGAGACCATTCATCAACGTTTAGCACTCACTCCTCAAGCATCCCATGTGGTGTATGAGCAGCTATCAGCAGCGCTGACACCGAGTCCATCGGTCGAGCATAGGAACCGATACTGGCTAACAAATGCGCAATTATTTGATGGCGAAACCCTGACGATTAAAGCAAATGCTAGTGTATTGATCGACAGTGGCAAAATTATCACGGTTCTTATTGACCAACCATTGCCACTTACCCAAGACAGCGTGATTGATTGTCAAGGCTATACATTAATGCCCGGTTTGATTGACGCTCATTGGCACTCAATGTTGTGTGCCATTATTAAGTCTCAAGCGATGATGGAAGAGATTAGCTATCTTCATCTCCTTGCCGTGAAAGAAGCGAACAATACTTTAATGCGTGGTTTTACGACCGTGAGAGATGCTGGAGGCCCGAGTTTTTCGCTTAAGAAAGCCATTGATAACCACTTGTTTGATGGTCCAAGAATTTATCCTTCTGGAGCAATGATTTCGCAAACATCGGGCCATGCGGATTTTAGAACTTCCGCCGACTTATTTAATTGCAATACACTCAGTAGTATTGAACGCGCTGGTATTTCTTCAATCGCCGATGGCCATGACGCGGTACTCAAGGCTGTTCGTGAACAATTGATGCAAGGTGCGGCGCAAATTAAGATAATGGCTGGAGGAGGAGTTGCTTCTCCTCATGATCATTTGTTTACCAATCAATATACTGAACATGAAATCAAAGCGGCGGTTGCGGCGGCCAGTGACTGGGGCACTTATGTGATGGTTCATGCTTACACCAGTGAGAGTATTCAACGAGCGATCGAATGCGGGGTAAAGTGTATTGAGCATGGTCAGTTATGTGATGAAAAAACGGCCCAGCTGATGGCTAAGCAGGGGATTTGGTGGAGTTTGCAGCCTTTCCTTGCTGATGAAGATTCTAACGTCTATCAAGATGAAGCAAATATTAAAAAGCAGAAATTAGTGGCTGAAGGGACGATAAGAGCTTACGAGCTGGCGAAAAAATATCAGATCAATACTGCTTGGGGCACTGATATCTTATTTACACCAAGCAATCTCAGTAAGCAGGGCAAGATGTTGTCTAAGCTGACACGTTTTTTCACGCCATTAGAAGTCTTAGCGATGGCGACTGGTAAAAATGGGCAGCTGCTAAAATTATCCGGTCACTGTGATCCTTATCCCGGCGCATTAGGCGTGATAAAAGAACAAGCATTGGCTGATATACTTTTAGTCGCGGGAGATCTAAATCATGATATTAGCTTTTTAGAGGATCCTGAGCACAAAATGACGATGATTATCCAAGCTGGAAAAATAAAAAAATCCCTTCTACCGATTTAATGTTAGTCCCAACTTCTTATTGGTTTGGACTAACATTCTCGATTAAAGGTTATTGCTATTATTTAAGGTAACGGCAAGTTGAGCTAGGCGCTGACCAAGACGTTGTGCTAATTCACTTTCATCATGACTTAAAGTGGTATTTACAGAGTCTGCCACATGACTGGCTCCGTAGGGAGTACCTCCCGTTCGGGTTGTATGTAACTTAGGCTCTGAATAAGGAATCCCCATGATCAACATGCCATGATGCAGTAAAGGCAGCATCATGGTCTGTTGGGTCGTCTCTTGTCCACCGTGTAACGTTGCTGAGCTAGTAAATACGCAGGCAGGTTTATCAATTAACGAGCCTTTAACCCATAGTGGAGTCGTTTGATCCCAAAAATGTTTTAATGGCGCGGCCATATTTCCGAACCAAACGGGGCTGCCAACGGCTAAGCCATGACACTGCTCTAACTCATCTAGGGTTAAGTACGGCTCGCTCGCGTTTCCTTGCGTAGGTTCCAGCTCAGGAACGGTACGCAAAATCGCCTCACATCCAGAGACTGACTCAATGCCTCGGGCAATGTGCCGAGCCAAGCTTTGAGTACTGCCGTGACGGCTGTAGTACAAAACGATCAGACGGGTCATAAGATGTCCAGTACCTGTTCTGGTGGGCGGCCGAGACGGGCTTGTTGATTTACCACAACAATCGGACGTTCGATCAGAGAGGGGTGTTCTGCCATGGCTGAAAATAACGCCTCGTCCGAGAGAGTAGGATCGTCTAAATTCAGGGTTTTGTACAAGGCTTCTTTACAACGCATCATGTCGCGAACCTGACTATGGGGTAACTTTGCATAAATGGCTTTGAGTTGTTCAATCGTCAGTGGAGTTTGTAAATAATGAATAATATTAGGTTGTAGGTTACGCGCTTCTAATAAAGCTAACGTTTCTCGGCTTTTAGAGCAGCGTGGATTATGATAAATGGTAACGGACATCCTTTCTCCTTAATAAAGATGGTTTATTATTTAAGTGGTTCATTATTCCGCGAATTGACGAGGCTGCGTCGTTTTCCCCTGTCGATATTATTAGGGGGTCACTCGTTTGCTGACCATCGACCACTTCAAGTCATTGTTGGCTAACAATGACTTGAGTCGCTAAATTTATCGTAGCGCTAAAAATCGATCTCTTTGTACCATGAGCTGATCGAGTCGTGCATCATAGCGAGCTTGTTGCAAACTTCCTAAAGGAGCAAGCTGACTGGCTTGGGTATAAAATTGAATCGCTTTATTCCAGTTCGCACCTAAAGCAAAAATTTCGGCTCGGGCTGCTAAATCCTCCGCACTATTACCACTTCGACTGTTGGCCTCTGCTAATAAATGCCATCCATTGACATCATTTGGGCGATCATGTGTGTAGCGCTGTAGCATTCGGATAGCTTCTGGAAACTGGTCATTTTTGATTAAGGCATTGGCGTAGTTTATTACCAACACCGGATTATTGGGTTTACGTTGCAATGCTTGAGCCAGCATAGATTGTGCTTCTGTTGCACGTTCAGTATCAATCAGAAGATCACTCATCGCATCGAGGTAAAAATTATTGTCAGGATGGCTTTGTAGCAACGTTTTTAAGCGGCTTTCTGCTTCGTCGTATTGTTTAGTATCAAGATAAACGAGTGCTTTACCATAATCAAAAGCGGCAGCCATACTCGGGTCCGCTTTTCTTTGGTTACGTTTAAACCAATCTAATGCGGCTTCACTGTTGATTCCGGCGTAACGAGCGACAACTCGCGAGCGTGTTAAATGATAATTCAGAGAAGGAGCAACATTCACACTAGGAAACTGCTGTGCTCGAGCTCGGCTATCCGTAATACGATCTTCGGGTAGAGGGTGAGTCAGTAGCATCGGTGGTGGTGTACTGGCGTAACGATATTCGTCAGCAAGACGACCAAAAAAGCGTGGCATGGCATGCACATCAAACCCAGCTTTAGCTAAAGTTGCAATCCCAAAGCGATCCGCTTCTTTTTCATTACTACGAGTGTAATTAATTTGGCTTTGCATACTACCCGCTGTCGTTGCGGTGATAGCGGCAATTCCTGCTTGAGGCGCGGCGATGGCTAACAGTAGTGATCCAGCTAAGGCGGCAATCGTTGCTGGAGAGCGACGAGCTTGTTCTTCCATGCTGCGTGCTAAATGGCGCTGAGTGACGTGAGCAATTTCATGCGCCATGACAGACGCGAGTTCACTTTCTGATTGAGCGTGTAGCAGTAGGCCAGAATGCAATGCAATATAACCACCGAAAAACGCAAAAGCGTTAATGTTACGATCGCGGATCATGAAGAAGGTAAATGGTGTTTTGACATCGTCGGAGCTAGCAACTAAGCGATAACCCAAGGTTTCGATATACTCATTAATGACAGGATCATTGATGATAGGACGGCTATTACGTAACATGCGCATATACGCATCGCCATAGATAAGCTCTTGATCAATTGTTAATGTTGAGCCCGCTACGGTACCAATATCGGGCAGCTCTATGCTATCACTCCCAAAACGGTTCGCATACGCACCGGAAAGAGGACTTAAGGTTGCCGCAAGGCAGAGGTAAACAAGAGAACGTTTTATTTTCATGGTGATAGGGAATGCTCCAAGCTTATCTTTCTCTAAGACACTGCACGATGTAATTGGTTTCCTACGCCGGAGAAAGTCATCTCGTTTACTGACGGCGGCAGTGGTATTATTGGTGTTTGCTTTATACACTGTGTTGCCACTTCTCCTCGCGTTTGATAACGAGGAACCATCTGATCCATCCATCGGTGGTTTGAGTCTATATTAAGGATTGAGCTCTAAAATGGAACCCAAGATTGTTGATTTGCCTAAGTCGTACTGCCTAATGACATTATTACTTGCAAAGCGTCACATCTTAGCGCTTGATGATAGACAAAATCTCACTATTCTGATTGGCAGGCAGAGTAATGTTGGTGTTCAATGTTATCTCAACACGTTGCCTGTACACTCTGTTAATTTGCCAAATCATGGCTATTTTTCGTGTTCTATTATTAAGGAGAGCCCGCTCGATGTTTGAAATGCTCAATCGTTGGTATCAAAGACGATTCTCCGATCCTCATGCGGTTAGTTTGGTCGCTATCTTATTTTTTGGTTTTGTTATTATCTATTTTTTTGGTCACTTGATCGCCCCATTATTGGTTGCGATTGTCTTGGCCTATCTGCTTGAGTGGCCTGTCACGCAATTATGCCGTTTAGGGATCCCGAGAACCTTATCAGTTTTGGTTATTGTATCGTTGTTTCTCGGGCTCATGTTAGTGGCGTTATTTGGTATTGTTCCAACCATTTGGCAGCAAGTAATTAATTTAATTAATGATATCCCTAATATGTATAACGGTTTGCAAAACTTTATTGCCAGTTTACCGGATCGCTATCCAGAGTTGGCCAATTTACAAATCGTTGAATCGTTAGTGAACAATGCTAAAAATAAAGCATTAAGTATGGGAGAGTCGGTCGTTAAAGGCTCATTAGCATCGTTGGTCAGTTTAGCAACGTTGGCGGTATATTTGATCCTCGTGCCGATGTTGGTGTTTTTTTTACTGAAAGATAAACAAGAAATGATGTCGATCGCGAGTGGCGTCTTGCCTCGAAATCGACGTTTAGCGACCAAGGTATGGTTAGAAATGAATCAACAAATTTCTAATTATATTCGTGGTAAAGTGTTGGAAATTTTAATCGTTGGTGGCGTGAGCTATGTGACGTTTGCGATTTTAGATTTACGTTACTCTGCGCTACTCGCTGTAGCGGTAGGTTTTTCGGTTCTGATCCCCTACATTGGGGCGGCAGCGGTGACAATTCCGGTGGCGATTGTTGGTTTGTTCCAATGGGGATTAACGCCTCAATACTATACCTTATTGGTGGCATACTTCATTATTCAAATTTTGGATGGTAATGTACTGGTGCCTATTTTATTTTCTGAAGCGGTCAATTTGCATCCAGTTGCCATCATCATCGCAGTGTTAGTTTTTGGCGGATTATGGGGATTCTGGGGCGTCTTTTTCGCCATTCCTCTGGCCACATTAGTGAAAGCCGTGTGGCATGCTTTACCCAGTAATGATGACGACACGGCCTCTGTCGATGGTTAAATGATGGCGTGTTTTTTTGCCTCATCATTGAATTGTTAAGCCTCATTATTATAAATGAGGCTTTTTGTTTAAAGATAATTAAGCGATGTTTATGTCGTCGTTGCGGAAAAAGAGTTAACTTTTGCTTACACTCTTAATATCCTCGTTTAAGTTTTGATTGAACTTGGCGATACAGTGATTAAGGCCAACTCCGCCCACATAAAAAATAAAAAGAACATCAGGAAGATTAGTAGAGGGAAATTATGAAATTTAGTCAAAAAATTGTGGCAGCTTCATCTGCACTACTGTTGGTCATTGTCGTTTCATTGTCTGTGCAACAGTTGACGACGGTTCGCTCAGAGGTGCAAGCTTTGGTGCACAGCAGCTTAAAAGAAATGGTTGCTGGAGTAAAAAATACCATTAGCTTGGATATGGGGAGCAAGAAAGGGATGGCTCAAACCATCACCGAAACTTTAGAACTTGATCCTTTAAACCGTCAATATGTCAGTAATGTGCTAGAAAAACCGGCGCTGAAAGGTAGCTTTTTATCCATCGGTTTGGGCTATGAATCAGATGGTTCCATGGTCGAGAATGACGACGGTTGGGATCCGGGTAGTGATTACGACCCAAGACGTCGCCCATGGTATATCGGCGCTAAAGCTCAGAACTCACTCGTCGTTACAGCGCCTTATGCTGACGCGTCGACCAATACGATCATCATTTCTATCGGCACGCCAGTACGTCATGCTGGACGCTTTATCGGCGCAATGTTTTATGATTTAGAGCTGACTCAATTAGCAGAAATGGTTAATCGAATTAACCTGTTTGATGCGGGCTACATGTTTATTGTGACTGCCGATGGCTCAACCATTGCGCACCCTGAAACGCAATATAACGGTCAGAAGTTGACGACCTATTTACCCGATGTTCAATTAAAAGAGGGCATACAGCACGTTGATATTAATGGCCAGTCACACCTAGTCTATTTCAGTCGTGTCGCCAGTGAAAATTGGTATGTGGGAGCAGTGGTTGATGAGTCGCTAGCATTTGTTGCACTGACTAAACTACGTAATAGTTCGATTATTTATACTTTGATTGGTGTGATTGTCAGTATCATTGGCCTGACCTTATTGATCAAGGTATTGATGCGTCCACTGAGCGTGCTGAATCAAGCTATAAAAGATGTTGCTTCGGGACAAGGTGATTTAACTCAACGTCTAGATACCAATACCGATCAAGAGTTTGCTGAGCTTGCTCACGGCTTTAATACCTTCACTGAGACATTACAAACGCAAATCAAGCAATCGAAAGCGATTGGTGAGGAGATCATGCGTGGGGCTGAGCTGACGATCATGAGTGTTGAAGGTTCATCTTCAGCGATGCGCTCTCAGTTGCAAGAGCTTGAGCAATTAGCGACGGCGATGCATGAAATGTCGGTGACCGCGACGGAGGTCGCCAATAATGCTCAAGGGGCCGCCTCTGCCGCAAAAGAAGCCGATGAAGCAACCATTGAAGGTTCGCAAGTTGTGAGTGTAACGACGCAATCGATCGATAAGTTATCCGCGCACATTGAAATGGCTGTTAAAGAAGTTCAAGGTTTGGAGTCGGCAACGGCTAATATTGAAACGATTTTAAAAGTCATTAACGATATCGCCGATCAAACTAACCTATTAGCACTCAATGCGGCGATTGAAGCCGCCCGTGCGGGTGAATCGGGGCGTGGTTTCGCGGTTGTTGCTGATGAAGTACGTACGTTAGCGCAACGAACTCAGCAATCAACGACGGAAATTCGCGGTATGATTGAGCAACTACAGATTGGCTCTAGCTCGGTATCGAAAGCGATGAAAGAGAGTAAAGATACGGCGGTAGATGCGGTTGCCAAAGCGCAGTTAGCCGATGGTGCATTACAGCGTATCCGCCATGCCATTCAGCAAATCAGTGATATGAACTTACAGATTGCTTCTGCGGCGGAACAACAGAGCTTAGTAGCGGAAGAAATTAACAGCAATACGGTGAAGATAAAAGATTTATCAACCCAAGTTTCTGACTCGGCTGAAGAGGCCAATATTGCCATGCAGGTTCAAGCTGAGAACGTGCGTGAGCAAGACGCCATTTTAGGTAAATTTATTGTTTGAGCGTACTGATTGATAATTAATCAGTCGTGACTAAAAAACCGCTCTGTTGATAATAGAGCGGTTTTTACTGAGCGAAGGGAATGCCTCTGCGACGTTATGCTTGATTTAAATAGTTAAGAACGACCTGATGATGATCTTTGGTTTTAAATTTATCAAACACATGAGCAACTTTGCCTTGTTCATCAATTAAAAAACTGAGCCGATGCAGTCCATCGTAAGTTTTACCCATAAACTTTTTCTCTCCCCAAACGCCAAATTGATCCGCCAACTGATGATCTTCATCGGACAATAATGTGAAGTTAAGCTTATCGCGCTCAATAAACTTACCTAACCGAGCTACGGGATCAATGCTTACGCCGAGTACCACGACATTGTGCGCTGCAAGTTCTGCTTGAATGTCACGCAAGCCTTGGGCTTGTACAGTACAGCCCGGTGTCATGGCTTTCGGATAAAAATACAGCAGTACCTTTTTTCCTGCAAAATCTGCCAGTGAGATTGGCTTGCCGTGTTGATCCAGTCGAGTCAGCGTCGGTACTGTTGAACCTACGTGTAGAGGAGTCATGGTGATTATTTTCCTTTTATTGACTGTTTTTTATGAAATTGAGTGAGCCTCGCACATCCAGCTGTTGGCAGAGTGCGGCAAACTCTTCTTGTAATTGCATAAGATTATAGTCGGCATTGACTTGAGCCGTAATCGCAATATGAAATTGATCATGCTCGGTACTGAGTTTTGATTTGTGAATGGTTTGTGCGCTCAGTGAAGCCATACCAATGTGTCGCTCGGCAAAGAAATGGGTAAATTTTTCAGTTAAGCCAAGTTGATCGTCAGATTCGACATACACTTCAACACTATAAGCATAATGTGGCTGATGATGCGGAGAAGTTCGTTTCATCATCGTGATCAGATCTTGTTGTTGTCCGAGTAACGGCAGTGTGCTTTCGACGCGAGTAATGCTGTTTGTATTACCAGAAACCAGCATTATTAAGGTAAATTCATTACCAAATAAAGCAATACGACTATCAATAATGTTACAACCAGCTTGAGTAACCAATTGAACGACTTGGTTACAAACGCCCGCACGGTCAGAGCCTATAGCGGTTATCACGAGATGTTGAATCATAAGGCCACTTAAGTTGAATGTTTTCATTGATGTTAACACAGTTAATAAGCGATATGAAAATCGTACATCTGGTGAATGGTCATGAGTCAATAACTGTTAATCACCTTCTTGCTGGAAGTTGACAATCCGTTGTACAAAACAAGTGTATAACCGACTAGCTTGATGTTGTGAGGCTAGCTACGTTTGTCTAGTCACTCAGCTTGTTTATCGATGCGCATGGCATGCATTCATTTATTTATCGCTGACTTGCAACGCCAAGTCATTTAGGTATATAACCAAACGAAAGAGCCATGCATACTCTCTTTTGCAATCATAACGAGAGTAATAACGTTGGTTTATCTGAACTAACGTTGTATTAATAGATTCTTGGGGGCCCACTGAGTGACTTCGACACGGCTAGGTTCAGTGGCGCTGCTATAAGATTTGATAAATATTCACGGTTAGGTGTCATTTAAGCAGATCTCCCCCCTTGTGTTTTTTAAGTGCCATGCAGTACCATGCAAAAGTTATCAATTTAGGGAGATAGACATGTTTTCAGGAAGTATCGTTGCGTTAATTACGCCTTTCGACCATGACGGTGAAGTAGACTACGTTAGTTTACAAAAACTTGTCGATTATCATGTCGCCGCAGGGACTGACGCCATTGTTTCTGTCGGTACGACAGGCGAGTCATCGACCCTTTCGGTAGAAGAACATGTCAAAGTTGTGGCGAAAACGGTCGAGTTTTCCGCTGGGCGTATTCCCGTTATTGCTGGAACGGGAGCGAATGCGACGCATGAGTCGGTAACGTTTAGTCGTTTACTGAACAATACCGGAATTGCAGGTTATTTGAGTGTGACTCCTTATTATAATAAACCGACGCAAGAGGGATTGTTTCAGCACTATCAAGCGATCAGCCAAGAAACGGATATTCCGGTGATTCTTTATAATGTTCCGAGCCGAACGGCTGTTGACTTAAAACCAGAAACCGTTGCTCGTTTAGCGGAACTAAAAAATATTGTTGCACTCAAAGACGCAACGGGTGATTTAAGTCGTATTGCGTTACATCGTGAGCTTTGCGGTGACCAGTTTGTTTTGCTAAGTGGCGATGACGCTACTGGGCTTGAGTTTGTTAAACTGGGGGGAAGAGGCGTTATCTCGGTTACTAATAATATTGCGGCCGCAGATATGGCTAAAATGATGTCACTTGCGCTTTCTGGCCAGTTTGCAGAAGCGGAAATCATTAATCAACGTTTAATGCCTCTCCATAAGGGGCTGTTTGTTGAGTCTAGCCCTATTCCAGTGAAATGGGCGGCTCATCGATTGGGTTTAATTGCACACGGTCATTTACGTTTACCTTTAACTGAGCTTTCAGAATCCGCTCGCCCGTTTGTTGCCCAAGCTATGACAGAAGCTTGTATTCTATAACGTTTTACGGCTGAGACTCTTCTCAGCAACTTAGGAGTTTCAATGAAGTTATCCCACCAGCTGGTTGTTGGTTCGCTGGCTGTATTGGTGTTGAGTGCTTGTTCAAGTAGTCCGGCACAGCGGCGTCAAGCAAAAAATGATTTTGCTTACTTAGAGACTAAACCATTAACGTCTTGGGTCTTACCTGAAGGCGCGGTACCTCAGTTTTATCCTAACTATACGATTCCTGAAGGACAATTCCCTGGGAAAATCGGCCGAAAAGTGGATATTCGTCCACCTCAACAAATTCTTGAGTTAATTCCTGGCGCCCGTGCGGAACGCCAAAATGGTGAAGTAACCTTGTGGATGATTCGTCAAGATGAAGCCGATAGAGTATGGCAAACGGCATTAACCATGATGGAAGAGCGAGGGATTGGCGCGGTAGAGCAGAGCGATAATCGTGTCGAAACCAGTTGGATTAATTGGGTCTCTGAAGATGAGGACACCACGCTTGGTAGCCGCTATGAGTTAACCCGTGTCGAAGCTAACAACCGTTTTGGTTTTAAAATATCCCTGATAGATTGGCGGGAAGATGGTAAACCAATGCCGGTAACCGCCAGTAATAAAGAGCGTTATAACGCCTTTATGACCAATTTAGTTACTAGCCGTTATGATCAGCAAGTGCGGGAAGAAGCGACGCGTCGAGCGCAAGAGTTAGTCAAGCAGATACCCATCACGATGGGCTCCGACCGTAGTGGTTTGCCGGTGATCATTGCTCGTACACCTTATGATGTGTTATGGCAGCGTATACCGACTTTATTACCTGAGATGGGCTTTACTATTGAAGAGCGTAATCAGTCTCAGGGAACCATTAAAGCGCGTTACGCCTCTCCTGATGATCAATTTTGGCATCATATTGGTGTCAAGCCCATGAATCTAAGGGCGGGCACTTATACTTTCTTGTTTGGTGATTTAGGTAATCGAACGTCAGTCAACGTAACCAACTCGGCAGGTAAACCTGTTGAAGAAGAGTTATTGAAAGAAATGGCTCCAGTTCTGGCTGCGATTGCAGAGAAATAGTTTAATACTGAGTTAAGTTATTACTACGACGAGGGATACTAATGTTAAGTATCCCTCTCTTTTTTAGCTTGTTCTGTTTTTTCTATTTCCTGCTCTGATGGTGTCGGTTCTGAGGAATCAAGTTCGGCAGTGATTGATTGCAGTTTTTTGTCTAGCTCGCTGAGCTTTTCAAAATCTTTTTTTTTGCTCATGGGTTGGAATTTGATTTTGGATAGGTATTTGAGTGCCGCTAAATTACCAATAATCAGGCTCATCGCAGCAATTGAAATCACCCATGGGTTGAATAAAAAGTCCATATCCGTCCTGCCTATGCAATATTGATGATGTACTGATTGTAGATCGTCTCTAGGTTTTGTAATACGGTTTGTTTGCCTAATAGGTCTTCAACTGCTAATTGTTCGGCGAGTACGTCAAGGGTTAATTGTGTTAAGCACCTTTCAGCAGTCAGTCGATGGCTGATATGCCAAGGCTCAAAAGCGACTCCGATACTATTTTGTTGGTAAGGGAAAAAAAATCCAAACGGTTTAATATGCTCTTTTAACCATTGATAGAATGGGCGTTGATGGGCTTGTAAATATTCCCAAGGCTCTAACTGCAATGACTCTCCAGCGGGTAATCCATGGCGATCAAAAACATCAAAATCAGTCCCCCAGTGATGGCGACTTGCGCCAGGTAACGCAGACCAGCGTAAAATAGCCCACACTCGTTGTTCTTCTGAGTAAAGAGAAGTGTCAATAGGTTGGCTATTATCATCTAAGATAGCGAGCTCACCATTCATTTTTCGATTCCATATACTTTGCTGACGCGCAAAAGATCGAAAACCGCTGGCGATATTAAAATTAAACCCAGCTGAGTCGGCCGCTTGTTTTAAAGCCAGCAAATCTTGGCTGACTTGGGGATGAATCCAAAAGTTTTTTTGGCCGACGAGCACCGCATTGAGGTGGTCGTCGGTTTTCCCCGTTAATTGTTTAGGTGACATCATTGGCCGAAAAGGTGCTCCAGCACGTTTTGATACATGTCCGTGAGTTTCTCTAAATCTGCGATGCTGACGCATTCATTGACTTTATGAATAGTGGCATTGACAGGTCCTAACTCGACGACCTGTGCGCCCATCTTGGCAATAAAGCGGCCATCAGAAGTGCCTCCAGTGGTTAATAACTGGGGCTGTTGATGATTGACCTCTTGGACGGCATAAACCACCGCATCGAGTAGCGAGCCAGCATCAGTCAGAAAAGGATCACCACTCAATGTCCATTTTAGCTCATAGTCTAAACCATGCGCATCTAATACCGAGTGCACACGACGTTTGATCTCTTGCTCGGTCAATTCGGTACTAAATCGGAAATTGAATTGCACACTAAATTCACCAGGTATTACATTTGACGCGCCGGTCCCTGCTTGTAAGTTCGGGATTTGGAAGCTGGTTGGCGGAAAGTAAGCATTGCCTTGATCCCACGTGGTCGCTGCGAGTTCCGCTAAAGCCGGTAGCGCTTGATGTACGGGGTTATTCGCTAAATGAGGGTAAGCAACATGGCCTTGTGTTCCTTTAATGGTTAGATCGCCAGTAATCGAACCACGACGCCCATTTTTAACAACATCGCCGACTTTTAAGGTACTAGAAGGTTCGCCGACAATGCACATATCAATCAGCTCATTGCGAGCCATTAACGCATCAACCACTTTAGTGGTCCCGTTAATAAAAGGACCTTCTTCATCAGAGGTAATTAAAAAACCGATGGACCCCTTGTGATTAGGATGTTTCGCTAAAAAGCGTTCTACCGCCACTATCATGCACGCTAATGAGCCTTTCATATCCGCAGCACCACGACCATGCAGATAGCCATCAATGACGGTGGGTTCAAATGGCGGTGTATGCCACTGAAAAAGAGGCCCAGCAGGAACTACATCGGTGTGACCTGCAAAGACAAACAAAGGACCTTCGGTTCCTTTACGAGCCCAAAAGTTGGTCGTATCTTCGAAGACCATCGGCTCAATATTAAAGCCCAACGCGGCAAGTCGTTCAATCATCACCTGTTGGCAACCTGCATCATTTGGGGTGACGGATTCGCGACTGATCAAATCTTTTGCTAGCGCGAGTACGGGGCTATCTATCATCCTTATTGTCCTTGTGGTGATGGAAAAAGAGTGGCGTAATCATCGGTGCTAAAACCGACATAGAGTAATTTTTCGATACGTAAAATAGGGCGTTTAATCATCGCAGGTTGCTCAAGCAACAAAGGCAGAGCGGTCGTTTCATTGAGGTTCTCTTTTTGCTGTGGGCTCAATTGGCGATAAGTCGTTCCCCGTTTATTGATCACATTTTGCCAACCGAGCGCTTGAAAAAACTCATCGATTAATTCAGCAGTAATACCATCTTTTCGGTAATCATGAAATTGATATTCGACCCCCTTGGCGTCTAACCATTTTCGCGCTTTTTTGATGGTGTCGCAGTTGGGGATACCGTAAAGAGTAATAAGCATAAGGTTCCTTTTCCTCGCTCTGGTGCCAATTTATCGTCATCATTGGCTGGTTAATCATTGGTATGAACTCAGTGTTCAAATCCTAACAGGAAGCGCAAGTAGTGACAAAAAAACCTATTGATGATTTGGTTGAGTGTGCACAAATACTATGCGGATAGCACGTGGGAGATAAGAAAGTGGTTCTGTAGCGCTATCGATTGGCCTGTTATTGATCGAACGCAACATCTTAACTGACAAAACAGAAATAATGCACTCTGCACCATTTAGGAGGTATCAATGGAATTGAGTCCTGTTTTTGCAAGGCGGTTATATCTTGCTTTATTAGTTGAAAGTCTTGAACGACCAAATGTCCCTAAGTTAATTGAAAAAACCGGATGGCCACGTCGCACCATTCAGGATGTGATCAAAGCGATGCCGGGGATCGGAATTGAGCTCAGCTTTGTTCAAGATGGACGTCGTCATAATGATGGCTATTATCGGTTATCGGATTGGGGGCCGTTTGATAGTCAATGGGTCATCGAACGCCGAGCTGCTATTGCAGCAAGCCTTGGGTTTCATGCTTAAGCCAGCCTACGCTGGCTTTTTTTATTCGTTGGTTTTTGTGGCAATATAAACAATAAAACCTATCCAACTGATGATTAACAGTGCCCAAGGTAACCACAACATTGATTTTTCGCTGGGTTGGGCCGTGGGGGGCATGACTTGTTCCGTAGTCTTCTCTACCGTACTCTTTAACTGCTGCAACTTTTTTTTGGCTCTATCGGCTTGACGGCTTTTCTCTTTTTGTTGTTTCTTATAGAGCGCAATGCCTCTTTCAATGCCTTGTGCAATTAACTTGGTTTGTTCTTTCGTTTGGCCCGGTTTTTGTGAGGCTTTAGCAATGGCTTGTGCTTCTTGCTGAGTTTGTGGTGACGGAATAATGGTCTGTTTCATTAATAACCCCTTTTCAATATCGATCAGATTAACATGCCTTGATTCATTTCCTCAACTGAGGACGAGTAAGGTTAAAACTTGAGTTGTTAAGGCATAGGCGACGAGCAAGGATTACGTTAAAGTAGCAGGCGTAATAGTATGAATTATGATGAATTATGCGATATCCGATCGAACACTATGACCGTTATGGTTACCTTAATGCTTCGTTATGGCTCTGGCTAGGCTGGTTGTTTTTAGCTCGCGCTTGGGTCGTTTTTGTGGTGGCTGGAGTAAGCCGAGAACATGGTTCAACCATTTTGAACTTTGTGTATCCTGACCACAACATGTTGTATTTAGGATTGCTTACGGGGCTACCTAGCTTACTATTAATGTGGCTTATTCACCTTCGGCAAGAGCAGCGGCGTTTGCTTGTTGCCTATTTCCGTTTCGGGCGCGCCATGACCCTTTGTGTTCTGATTATTCAATTAGTACAAACGGGTTATCATGTTTATTTGGATAATGGCAGATTTCAATGGGCCAATGCGCTGACGCTGCTCATCTTACTGTGGTTTGGCTTTTACTTGATACGTAGTCGTCGGGTTAAAGCGTGTTTTAATTCTACAGATCCACTGAGTTGACGGTTATTGATTGCCAAGTTAAATCTACCTTATCGAGTGGTCTTCTTATTTCATTGCCGATCATCAATGCTGTTCTGCATTATGACTCAAGATTTTTTTCATTTTGTCGATACTCTGATTAACTACCTGTTTACAAGGCAATTTGATAAAACAGCATGTCTCTTTCGGTCAACACCAATGTTTCGGCGCTAGTTGCTCAGCGGCACCTTAACCAAGCGTCAGTAGCCCTTCAGCAATCACTGGATCGATTATCTTCTGGTAAACGAATTAATCGAGCTAAAGATGATGTCGCTGGGTTGCAAATCTCCAATCGATTAGAAACACAGATGCGAGGTTTAGGCGTCGCAGCGCGTAATGCGAATGACGGTATTTCGATCATGCAAACCGCAGAAGGTGGAATGCAAGAAACAACAACCCTTTTGCAGCGAATGCGCGATCTCTCCTTACAGTCAGCGAATGGCTCGAATAGCCAAGCTGAGCGACGAGCACTCCAAGAAGAAATGAGTGCTTTGAATGATGAAATAAACCGAATTGCAGAAACCACCTCTTTTGCGGGGCAAAAATTACTCAATGGACGTTTTGGTTCGGCTTCTTTTCAGATTGGTGCGGCCTCTGGAGAGGCGGTACAAGTCGGTTTGAAATCGATGCGGAGTGACCAGTTGCTGATGGGCGGCTTTAAATATGTTTCTCTGCCTAAAGGTTCGGATTGGCAAGTTGAACAAGGGAATCACCAGTTGTCTATTTCGTTTATGAATCGCGCAGGCATAACGGAAACTGTCGATATTCAGGCTAAAGTCGGTGATAACATCGAGTCATTAGCGACTTATATTAATGGTCAAACCGATAAGCTGTCGGCTTCGGTTGATGAACATGGGCAGTTACAGATTTATTTCGAAAATCAACATAGCCATTTTATTCACGGCCAGCCTTATTTTTCAGGTGGTTTGGCTGACCAGCTACAGCTTACCTTTGGAAAGTATGAAACCGTCAATGATCTTGATATCACCACCGTTGGTGGCGCGCAAAGTGCTGTCGCTGTGATTGATACCGCATTGCAGTATGTCGATAGCCATCGCGCTGAATTAGGTGCTCTCCAAAATCGTTTTTATCATGCCATTAATAACCTTGATAATATGCATGAGCAATTAGCTGCCTCAAATAGCCGGATCAAAGATACTGACTTTGCTAAAGAAACCACTCAAATGGTTAAACAGCAAATACTGCAACAAGTCAGCACGTCGATTCTTAGCCAAGCGAAAAAACAGCCTCATCTCGCCTTGTCTTTACTGAAGAATTAAAAAAACAATCTTTATCGACAGGTCATTTAAAAGCTTGAGTGAAAAAAATACCTTTTTTGTGATTTTATCCTATTTGGTGCGTTTTTAACCACAAAGTGAGTTTTTTTAAAGAAAAGCAAAAAAAATTCTAAAGGTTTTTCAGAACACGCCGCTAAGAAAATAACTTTGAGAGAACTACCTTGGTTTTACGAGACGTCGAAAACCGGAAACATCGGAAAATCAATTGGAGAAATTACCATGGCAGTGAATGTAAATACCAACGTAGCCGCAATGACCGCACAACGTTACCTAAATAGCGCGACTAATGCGCAACAAACGTCGATGGAGCGTCTATCTTCTGGTTTTAAGATCAACAGCGCTAAAGATGATGCTGCTGGTCTACAAATCTCTAACCGTTTAAATGTACAAAGTCGTGGTTTAGATGTCGCAGTGCGTAATGCTAATGATGGTATCTCTATCGCCCAAACTGCAGAAGGTGCGATGAATGAGTCCACCAATATTCTACAACGTATTCGTGATCTATCATTGCAATCGGCCAATGGTTCTAACTCAAAATCAGAACGTGTTGCGATTCAAGAAGAAGTGACGGCGTTGAATGATGAGCTCAATCGTATCGCTGAAACGACTTCTTTCGGTGGTAACCGTCTACTGAATGGTACGTTCCAAACCAAAGCATTCCAAATTGGTTCGAACAGTGGTGAAGCCGTCATGTTGACTCTTAACGACATGCGCAGTGATAACGCTAAAATGGGTGGTACTAGTTATGTGGCGGCTACTGAAGCCGATAAAAACTGGACCGTCAGTGATGGTAACAATGAACTAACTTTGACACTTAATGATGTGAATGGTGTGGAGCAGACCATTAATATCAGTGCTAAAGTTGGCGATGATATTGAAGAGCTGGCTACTTACATCAATGGTCAAACCGACCTAGTTCAAGCTTCAGTCAATGAAAAAGGGCAACTGCAGGTTTTCACTGGTAATCATAAAGTTGACGGAGACGTAACCTTTAGTGGTACGTTAGCGACTGAGCTGGCGATGGGTGCTGGACAAGCCGTTACCGTGAATACCATTGATGTCACCAGTGTTGGGGGCGCTCAAGAGTCTGTTGCTATCGTGGATGCAGCGTTACAGTATGTCGATAGTCATCGAGCCGAACTTGGTGCATTCCAAAACCGCTTTAACCATGCTATCAACAACTTGGATAACATTAACGAGAACGTTAATGCGTCGAAGAGCCGTATTAAGGATACTGATTTTGCGAAGGAAACCACAGCGTTGACCAAAGCGCAAATCCTTGGTCAAGCTTCAAGCTCTATCTTAGCTCAAGCTAAACAGGCACCGAATGCCGCGTTAAGTTTACTTGGTTAATTATCCAAATACTGACTAAAAATCCAGCTTCGGCTGGATTTTTTTATGTTTGAAATTGAGCAAGGTGGGGCTGTTTCTTGTAATCTTTAGCTATAGATGAGTGTTATTTTTTGAACTGGATCATCTTTTTGCTATGAAAAGAAAAAAAATGAAAAAATGTCTACTCTTTCCCTAAAGGATATTGAATCTAGGCCGTTAAAGGATACGAGAGAAATGAGGTATACCGACGAGAGGTGAGAGACTTGAAGGTATGCCAACTATCCGCCTAAGGAGATCAAACTATGGCAATTAACGTAAACACCAATGTGTCGGCGATGACCGCACAACGCCACTTGAACAGTGCGGCTGACGGTGTGCAAAAATCAATGGAACGCCTATCATCGGGGTATCGTATTAACAGTGCTCGTGATGATGCAGCAGGCCTACAAATCTCAAACCGATTGACTTCGCAAAGCCGTGGACTTGATGTCGCGGTACGCAATGCTAATGATGGGATCTCTATTGCTCAAACCGCTGAAGGTGCGATGGGCGAAAGTACCAATATTTTGCAGCGTATGCGAGATCTCGCACTGCAATCTTCTAATGGTTCAAACTCACGCTCTGAGCGTGTGGCGATTCAAGAAGAAGTTACGGCCCTTAACCAAGAGCTTAACCGGATTGCGGAAAGTACCTCCTTTGGTGGTAACCGGCTGCTGAACGGCACTTTTGGTAGTAAATCTTTCCAAATTGGTGCTGAGTCAGGGGAAGCGGTACTGTTAACCATGGGAAGTTTGCGTTCTGATACTGCGGAGATGGGCGGAAGAGCTTATCGAGCAGAAACAGGCCAAACGCCAGATTGGAGAGTCACCACTGCGACAGAACTCACGCTTAACTACACAGATAAACAGGGTGAAGCGCGAGAAATCACTATTAACGCTAAAGTCGGTGATGATCTTGAAGAGGTCGCGACTTACATCAATGGTCAAAGTGAAGATATCAATGCTTCCGTCGGTGAAGATGGCAAGCTTCAGTTGTATGCCTCTTCGCAAAAAGTAACCGGTGATGTGACGATAGCTGGCGATCTTGCTACCGAAATCGGTTTTGGCGCAGGACAAGATGTTAACGTTAAAAACATTGATGTCACTACTGTTGCTGGTTCACAAGAAGCGATTGCTATTCTTGATGGCGCACTGAAGTCGGTGGATAGCCAGCGAGCTTCATTAGGTGCTTTTCAAAACCGATTCTCTCATGCGATTAATAACTTAGAGAATACCAATGAAAACGTTAATGCCTCACGCAGCCGTATTCAAGATACAGATTACGCACGTGAAACAACGGCAATGACTAAAGCGCAAATTTTGCAACAAGCGAGTACCTCAGTATTGGCTCAAGCGAAGCAGTCACCATCTGCAGCTCTTAGCCTGTTAGGTTAACTGACAGGTGCAATGGGCAGCATGGGTAGCTGAAAGCGCGATTAGCGATTAAGCTACCTATAAGGTGGAAGGGAGATTGTTATGGAAGTACCATCCTACACATCGAACATCCAGCCTTACGGCTCGCAAAGTGGCACTAAACTTGCTTCAGGAAACGACAGCGTGGTAAGTGCTTCTTCGCAGGAGAGTCACCGTTCGGTGCGCAAGACTGAAAAAGTCAATGCGCAAGTGTCTGAACAACTAAAACGCAACCAAGAACAAGCGTTGCAAGCCGCGATTAAACAATCTCAAGAAAGAGAGCGGATAAACGAGCAGCAACGCGCAGTGGTTATTGAGAAAATGGACGAGTTTGTTAATTCGATCAATAAAGGTTTGGCGTTTCGGGTTGATGAAGAATCCGGACGGGATGTTGTGACGATTTATGAAGCCTCTACGGGTGACATTATTCGGCAGATCCCTGAAGAAGAAATGCTTGAAGTATTACGGCGTCTCTCTCGTGAGCAGAGTCCAAAGTCAGGCTTGCTGGTGATTAAGGCGTAATCGTATGATTGAGGTGATTGGATGAGTTTAGGCCCAATGGGGATGAACACTGGTTTTGATATCAATAGCGTTGTAAGGACGATTGTTGATGCTGAGCGTATACCAAAACAGCAAAGCATTGATAATAAGCGCTATGATAATGAAGCCAGTATTAGTGCCTATGGCAGGCTCAGAGAATCACTGGATACCATGCGAAATCTCATGGCGAACTTTCGTCAAGAGAAAGCGTTTGCTGTGCGCAAAGTTGACACTTCTGATGACCAGATTGTTTCTGCAACCGCTTCAACCGATGCGATTGCTGGGAGATACTCAGTCGATGTGTTGCAGCTTGCTCAAAGCCATAAAATTGCGTCAGAGGTTATACCGAGTGACACAAGATTTGGTGAGGGTAAGCTGCAAATTTCTCTCGGGAAAAGACAATTTACAGTTGATGTTGCTAATAATTCTCGGCTGACAGATGTGATACGAGAGATTAATGGCCATAAAAATAACCCCGGTGTGCGAGCGTCGATCATCAATGATGTCGAAGGGCCTCGGCTGATCATTGCTTCGAATTTATCGGGTGAAAAACACCAAATTTCAATTCAAGCGCAAGCTGAGTCTGGTAATCCGTTAAAACGCTTGGAGTATAAAACTTTAGAGCAAAGGGTTAAAGATTTAGAGAAAGCACGAGCTGAAGCGCAACAAATTATTGCTCCTTTGACGGCTGAGCAGCAAGAAATCGCGGCACAAGTGGCTGAAAAAATTGGTGCGGCCGCACGTGCTGTGGATAGCGAGCTCGCGGCTCAAGCTGAGCAAGTGGTCTCAACAACACAAGAGCTCGATGATGTCTCAAGTGCTGGCATAAAGGCTGCAGAAGAGGCTAATCGTTATTTAAGACCTGAGGAGCGCATTCCCGGTTGGACCGAAACTGCCTCAGGTACCTTGCTTGACTCTTACTCTGAACCTCAACCGGAACCCGATGAAAATGGCTTAGCAAAGGCCGCCGATATTCCTGGTTGGAGTAATACCGCGTCAGGCACGTTGCTTGATTCTTATGTGACGCCTAAAGAAGCCCAAGCCAAAATTGATGCCAAACTTGCCCAAGAGCAAGCCGCAATACAAGAAGCGATAAAAAGCGGCAATATGACTCCGGAGGAGGCAAAAGCCGCTGAAAGAGCCAAGTTATCTGCTGAAGAGCTTGCTGTTTTTGAAAAGATGGAACAAGTTCAAGCTCAATTAAAAGCCGCGCAGCACTCTTTTGATGAATATCAAGGGATGATCCAAGTTCAAGCTGGGCAAGATTCTTTGGTCCTACTTGATGGGATCGCGACATTATCCAGTGAAAATAACATAATTGAAAATGCTATCGATGGCGTTAATCTTACTCTTAAAGGTCGACATGACGCCAATCAACGGCCAGCAGAAATTGGCATAGAGTACGATAGGGATAGTGTTCGTCAAGACATTGAGCAATTCGTTGCGGCTTACAATCAATTTTATCAAATCAGTAAAGAATTATCGGCTGTCGATCCAAGGACAGGCCGCGCTGGACCGCTTGCTGGAGATAGCATTGTTCGTAGTGCCGATTCACGACTTAAATCGGTTTTTTCATCACCAATTGAACAAGGGCCTGAGCAGCTCAAAAGTTTGACGGAATTAGGGATTACTACCACCCGTCAAGGGAACTTAGAGATTAACTATGCTATGCTCAATCGCCAGTTGAATAATAATTTTAATCAACTGGGTGATTTTTTTGGTGGTAATCAAGGCTTTGCTCGACGAGTCGAAGAGGCGATTCAAGGTTTGACCGGAGCGACCGGCTCGATTAGAACTCGTGAGAACAGTATTACTGAGCAGAATCGTCGATTAGTCAATGATCAAGATGCATTGGATCGCCGTATGGATGGGTTAGAAAAACGAACTCATGCGAAATTTGCAGCCATGCAGGATGCGACAGGTAAGATGCAGTCTCAACTTGCAGGTATGATGAATGCACTGGGTTAATGGCATGCAGGCCGATCTACAAGCGTTATTTGATATTAATCAACAAATAAAAGAAAAGTTAACTATTGACGACATTAACACTGAAGAAATTCATCGCTTGGTCGATAATAGGGAACAACTGTTAGCGGTATTACTGAGTTATATCGTAGATAATCCGCAGTTTGCGCAGTCCGATGAATGGCAGAGCGCGATCCAAGAGACACAACATCTTGTTGAAATGATGCAGTCTAAAACCCTATCGATTGGTAACTCATTACGTCAATATCGATACGGTAATAAATCGCTTCAACAATACAAAAAGTTTTTATAAAGAGGAAGACTATGCGTGGTTCTTTACAGGCGTACAAAAAAGTATCAGTGGATAGCCAGCTCAGTGCGGCCTCACCGCATAAAATCGTCCAGATGCTGATGGCCGGAGCCATAGAGCGTTTGATTCAAGGAAAAGCGGCAATGCAGCAAGGCAACATCCCTGTTAAAGGTGAGCGTTTAGGCAAGGCTCTGGACATCATTATTAGTTTGCGTGGCTGTTTGTCGATGGACGATGGCGGGGATATTGCAAAAAACCTTGATCAATTGTATGAATTTATGATCACGCAAATCACTACTGCGAACCACAAAAACGAGCCGCAACCACTCGATGATGTGATAGATATTCTGCGTGAAATCAAGTCTGCATGGGATCAAATCCCTACTGAATATCATAACTTGACCGCAAGTGATGTAGGGATATAAGTTTTATCTTAAACTTTTAACCGATATCACACCAACTAAATGCTTGGTTGCCTTATTTTTTTAATTAAATAGAATAGAAGCCACTAACTAGCCAAGTGGCTTTTTTTGTTGCTGAATTTCACACGTTGTCTATTGTTTACTACTGTTGACTGTACAATTTAGTCAAAAGGAGTAAATGATTGGTAATGGTGCAACCACAACGTCCCTAAATTAAGGCAAATATTCTCACCTATGCAAGGTTTAGCAAAACTACTTGTCATCGAAGACGATCCTGAAATTCGTCAAAGTTTTCGTACAATATTAGAATTTGTCGGGGAGCAATGTGAGGTTATTGACTCTTCTCAAGCTCGGTTGATTGATTGGTCAACTTCATGGGCGGGATGTATTTTAGGCTCGATTAGCGCTCCTTTGTTATCAGATGAGCTGACACAAGCGTTGAGTCAAGCTAACCATATACCGTTACTTGTGGCAAACCAACACCATTTTTCTGTTGAATATTTCCCCCAATTTATTGGTGAATTAGAGTTTCCACTTAACTACCCACAACTCAGCGATGCGTTGCGTCATTGTAAAGAATTCTTAGGCCGTAAAGGCATAGCACTATCAGCACCTTCACGAAATAATGCTTTATTTCGTAGTTTAGTCGGGCAGAGTCTTGGTATTCAAGATGTCCGTCACTTGATTGAGCCAGTGGCAAATACGGAAGCGAATGTGTTGATCTTAGGTGAATCCGGTACCGGTAAAGAGGTGGTTGCGCGCAATATTCATTACCATTCCTCGCGCCGTAAAGGTCCTTTTGTGCCGATTAACTGCGGAGCCATTCCTGCTGAATTATTAGAGAGCGAACTGTTTGGTCATGAAAAGGGATCGTTTACTGGGGCGATCACCTCACGTAAAGGACGTTTTGAGCTCGCTGAAGGCGGAACCTTATTCCTCGATGAAATAGGTGATATGCCAACGAATATGCAGGTTAAGTTATTGCGAGTATTGCAAGAGCGATGCTTTGAGCGAGTAGGAGGCAATTCAACTATTAAAGCAGATGTGAGAATTATTGCAGCGACTCATCGCGATTTGGACAGCATGATCACTGAACAACGTTTTCGAGAAGATCTGTATTACCGTTTAAACGTTTTTCCTATTGAGATGCCAGCCTTAAAGGATCGTAAAGAAGATATTCCTTTGTTACTGCAAGAGCTGATGACTCGTATGGAAGCCGAAGGCGGCTCACCAATTTGTTTTACCCCTCGAGCGATCAATTCATTGATGGAGCATGATTGGCCAGGTAATGTTCGTGAATTAGCGAATTTGGTTGAACGAATGGTGATTTTGTACCCTAATAGTTTGGTCGATGTGAATCATTTACCAACGAAATACCGCTACAGTGATATACCAGAGTTTCAGCCTGAACCGTGTCGTTTTAGCTCCGTTGAAGAGCAAGAGCGTGACGTATTAGAAGATATTTTTTCAGAAAACTTTACCTTCGAATCTCATAATGATCTCAATGGTCATTTTGATGCCGCAAAGTCATTACCACCGGAGGGGGTGAATTTGAAAGAGCTGCTTGCTGATCTTGAAGTAAGTCTAATTAATCAAGCGCTTGATGCCCACAGTGGAATTGTTGCTCGTGCAGCAGATATGTTAGGCATGCGTCGTACGACATTGGTTGAGAAAATGCGTAAGTATAATATGCAGCGCTAAAGCGAGTTTTTGGCGTGGTCAATAAATTGACTATCGTTAATGCATTGAAATTATTGAATAATAGTCTGGCTTGCATTTTGCATTTCAGACTATTGTTGTATATTAAGGCAAGATTTCGACGATGAATGATCCCGTACACAAACAACAGTCACATTTAGACTCTTTAGAAGATCAGGTTGAGCGTTATAAACAAGTGCTCGATGTGATGCCTGCGGGGGTGATTTTATTGGATACTCAAGGGATTGTGCGTGAAGCGAACCCTGAGGCACAACGCTTATTACAAGTTCCGTTACTTGGCGAAAAATGGTACAGCGTGATTCAAGTAGCTTTTGCTCCCCGTGAGGATGACGGTCATGAAATCTCGTTACGTAATGGTCGAAAAGTTCGTTTAGCCATTTCTGCGTCAACCACTGGTCAACTTATCCTGATCACCGATTTAACTGAAACTCGCTTATTACAATCTCGAATTGGTGATTTACAGCGTTTATCGTCTTTGGGACGGATGGTCGCATCGTTAGCCCATCAAGTGAGAACGCCATTATCGAGTGCCATGCTCTATGCTTCTAATTTAGCTGCAGCGAATTTACCGAGTGCTACTCGCGAACGATTCCAATCTAAACTGATTGATCGATTACACGATTTAGAAAAGCAAGTAAACGACATGTTGCTGTTTGCCAAGGGGGGCGATAATCGAGTCATCCAACCCTTTTCTGTGGCTGAATTGGTGGCAGAGTTCTCACCTATGATTGAAACGGCGTTAAAAAATAATCAAATCGATTATGATTTACAGGTTGAGCAAGAAGATACCGTACTATTAGGTAATGCCAACGCATTGGCTTCTGCTATCAGTAATTTAGTCATGAATGCCATTCAGATTATTGGTAAAGGGGCGCAAATTGATGTTTTCTTTCGTGTCGTTAATGATGAGTTGAAAATATCAGTACAAGATAACGGGCCCGGTATCGCGCCTGAGCTGCACCATAAAATTATGGAGCCTTTTTTTACAACTCGTTCACAAGGTACAGGGCTTGGACTGGCCGTGGTGCAAATGGTCTGCCGTGCTCATGATGGACGACTAGAATTGCTGTCGCAGCTCGGTGAAGGCGCTTGTTTCACTCTGTGTCTTCCGATTGAACGTCAATCCCCCTCACCTCAACCAGATAATGGAGAATGATCATGGCGCAAAGTAAAGTCTTAATCGTTGAAGATGATGAGGGACTCCGTGAAGCCTTAGTGGACACTTTGGCCTTAGCCGGATATGAATGGTTAGAAGCTGATTGTGCTGAGGATGCTCTCATTAAACTGAAAACACATCCGGTTGATATCGTCGTCTCTGATGTGCAGATGGCCGGAATGGGTGGATTAGCACTGCTGCGCAATATTAAACAGCACTGGCCAAATGTTCCGGTGCTATTAATGACGGCCTACGCCAATATTGAAGATGCGGTAGCAGCGATGAAAGAAGGGGCAATCGACTACATGGCGAAGCCCTTTGCTCCCGAAGTGCTGCTTAATATGGTCAGTCGCTATGCACCAGTAAAGTCCGATGATGACGGTGATGCCGTGGTGGCGGATGAAAAAAGCATAAAATTACTGGCACTCGCAGAAAAAGTAGCGAGAACCGACGCTAACGTGATGGTCCTTGGCCCAAGTGGTTCAGGCAAAGAAGTGATGTCGCGTTATATCCATAATGCTTCTCCGCGTAAAGATGGGCCGTTTATTGCCATTAACTGCGCTGCTATTCCTGATAATATGTTGGAAGCAACGTTATTTGGTTATGAAAAAGGGGCGTTTACTGGAGCAGTGCAAGCCTGCCCCGGTAAATTTGAACAAGCTCAAGGTGGCACCATCTTATTGGATGAAATCAGTGAGATGGATTTGAATCTACAGGCTAAATTGCTTAGGGTCCTCCAAGAGCGAGAAGTTGAGAGGCTGGGCAGTCGGAAAAGTATTCAACTCGATGTACGAGTTCTTGCGACCAGTAACCGAGATTTAAAAAACTACGTGAAAGAAAATAAATTTCGCGAAGACTTATATTATCGTTTGAATGTGTTTCCAATCACTTGGCCAGCATTATGTGAGCGAAAAGGCGATATTGCACCGTTGGCGACTCATCTTGTCGAGCGCCATTGTAAAAAACTCGGTTTACCAGTGCCGACGATTTCCTCTGCTGCAATGGAAAAGCTTCATCAATACACATGGCCAGGTAATGTCCGTGAACTGGATAATGTGATTCAGCGAGCGTTAATTTTAAGTGAGCAGGCAGATATTACTCAACAGCATATTCTGCTCGAGGGACTTGATTGGCAAGATGCGTCAGGTTTACAACAGTTGGTCGAGCAAGATGAGATTTCCAGCCCACAAATTAAGCCTGTTGCGCAAAGTTTACCGAGTAATCCGACTCCATCGAGTCCTGTCGGATTGGGTGATGAGTTACGGGACCAAGAGTTTACCATTATTATGGAAACGTTAGTTGAATGTCATGGTCGACGTAAAGAGATGGCAGAGAAGTTGGGTATTAGCCCGCGAACATTACGTTATAAACTAGCGAAAATGCGTGATGCAGGGATTGATATTCCTGGGTAAATTGACGTGGCATATTAATTGCTCATTTACTCAATATGAATGAAATAGTCAAAGAATTGGCATTGAGAGGCTGTGATGAGATTAGATGGCTTAAACAACGAGATGCAAGCAATGATGGCGGAAGCAGCTAATGCTCGTCCGGCGGCAACTGGACAAAAAGTTGGCGCTGATTTTAGCCAAATGCTGACTCAAGCCATCAATACGGTTAATGGGTTACAGCAATCATCAAGTCACCTACAGACACGCTTTGATCGCGGAGATGAAGGTGTGTCTTTATCTGATGTGATGATTGCTCGTAATAAATCGAGTGTGGCGTTTGAAGCGACCATTCAGGTACGTAATAAGCTCGTTGATGCGTACAAAGAGCTGATGAACATGCCAGTATAACCATAGGATGTAAACTGTGGCTGAAGACAAACAAACAACCGATCTGGCAATATCTTCTGGTGGAGAGCAGGCGCTTTCGACCTCAATGAGCTTAGATGATGGCTTGCAGAATCCTGATTTAGAAGAAAAAAGTACTTCTAAGCTTGATTTTGCCATGGGCGATTTAGATCTCTTACGCCAAATTGTGCTTGTTCTATCTATCTCTATTTGTGTCTCATTAATCGTGATGTTGTTTTTCTGGGTTAAAGAGCCGGAAATGCGTCCGTTGGGTGCTTTTGAAACTGAAGAGCTGATCCCCGTCTTGGATTATCTCGATCAGCAAAAACAGAACTATCGATTAGATGGCAATACGATTTTAGTACCCAGCAAAGATTTCAATAGTATTCGACTCAATATGGTTCGTTCAGGGTTGAATCAAACTCGTCATGCAGGCGATGATATTTTATTACAAGACATGGGGTTTGGCGTATCGCAGCGTCTTGAACAAGAAAGACTAAAACTCAGTCGTGAGCGGCAATTAGCCAAAGCGATTGAAGAGATGCGTCAAGTCAACCGTGCTCGAGTCTTACTTGCTTTACCGCAACAAAGCGTCTTTGTACGTCACAATCAAGAAGCTTCTGCCTCAGTATCATTAACTCTACGCACAGGGATGAACTTAAAACAAGAAGAGGTTGACTCGATTGTTGATATGGTTGCCAGTGCAGTTCCTGGTATGCGCCCGACTCGGGTGACGGTGACCGACCAACACGGACGGCTACTCAGCTCAGGTTCACAAGACCCAATCGCAACGGCTCGCCGCAAAGAGCAAGAGCTTGAGCGTCGCCAAGAAGAAAATTTACGTAATAAAATTGATTCAGTCTTAATCCCTATTTTAGGTTTAGGCAATTACACCGCCCAAGTTGATATCGAGTTGGATTTCAGTGCGATTGAGCAAACGCGTAAAGTATTTGACCCCAATACTCCAGCCACGCGCAGTGAATACACCTTAGAAGACTATAATAACGGTAATGTGGTGGCGGGAATTCCTGGCGCGTTGAGTAACCAACCTCCTGCTGATGCCTCCATTCCACAAGATATTGCCCAAATGAAAGATGGCTCTATTTTAGGACGAGGCTCTGTCCATCGTGAAGCCACACGCAATTTTGAGCTCGACACGACGATCAGCCATGAGCGGCGTCAAACGGGTGTGATTAATCGCCAGACGGTAGCGGTAGCGATCAAAAATCGTGCAGTAGTTAATCCAGATACTGGGCAAGTGACTTATCAACCATTAAGCGAAAATGAAATCAGTGCGATTCGAACTCTATTGATTGGCACTGTTGGCTTTAATGAAAGTCGTGGCGATTTGCTTAAAGTGCTCAGCATGCAGTTTGCCGAGCCAGAGAGTGATGCGCTGATTGATATCCCTATTTGGGAAAACCCACACTTTAATGATTGGGTTCGTTGGTTAGCCAGTGCACTGGTCATCATCGTGATTGTTTTGGTCTTGGTTCGCCCTGCGATGAAGAAACTGCTTAATCCAGCGGTTGATGATGAGGATCAATTGTATGGACCTGATGGTTTACCCATTGGGGCTGATGGTGAAACCAGCCTAATTGGCAGTGATATTGAAGGGGGAGATCTCTTCGAGTTTGGCTCGGGGATTGATTTGCCTAATCTGCATAAGGATGAGGATGTGCTCAAAGCAGTACGTGCTCTTGTGGCTAACGAGCCTGAACTTGCGGCTCAAGTAGTGAAGAATTGGATGCAAAATGCCTAACGAGATAGTCAAAAAAGACGGTTCTGAACAGGGAATTGATATTTCAACCATTCCTGGTGAAGAGCGCGCTGCTATTTTATTGCTGAGCCTCAATGAAGATGATGCGGCTGGAATTATTCGTCACTTAGAACCTAAGCAAGTTCAGCGAGTGGGTAGTGCGATGGCCAAGGCGAAAGATCTTAGTCAAGATAAAGTTAGCGCTGTGCATCGTGCATTTCTGGAAGACATTCAGAAATACACCAATATTGGTATGGGCAGTGAAGACTTTATGCGTAATGCGCTAATCGCAGCGTTGGGTGAAGATAAAGCGAATAACTTGGTCGATCAGATTCTCTTAGGCACGGGTTCGAAAGGATTAGATTCACTTAAATGGATGGATCCAAGACAAGTAGCGACGATTATTGTCAATGAGCACCCACAAATTCAAACTATCGTCCTGTCTTACCTTGAACCGGATCAATCAGCCGAAATTCTGGCTCAATTTTCTGAGCGAGATCGACTCCAATTATTAATGCGTATTGCTCATCTTGAAGAAGTGCAACCATCAGCTTTAGCTGAGCTGAATGAAATTATGGAGAAGCAGTTTGCTGGTCAGGCTGGTGCACAAGCGGCAAAAATTGGTGGCTTGAAAGCGGCGGCCGATATTATGAACTATTTGGATAACAGCATTGAAAGTATCGCTATGGAGCAAATGCGTGAACTCGATGAAGATCTTGCGACGCAGATTGAAGACTTGATGTTCGTGTTTGAAAACTTAGTTGAAGTGGATGATCAAGGTATCCAAAAACTACTCAGAGATGTGCCACAGGATGTATTGCTGAAAGCGCTCAAAGGTGCAGATGAAACATTGCGAGATAAAATCTTCAAGAACATGTCTAAGCGTGCGGCTGAACTGATGAAAGATGATTTGGAAGCGATGGCACCGATCAAAGTATCCGATGTTGAAGCGGCACAGAAAGAAATCTTGGCGATTGCTCGTAAAATGGCAGACAGTGGTGAGTTAATGCTGTCTGGTGGCGCTGACGAATTCTTGTGATTAATTGTACGGTTGTTGACGACTTCTGTCCTCAATGTCTTTCTTAATGAACTCGCGGTCTTTTTAGTTCGCGATAGGATGCTTCATGACTGGACAAAGAAAGCGCGGTTTTATCCGTTTAGGCTCGGATGGTAATACTGAGTCACCCAAAAAGTGGGGATTACCCGATTATGGTGCGGAGCTGGGAAAGAAAGCCAAAGAAACGGCAATGAATTATGATCCCGCTTGGATGCCAAGTTTTGATGATCCTGAACCAGAGGTTCCTCAAACTTTAACCGATGAAGAAATTGAGTTAATCAAGCGCTCCGCGTATCAAGAAGGAATTGAGCAAGGCAAAGCGGAAGGTTATCAACAAGGATTTGAGCTGGGTAAACAGGGTGGTTTTGAGGTTGGTCATCAAGAAGGATTACAAACCGGTAAGCTCGAAGGGCTCGAAGCTGGTCAGCAGGCCATTCAAGAGCAAGTGAATGTTTTGATTGAATTGGCGGATCAGTTTGCCCAACCGTTACAATTAATGAACGCACAAGTTGAAAAACAGCTCGTCGACATGGTATTGACCTTAGTCAAAGAAGTGGTACATGTAGAAGTGCAAACCAACCCACAAGTCATTTTAGATACAGTCAAAGAATCGGTCGAAGCGCTTCCTATTGCTGGGCATGCTATTCACTTAAAACTCCATCCTGAAGATCATGAATTAGTTAAAAATGCCTATGGTGAGTCTGAGTTAAGTTCACGCCAATGGACACTCAGTAGTGAACCCGCCTTAAATCGTGGTGATGTACAAATTGAAGCTGGTGAGTCGAGTGTCAGTTACCGTATGGAAGAACGCATTCGTAGCGTATTACAACGTTTTTGCGGTACTAATCGTCATCAAGTAGGACACGAGTAATGCTGTCATTGGCCGAGCGATTAGCGCAGTACAAAACACAAGGTTTAACAACGAGACCGGTTGCATCAGGTAAGCTTGTCCGTGTGGTTGGGCTTACTCTAGAGGCGACGGGGTGCCGAGCACCAATTGGTAGCTTGTGCAAAGTTGATACTATGTCTGGTCAAATGGAAGCGGAAGTGGTTGGGTTTTCTGGTGACAGTCTGTTTTTGATGCCCAGTGAGCAGGTGAGTGGTATTTTGCCTGGCGCAAAAGTAACACCTTTGACGGAAGAGGCGGGTTTGGCCGTCGGCATGGAGTTGCTAGGTCGAGTGATTGACGGGATCGGTAACCCCTTGGACGGACTTGGGCCTATCTATACGGATCAACAAGCAACGTTCAATGCCCAACCGATAAATCCGTTATTACGTAAGCCAATTTCTGAGCCGTTAGATGTTGGTATTAAAGCGATCAACGGCCTATTAACGGTTGGTAAAGGGCAGCGTATCGGTCTATTTGCTGGCTCAGGCGTTGGTAAATCCGTCACCTTAGGGATGATGACTCGTGGTACGACTGCACAAGTGGTCGTCGTGGGATTAATTGGTGAACGTGGTCGAGAAGTAAAAGAATTTATTGAGGAAATACTAGGTGTGGACGGTCGTCAACGTGCGGTTGTGGTCGCAGCACCCGCAGACTCCTCACCATTGATGCGACTAAAAGGCTGTCAAACCGCACTGGCTATTGCTGAATATTTTCGCGATCAAGGATTGGATGTTCTGTTATTGATGGACTCCTTAACTCGCTTTGCTCAAGCACAACGGGAGATCGCACTGTCGGTAGGCGAGCCTCCGGCGACTAAAGGCTATCCACCCTCGGTCTTTGCTAAATTACCGGCATTGGTTGAACGGGCGGGCAATGGCGGTCCGAACCAAGGCTCTATTACCGCTTTTTTTACCGTATTAACGGAAGGCGATGATTTACAAGATCCGATTGCAGACGCGTCGCGCGCCATTTTGGATGGTCATATTGTTCTTTCAAGAGAAATGGCTGATGCTGGCCATTATCCAGCGATTGACGTTGAGAAATCCGTCAGTCGGGTAATGCCACAGATCACGACGGATGAGCATATGCTTATGTCTCGAGCGGTAAGACAAATTTTATCGATTTGCCGTAAAAATCAAGATCTAGTCTCGATTGGTGCTTATAAGCCTGGCACCGATAAGGCGATTGATAGCGCATTTACTCTTAAACCAAGGTTGGATCAATATCTTCAGCAAGAAATGAAAGAATCGGTGCCTTATGAGATGTGTATTGGCATGTTAAAAAATGTCTTAAGCATGGAGTAGTCTTGCGATGGACAATGCGTTGGAATTTTTATTAGAGCAAGCCAAGGAGAAAGAAAACCAAGCGGTAATGGTATTGAGCAAGGCTCGCAATGAGCTTGAAGGCTACTATCAGCAATTGAAGCAAATTGAGCAGTATCGACTTGAATACTGTCAACAGCTTGTTGAGCGTGGGCAAGCGGGATTGTCCGCCAGTCAATATGGTCATTTAAACCGATTTCTTACTCAACTCGATGAAACGTTAGCCAAACAACGCGGCGCGGAAAACCATTTTAAGCAGCAAGTTGAGAATAGTCAGCAACATTGGTTGCATATTCGACAGCAACGTCGTTCATATGAATGGTTAATTGACAAAAAACGCACAGAGCAGCGACGTATTCAAGAACGGAAAGAACAAAAGCAAATGGATGAGTTTTCGACGCTCAGTTTTAATCGTCAACGGAATATGCCTAAGTAATCGTCAAGTTATTATCTGTACTTACATGACCTTGATGTTGAAGTCCCTCATCTCAATCGTTGCAGTGAATATATTTAATCATGGCGTAGTTTTTGCATTTATTTAGACTCAGAGTCCGATCATCTCATGCTACACACGATAATTATCGCGCGTAGTTTTATGATTCAGTATCAATGCGAGCGATGTGCCTATGAATATTAATTCAACTTCTTCCGTCGATAATACCTCCATCGCCAATCTGGCGAAAGGCTCCGTTGGGCAGAGTGGCCAAGATTCAGCTAATGCTGAGCCAAGTAGCTTTCTTGATAAGTTAACTTCGCTGCTGTTCAGCGCAAAAGGGGATACTCAAGCAACTAAGCACGATGAAGCCTCAATGCTAATGGTGGCCTCAAGTGATGGAGCTCATTCTGAAGTTGAACTTACGCCGTCAGAATACACAGACGCACCACATGGTTTATCTGAATCTGAACCGTCCCCTTCATTAGACGCTTCTGTTGATGCTGCTCTTGTACGAGCAAGCACTGAACCTCATTCTGAATTGTTTCCAGAAAACAAAAGCGTACAAGTGATGAATGAAGGTGATGATCTATTGGTACGTTTGCAGCAAGCGAATCAGACGCTGACTGGACATAACGGCAAGCCTTTGCCTCATCGTCAGTTCACCGAGTATGATGATACTGAGACCGCGATTCCGATAGCGGCTGAGCGCCACTCTCACTCCGATAATGGGACATTGCCAGTTGAAACTCAGGCCATGTACGGCGCGACAACTCAAGACCATCGTTATCAATATGATGAGAAAGGGCAACTGAAAAACACAGCGATATCTAATGAATCCGATGATCTTGATGCTTATTTGGCGTCGTTCACGGTGACTCCAGAACACGCTATGGCGCCTACTCCGCTAACGCCTGTCCAGTCTTCCATAGATAGTGAGATAATAGATGGTGAGGCGGGTGAACTAGTATTATCGACAGATGATATTGATGTCGAGCCTAGTTTAAGTGCTCAAGCGACTTATCTTTCAGCGAATCAAGGTGTTCACGCCTATCCAAGATCAATGGATAGTGATCTGGCAAAAGTGGAGGATAATACTGACTTGCAAGATGGGGCCCGTAGCAAAAAAGCGGTTGCTGTTGGGGTTTCTGCCGCATTAGCTGGAGCATCTTCTCTCGGCACTTCTCAACCAGCGTCTTCTTCTGCAAATGTAGCGATGAATAATGCGGCTGCTCGGGAAGCTGAAGTAAATGCTGCTATTACCACGAATCGTGTGGCCGCTCAAACTTTGACTCAACCTACATTATTAGAGGGACAAGGCGTTAACGCGGCTTTAGCGAGTTCAACCTTGCTTGCTGGAGCGACAGTAAAAGCACGTTCAGCGAGTGACGGCGATGAGCGTTCTTTAGCTCAACAAATTGCTGCGACTGCAACCCAGTCAAGAGTGAATGGTTCAACACCGCTGCGTCATGAAGCAACACCGATTCAAGCTCAAACTCTTCCTTTGATGCTTAACAAAGGGTTGGTTGCTGACGAAATGGCCGAACGAGTCCAGATGATGATGTCGAAGAATTTAAAAAATATTGATATCCGGTTGGACCCGCCAGAGTTAGGCCGCTTGCATATCCGTATGAATATGCACGCCGATGGTGCTAACATTCAATTTACGGTCACCAATGCTCAAGCGCGAGATGCTTTGGAAGGAGCGATGCCGCGTTTAAGGGAAATGTTAGCGCAGCAAGGTGTGCAATTAGCCGATACGTCAGTACAGCAGCAGAGTTCTGGTCAGCAGCAAGGTTATGCGGCTGAGCGTGGTTCGTCGGGGCATTTAGGTGATGATGACCCACTATTCGATGATGAAAATATTGATGCTAACGTCAAACTTGATTTGAATGTAACAACAAAGCGTGATGGAATCAGTTATTACGCTTAAACTAATAAAAATAAACAGAACCACGTAGAGGATGTTATGGCTGCTGATGAAAATTCACAAGATGCACCGAAAAGTAAAAAGAAACTGCTGATCATTATCATTGCGGCGGCTGTCTTGCTATTAGGTGGCGGCGGTGCAGCGTTCTTTTTAATGAGCTCCGGCAGTGATCAGCAAAGTTCTGATACAGCGAACCGTCGAGCCGCTCCTAGCGTTGCTCCGGTTTCTTACGTTAACATTGCTCAGCCGTTTGTATTTAATGTCAGCGGTGATACGCGAGGGCGAATGGTTCAAGTCAAAGTCCAATTGATGGTTCGTGGAACCAATAATGAAAACTTGGCGCGTTTTCACTCTCCTTTAGTGGAAAGCACCTTGTTAGCGACTTTTGCTTCAGCGACGGTTGAACAATTACGTACTCCATCGGGACGCGTTGAACTGCGCGATAAAGCGACGGAAGATATTAAAGCCGCCATGACACAAGTGGTGGGGGAACCCGTGATTGAACGAGTTCTGTTTACCGATTTTGTAATGCAGTAGGTGAGTCAGTGACCGATTTACTAAGCCAAGACGAAATTGATGCGCTCCTTCATGGCGTTGATGGGGTTGATGACGAAGAAGAAAATTTAGACTCGTCGACAGCCTCTTCATTTGATTTTTCATCACAAGATCGCATCGTCCGTGGACGAATGCCGACGCTTGAGCTGATTAATGAACGCTTTGCTCGGCATATGCGGATTAGTTTGTTCAATATGCTGCGTAAGACTGCCGAAGTGTCGATTAACGGCGTACAAATGATGAAGTTTGGTGAATACCAAAATACGTTGTATGTTCCGACTAGCTTGAACATGGTTCGTTTTCGTCCGTTAAAAGGAACGGCGTTAGTAACGATGGAAGCGCGACTGGTTTTTATTCTGGTTGAAAACTTTTTTGGTGGTGATGGTCGTTATCATGCACGTATTGAAGGTCGGGAATTTACACCGACCGAGCGTCGGGTTATCCAACTATTGTTGAAAATTGTCTTTGCCGATTATAAAGAGGCATGGTCACCAGTTATGGGCGTTGAGTTTGAATACTTAGATTCGGAAGTCAACCCGAGTATGGCAAATATTGTCAGCCCAACTGAAGTGATCGTTGTCTGTTCATTCCATATTGAAGTGGATGGCGGAGGTGGTGATTTCCACATGGTTATGCCGTATTCGATGGTTGAGCCAATTCGAGAATTGCTCGATGCGGGGGTTCAATCGGATAAAATGGAAACCGATGTTCGCTGGAGCTCAGCACTGCGCGATGAAATTATGGATGTACCGATTAACTTTCGAGTTAACTTACTAGAACAAGACATTGCGCTGCGTGATTTAATGGACCTACAGGTTGGCGATATTATCCCAATAAAAATGCCAGAGCATGCGACGATGTTTGTCGAAGAGCTACCCACTTATCGCGTTAAGATGGGGCGCTCTGGTGATAAGCTCGCGGTGCAAATTTCACAAAAAATCAAACGTCCTGAAGCAATGAAAACCGATTTGGCCTTTTTAGGTAAAGATATTATTGCTGAACTAGAAAATGACGAATTAGCCGATGAAGAACAATCTTAAGCGTAAAAATAGGTAGCAAAGATGTCAAAATCAGATGATCAAAAGCTAGCAGATGAATGGGCGGCGGCATTGGGCGAAGATCCGAATGCTCCCGATGTTGATGTCGATGAAATACTGGCTGCTCCATTAGATGAACTAAAAGACACTTCACCGCCGATCACCGAAGATGAGCGGAGAAAGTTAGATACCATCATGGATATTCCTGTGACCATTTCGATGGAAGTAGGGCGATCTAAAATTAGCATTCGTAACTTATTGCAATTAAACCAAGGTTCCGTCGTTGAATTGGATAGAATTGCCGGAGAGTCACTCGATGTCATGGTCAATGGAACGTTAATCGCTCATGGTGAAGTCGTTGTGGTCAATGATAAGTTCGGGATCCGCCTGACGGATGTTATTAGTCAAACTGAACGGATTAAGAAGCTGAGATAGCGGATGAAAAAAACTTTAGGGCTCGTTTTACTCAGTTGCCCAGCTTTTGCCGCTCCCAGCAATTCGTTGGATATAGCGACCACTTTAGGGTCGCTTTTATTCGTACTGGGCTTTATTCTATTTTTAGCTTGGTTACTTAAACGGATGAAAGTCCCAGTTTTTGGTCAGCAAAAGGGATTTCAGATCATTCGCCAACTTCCGGTTGGAACCAAAGAACGAATCATGATAGTCCAAGCAGGGGAGGAGCAGTTTTTGATTGGGGTGACCAGTCATTCGATTCAATTGATTGCTAAGTTAGACTCGCCATTAACTCAAGAGGCGCAGGAAGCAACGCCTTTTGCCAATCAATTGACGCAACTGCTAAAAAAACATGAGAAATAATCACCAATATTACCGTCTCACCCGTGTATTCTGTAAAGCAATGATGCTGCTCAGTTTACTTATTTGGGCTTTTTCGTCTCCACTTTATGCTCAGCAAGAGCTCGCCACCACGATTCCCCCGACTGCCGCTGGTGCACAAGGTGTTACCGTCTCAGCGATGGAGAGGGAGCAAGCGGGTTCAAGGAGTTTAGCCTTATCCAGTCGTAGTGGCGGCGGTGGGATTCCCGCATTCACGATGACAACTAACGCGGATGGCGGTGAAGACTACTCGATTAATCTACAAATTCTCGCTCTAATGACCATGCTGGGCTTTTTGCCAGCGATGGTTATTTTAATGACATCATTTACGCGAATTGTTGTGGTAATGTCGATTTTGCGTCAGGCCATGGGCTTACAGCAAACCCCTTCGAACCAAGTCATTATTGGTATCGCGATTTTTTTGACATTTTTCATTATGTCGCCAGTGCTCAATCAGATTAATGAACAAGCGGTACAGCCTTATCTTAATGAACAGATCAGTGCTCGGCAGGCATTCGACTTAGCTCAAGACCCCATGAAGTCTTTTATGCTTAAACAAACGCGACTTAAAGATTTAGAGACGTTCGTGAACATTGCTGGTTCGAATGCGCAAAATCCGGAAGATGTATCGATGGCGATCCTCATTCCTGCGTTTATTACTTCTGAATTGAAAACGGCATTCCAAATTGGTTTTATGTTGTTTTTGCCTTTTCTTATTATTGATTTAGTGGTTGCTTCGGTATTGATGGCGATGGGTATGATGATGTTGTCCCCGATGATCGTTTCTTTACCCTTTAAGCTGATGCTGTTTGTTTTGGTGGATGGTTGGAACTTAATTTTATCCACCTTGGCGGGCAGTTTTGCTTTATAGCGGGAGAGACAAATGACACCAGAGCTGTTTGTTGAGTTATTTCGTGAAGCCTTATGGTTAGTGTTAATCATGGTTTGCGCGATCATTGTACCAAGCCTAATGATTGGCTTAGTTGTGGCTGTATTTCAAGCCGCAACTTCAATCAACGAACAGACATTAAGCTTTTTACCGCGTCTGATTGTGACTTTATTAGCATTAATGATGTTTGCTCATTGGATGACTCAAATGCTGATGGAATTCTTTTTCGCCATGGTTGAGCGCTTGCCACAAGTCTTATTTTAGGAGCTGTGATGGAATACCCAACCAGTGTCGTCCTAGATTTTATTGCTCATTACTTTTGGCCCTTTACACGCATTTCAGCAATGTTGATGGTCATGACCGTCACTGGTGCGCGATTTGTGTCGCCGCGTATTCGCCTTTATCTTGGCTTGGCTATCACACTGGCCGTCATGCCTGCCATCCCGGTGATTAGCGATGATTTGCAACTGCTTTCTTTTCAAGGTTTTTTAACCACCTTAGAACAAATCATTATTGGCGTTGCCATGGGAATGGTGACGCAATTTTTAATTCAAACCTTTGTTATCCTAGGGCAAATACTTGGTATGCAAGCCAGTTTAGGTTTTGCTTCGATGGTCGATCCTGCGAATGGACAGAATACGCCGCTGTTAGGTCAATTGTTTATGTTTTTGGCGACCATGTTTTTTTTGGCGACCGATGGCCATTTAACTATGATTCAGCTAGTGGTGTTAAGTTTCACCAGTTTACCGATTGGCGCTGGATCGCTGACTAATGTTGATTATTATGAGCTGTCTCAATGGCTGGGTATTATGTTTAAAATGGCGTTGAGCATGTCACTTTCGGGGATCATTGCGTTATTAACCGTTAACCTCTCCTTTGGGGTAATGACTCGGGCTGCTCCACAATTGAATATCTTTTCATTAGGTTTTGCCTTTGCCCTTTTAGTCGGCTTACTGATCTGTGGCTATATTGTTAGTGGTCTATTTGCTCATTATGATCTGTTTTGGGCAGAGGGTGAGCAGCAGATGTGTCGTTTGATCCGCTTGAACTGTTAGGAGACGCTCATGGCAGAGTCTGATGGACAAGAAAGAACCGAAGAGGCCACCCCCAGGCGCTTGCAACAAGCCAAAGAAAAAGGGCAAGTTGCAAGGTCGAAAGAGTTAGCTTCGGTATCGGTATTAATCATTGGTTCAGTCGCCTTAATGTGGTTTGGCGAAATGTTGGCCAGTCGTTTGTATACCACCATGGGGCGATTGTTTTCGCTAAGCCGTGAAGAAATTTTCGACAGTAGTAAACTGTTCGATATTATTGCTGGTACGCTTACCCACTTAATTTTGCCACTGATCCTCATCCTTATTACTTTATTTGTTGCTGCGCTGATAGGGGCTGCTGGTGTTGGCGGGGTAAGTTTTTCTGCTGAAGCGGCAAGGCCTAAGCTGTCTAAGATCAGTCCGTTGAGTGGCTTTAAACGTATGTTTGGTATGCAGAGCTTAGTTGAGCTTTTCAAATCGATACTCAAAGTGCTCTTAGTCGCGGGAGTAGCCTTCTATCTGATTGATGCCTCGAAAAATGATCTTTTCCAACTCAGTATGGATGTTTACCCACAAAATATTTTTCATGCTTTGGAAATTCTGCTTAATTTTATTTTGTTGATCAGTTGCTCGCTACTGGTCGTGGTCGCGATTGATGTGCCTTTTCAGATTTGGCAACATGCTGAAAAACTGAAAATGACCAAGCAAGAAATTAAAGATGAATACAAAGATACGGAAGGTAAGCCTGAAGTTAAAGGTCGGATTCGTATGTTGCAGCGTGAAGCAGCACAACGCAGAATGATGGCCGATGTTCCTCAAGCGGATGTGATTATCACCAACCCCGAACACTTTTCAGTGGCATTACGTTATAAACAAGGAACGGATAAAGCGCCGATTGTTGTGGCCAAAGGGGGGGATTTTCTGGCTCTTAAAATTCGTGAAATCGCCCGTGAACATGAGATCATGATTGTTGCCGCTCCCCCTTTAGCTCGAGCCATCTACTACACCACGGAGTTAGAGCAAGAAATTCCTGATGGTTTATTTATTGCAGTTGCTCAGGTATTGGCTTACGTCTTCCAAATTAAGCAGTACCGCCGTAGAGGGGGACAGCGGCCTGTACTGAAAACGCAAGATCTTCCTATACCACCGGATATGCGTTATTAGTGCATAGCACGTCAGATTAGGTTCTACTCCTGAGGCCGCGTATTACTTGTCCGGAATCGATAATAAGAGCAATAAGGCTCCATTACCCCCAAATTCTAATGGCGCTTGATGAAAAGCAAGGACATCAGGATGTTGAGCAAGCCAAAGCGGCACTTTCTGTTTTAGGATATGTTTACCTATCCCATGTTGTACGCAAGCACAGTGGACATTGTCTTTTAGGCAATAGGCAATCATTGCACCCAATTCTCGTTTGGCTTCCTGTTGAGTCATACCATGCATATCGAGAAACACCTCGGGTGAATAGACACCACGGCGCAGCTTTTTGACCTCATATTTAGAGATATCACTACGCGCATAACGGGTTGGCCCTTCATCACTGAGTAAAGGCACAAACTCATCGGAAAAATAAAAATGAGTATCGCTGGCTTCCCGTGAGTGTCGGCGAATTTCTTTTTGCTTGGGGTTTCTGTTTGGTGGCTGGGTTATGGTATCCTGAGGCAACTTTTTTACGCCTTTTACTGCCTCGTGAAACAGAGCAAAATCATCATTCGCATCGAGATCATCAGGGTGACTGATGTCGGTGTTTTTTTTGTTCATGAAGGTTAAATAATCAGTTATTTTCGGTATTGGCAGTATTGTAGCGCTTTTCGGAGGCAATTTTGGATAAGATTTTTGTAGATGAGGCGGTTTCTGAACTGCATACCCTTCAGGACATGATCCGTTGGACGGTGAGCCGTTTTAATGCGGCACAGTTATTTTATGGTCACGGAACCGATAATGCGTGGGATGAAGCTGTTCAGTTAATCTTACCGACTCTCTACTTACCGATTGATGTACCGCCCCATGTACTGAATTCGCGTTTGACGGGCAGTGAGCGTTTACGTGTGGTGGAGCGGGTCATTAAACGGATTAATGAGCGTACGCCTATTGCTTATTTAACCAATAAAGCGTGGTTCTGTGGTCTGGAGTTTTTTGTTGATGAGCGAGTGTTAGTGCCTCGTTCGCCGATTGGCGAATTGATCCAAGCTCAGTTTGCGCCTTGGTTACTTGATGAACCGACTCGGATTATGGACTTATGTACCGGGAGTGGTTGTATTGCGATTGCTTGTGCTTACGCTTTCCCCGACGCTGAAGTGGATGCTATTGATATTTCAGCTGATGCGTTGCAAGTGGCTGAGCAAAATATTCAAGATCACGGTTTAGAGCAGCAAGTGTTCCCGATACGCTCAGATCTATTCCGTGATTTACCTCAAGAACAATACGATATTATCGTTACCAATCCACCTTATGTCGATCAAGAAGACATGAGTAGCTTACCTGAAGAGTTTAAATTTGAGCCTGAATTGGGGTTAGCGGCGGGTAGCGATGGTCTAAAATTAGCACGCCGTATTTTGGCTAATGCGCCTCGTTATTTAACCGATAATGGCATTTTGATCTGTGAAGTGGGCAATTCTATGGTTCATTTGATGGAACAGTATCCAGATATCCCATTCACTTGGTTAGAGTTTGAAAACGGAGGCCACGGGGTATTTTTGTTAACCAAGCAACAGCTGCTCGATTGTGCAGAAGAGTTTGCACTTTATCGTGACTAAACCTTCATTATATCAATGTGTTATCATAAAGCGCCAGCTGGTAAAGCTGGCGTTTTTTATTGGTATCTCATGCGTATTCACCTTGCTGCTTCCTCTGAGTGATGGAGCATTTTTAGAGAAACTGAAGTCTGGACTTTACATCATTAGCTAATCAAGCGAGTATGATTTCATGATTAACGAAAGCTCCTTTCTCAATGAGATGTCCCCAAATTATTTGGAGTTGTCGGTCGCCAATCGCGCTGCAGTTTTAAATTACAAGGGGATAGGTGTGAATGAAGGATGCTAACGAGTAAATCGTAATTTACTCATTGATGGGAAGTTTGAGGAATACATGGCAGGAAACAGTATTGGACAACATTTTCGCGTGACGACTTTTGGTGAAAGTCATGGTGTTGCATTAGGATGTATTATCGATGGTTGCCCTCCAGGTTTAGAAATCAGCGCCGCTGATCTACAAGTGGATTTGGATCGTCGCAGACCGGGTACATCACGCTATACCACTCAGCGCCGTGAAGCGGATGAAGTGAAAATCCTTTCTGGTATTTTTGAAGGTAAAACGACGGGTACCTCGATCGGTTTATTGATTGAAAATACCGATCAGCGTTCGACCGATTATTCAGATATCAAAGATAAGTTTCGTCCCGGACATGCGGATTATACCTATCATCAAAAGTATGGTGTTCGTGACTATCGTGGTGGTGGTCGTTCATCGGCACGAGAGACGGCGATGCGTGTGGCGGCTGGGGGTATTGCGAAAAAATACCTACAACAAGAATTTGGTATTGAGATCCGTGCTTATCTTGCCCAAATGGGTGATATTGCTATTGAAAAAGTGGATTGGAATGAAATCGAAAACAATGCGTTCTTTTGTCCTGACGCTGACAAGGTCGATAAGTTTGATCAACTGATCCGTGATTTAAAAAAGCAGGGGGATTCGATTGGTGCCAAAATTCAAGTTGTGGCGACCAAAGTACCGGTAGGGTTAGGTGAACCGGTATTCGACCGACTTGATGCTGACATCGCTCATGCGCTGATGAGCATTAATGCGGTTAAAGGGGTAGAGATTGGCGATGGCTTTGACGTGGTGCGTCAGAAAGGCAGTGAGCATCGAGATCTACTTACTCCTGACGGTTTTGCAAGTAACCATGCTGGCGGCATTTTAGGCGGAATCTCTTCAGGGCAAGACATTGTTGCCAATATCGCTTTAAAGCCGACGTCGAGTATTACTGTCCCTGGACAAACGATTACCCGTCAAGGTGAGCCAACAGAGCTTATCACTAAAGGGCGACATGACCCTTGTGTGGGCATCCGTGCTGTGCCGATTGCTGAAGCGATGTTAGCGATTGTTTTGATGGATCATTTACTACGCCATCGTGGGCAAAACCAAGCAGTACAGACACAAACCCCTATATTATAATGCCTATCAACAGAGTATCAGCGCCCGCTATAAAGCGCTGATACTCTTGTTAATTGCTTTTGATCGTCTACATTTTTAGAGTATTACGATCAGTGCAGTGGTTTATCGGTTTCAACTAAATGGAATGATGGTAAGCGCCATTTAAAACGCACCGCAGCCATGCGCAGAAGATAACCGACCACTAACGTTGCAATGGTATTGGTTGTCTCATTGATGCCAAGTTCTAATAAGGTGAGATAAAGCCCTGAGGCAATCAACGCTACAGAAGCGTAAAGCTCGTCATGTAATACCAGTGGCGGTTGGCGGCAAATTAAATCGCGTAATAGCCCACCAAATACCCCAGTGACTAGAGCTGCAACCATACAGATCATCACATGATGACCCATTGCTAAGGCGACCTTAGTACCGATAATACTAAACACGATCAATCCTAACGCGTCCAAGCGAATAAATAAGCCTTTGAGTTTAATTACCCAGCGATAAATCCCAGTGGTTAATACACCGGCTAGGCAAGTAATCGCTAGGTACTCAGGATTTTTTACCCAGCCAAGCGGATAGTGTCCGAGAAGAATATCACGCACGGTTCCGCCACCAATCGCTGTTGCGCTTGCCACTAGCATAACGCCAAACCAATCCATTTTCCGACGACCAGCGCTAAGAGCTCCGGTCATTGCTTCTGCTGTGATGCCAATAATGTATAGAACGCTAAGCAGCATAGTTCACCTTAATAATGTGTTGATTACTTGTGCCAGAAAAAGGCGCAAGTGTAGAGCGAATCGGTCATTTTGACGAATGAGTTTTTATAGGGGGAAAAGGAAAGCCAGATTACTTAATCTAATAATTTTCTTTGAACTCTTTACCCTTCGCGTAAAAATCGCCAGAATGCTGCCCATTGAACCATTGAGAGTAACTATTGATGAGCCATCAATATCAAGATTTGATCGCTATTTTTAATCAAACCTTTTTTGCTGATTATCAGACAAAACTTGAATTGGGTGGCGACGAACCGATTTATTTACCTGCCGATGTGTACACGCCTTATCATCGAATTATCTTTGCCCGTGGATTTTATGCCTCGGCATTACACGAGATAGCTCATTGGTGCGTTGCTGGCCCCGAGCGCCGCTTGTTAGAAGATTTTGGTTATTGGTATGAACCAGATGGTCGCTCGGCACAAATGCAAGCCGAATTTGAGCGAGTAGAAATCAGGCCGCAAGCTTATGAGTGGATTTTAGCGCAAAGTGCAGGATTCCCCTTTACGGTAAGCTGTGACAACCTACATGGTGATTATGAGCCAGATAGGCTGGCGTTTATGCACAAGGTTCATCAGCAAGTGCTGGAGATATTAACCACGGGCTTACCTCCTCGAGTAGCACGATTGTCACAGGCACTACGAAGCTTTTATCGCACACCGCCATTGAGTGCTGAACAATTTATAGTCAAATAATGAGAAGACGATGATTATTGAATTTGAAGAAAAATTACTAGATAGCATTGATGCACGTATTGAATCAGCATCCGATGATGAACTGTTTGCGGGCGGGTATTTACGCGGACATATTTCATTATCTGCAGCGACTTGTGAAGAACAAGGTATCAATGATATTGAGCAGCTTAAAGCGCTCATCGAGCAAAGTCTACAAGAGGCGCGTTCAGAGCTTAGCCCTGCTGATCAGGCGATTGTTTATGCTTTATGGCGTGAATTAAGCGCTTGATATTCTTGCAGAGCGTTCTTATTCAGAAATTTTGAACATCACCGTAAAATTTTTGTAGTTGCGCGATAACTGGCGAGTGTTTACTCTGTGCTTATTATATAAACAATGAGGTTATCCTATGAAAGTTATCGCATTTGGCGCGAGCACCAGCTCTCAATCTATCAATCAAGCGCTAGCCACCTACGCGGCAAAGCAAATTGAGGGTGCGCAAGTGACTGTATTGAATATCAATGATTATTCTGTACCTATGTTTAGCGAAGACCGAGAAAAAGAATTAGGTCAAGCTGAAGGTGCACAAGCCTTTTTACGTGATTTAGCGCAAGCCGATGCCTTTGTGATTTCTTTTGCTGAGCATAATGGACATTACCCTGCCGCTTATAAAAATTTGTTCGACTGGACGACTCGTATCGATCGTGAGTTGTTTAAAGGTAAGCCTGCGGTGTATTTTGCAACGTCACCAGGCCCTGGTGGCGCTCAGTCAGTATTGGCCGCAGCGGTTGCGTCAGCGCCATTTTTCGGTGGTAATGTTAAAGGTTCACTCTCTGTCCCTAGTTTCTATGATAATTTTGACTTAGCAACGGGCGAAGTAACTAACCCAGAGATTGCCGAAAAAATAAAAGCCACAGTAGCACTGCTTAGCTAAGCTTAGTGTTTTGTGTTAGTGAAGCCTCGCTTTTCAGCGAGGCTTCACTATGTTGGGGTGTTGATAGTGAGGCATTTAACATTCAGTTTTAGGCGCTGAAAAAACCGCGCATAAGGTGGTCAACAAGATCACGACTCTTTTTCTGTAATGGCTTTACCTTTCTTTAATTTTCTTACCCACATACGACTTGGATGTAATGAGGCCAATACATCGACAGGTAAAGGCAATGGCTCACCACAGATCTGTGCAGCCAAGACTTCAGCCATCAGTGGTGCCGAGCTTAAACCGCGGGAACCTAAACCCACTAAGGCATACAACTGAGGATATTGGGCAATCGTCTGAATTTGATGCTCTCTTTTTTGTGGTAGATCAACGTATTGCTCAATAATGGCATCACGTAAGCCGACATTACCGACAAAAGGTAAATGATCACGGCTGACACAGCGAACCCCTTGACGAGATTGGTTGTCTGATGTGTCCACCGCCATCGGCCAAGTTTGATTCGCTAGGCAACGGGTTAAACGCGCACTATTTTCTTGCTGTGCTTTTGCATCGAAGGTTTGGTCAATATGCTGTCTATCGTAACTCGCACCGATACAATGAGTAGCATGACGAGGGCTGCTTGGGGTTAGATAACCGTCATAGCAAACTACTGAACGTAGTGCTTGTAACGTCGAATTCGTTGGTGCGTGACTCACTTGTCCCTTAACTTTGCCCAGCGGTAAGTGCTTGCTTTGCGTAAAGCTATCAAATTGATGGCCATTGGCAATCACAACACACTGATGCTGAAACTGTTGCTCTTGACCAGTGAGTTGCCATGTCATGCTATCGGCTTGCCACGTTAACGATTCAATCGCTTGTTGGTAATGGGCCGTCATTAGCCCTTTGTTGGTTAAGTGCTCGAATAGTCCTTGAGTGAACTCTGCCGGGCATAACCAACCACCTTGTGGATAATGAATACTCGGTACGTCAACAGGCAAGCCAATCTGTAAACTGGTTTGCTCTGCGGTTAGGTAATGCAGTAATTGATCGGGGAATTCCCCTTGGGTAAGACGCGTTAATTTATTGGTAGACTTGTCATCCCACATTAATTGAGTGACTCCACACCAGTCGTATTCAAAGTCTATCTGCTGCGCGAGACGTTGCACAAATTGACGAGTAAACAGAAAAGCAGGGGCAAAGACACGAGATACATTGCTATGTTGGCCATTGAGTAGCGGATAGATGGCTCCCTGTCGATTACCAGAAGCACCTTGTGCTGGCGATTTATCCGCGCAATATAAGGTAACGGAGATGCCGCGTTGGGTTAGAGCGTAGGCCAGTGTTGCGCTAGCAATGCCGCCGCCGATGATCGCTACATCATGGACAGACTCTGTCGCTTCAATCTGGTAATAAGGCTTAATGTTGCAGTATGGCTTTTTATGCTCAATCCTACCGGCGAGCATTTCTCGCTTGGTGCCAAACCCTTTCACCTTGTTCATCATAAATCCAGCTTGATTGAGCCCTCGGCGAACGAATCCTGCGGCGGTAAAGGTAGCGCAGGTGCAATGTTCTTTGGCTAACTGACTCATACCATCAAATAAACCTTGGCTCCACATTTCTGGGTTTTTACTCGGAGCAAAGCCATCTAAAAACCAAGCATCAACTAAACCATGTTCAGAAACCGCCACTTGAGGTAAGCAGTTTTTAATATCCCCAAACCACAAATCTAAAATAACCGCACCATCTGCCAACGTAATTCGATGGCATTCAGGCAGCGCCAAAGGATAGGCTTGATGCAATTGTTCGGCGTAGTCGGTGAGTTCCGGCCAAGCTTGATGGGCCTTGATCAGATCGTTTTTATTGAGCGGATATTTTTCAAAGCTGATAAAGTGCAATGTCTTAATCGCTGCATTAGGGTTTTGCTGACGAAATTGATCGAAACATTGCCATGTCGCGAGAAAGTTTAATCCAGTGCCAAAACCCGTTTCAGCAATCACAAAGTGCCGTTGGTCATATTCTCGCCATCTTTGTGGGAGATGATTCTGACTGAGAAAGACATAGCGTGTCTCTTCTAAACCATTGGCATTAGAAAAATAGACGTCGTCAAATTGGTCTGAGACAGGGGTTCCGGCGTCATTCCAAGCCAATTGTGCATGAGTGATGGAAGTCATAAGCGATGATTTCTAGCAAATAAGGCATTAATAGAGCAAGATTGTACGGATTTATAGGAAAGCTGACCACTTCTGTTACTTATCTTGGTTATCATTTAGCGGAATTTTGAATTATAGGAATGTCACATGAAACGAGTCGTCATCACCGGGATGGGAATTATTTCCAGTATCGGTAACAACGTCCAAGAAGTTTTAGCGTCTCTTAAAGCCGGCAAATCAGGTATCACAGCCTCTGAGCAATTCAAAGAACAGGGGTTACGTTCACAAGTTTGGGGTGATTTAAAGATAAACCCAGCGGATCATATTGATCGCAAGCAGATGCGCTTTATGGGTGATGCAGCGGCTTATGCTTATCTTTCTATGGAGCAGGCCATTGCCGATGCTGGATTGACTCCTGAACAAGTATCGAATGACCGTACCGGTATCGTGGCGGGTTCTGGTGGTGCTTCTTCACTTAACCAAGCTATTGCGGTGGATACTTTACGTGAAAAAGGCGTTAAACGTATTGGTCCTTATATGGTGCCGCGTACGATGTCTTCTACAGTATCGGCTTGTTTGGCTACACCGTTTAAAATTCGTGGTGTTAACTATTCGATCAGTTCAGCCTGTGCGACTTCTGCACACTGTATTGGTAATGCGATGGAACTGATTCAGCTTGGTAAACAAGATATTGTGTTTGCTGGTGGCGGTGAAGAACTGGATTGGACATTGACGATGATGTTTGATGCCATGGGTGCATTATCGACCAAGTATAATGATACGCCAGATAAAGCCTCTCGTACCTATGATGCTGATCGCGATGGTTTCGTTATTTCTGGTGGCGGCGGTATGCTGGTAATTGAAGAGTTAGAGCATGCTTTGGCACGCGGTGCAAAAATTTACGGCGAACTTGTGGGTTATGGCGCAACCTCTGATGGCTACGATATGGTGGCACCGTCTGGTGAGGGTGCGGCTCGTTGTATGCGAATGGCGATGCAAAATGTCGATAGCGTTGATTATGTCAACACCCATGGTACGTCGACACCTGTCGGTGATGTGAAAGAGCTGGGTGCAATTCAAGAAATCTTTGGCGGTCATAGCCCTGCGATTTCTGCAACGAAAGCAATGACGGGGCACGCGTTAGGCGCAGCAGGCGTTCATGAGGCGATTTATTCTACCTTGATGCTGCATCATAATTTTATCGCCCCTAGCATCAATATTGATAATCTTGATCCCGCTGCTGAGGGGTTAGATATTGTTACTCAACCACGTGAACAAGAGCTCAATACCGTCATGTCAAACAGCTTTGGCTTTGGTGGTACTAACGCCACTTTGGTGATCAAAAAATACCAAGCTTAATCACCTTCTTGTTCAAGGTGAGCCATTTCCAGAGCTGATCGGGATCACCGATCACACAGACGCAGACTCTGTCCCTTGAGAGCGGGACGAGATCCTTTTGTTCTGGGTATTTGCCCGGTAGCCTTTTGGCACCGGGTATTTTTATGCTCGACACACAGAGTGCTTTTCTGCACAATGCCCAACAAAATCTTCATCACGTATTGGCAAATGAGCCCTCAGGGTTTTAGGCCTATCATGATCCTAATGACAATCTAATAGTGTGAATTCGGCTATGAAAATCTTGATCGACGAAAATATGCCTTACGCTGAGCAACTGTTTAGTCAGCTTGGTGAGGTCATTCTTAAACCAGGCCGTACGTTAACGGCTGGCGATTTAATTGATATTGATGCATTGATGATTCGTTCGGTCACTAAAGTGGATGCTGATCTATTGAGTAAAGCGAATCGACTGGCTTTTGTCGGTACGGCAACGGCGGGAATGGATCACGTTGATCAAGCGCTATTGGCTGAGCGAGGTATATTTTTTACCGCCGCGCCCGGTTGTAATAAAGTCGGCGTTGCAGAGTATGTGTTTAGTGTCTTAATGGTGCTTTCGCAGCAGCAAGGTTTCTCTATTTTTGATAAAACCATCGGCATCATTGGTGCCGGACAGGTGGGCAGCTACTTAGCCCATTGCTTGACAGGATTAGGGATCAACGTGCTGCTTAATGACCCACCTAAACAGGCGCAAGGGGATACGCGAGTATTTACGCCTCTGGAGCAACTGTTGACGGAAGCGGATGTGATAACCTTGCATACGCCGATCACTCAGCAGGGCGAGTGGCCCACTCACCATTTAATTAATGAGCAGATATTGGCTGGTTTACGAGGCGATCAAATATTGATTAATGCGGCGCGAGGTCCTGTGGTCGACAATGCGGCATTGAAGGCACGTTTACAACAAGGTGATGGCTTTACCGCAGCTCTTGATGTTTTTGAATTTGAACCGCAGGTGGATTTAGAACTGCTGCCATTATTGGCATTTGCGACGCCCCATATCGCGGGTTATGGTTTAGAAGGTAAAGCTCGTGGTACGACCATGGTTTTTAATCAATACTGTGAGTTTTTAGGCAAGGCGCTCTGGGCGAATCCATCCAGTTTATTACCCATAGCCCCTGTGCCTGAAGCAGTGTTGAATCGTGCTTGGGATGAAGCAACCTTGCTCAGCTTAACGCAACTTATTTATGATGTGCGACGAGATGATGCTCTGTTTCGTCGGCAGATACATCAACCCGATGCGTTTGATCAGATGCGCAAACAGTATTGGGATCGGCGTGAATATAGCGCAATTAAGCTAGTGGGTGATGACTCATGTCAATTAGAGCCACTGGCGCAACTCGGATTTACAATAGAGGTTACAAATGAGCCAAGAATTTAATGTTGCGATTTTCGGTGCAACGGGCGCGGTTGGGGAAACCATGCTGGAAGTATTGCAAGAGCGCAAATTTCCTGTCGGTGAACTGTTTTTACTCGCGAGCGAGCGCAGCGAAGGCAAGACCTATCGCTTTAATGGGAAAACCATACGAGTACAAAACGTTGAAGAATTTGATTGGTCATCGGTTCATATTGCGTTGTTCTCAGCCGGTGGCGAGCTTTCTGCTCATTGGGCGCCGATTGCCGCTGACGCAGGGGTGATTGTCATTGATAATACCTCTCAATTTCGTTATGACTACGATGTTCCGTTAGTGGTTCCAGAGGTGAATCCACAGGCGATTGCCGAGTTTCGTAATCGCAATATTATTGCTAACCCTAATTGTTCCACCATCCAAATGTTGGTCGCCTTAAAACCGATTTATGATGCGGTTGGCATTGAACGAATTAATGTGACCACTTATCAGTCCGTATCTGGAGCAGGTAAGGCAGGAATCGATGAACTAGCAGCGCAAACGGCGAAGCTATTGAATGGGCTTCCTGTTGATGCGGGTACGTTTAGTCAACAAATTGCTTTTAACTGTATCCCACAAATCGATCAATTTATGGATAATGGTTACACCAAGGAAGAGATGAAGATGGTGTGGGAAACACAAAAAATCTTCAATGATCCTGCCATAATGGTTAACCCAACGTGTGTCCGAGTTCCAGTGTTCTATGGTCATGCAGAAGCGTTGCATATTGAGACTCGTAGCCCAATTGATGCTGAGCAAGTCATCAGCCTCTTGGAACAAACAGAAGGAATTGAGGTTTTTCAAGGACAAGATTTCCCAACTCAAGTCCGTGATTCCGGTGGCAAAGATACGGTATTAGTTGGACGCGTCCGTAATGATATTAGTCATCATAGCGGAATCAATTTGTGGGTGGTGGCAGATAATGTTCGCAAAGGGGCTGCAACCAACGCGGTACAAATTGCGGAAGTGTTGATCCGAGATTATTTGTAATTGACAAAATAGCCTCGTACGCTATCAATATCTTCGTCCATGACTGGCGAACAAAAAAACCACCTTGCGGTGGTTTTTTTATTTATCTTATCGGGCCTTATGGGCTGAAGGGTTATTTTTACAACCCCCATCAGCGCATTTACCATAAAGATATAAACTATGATTAGTCAGCTGAACATTGTAACGTGCAGCGATCTCTTTTTGACGCTGTTCGATAACCTCGTCAGAAAACTCAATCACTTCACCACAATCAAGACAAACAAGATGGTCGTGATGGTGCTGGGTTGAGAGTTCGAAAACTGATTTTCCACCTTCAAAATGATGGCGAGTCACGATACCAGCGTCATCAAATTGATTTAACACGCGATAAACGGTGGCAAGGCCGATCTCTTCACCGAGATCAATCAGCTTCTTGTACAGCTCCTCAGCACTAATATGTTGGCACTCAGGCTGCTGTAATACTTCTAAAATCTTTAGCCGTGGAAGGGTTACTTTAAGACCGGCATCCTTTAGCGCTTGGTTATTGTCTGACATATACTTTCCCGTTGATGATCTGCAGTCGTAAACAGAGGTCAATGTTGTTCCACATTATAGGCCACTCGATTAAAACAATAAACCACGAACTTCAAAGGGTTACTGTAATTACCACAAAATCGAGTTTCATCACGGAGAAATCTGATCTGACCAGTTACAATTATGCAACATTAACTTGTGTGTAGCTTCATTGAGTTAGATGCTCATCGAGCATCACGATCAGTGAAGATGAGATAGAGTCTAAGGCACGGATAGCATGAATAAAACACTTGAGAAGTTGTATAAACCCAATATTGTGAAGTGGGCATTAAATAGTTGGCCACCTTTTTGGGGATCTGGGATAAAAATCGAGTCAATCAGTGAAGACTTCCGCGAGGCTAGATTACGTTTAAAGCTTCGTTGGTGGAACAAAAATGCCAATCGTTCCCAATATGGTGGCAGCATCTTCTCTTTAACGGATCCTGTATATTCATTGATGCTGATGGGAATTTTAGGTCGTCAATATTATGTTTGGGATAAAGAGGCGAGCATTAACTTTATTAAACCTGGGCACAGCGATTTATACGCTGAGTTTTTGATTTCTCAAGCTCAACTGGACGCGATATTGGTTGCGACGGCGAATGGTGATAAATGTTTTCCTGAGTTTATTATTCATGTCAAAGATAAACAAGGTGAAGTTGTGTCTGAAGTACATCGCAAACTGTATGTCCGTAAAAAACCTAAGTACCGTCAAGACGGAGATTATCAAACAGATAATGCTGCGTAATCGCGTTCATCGAGACGATGGATGAGTGCGACAAAGTTGTATCCAAGCTTCTGCGGTGCGAGAAAGGTAACGTTCACTATGCCAGATAGCACTCAATGTCCAGTCAATACTTGGGGTTAGTGGTTTAATCAGTACCCCTTCATTTTGGATTCTTAAACAGAGTGGTTCGGGTAAAAAGGCGACTCCGATGCCACTTTTTACAAGCGCAACGAGAAAATCCCATTGGCTACTTCGCGCCGCAATTTGTGGTGTAAATCCGTGTGTTAGACATTGCTGATCAACATAATCGCTTAAGGTAAAGTCTTCTGTATAAAGATAAAAAGGTTCTTCTTTGAGTGATGACCAATCGATCTTTGCCATGGCAGACCAAGGCATGGTTTGCGGTAATACTGCGTAAATTGGGTAACTGTCTAGTACTAAGGTGCTGAGATGTTGTTCTGCATGACGCGATAACATAGTAATAGCGACATCCAACTCTCCATCAAGTACGGCTTGTTCTATTTTCCTTCCGCCATACTCGACTATCGTCATTTCCACCGCTGGATAGATTTGCCTGTATTGCCGGATCAACCCTGCATAAAGATGGCCAACCATCGGGGGAATACCTAAACGCAGTTGCCCCCCTTGGAGTTGATTTAGATCGATCAGTTCGGCTTCTAGTTGAGTAAAGTGAGCCAAAATTTCTTGTGCTCGTAAATATACAATGTGTCCGGCATCGGTTAACCAAAAGCGATGACCTTGGCGATGGAGTAATGGTTGACCAATTTCTTGCTCAAGACTACGGATCATTTTACTGATCGTTGGTTGGGTAACAAAAAGCTTCTCTGATGCACGAGTAAAACTTTGTTGATTGATGAGTTCCACAAAATAACGTAGGGCTTTGATATCCATAACTGAGACTCTGATGGTAGGTTTATTCTATATTGGCATAATTTTTATAATAAAAATTCATTTTATGAAAATTTTAACGCTCTCTATAATGTGATTAATTTCACATTATGAGCGAATGATGCCATGAAAAAACTCAGAACCGTTTTGCTGACCGTTGGGCAAATTGCCGCGTTAGGCCTGATATGGTTAATAGCAGATCGCTTGGTTGATTATTTTCATTTACCGCTCCCTGCCAATCTAACGGGGATGCTGTTATTGCTTGCTTTGGTCTTCAGTAAAATAGTCAACGTTGAATGGCTACGACGAGGGGCTGCTTGGCTTTTAGCGGAAATGTTACTGTTTTTTGTTCCAGCAGTAGTTGCTGTGGTTAATTATCAGCCGCTGGTTCGAGAGCAGGGGGGGAGAATTATTTTAGTGTTAGTACTGAGTACGGTTTTAGTGATTGCGATTACCGCGTGGGTAGTCGATAGATTGTACCGTCTCGAACTTAAATTAGCGCGTCGAAAAAGTAATAAGTTAGCGGGAGCCTGATAATGTTGCACTCGATTTCATTACTCGGTATGACGTGTTTGGTACTAACTTTAGCTCTGTATTACGTCTGTAAAATGCTTTATCAGCGTAAGCGAACGATTTTTTTAATGCCTTTATTATTAGCTCCACTCCTTTTGGTGCTGATTGTTATCGGTATGGATATTCCTTATCCATCCTATATGGAAGAGTCTCGTTGGTTATTATGGCTACTTGGACCGGCCACCGTCGCCTTTGCGATTCCTGTGTACGATAATCGAGTCTTAATTCGTCGTCATTGGTTGTCATTGTCGGTTGGTGTGGTTGTGTCAGTGATTGTTGCTGTAAGCAGTACGGTCTTGCTGGCTCGCTGGTTTGAATTACCAGAGTTACTGCAGCGTAGCTTGGCGATGCGCTCAATAACGACGCCTTTTGCTGTGGAAGCAACGCGCGCCATTGGTGGTGAAAGTGACTTAACGGCACTGTTTGTCGTTCTCACTGGAGTTATTGGCATGGCCGTGGGTGAAAGTCTATTAACCTTCTTATCGATTCGTTCTCGATTTGGGCGTGGTGCGAGTTTAGGCGCTTCTGCCCATGGTGCAGGGACTGCGAAAGCGTATCAAATGGGTAATGCAGAAGGCGTGGTATCGAGTGTCGTGATGATGATAGCTGGGATGGTGACGGTACTGATTGCGCCGTTTTTAGGCCAGCTATTGTGGTAAGCAGATCCAATCATTCATAAAGAGTTTGTGTTAAAAAGAACCGCCCAAATTAGGGCGGTTCTTTTTAGTCTTCTAGCTCAGCTAAGCACATTTCTTCATATACTTGTTGAACCCAAGCGGTCACTCGCTGCTCAGTAAGTTCAGGTTGACGGTCTTCGTCAATACATAAACCGACAAAGTGGCTGTCATCAACTAGGGCTTTAGAGGCTTCAAACTCATAACCTTCCGTCGGCCAATGGCCAACAATCGTTGCGCCTTTAGCTTGAATGATATCTCTAACCGTACCCATAGCATCACAGAAATACTCAGCGTAGTCTTCTTGGTCACCACAACCAAAAATAGCCACGAGTTTAGTTGAAAAATCAATCGCTTCTAGTTCTGGGAAAAAGTCATCCCAATCACACTGCGCTTCACCATAGTACCAAGTGGGAATACCAAGCAATAAAAGATCAAAGTTATCAATATCTTCTTTACTACTTTTCGCGATATCTTGTACGTGAACCAGTTGTTTACCGAGTTGTTTTTGAATCATTTTTGCAATAGCTTCGGTGTTACCTGTATCGCTACCAAAAAAGATACCTACACTTGCCATAAAGTCTTTACCTTTAAATCAATCTGCTTGCGCGAACTATACCACTGTTATTTGTTAAAGTTAATCCACCTATTGACTTTCAAATTTCCCTTAACTTGTTATGGATTAAGCGATTTAGAGGATAAATTTACGAATCGCACGGAGTACTTCTGCTGGTTTTTCAGCATGTAACCAGTGGCCGGTATTGGCGATAACGTGTGCTTTTGCTCGGCTAAATTGTTGCTGGATGGCGGGTTGATGTTCTGCCATTAAGTAATTTGAATCGGCCCCTTTAATAAATAATGTCGGGGTTGAGTTACTGGCAATTGGTTCCCAGCCAAGAATATTCCAATAGTTAGCCTTAATGGCTGGTACGTTAAATCGCCAAGTCATAACACTATCTTGGTTGACCAGTGATTTCCCTAAAAATTGGCGGACGCCTTCCTCATCGATATGCTGAGCTAACAAGGTCATCACTTCACTACGAGAGGACGGTTTTTGTTCTAACACCGCATCGAGCCCATCAAGTACTTGTTGGTGACGATGTACGGTATAGGCGACGGGGGCCATGTCTAATATCACCAACTGTTGAACCGTTTCTGGTGCTAGATCGGCTAATTTCATCGCAACTTTACCACCCATTGAATGACCAATAACGGTGGCTTGAGTTATCGACAATTTGGTAAGCAGTTGATCGACATCTCGCGCCATTAGGGCGTAGTTATGTTCTGAAGAGTGAAACGATTGTCCATGGTTACGTAGGTCAATACTCAGCACTTGATGATCGTGTTTCAGATCTCTTGCGAGTAGCCCTAAATTGTCTAAATTACCAAATAAACCATGGATCAGAACGACGGTGTGACCCTCACCTTCGAGTTTGTAATTAAGCAGTGCTGACATTTTATCTTATTAGTAATGGGTTTAACGTAGAGTATCGGTAAAGATCTCGCTATAATCCCCCAGAGTTTAAACATAGAGATTGTGAAAAGCGAATGAAAACAATTGAGGTTGATGAAGATCTATACCGTTATATTGCCAGTCAAACCCTACACATTGGTGAGAGCGCTTCCGATATTTTACGTCGCTTATTGAAGGTTGATAGTCAGAGTCTTGCGGCTACACCGGCTATCACTGCTCCTAAAGGGTTAGTGGTCAGTAAAGATGCGGCTCAAGAGACAAAAGTTGATAGTGTTAAGGCGATGCGCGAGTTACTGATTTCAGATGAATTTTCTGCACTGAAAAAAGCCGTTGATCGTTTTATGTTAGTTCTATCCACACTCTATCGTATCGATCCAGCGAGCTTCTCAGATGCCATGATCGTTAAGGGACGCAAGCGAGTTTACTTTGCTGATAACGAAGCGACCTTACTGGCGAACGGCCAAACGACAAAACCAAAAGCGATTCCAAATACGCCGTTATGGGTAATTACCAATAACAACACCAGCCGTAAACAGCAAATGGTCGAGCAAGTGATGCTGAAAATGAATTTTCCAGCAGATATCATTGAAAAAGTCACCCTATCTATCTGAAGTGACACGATCAGCCGTTAAAAGTCTGACTAGAACCTCATACTGGGCATATAAAAATGCGTATTATGAGGTTTTTTATTGATTATTATTTTTAAAAGGATGTCATTATGGCTATGCACCCTCGTGCAGGACAAAAAGCACAACAACAAGATTTACATAATATTCCGGCTTTAGTTTCTCATTACTACCTGTTTCAACCCGATGCGAGTAATCCGCAGCATAAGGTTGAATTTGGTACTTCCGGCCATAGAGGGTCGGCTGATAAATTCACGTTCAATGAACATCATATTTTAGCTATCGCGCAAGCGATCGTTGATCTACGCACAGAATTGGGTACAACCGGGCCTATTTTTGTTGGTAAAGATACGCATGCTTTATCTGAACCTGCCTTAAGTAGTGTGCTCGAAGTGCTCATTGCCAATCAGGTGGAAGTCATTATTCAACAGGATAATGGTTATACGCCAACGCCGGGTATCTCTCATGCCATCTTGACCTATAACCAACAACATGCTGATAAAGCGGATGGTATTGTTATTACTCCATCACACAATCCACCTCAAGATGGCGGTATCAAATACAATCCTACCCATGGTGGACCCGCGGAAGGTGAGCTTACCAAAGCGATTGAAAATCGAGCTAATCAGCTAATTGCCGATGGTTTGCGCGGGGTGAAACGCGTGGCTATTGTTGAAGCGAAACAGTCACCTTTATTGAAGCAGATTGATTTAGTGAAACCTTATGTTGACGACTTAGTGAATGTTGTCGATATGGCCGCGATTCAGAAAGCCAAACTGAAGATGGGGGTCGACCCATTAGGTGGCAGCGGAATTGATTATTGGCGACAAATTGCTCAAACGTACGATTTAGATTTAACGTTAGTTAGTGAAGCGATTGATCCTACGTTCCAGTTTATGTCACTGGATAAAGACGGCGTAGTGCGTATGGATTGCTCATCTCCCTATGCGATGGCTGGCTTATTAGCACTGAAAGACCAATACGATTTAGCGTTTGGTAATGACCCTGATTATGATCGTCATGGTATTGTTACCCCACAGGGTTTAATGAATCCTAACCATTTCCTAGCCGTTTGTATCGATTACCTCTATCGACATCGCTCTGCCTGGAAATCAGAAGTTGCGGTGGGGAAAACGCTGGTTTCGAGTGCCATGATCGATAAAGTCGTGGCTGATTTAGGACGTGAATTGTGTGAAGTACCTGTTGGTTTTAAGTGGTTCGTGGATGGGCTATACAGCGGCCATTTTGGTTTTGGTGGAGAAGAGAGCGCCGGTGCGTCGTTCTTGCGTCAAGATGGGACCGCTTGGTCAACAGATAAAGATGGTATTATTCTGTGCTTACTTGCTGCGGAGATAACCGCGGTAACTGGTAAAAATCCTCAGCAATATTACGATCAATTGGCGGCGAAGCATGGTGAATCGCACTACAGCCGCATTCAAGCCGTAGCCAATGGACCACAAAAAGCTATCTTGAGCCAGCTTTCTGCTGAGATGGTCACGGCACAAACTTTAGCCGGAGATGTGATTACTGCTCGTTTAACCCATGCTCCTGGCAACGGCGCAGCGATTGGTGGGTTAAAAGTGACGACTGATCATGGTTGGTTTGCTGCACGCCCATCAGGGACAGAAGATATTTATAAAATTTATTGTGAGAGTTTTAAAGGCGAGGAACATTTAAAACAGATAGAGCAAGAAGCGCAAGAGATTGTCAATCAAGTCTTTAAAAATGCGGGACTATAACGAATCAGATGATGAGATTGGTTGAGTGAAAAACAGGCCATGAATGGATGTTCATGGCCTGTTTTGTATCACGTCATTGATGGCCATTCGTCAGGCATAATAAACCAAAATATTCCTGACTGGCTTTGGCAGTGCACAAAACCTAATTCTTCGCCTTGATAGCGTGGGCTTTGTTTATCTCGGCCGGTTAACCATTGTGGTTTCTCTAATCGATATAAAGGCTCGTCAATCAATGACTGTTGATGTTGATAACACCAATGACCTTGAATTTGAGAAGGATTGAGTGGATACCCTAAGCATTCTGTTGGAATGGGTTCTGGCTGGAATGGGTTGGTATATAGGCGGCCTTGCATCAACAAATGGGGGCGAGCATTGGCCCATAATGGATATTGCTGACAAAAAACAGCATTGCTGGACAAAGGGAGTTGATGGTTGAGCATGTGGTTGAGTTTGAGATCTAGCCTATCTTCAGCATTGGGGCCATACCATTTCCCTTGATGAAGTAGGTAGAACTTGATGGCCACTTCCCAATGTTCGTATTGTTCTGTTTTGCGGTTTTTGGCAATAAAATCTATCGAGCCTAGAGTTGTGCCTTGTTGATTAAGCTGAATCTCTTCTGATACGGCATTATAGCGAGGAGTCGCGGTGAATAATTGTTGACATAAAAATTGATAAATAAATCCTAGTCGCTGATTACCTTGATAAGTTGGCCATTGCTGATAAGACGGTTGAATAAAAGGAACTTTAGAGACTATTGGCTCTGCCCCTTGAAAGATTGGAGGAGTGGTTACCACCCATTGCATAAGCTGTTTTATATCCATCGTGAGCACCATCTACGGTTACCATTCCGTTTTCGACATTCTAGCCTGAAATTGTTATAAACACGTCATAACAATAGTTTAATGGAACAAAATATGAACAACTTACAGTTAGAAGCGTTGTTAAATGAGACCTTGTCTCCACAATTAGTGAAAGATTACTGCCCTAACGGCTTGCAAGTCGAAGGTAAAGCGGAAATAAAAAAAATCATCACGGGTGTTACGGCCTCGAAAGCGTTAATTGAACAAGCGATTGAACGTCAAGCTGATGCACTACTTGTCCATCATGGCTATTTTTGGAAAGGAGAATCAGAGGCGATTCGCGGGATGAAAGGGCAACGATTGCGACAGTTAATCAAACATGACATTAATTTGTTTGCCTATCATTTACCACTGGATATTCATCCTCAATTGGGGAATAACGCTCAGCTCGCTCAATTACTTGGCATTCAAGTGGAGGGCGGGCTAGAAGGGCATGCTCAATCTGTCGCTATGTACGGTTGCCTCAACCGTCATTACTCTGGTGATGAGTTTGCCCAGCATCTACAAACGGTACTTCACCGTCAGCCATTGCATATTGCTCCTGAGCAAAATAACAAACCGATTAAAAATATCGCTTGGTGCACGGGTGGTGGTCAAGATTATATTGAACTGGCTGCAGAGCAAGGAATGGATGCGTTTATTTCTGGTGAAATATCTGAGCGTACCACTTATGCGGCACGAGAACTAAACATTCATTATTTTGCTGCGGGTCATCACGCTACCGAGCGTTATGGTGTTAAAGCATTGGGTGAATGGTTAAGTCACGAACATGGTTTTGTGGTGGAGTTTATTGATATTGATAATCCGGTATAAATTAAAAGAGCGAGGAAATCTCGCTCTTGATTTTTTATCGGCTTGAACAGAGGAGCCTCATCGGCTGCTCTGTTCGTTGATTTGAAGTGGCGACCTATTGGCGCTCATGCAATGGCACAAACTCACGAAGTTTTTGCCCAGTATAAAGCTGACGAGGACGGCCTATCTTGTTGTTGACGTCTGAATGCATTTCATTCCAGTGCGCGATCCAACCTATCGTGCGTGACATAGCAAAGATAACGGTAAACATGGAGACTGGAATACCGATGGCTTTGAGAATAATACCTGAATAGAAATCAACGTTCGGATAGAGTTTCTTCTCCACAAAATAGGGGTCAGAAAGTGCAATACGCTCAAGTTCCATCGCGACATCCAAGAGAGGATCGTTAATGTTGAGTTCTTTAAGTACATCATGACAAGCGTCACGCATAACGGTTGCACGTGGGTCGTAGTTTTTGTACACCCGATGACCAAAGCCCATTAAGCGGAATGGGTCATCTTTATCTTTTGCTCGGGTCACGTACTCAGGAATTTTATCGACAGAACCAATTTCTTCTAGCATGCGTAAGCAAGCTTCGTTCGCTCCACCATGAGCAGGTCCCCACAGTGATGCGATACCTGCGGCAATACAAGCAAAAGGATTGGCACCTGAAGAACCGGCTAAACGAACGGTTGATGTTGATGCATTTTGCTCATGATCGGCATGCAAAGTGAATATTTTATCCATAGCACGAGCGACGACAGGATTAACTTCATATTCTTCACACGGATTAGCAAACATCATGTGTAGGAAGTTTTCTGCATAGGTTAAATCGTTACGTGGATAGATAAATGGTTGACCAATCGAGTATTTATAACACATTGCAGCCAAGGTCGGCATTTTTGATAATAAACGATAAGCAGCAATTTCTCGGTGTGTATCGTTATTGATATCCAGTGAATCGTGATAGAAAGCCGCTAATGCACCGACTACGCCACACATCACCGCCATTGGGTGAGCATCGCGGCGGAAACCGTGGAAGAAACTAGCAATTTGCTCGTGAACCATGGTGTGGCGAGTAACTATCTTCTTAAACTCTTCGTATTGTTCACGGTTAGGGGCTTCACCATAAAGAAGGATATAACAGACTTCTAAATAATCAGCATTATTGGCTAACTGTTCGATAGAAAAGCCGCGATGTAACAAAATACCTTTGTCACCATCGATATAAGTGATTTGAGATTCACAAGATGCAGTGGCAAGAAAACCCGGGTCAAAAGTAAAATAACCATTTGAACCTAACTGACGAACGTCGATTACTTGAGGACCTATTGTTCCATCCATAATCGGCAGCTCAATGGGCGCTTTTCCTTCGATATGAAGGGTCGCTTTTTTATCTGCCATAGACAATCTCCTTTATTTATTATTTGATCCGTCCAGGATGTTTGTGTGTCATTCTTGTACGTCCGATCGCCATTAAAGTCAATTTTTCTCCTCCGATGTGTGCACTTACTTTGATTTTTTATACATATAAAGTTAAAAATCTGTTCTGTGTAGCAAAAATTGTTACATCATTTGTTGTATAATGTTGCCAGCCGTATAAAGGCGTAGCAAATTTTGGTAAAAACCTTATAAATTCAAAGCTCAAAACAATTCAAGGTAAAAACACTTAACCTTGTAATTAACATTTTTTTTACAATGTAAGCGCAGTTATCGCCGTTTATTTGTTGAATAAATGTTAGGTTTTGTCGGTTTGTTGCCAAATTTCATCGATAACTATAAATGCTTCAATTAGAGCTGAGTGAGCAAGCCCGTGAAAGAAAGAAAGTCAAGACCGGTTAATCTAGATCTGCAGACTATACGCTTTCCGATCACAGCCATCGTTTCTATCCTGCATCGTATCGCGGGGATCATAACGTTTGTGGCGGTCGGTATATTGTTATGGTTACTGTCCCTCTCTTTGTCATCACCAATAGGATTTATGGAGGCGAGTCATATCGTTAATGGCTTTTTTGTCAAGTTTGTTCTTTGGGGCATCTTAACGGCATTGGCCTATCATATTGTCGGTGGTATACGTCATCTTCTTATGGATATGGGGTATTTTGAAGAGTTAGAAAGTGGTGCGCTGAGTGCCAAAATATCATTGGTTATCACGCTAGTGTTATCAGTGTTAGCGGGGGTATTAGTATGGTAAAGCATGTTTCTTCGTTTGGTCGTAATGGGGTACACGATTATCTCTTGATTCGTGCCACGGCCATTCTTATGACCCTTTATACCCTTTACGTAGTGTTGTTTTGTGCTTTCACTGACATTACCTATTTAACATGGACTCAGTTTTTCTCTAGCACTTTCACTAAAGTGTTCACCATGTTGACCTTAGTTTGTATTTTGATTCATGGCTGGATAGGGCTTTGGCAAGTATTGACCGATTACGTCAAGTGCTCAAAGTTGCGCAGTGTTTTGCAATTGGTCGTTATTGCGGTGTTATTTGGATACTTTTTCTCTGGCCTATTCGTATTGTGGGGTGTGTAAGTGACTATTCCTGTTCGTGAATTCGATGCTGTTGTTATCGGTGCTGGCGGTGCCGGCATGCGCGCCGCGCTACAAATCTCAGAGCAAGGTTTAACCTGTGCTTTGCTATCTAAAGTATTTCCAACTCGTTCGCACACGGTCTCAGCTCAGGGCGGCATTACTGTAGCCTTGGGTAACTCACATAAAGATGATTGGCAGTGGCACATGTACGATACCGTTAAAGGTTCAGACTACATTGGTGATCAGAATGCAATTGAGTACATGTGTAAAAATGGCCCTCAATCGGTGATTGAGCTTGAGCGTATGGGGCTGCCTTTCTCTCGTTTTGAAGACGGTTCGATTTATCAACGCCCATTTGGTGGCCAATCGAAAGAGTTTGGTGGTGAGCAAGCGGCACGTACTGCCGCCGCTGCTGACCGGACTGGTCATGCGCTGTTGCACACGCTTTATCAGCAGAACATTAAATACAAAACGACCATTTTCTCCGAATGGTATGCACTGGATCTCGTTAAAAACCAAGATGGCGCTGTTTTGGGTTGTACAGCGTTGTGCATGGAAACGGGTGAAATTTGCTACTTTAAATCGAAGGCCACTGTACTGGCTACTGGCGGTGCCGGAAGAATTTATGCGTCAACAACCAATGCGCACATTAATACTGGTGATGGTGTGGGTATGGCATTGCGCGCCGGTGTTCCGATGCAGGACATGGAAATGTGGCAATTCCATCCAACAGGGATTGCTGGCGCTGGTGTGCTAGTGACAGAAGGGTGTCGTGGTGAAGGTGGTTATCTACTGAATAAAGATGGTGAACGCTTTATGGAGCGCTATGCGCCTAATGCGAAAGATTTAGCTGGCCGTGACGTGGTTGCTCGCTCAATGATGATTGAAATCCGTGAAGGCCGTGGTTGTGATGGCCCATGGGGTCCACACATTAAGCTGAAACTAGACCATTTAGGTCGAGATGTTCTTGAATCACGCCTACCGGGTATTTGCGAACTGTCTCGGACTTTTGCCCATGTTGATCCCGTTAAAGAGCCGATTCCGGTGATTCCTACTTGTCATTATATGATGGGAGGAGTACCGACTCAGGTCTCTGGTCAAGCCATCAAACAAGATAGAAACGGCAAAGATATTGAAGTGCAAGGTTTGTTCGCTTGTGGCGAAATAGCCTCGGTTTCAGTTCATGGCGCAAACCGTCTCGGTGGTAACTCATTATTAGATTTAGTGGTATTTGGTCGTGCGACAGGATTACACCTTGGTGAGACTTTAGCCGCGCAAACGGAAGCTCGCCCCGCAACACAATCAGATATCGAAGCTTCTCTTGCTCGTACGATGCGTTGGGAAAACAGTACTGGTGGCGAAGATCCGGTACAAATTCGTAAAGATTTGCAACGTTGTATGCAAAATAACTTCTCGGTATTTAGAGAAGGAGAAGCCATGGCAACCGGACTTGAAGAGCTGAAAGTTATTCGTGATCGCTTGAAAAATGCGCATTTAGCCGATAAGTCAAAAGAGTTTAATACTCAACGTATTGAATGTTTAGAGTTAGATAATCTTATGGAAACGGCATTTTCTACCGCCGTGGCGGCGAATTATCGTACGGAAAGCCGAGGCGCTCATGCTCGTTTCGATTATCCTGAACGTGACGATGCTAATTGGTTATGCCATTCCATCTACGATCCAGAAACCGAACAGATGAACAAGCGTGATGTCAATATGACGCCGATTCACCGTGATGCTTTTCCACCTAAAGCTCGTACATACTAAGGGAGGACTCAACTATGAAACTTAACTTCTCTTTGTATCGTTACAATCCGGATGTTGATAGCAAGCCATACATGAAAGATTATGTGCTCGACGTTGCAGAAGGTTCGGACATGATGGTGCTTGATGCTCTGATCTTATTGAAAGAGCAGGATCCATCGATCGCTTTTCGTCGTTCTTGTCGTGAGGGGGTATGTGGCTCTGATGGTTTGAACATGAATGGTAAAAACGGATTAGCCTGTATTACCCCTCTTTCTGCTTTGAAAGGCAGTAAAATTGTTATTCGCCCATTACCGGGTCTACCCGTCGTGCGCGATTTAATCGTCGATATGACACAGTTCTACGATAACTACGCCAAAGTGAAACCATTTTTGATTTCTGACGGTGAGATACCGCCTTCTCGTGAGCATCTCCAGTTACCTGAAGATCGCGCACATTTGGATGGGCTGTATGAATGTATTATGTGTGCATGTTGTACCACTTCTTGTCCGTCGTTCTGGTGGAACCCAGATAAATTTATCGGTCCAGCAGGATTGCTAGCGGCTTATCGTTGGTTAATTGATAGCCGCGATACGGCAACAGATGAGCGCTTGTCAAATCTTGATGATGCATTTAGCGTTTTTCGTTGCCATGGCATCATGAATTGTGTAAGTGTTTGTCCTAAGGGATTAAACCCGACAAAAGCAATTGGCCATATCAAGTCGATGCTGGTCAACCGCTCGGTTTAGATGAAAAGATTGCAGGCCTTCGGGCCTGCCTTTTATAGCTCGGCATAGACCGCAGCAAACGTGAAAACTACTGGTTAAGGGAAAATAATGCACAACGGCGTGATGAAGGCATGGCTCGAGTCTTCACACTTGGCTGGCGCCAATGCAACTTATGTAGAAGATCTCTACGAACTGTATCTAAGTGATCCTGATCTGGTGAGTGAGGAGTGGAAACGTGTTTTTGATGGTCTGCCTATGCAGCCTGATCATGTGGTTGAACAACCACATTCGCGTGTCCGTGACTACTTCCGTCGGCTTGCTCAAGAGACAAAGCATTACAATGTCCAAGTTAGTGATCCTGAAGTCGATGCAAAACAAGTAAAAGTTCTACAGCTTATCAACGCTTACCGTTTCCGCGGTCATGAAGCTGCCCAACTAGATCCTCTTGGTTTATGGAAACGCCCACCGGTGGCGGAACTTGACCCCTCATTCCATAACTTAACTGAAGATGACATGGAAGAAACGTTCAACGTCGGCTCTTTTGCCGTTGGCGCAGATACCATGAAGTTGAAAGATATCTATCAATCGTTGAACAAAATCTATTGTGGTTCAGTGGGTGCAGAATACATGCACATTATTGATACTGAGCAAAAACGATGGATTCAACAACGTTTAGAGCCAGTGTTAGGCCAACCTCAGTTTACTTTGGAAGAAAAGCGCAAGTTTCTTGAGGAATTAACGGCTGCAGAAGGTTTGGAGCGTTATCTTGGTGCAAAATTCCCCGGCGCAAAACGTTTCTCACTGGAAGGCGGTGATGCGTTAATTCCAATGATGAAAGAGTTAATTCGTCACGCGGGTACTCATGGTATGCGCGAAGTGGTGATCGGTATGGCTCACCGTGGACGCCTGAATATGTTAGTCAACGTATTGGGTAAAAAGCCACAGGACTTGTTTGACGAGTTTGCCGGTAAGCATGATGAGACATGGGGCACTGGCGATGTTAAATATCACCAAGGTTTCTCGGCAGACTTCGCAACCCCGGGCGGTGATGTGCACTTAGCGTTGGCCTTTAACCCTTCGCATTTAGAAATCGTCAACCCAGTGGTTATCGGTTCAGTTCGTGCTCGTCAAGATCGTTTAGGTGATTCTGAAGGAAACCGAGTATTACCGATCACCATTCATGGTGACTCTGCTATTGCCGGACAAGGTGTTGTCGCTGAGACATTTAACATGTCTTTAGCTCGCGGCTACTGTGTGGGTGGAACGGTTCGAATTGTTATCAATAACCAAGTCGGTTTTACCACTTCCAATCCTCGCGATACACGTTCAACCATGTACTGTACTGATATTGCGAAGATGGTTCAGGCGCCAATTCTTCATGTTAACTCAGATGATCCAGAAGCGGTGGCGTTCGTGACTCGTTTGGCTCTCGATTATCGTAATGAGTTTAAACGTGATGTAGTGATTGAACTGGTTTGTTATCGTCGTCATGGTCACAACGAAGCGGATGAGCCTAATGCGACTCAGCCGTTGATGTATCAGAAAATCAAAAAACATCCCACACCGCGCAAAATCTACGCTGATATTCTCACCGACAAAAATGAGTGTGACTTAGAAACCGCGACTCAGTTAGTGAATGAATATCGTGATGCGTTGGATCATGGTGAAGTGGTGGTGAAAGAGTGGCGGCCGATGACCATGCACTCGGTTGATTGGTCACCTTATATCAATCGTGAATGGAACGAAAACTGGGATAATCAATTTCCTCTCCAACGCCTAAAAGAGTTGGGAGAAAAAGTGTGTCAGTATCCAGAAAGTCATAAGCTGCAAAGTCGAGTTGAGAAAATTTACCATGACCGAATGAGTATGGTTTCTGGTGAAAAAATGCTCGACTGGGGAATGGCCGAAACTTTGGCTTACGCTACGCTCGTTGACGATGGTAAGCGTATCCGTATTTCTGGTCAGGACTCTGGACGTGGGACTTTCTTCCATCGTCACTCGGTTTTACATAATCAAGCCGATGCCAGTACTTATGTTCCTTTGGCGAACATTCATACCAAACAAGGTCCATTTGAAGTCATCGATTCTGTGTTATCAGAAGAAGCGGTATTGGCTTTTGAGTATGGCTATGCAACAGCCGAACCAAGCGGCTTAACCATTTGGGAAGCGCAGTTTGGTGACTTTGCTAACGGTGCTCAGGTAGTGGTCGACCAGTTTATTTCTTCTGGTGAGCAAAAATGGGGACGCTTATGTGGTTTGACCATGCTGCTACCTCATGGTTATGAAGGCCAAGGTCCAGAGCACTCTTCTGCACGTTTAGAGCGTTATTTACAGCTTTGTGCAGAGCAAAATATGCAAGTGGTGATTCCATCCACTCCGGCACAGGTCTATCACATGCTACGCCGTCAAGTGGTGCGTAAAATGCGTCGCCCACTGATCGTGATGTCACCGAAGTCCTTGTTGCGTCACCCACTTTGTACCTCAAGTATGGAGGAGTTGGCTAACGGCTCATTTTTACCAGCAATCGGTGAGATTGATTCGTTGGATGCCGCGAAAGTTAAGCGGGTTGTTTTCTGTTCTGGCAAGGTTTATTACGATTTGCTTGAGCAACGCCGAAACAATCAGCAAGATGATGTGGCTATTGTTCGTATTGAGCAATTGTATCCATTCCCAATTGAAGAAGTACAAGCAGCAATCGCACCTTATACCAATGTCGTCGATTATGTTTGGTGTCAAGAAGAGCCACAAAACCAAGGCGCTTGGTACAGTAGCCAGCACAATTTCCGCGCGGCTATCCCGGCCGGAGCGGATTTAAAATATGCGGGTCGACCAGCATCAGCATCACCGGCGGTGGGCTATATGTCGGTACACTTGAAACAGCAGAAAGCGTTAATTGAAGACGCTTTGACCCTAGCCTAAGAACAAGAAGTAAAAGGAAAAGACCGATATGACAGTTGAAATTCTGGTTCCAGATCTACCCGAATCAGTAGCAGACGCCACCGTAGCGACATGGCATAAACAGCCTGGTGATGCTGTCGCTCGTGATGAAGTGCTGGTTGAAATTGAAACCGATAAAGTGGTGTTGGAAGTACCAGCTCCTGAAGCTGGGGTGCTTGAGTCAATTTTAGAGCAAGAAGGCGCTACCGTGCTATCAAAGCAGCTATTGGCACGGATTAAACCGGGTGCCGTTGCTGGTGAGCCAACCGCAGACTCGACCGCTTCGACCGAGCCATCTCCTGATAAACGCCATAAAGCGGCACTCAGTGAAGAGTCTAATGATGCGTTAAGCCCAGCGGTACGCCGTTTGCTGGCAGAGCATAATTTAGAACCCGCTCAAGTTAAAGGTTCAGGTGTTGGTGGTCGCATTACGCGTGAAGATGTTGAAGCTTATTTAGCGAAAAACCAAGCTTCGACTTCAGCAGTAGCACCAGTTAGTGCGCCACTTGCCGCTGCCGCTCGTAGTGAAAAGCGTGTACCAATGACACGTTTACGTAAACGTGTTGCTGAGCGCTTATTAGAAGCAAAAAATAGCACTGCGATGCTGACGACATTTAATGAAGTCAATATGAAGCCAATTATGGATCTGCGTAAACAGTATCAAGATCTATTTGAGAAAAAACACGGCATTCGTCTTGGTTTTATGTCTTTCTACGTTAAAGCGGTAACCGAAGCCTTAAAACGCTACCCTGAAGTGAATGCTTCCATTGATGGTCAAGATATTGTTTATCATAATTATTTTGATATCAGCATGGCAGTATCAACGCCGCGTGGCTTGGTGACTCCAGTCCTAAAAGATTGCGATATGCTCAGTCTTGCCGAAATTGAAAAGGGCATTAAAGAACTGGCGTTGAAAGGTCGTGACGGTAAGTTAACGGTAGAAGAGCTTACCGGTGGTAACTTTACCATTACTAATGGCGGTGTATTTGGATCATTGATGTCAACACCGATCATTAACCCACCACAAGCGGCAATTTTGGGGATGCATAAAATCCAAGATCGCCCAATGGCGGTGGATGGAAAAGTAGAAATCTTACCTATGATGTATCTTGCCTTGTCTTATGATCATCGTTTGATTGATGGTCGTGAGTCGGTTGGTTTCTTAGTGACAGTGAAAGAGTTACTAGAAGATCCGGCGCGTCTACTTCTAGACGTGTAATGTTTATCGGAGAGAGTTCTGCTCTCATCGGTTAACGGGTAAAAAGCCGGGCTTGCTCAGCGCCCGGCCTTGTTTAAGCCATTTGGCTACTCGCTCAGAGTACTCCTACAGACGTAAAGTCCAACCATGTATTGGGCTCTATGGAATAAAAATACATAAATGGAATAACACAATGAATTTGCATGAATACCAAGCAAAACAGCTATTTGCTGAATTCGGTTTGCCAGTCCCAGAAGGTTATGCCTGTGATACTCCGCAAGAAGCGTTTGAAGCTGCTGGACGGATTAGTACAGTAAAGAAAGTCGTAAAATGTCAGGTTCACGCTGGTGGGCGTGGTAAAGCGGGCGGTGTCGAGCTGCATGAAAGTAAAGATGCAGTGAAAGCTTTTGCCCAAAAGTGGCTTGGTAAAAACCTTGTTACTTATCAAACCGACGCTAACGGTCAGCCTGTCTCTAAAATTTTGGTTGAAGAAGCTTCCAGTATCGCGAATGAGCTTTACTTGGGCGCTGTTGTTGACCGTGCAACACGTAAAATTGTGTTTATGGCTTCAACGGAAGGCGGAGTAGAAATCGAGAAAGTCGCAGAAGAAACGCCAGAGCTTATCCATAAAGCGGCGATCGATCCATTAGTCGGTGCGCAAGCATACCAAGGACGTGAACTGGCGTTTAAGCTTGGTCTACAAGGCGATCAAATTAAGCAGTTTGTTAAAATCTTCATGGGTTTAAGTGAGATGTTTACGCAGTATGATCTTGCTCTACTAGAGATAAACCCATTAGTGATTACCGGTGACGGTAATCTATTGTGCCTCGATGGTAAAATCAATATCGATTCGAATGCCTTATACCGTCAGCCTAAACTGCGTGAAATGCACGATGCTAGCCAAGAAGATGCTCGTGAAGCTCATGCTGCGCAGTGGGAATTAAACTACGTCGCTCTTGATGGCAATGTGGGATGCATGGTTAATGGTGCTGGCCTAGCGATGGGTACCATGGATATTGTTAACTTACACGGCGGCAAACCTGCGAACTTCTTAGACGTTGGTGGTGGCGCAACGAAAGAGCGTGTGGCTGAAGCGTTTAAGATCATTTTGTCAGATGACAATGTTAAAGCGGTATTGGTGAATATTTTCGGTGGTATTGTACGCTGTGACATGATTGCCGAAGGGATTATTGGCGCGGTGAAAGAAGTCGATGTTGAAGTGCCAGTGGTTGTTCGTCTTGAAGGTACTAACGCTGAACTTGGTCGTGATGTGTTGGCAAAATCGGGTTTAGATATCATTGCAGCAGAGTCGTTGACTGACGCTGCGCGTAAAGTTGTTGCTGCTGCGGAGGGCAAATAATGTCGGTATTAATTAACAAAGACACCAAAGTCATTTGCCAAGGATTTACGGGTGGTCAAGGTACTTTCCATTCTGAACAAGCATTAGCTTATGGTACCCAAATGGTGGGTGGTGTTTCTCCGGGTAAAGGCGGTCAAACTCATCTTGGTTTGCCTGTGTTTAATACTGTACGTGAAGCGGTTGAAGCGACCGGTGCCACAGCGACAGTGATTTATGTACCTGCGCCATTTTGTAAAGACGCGATTTTAGAAGCCATTGATGCTGGTATTGAGCTGATCGTGACCATTACCGAAGGTATTCCGACAATCGATATGATTGATGTTAAGGTCAAGTTGGAGCAAACCGGAGTACGGATGATCGGTCCAAACTGCCCTGGGGTGATCACCCCTGATGAATGTAAGATTGGTATCATGCCAGGACACATTCATAAGAAAGGCAAAGTGGGCATTGTCTCTCGCTCAGGTACTTTAACTTATGAAGCGGTTAAGCAGACCACCGATGAAGGTTTTGGTCAATCAACTTGTGTTGGTATCGGTGGTGACCCAATTCCTGGCTCTAACTTTATTGATATTCTAAAACTGTTCCAAGACGATCCTGAAACCGAAGCGATTGTGATGATCGGTGAAATCGGTGGTACAGCGGAAGAAGAAGCGGCTGCGTTTATTAAACAGCATGTGACTAAGCCTGTTGTTTCCTATATTGCTGGTGTGACGGCACCTCCTGGTAAGCGTATGGGCCATGCTGGTGCGATCATTTCTGGTGGTAAAGGTACCGCAGAAGAGAAATTTGCGGCACTAGAATCGGCAGGCGTGAAAACCGTGAAAAGTCTGGCGGATATCGGGCAAGCTTTGCGTGAAGTTACCGGTTGGTAATACGCGGATAAAAATGAGTTTCTTATCTCGAAAGCCTCCAATTTATGGAGGCTTTTTTGTTATGAAGTTTAGGCCTTGTTACTCCTAGAGCCCAAATCCAGATCGAAATGTCAATCAATTCCACTGCTGCTCTTGTTGAAAGGGCATAACATAGAAGCGAATTCTATTTTTGGTATCCAATCATAAAGTAATACAATGTTACTTCTTGTCTCATTTTGAAAAAAAGCCTTATCATTATCAAAAATAAATCTCCAGATAAGGCAAATTCAGCGTCTTCTTTGCATTGTTGAATAATGCATGTTTGAACACTCATCAAATGTTATGTGGATGAAATCATGAAAAAACCAAATTTTGCCACTCTGGCAGTCCATGGCGGCGATCAGCATGATGCTGGTCATAATGCCGCCTTTCCACCGATTTATACCGCAAGTAGCTTTATTCAAACCGATCTCGAACAGTCTGCTGATTATGGCTATTCGCGAGTCGCTAATCCCACGCGTTATGCTTACGAAAGTGCATTAGCAGTATTAGAGCAAGGAACTTATGTGACAGCGACGGCGTCTGGTATGGCAGCGACATCCTTAGCCCTTGAACTGTTAACTCAAAATGCACACATTATTGCCATGCGTGGTGTGTATGGTGGTACACACCGCTTATTTGACAAGCTACGTAAACAGAATAATGGCTTAACGGTTGATTATGTGGATTTGAATGATCTGGCTGCTATTGAATCGGTAATACAAGACAATACCGCGATGATTTGGATAGAAACGCCGACCAATCCATTACTAGAATTGGTGGATATTCAGAAAGTTTGTGCATTTGCCCGTCGCCACAGTATCTTGACTTGTGTTGATAACACCTTTGCTACTGCTTGGAACCAGACACCATTAACCCTCGGTGCCGATCTGGTGATGCTATCCACCAGTAAATACATTGGTGGTCACTCGGATATGATTGGCGGCGCGTTGATTACGGCTGATCCTGAGCTAGCGAAACGGATTGATTTTGCTAAAACAACCGTCGGTGCCATCGCATCACCTTTTGATGCTTACCTTGCTTTACGTGGTTTAAAAACACTCGATTTACGTATGCAGCGTCAGTGTGATAATGCATTGAAAGTCGCACAAGCGCTGAGTGATCATCCTGCGATTGCAGCGGTGTATTATCCTGGCTTAGCAACACACCCTCACTATGCATTATGCCAATCGCAAATGCGCTCTGGAGGGGCGGTTGTTACCATTCAGCTCCAAGGTAATCGCACAGATAGCCAACGTTTCTTAAGCCGATTGCGTTACTTTATTTTAGCGGAATCATTAGGAGGGGTGGAAAGCATGATCAATCATTCCGCCTCTATGTCGCACGGCTCAATGAGTGAAGCAGAGCGCCAAGCGATGGGAATTTTTGATACCACATTTCGTTTATCGGTCGGAATTGAAGATAGCGATGACTTGATTGCTGATTTACTCAGTGCACTTTCGGCGGAAGCCATATGAGTGATTATGGCGTTTGGACATTATTAACTCCACTAGTGACGATAGCCTTGGCGGTGCTGACTCGACAAGTAATTTTATCGCTATTGATTGGCGCTGTTGTTGGGTACACGGTGATTGCTGGTTTCAATCCATTGACGGGCATTGCTGATACTCTAGACAGTTATATTAAGGTATTTGCCAATGCAGGTAATACTCGCACCATTTTATTTTGTTTTATGGTCGGGGGGATTATTCGTTTGATTCAGATTACCGGCGGTACGCAAGCGATCATTCATAGCTTAACGGAGCGATCCCAACTGGTCAAAAGTCCTATCGCGGTACAGTTGTTAGCGATGTTAACCAGCATGATCATTTTTATTGAAAGCTCAATTTCTCTCATGTCGGCAGGAACGGTCAGTAGAGATTTAGCCGATCATTATCGAGTGTCGCGTGAGAAAATGGCTTATGTGATTCAATCTTCATGTGTAGCTACCTGTTCCACGGTGATGATCAATGGCTGGGGCGCTGCAATGATGGCAATCATTGGTGTTCAAATAAGCCGAGGTTATTTAGAGGGAGAGTCTTTCTCTATCTTACTTGCCTCAATGCCCTATAACTTAATGGCTTGGTTATCATTACTTGCTGTGCTGTTTTATATTTTTTCGGGCGTGGGCTGGGGGCCAATGGCTAAGGCTGATAAAAGGGCGCGACAAGGTCGAGTATTAAGAGAAGGTGCTTTGCCGATTGCCGGTGATCAGCAGGTTGAACCCATTATTGCAAATGGTAAACCAAGCTATTTTATCGTGCCGTTGTTAACGATCATCCTTATGGTGCCGTTTGGATTATGGGTTACTGGAAATGGCAATCTTACCTCTGGCTCTGGTTCTACGGCTGTCTTTTGGGCGGTCATGGCGGGCACTTTTATTTCGCTGATTTATTTTGTTGGAACCCGAGTTTTATCATTGGATGCTTTTTTCCGTCATTTACTCGCTGGCTATTCGGATATGATCCCATTGGGTGCCATTATGTCTTTAGCTTTTTTGGTTGGTGACCTATCAGCCGATCTGCAAACCGGACAATACATCACCCAATTAATTGATGGCGTGTTACCGGCTGGACTTTCGGCAGCATTCGTATTTCTGATTGCAGCGGTGATGTCTTTGGCGACAGGGACTTCATGGGGAACATTTGCGATCATGATTCCGATAGGGATTCAAGTCGGCGTGGCAGCCGATCTCGATCCACATTTATTGATTGGTGCTGCAATATCAGGGGCTATTTTTGGTGATATGACCTCACCGATCAGTGATACTGGCATTGTATCTTCGATGGCAACGGGCAATGATCATATTGACCATATCCGTACACAGTTTCCTTATATCCTCGTGGTAGGCTTGATAAGCTGCCTCATATTTGCAATTTTAGGTAGTTGGTAAGATAAAATAAAGGCCTGTTTAAACAGGCCTTTATACTGACGTTAGGCAGAGGCGCTTAAACAGAACGGCGGTTAACCATTTGGCTGAGTATAAACATCATGGTTGCACTGATGACCACTGAAGGGCCTGCCGGAGTATCGAATCGCCATGACAAGCTGATGCCAATCAAGACGGAAATGATGCCGATCAGTGAAGCTAATAACGCCATTTGTTCTGGTGTCTTGGCGATACGTCTAGCTGTGGCTGCTGGAATAATCATCAATGAAGTCATAATTAACGCACCAACAAACTTCATGCCGACAGCAATGACTAAGCCAATCAGTAGCATCAATACCAGACGCATTAATTCAATATTGACCCCTTCAACACTGGCCAACTCTTCATTCACGCTACTGGAAAGTAGTGGACGCCAAAAGAGATACACGGCGAGACTGACCGCTGCAACACCACTCCAGATAAACCATAAATCTGCGGGACTGACGGCCAGTAGATCACCAAACAAATAGCTCATCAAATCAATACGGACATTGTCGAGAAAACTCACGGCAATCAGACCTAATGACAGAGAGCTATGGGCTAGAATTCCCAATAAGGTATCGGTCGCAATCAATTGCTGGCGTTGCATGGTCACTAAGATCACCGCTAGACTTAGGCTACAGACGAGCAGGGCAAAATAGAGGTTGATATCGAGGAGAAAACCGAGCGCCAAACCAAGCAATGACGCGTGGGCGAGAGTATCACCAAAATACGCCATACGTCGCCAAACGACAAAAGAGCCAAGCGGCCCGGCAATAATCGCGATGCCAATTCCGGCAGCGATAGAAGGAAGTAAAAACTCAATCATAGTGATGATGACCGTGTGAATGATGTGAACAGGCTTGAGCATCACCTTTAACGGGTTGCCCAGCTAAGTCATGATGATGCTGATGTTTGTGTTGATAAAAAGCGAGAGTTTCTTTACTACGATGGCCAAACAGTGCCAGATAACTCGGATGCTGAGAAATATCGGCTGGGGAACCAGAACAACAAATATGGTGATGTAAACAGATCACTTCATCGGTTTTGGCCATGACCAAATGCAAATCGTGTGACACCATAAAAACAGCGCAGTTGAAACGTAAGCGAATGGTGTCGATAAGATCATACAAGTCAATTTGTCCTTGAACATCGACACCTTGAGCGGGTTCATCAAGTACAAGCAAATCAGGACGCTGTAATAAAGCTCGTGCTAGTAGCACTCGCTGATTCTCGCCACCAGATAATTTATGCATATCGTGATGAAGAAGATGCTCAGCACCGACTAAGCGCAATGCGTCTAATTGTTCTTGTTGACTGTATTTTCCGGCTAAACGAAGAAAGCGACTTACGCTAAGTGGTAAGGTATCGTTTAACTTTAATTTTTGTGGAACATAACCAATCTTAAGATGTTTATCTCGCGAAAGGGTTCCAGAGTTTTGTTGATGTAAACCAAGTAGCACACGAACTAACGTCGATTTTCCCGCGCCATTCGGGCCAATTAAAGTGGTTATTTTACCTCTGGACAGAGACAGGCTAATCTTATCCAGAACTCGGCGCTGATTGAACTCAACACAGATGTCATGCATTTCAATGAGTGTTGACATGAAAGAAACTCGTTTGCAATTGGGTGATGTTATAATGTAACATTTCGCAGTTATCAACGCTACCAGCAGGAAATTACCATGCTCTCTCGATTTACATTGTGCACTTTACTCATTGCTTTTCCCTTATCGGGATGGGCGAGTGGCATTTTGACCAGTATTAAACCGATTCAAATGATTACTCATGAGCTCACTGAAAATGTCAGTCAACCGGATGTATTGTTGTCTGCGAATGCGTCGCCGCACGATTATGCCCTGCGTCCTTCAGATGTAAAGCGGATTCGTGAAGCTTCATTAGTGATTTGGTTTGGTCCTGATCTTGAACCTTTCTTAGCGCGTTCTTTAAGTCAACATCCTAATGTGTTGACCCTCAGCCAGATCCCTAATTTAGAGCTTCGTGCCTATGGAGAAGATGAACATCATCATCACGATCATGATGGGCATAATCATGGCACTCATGACCCTCATTTTTGGCTTGGAGTTGTGCAAGTCAAACAAGTGGCTCAGGCAATCACGCAGCGTTTAGGCGAGATGGATCCTGATCATCGTCCACAATATGAAGCTAATTTAGCTCGCTTTTTGAAGCAACTTGATAGTACTGATCAAGCGATCGCTACTCAGTTAGCGGCGGTCAAAGCTGAATCATATTATGTTTTTCATGATGCGTACGCTTATTTTGAGCAGCGCTATGGTTTAAATAATATTGGTCATTTTACCGTAAGCCCTGAGCGTAAACCGGGCGCTAAAACCTTGATAAGCATCCGTCGTTCATTAACCGATAATCAAGTTAAATGTGTTTTCTCAGAGCCACAATTTCAACCTGCGGTAATTGAAACCGTTGTCCGTGGTAGTCACGTTCATATTGGCGTACTTGACCCCCTCGGCTCGAATATACCAGTACAGTCAGGGAGTTACTTTAAGTTTTTAGACCAGTTATCCAATAGTTTTTATAGTTGTTTGTCTCAATAGCGATGGCTGGTGGTGAGGGGCTGCTGAGGTTTACCTCGCAGCTTCTGCTTATTATTGTATGTGTTTTTAACTTCGGGACTCAATCGCCTTGGTGAGTGGGGTTCCTCGTTACCTTCCTTCTTTTTTACACTTATATCCTCCCATTTTACTCAGAGAGGCTTACTGATCTCGCACTTTTCGAAGTTGGGCGTTAATTACGCTTCATATCAGTAGTCGAAATCTGTTTATTACCATGTGTTAGGTATAAAATGCCGATTACTTTTCTTGGTATTGATGATTTTTGTCGCGACATATGCCGAAATCAACACACCAAAGTACCAATCCCACAATGACAAGGTCGTGGTTCAGTTGTGATTAATTGAACGGTGGTTTAGCCGTCTTGGTTAATTAATTTTCTTTGAGAAATAACCTGACCGTGTTGTATTGGGTTGCTAGCCTATGATTCAGTAAAGGACGCATTTTGCAGCACATAATTCTGCTTATATTCTCTATTTTTAGTTGGAGTATTTTACCTGCTTACGCGCGAGATAGCGCACCAGCGGTGTTTTATCCATTACCAACACTTGCTCAAGGGAAAACTTTCATTGCACAAAATTTATTTCTTGGTGATGAAGGTGGGCTATGGATTCATGATGTGCACGGAAAAGTCATGTTTTTTGATGGGCAAACGATGCTACCTAAGCAAGGCTCTCTGTTTCGTGATAAGCAGCAGCAACTCACCTACGCACAAGGGCGTTTTTGGACTTTTATCGATAATGAACTGTACCAAACACGGCCCGGTGCTGAGTCAGAATTAGTGCTGAGCTTAACTCCAGGAATATTAATAGAAAAAATTGGTGCTTCAAATGGTTACATTTGGCTCAGTGATGGGGCGCATTTTTATACTTATCATTTACAAACCAAGCAACTCAAAATTTACTCATTAGCGAAACTGTATCAGCTTAATCAAGCTAGCCAAGTGCACATTAATGACGCTGAATTGGTGCATTATAAGTGGGTGTTAGCCACCAATGTCGGTACGTATATCTCTGAGGCTCAAGCCTTTTCACATATTCGTCCGTCTGGAAAAAATCCAGTCCAGACGCTCTATTTTTCTCCCAAAAAAAATCATCTATTAGTAGGTACTCATGAAGGAGCTCTATTGATTGATATTTTTCACTCTGAATACCCATTAAAAAAAATAGGTGATGGTCAAGTATTTGCGATCATTGAAGCCGAAGGTGAGTATTGGATTGGTAGTGATAAAGGATTATTTGTCTATTCTTTAGCGACGGAGAAAACGACCCAATTGATCAGTAACGAGCAGGGGCCTTATGGCTTACCTGAAGGTCGAATCTACGCACTCGCCAATGATCAACATGGCGGAATTTGGATTGCCACAGATCAAGGTGTGCGCTACTTTTCTCTTTTTAGTCAAAATTTTACGCGTTATTTAGCCGATGATATTACTCATGAACGTCTCAATAGCAAACTGAAACGCTTACGTCCCATACCAAGTAGTAACCAATATTTAATGATAACTCAGGATGGTTTGTATCTATTTGATGGGGAACAGCAGGGTAAAAAATCACGGGTTTACTCAGGAGTGGTGAACGATGCCCTATTGTTGGATGATCGACTGTGGATTGCCACTGAACAAGGCTTGAGATTACGTTCATTCAAACAACATCGTGACTTGTCAAATATGCTCCCCTTTATTTTACGCCATTCATCGATTCAACATTTAACGATCGATAATGAGGGGCGATTATGGGGGGTCTCAAACAATCAGCTTTGGTCTTATCATCCCGATTCGCAGCATTACACGGATTTTGGTCACAATTGGTTATTGGATAATAAGCAAGACTTAGCCGTCACAGCTTTGTATAGTAGTCGTGAACATGGCTTATTAATCGGTACTCGGCATGGTGTTTATGTCTTAAAAAACAGTCAAATTACTTATGACAAACGAACGGCTGATTATGGTACCAATTTAGCTATAACGGAAACGGCAACGGGGGAAGTATGGTTTGTCAGCGAACGAGGGGTATTTCGACGTTTGGCTGATCAGCTATCGTTATTCACTGTGCCGTTGATTGAAGAGAATATTCGTCTTAAATGTATAGTCAGTAGCCCGCAAGGAATATGGTTAGCCTCTTCTAAAGGCCTGACTCTCTATCATGATGACGGCTCAATTAATAAACATTTTGGCTCTCCTCATGGCTTAGTCAATAATGAGTTAGAAAGCGGTGTCTGCTCCGCGTCTTATACTCAAGAGCAGATACTATTTTCGTCAATGTTTGGCCTTCTGGCGATTCAAACGACATCCCTGGCTAATGCCGAGCCGCCTCATTCTTCGCTCATTTTTAGCCAAGTCAGTGTCAACTACCAACCGATACAGATTGGTGGGGCTAATTTATCGCCTTTGCGAGTGACCTATGGACAAGCCATCAGCTTTCAATTTGGTGCATTACCCGATGCAAGAGGGCAGGCATTAGAATTCAGTCTCAATCATGAGCCATGGCAAAGGTTTGAAGGTCCACAGCTCACGCTGAATCATCTTTTACCCGGTCACTACACCCTATCGCTGCGACATATTGGAGAAGATAGAGTTGATCAAACATTAAATTTTCAAGTATTAAAACCGTGGTATTTTTCCTATTGGGCGATGGCTGGCTATGTTGCGAGTGTATTGTTGGCTGGCGGATTACTGACCGGGTGGCGATCACGAGTAATGGACCGAGTGAATCAGGAGCTTAAGCAGCAGATTGCTGATAAAACCCGTCAGTTGCAACAGCAAAGTAAGATGTTACTCAGCCATAACTTGTTATTACGTAAACAGATACAGATCCGTCACTTGTGGTTGGAGCGTTGGCAAAGTCAAAACCAGCAACTACTTAAACAGTTAGCCGTTCAGACTCACCCACATCATTCATCTGAAATGTCATTGTTGATTGAACAACTCACGGATCAGATAGTACAAATCAGCGCCTTTAATTCATCTGGTGAGTCGATGACCATCAGTTGTTCATTATCTTTGGTACTTGAGACTGTACTCCATAGTTGGCACGGTGAATTTGAACGAGCCAATGTTAAGATTGATTATCAACCGAGTGATATATTGCCTGATGTACTGGTTAAACAAGCGGGATTAGATGTGATTTTTAACGCCTTATTATCGGATGCGTTAAAGCGTTTGTATGCTCATCAGACATTGATTATCGAGACAATTGAACGTGAGGGGCATGTTGTCGTGATCATCAAAGATTATGGTTCTACATCTGTTTTGCTGGATAAACTGATGGTGATTTCTAATGGTAATGTTCAATTTCTCCTTAATGAACTGGTGGCGCTATCTGGTGGAAATTTATCGATTCACTCCTCCAGTGAGCGAAACTTAATCGAGTTGATGTGGCCACAAGTTATCCCTATAGAATCGGCACAAACGTCGGAATTATCATCAAAACTGCAGAGTAATAATGAGTTGGAATGGCTACGAAAACTCAATTATGTTGTTGCTGAGTGTTATGCTGATCCTGAATTTACGACCTCTGATATCGCTAAAAAAATGTATCTATCGGAGCGTAGTCTACAGCGGCGGATGAAGTCCCTAACGGGCAAAACGTTTAAAGAATATTTAACGGAATATCGTTTAGAGCAAGCCTGTAGTTTATTGATGAGTGGTGGAAAAGTCTCTCAAGTTGCTTTTTTGTGTGGGTTTAACGACCCATCGTATTTTAGTCAACGTTTTAAACATCAATATGGATTATCGCCCTCTCAGTTTGCGGAAGAGTCACAATAACCGAAACCAATAGCGACGGAGTATTACGTCGTATTGACCGCACTGGCTTTTGGGCTAAGCAGAACCATTCTCGTTGATTGCGTTATCGTTTGTGTATTACTTAAGCCAACGTTGAGTCGTATGGAGTGATTTTTTAAGGAGAATATTACTCAGAAGTTGATCGAGAAAAGTAGTTGAGCGGTCGATGAAAAAAATATCGTGGTATAGCCGGGGGACTATACCACGGGTGTCAATGACACCTTCGCTTGCTGCCGGAGTGATATGGGCAGTGCCATATCACCTCTGGAGTTCTATCTTCGGGTCAATTCCCGCTGACCAGTTGACTATAATAACTTCCGCTTTTTTTGCTTATAAAATTAACGCCAAACTCACCTAACAAAAGCGCCATTTTTAATTTTTTCATTCTATCGCATTGTTTTTTATCGATTATATTTTTTATTTTGACTGTTTATAGTGTGAATTGTAGGAATTGTCTTATAACAAGAAAATGATTTTGACGTTTTTAACGAGTCATTTTTTAGCGGAAATAACAATCTTGGCGGTTGATGATGTGGTCATGAGAAGATGTCAATTTATGCAATCTTTGATTTCACACAATGATTGCCCTTTATTTACCGAGTATTATCCAGTAATAGCAATCCTTCTCATTAACAATATTGTTTGTGTGGCCCTTAATGAAATTGTCTGAATTAAAAGCGGGTGAGTCCGGACTCATCACGGCATTGAATGAACTGTCGGTCGACGTGCGTAAAAAATTAATGGTAATGGGTGTATTACCTAATACGTTAGTCACATTAATCCGTCGTGCACCGATGGGCGATCCTTTACAAATTGAAGTTCGAGGGGTATCGATGGCCGTTCGAGAGAGCATCGCTGCTGCGGTTGAGGTGGAGAAAGCCTAATGCAATATCAAATTTTAACCGTAGGTAATCCTAATAGCGGTAAAACAACCCTATTTAACGGATTGACTGGAGCAAGACAGCAGGTTGGTAACTGGGCGGGAGTCACGGTTGAGAAAAAGACGGGGCGTTACACACACTCAGGTGATGAATTTTATATTACCGACTTACCAGGTATTTATGCGCTAGACAGTGGCAATGATAGCAATAGTATCGATGAATCGATCGCCTCTCGAGCCGTCCTGACTCACCCTGCGGACGTAATTATCAATGTTGTCGATGTTACCAGCTTAGAGCGAAGCTTGTATATGACGCTGCAGCTACGCGAGTTGGGCCGCCCAATGGTGGTGGTGTTAAATAAAATGGATGCGCTTAAGCGTGAGCGACAAACCATTGATGTTAAAAAATTAGAACAAGTGTTGGGCTGTCCAGTATTAGCACTCTCTGCCAATAATAAACAGCAAGTTACTAGCTTCAAGCAACAGTTGCATAAAAAAGTGGTACAAGGCATTGCGCTGAAACAGTTGGAGTTGGACTATGGTCTACCGTTTGAGCAAGCGATCAGTACCTTATTGCCACTATTTGCTCAACAAGAAGTCTCGGCCCGTTCTCTAGCGATAAGGGCGTTAGAAAATGATCTTATGGTGATCAATGGGTTACCAGAATCAGAACGCTTAAACGTGATCAGTGTACAGCGAGGGTGTGAGTTTGATATTGATTTGCATGTCGCCGACGTAAAATACACATTTTTACATCACTGTTGCCAGCAGGTCCGCCGCAGTGAAGGTAAACTTAGCCACAGTTTTACTGAAAAAGCTGACCAAATTATCTTAAACAAATGGATTGGCGTGCCTTTCTTTTTTGTCGTCATGTACTTGATGTTTATGTTTTCCATTAACATTGGCAGTGCATTTATCGACTTCTTTGATATTGGGGTAGGGGCTCTCTTGGTTGATGGTGGTCATTATTTGCTCGATGATCATCTGCCTATTTGGTTAGTAACCTTAATTGCTGATGGTCTTGGTGGTGGTATTCAAACCGTCGCTACCTTTATTCCTGTGATCGCCTGTTTATATCTATTTTTAGCCATTTTAGAGAGTTCAGGCTATATGTCTCGCGCCGCTTTTGTATTGGATAAAGTGATGCAAAAAATAGGCTTGCCAGGTAAAGCTTTTGTACCACTTGTACTTGGCTTTGGTTGCAACGTACCAGCGATAATGGCGACGCGTACTTTAGATCAAGAGCGTGAACGTAAGCTGGCCGCCGCGATGGCGCCTTTTATGTCGTGTGGTGCTCGTTTACCTGTTTATGCTTTATTTGCTGCGGCATTTTTCCCACAAAGTGGCCAAAATATCGTCTTTGCTCTCTATCTGCTCGGTATTGTTGCGGCCATTTTTACTGGCTGGGTATTGAAAAAAACCTTGTACCCAGGGTCTAGCGATAGTTTGCTAATGGAGATGCCTGATTATGAATTGCCGACGTTACAAAACGTACTGATCAAAACTTGGCAAAAATTGAAACGTTTTGTGCTTGGCGCGGGGAAAACGATTGTTATCGTTGTGACCATTCTGAGCTTTTTAAATTCACTTGGTACGGATGGCTCATTTGGTAATGAAGACAGCGATAACTCAGTGTTGTCTAGTGCCGCTCAGGTAGTCACTCCTTTATTCTCTCCGATTGGTATTAATCAAGATAACTGGCCTGCAACGGTTGGGATCATTACAGGTATTTTTGCTAAAGAAGCGGTTGTCGGCACGCTGAATAACCTTTACACCTCGGTTGATAGTGAAGATGAAGAGTACGATTTATGGGCCAGTTTACAAGAAGCGGTATTATCGATTCCTGAAAACTTAATGGGTCTTAACTTTGCTGATCCTTTGGGTATTGAAGTGGGTGATTTATCCGATACAGGTGCATTAGCGGAAGAGCAAGAAGTCGACGCTTCAATTTTTGGTAATTTACAACATCACTTTGTAAGTGGTTACGCGGCCTTTTCTTACTTAATTTTCATTTTGCTATATACGCCTTGCGTGGCAGCAATGGGTGCCTATGTTCGAGAGTTCGGCGCTAAATACGCAAGGTTTATTGCAGTTTGGACGATGGGCTTAGCATACGGTGCTGCTGCACTCTTTTATCAGGCGACCCATTTTAATGATCATCCTGTAACTAGTTCATTATGGATTGTCGGTATCATTAGCTTATCACTAGCGATTTATTATTGGCTTAAGAAAGTGGGGCGTGAATCGAGATCGCTACAGGTGCAAATAGCATGATTTTATCTGAACTAAAGCAATGCATTGAACAACAAGAGTTTGTGACTCGTAAAGAGCTCGCGCAACGTTTTGCTTTAAGTGAAGATGGTGTTGATGCCATGCTGGACGTGTGGATAAAAAAAGGGACAATTTCACGCTTAATCGATACTAATGCAGCTAATTATGTGACTCGTGTTCGTTATTGCCTAAACCGAGTTAATGGCTTATCGATGACGGTTACGATGTGACGGATTAACCCTACCATTAATGAAATAAAAAGCCGTACTGTACATGTACGGCTTTTTTGTCAATGAAGGCTTAACGTTAAGCTTTTGAGAATAAGTGGCTCAGCGCTAAGATACCTTGTAAACGAGTTAGCATTGCTTGTTGCTCATCGGCGTCGCGCTGCTGCCCTTGGGTATTTCCCCATACTGGTCCCGGCCAAGCGCAATCACTGGTAAAGCGCGCAATATGATGGATGTGTAATTGGGGCACGATATTACCAAGTGCTCCGAGATTAATTTTATCGGGCTGAAACAACGCCTCAAGTGCTTGGCTGACGGCTTGAGATTCCAATAAAAATTGCTGTTGTTCGGGCATGGGCAGATGATGAAGCTCTTTCAGATGCTCTCGCTTCGGTACTAGGATCACCCAAGGTACCGCCGATTCTTTATGTAATAACGCAATACACAGTGGGAAGTGACCAATGATATCGGTGTCTTTTGCCAGTTGTGGGTGAAGTTCAAACGGCATCGTTGCCTCCATTTTGGACGATTGTTCGATGTAATAAAGGCTGGCACAATGCCAGCCTTTTGTTCTTAATATATTGTATTGATTCGTCGTTGACGAGAAGCTCGCTACTTACATTCGTTCTAGAGTGTTAATGCCGAGTAGATCCAAGCCTTGTTTGATGGTTTTTGCTGTCAGCGCAGCAAGTTTCAAGCGGCTCTGCTTGCTCTCTTCATTGCTCGCAACCAAGATTGGACAAGCTTCATAGAAACTAGAGAATTGGCCAGCCAGTTCAAACAGGTAACTACACATGATGTGTGGCTGACCTTCACGGGCGACGGCTTGTACCGCTTCTTCAAACTGCAGCAGTTTAGCGATCAAAGCTTTTTCTTTTTCTTCACCAATAATGATTTGGCCAGTAAGTTCATCCATTGAAATACCAGCTTTAGCAAAGATTGAGGCAACACGAGTGTAAGCGTACTGCATATAAGGCGCAGTATTACCTTCAAATGCCAACATATTGTCCCAATCGAAAATATAATCGGTGGTACGATGTTTTGACAGATCGGCATACTTTACGGCAGCCATTGCGACAGTGGTGGCAATACTGCTTTTCTCTTCTACGCTTAAATCTGGATTTTTCGCTTCAATCAGTGCCGCAGCGCGTACTTGTGCTTCATCGAGTAGATCGGCAAGACGCACAGTCCCACCTGCACGAGTTTTAAACGGACGACCATCTTTACCTAGCATCATACCAAACGCGTGGTGTTCAAGTGACACATGCTCAGGGATATAGCCTGCTTTACGTACGATGGTCCACGCTTGCATGAGGTGCTGATGCTGTCTGGAATCGATGAAGTACAGAACACGGTCCGCGCCCAGTGTTTCATAACGATACTTCGCACAAGCAATATCGGTAGTGGTATACAAGAAACCACCATCACGTTTCTGGATGATAACGCCCATTGGCTCACCATCTTTATTTTTGTATTCATCTAAAAAGACAACTTGAGCGCCGTCATCTTCTTGAGCAATGCCCTTTTCTTTTAGATCAGCGACGATACCCGGTAGCATATCGTTGTACATACTTTCACCCATGACATTATCACGCGATAATGAAACATTGAGGCGGTCATAGTTTTGTTGGTTTTGAATCATGGTCACATCGACCAGCTTCTTCCACATCTCTAGGCAGAAAGCATCACCACTTTGCAGTTTCACCACGTAGTTACGTGCCTTAGCAGCAAATTCTTCGTCTTCGTCATAAAGTTTTTTGGATTCGCGATAGAAAGCTTCTAAATCAGAGAGCTCCATCGAGACTTCGCCAGACTGTTGCTGTACACGCTCAAGATTGGCAATCAACATACCGAACTGAGTTCCCCAGTCACCGATATGGTTGGCTCGGATCACGTTATGACCTAAAAACTCCAGCGTACGAACGACGGCATCACCGATGATTGTCGAGCGTAAATGGCCCACGTGCATCTCTTTTGCCACGTTAGGAGCGGAGTAATCAACGACAATGGTTTGTGGTTCAGCTTTACTGACTCCGAGCTGAGCATCAGCAAGGGCCAATTCGGCTTGCTGAGCAAGAAAATCTTCACTTAAGAAAATATTAATAAAACCCGGCCCTGCGATTTCGGTTTTACAGGCAATGCCATCGAGATCCAATACATCAATCACTTTCTGTGCGAATTCTCGCGGATTCATCCCCAACTGTTTGGCGACGCCCATTACGCCGTTCGCTTGATAATCACCGAATTGTGGTTTTGCAGATTGACGTACTGCTGCAGGACTTCCTGCAGGTGCACCAGCGGCTTCAAGAGCCTGAGAGACTTTATCATTAATCAGTGCTTGAATATTCACACGCGTGTCCTTTGATTCTGGAAACTGGTTTGGTATGCATTTTATTCACTACAGGGTAGTAGAGTGCATATCTCGATTCTGTTGGTAATTTACCGCTCATAATAACAATTTTATGAGAAGGCACATAGGGAGAAAATTAGGTATTTTTCTACTTTAAAGAGGAATCTTGATACTATCAGCTGAAAATACCGATTTTGGATGATTATTATGTCTGAATTACTTATCAATTCTGGACTTCACCCCGAGCAGATGAAAAGTAAAGTTGATGATTTTATGGATAAAATTCATCAATTATGCAAGATTTTACACATGGACCTGTCATCGTTCGCGATTGATCATATCGCGCTTAGGATCAACCAGTGGCCACTGGCTCAAGCTGCTCATCAGGCTTGGTTGGAGTATGGCGCTTTACTCTCTGAGGCGAATATCAATGGTCGGCCTATTATCGTGTTGGATTTACGCCAGCCCATTGTTTATGAGCACAGGGCGATCGCCTGTTTAGAACTGCCTTATCCAGTGGAAGGAAAGTGTTACCCGACGCAAGGATGGGAGCACGTTGAATTTGTTTTTCACGCGGAGACCACATCAGCACACGCCTATCTGCAGGCTATTTTGCAACGCTTTCCTGAATTAGCGAAGCGTTGGGATTCATTAGCGGCATTGGGAGTTAAGGTTAAACTTTCCAGTCCACAAGGTGAAGGGGAGCGGCTTGCAAACCCAACGGTTGCTTTTAAATGGCAGGGAGTTTGCCTTAAGCTGCATCCTTACAGCTTAAGGCAAGTGATTGAGTCCGAAAGATTAGCCTAAATCATAAACTTTAGGGCGTAATTGAAACTCTGCTATCGAATCAATCGGTTGCCCAAGAGTAAAAGGAGGAGCATGATGATGACCTTGCCCTTGGGTATGCATAATTAACCGATTGGCGGTTCTCGGTTTTAATTGATTAACGACAAAGCGGATCATATCAGAGCGACTAAGTCGCTTGAGCTCTGCCAGTACGGTTTCTCGTTGATCAAAGGTCCAGTCTTTATTGCCAATGGCGACCCATAATCGTTGCGCTCGACTTCTTAACGTCGGATCTGGCGCGGAAATTTGGTTCCATAACCCTCTTTTACTGCTATGCCATTGATATTCGTTTAATTCGAGCAACACCATATAAAAAGCGTTTAAAAATTCATCGATTGAGTTGATCAGCTCAATTGGCGCTGCGTGTGGGGATTGAACGTAAAGAACAATGCCTGGATGAAGGTTAAGGGGCATATTACCAGTACCCACCATATAACCGAGCTGTTGCTTAGTACGTATTTCATGGAAAAACGTCGCTGACATTAGATGATTAGCGAGTGAATACAAAGCAATACTGCGTGGTTGACTGTCTGGCGATTGATAATAGACCACGACCGCAGAATCATCCTGATTACAATGAACCTCGTGTTGAAAAGATCCATGGTTGCCTAGAGTTATCAGTGGGCGCAATGACTCCTGATAAGCTTGATCATTGACTCGTAAGGCTGTTTTTAGCATTTCTCCCAATACCAGCGCTTCTTGGGCGAGCCAGTCCCCGTAGACGAACATTTCAACATGCAGTTTAGAAAGAATCAATTCCACAAAGGGGGCGAGATGTTCGAGTTTTATGCTGTCAAGAGCATTAAGTAAGTCGATATAGGGGGGATTATTTGGTTGAAGTAACCCTGTCATCGCGTTAAATAACTGTGAAATAGGACGATCATGCGCTGCATTACGCCAGTTACGATTTAATTGTTGTTTAATCGTGGCAAAACGTGCTGGTTGAAAATCACGTTGAGCAAACTTACCCAAAATCATTTTCATCAATTGCGGTTGTTTTTGACTAAAACCAGAGATGGAAAGGGTAACACCACCTTGATGAGCATAGAGGTTATAACTCATCCCAGCGATTTCCGCTTGATAGGTTTGGGTGGCTAAACTATCTAGGAACATCTCTACGCATAAGCGAGTCATAACAATATTACGGGTGCTTGACACCGCATGAGGGCTATCAATAGCCATATAGGTCACGCCTTTAGGGACGTGAAACTCAGCCTCTTGCTGATGCCATAATCTAAAACCGGGTAATTCTTCAACGATCTGTGGCTGATCAGTAGTATCAACCAAGGGTTTAGGTTCTAATTGATGGCAAATAAAAGGATTTTTCTCAGGCAATTTGACTGAGAAATGAGGTGTCTGAGTATGGTATTGACTTAATTGTTGCTGAGTAAATGAACGGCAAGCATAGGGTGTTCCATACCATTGTGCGTTGCGATCATAGCTAAGACCTTGGGCAATTAGGGTTGCTCGCAAGTTCTCTGGTACTAGATAGCTGAGAATAGTTTTCAATAAGCGCTCATCATAGGCCTGCATCATGTAATCACCATACATGATGTCTTCCGGCTGATAGTGCTGCATATTGATGACTAAGTGGCTGACAATATCCAGAGGGCGTGAGGTTTCTTGATAGCGGAAAACGGATTCAAGTACCGCTCTTTTTTCTAGATAGCGCCATTCATTAAGTCCTTCACGGCCAATAAGCGCCAAGGTTTGGAATAGCATCTGAACAATGTCGTCGACGTGTTCAATACCTTGTTGGGTTAAAGTACAACTGATAGAAAACTCTCGGTAGTTACTGCCACTGGCTCCACCTCCAGCAGAGAGAGAGGTTATCCAGTTTCGCTCTCTTAGTGCCAGTAATAAGCTACCTTCTCCTTCATAGCCGAGTAAATGAGCAAAGTAGGAGAGGGGTTTATATCGATAATAGGCATCCGTACTCGGCATTGGGAAGCTTAAGATCAGCTTACGAGTTTCTTTTAATGGCTCAACATAAAGCCATAATCCAGTGTGTTGTTGCTCAACAAAAGGGGGAGTAATGTTTTTGGCGGCTTGTTGAGTATTGACTATGGTCGAAAAGCCTTCTGTCCCCCAGCGTTGCAACTCATCAAGTGATTGCGGGCCAATGATCGCTAATGTCATGATATCGGCTGAGTAATACGTTTGGTAAAAAGCGATCACTTCATCACGGATTGATACACCGTCTCTATCGGCCAATGTCTGTTGATTTCCGACGGAAAATTTCGCAAAAGGATGAGCTGGATTGATGGTTTCTTTGTGTACTTGATATAAACGTCTGGAGTCATCATTTAGTTTCATCTTAAATTCAGAGTCAACCGCTTGACGTTCTTTATCTAGGGCTTCTGCATTAAATAATGGCGCTAAAAAAAACTGACTGAAACGATCCAGCGCCTTAGCAAACGCATTGGGATCGATATCGAAGAAGAAGCAGCTATGCTCAGTCCCTGTCCACGCATTATTACTGCCGCCATGCTGACTAATAAAATTTTGAAACTCGCCGACTTTAGGGTATTTTTCAGTACCCAGAAATAACATGTGTTCTAGGTAGTGTGCCATGCCAGGTCGGTCGCTAGGATCATCAAAATGACCGACTCGAACCGCCAGTGCTGCCGCAGATTTCTGTGCATCAGGTTCATGGATTAATAACAGACGTAATCCATTATCTAAAGTGAGATAACGATAATGATGATTATCATTGGGGCTTATATGCACAGAGGGTCTCCAAACGAGGGATGAGCATTAAGTATGGCGCTGAAATAACAGCCTGCCAATTGACGGTGATTAAAATTTTGAACAAACGGTCATTTTCATCGTGATAACAACTTTTTAGCAGAGTGTTAGCTTCATCGATGTCTTTAAACCGTAGACTGTTATAATTATGCTTATGGTCAATGTGCCCTAGCGCAAAGAGCATGCCGACAATAGGTTAATAGGTAAAGATATGAAAATTGTGATTATGCGTCACGGAGAAGCTGAACATTATGCGGACAGTGATGCAGAGCGGGCGTTAACCGAAACAGGAAAAGTTGCATCCTCGGCTGTTGCGCGTGTGTTTGCTAAACAATCAGGGTTAGATCAATTTGATAAAGTATTGGTCAGCCCTTACTTACGAGCTCAGCAAACTTGGCAGGTTATCTCGGGATGTTTTTCTGTGTCGAAGGTAGAGACCTGTGACGATATTACCCCTTATGGTCAGGCGGAAGATGTTTTTGAGTATCTAACGGCCCTGATTCAAACGCAGCAAATCGAGACATTATTGATTATTTCTCATTTGCCTTTGGTCGGTTATTTAGTGGCAGAGTTTGTTGCAGGCGTACCTGCGCCTATGTTTCCTACTTCTGGTGCTATCGGTTTAGAGTTTGATCCTGAGACAAAGCAAGCCAGTGTATTATGGAATGTCTATCCGTAATTAGGGCGAATAAACATTATCGATTACCCCAATAAGTTGAGGTTGATACTCTCAGCCATCGGGGGATAAAGCTGCCTTGGTTTTTAGGCGGCTTTTTTATCGTCCATAATGAATATGATGTTAGTGAGAGATAAGCTTTTACTACTGGTCGTCATATTCTTGACGTACACAGCTGGACTAAAACTTGCATCCTTAGCTACTCGTTAGGATCTCGTACACCGTTTTGTCGTAATTTTCCATTAACTTATTATTTGCAGGCCTATGAAATTTACGCTGCCATTTGCTCATAAATTACCTAAGATTCCACAACGCAGTCTCCCTGCAATTGGCGCGCCAATCATGGTATTGGCCACGTTGGCCATGGTGGTCTTACCCATTCCTGCGTTTTTACTCGATTTATTTTTTACCTTTAATATTGCGTTATCGATGGTGGTGTTACTGGTAACCGTCTATACCCGTCGCCCGCTCGATTTTGCTGCGTTTCCCACCGTATTATTGATCGCTACGTTACTGCGTTTAGCCTTAAACGTAGCTTCAACTCGTGTGGTGTTATTGCATGGACATGAAGGTTCTGGTGCTGCAGGTAACGTGATTGAAGCCTTTGGTAGTGTAGTTATTGGTGGTAATTACGCTGTTGGTTTGGTTGTCTTCCTTATTTTGATGATCATTAACTTCATGGTTGTCACCAAAGGTGCTGGACGGATTTCAGAAGTAAGTGCACGTTTTACGCTTGATGCGTTACCCGGTAAACAGATGGCAATCGATGCTGATTTGAACGCCGGTCTGATTGATCAAGAGCAAGCACGAACTCGCCGTTTTGAAGTGACGAAAGAAGCGGATTTCTATGGTTCAATGGATGGTGCATCAAAGTTTGTTAAAGGTGATGCTATCGCCGGTATTTTGATCCTGTTTATTAACATTGTTGGTGGCTTAATCATTGGCATGATCCAATACGATTTGAGTTTTAGCCAAGCGATGGAAATCTATATTCTGTTGACCATTGGTGACGGTTTAGTGGCGCAGATCCCCTCGTTACTGCTTTCTATCGGTGCGGCCATTATGGTTACCCGACAAAATACCGATGAAGATATGGGTGAACAGCTCATTTTCCAGTTATTTGATAATCCTAAAGCCTTAACGATTACCGCTGGGATACTGGGTGTTATGGGCGTGGTGCCTGGAATGCCACACTTTTCTTTTTTATTACTGGCAGCCTTAGCCGGTGGCGCTGCGTACTGGTTGCAACGTAAACAAACAAAAGAGAAAGAAGAGGCTAAGTTGCCCGTTAAAGCGGACGGAGATGCCCCAACATTACGTGAATTATCTTGGGATGATGTACAGCCTGTTGATGTGATTGGTTTAGAAGTAGGTTACCGTTTGATACCTTTGGTCGATAGAGATCAAGGTGGGGAGTTGTTGGATCGTGTCAAAGGTGTCCGTAAAAAACTGTCACAAGATTTTGGTTTTTTAATTCCTCCAGTACATATTCGCGATAACCTTGAGCTGACACCAAATAGTTACCGGATTACTTTAATGGGTGTTGCTGTTGGTGAAGCCGAAATTAGACCCGATCAAGAACTCGCCATTAACCCCGGCCAAGTATACGGTATGATCGATGGTGAACATACTTACGATCCCGCCTTTGGTTTAGAAGCTGTGTGGATACGTGAAGAGCAGCGTGAGCATGCTCAAGCACTGGGTTACACGGTAGTGGATGCCTCGACCGTATTAGCGACACATTTGAGTCAATTACTGACCAATAACGCTGCACAGTTAATTGGTCATGAAGAAGTACAAAACTTACTTGAACTACTTGGACGCACGGCACCAAGATTGGTTGATGGTTTTGTCCCTGACCAATTATCACTCGGGGTAGTGGTTAAAGTACTGCAAAACTTACTCAATGAAGCGATCCCAATCCGAGACATCCGCACGATTGTTCAAACTTTGTCTGAATATGCAGGTAAGAGTCAAGAACCTGACATTTTGACCGCTGCAGTACGTATCGCATTGAAACGATTAATTGTTCAGGAAATCAATGGTATAGAACCTGAGTTGCCGGTTATTACTCTTATCCCTGAGCTGGAACAGATATTGCATCAAACCATGCAAGCTTCAGGCGGAGAGTCCGCAGGCATTGAACCTGGTTTGGCGGAACGTTTACAAATGGCGCTTAGCCAAGCGACTCAAGAGCAAGAGCTTAAAGGGGAACCCGCTGTATTATTGACTTCTGGTGTCTTGCGTTCAACGTTAGCTAAGTTTGTCAAAAATACAATTCCAAATCTCAGAGTTCTCTCCTATCAAGAGATCCCGGATGAGAAACAGATTCGAATTGTACAGGCAGTGGGTAACTAACCACGTTAACCAACAGTACGGATATCTGCCTTGAAAATTAAACGATTTTTTGCGAAAGACATGCGAATGGCGCTGCTGCAAGTGAAAGAAGAGCTTGGAGCGGAAGCTGTCATTATGTCGAACAAAAAAGTCGCAGGAGGTGTCGAAATTGTCGCCGCGGTTGATGCGGATTCAGCTTCATCCTCCCCTGCTCCTGTCGCGACGAAATCTTATCGAGCCTCGCCAGCTCATCATGATAATCGTAAGCTCAATCTATCCACTCGTCATAGCGCAAGAGAGCTGGAAGACGATCGAGTCAGTTTAAAAGCCAGCAATGCCAATGGTGCTTCCATGACTCAGCGCTTTGCTAGCATGCTAAAACAGTATAGCCAAACACCAGATACCGAGCATCGTGCAGAAAATGAAGACTCATTAACAGCATTATTGCAGCGCAACCAGGCTAAAACGGCCCCTAACCGACAATTGGCGAACGAAAGCGCGCTCGCAAAGTTAATGGCCGAAGATAGTCCAACGTCTCGTCAACGACCCCGTTTAGATTCTTCACGTTACGAACCGAAACGAGACAATGAACCAACACTGACTCAGCAAGAGTTAGAGAGTATGCGCGAAGAGATGAACTCAATTCGACGTTTGCTTGAGCACCAAGTATCGGGATTAATGTGGCAAGAAGTGGAGCGTCGCGAGCCTTTGCGAGCGATGCTGATTAAGCGTTTGGAACGCATGGGTGTTTCTTTGGAGTTGGCTGATCAACTCGCTTGTTATATCCCCGAGGAAACGCCGCCACCGAAAGCGTGGAAAGCTTTACTCGGCTTAGTCTCCGATCAAATCCCTGTAGTCAAAAAAGATATTTTACAACGCGGCGGGGTCGTTGCATTACTGGGTCCAACTGGAGTGGGTAAAACGACGACGGTTGCTAAATTAGCGGCTCGTGCAGCGATGGAGTATGGCTCAGATAATGTCGCATTAATTACTACTGATACCTATCGAATTGGTGCTCATGAACAACTCTCGATTTATGGTCGAATTATGGGTTGTCCAGTAAGAGTTGCTAAAGATTCCAAAGAGTTAGCCGATGTAATTCATCAGTTACGTAATCGACGCTTGATCCTCGTTGATACTGCAGGTATGGGGCAACGTGATGTACGTCTATCTGAGCAATTGGATACCTTAATGCAAGAGAGCGATGAAGTGATCCATAGCTACCTTGTATTACCCGCTACAGCACAGCGTAAAGTGCTACAGGAGACGATTGAGCACTTTCGGAGAATTCCTCTTTCTGGGTGCATTATGACTAAGCTCGATGAGTGTTTGAGCTTAGGAGAGTTTGTCAGTGTTGTCGTTCAAAATGCGCTACCCGTAGCTTACATTGCTAACGGACAGCGTGTACCCGAAGACATAGTGATTGCTCAGCCAAAGTACATGGTGGCAAAAGCAAATGAGTTACTAGAGAAGTCGACAGAGAATGAACCTCATTACTGGAATAGCGATTCAGAGAGATTCTAGGCGGCGGACAAATATGACGAATAAAATGATATATGATCAAGCAAGCGGCTTACGCCGTTTAACTCAACCTTCAGTGACCAAAGTCATTGCAGTGACGGGTGGAAAAGGCGGAGTTGGCAAGTCGAACGTAGCGCTTGGAATGGCTATCTGCATGGCTCGCCAAGGGAAAAAAGTCATGGTGTTGGACGCCGACTTAGGATTGGCTAATGTTGACGTAATGCTCGGAATTCGCCCTAAACGTAACCTAGGTCACGTATTAGCGGGCGAATGTGAATTAAAAGACTCCATTGTTGAAGGGCCACATGGTATAAAAATCATTCCTGCGACATCGGGTACTCAATCGATGACCGAGTTATCTCATGCTCAGCATGTTGGGTTAATCAGAGCATTTGGTTCCCTTGAAGATGAGATGGATATTCTATTGGTCGACACGGCTGCAGGGATTTCTGACATGGTAGTGAGTTTCTCTCGTGCGGCGCAGGATGTGGTTGTGGTAGTATGCGATGAACCGACTTCTATTACCGATGCATATGCTTTGATCAAACTTTTGAGCAGAGAACATCAAGTTGAGCGATTTAAAATTGTCGCCAACATGGTGAGGAGCTATCGTGAAGGAAGAGAGTTATTCGCAAAATTGACTTTAGTCACAGAGCGATTTTTAAATGTTGGATTAGAACTCGTCGCCTGCATACCTTTAGACGATAATGTGAGACAGGCAGTAAAAAGACAAAAAATTGTCGTTGATGCTTATCCTCGCTCTCCTGCTTCATTGGCGATTAATTCGTTAGCCAATAAAGCGCTCACTTGGCCCATACCACGAACGCCAAGTGGTCATTTAGAGTTTTTTGTAGAGCGACTGCTTAATCGAACTGAACCAGTAGAGGAACCTTTTGGTGAATAAAGCGCTGACTTACGATCAATACGGTAATATGACTAGCCAGAAGCTATTTCTGGAAAAGTATGCGGTATTGGTTAAGCGTATCGCTCATCATTTAATCGGGCGTTTACCACCCAGCGTACTCATTGAAGACTTAATGCAAGCTGGCATGATTGGCTTGCTTGAAGCGCAAAAAAATTACGATGGAAGTAAAGGGGCAAGTTTTGAAACCTATGCAGGGATTCGAATCCGTGGTGCAATGTTAGATGACATTCGTCGTGGAGATTGGGTTCCCCGCTCGGTCCATAAGCATAATCGAGAGATCAGCCAAGCTATCGCGATATTAGAGGGTGAATTATGTCGCGACCCTAGCGATGCAGAAATTGCGCAGTACCTAGGGATGTCTCTTGAACACTATCACAATGCATTAACGGATATCAGTTGCTCAAGGATAGTGGGTATCGAAGATTTAGGTGTATCGGATGATGTTATTTCACCATTGGATGATGAGGAGGACAATGCCCCTTTTCAGGGTGTGGCCGACGAATTGTTTCGTAAAGCATTGGTTGAATCAATAAAATCACTTCCAGAACGTGAAGCTTTGGTACTTTCGCTCTATTATGATGAAGAGCTAAACTTAAAAGAAATCGGTGAGGTAATTGGCGTAAGTGAATCCCGCGTGAGTCAAATACTAAGCCAATCTATGCAACGTCTGCGAACTAAGTTGAGTTCTTGGACACAAAACGACTAAATATCACTGACTTTGAACTCAGTGGAGGCAATTTTGAATAAAAATATGAAAATCCTTATTGTTGACGATTTTTCAACAATGCGCCGTATAGTAAAAAACCTACTTCGTGATTTGGGTTTTAACAATACCCAAGAAGCGGACGACGGTTTGACGGCGTTGCCAATGCTAAAAAAAGGTGGTTTTGATTTTGTGGTGACCGACTGGAACATGCCTGGTATGCAAGGTATTGATCTGCTGAAAAATATTCGCGCGGATGCAGAGCTTAAGCACTTACCAGTACTGATGATTACTGCAGAAGCCAAGCGTGAGCAAATCATAGAAGCTGCTCAAGCAGGGGTTAATGGCTATATCGTAAAACCATTTACGGCTGCAACATTGAAAGAAAAGTTAGATAAGATTTTTGACCGCCTATAATTTTAAAGCACTGGTCAAAAGTTCATTGCGATTTTTTTGCATGTAAGCGGTAACGTTAAGCGTACAAAAAATAGTCAGCGAACGGGTATTTATCCATTATGTGAGCAAGGCTAAGACAGGATGATTTCATTAGAACAAGCAAAAGAACTCGTTCAACTATTAGAAAATGGGCAGCAAGATAGCGCCAATACACTGGTTCAACAAGTGTATGAATCTGAAGGCAATCCAATGCTAAAAGAGATCGGCGTGTTGACTCGCGATCTGCATGATTCATTGCGCCAATTTCAAATTGATGAACGAATGAGTCAAATTGCTAACGACGAAATGCCTGATGCTAGAGATAGATTGCATTATGTTATTGATAAAACTGAAGTCGCTGCGAATAAAACAATGGATGCGGTTGATCGCTGCTTGCCTATAGCCGACAACCTACATGGAAGTTTGCTGCTCATTCGACCACAGTGGAATGCGCTCATGCGCGGTAAAATTGACTTGAATGAATTTAAAGCACTTTGCCATCGTATTGATGATCTTCTTTCACAAATAGAAGGCAATAGTAGTGAGCTTCGAGGGCAATTAACCGAAATTTTGATGGCGCAAGATTTTCAAGATTTAACGGGACAAATTATCCGCCGAGTGATCACCTTAGTGAATGAGGTGGAAGGTCGCTTAGTAGAGATCTTGACCGTATTTGGTAAAAATCAATTACAACAATCAGGAAAAGTTGAAAAAGCACCTTGTGAGCCTGAGGGACCAATTATTAATCCTCATGAGCGTATAGATGCAGTTTCATCGCAAGACGATGTCGATGATTTATTATCGAGTCTTGGATTTTAGGGGTAAAGTATGAGCTACGATTTAGACGACGACATTCTTCAAGACTTTCTGGTTGAAGCTGGCGAGATTCTCGAGTTGTTATCAGAACAGCTAGTAGAATTAGAAAATAACCCACAAGACCGTGAACTTCTCAATGCCATTTTCCGCGGTTTTCACACTGTAAAAGGGGGCGCTGGCTTTCTCTCGCTCACCGAACTGGTAGAAACCTGTCACGGCGCAGAAAACGTGTTTGACTATTTACGTAATGGTCAACGTAGTGTCAACGCTCGTTTGATGGATGTGATGCTGCGTGCTTTGGATACGGTTAATGAACAGTTTCAAGCGGTACAAAATCAAGAACCATTACAACCAGCTGATCCGATATTAATTCAAGAATTGCATGATATGTGTAAGCCTGAATCTGAGGATGAACCTGAAGGTGCTGTGTCGATTGATGCTGTTGAAGAAATTGAACCTGAACCAGAATCTCATGCACAAGCGCCGGCTGAAGATGTGACCGCTCAAGCCTCGAGTAACACTCATATCAATGCTAACTCGATTGATGATATTAGTGATGATGAGTTTGAAAGCCTACTTGATGAGCTGCATGGCAAAGGCCGTAGCCCTGGTGCGGAAAAACCAGCCAATGATGCTGTCAAATCTCAGCCCTCACCAGCCGCCGCTTCTGCCCCTGCTGCTTCTGGTGATATTACCGATGATGAATTTGAAAAGTTACTTGATGAGCTGCATGGCAAAGGTAAAAGCCCTTCATTACATAGTTCTGTAGAAACACCCGCTCCAACGGTATCGTCACCGCCAGCTGCAAAATCCACACCATCAAATGTGAACGCTAATGGCGATATCATGACTGATGAAGAGTTTGAGCGTTTATTAGATGACTTACACGGTAGTGGTAAAGGACCATCGGTTGAAGAGCTAGAAATGGCTACGCGTCCAGCGGCAACCAATACCACTCAAGCAGTGAAACCCACTGCACCAGTCAGCCCACCTACTGAAAAGAAACCAGTAGAACCGCCAAAACCTAAGGCTGCCGCTCCTGCGGTGTCAGCCAAGCCTGTTCCGGCGGAAAGCAACTCAGATAAGAACGAGCTAGTGGCCGCAGGTTCCGGTGGCGCTAAAAAACCGCAAGTTGAGGCGTCAGTCAGGGTTGATACCTCGACACTCGATACCATCATGAATATGGTGGGTGAATTGGTCTTAGTACGAAACCGATTGTTAAGTCTTGGTCTTAATAGTAACGACGAAGAGATGTCGAAAGCAGTCTCTAATCTGGATGTGGTTACCGCAGACTTACAAGGCGCGGTAATGAAAACGCGCATGCAACCAATCAAGAAGGTATTTGGCCGTTTCCCTCGCGTTGTTCGCGATTTGGCTCGAACTCTAAACAAAGATATTGTTTTGGAGTTGAAAGGGGAAGAAACGGATCTTGATAAAAATTTAGTTGAAGCGCTTGCGGACCCATTGATTCACTTAGTACGTAACTCGGTTGACCATGGTATTGAAATGCCAGACGATCGTGTTGCTGCAGGAAAACCACGTACGGGTAAAGTCATACTTTCTGCGTCCCAAGAAGGTGACCATATTGAGCTGGCTATCGTTGATGACGGCGGTGGTATGGACCCCGATAAACTGCGAGCAATTGCGGTGAAACGTGGCATGATGGATGAAGATGCCGCTTCTCGACTGACCAATAAAGAGTGCTTTAATCTTATCTTTATGCCGGGCTTTTCCAGTAAAGAGAAAATCTCTGATATTTCCGGGCGTGGTGTAGGGATGGATGTGGTTAAAACCGCCATTAATACACTTAACGGCTCGATTGATATTGATTCTGAGCTGACCAAAGGAACGAAAATTACCATTAAAGTTCCGCTAACATTGGCTATTTTGCCAACGTTAATGGTCGGTGTTGCAGGTCATCCATTTGCTTTACCGTTAGCGAGCGTTAATGAAATTTTCCACCTTGATTTAAGCCGGACCAATATTGTCGATGGTCAGCTAACGATCATTGTGCGTGAAAAATCTATCCCGCTGTTCTACCTACAGAATTGGTTAGCTCCTCAGGCGGGTAAAGTTGAGCCTCGTAAAGGCCATGGTCATGTAGTGATTGTGCAAATTGGTAACCAACGCGTTGGTCTTGTTGTGGATACATTAATTGGTCAGGAAGAAGTGGTTATTAAACCACTCGATAAGCTGTTGCAAGGTACGCCTGGTATGTCAGGTGCCACTATAACCAGTGATGGTCATATAGCCTTGATACTTGATGTCTCTGATTTACTTAAGAAATACGCAGCTGCTTCGCGTATTTAGTGGTCGATAGACCACTCAATTGATAAGGGTAACTATGCCGATTAAAGTCTTAGTTGTTGATGATTCAAGTTTCTTTCGACGCCGAGTGAGTGAGATCATCAACGCTGAATCGCGCTTAGAAGTGATTGATGTCGCGACTAATGGCCGAGAAGCTGTCGATAAAGCCATGCGTCTAAAACCAGATGTCATCACTATGGATATCGAGATGCCGGTGATGGATGGGATCAGTGCTGTACGTGAGATCATGGCCAATAATCCGACGCCAATATTGATGTTTTCGTCATTGACTCATGATGGTGCAAAAGCAACGCTGGATGCGTTGGATGCTGGCGCTTTAGATTTTCTGCCGAAAAAATTTGAGGATATAGCCCGCAATCGAGAAGATGCGGTGACTTTATTGCAGCAACGAGTATTACAAATTGCGGCAAAACGCAATTTTATGCGTCGTCCGGTTGTAACTAGTAGTATAACCACGGCCAATACTGCCTCACCACGGTCTGTAGCTGATTCACAAACGCCAGCTCAGGGGCGTTTGGCCACAGCACCTTCCGCGCTATCACGTTTCAAAGCAAGTGGTAAAAAATATCAATTAACCGCGATTGGTACGTCAACGGGAGGCCCCGTAGCCTTACAGAAAATTTTAACTAAATTACCGGCTAATTACCCTCATCCGATAATTTTGATCCAACACATGCCAGCCACGTTCACAGGTGCTTTTGCTAGTCGCCTTAATTCTTTATGTAAGATTCAAGTGAAAGAGGCGGAAGATGGTGATGTTCTTAAGCCTGGTACCGCTTATCTTGCACCTGGTGGAAAGCAGATGATGTTAGATGGACGCCCAGGAGCAGCCAGATTGCGTATTATTGATGGTGGTGAGCGGATGAACTATAAGCCATGTGTTGACGTAACATTTGGTTCCGCCTCTAAAATTTTTGGTGAGAAAGTTTTATCAATGATTCTGACAGGGATGGGGGCTGATGGCCGTGAAGGGGCTCGAATGCTGAAATCTGCTGGAACAACTGTATGGGCACAAGATGAAGAGAGTTGTGTTGTTTATGGCATGCCTCAAGCGGTTTCCAAGGCGGGTATTTCATCTGAAGATTTGCCGTTAGATCGTATCGCGGAACGCATGTTAATTGAAGTTGGCTTGAGTTAAGGAAACGTTAATGATTGTTTGGAGTGTGGCAAACCAGAAAGGAGGCGTAGGTAAAACGACTACGACCATTACCCTTGCTGGCTTATTAAGCCAACAAGGTAAGCGCGTTTTGCTGGTCGATACCGATCCCCATGCATCATTAACGACTTATTTAGGCTATGATTCTGATGCCGTACCGACGAGTTTGTTTGATCTGTTTCAGTTGCGTGAGTTTAATGAACAAAATGTTGAGCCATTAATTCTGCGCACCGATATTAAAAATATGGATCTTATTCCTGCTCATATGTCATTAGCGACTTTAGATCGCGTGATGGGTAATCGCAGCGGTATGGGGCTGATACTTAAACGTTCATTACTTGCTTTACGCCATCGTTATGACTACGTACTGATCGATTGTCCACCGATTCTCGGAGTGATGATGGTCAATGCGTTAGCAGCGAGTGATCGTATTTTAATTCCAGTGCAAACTGAATTTCTAGCAATGAAAGGCTTAGAACGTATGGTCCGTACATTAGCGATCATGCAAAAGTCACGTAATCGTGAGTTTAAAGTGACCATTGTGCCTACGATGTATGACAAACGAACTCGTGCGTCATTGCAAACGTTGACTCAACTAAAAAAAGATTATCCTGAACAGGTATGGGCCTCAGCTGTTCCTATTGATACTAAATTTCGTGATGCAAGTTTAAAGCGTCTACCTGCTTCGCATTTTGCAGAAGGGAGCCGAGGTGTGTTTGCTTATAAACAGTTGTTACTCTTCTTAGAGAGGTTGGCTATCGATGAGTAACTCCTTACTATCTAGTGAACAAGCGTTAGATGATTACTTCGCGGCTTTATTAGAGGAAGAGCTGGAACAGCCAGATTGGCAAGATGGTCCTTTTACGACCACGCTTAGTCAGCCAATAGATGAACCTCAACCGCTGCCTGCTCGTCAGCGCAGCGCAGACAGTTACATCGAACAAGAATTGGTTGAATTTGAGCTACCTAATTTAGATGATGTACAGCGTTTACTCAGTCAGCTAGAGAATAATAATCCTGTTGCCGATCTTGATCTTGAAGTTGTCATGGCAGAAAACACCGCTCAGATAGCTCAAACGGTTATTGAGACATCGGTAGAAGAAATTCAAGAATGGGAAATTGAAGAGGCGCTCGTTGAAGCTGATCCTGTCACCACAGTCAAAGAGCCTGAGGTGATTGTTGAGCCAGAGATAGCCAATGACACGTTAGTCAGTGAAGAACCACAACCTGATCCGTTCGGTATCGGCCAGTGGCAATGCTCAGTTCGTGAACAAAATTTTCAAGTTTTGTACTTCGATGTCAATGGCGTTACTTTCGCAGTGCCACTGGATGAGTTAGGTGGTATCCATCGTAAAACCACATTGAATCATTTGATTGGACGTCCCGCATGGTATTTAGGTCTGCAAACTAACCGTGATTCACAGCTGGATGTCGTTGATACCGCCAAATGGGTAATGTCTGATAAGCTAGCTGATGACACGTACAAAAAAGAATATCAATACATAGTTATGTTAGATAACAGCCTGTGGGGCTTAGCTTGTACTAAACTATTAGGTACAGAGTGGTTAAGTAGCGACAAGGTTCGTTGGCGAGAGCAAGTTGGCAAGCGGCCATGGCTTGCTGGTATGGTTAAAGAAAAAATGTGTGCTTTGATTCATGTTAATGCATTAATCGCTATGCTTAATGCAGGCCTTGATGTCCAAGCGCTCGATAAATAATACATATTTTGTCGGTCACGACTTAAAGAGGAAAAGGTATGTCTGAAGTAGAAGTGAGAAAAGAACACTCAAATGATGAAGTGCTTCAGTGGGTAACATTTCAACTAGAAGAAGAGACTTATGGCGTCAATGTGATGCAAGTCCGTGAAGTGTTACGTTACACCGAAATCGCACCCGTCCCAGGGTCGCCTGACTATGTCTTAGGTATTATTAACCTACGTGGTAACGTTGTGACTGTTATCGATACGCGTTCGCGGTTTGGCTTAATGCAAGGTGAAATCACCGACAACACACGAATTATTGTGATTGAGTCTGAGCGTCAAGTCATTGGTATCTTAGTTGATAGTGTTGCTGAGGTGGTTTACTTACGTTCATCAGAAATCGATACGACACCAAGTGTGGGTACGGAAGAGAGTTCTAAGTTTATCCAAGGAGTGAGTAATCGCGATGGAAAACTGTTGATCTTAGTCGATCTCAATAAACTGCTATCGCAAGAAGAGTGGGATGATATGGCTCATCTTTAATGAGTGATTTTTTATACTTTACGCCTCCCATCCTTATGGGGGGAGCGGCGTTGATTATCGTACTCTTTACGCTTGGATTGTGGTTTTTGCGCCGCTCATTAACTCGTCAAGGCGATTATTTTCGTCAGCAAGTTCGCCAGCTTGATAAAGAGTTGCAAAAAACTACCAAGCAGTTATTTGAGGTGCGTTCTGCAGCGATAGGACTGGGACAAAAGGTTACCGGACAACAAGAGATTATTACTCATTTAAGTGATCGTCTTAAGCAGTTAGAAAATGTTGATACCGATGCCCGCCTATATAGTCGGGCAAGTAAAATGGTTAAGCTAGGTGCCGACATTGATGAACTCATCGAGGAGTGTGAGTTACCGAAAGCTGAAGCTGAATTAATGCTATCATTGCAAAAAAAATTGGCTGGTAAAGAATCCATTCCGCCTTTAAGTAGTGACCCAGAAGGGCGTATGTCTACGACTAGTACTGGTAAGAAACCGACTCGTAAACCATCTCTTTAAATAAAAACTAAATGGGAGCGTTGTGCTTCCTTTTGGTTTTTATTTCTGTAAACAATAAATAACAGATAATTACCTGTTATTTGATAATGGCCGATGGCTGTCTGATTTTTCATCGATAATGATTAGCTTTAAAGCGAGTTTCACTCTTATTCTATTTGTGTTTAGCGTGCTGTGTTAGTATCAAAGGCCGTTAAATAGTGCGTTGATACTTTTCAGCGACTACCGAAAATGATTCAAAGCAATCGAAAGTTTCTTTTGCTGATGAATGAGCGTTAATATCTTGGTGATATTGAGTAAGACAAATTCGGTAATAATATGATATTTTAAGGCTCATTTTGTTGTATTCACCCTATATTTACATCGTAAAAGTCGAGCAGCGCCATGACTTTTCACCAATTGGATTATGACCATGCCCAGCCGTTTGTCACGGATAGCAATGTTTTTATTGATGCTGGTACTGGCCGGATGTAGCTCGGTACCGGAAGATGCACGCAACGAATCACATCCTAGTGACCCATTAGAAGGGTTTAACCGCGCGATGTGGAAAATTAATTACGATTACCTAGACCCTTATCTAGCGCGTCCTGTTTCACTGGCTTATGTCGATTATGTGCCATCACCATTAAGACGTGGTTTAGCGAACTTTTTATCTAATTTAGATGAGCCGGCCAGTATGGTTAATAACCTGATCATGGGTAACGGTGAAAAAGCACTCGATCACTTTAACCGTTTTTGGTTAAACAGTACTTTTGGACTTTTAGGATTGATTGATATTGCATCAGAAGCCGGAATTCGTAAGCATGACGATAAGCAATTTGGTGATGCGATAGGTTATTATGGTGTGGGCAATGGACCTTATTTAATGGTGCCGGGATATGGACCTTATACTGTTCGAGAAGTGGCTGATACGGTTGATGGGTGGTATGTCCCGCTCGCGTATTTGAATATTTGGGGCAGCATTGGTAAATGGGCGGTTCAAGGAATGGAAACTCGTGCCGCTTTAGTGCCTCAAGAGGCCATGCTACAGCGTTCTCCTGATCCTTATGCGTTAACGCGAGAAGTTTATTTACAACGCCGTGACTTCAAAGCCGAGCGAGACACGCAAAGTTATGATTCTGAGCAAGAAGATTTTCTCGATGATTATCTCGACGGCGGATTCTAGTTTTCTCAATGCTATCTGTTAATAACTTTGAATGCGCGCAGGTCATTGAGCATAAAGTGACCTGCGCCTTCACTCTTCATTTCTGTTGTTCATTTTCATCATGCTGACATAACACGCCCACTAAAATAGTCATTAGTTACAATGTATTCCGTATTACGAATCAGCTCATCTTGCACTTCCGCCCAGTGCCAATCCTGATGATGTCCCGCCATTGGTATTACGCCACCGACGCGAATATTATAGGGTGTTAACTCTCTGGCCCAACTTTGGGTAAATCCTGCAACCATAGAATTCGTATTTTCCATTCCCGCTTGTTGCTGTGTGGTATTGTGCCAGACGAGGTTAACAATCACCCCTTTTGCTTGATGTTGACGCATCCTTTCTGAGCAAGTTTGACCAAAGGTAAAGAGAGAAGAGGCCATGTTTGCTAATTGCTGAATAAAACGCTCTGTAGGTTGTTCATCGACTAAAGAAGGAAAATGAACACTTGGCCAATGATTGATTAACACATCTGGCGCTGAATGGTAGGTGGTTTCAATATAGTCAAATAACTGATGAATACTTGCTGGAGAACGGTCGGGTAACGTGTAGTAATGAACACGATGACTGATCGCGTAGCAATGCTGCCAAGTAGTGACTAAAGCACTATGATCAGTATCGCATATTATGACATTAGCACCCAAACGAGCAAAATGCATCGCCAGCGTTCCGCCAAGTAGCGAATTGGCTGAGGTAATTAAAATTAATGCGCTTTTAATTTTCATAGTGTGCCTTCCTTGGAGGAGACTATAACCATTGGGTGAATTAAGCATGGTTGAAGGGGGGAAATGATGGTGTGAATTGCTTCAAATAAACCAGGAAGGTTAAAAAGTAATCGTTTTTTCTTTGCGCTTATTCACATTCGGTGAGAAGTCTTAAGCAAAAATATACACTGTTGCTCTAGGTGTGGTTAGCTTTTGGCTAATAAAGATCCAAACGTTTTGGCTGATAAGAGGCTGTTTTCGATGTTGTTGAGATGCTTCCTACACTTGGGCTCGTAATTGATCTTTTCTGAGTGATTGATTAAGAATAGGGTATAGATCCATGAGCATTAACGTCTTGGTCTCTTGCTGTGCGAGATGTCGGCGGTCATGTCCAGAGAGATTTAAATATACCTCTTCTGGGAAATTTTCAGTATCTTCTGGTAGGTAGGTGAGCACTTCTGGTTGCAAATAGTGCGACAATTTAGCGCTAGCTATACCACCAGAATGAAACAGCCTCGCTTGCTGAGCCGAAATAGCGTAAGAGCTTTGATCATTGCGTAGTGCTTGGCATGCTGGCAGTTCAAAGCGTTGACGTAGCTGTTCTTCAGTTGTGCGCTGAGTGGTGATCGGCTCGACTGGCGCGGTATCGCGAACGTCATTGGAGAAGAGTGCCATAAACAAAGCAAAATCGGCATGACGACCTTGCTGTACCGCTTGGTTGACCCCAGTTCCGAGCTGTAACTCATTAATTATTCCGGCTTTATCTAATGTATGTACTTGCATGCTTTCTCCTCAATGCATCACTAATAACGGCATATGAAGAAAAAACTTTAATAAAAAAGCCTACCTTATTTAAGGTAGGCTATCGGCTGTTGAGCATGACTTGACACTCATCAGCTGGTCAGCGAGATTACTTCGCGAGATTTTGTGCAACAAATTCCCAGTTCACTAGAGCCCAGAAGCCATTCATGTAGTCTGGACGAAGGTTACGATAATCGATGTAGTAAGCATGTTCCCACAGATCAACCGTCAATAGAGGTGTGACTCCCTCTTCAGTGATTGGTGTTGCTGCGTTAGAAGTATTGATAATTGCCAACGAGCCATCTACTTTTTTCACTAGCCAAGTCCACGAAGAACCGAAGTTGTTGATCGCAGAATCGGTGAATTTTGCTTTAAAATCAGCAAATGAACCAAAGGCCGCATTGATGGCTTCTGCCACCGCTCCTGTTGGCTCACCACCGCCGTTTGGAGATAAGCAGTGCCAGTAGAAAGTGTGGTTCCATACTTGTGCAGCATTATTAAAAATACCGCCAGTTGACGTTTTGATGATCTCTTCGAGAGATTTACCTTCAAACTCAGTACCAGGGATTAAGCCATTTAATTTTACTACATAAGTATTGTGGTGTTTACCGTGATGGTAATCCAAAGTCTCTGCTGAAATGTGTGGTTGTAGCGCATCTTTTGCGTAAGGTAGTGCTGGTAGTTCAAATGCCATTGTTCAATTCTCCGTTGTTGAGAGGAAAGAAACGACTAAGCAGACGAGGTCAAATATAGGTTACGGCCCACGGCTGATGTAGACACTTCTTTGATTGCTTCCAGTGTTATTGTAATGGAGTCGGTAAAACTGACTTGTGACCTATTTTAGCAAGTTTTTACTTTATTAACACCCCAAGTGAAAGAAAAAGTTCAGTTAACTCAATAAATCGCGATCATTAGCATTTCAGTTTGCTAAACCCATAAACAGAATGTGCTTTTTATTCTCTCTTAATGATTTAGAATGGAGGGGATTAACTTAGCCATCCATTAAGAGGAAGCAATGGAAACCATCGATAAAATCAAACAGCAACTTGCTGAAAACCCAATTCTTCTTTATATGAAAGGGTCACCTAAACTGCCAAGCTGTGGTTTCTCTTCTCAAGCCGCTCAAGCATTAATGGCGTGCGGTGAAAAATTTGCCTATGTGGATATCTTACAAAACCCAGATATTCGCGCAGAGCTGCCAGTGTATGCACAATGGCCGACTTTTCCGCAGCTATGGGTTGAAGGTGAATTGATTGGTGGCTGTGACATTATTTTGGAAATGTTCCAAAAAGGTGAATTACAGCCATTAATTAAAGAAGCGGCTGCACGTAACGCGACAGATGAAGCATAATACTGTATAAAAATACAGTTTAGCTTGATTTTTTAGGGCCACATTGGTTAATGTGACCCTAATTTTTTTAATTTTAGACTGTTATGAGCCGCTTATTCATTGCTGAAAAACCCAGTTTAGCCCGAGCCATTGCTGATGCATTGCCCAAGCCCCATAAGAAGCAGCAAGGTTTTATTGAATGTGCTAATGGTGATAAAGTGACTTGGTGTATTGGTCATTTACTTGAGCAAGTAGAACCTGATAGCTATGATCCACGATACAAGAAGTGGAACTTAGCAGATTTACCTATTCTTCCGGAAAAGTGGCAGCTACAACCGAGAAAAACCGCGAGTCAACAACTAGCAATCGTGCGTAAGTTACTGAAAAGCAGTCAAGAAATTATCCATGCTGGTGATCCTGACCGCGAAGGCCAGCTATTGGTTGATGAGGTGATTGATTATTGTCAGGTCGCTAAGCAAAAGCAGCACAATATCCAACGTTTATTGATCAATGATCTTAACTTGCCGGCGGTGAAGCGCGCACTTTCATCGATGCGCAGTAATCGTGAATTTATTCCACTCTCAGTCTCCGCATTAGCGCGCTCTCGGGCAGATTGGTTGTACGGCATGAATATGTCTCGCGCTTATACTTTGCTCGGGCAACAAGCGGGTTATCAAGGGGTATTGTCTGTTGGTCGAGTGCAAACTCCTGTACTGGGATTGGTGGTGCGCCGTGATGCAGAGATTGCCCATTTTGTTGCTCACGATTACTTTACCTTACACGCCTTGATCCCCTATCAAGTAGAAGGGCATGAGTTTGATATTCGAGCTCGCTGGCAGCCTAGTGAAGCCTGCCAGCCTTGGCAAGATGAAGAAGGGCGAGTGTTAAACCGCGCTTTGGTTGAAAATGTTGCCCGTCGTATTCAGAATCAGCCTGCAATGGTTACAGCGTCAGAACAAACGCAAACTAAGCAAGCACCACCACTGCCTTATTCATTATCCGCGTTACAAATTGATGCTGCCAAGCGCTATGGTTTGAGTGCTCAACAAGTGCTGGATATTTGTCAGTCATTGTATGAAAAATATAAGTTAATCACTTATCCACGTTCTGACAGCCGTTATTTACCCAAAGAGCATTTCGCTCAGGCTGGTACGATATTGACGGCGATTGCGCATAATCTACAGCCATTACAAACTGCGGTTGCGGGTGCTGACCGTACATTACGTTCTAAAGCGTGGAATGACAGTAAGGTTGATGCGCATCACGCGATTATTCCGACCCCCAAACAAAGTGCCGTACATGGACTTTCTGCCGCAGAACAGAATATTTATCAGCTGATTGCTCGCCAGTACGTACTGCAATTTTATCCTCCTGCGGTGTACGCTGAAGCTAAACTTGTTTTTACCATCGCGGGAGGAATTTTCATTGCTAAAGGCCGACAATTGGTATTCGCGGGTTGGAAAGGTGTTATTGGGCAACAAGAGCAAACCGAAGAGGGAATTGATACGGTTCCACCTTTGCCTGTAGGTACACAGTTAATATGTCGTGAAGGTGAAATAAAAGCCTGTAAAACCGAACCCCCCCGCCATTTTACCGAAGCTACATTGTTGCAAGCGATGACGGGGATCGCCCGTTTTGTGGAAGATAAAGAGCTTAAGAAAATTCTTCGTGAAACCGATGGGCTTGGTACAGAAGCCACCCGAGCGGGCATCTTAGATACATTATTCAAACGCCAATTGCTGACACGAGAAGGAAAACAGATTAAAAGCACCCCAGCCGGTAAAGGGTTAGTAGAAGCGTTACCGCTGCAAGCGACTTACCCTGATATGACGGCACATTGGGAACATCAGTTACAAGCAATGGCGGAAAGAGGTCAAGCTTATCAACCCTTTATTGAAGATCTGGAGCGGCAAATCAGTCAATGGGTAGAGCAAGTCAAACAACAACCTGTTCCCGCTTCGTTGCGAGCTTTACCGCCAGTTAAACGTCCGGCTTTTAAAACCAAGAGAAGGTCGACAAGCAGTAAAAGAAAAAGTTCGTTTGCACGCTGAGCATCAGCAGCATAAAGGTGTTGTTGTGCGACGATTTGCCACTGATTGATGAAGTAATTAGGATTTGTTGCGTGAAAGTTAGAATAAATCCACATAAAAATAATAGCCCAGTTGCATAGGCGGTTAATATTTTCCATAGTAAGCATTGGTTCTTGGATGAATATCACAAAGAATCAGGATGGAATCATTATACAGAGGCAAAAATGCCCGTTATCACGCTTGCGCTAGGAATACACCATGTTAAAGATACTTAGAGCCCTCAACGTTCGTCAGAAAATCTTGGTGATCGAACTTATTTCTCTGACCATTATTGTTCTTATTAGCCTTTATGGGGTAAGTAAGTTACGAGAAATGGCCTTTCAAGAACGTCAACAAAGTGTTGAAAATCAAGTTCAATCAGTGGTCAGTTTAGTCGATTATTATGCTCGTTTAGCACCAAGAATTGGTGAAGAAGAAGCTAAGCAACGAGCGATCGAAGCGATCAAGGCACTCCGATATGACAATGATAACTATTTTTGGGTGATGACCGCCAATGCTCGTTTAGTACTGCATCCTTTGCGCCCCGAAATGGCCAATCAAGATATGAGTCAAGTTCGTGATGGTGCTGGTCGTTTTCATTGGCAACAAATGGCTCAGGTTGTACAACGCCAAGGAGCCGGATTTGTTGAATACACTTTTGTACCGCCCAGTGGCCCGATTGAAGACAAAATTTCCTATGTTGCGCAAGCCAGTGGTTGGAATTGGGTTATTGGTACCGGCGTTATCGTTAATGATATCAATCAAACCATCTATCAAAATGCCTTATTCTATGTCGGTTTTGCTTTAGCAGGGGTGGTGATTACTTTGCTATTTTCGAGCATTATTGGTAAAAATATTACCGATCCTCTGGCTTTGTTCGTCACCAAGGTTCAACGTGCAGCGCAAGGGGATATGACGGTGCGTTTTAATCCTAAAGGACGTGATGAGATTGCTAGCTTAGGGCGTTCGATAAATTCGATGATCGAAAGCACCCATCAAGCTTTAATTACCGCCAAGCAGTCAGCAATGAACGCCGCTGAGATGGCGTCATCAATTGCTTCGGCCAGTGAGGAGACTGCAACCAGTACTCAATCGCAGCGAATGCAACTAGAGCAATTAGCAACGGCCATGAATGAAATGAATGCAACCATTCGTGATGTCGCGCAAAATGCCGAGCAAACTGCTGCATCGACGGATGATGTCGCCAATCAAGCGTTAAGTTGCAATAGCATGATGGAGAGAACCGAGCAAAACATCGAGCAGTTATCTCAAGAAGTCTCACAAACCGATCAATTGGTTGAAGCGCTACGTAATGACGTTGCAGGTATCAATGAAATTGTTGATGTGATTCAAGCCATCTCTGAACAAACTAACTTATTGGCGCTCAATGCGGCGATTGAAGCGGCGCGTGCTGGGGAGCAAGGTCGTGGCTTTGCGGTGGTGGCGGATGAAGTGCGTCATTTGGCTGGCCGTACTCAGCAATCGACGCATCAAATTCAGCAAACGATCGAGTCTTTGATTGCCAGAGCGGGCAGTGCGTCTCAGGCAATGAAGCAATGTCATAGCCGTGTGACGGAAAACGTACAAACCGCAACCGAAACTAAGCAAATGTTAAAACAGATGGTGACTGAGCTTACTCGCGCGAATGATATGGTGACCCAAATTGCCACTGCAGCGGAGCAGCAAGACACCGTAGCAGAAGAGATGAATAGCAATGTGAGCCATATCAATCTGTCGGCTGATCATATTAGCCAATCGGCGCAAGATTTGGCTGAACAAAGCCAGCATCTGGCTGATAGTGCCAACCAATTGGATGAGCAGTTACAGCGTTTTAAAGTATAACAACCGAGTTCATATCGGTTGTTATTGAGTCGGATAAAGACAACAAAGTGGAGAAGAACTCTCCACTTTTTTATTGCCCTAACGTTGAATATTAAGAGCCAACCACGTTAAATCACTGCTTGACGAACCTTGGCAGAGATCCATTCACTCACGACTACCGTTGCCAAGACGACTAAAATAATCAAGGTGACTTGAGGCCAAGCGAGGACATTTAAACTCGATTGCAATTGCATACCGATGCCACCCGCTCCAACTAAACCTAAGATCGCACTTTCGCGGATATTAATATCCCAACGAAAAACACTAATCCCAAAGAATGTCGGTAGAACTTGCGGCACAATCGCATAATTTAATACTTGAGATCGACTTGCTCCAGTGGACGTAATGGCCTCAACTTGAGTGAGGTCGGTTTCTTCAATCGCTTCATACAATAATTTACCAACAAAACCGATTGAGCGTAGTGCTATGGCCAAAATACCAGCCAGTAAACCAGGACCAAGAATCGAAACCAGTAGCAATGCCCAGATCAAAGAGTTAATTGAGCGGGAAGCGACGATGATAAACAACGCAATCGGCCTCACTAATACTCTAGAGGGCGTGGTATTGCTGGCGGCCAAAAATGCCAGTGGTGTAGCCAAAATGACACCCAATAAGGTACCTAAGGTTGCCATATTGAGCGTGTCCCATAATGGCAACCACAAACGCTCCATATAAGACCAACGGGGAGGAAAGGCTCTGTCTAATAAATCAGCAGCGGCTTGAGGAGCATCGAAGACAAACACCCACATGGTATGTTCTGTCATGATATTCCAGCAATAAATAAACAAAGCCAGCAGTAACATCCAACCCACCCAAAGTAATAATTGAGTCTTTGGCGTACGATATTGCCAAGTTAGGCTTGAGTTGAGAGGGTTCATTTCACGTATTTCCGTAGATAGCCAGAAGCATATTCACTGAGTATCACAATCGTAATAATCAGTAAGAGAATGGCGCCAGCACTGTCATATTCGTAGCGCGAGAGAGAGGTATTGAGTGTTGCGCCAATGCCACCGGCCCCAACAATTCCGATTACGGCACTCTCACGAAAGTTAATATCGAGTCGGTATAAGCACAACCCAAGTAGACGCGGTAACACCTGCGGCTGAATAGCGTAATTCACTCGCTGTAGCCAAGAGGCTCCAGTAGCTTGGATTGCTTCGATCGGTGTCGGATCTATTCCTTCTATTTCTTCGGCCAGCAATTTACCGATAAAACCAATCGTAGCGAAAGTTAAGGTCAAAAAGCCCGCAAAAGCACCAAAGCCAAATAAAGCGACGAAAAAGATTGCGACGATAATTTCTTGTAAAGAGCGGCTAAGGGCAATAAAAGCGCGGCAAATCATATAAACCCAAGTTGGACTTAAGTTGCGAGCTGCGCCAAGTCCAACCGGAATCGCTAAAGCAATACCTACCACGGTAGAAGTTAAAGTCATGGTTAAACTTTCGACCATTCCAGCGGAAATATCTCGCCAGCGAGTAGAGAAATCAGGCTGCAAAAAGCCAGCGATAAAGCGTTGTGCTCGCTCTAATCCTTCGTAAATGCGAAGCCAGTTTATATCCACACTGCCGATAGCTATCCATAAGTAGGCCAAGCAAAGAATACTTAAAGTCCATCGCCAAACGCTGTTTTTAATGATTTGTGGTGGCTTTCGCCACTGTTCGGGATAAGCAGTTTTACTCATGCGTTCACCAATTGAGGCTCGGTACTGGCGATTAACTCTGGGTCTTGATTGGATTCAGGTTGGCGCATACTCGTCCAGTCTTCTTCACCATAAATTTGGGTTAATACTTGTTCGGTCAGTTGCTGTGGAGAGCCATCAAACACGACTTCACCCGCTTTCAAACCAATAATACGGTCGGTAAATTGCTGGGCGAGGACCACATCGTGAATATTAATAATCGCAGGTAAGCCACGCTCATTACACATTTCAACTAATAAGCGCATGACTTGACGACTGGTTTTCGGATCTAAGCTAGCGGTTGGCTCGTCAATCAAGAGCAGTTCTGGATCTTGGGCAAGGGCTCGAGCAATACCTACTCGTTGGCGCTGTCCACCTGAGAGAGCGTCAGCTCTTTTATCGGCATGTTGTATTAAACCAACGCGATCTAAGAGGCGATAAGCGTTGCTAATATCTTTCCCCGGATATTGCCGCCAAAAACTACGCCAAAACGAAACATAACCTAATCGCCCTGAAAGGACGTTCTCCATCACCGTTAAGCGATCCACGAGGGCATATTCTTGAAATATCATGCCAATTTTTCGTCGGGCTTGTCGTAACTGAGTTTGAGAAAGCTGATTGACCGTTAAATTATTTAGAGTAATTTGCCCATCGCTGGGTTCGACTAAACGGTTGATACAGCGAATTAAGGTTGATTTTCCTGCCCCAGAAGGGCCAATTAAGCCAACAACTTGTCCTTTGGGAACACTGAATGAAACATTATTGAGGGCCTTATCACCGGTTTGATAAGTTTTGCTTAATCCATTGATGGTCAACATGAATCCACTCCTTGATAATAAAAAAACGCAAGATGAATCAGTATCATCTTGCGTTTAAGGGTTAACGACAGGTGTATTGAACACCCATGGCTTGATCGATTTCACGTACCACAGACCAGTGTTCTTTAAAGGTAATAGGAATAAATTGTGCTTCACCTGATTGAGAGAATTCTTTTTCCATCGCTGTACCTTTCCAATCAAAACTGAAAAAGGCTTGGCGGATTTTTTCTTGTAAATCGGGATGCAGGTTGTACACCACGCCATAACCTGTAGTAGGGAAGCTATCGGATTTAAAGATCGTGTTATAGCTGTCTGGGTTAATCACGTTTCTTGCGATCATGCGTTTGGCAACAGAATTAGCAATAGCAGCGGCATCGTAGTCGCGGTTAACCACGCCTAAAATGGAGTTATCGTGAGCCCCTGAGAAAGCCGGGGTATAATCTTTACCTGCGGTTAATTGGTAGCTTGCTTCAAGTAGCGCTTGTGGCGCTTTAAAACCTGAGTTAGAGGTTTCAGCGGTAAACGCGAGTGTGCGGCCGCGAAGATCTTCAATTTTTTCAATTCCAGACGTTGGGTAGGTAATAATTTCCATTTCATAACCGTAGCTGCCGTCTTCTCTGGCCATCATCGCAAAAGGACGAAAACCCGCGCACGCCACGGCTAATGGGTTTGAACCTGTGTTAAATCCAGCGATGTGTAAACGTCCTGAACGCATGGCTTCAATTTGTGCGGCGTTAGAATTTACGGGAAAAAATTGGACTCGTTTGCCAGTCACTTTAGCCATATGGTCTAAAAACGGTTTCCAGACATCCGCGTAAACCGCAGGGTCTTCGACTGGCGTATAAGCAAAAATCAGAGTTGATGGGTTTATCCATGCTGATGGGTTAGTGGGAATATCTGCAACCAGATCGCCATCATTATCTTTATAACGTGAGTCGAGTGAGAATTGTGCGTGAGCAAGTGGTGTGGCGATTAACGCCAGTGCAACGCATTGAGCTAGCAGTTTCATTGATAAAACCTCAGGTTGTCATCCTTAAACAAGTCCGTACACGGTAGAAGGTCAAGATGACTTTTATGTGAATACATCGTTAAGGCTTGATGACAATCATTATTCTTGGTGATGAACAATCAATAAAACAATGGATCTGCGCTTACTTTTGATGGGGGATGCTGAGATGCTCACAAAGGTCGTCATTGGCTTTGCCCATCGAGCGATCAGCTATGATAGATTATAAGTTGCTTATCAAAGTAAGTTTAAAAACAGCGGTTTTATGTACCTGAGCTGCTTATTTTTCGGTTAAAAAGAGTAATCATTATGATGGATCGTTTATTTGGTAGTAGTCGATTTTTAGTGTTAGCGGTTATCGTGACTAGCTTTGTTGCTGCGGTGATTTTATATCTCGTTGTCCTCTCCATCATGTTCAGCATCGTTAGTAACTTGTGGGGTGGGATTCCATCTGGCGTTACTCAAGGAAAAATGTTGGCGGTAAGGTTACTTAAAGTCTTAGACATCTCACTGATTGCGATTACCTTTCAAATTATTGCTGCCAGTTTATACCGTCTTTTTATTCGTCCATCAGCCTTAGAGGCAAGCCCATTTCTTTCTGCCCTCGCGATTAGAAATTTTCACGATTTAAAAATCACTTTATTGCAAGTCGCGGTTGTGATCATGATCATTCTTTTCCTAGAGCATTTAGTGGAAGTGGGAGCCAGTATTGAAACGCTGTATCTAGGTGGCGGGATGAGTATGGTGATAGCTGCAGCCATTTGGGCATGGAAATCGATGAAATAAAGTGGATTAAATTTCACTCGTTTTACTGGCAAAAAACCAATCATTGAATTAGTATAAACTAAATAAGCTTTCACTAATTTTGTCGAGGTGGCAGTAATGAAACCAAATGTACATGAATTTTTTGACGCTAACACGTTCACATATAGCTATGTTGTGGTTGACCCTAGTACATCAAAATGTGCAATCATCGACTCGGTGCTTGATTATCAACCAGCGTCAGGCAGAACATCTTATGAGTCTGCTGATAAACTGGTCGCCTTTGTTGAACAACAAGGTTTATCGGTGGAGTGGATTTTAGAAACCCATGTCCATGCCGATCACCTAAGTGCTGCGCCCTACCTCAAGCAAAGACTGGGCGGTAAACTGGCGATAGGTCAGCATATTACTGTGGTGCAAGATACCTTTGGAAAGCTGTTTAACGCAGAAAGCGATTTTGCGGTGGACGGTAGCCAGTTTGATCATTTATTTACCGATCAAGAGTCATTTACGGTAGGCAACCTTCAGGCTAAAGCGATTCATACTCCGGGACACACACCAGCGTGTATGACTTACCTGATTGGTGACAGTGCTTTTGTTGGTGATACGCTGTTTATGCCTGATTACGGTACCGCGCGTTGTGATTTTCCGGGCGGAGATGCGAAAACGCTCTATCACTCCATTCAAAAACTGTTCACTTTAGCCGATGAAACGCGCGTATTTATGTGTCATGACTATAAAGCGCCGGGAAGAGAAGAGTATCTTTTTCAAACCACGATTGGTGAAGAGCGTATGCATAATATTCATGTTGGTCATGGTGTGGAAGAAGCGGCGTTCGTAGCCATGCGTCAAGCTCGAGATGCGACTTTATCGATGCCGACTTTGATCTTACCCTCAGTTCAGGTCAATATGCGTGCTGGCGTATTACCGCCGGCTGAAGACAATGGTGTTCAGTATCTAAAAATTCCGCTTAATAAAGTTTAACTAACAAGGATAGCCTGATGTTGACATTGATTAGATTAACTCCACAACTGACTGTTGCGCCGCAAATTGAGCCTAGTGATATCGAACAGATCGCTGGTTTAGGTTTTAAATCGGTGATCAATAATCGGCCTGATGGCGAGGAAAGTGGCCAGCCATTAAATCAAGCGATTGAACAACATGCTGAGCAGCTTGGTTTAGCTTATGTTCATTTACCCGTGGTGGGTGGCCAAATTAGCGAAGCTCAGATCCATCAATTTGGCGAATTGTTACAGACTCTTCCTCAACCTATTTTGGCCTTTTGTCGTACCGGAACCCGTTCTAGTATGTTGTGGTCACTGGCAAGTCAAGATAGCGCGATGTTCAGTGAGCGTCTGAAGATTGCTACCAAGCAAGGCTTTAAGCTTGATGGTCTCGGCGAACGATTTGCTCAGCGTTAAGCTCAAGTGCGGTGAGTGAAATTAAAGTAAATAGGAATCAGCCAATGAAGCCTGCTTGGCGTCAATATCTGCCCATAGTGACTTGGTTGCCGGCATACACTCGCCAGGCTGCCAGCAAAGACGGAGTGGCGGCTATCATTGTCACCTTGATGCTGGTGCCACAAAGTTTAGCTTATGCGATTGTGGCTGGTTTACCTCCAGTTTATGGCTTATATGCCAGTATTTTACCTCTGGTGGCTTACACTCTATTAGGAACCAGTAAAACGTTGGCTGTTGGCCCCGTTGCGGTGATTTCGTTAATGACCGCAGAAGCGATTGCACCCTTACATGATGTTGGGACACACGCTTATGTAACTGCTGCGGCGACGCTGGCGTTTTTATCTGGGCTGATGCTCTTAATCATGGCGGTGTTTCGCTTAGGCTTTTTAACGACGTTTTTAAGTCACTCGGTACTCTCTGGTTTTATGACCGCCTCTGGCGTTGTGATTATTTGGGGGCAATTACCTAAGTTACTGGGCTTATCAGCGGCGTCTGACTCGCTCGCTGAAGTACTGGCTGCGGTGCACTATCCTACCTTATGGATGGGGCTGGGGAGCTTAGTTCTATTGCTGCTTGGCCGACGTTATTTTGCCTCTGTGTTACAAAACCTTGGTTGCTCTGCATCGTGGGCGGGCCATATCAGTAAATTACTGCCGGTGATGGTCATGGTCGCGAGCATATTGATCATTCATTACTTTCCACACCATACTCAAGGGGTGAGTGTGGTTGGTGCTATCCCGACGGGGTTGCCAAGTTTCGTGATGCCGGTGTTTGAAGCCAACTTAGTGGTTCAACTGTTGCCAGCAGCGCTGCTGATCAGCGTGGTGGGATTTGTTGAGTCAGCGTCGGTTGGGCAAACGTTAGCGGCGAAAAGACGTCAACGAATTGAACCAAATCAAGAGCTCATCGCTTTGGGTGGGGCGAATATTGCCTCTGCGATACAGGGCGGGTTTCCGGTTACGGGGGGACTTTCTCGTTCAGTGGTTAACTATGATGCGGGAGCGGAAACACCATTGGCGAGCATGTTGACCGCGATAGGGATCGGCATCACTGTACTGTATTTCACCCCACTGTTTAGCTATCTCCCTCACGCGGTTTTGGCGGCGATTATTATTGTTGCTGTATCGGCTTTGATTGATATTAAAGCCATTTTTACCACTTGGCGCGCGGCAAAAAGCGATGGCGTGGTCATGCTAAGTACCATTGCTGGAGTGCTCTTTATCAATATTGAATGGGGGATCATTATCGGTGTGTTACTCTCATTAGTGATTTTTTTATGGCGAACCAGTCAGCCACACATCGCGGTGGTTGGATTAATCGAAGGGAGTGAACATTTTCGTAATGTGCAGCGTTTTCAAGTTAAACAGAGCAAAACGGTGTTAACTTTACGCATCGATGAAAGCTTATATTTTGCCAATGCCCGTTATTTAGAAGATAAAATACCGGAGTATTTAGCCAGCTACCCTGAAACCCAGTATTTGGTGTTGATGCTGTCTGGCGTTAATCGTATCGATAGCAGTGCCTTAGAAAGTTTACATTTGATCGCAGAGCGTGTTGCTCAATCGGGTATTACCATGCATTTGTCTGAAGTGAAAGGACCAGTGATGGATGAGATGCGACGTTCAACGTTTTTAGAACATTTCACTGGGCAAATCTTTATCAGCCAATTTCAAGCTTTTAGCCACTTAACTCAAGCAGAGCATCCGGATGAGGATTGGCGAATCTAACGCTACGCCATGGGAAGACTTCTGTAATTAATCTCTCATATCTATCATTTGTGTGATAAACCTGTATAATTCGCCGCCTATCTATACCCTGATAACGTTCACCGATAGCCAGCCCAGCATCGAGCCATGATTAGGGTATCAATATCTATTGATTGGCGTGTGGTCCTTAGCGGTTGTCACCCCAACGGTTCATTCATATTCATACCTAGGAATACTTTTTTGATCTCTACTGCCAACATCACCATGCAATTTGGTGCCGAACCCTTATTTGAAAATATTTCTGCTAAATTTGGCAACGGTAACCGTTATGGGTTAATCGGTGCGAACGGATGTGGTAAGTCGACTTTCATGAAGATCCTCAGTGGCGCGCTGACACCAAGCTCTGGTAACGTTTCGATGACACCTGGTCTAAAGCTCGGCGTTCTGAGTCAAGACCAATTTGCTTTTGAGCAATTTAGCGTGATTGAAACCGTGATCATGGGCGATCGTAAGCTGTGGGAAATAAAACAAGAGCGTGAGCGTATTTACGCATTACCGGAAATGAGTGAAGCCGATGGCATGGCGGTGGCTGAGCTAGAAAGCGAATTTGCCGAGATGGATGGCTATACCGCGGAAAGTCGCGCGGGAGATATTTTACTGCAAGCCGGTATTGAAGAATCGCTGCATTTTGGTTTGATGCAACAAGTCGCCCCAGGTTGGAAACTGCGTGTTTTATTAGCGCAAGCTCTGTTTGCTAACCCCGATATTTTATTGCTTGATGAGCCGACCAACAACTTGGACATTCACACCATTAACTGGTTAGCAGAAGAGTTGCAGCAGCGTAAATGTACCATGATCATCATTTCTCACGATCGTCATTTCTTAAATTCTGTCTGTACCCACATGGCTGATATTGACTATGGTGAGCTGCGCATTTATCCGGGTAATTATGATTACTTTTTAGAAGCATCAAGCTTGATTCGTGAGCAACTGTTAGCGGGGAATGCCAAAAAAACCGCTGAGTTGAATGAGTTACAAGATTTCGTTAACCGTTTTGGTGCCAATGCTTCTAAAGCTAAGCAGGCCAGTTCTCGCGCCAAGAAAATGGATAAAATCAAACTTGATGAAGTGAAATCAAGTAGCCGAGTGAGTCCACATATTACCTTTGGTGAGGGGAAAAAATTACATCGTCAAGCCCTGGAGCTACAAGAGCTAGCCCATGCTTTTGATGAGGGGCCTTTATTTGAACAAGGTAATTTGTTGTTAGAAGCGGGTACTCGTTTGGCGGTGATCGGTGAAAATGGTGTCGGTAAAAGTACTTTATTACGCTGTTTAGTCGGTGAATTGGCTCAAACGCAAGGTGTAGTGAAATGGTCAGAAAATGCCTCCATCGGTTATTGTCCTCAAGACAATACCGCTGATTTTGATAACGATTTAACCGTCTTTGAGTGGATTTCACAATGGCGCACCGCAAAGCATGATGATCTAATTGTGCGTGGTATTTTGGGGCGTTTGCTGTTTAGTGCTGATGATGCCAACAAAAAAGCCAAAAGCTGCTCCGGTGGAGAAAAAAACCGCTTAATGTTTGGTAAATTGATGATGTTAGACGTTAACGTTTTGGTGATGGATGAACCCACTAACCACATGGATATGGAAGCGATTGAAGCGCTAAACACAGCATTAAAAGGCTATAAAGGCACTTTGATTTTTGTTAGCCATGACCGAGAGTTTGTATCTTCGCTGGCGACATCGATCATTGAAATCAAAGATAAACGGCTACAGGTGTTTCAAGGCACTTATGATGAGTATCTTGCTCACCAAGAGAAACTCCTCAGCGCCGCCTAGATTGTCTTGTTAATGCTCACTTGATTGCCATTCAGGCAATTTTTGAATCGCAATCGTTAATGCATTAAAGCAATTTACATCAATAGCGGTGTGCAGGTTCTCTTGCATTATTTGCAGCGCCTGAGGGATAGGAATCGCGCCGCGATATGGTCTTTCTGCGGTAATCGCATCGAAGATATCAGCGGTAGTGATGATCCGAGTCATTAGTGAAATCTCTTCACCTGCTAATTGTCGCGGATAGCCCGTTCCATCCAGTCTCTCATGATGAGCGGCTGAAATAGTTGCCAGAGAGCGAAACGCTGAGATATTAAGTAAGATTTGTTCGGTAAGTGAAGCATGAGCTTTAACCGCTTCCCATTCCTGCTCGTTGAGCTTGCCGGGCTTGTCTAAAATAGTATTGCTGACTCCCAGTTTTCCCAAGTCATGCAGCAAAGCCGCGCGTTTTAGCCAACGGCGTTGGAGAAGGTCAATACCTAGCTGCTCGGCGATCAAATCCGTATATATCGCTACGCGCTGGCTATGATCAGCGGTATAGGGACTTTTCGCATCCACAATCTTGCCAAAGGCACTGACGATGTCATCGAAATAGTTATCATCGAGATAAATATTCGCTTGGGCTGGAGCCATTGCCATGACTCTTTGACGTATATCTTGTGCTTTTAGACCATCAATAAAGGATTGGGTTTGAGCAATCGAGAGTAGGGTATCCACTAACGCTGGATCAAACCATTGACCACTGCGTGACTGCACTTCTTGTAAAGCTGCGGCGAGATTGTGTTGGTATTGAAATACGTCCACGACTTGAGAGAGCAGGGCAATACGGGAGTAAAGTGGGATTTGATCTTGTTGTAACTGCTCGGGCTTTCCCTTGCCATCCCAATGTTCATCTAAACTGTGTATGCCTTGTGCAACGGGCTCAGAAAAGCGTAGCTCACGAGCAATATCCGCCCCTCGCGTGCAGCGGGTTTGAATTAATTCTTTGGCGTAATCTCCGCCATTTTTCAAAATATCCAGTGTGGTGCTTATCCTTTCGACCCAACTTTGCCCAGCGCCGGCATGCCTGATGACAAAGTTTATCGCGCTGGATAAACTGGTGCCGATGGTTTTGTAATTACGTTTAAATGTACGATCATCAGTCATGTACAATTCACAAATACGTGCCGCGTTACTACTACAGCCCGCATCTTTGAGTAATAAGGTAAAAAACAGATCGTGGCGTTGCCTCTCATCTAGGCCAATGGCTTGACCTATATGCATACCAATCCAGCAGCAACGAATACAATGCTCTGGTGGCTGTCCTTCCGTCATATCCAGCGCGGTAGTTAATGCCAACATTAATTCCGAAAGTGGCATCTGAGTCTCGGGATAAAATGGTGTGGTGTGATGCTTTAAAATCGATTCGTTCTGCATCAATGGCGCTTCTTAATGGTCACTATGGATAGTTCTAGTTTAGTCTATTGGCGACAGGATAGGCGTTAAATTAGCGACTATCAGTCAATAACACAGTATGAATCTATCTCCTTCTTACTTTGAGATGCTGCTATGTTGGCTGAGTTCGTTTACCCCAATGGCATAGTTTATCTATGCCATTGGGGGTAATCTCACTTACCACTTACCACTTACCACTTACCTGCAACGGCAAGTGGTTTGGCGATATATTGTGCAATGTGGAACCTTAATGTTGCACTAAGCATGTTGCGCTTCAATTTGATTGGCTTTTTGATAAGCTGGATGAGTAGCTAGCTGGCGTAAATAACGCGCGATATTGGGATAGTTGTCGATCACACCATCTTTTACTAATAATTCTGCGATAAACGACATCATAATATCGGCTCCGGTAAGCCGCTCGGCAACTAAATAGGTTTTACCTGCTAAAGATTGGTCAAAATAGCCCATCACTTGCGCCGCTTCGTGATCAGCATAGCCTTTTAAAAAGTTGGTCTGGCAACCATCTTTGGCGACAAACATTTGTAGTAATAACGGTAAAATTGCAGAACTTTCAGCAAAATGTAGCCATTGTTGATAGTTAACGTAATCAATACTGCCACGTTGTGGGGCAAATTGTTGGCCGTATTTTTCAATTAAATAATCGGTAATGGCAGCCGATTCGGTGACGATCAAGCCATCATCTTCAAGCACCGGAGATTTACCGAGAGGATGTACGGTTTTTAGTTCCGGTGGCGCGAGAAAAGTAGATTTATCCCGTTGATAAGCGACAATTTGATAGTCGAGTCCCAATTCTTCCAGTAACCAAATAATACGCTTTGAGCGTGATTGATTAAGATGGTGCAGGGTGATCATGAGCAATTCCTTTTAGATTGAAAGTGGTTGATTGACTTCAATGACGACTTTGCCAAAGTTTTTACCTTCCAATAAACCGATAAAAGTTTGTGGCGCATTGTCTAATCCAGCGATGATTTGCTCGCGGTATTGGATTTTTCCTTCCTTGAGCCATTGGTTCATTTGGTAAGCAAATTCGCTATAACGATCACCATAATCATCAAAGATGATAAAGCCTTGCATGCGAATGCGTTTAGTCAGTAAAGTCGCCATCAGTAAGGGGAGGCGATCAGGGCCAGCGGGTAATGCGGTCGCGTTATATTGAGAAACTAAGCCACAGACAGGTACACGAGCTGAAGTATTTAGCAGCGGCAGAACTGCATCAAAGACTTTACCGCCGACATTTTCATAGTAAACATCGATGCCTTGTGGGCATACTTGGCTGAGTTGTTGAGCAAAATCATCCGCTTTATGATCAAGGCACTCATCAAATCCTAGAACTTGTTTGGCATAGCGGCATTTTTCTGCTCCTCCTGCAATGCCTACTACCCGGCAACCTTTAATTTTGCCGATTTGGCCAACGGTTGCGCCAACCGGTCCCGTTGCTGCGGCGACAACCAAGGTTTCTCCTGCTTTAGGCTGACCAATATCCAGCAGTCCCATGTAAGCGGTAAAACCAGGCATACCCATCACGCCTAATGCGTAAGAAGGCGTTTTCGGGGCATTGCCGAGTTTCAATAAACCTTCACCATTTGAAATGGCATAGTCTTGCCATCCAGTATAAGCAAGTACCCACTCACCAACAGTAAAATCTGGGTGATGAGAAGCTTCAATCTGGCACACGGTGCCACCGACCATCACATCATCAATCGCAACAGGTTGGGCATAAGACTTAGCATCGCTCATGCGTCCACGCATATAAGGATCGAGCGAAAGGTAAATGGTGCGCAGTAATACTTCACCTTGCGCTGGTGTTGGTTTGGCTACGTGTTGTAAACGAAAATTGCTGTCTGTTGGAGCACCATGTGGCCGAGAAGCGAGTACGATTTGGCGGTTGATTGTTTGCGTCATACATCAAATTCCAGTTATTAAATTAGACCAGTCGTCTAATGTGGGTGGGTAAAAAACCGCTATCGAAATAGCGGTACTTTATGATTAGGCGAGCGTTATCATTTAGCTCGCGGGTTTACCTTGTAAAATTTGCCGAGTAGTGAGTAGCGCTTGGGCAAGTCCTTGATTATCTTGGCGTAGTTTGCTCAGTAGGCTAGCGCCAATCCACAAGTTATACAGTAGCTCAGCGGTTAGCTGGCTGTGCTGAACGTCAATTGAGCCTTCATTGACCCCTTGCTCAATACATTGAGCAATCGCACGGATAATGGCATTCGCCCCATTCAATAGTGCGATGCGCATCGCATCAGAAAGATCGGCGACTTCAGCACTTAACTTGACCACTAAACAGCGCTGCGCATGGCACTGACCTTCACTTTGCTCATACCAGTATTGCCAATAACGCATTAATCGCTGGTAAGCGGTGCCGTGTTGGTCGGCAAATAGGGCATAAATTCGCTGTGAGTAATCAGCAAAGTAATCATTGATTAATGCCTCGCCAAATTGCTCTTTCGATTTAAAGTAATGATAGAACGAGCCTTTTGGTACGTCGGCGGTTTTTAACAATTCGGATAAGCCAACATTGGTAAAGCCTTTACTCACTACCAGTTGGTAGCCGACATCTAAAATATGTTGGCGAGTATCATTGGTTTTCGTGTTCATGACGACACTATAGAAATAACTAGACCAGTCGTCTAGTTATTTCTTCATCATTTTAGCTAAATCGGCAAACGGGTTGTAAGTCGCGCTTTGGTGCTCATCAAGCTTAGCCGTTGACTCAACGCCGTAACGTTCATGTTCGAGATACTTTGAATGCTCATGATCATGACAATATAAACAAAGTAGTTCCCAATTGCTGCCGTCTTCGGGATTATTGGTGTGATCATGATCTTTATGGTGCACGGTTAACTCACGTAAATTGGAGTACACAAATTCCCGAGCGCATTTACCACACACCCAAGGATACAGTTTGAGCGCTTTTTCTCGGTAACCACTTTCTTTACGTGCGTAATTGGCACTGGTGCCGTAAAAATCTGACGACATATTGCTTTCCTATTTTTTAGTTTGAGTCTGGCGATATTAAAGACCAAAAGCGGGCGCAGAGCAAAGCTTGTGTGAGATTTTTATGGAGGTAGCGTTGTCAGTCATACCGGTTTGATAGAACGCTATTGAGTAACGATTAAACCGTGATGGTGACTGCGACTAAAGCATGATCGGTACTGAAGCTGTCATCGGCAAAGCTTGGATTAATCAGGTGCTGATCGAAAACCGTGTAGTGACTGACATAGCCTTTATAGCTCGAAGCGAAAGGGGAAAAATCAGCAGAAAGCAGAATGTAGTCGATCACAGAACCGCTAGCGCCAGAGTAGTGCGTGGCTTGGCGCACTTGCTCGCTACTCTTGCTATAAATATCCCAGCTATCATAAAACACATAATCACTCAGCGGTTCTTGTGTCTCAGGCTTACGATACAAGGCTTGAGACATCAGCCCTTGAAACTCTTCATGATGCAAAGGTTTATTAAAATCTCCCATCAATACAAATGGACGTTGAGTGGTCTGACGAGTGTGCACAATGTATTGATGGGTTAAATTCACCTCAAAACCACGTTGCACGGTAGATAACCAACGACCAAGGGTTTCTTGTTGCCATTCTTCTACGAGATTGTTCGGTGTTTGGGCTGCTTCTGTGGCGCGCTGAGATTTAAAGTGCACGACATAGACATCCATGGCCCCAATTTTTGGGACTTCAATCGTCGCGTGTAGAGGAACACGATGAAAACTGAACGCTTGTTTCTGCTCAGGCAAAAAAGCTTGTAATGGACTTACTTGAATTAACGGATAGCGGGAAGCAAGCGCAACCACCGGATGACGATAAATGTACCCATCCTCAATGATAGGGCTGTCGACACACACTACGTGCGAGTAACCCAACGCATTCATTTGTTGGCGCAGCGCTACAAAGCTGAATACTTCTTGAAAACCAATCACATCGGCATTTAATTGCTGAATTTTAGTGGTAAACCAAGCGTTTTTTCTCTGCCACTGATCATGAGAATAAATATTATCAAATTGATAAAACGCGTTCGGTGGCTCTAAGTAGTTAAATAGGTTAATCGTAGCCAAGGTTATCGTCATAAGTTTTCCCATCGATCGCATCTAACCTGATCTTATACTCCTTTTAAAAGGACACAATACCCCTTTTAAAAGGACACACACCAAAAGTATGGAAAAAGTATGATTTCTAGTTTTTTGGTAGCACGCTAGCACATTTATTGACCATTTGTTGTTAAGGTTTCTCCAAGCAAGATAGGAGACATGACTTTGACCACGGCCAGGCAACAACTCGTTTCTACAGATGTGACCTCTTATTATCACTGTGTTTCTCGCTGTGTTAGGCGCAGCTTTTTATGTGGGAAAGATATTGTCACTAATCGCTGTTACGAACATCGTAGAGAATGGATAGAACAAAAAATTTATGCATTAACCCATGTGTATTGCATTGATATTTGTGCGTACGCAATCATGAGTAATCACTACCACTTAGTGGTTAACATTAATCAAGAAAAGGCGCTAAAGCTTACACTTCATCAAGTTGTTGAGCGTTGGAGTCAAATCCATAAACTGCCAGTACTCATCCAACGCTGGAAAAATAAGCAGCTGACTGGTCAGATAGAAGAAAGACGCTGCATTGAATTAATTGAAGTTTGGCGAGCAAGGTTATCGAGCTTAAGTTGGTTTATGAAAGAGCTTAATTACGATATCGCTTGTCAAGCTAATCGAGAAGATAATTGTACCGGGCATTTCTGGGAGAGCCGCTTTAAAAGCCAAGCGTTATTGGATGAAAAAGCACTGGTTGCGGCAATGGCTTATGTCGATTTAAACCCTATTCGAGCGGGGATTACCAATATCCCAGAACGCAGTGAATTTACTTCGCTAAAAGCCCGAATAGATGCGCTAAATAATAATGTAGTGACAGCGCCTTGTTTGCATCCGTTTATTGGTAATCCAGCTAATGAGCCTAAAGAGGAGATCCCTTTTCGTCTAATGGATTACTTAGAGTTGGTTGACTGGACCGCTCGCCAATTTCGAGATGGGAAAATGTCTTTGAGTGATAAAATGCCTAATATTCTGTTACGGTTAAGTTTTAATTCAAGGGATTGGCTAAAAATCTGCACTGGTCTAGAGAAGTCGCGTGCGACAGCTATTGGTACTCGGCAGCAAGCGGCAATAGCGAAAGTGGCGTTTAATAAACATAAAGTACAGCTTTACCTGTTGGAATAAGCAGCACGGACACCTTCCACTCTCATTATAAAATACCGGTCGGCCATTGTGCTTGCGGTAGTTCCTCATATTAAAATCACTCAACTATTTGATGTTTTACTTTTAAATCTAAGTAAGGCAGTTTCTGAATTTCACATCAAGGTTAGTTTTTAAATGGATCACAGCGTTATCGGATGATTTATAAGTGTATGTCTTTTAAGCTTGAGATTAAGGTGTGTGTCCTTGATAAGGGAATCGTTGGGAGATAGATACGAAAAAGCCCCTGATTACTCAGGGGCTTAGAATGTGGCGGAGAGATAGGGATTTGAACCCTAGGATAGCTATTAACCATCGCCGGTTTTCAAGACCGGTGCTTTCAACCACTCAGCCATCTCTCCGTGTGGCGGGAATGATATAAGGCTTCTTCGTGCTTGTAAAGTCCCTTTGATTTCAAGTGAATAAAATACGAGCAAAAAAGGAGTTTTTATTTCCTTAAGTGGCTCAAACCAACCAGTAAAGTGATATTTATGCTAGCTGGTTTGAGTTTTATCGCTGTTATTCAGTAACTTTTCCTCCAACTTCGGCATAGAGTGGCCAGTCGCCACTTTTAACTAAGTTGCGAGTAAACTCGGCGCTGTGTGCTAAGTCATAATTGTGTTCAATACAGGGTGAGTATGCGATCACTAAAGATGGACCTTGGTGTTCACCCGCGGCTTTTAAGGTCTTAATGGTGTGATTCATATTAGCCGCTAGTGCAATTCTAGCCACATAAACACCGGGGACATGGCGGTAAAGCTCAATTAAATCTTTCGCTGGATTTGGATTAGGCTCGCTGCATAATTTCGCCGTTTGGCCTTGTGGGGTTGATTTAGACTTTTGTCCCCCAGTATTGGCGTAGCATTGAGTATCAAGCACTAATATGTTGATATTTTCACCACTTCTCAGTACATGATCGAGTCCACCGAATCCAATATCGTAGGCCCAGCCATCACCGCCGATTAGCCATACTTGTTTTTCAACTAAGTAATCTAAAAGAAGATGCAACTCAGCGTGCTGAGGTTGTGCTTCAATCTGATTTTGCAAAGCTTGAATTTGCTGGCGACGTTCAGGAATATTCAACGCTTGAATGTTATCCGTCCCCCCTTGTTGGGCTAATACATGCTCTGCTCGTGATTGAAGAGCTTTGACAGCCAGCTTCATACCCAGACCAAACTCGGCATTATCTTCAAATAAGCTATTCGCCCATGCCGGCCCTCGTCGATCCGCATTTTGACTATAAGGTGTTGTTGGTAAGTTACCACCAAAGATAGAAGAGCATCCGGTTGCGTTAGCAATATACAGTCTGTCGCCAAACAGTTGAGTTAGGGTGCGGATATAGGCAGTTTCACCACATCCTGCGCAGGCATTGGGGTATTCAAAGTAAGGTTCAACGTGTTGGAGCGTTTTGACATCAATACGTTCTTGTTGATAAATATTTTGTGTTGGTAAGGCTTCAAAGCGTTCAAATCGGCCTACCTCCTGATCATAACAATCGGGTTTGGCGACCATCATCAAGGATTTACGTTCAGGATTTTTCTTATCTTTACCAGGACAAACATTAGCGCACAGCTGACAGCCAGTACAATCGTTCGGCGATACTTGCAAAGTATAGATAGCATCTGGTTGATGACGAGAGCGGTAAGGCATGGTTTTTAATGGTGATAAATCTTCGCTTTCTGTTGGCTCGACAATTCTCGCTCGAATGGCTGAGTGCGGACAAATCGCGACGCAGTAACCACATTGAGTGCATAAATCTTCCGACCAGACAGGTAGCTGCTCGGAAATATCCCTTTTTTCGAGATGTGATGTGTTGGTTGACCAGCAACCATCGGCGGGAAAGGCAGAAACTGGTAAGCTATTTCCTTGTCTAGCGAGTAGTTGTTCAACTAACGATAAGGGTTCTGCAGAAGCACATGGCGTTGGGGCGATAAAGCTAGAGGCGACATGAGCAGCAAAAGGATTGTAATTAATATTCTCTGGTGTGGCTTCGATACACGCAATACTTTGTGCAATCAGCTCGGCTGGCTTTCCTTGTAACTGTTGTTCACATAGGTTGCGCAGTTGGGTAAGCAGGGCTTGGTTATCTTGTTGATTGGTTAACAGTAGGGTAGTCGCGACCTGCATGACCACACTGGTTTTATTATTAAGCTGATGTTGTGCCACTAGTTGATCGGCATCAAGGCTGATCACACGAATTTGTTTCGCTTGAATTACGGCTTGTAGTGACGTCGGAAGTTTATACCACAGCTCACTGCCTGTTTTATTAGTATTGATCAGTAAAATGGCGCGATGAGCGAGGTGAGTACTGATGTCTACATCCCGTAATAACCCTTCTTGGCTCAGTGAAATGAGCTGCGCTTGACGGATTGGGTAAGGCGTTCGAATCGGCTGTGATGAAAAACGTAAGTGCGTGGTGGTAATATTCCGTGATTTTTTTGAATCGTACTCAAATTGCGCATTGACGTTCGATTGATAATGTTGACCTAAAACCTTAAGCACGTTTTTCCCAGCGGAAACGCTACCATCTCCCCCATAACCATACATAAGCACTTGTTGTAAATGATCGTCATTATGAGTGAATTGGGCGATGGGTAAGTTAAGATTTGTTTTGTCATCGGAAATACCGATCACAAATTCTCTTTTTTGTTGCGCTTGAGGAGCTGAAAGCATATTAAAAATTTGTTCAGCATCTTCAGGATAAAAGGGTTTTCCAGCTAACCCATATCGACCACGATATAAAGCAATCGAGCGAGGCAGGGTTTGTAATGCATGTAATACATCAAGATATAATGGTTCTCCGCTCGATCCTGGCTCTTTGGTTCTATCTAACACTGCGATTTGTTGCACAGTATCTGGCAGGGCTTCTAACAGCGCTTCACTGGGGAAAGGGCGATAAAGATGTATGCTGATCACGCCAACTTTCTGGCCGAGATTGACCTGTTGATCAACATAGCTTTTCAGGGTTTCGGTGACGGAACCAAGTGCCACAATAACCTGGGTTGCTTGTGGGTGACCAGTATAACTGACTAAATGATATTGTCGTCCAGTATGCGCGGCAAAGTCATCCATGATGCTTTGTACGATAAATGGCGTTTGTTGATGATAGCTATTTTGCGCTTCTCGGCATTGGAAATAGCTATCACTATCTGCGGTTGCACCGCGTAGGCTTGGCCTATCAGGGGTTAACGCTCGCTGACGAAACGCAAGTAGATCATCACTGCAAAGTAATTGCTTAATGGTTTGCTCATCAAGAGCAATAAGATTGGTCAGAGCATGAGAGGTAATGAATCCATCAAAAAAATGAATAAACGGCAAGCGGCAACGCAAGGAAGAAAGCGTTGCGATCAATGCCATATCTTGCGCTTGCTGGCCATCCGTTGCACATAACATGGCAACGCCGGTTTGTCTTATGCTCATCACATCTGAATGGTCACAAAAAATCGATAAAGCATGGGTAGCTAAAGCACGCGCCGCAACGTGAATCACGCATGGCGTCAATTCACCAACCAGTTTGTACAAGGTTGGTATCATCAGTAATAAACCTTGTGATGAGGTAAAGGTTGTTGCTAATGCCCCACTCATTGCGCTGCCATGTACAACAGCAATGGTTCCTGCTTCCGATTGCATTTCAATCAGCTGAGGTACTTCCCCTAAAAGATTAGGTCGTTTTTGTGCTGCCCATGACTCACATTTTTCTGCCATAGTTGTGCTAGGGGTGATCGGGTAAACGGCGATCACTTCACTTAATTGGTAAGCAACTTGAGCTACCGCGGTATTCGCATCAGTAATCCAATTCATCACTCTGGAACCTCTGGTTAATCACAATGGTTGTGACTTAAGGCTAAACAAGTATGATTCCCTCACTTAACGTGACGAAAACACGAGAAATAAAATGGTTAAGATGCAGAACATGCTGAAAAAGTACGATGGATATAAAATCATCATACTGATATTGCTGTACGGTTTGATAACCGTCATCGGGGTGATTTACCGCCAAGCTATGATAGAGACCGATATGGCGATGTTGTTCTTGTTACTAAACATATTAAGCGCATCGGTACTTCGGCCTAGCCATGCTTACATAATGACTTTAGCTGGGGTCATTATCTTTCATTACTTTCTGTTACCGGATTATCACTCGTTCCGATTTCAGAATGCACAGCACATCATTACTTATGCGGTGATGGTCTTTAGTGGGATATTCGCGATTAATATAACACAGTCACAACGGAAGGAAATACAGAAAAATAAACGCTTGCAATACAAGCATAAAAAATATTACCAGTTAGCTTGCCATCTTTCGGCGCTACGCACTAGTGAGCAAATCGCGCAAGCAACGGTGCAATTTTTGAGCAAAGAGTCAGCATTACGTGGCGCTGTGTTTTTGTCCTCCCCAGACTGGCGACTGGTCGCCCAACATGAACAATGGACTTTGTCAGATATCGACAGTTGGCAGCCTAATCAGCCGTTATCAGCGGCATCGGTATATTGGCTAAAAGATCGTGAGAGAGAGTTGGGGGCATTAGTGATACAAACCGATCAGCCGCCACAACGTGTTGAGCCTTGGGTTTTATCTTTATTGAGTTTGTCGTTAGCGCGATCTCAGGCCAATCAAGCGTTAGCTCAAGTGGAAGCCGCCAATCAATTAGAATCGATGCGCAGTACCTTATTAGCATCAGTTTCTCATGATCTTAAAACACCCTTAGGGACGATTATTGGTGCGGCTACGACCTTAGCTGATAACGGTGTTGTTTTATCTTCGACGATTCGAGATGAACTATTACAGTCCATTGCCGAGCAAGGGCGTAGGCTAAATCGTAGTTTAACTAAGCTGCTCGATATTACCCGTTATACCACAGGTGCTTTGGTCCCTAAGCTTGATTGGGTTGAGCCAGAAGAGCTGATTGGCAGCGTATTAGCGATACTGAATTCACGACTGACCGATCATCACATTCAGTTTACCAGTACGCCGATGCTGGTTGAATTAGACAGCTTGTTGATTGAGCAAGTTATTTTAAATTTACTTGAAAATGCCATTAAGTATACTCCGCGAGACAGCCAAATTACGATCACGACCGATTATACTAACGGACGGTTCATTTTAACGGTAGCGGATAATGGGCCGGGCGTGCCGGAGCCAGAATTAACACGTATTTTTGAACGATTTTATCGACTCAATGATCAGCAAAAAGATGGTACTGGGTTGGGCTTGGCAATTTGTCAGGTGATTGTTTTAGCTCACCGAGGTGAGATCAGCGCGCATAACCTTGCGAGCGGTGGCATCTGTTTTAATGTGAGTATTCCTTGTCGATTGTATGATTTAAAGGAACTGTATGAACAGTGAAATAAAAATCTTAATTATTGAAGATGAAGCACCTATTCAGCGTTTTTTAAATGTCCTGATCACAGGTTATCAATATCAAGTCAAAACCGCTTCATCGGCAGAGCAGGGGGTTGCGTTGATCGCCAATTGGAATCCCCATCTTATTTTATTAGATTTAGGATTACCGGATAAAGATGGGATTGAGCTGACCAAAGAGTTGCGTAGCTGGACACAGACCCCCATCATTATCATCTCAGCTCGAGAACGAGAGACCGATAAAGTGCTCGCCCTTGATGCTGGTGCCAACGATTATTTGACTAAGCCGTTTGGGAGTGAGGAGTTACTGGCGAGGATTCGAGTTGCCTTGCGCTTATTTGAACAACCCGATCAGCAGGAGTTAGTACAGTATCAATTTGGCCAAGTCGTGATTGATTTAGCTTTACAGCGTGTGACCAAAGATGGACAAGTGGTTAAGTTAACAAAAACCGAATACAACATTCTCAAATTACTGGCCAAGAATATGGGTAAGGTTTTGACTCATAAGCAAATTTTAAAAGAAGTATGGGGAAGTAACTATATAGAGCATCACCATTATGTACGTATTCACGTCGCTCAATTGCGTCATAAAATCGAAGATATTCCTGCTCAACCAAAGCACATTATTACTGAAACAGGGGTGGGTTATCGTTTAGTGGATGGGGTTTGATGGTTAAGCACTGACTCGCATCATCTTCGTATCAGATGGACTTGAATATATCATGCGCGATCTTCTTTCTTTATAAAAATTATATACGCCTACGCTTTATCTATACAACATGGATACATCGAATTACTTATAGTAATCACATGCCCACATTATGGTTCGATGGTGTGGGTTCGGGTTAAGTATTCAGACAGGTTGGGCGTGAATCTATAGTGGGATAGTTTGCGAAACACAACACAGAGTAATAACCAGTACATTTTTGTCGACGGATCAACATAACATACAGGATGTAAGTCATACGCGGTATTGTAAGGGTTGTACTGCGTCAAGTGAAAGTTCAAACCTGTAGAGTTGGGAACTACAGCGTTTGAATGGCAGCAATGGTTCAGACCCAAAGAGCTTATAGCGCACCTGTAGCTCAAAAGTCCTTTCCCCCTTTGCTATCACTTTTTTCGATTCAGGGCTCCTCGGAGCCCCTTTTTTTTATCCAAATTCTGCCTATTGCAGCCTTTCTGCAATAGGTTTGATTGACCCTCATAGATTAATTATCGAGAGTGATTGTAATCGCTAAAAGTCGAAGAGCGGTGGCGATAAGTGGGTCTATTCTGCGGCTCTACCACATTAAATCATCAGGGACGACAAAATCAGCGTAAGGGTCTTCTTCATCATGGGCTTGTTTATCTTCTTCTGGTAGAGGAATAATACTGTTCTCATCACGTTGCCAAATTTTCTGAGCGACAATATTAGGAATGATGGCGTAACTCTCTTCATAACGAGCAATCGCGAGATGACCTTTACTGAGTTGATCACGAGTAGGGTTATCAACGTAGAGTTTTTTGACCAACGTTCCATCGGTAAAGTGATATTGAATATCTCCGTTATTGTGCGGCAGTTTATTCATTTCAATTAACTGTTTCACTTGAGCGCGAATTTCCTTGGTCAGCAATTGTTCTTTTTGCTGTTTATTTAATGCCTTATCACGTTCTATTTGCTCTTGTTTATTTGCCTCAACGGCGGCTTTTACCTCTCGCGCTTGTACGCGTGATTTCTTCGAACTTTTTTGGGCTTTTTTAAGTTTTTTTTCATTCACAAGGCCCGCTTTGAGCATTTGCTCTTGTAGAGATAGTCGTGTCATGGTTAGTCCAATACAATCAGGTAGTGTTTCGATACGAATTGAAGGCGGCAGTTCAGTACCACGTTAAGCCGATAAGGCTTTTCTTGACCAAGCGCTGGTTATTTGCGACTGCAGAGACTTTCAAGTCGTTACTATTAATCAACAACGGCTAAGTGTACCGACTCGTGTTGAGCAAATAAAGCCACAAATCTATTCAAGCGAGTAGAAGTACAAGGCCACCAATTTTTGCTGCTGCAGAAAGGTATTTTCCCGCAGTATAGGCTTTATTCGTCGGTTCTGTAGTTTGATCTGGATGCCCCATTCCTAGTGCACCATAGGTAAAGGCTTTTGCTGTACCCGATTTGGGTTGTGCTTCAGGCTGTTGCTCTTGATCTTGTTCCGAGTCATTGAGCTGTTGCAAAGCAGCAAGCAGCGCTTTGCCTTCTTCGGATAGGGTGACTTTATTCGGTTCTGCTTTGGCTTGTTGGAGATCATTGGCATTATCGCTAGTCATTGGCATGACAGAGGAAGCCGTCCCTTTGGCGGAATAGGTCTGTGGAGCACCAGAGGTAACAGGATTCATTGTATTCTCCTTAATCAATAGCAACGCAGTTCATCGATCACGGATTGAATATCGGTTAACTTATATCCTTACGACGTTAACCTTTAGTCATGGTACATAAGCAAGTGCAACTTATGTACCATGACACGCTATCAGTAGCGTGAAATCGTGTCGATAATACCCATATCGGCCAAGCGTAAAAAAACTTGTGCATTTTTTGCACATTTGGCGAATGTTGATTAATAAGCAAACAGTATGCCTGTTAGACTAATAGGTGCATATTTTAATCACAATTGAGATCTAGATTACGATTTTTGAGTCTCTCAATCGCTTGCCATTGGTGAGCTGGCTGTAGATAACGAATCGGCATGGGCAAGACGAGTAGCTGAAAATCGCTTGATTGCTCAGTGATTTGACAGGTTGGGGTGATGATAGCGATGCTTAAATTCGGGTTGCGTTGATGAATTGCTGCTGCAGTACCTAATCCTTGTTGAATGTGGAAAGCGCCGGCAATATGCATTACTTGTTGATGTGGATGAGCGGCAAGATAATCGACAATACTTTCCGCCATGGTCTCATCCCAAGTCATTTGGGCGGCAAATTGTTGCTCATGTTGAGCTGGTTTACCGTGATGCATTGAGGCCATAAAACGAGCTTTGTAAGGGGAGTCATTGAGGTTAATCTCTTTTGCGACCCAATGACGTTGTTCTTTAGGTAGCCTATCTAAATATTCAATACCTTGTTTGCCAATACAACGAACCATATTTTTTGGTGCATTGGCGGCAATAATTGGCCTTTGATGATGTTTCGCTAACTCAACAAGTGGACGATAATCACTGGCATAGTTTGGCCAAGTGTTACTTTGCTCGATAAGGTATTGCTCACCAATCTCGCCTTGTAAATATTGATCCAGATAAGGTTGGCTATCTCGAGAAAATTGTTCCATAGAAAGAACGATGGAGCGATGTTGCTCAATCAACGTTCGCAGTAAATCGGCTTGAAACTTATGGATAGCACTGTGGGTATGCCATTCTCCGACTAAGATCACATCTGCTCGTTTAATCGCATTGGGAAGCTGGGATAATGCTAGCGACTCTCCTTGAGGCGAAGCCAGTTGATAGTCGTAAAAGTCACTGATTTGACGAGAGTTCGAAGCGCTACAGCCGATGAGCCATATCGATAGTGCAAGGGGGATAAAAATACGCATAAAGCCTCCAATAATGAGCCAGCAGTCTACTGGAGGCCAAGTTAATTATCAATGTAGTGATAATTATTATCAATTAAAACTTTTGATAAACTCGAATCATAAAATCAGCCTCACACTCAAACTGGGGTGTTAATGGCAGATCTTGACGTAGTTGATCACTCGCGCGCCAAGCAAAAGGCGTCATTTGTAGCAGGTCAAACGCCTCTGTTCCTGACAGTGTCATAGTGTAGTGCAGCGATTCTTGATGTTTTAACTCAAAACCATCGATGATTTCTGCTGTTTCGTCATGCAGTTGTACTTGCGGATAGATCAACGCTTTGAGCTGATAAAGGTGGCGAGCCGCTGGGGTGACGGTTATGACTACGCCATTATCGTCAAGAACGCGCTGCAGCTCTTCTGTTTTACAAGGCGCATAGATGCGCACGATAGCGTTTAAAGATTTATCGGCAAATGGTAAGCGATGGCTGGAGGCGACAACAAAGTCCACCTGTGGATAACGTTTCGCAGCAAAACGAATCGCTGTTTTCGAGATATCCAGACCATAGGTATTAGCTTGAGGGCTTTGTTCAAGTAACGCACTAGCAATATATTGGGTGTAATAACCTTCACCACAGCCAATATCGAGTAATTGGTGGTTGGTATTGACCAAGTAACGAGAGCATAGATCGCTCACTGCACTGCGCATTGGGTGATAATGCGCTCCATCGAGAAAGCGTCGCCTTGCCTGCATCATTGCTTTGTTGTCACCGGGATCTTTTGAACGTTTATGCTGTACAGGCATCAAATTGACATAGCCTTCTTTAGCTTGATCAAACTGATGATGATTTGCACAGTGATAGCTGCGTTGATGAAGAGTTAACGAGTGGTGGCACAGGGGGCATTGATAAGTCATAACGCTCTCGAAGAGAAAATCAAGTCGGCAAGTTTAGCGATATTTATTCGAAATAAAAAGGGCGTTACTATCGCCCTAATCAAGATTAAGCCGTAATCCGTGTACTTAGGTGATGAGTCTCACCTGGCTGTAGTGTTTTACCTTCAGCAAGGCTCGGTGCATGCCAAGTTGATTCGACACAAAGCATGGTCAGATAACCATCGTCTTGCATATCAGTCATTGATTGAGCACCTTGAATCCAAGGGTTCCAAAGCACAGCAGAGTTATGCCCTTGATTTTCTACTACTAAAGTACGCTGACGTTGATGATCCCGCACTTGAATGTGAGCGTGTGGCTTAGTATAAACCCGATCAATGCTATCGTGTAGGGTTAGTGTTTTTCCCCCTTGGCAACACTGATCGTTTTGCAGACTATCAATATAGTCACTGCCCATTCCAGTGATGGTTGTTTCTCGTACATCAGCCACATTTAAGTAACTGTGCAGAGCCCCTGAAAAGGCCCATGCCTTTTGGTCGGTGTTCTTAATGGCCAAACGCACGGTTAAGCTATCAGAGATTTCGATAGACAGACGAAGTTGGAATTCATGCGGCCATATTGAGCGAGTTTGCTGGTTACTGTCGAGACCAAGGACGACGATCACCCCTTGCTCGTTTTCCCGATGTTCGATGAGTTGCCATTGACTTGAGCGGGCAAAGCCATGAGCTGGAGTCGCTATGCGGCCAAACCATGGCCAACAAATGGGGATTCCGCCTCGTAGTGCTGCTTTTCCATCAAATATGGCTTTATCGCTCATCCAGATCATGTCGTCTTGACCGGTAGGTTGAAAAGACACGACATGACCACCGTGCAGCGCAATACCGGCTACCGCTTTATCATGAATAACGCGAACGATTTTTACGTTATCCTGTTCAACAATCGTGACGCAGTCAGAAAGTACCGTTAGGCTTGGAAGTGGTAGTAAATCCATAAAGATAAGCTCCTGATGTTTGGATATTAAGACATTCAGCACTTAATATCGATGGTAAAGGGCTAACAAGATCTCGTGAATAAAAAAGACGAAAAAGGCGACACTGTGGCCGCCTTTTAGTTAATTTTGTTGCTCAACGAATGACTTCGCTAATCACGACATTACTTAGAGATGTGAGCGATTAGGTCTAGAACTTTGTTTGAGTAACCGATTTCGTTGTCGTACCAAGATACAACTTTAACGAAGTTATCAGTTAGCGCGATACCTGCTTTAGCATCGAATACAGAAGTTTGCACTTCACCGATGAAGTCTTGAGATACAACTGCATCTTCAGTGTAGCCTAGTACGCCTTTTAGTTCGCCTTCAGAAGCTTCTTTCATTGCTGAACAGATTTCAGCGTAAGAAGCGCCTTTCTCTAGGTTAACAGTTAGGTCAACAACAGATACGTTAGCCGTTGGTACGCGGAAAGCCATACCAGTTAGTTTGCCGTTTAGTTCAGGAAGAACAACGCCTACTGCTTTTGCTGCACCAGTTGAAGATGGGATGATGTTTTGAGAAGCACCACGGCCACCGCGCCAGTCTTTTGCAGAAGGACCATCAACAGTTTTTTGAGTCGCTGTCGTTGCGTGAACAGTGGTCATTAGACCAGACACGATACCAAACTTGTCGTTTAGTACTTTAGCGATAGGCGCTAGACAGTTAGTAGTACAAGAAGCGTTAGAAACGATGTCTTGACCAGCGTAGCTGTTGTGGTTAACGCCCATTACGAACATTGGCGTCTTGTCTTTTGAAGGACCAGTTAGAACCACTTTCTTCGCACCAGCAGTGATGTGCTTACGTGCAGTGGCGTCGTCTAGGAATAGACCTGTTGCTTCTGCAACAACGTCAACACCGATTGCGTCCCATTTTAGATCTTCTGGGTTGCGTTCAGCAGTAACGCGAACGGTTTTACCGTTAACGATAAGGTTGCCATCTTTTACTTCAACGGTACCGTTGAAACGGCCATGAGTTGAGTCATATTTTAACATGTAAGCCATGTATTCAACGTCGATAAGGTCGTTGATACCAACTACTTCAATGTCGTTGCGCTCTTGTGCTGCACGGAATACAAAACGGCCGATACGGCCAAAACCGTTAATACCTACTTTGATAGTCATTATAGTTGCTCCACAACTTAATTTCTGATTAAAGATAACTGGTAGTAAAATTACAGAATCCAGTAAATGTCTGCAACAGATAATCGGACTTAACTTGTTTAAAGTCAAAAAAAAGCATCGTTTTTTTTAACAATCAGTTGCAAGTGGTTAATATTTAGACTTGATGCTGCTTTTTATCCCTACCAATTGACGTAGAATAGTCAGTCTAACGTCGAGTGTTATACGTTAAATATCATTCGAATTTCGGAAAGAAAGTATGTGCTACAAAGTGTAAAATAGGCAAGTTTTGCAGATAAAAAAGCATCGTGTTGAGTGAAGTAAAGAGGAATAAGAATGGCGTTCAACGATTCGAGCAAAAATAGTATTAAGCCTGATGATTACTGGCGAGAAACCCTAAGTGAGGAAGCCTATTATGTCTGCCGCCAGCAGGGAACAGAAGCTCCTTTTAGTGGTAAGTTACTGCATAATAAGCAAACGGGAATTTATCATTGTACTTGCTGTGAAGCTCCACTGTTTAGCTCGAAGAGCAAGTATGATTCAGGTTGCGGTTGGCCTAGTTTTGATGCGCCTCTGGATCCTGAGGCTATTCGATATTTAGAGGATCTCAGTCACGGAATGACTCGTACGGAGATTCGGTGTGCGCAATGTGACAGCCATTTAGGGCATGTATTTCCTGACGGCCCTCCGACGACAGGTGAGCGTTTCTGCGTTAATTCAGTGTCGTTAACTTTCACCAAAAAGCCGTAATAATGGGTGAAAATTCGTCATTGATGGTTGAAATATTACATTTAGCGTCCATCAAAACTCGGCACACTATGGCGAGAAAACTCACCTCGGCGAATCGTTCGTGCTAACTGATTGGCTTGGTTATCGAGCTGTTGAAACTGTTCTGCATTAAAAGGATAAAGCAGCGCCATTTCGGCAGGAGAGGCAACAGGGACATCAAATTGTTTACCTACCATTGCCCATAAGTAGGCAAGTTCTTGATGGCCAAGCGCCTGATGGGTGCTAGCCAGTGACTGAAAAATCTCAGTATTGATTGCTCTTGGTGAGCTGAGCTCTAAAGCTCGAGTGAGCAGTTGAATGGTTTTTTCTCGATCACGCGAAATGTAGAAAGTTGCAAGCGCGTATTGCATCTCAGCCGTGTCTAATTCTGGTGAGCCTTCCATACGAAGAAATTCTCGGCGAGCAATATTGTCCCCCGTTTGACTCCATAAAAAATACAGTGCATGAGGAGTGCGCATCTGTCGAAGATCTTTGGTTAATCTATCGAGTTCTTCACCTGAATGTACTAAAGCATTAAAACGATTTTGTGTTAGTAGTGGGTCATTAAGTACTTGAATTTGAGAGGCTAACTCTAAACATTGGCGATAGAGTCGAACGAGTCGATACTCTTCCAATTTATTATCGACGGTTGGGTTTTTGAGTACTTCAAAACGATGCCAGATTAAATCTGTTCTAGGTAAGCGGCATTGACCATCGTTTAAATTGAGTTTTTCACACTGTAGGCCTGGATTGTCGTTACACAGTTTATCGGTATTATTGCGATTCTCTAGGCAACCGCTCAATAACACGGTCATTAAAATCAGTGTGCTAATTTTTATCCCATTCATTATCATCACTTGTGATCCAATACGCTTATTTATTTGGCTGGTGTTGACTCGCTACGCTAGGTCGCTATTGTTGTGGTGCTAGTAATGCTCAGTCATTTCGTCATCAAGGATAAAATAATGGATACCCATCAGTTAGTTGATGCTATCACCCCGGAAGCTTACCAACGTCTGCTGTTTGCCGTTGAAACGGGTAAGTGGCCAGAAGGTACACCACTTTCTCAATCGCAGCGAGATTCTTGTATGCAAGCTGTGATGTTGTATCAATCTCGGCATAATGTAGAGGCTGACCATATGAGTATAGGCGTTGGTGGTGAAATGGTCTTAAAATCGAAACTAGAATTGAAAAAACGTTTCCAAGATGGGCAAGAAGATATCGTTCGTGTCAATCCAAACCAAGAATAATGGTTGTCTTCTTGGAGGATACGACTGTTTGCCCGCCTGTAATGTGATCCTGTTTAGGTAAAGAACGATTGGCCTCCTATTCGGAGGCCAATTTACTGCTTGCCATGAGTGAGCATCACATACTTTTATAAACTCATCTCGCCACGGAGCACTTGTTGCATTTTGTGTTTTATTTCTTGATAAGATAAATTTTGACTTAGTAAGAAATGCAATTTAGCGAGAGCGGCTTCTGGTGTCATATCATAGCCGCTGATCACACCGGCTTCTGCAAGTGCACAGCCTGTCGCATATCCTCCCATGTTTACTTTACCGGCCAAACACTGGGTTAGGTTAACGACAATCACACCCCGTTCAGAGGCTTCTTTTAAATGTGCCAATAGTTGTGGGTTTTGTGGCGCGTTACCGACACCAAAGGTCAAAAGAATCATCGCATTGACAGGTTGCAGTAATGTATTACGGATCACTTCATGTGAAATGCCTGGGTACATGGTGATCACACCAATCGGTTGTGGTGTGATGTTGTGTACACGAAATGCGCCTTCCGGTTTTGCCCCCACCGTCACCTCTTTACTAATTTGAATATTGATTCCTGCTTCCAGTAGGGGAGGTAAATTGGGGGACGTAAAGGCGCTAAAACCATCGGCATGCGATTTGGTACTTCGGTTGCCACGCATCAACTGATTGTTGAAAAATAGGGTGACTTCATTAATCGGATAATTGGCCGCAAGATGCAGTGAATTGAGTAAGTTGGCTTGCCCATCAGAGCGCAGTTCGGCAAGAGGGATTTGTGAACCAGTAACGATCACGGGTTTGCCTAAGTTCTCTAACATAAATGACAGGGCTGATGCGGTATAAGCCATGGTATCCGTACCATGCAAAATAACAAAGCCATCATAGTTGTCATAGTTATCACGAATATCATCGGCAATAAATTGCCAATCTTCAGGGGTCATATCGGAAGAATCAATCAGAGGATCATATTCATGAATAGTGAATTTTGGCATCTCATCACGATGGAACTCTGGCATGGCAGCTAGCTGCTTTTCCATAAATCCAGCCACGGGAACATAGCCGTGATCCGACTTTTTCATACCAATGGTACCGCCTGTGTAGGCAATATAAATATGCTTTCTAGTCATAGAGGCAACGCTTATTGTAGGGAACAGAGCCAAAATTATAGCGAAAACCACTACAATAAAAAGGGGCGCTTGTTGCAAAGCGCCCCTTATTTTATGGTTTGATGTTTTTGCGCAAGAAAGAGGTGGTTAGCTCTTGTTCTTTTTCGCGTTCAACGGTGCCAATTATTCTATTTGGCAAGGTAAGCAAAATGCATAATATCCTTTAGGATCATTAAATTGACTCAATAAGTTAGCATCTTGCAATAGTTGCTGCGTGGTTGGTTGTAAAGCACTTGGAATGAGGCTCGATAGGTTAACCCCAAGTTGGGCGTGTGCTTCACTAAACAGGCTTTTGATAAAGCGTTGTGCTGGTGTAAGTGGTTCTTGTATCCAATATAGGTTGTAGTGTTCTAATTGGGCGAGATCTGCGGCAATTTGTATCGCATCATCAAAATCCCCTAAAGTATCGACTAAACCCGCTTGTTGCGCGTCTTTTGCTGTCCAGACATGGCCTTGAGCTATTTTATCGACCTCTTCTAACGGTAATCCACGTTGTTCACTGACTAAAGAGATAAAGCGTTGATAGCCATTTTCGATGCCCATTTGAATGGCGTCTTTGACTTTTTCATTCAATCCAGTGGTTACCCCTACACCCGAGAATGGCGAGGTTCCAACACCGTCAGTATAAATACCAAGGTGATTGAGCCCCTTTTCAAAGGTGGTAATGACGCTAAAAATGCCGATAGAGCCGGTTAAGGTGGTTGGTTGAGCAACAATATGATCAGCGCTCACTGAAATCCAATAGCCACCAGAAGCAGCCAAACTGGACATTGATGCCACGACGGGTTTCCCTGCGGCTTTAAGCGCCTCAATTTCATTACGGATCACCTCTGAGGCAAATGCGCTGCCCCCAGGGCTATCGACACGTAATACGACCGCTTTGACTTGATCATTATTGCGCGCTTGACGCAGTAAGTTAGCAACAGTATCGCCACCGACATTACCGCGTGATTGTTTACCATCCATGATAGCGCCACTGGCGACAACAACGGCGATATCTTTTGCTTGAGGTCTAGCCCGAAGTTTCACTGTTGGACGATATTGATCATAACTGATCGCGTTGTAGCTATCTTCGCCGTGATGACCAAAGACCTCGGCCAATTGCGCACGAACTTGTTGGCGGGTCGCTAATTCATCGACTAAGCCAATATTGAGTGATAAATCGGCAAGATTTCCAGATGCCTGTTTCATGAGCGCTAAAAACTCGTCCATCGTTGGATTGAGAGTTTGCGCGTCAATATGGCGATTGGTCGCAACATCATCGATATAAGCCCCCCATAATTGGCTCAGCCACTGAGAAGCAGACTCACGAGCTTGGTCTGACATATCATCACGAATGAAAGGTTCAACAGCCGATTTGTAAGTACCGACTCGAAATACGTGAGTATTGACATTTAATTTATCTAACAAGCTTTTGTAGTAAAGGTTATAGCTACTGTAACCACGAAGTAACACTGCACCATCCGGAGCAAGATAAATTTTATCCGCGTAGCTGGCTAAATAGTATTGGCTTTGATTATAAAAATCACCGACCGCATAAACTGGCTTACCAGAGGCTTTAAATTCATTGATGGCTTTCGCAATATAACGCAGCTTAGTGAGATTGGTTTCTGGCATGTCACGCAAAGCTAAGACTAAACCAGTGATGTTGTCATCATTTTGGGCATAACGCAGTGTTTCAACAATCTCAAATAGGACATTTTCTCGAGGCATTTCTCGTCCGAAGAGAGAGTCGGTTAACGAATCCATTGGGTTAAGGGAAGTGCTTTGCTCGACAATTGGGCCAGATAGATTGACGACTAAGGCGGATGGTTGTTTAACCACTGGAGCGGATGAGTCAGCACTTAGATAGAGAAAATAGATAACGGCAATACTGAGTAGAAAGAAAAGGTTGGTTATTGCAAGGCGAATAAAGGTAATAACTTTCCAAATCCCTTTGAAAATCAGCCCAATAAATCGAAATAGTGGTTTCATTGTATCTCCGATGCAATGCAGGACGGCGTGTCGATAATTATTCCTATCATCCTACGTGATCTCATAAGGTCAAACAACAGCAAGATTGATCGGTGTTATAAAAATGTAAACACTTGTTTGATTTTTATTATGGGCAGGATTATTCTGGTCCGACCATAAAGATAACAAAAAAGTGATGTCACCATGTACCCACACCTATTACAGCCTTTAGATTTAGGATTTACTCAACTGCGTAATCGCGTATTAATGGGATCAATGCATACTGGACTTGAAGAACATAAAGAGGGACTAAGTAAATTGGCTGCTTTTTATGAAGAACGAGCGAAAGGTGGCGTTGGCTTAATTGTCACCGGTGGTTTTTCGCCAAACTTACGTGGTCGATTGCATCCATTTAGTGCTGAATTTAGCAAGACTAAGCATGCCAAAGCACACCAAGTGGTGACTGAGGCGGTACACCGTCATGGTGGCAAGATTGCGCTGCAGCTATTGCATGCTGGACGCTATGCGATGCATCCGTTCGCACAGAGTGCCTCGGCGATTAAAGCGCCGATTGCTAAATTTACCCCAAGTGAAATGAGTGTTCGACAGATACGTAATACTATTCAAGCCTTTGCTCATAGTGCTGAGTTAGCTCAGTTAGCGGGTTACGATGGGGTTGAAATCATGGGCTCTGAAGGCTACCTCATTAACCAGTTTATTTGTAAACGAACGAACGTTCGTTACGATGATTGGGGCGGTAGCTATGAAAATCGCATGCGTTTTCCTCTTGAAGTCGTACGTGCGATACGCGAAGCGGTCGGTAAAGAATTCATCATTATTTTCCGTCTATCTATGCTCGATTTAGTTGAAGAAGGCAGTACCTTTGAAGAGGTCTTACAGCTCGCTAAGGGATTAGAAAAAGCGGGAGTGACCATCATTAATACCGGAATTGGTTGGCATGAAGCGCGGATCCCGACTATTGCCACGCAAGTACCACGTGCGGCGTTCAGTTGGGTGACGGAAAAAATCAAATCGCATCTTACGGTGCCAGTAGTGACATGTAACCGGATAAACACGCCTGAACAAGCGGAAAAAATACTGGCTAGTGGCCAAGCTGATATGGTTTCAATGGCCCGTCCTTTCTTGGCTGACCCTGATTTTGTGCGTAAAGCTGAGCAAAATAAAGCGGCACTGATCAATACCTGTATTGGTTGTAACCAAGCCTGTTTAGATAATATTTTCCAGGCTAAGCGAGCCACTTGTATGGTGAACCCTCGCGCTTGTTATGAAACCGAAATTCGTATCCAACCAGCTACCCATAAAAAGAAAGTTGCGGTAGTGGGCGCAGGTCCCGCGGGCCTTGCTTGTGCAACGACATTGGCCGAGCGAGGTCATGAGGTCGATTTGTTTGAACGTAATGATCGTATCGGCGGACAATTTAGATTAGCGATGCAAATTCCAGGTAAAGAAGAGTTTCGTGAAACCATTCGCTATTTTGCCAATCGTATCGATCAGACTGGGGTTAAATTGCATTTAGACCAAGCGGTTACTTTCGATATGTTGGACGGTTACGATGAAGTCGTGATGGCTTCAGGAGTCGAACCCAGAAAGATCAATTTAGAAGGGCTAGATAACCCAGAGAAAGTGATTGATTATCAGACATTAATCCGCGAAAAGACACCTGTAGGTGAAAAGGTGGCTATTATTGGTGCTGGTGGTATTGGTATTGATGTTGCGACAATGATAACCGAGCCTACGGATCACGATTTAGATGACTGGTTACATGAGTGGGGAATTGATAAAGAGATTGTCCACCCAGGCGGGTTATACCCATATCCTGATGCGGTCAGTGATAAGCAAGTTTGGCTGCTACAGCGTCGTAAAGGACGTGTGGGTAAAGGCCCAGGCAAAACAACAGGTTGGATCCACAAACGTACGCTAGAGAAACGTGGCGTTAATATGTTAGGTGGGGTCGGCTATGAGAAAATAGACGCCCAAGGGCTACACATCACATTGGATGGTCAGCAGAAACTGTTAGACGCTGATACGGTTATTGTGTGCGCTGGGCAAGAGTCGGTTCGACCGTTTGCTGATCAATGGGCAAGTTTGGGGGATAAAGTGCATGTGATTGGCGGAGCCGATGTTGCCGGAGAGCTTGATGCGGTACGGGCGATTCGCCAAGGCGTCGAGTTAGCGGTGAAATTGTAAGTGCGCCATTAATCATTAGAATATAAAAACATAAGGGGCTGATAAGGCCCCTTAGTTTATCTATCTGAAGCGTCGCGATTTGGTCTGGGCGACTATAAAATCACAGTTTTATTACCATAAACAAACACGTGATCATTAATCACTTTGTTGATGGCTTTGCTGAGTACATTCTTCTCCACGTCACGACCCGCTTGAGCCATGTCTTGTGCACTAAAGGTATGATCAACCGGAATCACATCTTGTTTAATGATTGGCCCTTCATCGAGATCGTTAGTGACAAAGTGTGCGGTTGCGCCAATGATTTTAACGCCACGCTCGTAAGCTTGTTGATAAGGTTTTGCACCGATGAAAGCCGGTAAAAAACTATGATGAATATTGATGATTTTATGATGGAATTTTTCCACAAAACCGGGCGTGAGTACCCGCATATATTTGGCTAACACAACAAAATCGACGTAGTAAGGCTCAATGACGTCGAGGATCTTCTGTTCATGCTCTTGGCGATTAAGTCCTTCGTGAGAGACATAATGATAAGGAATATCAAATTTTTCAGTCAGGCCTTGCAGAGTATCGTAATTGCCGACCACAGCCGCGATGTCCACCTCTAAGCTACCATCGTAAGTCTTCATTAAAATATCGCCAAGACAATGTGCTTCTTTGGTCACCATAATAATGATGCGCTTACGAGCCGAACCTATCAGTTTGCGTTTGGTACCCGGTGGTAGAGCTTGATCAAGATCGGCGAGAAATGTGGTGTCATTAAAATACCCTTCTAACTCGGTGCGCATAAAAAAATGACCGCTGGTATTATCGACAAATTCATTGTTATGAATGATGTTAAGTTGATGTTTATAACAAATATTAGTGATTTTTGAGATCAATCCTGGGGCATCACTGCAATGCGTCAGGAGGGTTTTTTTTTCCATTGATAACTTCCGTGAGTATTTTTCTCGGTCTGTAAAATAAATCAAGGCTGCAAGAACGGTGATGCAGACCACACTGTAGCGACTATAATTAATCTATTATTAATAAGGATTCAACAACTATCACGGCTAGATCCAAGCGGCTTCCTCTTTCAGTCTTTTGCTGAGTACCATTTAAGGTGGTGTGTATGGACAAAGAACTACTTGCACGTAAATTATATGTAGAGCGTGTGCATGCTCTGATGGGTGAAAATCCAATTGATGAAGCACTATTGGATGCGATGTGGGAAAGTAAAGCTTCCCCAGTGGATGCCGCAAAAGCCATGATGCCGACAGCCAGTAATGGTTACGACGCTCCTCCTTGGCTAGCGCGTTATCTCAATCGCAAATAAAACGTTTTTTAGTTATCCTCTCAGCGCGAAGCGGATTTCGATTCGCGCTGTCGTAACAAACCTGCCATAATCGCTCCATTCCTCACCGTCATTATTGCTGTCATGATCGCTAAAACCTTTTCTCAACATGGGGCTTTGGGCAAAGCCATTCCTGGTTTTCAGGGGCGTCAAGCTCAAGTTGATATGGCGTTGGCCGTTGCTAAAGCGATAGAGAATCAATCACAATTAGTGGTTGAAGCAGGTACGGGAACGGGTAAAACGTTTGCTTATTTGGTTCCTGCATTACTGAGTGGCAAAAAAGTCATCATCAGTACGGGATCAAAAAACTTACAAGAGCAGCTATTTCATCGAGATTTACCTTTAATGGTCAATGCGTTGGGGTTTTATGGCAAAGTGGCGCTTTTGAAGGGGCGTGCTAACTATCTCTGTTTAGATAGGCTGAGCCGACAAATGGTTGAAAGCCATCATGCGCAAAGCGATCCAACATTATTAACCCAATTGGTTAAAGTACGCAGTTGGTCATCATCGACCAAAAGCGGCGATCTCGGTGAGTGTGATGAGTTGGCGGAAGATAGCATGATCATCCCGACCATTACTTCGACCAACGATAACTGTTTAGGCAAAGAGTGTTTAAGTTATCAAGATTGCTTTGTCTCAAAAGCGCGACGTAAGGCTATGGACGCCGATATCGTAGTCGTTAATCATCATCTTTTCCTAGCGGATTTGGCCATCAAAGAGACCGGATTTGGTGAGCTAATTCCAGAAGCTGAGGTGTTTATTTTTGATGAAGCGCACCAGTTACCTGATATTGCGAGTCAATATTTTGGCCAATCTGTGTCAAGCCGGCAGATCCAAGACTTAGCCAAAGATATTGAAATTGGCTATCGTACTGAAGCAAAAGATATGCGCCAACTGCAAAAAGTTGGCGATAAACTCCAGCAAACGGCGATGGATTTGCGCGTACTATTGGGGGACTCTGGTTTTCGCGGCAATTGGCGAGACGCGCTGGCGGTGCCCAGTATTGCTCAGCAAGTGGAGCGATTAGAAGAGAGTTTAACCTTTGCTATCGACGTGTTAAAACTCGCCCTAGGTCGAAGTCAGTTGCTTGATACCGCTTTTGAGCGCGCGAATACCTTAAAAGCACGTATTGTTCGGGTCTGTGATGTTTCGATTACTGGATACTCTTATTGGTTTGATACCACGCCGCGGCATTTTAGTTTACACATTACGCCATTATCTATTGCTGATAAGTTTCAAGAGCAAATTAATCTTAAATCCGGTGCGTGGATTTTCACTTCGGCAACGTTAGCCGTAAATGAAGATTTTGCACACTTCACCCAGCGTTTGGGGCTAAAACCCAGTGAGCAATTTTCCTTACCGAGCCCTTTTGATTATCAACAGCAAGCGAAACTGTGCGTCCCCCGTTACTTGCCAGAACCCAATAGTGCAGGGTTAGCGGATAAGTTGGTTGAAATGCTCGCCCCGGTAATTGAACAAAACCAAGGACGCTGCTTTTTTTTGTGTACCTCACATACTATGATGCGCGAGTTGGGTGAGCGATTTCGTGAGCATTTGAGCCTTCCGGTACTGTTGCAAGGGGAAACCAGTAAGCAAAAAACGCTGGCGCAATTTATGGAGCTTGGTAATGCGCTCTTAGTCGCGACAGGGGCTTTTTGGGAAGGGATTGATGTTAGAGGCGATACCCTAAGCTGTGTTATTATTGATAAACTGCCGTTTACTTCTCCAGATGATCCGCTATTAAAGGCGCGAATTGAGGACTGTCGTTTACGCGGTGGCGATCCTTTTGCTCAGGTCCAATTACCTGATGCTGTCATTACTCTTAAACAGGGAGTAGGACGACTCATTCGAGATCAGAAAGACAAAGGCGTATTGATTATCTGTGATAATCGTTTAGTTACCCGTGATTATGGCGGCGTATTTTTAGCTAGTTTGCCTCCGATACCACGAACACGTGATTTGACGGTGGTAAAAGACTTTCTGCAATCTCTTTCTGTAACAAACACTAATTAGAGATATTCATGAGTGCAACCATTCTTGCTTTAGATACCGCAACCGAGGCGTGCTCGGTTGCTTTGATGGTCGGTGATAAACTTTACTCACGTAGTGAAGTGGCGCCACGAGATCACACCAAAAAAATTCTACCGATGGTCGATGAAGTGCTTAAAGAAGCGGGCATCACATTGCAAGAGTTAGATGCACTGGCGTTTGGCCGTGGCCCTGGGAGTTTCACCGGAGTCCGGATTGGTATCGGAATTGCACAAGGTTTAGCCTTTGGTGCTGATGTACCGATGATCGGTATTTCGACTTTAGCTGCGATGGCACAAGCCGCTTACCGAGAGCAGGGCGCGACTCACGCCGCTTGTGCCATTGATGCACGAATGAGTGAGGTTTACTGGGGGCGTTTTGTTCGCCAAGCCGACGGCAGTTGGTCTGAACTTGACGCTGAGTGTGTGATTGCTCCCTCTCGGCTACTTGATCATCTTGCGGCTCAAGCAGAGGATAAGGATTGTTGGACGATGACGGGAACCGGTTGGCAAGCTTATGCCGAAACCCTCGCGACTTTGCCATTGCGTACAGCACAAAGCGAGGTGTTGTATCCTCAAGCGCAAGATATGGTGGTATTGGCACAACAGGCATGGAAAAAAGGCCAGTATGTCCCTGTAGAGCAAGCCACGCCTTGTTATTTAAGAGATACAGTCGCGTGGAAAAAACTGCCAGGACGAGAATAACCACTATGCTTTATTAAGATAAAGTCGGTTTAAGTGTCTCAGGAAAGATCGGTTTCTTCTTTGGCCCGTACAGGTAGATAAGGAGTATTATGGTAGCGATTAATGGTTCAATCAATGGCTTGCCGCCAGGACGAATTACTAATACTCAACGGGCGTCAAAAGCGAAGAAAAACCAAGTCTCTCATTCTTCATCTTCGGCGGCTTCAACCAGCAAAGTCGCCGAGGCGGTTGCTCATTCAATACGCCAAATGGATTCGGCAGATATTCACCGCGCGCAACTGCATTATGATTTACCCGAAGGTCGAGCGCGTAAGGCAATGGAAGAATATTTAGATATTATGAATCATGCTAAGAAAGAGGAACTTACACAAATGCTCGGTGTCGATCTGTATATCTAATTAAGGGGCTTTTTATGTTATCCAACCGTTGGTTATTCTTACCTGCTTGCGCTCTACTTAGTTTATTGACGGCTTGCTCGTCGCTACCACCGACCTTAGCGACGGACAACGATGCGCTGATTACTGATTACCAACAGTGGTTGACTCAACCCAGCGATACCGTTAATGAGGTACGTTTAGGCGGCGTTATCGCTCAGGTAACAAATTTGGTCGATAGAACCCGTATTGAAGTGGTCAATTTACCGATAGATAAGGCTGGTAAGCCGCTACTAACGGATGAGCCTCAAGGTCGTTTTATTGGCTATATTGATGGTTTTGTCGACCCGATTGCTTATGGTCAAGGTCGATTAGTGACTTTTATTGGCACTACCACTCAACCAGAAATGGGTACCGTTGGCGAATTTGAGTATACGTTCCCGGTGATGAAGGTACGTGGTTCACATTTATGGCGAGTAGAAGAGCGAGTCATTATTGATGACATTACGCCTTATGTTTTCCCATGTCGGAGTTTCTATTGCCGTCACGTTGAGGACTTTCCGCGTAGTGGCCGAGTGATTCAAGAAGTGAAGTGATGCTCCGCAGCGAAACTTTTACTATTGCTTATGGTGAGATTGCTGGGTTAACGGTAGGTGATGTACGGCAATCTGACTACAGTGTCCTTTTTTTACATGGCTGGTTAGACAATGCCGCCAGCTTTATTCCGGTTATTTCATTACTCCAGCAACTTGCCCCTGAAGGGCATTTTTGTACTATTGATTTGCCCGGGCATGGTTTATCAAGCCATAAACCTGCGGCGAATTATTATTCCTTTCATGATTATATCGATGATGTTTATCAAGTATTGCACAATCTTTCGCCAAACAGACTGGTGCTAGTGGGGCATTCACTTGGTGCTTTAATCGCAAGTTGCTATAGTGCCGCCTTTCCTGAACAAGTCGCAGGATTAGTGCAAATTGAAGGTTTTTTACCCTTAACGGAAGATGCGGTGGATAGTGTCCAACGATTACGGAAAGGGGTGTTGAGTCGACAACGAATAAGGCGTAAGCCAACTCGTTCTTACTCTAGCGTCGAGGAGGCGATTGAGCATCGTGCTCGGGTGAATCAACTGCCTGATGAATTGATTGAACCAGTGGTGAGACGAGGTCTTCATCAAGTGGGAGCTCAGTGGCGGTGGCGTCATGATAATAAGTTACTGTGCGATTCATTGTATCGCCAAACTTTGCAGCACGCTCAAGCGGTGATGGATAATATTGTTTGTCCACATCATGTTATTTTAGGAGATCAAGGATTTGCTTCATTGCAAACAGATCTAACTCATTATAGTGGGCTGCATGGTCAATCATCACTTATTGCTGGTGGACATCATTGTCATCTTCAACAACCTTTACAGGTCGCAGAACTAATTCTTGGCTTAGTTAACAAAATTTAAACAAGTGTTTGAGTCTTTCGTGCTCAAGCGCTCTGGCTGTGCTGTAATAGTGATCATTTTTATAACAAAGATAATCTTGATTATGCCAGCCTATTACGAGGAGTATTACTGTGGATAAACCTTGGCTCTCACGTTATCCCACTGACGTACCAGAAATGATTAATCCCGATCAATATTTATCATTGGTCGAAATGTTCGAACAATCTGTCCATAAATACGCTGACCAACCCGCATTCATGAATATGGGGTCGGTAATGACTTTTCGTAAGTTGGAAGAGCGCAGTCGAGCATTTGCTGCTTATTTACAAAATGAATTAAAGCTGAAAAAGGGCGATAGAGTAGCGTTGATGATGCCGAATCTATTGCAATATCCCGTCGCTCTATTTGGCGTATTACGAGCAGGAATGATCGCGGTTAACGTCAACCCTCTATACACCCCACGTGAATTAGAACATCAATTAAATGATGCCGATGCTCGTGCGATCGTAATCGTCTCCAATTTTGCGAATACTTTAGAGCAAATTGTCGCGAACACTCAAGTTAAGCATGTCATCTTGACCAGTCTTGGGCAAATGTTACCTCGCGCTAAAGGGACCTTGGTTGATTTTGTGGTCAAGTATGTCAAAGGTATGGTTCCTAAATATGATTTACCGGGCGCCATATCAATGCGTAAGGCATTGCATAAGGGGCGTCGTTTACAATACGTTAAGCCTTTTATGTCCGGTGAAGACATTGCGTTTCTACAGTATACCGGTGGGACAACGGGGGTAGCGAAAGGTGCGATTTTGACTCATCGCAACATGGTCGCTAACGTATTGCAAGCCAAGGGTGCATATGGTCCGGTTTTACGTGAAGGACGTGAATTGGTGGTAACGGCATTGCCGCTTTATCACGTGTTTGCACTCACGGTAAACTGTCTACTGTTTATCGAAATGGGGGGGCGTAATCTACTGATCACCAATCCTCGCGACATCCCCGGCTTTATCAAAGAACTTCAAAAATATCCATTCACGGCGATTACTGGTGTGAATACGCTGTTTAATGCGTTAGTGAATAATGAAGATTTTCATGAACTGGATTTTAGTCATCTCCAATTGTCGGTTGGCGGTGGTATGGCCGTACAACGCGCAGTGGCTGAAAAATGGAAAAAGATCACCGGTATCCATTTACTCGAAGGTTATGGTTTAACGGAATGTTCACCTTTGGTCACCGGTAACCCTTATGACTTGTCCGATTACTCTGGCGCGATTGGTTTACCCGTGCCTTCGACTGAAGTTCGTATGGTTGATGATGAAGGGAACGTCGTGGCCAATGATCAAACCGGCGAACTTCAAGTACGTGGCCCACAGGTAATGCAAGGCTATTGGCAGCGACCTGAAGCCACCAAAGAAGTGATTAATGAAGATGGTTGGTTGTCGACAGGGGATATTGTGCGCTTTGATGAAGAGGGTATGATCTACATCGTTGACCGTAAAAAAGACATGATTCTTGTGTCTGGATTTAACGTCTACCCGAATGAAATAGAAGATGTTGTTGCACTGCATGGCAAAGTGCTAGAAGTGGCGGCGATTGGTCAAGCGCATGAAGTGTCTGGTGAAGTCGTTAAAATTTATGTGGTTAAACGCGACCCAAGTTTAACGAAAGAAGAAATTATTACTCACTGTCGTAAGCACTTGACGGGTTATAAAATTCCTAAACTGATTGAGTTCAGAGAAGAGCTGCCTAAGACTAACGTTGGTAAGATTTTACGTCGCGTACTGCGTGAAGAAAACGATGCGCAACTGGCAGAAAAGTCGAAATGTGCTTAAGTGCGCAATAGCGTTTTAATGTTACAATGCCGACCATTCTCGTCGGCATTTTTTTATCTTAGCGCCCCCAAATCAACACAGGCAGAGTGAGCCATTTGTGAATTATCAAATTATTAATCAGCAGCATGAGTTACAGCGAGTGTGTGCACTTGCTCGTCAGGCAGACGTTGTCATGCTTGATACTGAATTCGTCCGCACCCGGACGTTCTTTCCGCAATTAGGTTTAATCCAACTATTTGATGGAGAGACGCTGTCACTTATCGATCCGCTGGCGATGGTGGATATGGCTCCATTTATTGAGCTGCTGCAAGACGTTTCTGTCTTAAAAGTGTTGCATGCCTGCGGGGAAGATCTGGAAGTATTTCATAACAGTCTAGGTTGTGTGCCATTTCCGATGGTGGATACTCAGTTGATGGCGGCCTTTATTGGTTATGGCTTATCAACCGGCTTTGCTGCTTTGGCGAATGATTTACTCAATGTTGAGTTAGATAAAAGTGAATCTCGCACCGATTGGCTTGCGCGGCCTTTGTCTGAAAAACAACTAGAGTATGCCGCCGCGGATGTTTTTTATTTACTGCCGATGTATGAACAGCTACTCGATAAAGTCACGCAAGCTGGCTGGTGGGATGCCGTTTTACAAGAGTCACAACTGCAGGTTGAAAAACGGACTCGAGTGTTTGATGCACAATTAGCTTACCTTGAGATCAAAGGGGCTTGGCAACTCAAACCTAAAGAGTTAGCGATTTTAAAACCGCTTGCCACTTGGCGTTATCAACAAGCGGTTAAACGCGATTTAGCTTTAAATTTTGTCATCCGTGAGCATGATTTACTGACGATTGCCCATCTAGCACTGAGTTCGCCAAAGGGAATGGAAGAAGCGGGAATAGACCCACATGTGATTCGTCGTCATAGTGATGCGATAGCAACGATTGTTAAACAAGCGAAACAGACACCTGTAGAGAGTTATCCTGCGGCGATCGTGCCGTTAATGGATTACCCTGGTTATAAGCAGCTATTCAAAAAACTCAAAGATGAGGTTAAGGTAGTATCGCAAACCTCAGGTTTAGCCAGCGAGTTTTTAGCATCGAAAAAGCAGTTAAATCAGTTAGTGAGCTGGGTTTGGAACCAGCAGCGAACACCAGATAACCTACCAGACTTAATGCAAAATTGGCGTTTACCTTTACTCGGTGAGCGACTCAATAAGCTGATCGGATAACATTTATCAGCTACTAAGTGGCAGTCGACAGTAGCCATCCCAACCTTTGCTCTGTTGGGATGGCCTGTTGATAAAGCTGCGTCAGTATTGGTGCGCTGACTTACTTCTCTTCATCAGGGAGTTTTACGTTTAACTCCAGAACAGAAATGTCGTCATCTTTATGCTCAAAAGAAAGCTCAACCATCGATGGATCAATCGCAACGTATTTAGCAATCACTTTCAGAATGTCTTCTTTAAGTTGTGGTAAATAGGTTGGCGCAGGATCGCTTTGGCTGCGGCGCTCGGCAACAATAATTTGTAAGCGCTCTTTAGCCAAGCTAGCCGAGTTTTTTTTCTGTGGGCGGAAAAACTCAAGTAAAGACATACTAATTTAGCCTCCAAAAAGTCGTTTAAAGATGCCTTTTTTCGGCTCAGTAAGAAAACGAAACTCTACTTGCTGGCCAAGCAGTCTTTCGACTGTATCATCATAGGCTTGACCTGCGTCAGATTGCTCATCAAAAATCACTGGGACACCTTTGTTTGAGGCGTTCAATACGGCTTGGCTCTCAGGGATAACCCCCAGCAGCGGAATATGCAAAATTTCTTCAACGTCTTCAACACTGAGCATCTCGCCTTGATTAACCCTTGTTGGGTTATAACGTGTTAATAGTAAATGCTGTTTAACTGGCGGAAGACCTTGTTCGGCACGCAGTGATTTTGAATCTAAAATTCCGAGAATACGGTCTGAATCACGTACAGAAGAGACTTCAGGGTTCGTCGTGACAATCGCTTCATCTGCATAATAGAGCGCCATTAACGCGCCTTGCTCAATACCTGCAGGAGAGTCACAAATAATAAACTCAAACCCCATCTCATTAAGCTCATTGAGGATACGCTGTACCCCTTCTTTGGTCAGAGCGTCTTTGTCTCGCGTTTGTGAAGCTGGCAAAATAAATAAGTTTTCATTGCGTTTATCTTTGATCAGCGCCTGATTCAGAGTGGCTTCGCCATTGAGAACATTGACAAAATCATACACCACTCGTCGTTCGCACCCCATGATTAAATCGAGATTGCGCAGCCCGATATCAAAATCAATCACCGCGGTTTTTTTACCTTTCAGCGCCAGCCCTGAGGCAATGGCTGCGCTGGAAGTGGTTTTACCCACTCCGCCTTTTCCTGACGTTACAACAATAATGCGTGCCATTTAATTAATTTCCTTTCGAATCTAAATTGTCAATTTATCAAAATGCAGTGACTCATCATTTAAGCTGAGCATCACTTTATTTTGCCAAAATTGACTATCAATTTGATCGCTTAGCCAGTAATTTCCTGCAATAGACACCAGCTCGGCTTGTAAATCATTACAAATTATTTTTGCTTCTCTTTGACCACTCGCCCCAGCAATCGCTCGGCCACGTAATGTACCATGAATATGGATTGAACCGTCGGCGATGACTTCTGCGCCCGGACTGACATGACTAAGAATCACTAAATCACCATCCTTAGCATAAACTTGCTGGCCTGAGCGGATTGGCGTATGAATCACTTTCGTCGGCGCCATTGTTGCCGGCGCGTTTGCTGGCGTATTGCTGGCTGTCATAACGGCAAAGCCCGCTTCGAATGCTTGACGTTGACAACGTTTATCTTTACAGCCAGTAATGCCAACGGGGACAAAGCCGGCTTCACGAATGCCTTGTTTAAGAGCATGAAAATCCATTTCACCGACGACTTTATTAATATTAAGCACAATTGGTGCATTAGCAAAAAAAGCAGGAGCTTGATCCGCTTTTTGTTTAAGAAAATCGATCGCAGTGGCAACATGATGATCTGCAAGGTGCAATACAGATAAAGTAAAGCTGCTGCCTTTTAGGTCAGGTGTATGAGACATGATAACGTTGACCTCAATAAACGTTGGTAACGCTGGTTATATACCCAAATCAGCTCATAACACTCGAAAAAAAGGAGCATACTTATTTTGAGGTTACTTGGGTATAGAATAATTAGCGTTGTCGGAGACAATGGCTGTCATGTTATATTCAGCGCTCAGTGACAGCAAGTTATCTTGCGGTCAAATACGTGATTTACTCGCAATTTTCATTGTGGTTATTCAAAATATATCCAAGTCACTTGGGTGTATACTCTCTTTGACCGCATCTCTCGCAGATAACACAATACAAAAGGGTTGGCATGCTTTGTTCTATTTATAAAAGTTCGAAAAAAGAAGGGACTTATCTGTATATTCCGAAAAGGGATGATTTTTCACAAGTTCCTGACATTTTACTTGAGACCTTTGGTAAACCTATCTTTGTCATGTTAGTCAACTTGACCAATCGTCAGCTAGCTCGAGTGGATGTGGATAAGGTAAAGACAGCGTTGCAAGAAACGGGGTTCTTCTTACAGCTTCCCCCACCAACAGAAAATTTATTGGATATACATAAACAGCAGAAAGCACAAAGTAGACAAACCACTGCTGATTAGGATCGCTTGAGGAGGGCATCTTGAGAAAATTACTGTCAGTTATTTTAGGGTTAACGCTATCGGCTCCTTTGCTAGCCAATACGGTGAGTTTTGAGCAATATCTTGAAGGGTTAAAGCAACAGGCGCGTCAAGAAGGCATTTCTGAGCAAATATTGGCAGAAGCGTTTGCTAATGTGGAATATCGACCTAGAGCCGTCACCGCAGATCGTAATCAACCGGAAAGACGTTTAACTTTAGATGAATACATTCCTCGTGCAGTGCCTGATTGGAAAGTCAAACAAGCTCAAGCCCTGTATGAAAAGCATTATGATGAATTACAGCGTATTGGTAAGCAATATGGTGTTCAGCCGCGTTTTATTGTGGCACTTTGGGGCGTGGAAAGTAATTTCGGTAGTTTTACTGGCAATTTCCCTGTTATCGATGCCTTATCAACAATGGCCTATGATGGTCGGCGTGAAGAGTTTTTCCGTAAGGAAACCATGGCTGCATTACAAATTTTGCAACAAGGGCATATTACGGTTGATGAAATGAAAGGCTCATGGGCAGGGGCGATGGGACAATGTCAGTTCATGCCTAGCTCCTTTTTAGCGTTTGCCGCAGACGGTGATGGTGACGGTAAAAAAGATATTTGGGGCACCAAGGCAGATGTATTCGCGTCAACTGCTAATTATCTAAGTAAATCCGGTTGGGATGATCGTTATACTTGGGGGCGTCAGGTAAAAATTCCAGCTAATTTTGATAAAGCTTTGGAAGGCCGTCAGGCTGAAAAAGGCAAGTTGCTGCGCGAGTGGAGTGAGCTTGGTATCACTCGTTATGATGGTCAACCGCTACCACAGTTGAAAGAGGACATCAAAGCTTGGCTCATTATGCCAGATGATGAAAGTGGGCGAATTTATTTGGTTTATAACAATTATAATGTGTTGATGAAATGGAACCGCTCGCACTACTTCGCGGTTGCAGTCAGTCATTTAGCCGATAGAATCAAATTTTAACCATGAGTCACCGAAGTGGTTAGTTTCTTCGATAAGGGCTGTTCAATTACAGCCCTTTTTATTCTCGTAACTTGGTGATTGATAAAAAGTGGATTGTCGCTTTTAGCCGATCAATTGCTCTTCAATTGCGTTGCGTAACTTGACGCGATCATGCCGCCAATCACGATTGGGAGAAGCGAGATCGCGAGTGACACAATTCCATTGATGATTGAGCTCTGGATGCTCAATGGCACCAATCACTACGTCAATATGGCGAGCGCTACAAGCACGTTCACACCATTCTAGTTTCTGCTGCAAACTCATGCGTCCCGCTGGGCCATATTCTGGGGAAAGGTTCTCAACAAAAATCAATTTGGCGCGGGTATTCTCTGCGATCGCTTGGCCGATTTCAGGTAATAATAGCGGTGGCATAATACTGGTGAGAAAGCTGCCCGGACCGAGAATAATCGCATCCGCTTGAGAGATAGCATGGACGCCTTCCTTGGTTGCTGGTACTTCTGGATCAAGATCCAGCCTCAGTAGATCTTGGGCCATTTCATCAACACTGGTTTCCCCTGTGACCCATTTCCCCTCTACCGATAGGGCGGTTAAGTCAGCTGGATGCTCTGACATTGGTACAATATTGACATCGACTTTGAGCATGTTACGGATCAAGTTAATCGCTTCTAGCGGGCGTACCGAGAGGTGGTCTAAGGCGGTTAACATTAAATTGCCAAGATTATGCCCGTTCAGTTCACCAGCGCCTTTGAAACGGTACTCAAACATCATCGAACTTATGGATGGCTCTGTGATTAACTGATTAATGCAGTTGCGTGTATCTCCCCAAGCGATACCCCCTTGGCAGTGGCGGATACGCCCAGTAGAACCACCATTATCAGTAGTAGTAACAATGCCTGTCGCATTAGAACCAAAGACTTTTAATGCAGCGAGTATTCTGCCTAATCCGTGGCCGCCACCAATGGCGACCACTTTTTTATCATCATAGAGGGACATGTTATATTTCGAGTTGTTCTTTGATGGCCTACAATTTAGAGTAATGCTCAAGCGGATGGTACTCATTTTGTGGTAATTTATGCATCAAAACCGTTTTTTTTCAGTAGAAGCTGGAAACACACACAATATTTAAGTATTTTATCCGTTCGCTGCAACCGATAAGCGTCGAGCGTACGCTTATTGTTGCCATAACTCCGAGCTTATCTGCACTAAGTTTTCTTAAGCGCAACGTTTTTGAAGATAAGTCATTTAAGCCAGTGGCATTGATCCACAAGGGCAAAGTGGGAAACTTTTTTGCCTCCCGTATTTGGAAAGGTGTTCCGTGGCGCAACCATTCGAAGATAAATATCAGCGTAAATTTTACTATTTACGTCTGTCTGTGACTGATGTCTGCAATTTTAAGTGTACCTACTGTTTACCAGAGGGGTACCGACCCTCGGGAACCAAAAACTCTGCTTTTTTAACTCTGCCTGAGATTCAACGCGTGGTGAAGGCGTTTGCGTGTTGTGGAACCTCTAAAGTGAGAATTACTGGGGGAGAACCGAGTTTACGCAAAGATTTTACCGACATTATTCAGACGGTCGCTGAGCAGCATGGGATAGATAAAGTTGCCACCACCACCAATGGCTACCGGATGGCTGATCATATTATGGCTTGGAAGCAGGCGGGATTGACCGATATTAATGTGAGTGTCGATAGTTTAGACCCGAGGATGTTTCAGCAGATCACCGGTGAAAATCGTTTTTATCAAGTCATGCAGGGAATCGAGCGAGCTTTTGAGGCTGGTTTTGCGCAAGTGAAAGTTAATGTCGTATTGATGAAAGATCTTAATGCGCACACCATGCCTCAATTTTTGGCGTGGATTAAACATCGACCGATCCAACTGCGTTTTATTGAACTGATGCAGACAGGGGAGATGGATGATTTATTTGCTCGTCATCATCTTTCTGGTGTCGCCCTGCGCAATCAACTGATTGCCGATGGCTGGTTACTAAAAGTAAGAGCGCACCACGATGGGCCAGCTCAGGTTTATTGGCATCCTGATTATCAAGGCGAAGTAGGGTTGATCATGCCTTACGAGAAAGATTTTTGCCATAGCTGTAATCGGTTACGCATCTCTGCGTTAGGTAAGCTGCATCTTTGTCTTTTTGGTGAGCAAGGTCTCTCATTACGCGATCTATTACAAGAAGATAGCCAGCAATCAGCATTAATTGAACGTATTCAAACCCAGTTACAACATAAGTCTGTTAGTCATTTTTTACATGACGGTAATACAGGTATAACTCCCCATTTGGCATCCATTGGTGGCTAGCCTTTTGGGGACAGACAATGAAAAAGATAAGGTGATGACATGGGGCATGCAGAAAGTAAATTTCAACCCGCTAACATTGCGGTACTAACCGTATCCGATACACGTACGCAAGAAAACGATACCTCTGGTGGCTATTTAGCTGAGCAATTGCAAGCTGCGGGGCATCTATTGGCGGATAAGCAAATTGTGATCGATGATAAATATAAAATTCGTGCCATCGTGTCACAGTGGATTGCTGACGAGGCGATTCAAGCCATCTTGATTACTGGTGGTACAGGCTTTACCGCTCGTGATAGTACCCCTGAAGCGCTGAAGCCGCTTTTTGATAAAGAGGTCGAGGGCTTTGGTGAGCTGTTTAGAATGGTATCGTATGAAGAAATTGGTACTTCAACGATTCAGTCACGAGCCTTAGCGGGATTTGCCAATCACACGGTGATATTCGCTATGCCGGGTTCGACGGGGGCTTGCCGTACAGGATGGACGAAAATTATCCAGCAGCAATTAGATGCGAGCCACCGTCCATGTAACTTTATGCCTCATCTCGCTGGGTAACAGAAAAACATGACTGAATTTAGCCATATTAATGCCAACGGTGAAGCGAATATGGTCGATGTATCGGCCAAACTCGATAGTGTGCGTGAAGCACGTGCAGAAGCTTATATTCGTATGGCACCAGAAACATTGCAGTTAATTATTTCTGGGCAGCATCACAAAGGTGATGTGTTTGCTACCGCACGGATTGCTGGTATTCAAGCCGCTAAAAAAACGTGGGATTTAATTCCTCTTTGCCACCCGTTGTTGCTTTCTAAAGTGGAAGTTCATTTACAAGCTATCGAAGCTGAAAGTTGTGTACGAATTGAATCCGTGTGTAAGCTAGCAGGGAAAACTGGTGTTGAGATGGAAGCGTTAACGGCAGCATCTGTTGCCGCTTTGACTATTTATGATATGTGTAAAGCGGTACAAAAAGACATGGTCATTGAACAGGTGCGTTTATTAGAAAAAACCGGAGGTAAGTCCGGGCATTTTAAGGCTACGCGATGATTAACGTTGTTTTTTTTGCACAGACTCGTGAGTTGGTTGGCTGTGATCGGGTCGAGATGCCAGCCAATTTTGCAACCGTTGAGGCTCTTAGGCAGCATCTTGTGCTGCAAGGCGATAAGTGGTCACTAGCGTTAGATGCGGATAAGTTACTGGTTGCTGTTAATCATACCATTGTGGCTATGACTCATCCTTTGCAGTCGGGTGATGAAGTGGCCTTTTTTCCACCAGTTACTGGCGGGTGAGACCGATGGATAGCAGAGTTTCTGTACAAACGGCTGATTTTTCATTGGCCGATGAGTATGCGGCGTTAGCGCAAGACAGTGCTGCTGGCGCAGTTGTCACATTTGTCGGTAAAGTTCGTGATCTCAACCTCGGTGATGATGTGATCGGCTTGCGTCTTGAGCATTACCCAGGAATGACTGAAAAAGCGCTCAGTCATCTGTGTGATCAAGCCCAACAGCGCTGGCCCTTACAACACGTTCGTATCATTCATCGGGTTGGTGATTTGGATGTTGGTGCGCAAATTGTGTTTGTTGGCGTTGCGAGTGCCCATCGCGGTGCGAGTTTTGCTGCTTGTGAATTCATTATGGATAGCTTAAAAACTCAAGCCCCGTTTTGGAAGAAAGAACGCACCACACACTCTGAACGCTGGATAGAATCGCGCGAATCCGATCATCAGGCGGCTAAACGTTGGTAAATCAAAACCCCGAGCCAGCTTTTTGTTTGGCTGACTTGGGGCGTTCCCTCTCTAAAACGGCTCGGCCTTAATATCTCGCTTAAAACGTTCGCTTTGTTACAAAAAAATCGTCTTCCTCTCTAGTAAAATCAAGAAATTAGTCAACACTTACTATAGGCACCTTAATTGACTCGGAGTGTCATTAAGGATTTATTTGTCTATTTAATCATTATGGGATAGCCATCACTAAGCTCAGAGATGTGCTCATGGCATAGAGATGGTTAAGAACGCCAAGGAGATAGTAATGGATTCACTCAAAGTAAGAGATTACATGACCGTCAAAGCGGTGACCTTTAGTCCTGAGATGTCACTCAGTGCGGCTTTAGAGCGCGTAAGTGGTTCTGAACATCTTGGTGGGCCAGTGATTGATGATCAAAAGAGAGTGATCGGCTTTCTTTCTGAACAAGATTTGCTCGATAAATTAGTTAAAGCCAGTTACTTCTGCCATGACTCTCATACGGTAAGTGACTGCATGCATCAAGAAGTGCTGTCGGTTTCTCCGGAGACGTCAATCATCGAACTGGCTGATATGATGAAAGTCGGTAAGCCGAAAGTCTATCCGGTGATAGAGCAAGGAAAGTTAGTGGGTATCATTACCCGTCGTAATGTACTGTTAGCGATCGGTAAAAACCTCGCCACCAGTTTTAAACATCCAGTTTAATCGCTAAACAACTAAAGTGAGAACATTGGCTTATAGGGTGGGATAAAGGTTTTGTAGAGACTCGCTCTCTCTTTTTGAACTTAGCTCAAGAGCCTATAGTTAAATGCGCAAAAAACACTTGACCTTGGAGTTAGCTCCAAGGTGTAAGCTCAACACATCATCAAATTAGGAGATTGATTGATGTCTGTTAAGCATTCAGGGTGCGGTGTCACTCATGGTTCTCATGCCACTCATAGTCAGGCGTCTTGTTGTTCTGCAGCGTCAACCACCCATCAAGTGCAACCTGAGGTTGCTTGCTGCGCTCAACCAACTGAAGATAAAAACACGCGCAGTGCTGCGGACAATTTGCATGACTCGGTTGCTAAGTTCCAACGCAGTTGGCAAGTGGTGGGGATGGATTGCCCATCGTGTGCGCGGAAAATAGAAACGGCGTTACAGAAAATTCCAGATATTGTCACTGCCCAGGTTCTGTTTGCGACAGAAAAGTTGGTGGTGCAGTTTAATCAGCAAGCAACGGTTGCGGCGGTTGAACAAGCCGTTAGTCGTGCTGGTTTTCAGATCCAGCACTCGACCTCTAAAGTCGCATCTTCTCACTCATCCCCTCGAACGTGGTTAACACAAGCAGACAATCGACGTCTGGTTTTGATCAGTTCAGCGATGCTAGTCGCTGCTCTAATGACTCAGTGGTCGAGCGAGTTAGCGCAGTGGATATTTACACTAACCTGTTTGTTAGGCTTGGTTCCGATTGGGCGTAAAGCTTGGCAATTGGCAAAGTCAGGTACGCCGTTTGCGATTGAAACGCTAATGACTGTCGCCGCACTGGGCGCTTTGTATCTTGGTGAGACGGCAGAAGCGGCGATGGTGTTATTACTGTTTTTGGTTGGCGAGCGCTTAGAAGGCATTGCGGCTGCACGAGCGCGTTCAGGAGTTCAAGCGCTGATGGCGCTGGTGCCTGATCAAGCGACGAAAATAGAACACGGCCAGCGCGTGTTAGTTGATGTGCAAGATCTGCAACCTGGTGATCACGTTGAGGTTGCTCCTGGCGGGCGTTTACCTGCTGATGGGCAGTTGATGGATCAAGCCGCGAGCATTGATGAAAGTGCATTAACCGGAGAATCGATTCCGGTTGAAAAGCAAGTTGGTGACACGCTCGCTGCGGGCTCTGTAGTGGTTGATCGTTTGATCCAAGTGCAGATAACTTCATTACCGGGACAAAATGCCATTGACCGTATTTTACACCTTATTGAGCAAGCTGAATCTCGTAAAGCGCCTTTGGAGCGGTTTTTAGATCGATTTAGCCGTTGGTATACCCCGCTGATGATGCTGATTGCTTTATTGGTTGTGCTCATTCCACCATTAATGTTTGCTCAGCCATGGCAAACCTGGACCTACCGTGGACTGGCGTTATTACTCATTGCTTGTCCGTGTGCGTTAGTGATTTCAACCCCTGCGGCGATTACCTCTGGCTTAGCGGCGGCAGCAAGACGCGGTGCTTTAATCAAAGGGGGAGCGGCACTTGAGCAGCTTGGCCGAGTGACCATGATGGCGTTTGATAAAACCGGAACGCTAACGCAAGGAAAGCCACAGGTAACGGATATGATCAGCTTAACGGAGCTGCCGTCGTCTCAATGGTTAGCGGCAGTAGCGGCTATTGAGCAAGGCTCTAGCCATCCTTTAGCCACTTCGTTAGTAGATAAAGTGCAAGCTCAAGGTTATGTTATCCCCTCAGCATCTGAGCAACAAGCCTTATCCGGGCGCGGTATTACAGGCTTAGTTGCCGGTCAACGCTATTCACTGTTGTCGCCAACTCAGCTCGATGTGGTGGTTAGTGCCGCTGTCACTGAATCGATTGAGCAACTCGAAGCGCAAGGGAAAACGGTCGCGGTTGCTTTACAAAACAAGCAACCGATAGGCGTTATTGCTTGGCAAGATACATTACGTGATGAGGCGCAAGTCGCGATTGCACAACTGAAAAAAATCGGCATTAACAGCATCATGTTGACCGGGGATAACCCACGCAGTGCCGCAGCTATCGCCGATAAGCTCGGTATGGATTTTCAAGCCAGTTTATTGCCTGAGGATAAAGTGCAAGTGGTCGAGCAATTATCACAGCTTCAACCGGTTGCAATGGTGGGGGATGGCATTAATGATGCTCCTGCGATGAAGCAGGCCAGTATCGGTATTGCGATGGGCAGCGGTACCGATGTGGCGTTAGAGACGGCGGACGCAGCATTAACCCATAATCGACTCATTGAGTTGGCAGGAATGGTCGAATTATCTCGCGCTACACTAAATAATATTCGGCAAAATGTGACAGTAGCCTTAGGTTTAAAAGCCATTTTGTTGGTGACCAGTTTACTTGGTATCACGGGATTATGGATGGCAGTATTGGCTGATAGTGGTGCGACGGCGTTGGTTACTCTAAATGCTTTGCGTTTACTACGCTTTAAGCCATCAGTAGCGGATTAGAGTGAGCCATAGGGATTAAAGTCATTTGAGTTGAATCACGAGCGAATAGTGTTGAGTTGCATTTGAATTGCTCATTTTTGTGATGCAAACCGTTTTTCTTTGAAATGTTGATTTTTATTGCTGGCGTAGTTGTGATGCTTGTCACTAAATGTTGTTGTGGACTGGGATAGAGTCACGTGGTACCCGAAATTAATGATGAGCTGAACAAGCCGCAATCAAGGAGTAACTTATGTCTCAAGCTGTCTTTCACCTAGGAGTGACCCAAGCCGATCTAAATGGTGCTACGTTGGCGATTATCCCAGGTGATCCTGCACGTGTACAAAAAATCGCTGAATTAATGGAAAATCCTGTTTTTCTTGCTAGTCATCGTGAGTACACGCTCTATCGCGCTGAGTTAGATGGTCAATCCGTTGTGGTTTGTTCAACGGGTATCGGTGGTCCATCAACGTCGATTGCGGTAGAAGAGCTCGCTCAATTAGGTGTGCGCTCTTTCTTACGTGTTGGTACCACTGGTGCAATTCAACCACACGTCAACGTCGGCGACATGATTGTTACCACTGGCTCAGTACGTCTTGATGGCGCTAGCCTACACTTTGCACCGATGGAGTTCCCTGCGGTACCGGATTTTGCAGTAGCAACCGCGATGAAAGAAGCCGCAGAAGAGAGCGGCGCTACCGTTCACATGGGGGTAACGGCATCAAGTGATACGTTCTACCCAGGTCAAGAGCGTTATGACACATTCACCGGTCGTGTTGTTAGCCGTTTTCAAGGTTCAATGAAAGAGTGGCAAGAGATGGGCGTGCTGAACTTTGAGATGGAATCTGCGACGCTATTAACCATGTGTGCTAGCTCTGGTTTAAAAGCAGGCTGTGTAGCGGGCGTTATTATTAACCGTACTCAAAAAGAGATCCCAGATCACGCCACCTTAAAAGAGACCGAAGCTCGTTCAATTAAAGTGGTGGTTGAAGCAGCGCGTAAGATGCTTAAATAATCGCTATCATTGATTGAGTTAGTATTAAAAAGCGCCACAATCGTGGCGCTTTTGCTATTTGAATGTTAGGTCTCGGTGCAGCGTTTTAAGCCAGCGCGAGTTGTGGTAACGGTAAGTATAGGCTTTCAGTCACTTCGGACAGCATTTGATCGTACACTTGAGCGATCGTTAGCGATAATTCAGAAGTTAGTTGATAAAACTGCTTCGCATCGAGCTCTAAATGCGGATTATCATGGATCTCACTCAGTTGGTGCATGGCTTCGGAGCAGGCTGGTGAGGCTATCGATAAAGGACTGATCAGCGCGAGTTGACTCAGTTTTCGTCGCATGAGCTCACTGTAATGACGAAGACGAAGCCGTCCCTCTTGACTCCCCATTTCTTCAATACACAAACGTAACTGAGTCAGTGAATCCATGCTATCGATGACTTGTTGCCAATTCATATGATATTCATCACTCAGGTCGTCTCGATGCGATTCAGCTAACCAAGCGAGAACAATTTCATCAATTAAAAATAAACAATGACGAATCGCTTTGCCGTGAGCCACTTGGTTCCTTGCTACGCTATAGTCAGGCCATTCATGGCGAATGGCGGTTAATTTAGCTTGGAAAATACGATACAGAGGTTTGTTATCAAAATGAGCATGGGCAATCAAATGATTTAAAGTCTGATCGATAGCAGATTGAAGAGAATGAATCTGTTGTTGACGATCTTGACCAAACATCAGCTCATGATGGGTAGCTTGACGATGTTGACGACAAAGATAAAGTAACTCGCGTAAATCAACTAAGAGTTGATATTTACGTTGTAGGCTGGATTCTTTCTGTTTAGCAAAGAAAAATAATCCGCCAAGAATCGCGATAGAGATAAGCATGGAAATAAAGACAAACATAATCCACTCCTTGTATGTGTGGCTTGCTCAGAACAGAGATTCCTTTCTCAATGTAGGTTGTTGACGCGTTAACCGAATGATCATCACTATTGATGAGCAGATATCACGACGTCACCTAGGTTGAGTATTCCCCGGAGTTGGATATTGCATGCTTAATGCCAGTTTTTTATATATTAAAAATCAATTGGTTACATTTTTCTTGCTGGTATTTGTGCACCAAAAGGGTGCAATTTGCGCTAAAAGTGTGAACAAGAGCAATAAAAAAGCCCTCTCATTTGAGAGGGCTATCACCAATCACGTTAGTAAGGGGTTACATGACGCGCATGCCGGCTTGTGCACCTTCATGAGGCTCAAGAATCCACAACTGGTCACCGCCAGGGCCTGCCGCGAGGATCATGCCTTCTGACATACCAAACTTCATCTTGCGTGGTTTTAGGTTAGCCACCATCACGGTGTATTTACCGACCAGCTCTTCAGGCGAGTAGGCGGCTTTTATTCCAGAGAAAACTTGGCGTGTCTCACCACCAATATCCAACTGGAACTTTAGTAACTTATCGGCCTTTGGCACCGCTTCACAAGAGAGGATTTTGGCAATCCGTAAATCAACTTTAGCAAAATCGTCAAATTCGATTTCTGCAGCGATGGGATCTTTGCTTAACTCTGTTGCTTGACTAACGGGTTGAGCATTTTCTATCGCGGCTTTTTCCAGTGCTGCTTCTTGTTTTGAGGTTTCAATCATCGCTTCAACATGCTGAGGGTCAATACGATTAAACAGCGCCTTAAATGGCGTTATGCTATGAGCCGTCAGTGGTGTTTGAATACCATCCCAAGTTAGTTCTTGATTTAAGAACGCTTCCGTCCGCTCAGCTAACGCTGGCATTACAGGCTTGAGGTAAGTCATTAATACGCGGAATAGGTTAATACCGACAGTACAAATATCTTGCAGCGCTTGGTCTTGGCCTTCTTGCTTGGCGACAACCCAAGGCGCTTTTTCATCCACATATTGGTTAGCTTTATCTGCTAGTGCGGTGATCTCACGAATTGCGCGACCAAATTCACGAGTTTCGTAAAGGTCAGCAATACGTTCAGCGGCCGCGGCAAATTCGGCGTACAATTCAGGCTCTGCAAAGGTTGCCGATAACTGATTATCAAAACGTTTACTGATAAAGCCAGCATTCCGTGAAGCTAGGTTAACAATCTTGTTGACCACATCAGCATTGACGCGCTGTGTGAAGTCTTCAAGGTTTAGATCGAGATCATCAATACGGTTGTTCAGTTTTGCCGCATAGTAGTAACGTAAGCACTCAGGGTCTAAATGTTTTAAGTAAGTACTCGCTTTGACAAACGTCCCTTTTGATTTCGACATTTTCGCGCCATTAACCGTGACATAGCCATGCACAAAAACATTGGTTGGTTTACGGAAACCACTGCCTTCAAGCATCGCTGGCCAAAATAGGCTATGGAAGTAAACAATGTCTTTGCCGATAAAGTGATAAAGCTCGGTTTGACTGTCTTTACGCCAGTATTCATCAAAGTCTAAATCATTGCGCTTGCTGCAAAGATTTTTGAATGATCCCATGTAACCAATCGGCGCATCGAGCCACACATAAAAGAATTTGTTGGTTTCACCGGGGATTTCAAAGCCAAAGTAAGGGGCATCTCGGGATATATCCCATTGCTGCAAGCCACCTTCAAACCACTCTTGCATTTTATTGGCGGTTTCGGTTTGCAGCGAGCCAGAACGAGTCCATTCTTTAAGCATGCTTTCAAACTGTGGTAAGTCAAAAAAGAAGTGCTCAGAATCTTTCATCACAGGGGTTGCACCTGAGACCGCAGATTTAGGATTGATCAGTTCCGTCGGGCTGTAAGTTTCGCCGCAAGCATCGCAGTTGTCGCCATATTGATCTTCTGACTTACATTTTGGGCAGGTGCCTTTGACGAAGCGATCCGGTAAGAACATCTGTTTTTCAGGATCGAATAACTGAGAAATGGTGCGGCTAGAAATAAAGCCATTTTTTTTCAGTTCAAGATAAATATGCGAAGCCAACTCACGGTTTTCTTCACTGTGGGTGCTGTGATAGTTATCAAAACTAATATCAAACCCGGCGAAATCTTGCTGATGTTCTTCGCTAACCGCGGCAATCATTTCTTCAGGCGTAATACCCATCTGCTGCGCTTTAAGCATGATTGGTGTGCCATGAGCGTCGTCAGCACAGATGAAATTTACAATATTGCCGCGTAGGCGTTGGTAGCGCACCCAAATATCCGCTTGGATATGCTCAAGCATATGACCTAAGTGGATGGAACCGTTAGCGTACGGAAGGGCACAAGTTACCAGCAGTTTCCTTGGAGAAACGTTTCTTGGTTCAGTTGCCATACTTAATTATTCGCTATGTTTGATAGGTATTGAAAATAGCCTTCAATACTACCTGATGAAGCTACTCACGCCAAGGCGTGAGTCATGATAAGGCCTTAACTTTTTTGGGGTTCAGTGTGGGCAGATTGAGTGGTAGCATGAACAAAAAAGGAGGGCTTATGCTCACATTTACGTCCAAACACGATTTTTGTTCTTGGCTCAATCAGTTTTCTCACCCCAATTTAATTAGTGATTGGGCGCATTCTCCGGGCGTGGTTCAAGTAACGGCATCTGGGCAATTTGCAATTCATATCCCATTTGCTGCTCACGCTCTGCGCCAAGAGCTGCAAGCTTGGATAACTAATCAGCAGCAAACGAAAGCCGTTGCCGCTTTTGATTATTCAGTCAATGTTACTCCTAAGGCCTTGATCACCAAAGTTCCACATGGTGTTAAAGGCGTGAAAAATATTATTGCCGTCACGTCGGCGAAAGGTGGGGTGGGTAAATCAACCACAGCCGCTAACTTGGCGCTCGCTATAGCGGGCAGTGGTGCCAAAGTTGGTTTATTGGATGCGGATATTTATGGCCCTTCGGTGCCGATGATGTTTGGCACTCAAGATGCCAAGCCAAGTGTGCGTGATAATAAATGGATGCAGCCAGTGAAAGCGCACGGTATCTATACCCATTCGATAGGTTATTTAGTCGATAAAGCGGACGCAGCGATCTGGCGCGGTCCAATGGCATCAAAAGCATTAGCCCAACTTGTTAATGAAACTGAGTGGCCTGAGTTGGACTATTTGGTGGTGGATATGCCTCCGGGTACCGGCGATATTCAATTAACGTTATCTCAGCAAATTCCGGTGACAGGCGCGGTCATTGTCACCACACCACAAGATCTCGCCTTGGCTGATGCACGAAAAGGGACGGCAATGTTTGCTAAAGTCGACGTGCCCGTGGTGGGATTAATTGAGAATATGAGTTATCACATTTGTCGTCATTGCGGTGAAAAAGAAGCGATTTTTGGTGTTGGTGGTGCGCAAACATTAGCCACTGAATATGGTTTATCATTGCTGGCGCAAATTCCGTTGCATGTCACACTCAGGGAAGATATTGACGCTGGCAAACCGACAGTGATTGCTCGTCCTGACAGTGAACATAGTCAACAATATTATGCGCTCGCCGAGCGGATTTGTGCCAGCTTGTATTGGCAAGGCAAAGCGAAACCGCAAATCATCGATTTAACTTTTGTCGACTAAAAGCAGAATTAAACTTGGCGGCTGGTAAGACTTAGTTAGTGAACCGCCGCTAAATCAGCCAACATGTTAAGCAACCAATATCACTGCCTTTATTTTTGTTCAGAGAAGTAATCGTTTGCTTTGGGTTAATTTTATTCACTGTCAGAAAATACGGATATTTACCGTTGAGTGAACTGGTATCTAACCGACGAACTCCCTATAATCAGGCGGTTTATCTTATCTCCTCACATACACGTATCGGGTACACTGAACCATGTCTGATAATAATCAATGCGTCATCGTCGGTATTGCTGGCGCTTCTGCTTCTGGGAAAAGCCTTATTGCCAGTACCATTTATAATGAACTGCGCGCGAAAGTAGGCGACCATCAAATCGGTGTGATCACGGAAGATTGCTATTACAAAGACCAAAGCCATCTGAGCATGGACGAACGTGTCAAAACCAATTATGACCATCCTAATGCCCTGGATCACGATCTACTCTGCGATCATCTGCAAGCTTTAGTCCGCGGCGAAGCGGTTGAAGTTCCTGAATACAGTTACAGTGAGCATACGCGTACGGCTAATACCAGTACCATGACACCGAAAAAAGTGATCATTTTGGAGGGGATTTTACTCCTGACCGATCCTCGTCTGCGTGATTTAATGCATGCGACCATTTTTATGGATACACCGCTTGATATCTGTTTATTACGTCGAGTCAAGCGTGATGTCGAAGAGCGTGGACGTACTATGGAATCGGTATTGAAACAGTATCAAAAAACCGTTCGCCCGATGTTTATGCAGTTTATTGAACCGTCTAAACAGTACGCCGATATTATTGTTCCACGTGGTGGTAAAAACCGCATTGCGATTGATGTCTTGAAAGCCCATATCGCAAAATTACTTAAATCATAAAATTTACTGATCGTTGACTTTATCTTTTCCGATTAAAGTGGCACCTTAGATGCCACTTTTTTTATTTTCGTCAAGCAAGGAAAAAGCAGATGAAAAAACTGTCCCTATTCATTGCGGCGCTGCTGGTGATGGTTATCGCGGCAGTGGTCGCGTTAGTGGTTTTCGTCAATCCGAATCAATTTAAACCTCTGATCATTGAGCAAACCCGACAACAAACGGGCCTTGAGTTAGTCATTGAAGGCGATATCAGCTGGCAGTTCTTTCCAGCGATTGGTTTCGAACTTGGTAAAACCGAGTTAAGAAATCCTGACGGATTTACTCAAAATAACCTATTTAAGGTCGATCGTGTTGGGATTGATATCGCGGTCATGCCACTTTTTCGTCATCAACTGCATATTGGTAATGTTCGCCTTGAAGGAGCCGAATTTTATCTAGAAACGTTGTCGGATGGTCGTTCTAACTTAGATAGCTTGACTCAAGCACAAAACCAAAAACCATCCACACAGGTGGAGGAGGTGTTGACCGACTCAGCATCTAGCCAGCCAGAAGAGACAACCGCCGATCAAGCTTGGACTTTGAGCCTTGCTGGCGTGACTGTTAGTCAGGCACGATTAGAAATACTTGATCAGCAAACGGGCACACACAGTACCTTATATGACGTTGATCTTACGGTGTCAGAATTTGCCGCCGATCGTTGGACCAGCGTGGATTTTTCGGCCAAAGGAAGTGCGAACCAACAACGGTTTAGTGTACGCGGGAAAGCGGAGATAAAACTTTCTGCAGACTTTAAACAGTATGCTCTACGCAATATTACGCTTAATAGTACGTTCGAAGACCCATCAGTACAGATAGACGCTTTACAACTTAAGCTCGCGACTTTTGAATTTGATCAAGACAATGCGATGACTTTTGCTGTGAAAGGTAACGCAGCCGACATGGCATTTGACGTTAGCGGCCAAGCGCAGTTGCAGGTTGATGCGGCGATCAGTACCGTTTCGTTGGATAAGTTACTTCTGAATTCGACATTACAAGGTGCGGCTTTACCACAATCACCGCTGCAGGTAGAAATGGCGTCTCGTATCGTGTTTGATGTGACCAACAGTACGCTGGATGTAGTGTTAGATAGGTTGATGGCCAACGCAATAGCGTTATCTGGACAAGCGAACATTCATTTGGCGGATATACCTAAAATCCGTTTTCAATTGCATAGCCCTGTGATTGATCTCGATGAATTTTTAGGGCTCGATCAAGCGGCGTCAAACTCTGCTGCCCAGCCATCGGTGAATGCACCCACTTCGCCACCGGTAGAGGTTGAACCAGATTTATCGGCTTTACAAGACTTAGATGTGGTTGGAGAAATAACCATTGATCGGTTTAAAGCAGGCAATGCCAAGCTTGAGCGTGTACATACTCGTTTTGCTGTTAACCGAGGTGTGATCGATCTTAATACGCTAACGGCTGAGCTTTATCAGGGTAAGATCCAAGCGAGCGCCAAGGTTGATGCACGAAAAACACCAGCAACCTATCATGTTAAGAAAACCATTACAGGCGTTCAAGTTCAGCCATTGTTGATTGATGTGGCGGACAATGACTTACTACAGGGAACGGGTAACATTACGGTAGATGTACAAGGTCGTAGCCTAACCACAAGCGGTATTCAGAAAAACTTGCAGGGAACGGTCACAATTAACTTCGCTGATGGTGCTGTCAATGGCATTAATATCGCTCAGTTAATTCGCACCAATCATGCGCGTTTGAGAGGGCAAACGTTAGACGAATCTGAGGCAGTGAAGCAAACTGACTTTAGTGCGCTGACGGCGACGCTGCAACTGAATAAGGGTGAAGTGTCGACCAATAATTTAGCGATGCAATCGCCGTTATTACGAATTCGTGGTCAAGGTAAAGCCAATTACTTAAACGAAACGGTTGATTTTGTGGTTCGCACATCCATTGTTGGGACGCTGAAAGGGCAAGGTGGTAAAGATATCGACGAGTTGCGAGACGTGACTATCCCGATTCATATTTCTGGCCAATGGACTGAACCGAGATACCGATTAGTGTTTGATGATCTGCTTAAGCAAAGAGCGCAACAGGAGATTGACCGCGGTATTGAGAAGCTCGGTGATAAAGTGAAAGGTGAAGAAGCGAAACAAGCGGTGGAGGCCTTGAGAGGGTTATTGCGACGCTAAGCGTAGTAACCTTGAGTTAAAGGCTCATTGATGTCTAAAAAAGCTGGATAACTCCAGCTTTTTTATTGGGCGATCCACGACTACCAATCGACGCCTTTTAGGGCTTTGACGCCTGAATCAAAAGCATGTTTGATGTTTTTGACTTCAGAGACGGTATCTGCGAGTTCGATAAGTGTTCGATGAGCACCACGTCCCGTGATGATCACGGATTGCATAGGGGGGCGTTGTTGTAACGCTTCAACCACTTCATCAAGATCAAGATAGCCATAGCTCACCATATAGGTCAGCTCGTCAAACAGTAAGACATCTAAGGATTCATCGTTAAGCATGCGTCGACACTCTTGCCATACTTGTTGAGCGGCTTCGGTATCGGTTTGTTTATTTTGCGTATCCCAGGTAAAGCCTGTCGCCATGACTTGAAACTCGACACCGAGTTTTTCAAGTAAATTACGTTCCCCATTTTCCCACGTGCCTTTGATAAATTGTGCAACAGCACACTGTTTACCGTGGCCGACGGCGCGTGCAATGGTGCCAAAGCCTGATGTGCTTTTGCCTTTACCATTGCCAGTGATCACCAGCAATAAGCCTTTTTCTTGCTGAGCATTGGCAATACGCGCATCAACTTGTTCTTTTACTTTTTGTTGGCGTTGTTGATGACGCTGTTGCTTGATGTTTTCACTAGACATTATGTTGAGCTCTTTTTTAGAAAAATAATGAACCACATCATAGCGTAAGTCTTTTATCGCTTTCTACCGAAAGCATTCATCCTGTTCGTTACTGTGATAGTGGCTAATACAAAGAATTTTGAAATCGCTAGATGCTTTTGTAATTAACAAATTCATCGTTTTCATAAATAGTTGAGGAATTATAGAGTTTAAGAAGATTTTTTAAAATCAGTGGCAGAACGGGCTGCGGAGCACTATGGTAAAAAAGTAACAACAAAAACGATTCAATGAACTCCTTTGCTTGCCAATCAAAGACTGAGGTATTTGCCTCAGTCTTCTTCTTTGTGTTACTACCGTGTTGTTAGAGGAAGGTTTCTTCAACCTGGTTGATGTTTAGAAAGTGTAGCTGGCTTGCACACCGACTAACCATACGTGTCCAGTCACTTCTCCAGCAAACGCGCCACCAATCGCTGCGGCTTGGTTATCTGAACCATCACGAGGCTCATACAGCGAAGCTTTTTTAGCAAAAATATAGGTAAAACCAGCATCAAGGGTCAGTTGTTTCGTGGCTCGATAGCCCGCACCAATACTTAACCAAGTACGATCGGTTTCTGGAATGGTCGCTGTACGATATTTTGTACTTACCGCGGATAAGTCGTAGGCAATACCTGCACGTAGGGTCAAATCTTGATCCCAAGCGTAGCTGGTCCCTAATGCAAAACGGTAGTTATCTTTCCAGTTTTCTAACTTAATCAAGTCATTAGGAGTGCCATCATGAAAGTTAGCCACCAATTGATCAAAGCTGCTCCAATCCGTCCAGTTAATACTACTGTGCAATACCCATTGTTCGGTTAATTGGTGAAAGCTGGCTAGCTCTGCCGTTGCTGGTAAAGTTACAGCGAGTTGCCCCGGTTTATGTTTCCCATATGGCAGACCTTCAGCATGACCATCAAAGTCCATCACGACTTGTGATTTATAGGTAAAAGCCACTCGATGATTTGGGTTGATTTGCCAAGCGGTACCAGCCTGCCAGCCCCAACTGGTATTGTCCCCTTCCATATATTTTAAAATAGTTCCTTGAGGTGCCTTTATTGGATTTGTTCCATCCATTCCAACGATATTTTTTTCCGGCACACTGGCCCCAAAATGACCTTCACCGATCACATAGCGTACACCAGCCCCGACACTGATTGTATCGGTCAGTTGATAGCCGAGGTTAACGTTCGCTTCGGCGGTGATGATTTTCGCCTGATCGCCAAAGTGGCTGGCAGCAAAGTTAGGTAGCTCGGTTTCCATGCCATAATTGGTGCCGATAGCTAAACCTAAAAAGGTTCGTTCATTCAATTGATGAGAGAAATAAGCATTCGGCACGATAGCGTCATGGGCGAAGTCTTTTGCTGTCGCGGTGGTTTGTCCAAGATTTGGGTGGGTTACTGTGCCATTGACATCAATGTTAGGGTTAACGTAAATCGCCCCGGCAGAAAATTGCGTGCCGGGCAGGTAGGTTAACATTGCAGGGTTACGCCATTGAGATCCTGCGTTATCTGCCATGGCGGCTTCACCCGCGTACGCTCGACCAAGGCCTGTTGCTGAGTATTCAGCTAGTTGAAACCCTGCAGCTTGAGCGTAGGTTGGTAGTCCCATCAAGCCGAACGCAACGGCTATCGATAACGTTTTTTGATTATTGTTCATGGTTATGTTCGCTGAAATGGTTAGTCAATAGTGGCGAAAAGTGTAAAGAGAGCGAGTTGCCTTAACAAATAAAAACAATAAATTATCAATATTTAGAGTTTTATATCGTTTTTATATTATTAACTTTCCTATTAATCTAGCTGGTGTTCTGGTGAGGTAAAAGTTCAGCGAACAGATGTAGGATGTAATTGCCCCTTTTAAGCACAGTTGTAAGCTTAAAAGAGTGCCTGTGAGGTGAATAAATAAAAAAGGGCTGATGATTCAGCCCATTAAGATACGTATTTGAATTAAACCAAACTTAGAAACTACGGCTGTATTGTAAGCCGACTAAGATTGCATCCGCTTTGGTGGTACCAGAAATGGAGGATAAATACTCAACACCTGCCATTGCGCCAGCATTAGGGTTTCCGAAGTTTGGATTTTCTGTTTTTTCATTGACTTTTACATCTTTACCCATCAAATAAGTAAAACCAAAGTCGAAATTAGATTTGTCATCAATCTGGTAAGTAAAGCCCGCTGATAACCATTGACGATCGGAATCCGGTACTGAAATTGAGGTGATTTTATCTTGCGCGCTAGTGTCGTACATATAGCCAGCACGCAGTGTCCAGTCGCGGTTTAAGAAGTAAGTACCGCCAATAGAGTAGTGCCAACCATCTTGCCATTCGTAGGCTTTAGGTGCTCGATTATTAAATTCTAGTTTATCAAAAGCACTCCAACCAATGTATTGCACACTATAGTGAATTGCAAAGGCGGTATTGTCTATACGGTGGTAACCAGAAAACTCGGCCATATCTGGGAGTGGTAATTTGACTTCTTTATCGCCATCTTTAGCGGTAATGGTTGGACTATAACGATAAGAAAGACCAAAGCGGTTATTCTCATCCAATTCATAAACGGTACCGATATTAAAGCCAACCCCAAAACCATCAGCTTTGTCGATGTCTAAAACCTTGTTTCCACCAAGGGCACTGCTTAGTGAGCGTTTCAATGTACCTTGACCATAAATCAGATCCAGCCCCGCACCGACACTCCATTGATCGTTGATACGGTAAGAACCTGATACCCCAAAGTTTGCACTGAGAATTTCTGTTTCACCGCCATATTCACCACCAGCGTAGTTGGAGCCAAAATCGGTACGAGTACCAAAGTTAGAGTAGGCGTTTACCCCCCAAGCGAATTGCTCGTTGACTGGGACAATCAAATGGATGTTAGGGGCAATAGAAGTTCCGCCTGCATCATCATAATTAGCACTACTAGATTGCTCTAATCCTGTTCCTGGTAGTGATTTATACGTAGCATTTTTAACTTTAATGTCAGTCATGATGGCTTCAAAACCGAGTGAGAGCTCCATTTTATCAAAGAGAGCCATCGCGGCAGGGTTACGTGACATCACGGCGGCGTTATCGGCAATCACGGCATCACCGGCAAACGCACGGCCAAGGCCCGTTGCCGATTGGGCGTTGAGCTGAAAGCCCGCCGCCATAGCTTGTTGAGTAGCAAGAGAGATGGTCACAGCAAGTAGTGACTTTTTAAACAGACGCGTCTTGTTCATGGTGCTTTTTCCTTGTTATATCGCCTCTAATGGGCGTTGTGTTGAGCAAAAGCTCAGTGGCTGGCTGATACTAGTCGCAAGTATAGGAGATAGAAATCCGACCATTGTCTAAGACGCTATTAAATCTTTAAAATTGCTAGCAAATTGGCATTAAAATGTAACCAAAAAGTTAAAAATAGAGTCTTGGCTCTATTAAAGAGGCGCTTTTCTGACCGTTGTTACCAGCCGAGAATCGGGTGGATATCAGATAAGATTGATCTAGGACAATTTTTCGCAGGTATTGGTGGTTTAAACCCGCATAAACTTGATCTAATGCAAACTATGCTTTGTTTAAGTCGCTATATTACCTCTTGTCATCTCGTTAGCTCTAGTGGCTAACATGTTGAGCAAGATGACACTTCCTTTTGAAGGCTGACTTTACTTTCTCCTAATCAGGAAACTGATTATTTCAATTGGCTTAGGTTAATTGTTTTGTATTACATTCCAACCACACAGTTTTGTGTGGTTTTTTTTTTTGCCTGCTTTCGCTGCCGCAATCACGTTTATTTAAACAGTTGTTTGATTGATGTAACAATTTGATTACAATGATTTCCAGGTCAGACCTCTTATTCTAAGGAGAAATAATGGGCAAGCAGGAAGTCAGAACACGCTCAGGAGAGCGTGTCGCTATTGTTGCAGGTATTCGTACCCCTTTTGCACGTCAAAGTACGGAGTTTGCACAAGTACCCGCGATAGATTTAGGTAAAATGGTGGTCAATGAACTGCTCACACGAACAGAGATCGATCCAAAGCTCATCGAGCAATTGGTTTTTGGTCAGGTCGTGCAAATGCCAGAAGCCCCCAATATCGCTCGGGAAATTGTACTCGGTACGGGGATGAATATTCATACGGACGCTTACAGTGTGACTCGTGCCTGTGCAACCAGTTTTCAATCCGCGGTTAACGTCGCTGAAAGCATTATGGCTGGTACTATTGATATTGGTATCGCTGGTGGCGCGGATTCCTCTTCTGTTTTACCGATTGGTGTCTCTAAAAAACTGGCAGCGAGCTTATTAGCGCTCAGTAAAACGAAAACACTCAGTCAAAAATTCAACGTATTAAAGTCATTATCAGTTAAAGACTTAATGCCAGTTCCGCCTGCCGTTGCCGAATATTCTACAGGGTTATCGATGGGACAGACTGCCGAACAAATGGCGAAGTCGCACGGTATCTCACGCGCTGATCAAGATGCCTTAGCGCATCGTTCTCATACCTTGGCTGCCCAAGCATGGAATGAAGGCAAGATAGCCGGTGAGGTGATGACCGCTTTCCCTGAGCCGTATAAGAAGTGGCTCGATAAAGACAATAATGTGCGTTTTGATTCTACTTTAGAGGGTTACGCTAAGCTGCGTCCTGCGTTTGATCGCCAATATGGCAGTGTGACTGCGGCTAACAGTACGCCGCTCACTGATGGTGCGGCAGCTATTCTGTTGATGCGCGAAGGGCGAGCTAAAGAGTTGGGTTTAGATATTCTTGGCTACATTCGTTCTTATGCTTTTTCGGCGATAGGCGTTGAAAAAGATATGTTGATGGGGCCTTCTTTCGCGACGCCATTAGCGCTAGAGCGAGCCGGGATCGAGCTGAAAGATTTAACATTAATCGATATGCACGAAGCGTTTGCGGCGCAGACCTTAGCCAATGTGAAAATGTTCGCTAGCGATAGTTTTGCTCAGCAATACTTGGGCCGCAGTAAAGCGATTGGTGAAATTGATATGGATAAATTCAATGTGCTTGGTGGTTCGATTGCTTATGGTCACCCTTTTGCGGCGACGGGAGCGCGAATGATCACGCAAACCTTGCGTGAATTACAACGTCGTGGTGGTGGGCTAGCATTGAATACCGCTTGTGCCGCTGGTGGCTTAGGTGCGGCAATGATTTTGGAGGTTGAATAATGAGCGAGGCAAAAGCATTTCACTTGACGATTGATGAGCAGCATATTGCTTGGCTCGCGATTGATGTTCCCGGTGAAAAAATGAACACTCTTCAGGCCGCATTTGCCGATGAGATGTTAGCGGTATTTAACCAGCTTAATGAGCAGAAAAAACAGCTTAAAGGCCTAGTGATCCATTCGTTAAAGCCGGATAACTTTATTGCCGGCGCGGATGTTCGAATGTTGGATGCCTGTACCTCTGCTCAAGAAGCACAGGCTTTAGCCACACGTGGGCAGCAGATGTTCCAACAGCTAGAAGATTTACCATTCCCTGTTGTGGCTGCGATTCATGGGCCTTGCTTAGGCGGCGGATTAGAGCTGGCACTGGCGTGTGATTATCGTGTGTGTACGGATGATGATAAAACACGTTTAGGTTTACCTGAGGTGATGTTAGGTTTACTGCCCGGATCGGGAGGCACGCAGCGTTTACCTCGTTTGATAGGTCTACTTCCTTCGTTAGATTTAATTTTGACTGGTAAACAACTGCGCGCTAAAAAGGCTTATAAACTAGGCGTTGTTGATGCTTGCGTTCCTCAGAGTGTCTTATTAGAGGTGGCGTTACGTTTTGTCGGTGACAATAGTAAGAAACGTCGCCACGCTAAACCATCTTTAAAAGAAAAACTGCTTGCCAATACGGGCCTTGGTCGCAAAATTATTTTTGACCAAGCGAGCAAGAAAACCGAACAGAAAACGCGCGGTAATTATCCTGCTGCTAAGGCCATTTTAGAAGTCATTGAGCATGGGCTGAATAAAGGATTGAAAGCAGGTTTGGAGCAAGAAGCGAAGCGCTTTGGTGAGTTGGTGATGACCAATGAATCTAAAGCATTACGTTCGATATTTTTTGCTACCACGGAAATGAAAAAAGAACACGGTAGTGATGCTGAACCTAAGCCTGTTAAACACGTTAGTGTGTTAGGTGGCGGCTTAATGGGCGCGGGGATCAGTCACGTTAGCGTGGCTAAAGCAAAACTGCCAGTGAGAATAAAAGACGTATCTAACGACGGCATTCTTAATGCTTTAAGTTATAACTATGGTTTATTTGAAAAGCAGCGTAAACGCAAAATCATCAGTAAAGCACAACTGCAAAACAGTATGATGCAGCTTGCTGGTGGCACTGACTTTAGAGGTTTTCAACAAACAGACGTGGTGATCGAGGCGGTTTTTGAAGATTTGGCGCTCAAGCAGCAGATGGTAGCGGATGTCGAGCAACACGCTCAACCCAGTACCATTTTTGCAACTAATACTTCGTCATTACCGATTGCGCAGATTGCCGAAAAGGCCACTCGGCCAGAAAACATCGTTGGTCTACATTATTTTAGTCCGGTTGAGAAGATGCCATTAGTGGAAGTGATCCCACATAGTACGACGTCACCTGAAACGATAGCGACCGTCGTGGCGTTAGCGAAAAAACAGGGTAAAACCCCGATCGTAGTCAAAGATCGCGCTGGTTTTTATGTTAACCGTATTCTAGCACCTTATATGAATGAAGCGGCTAATGTACTGATGGCTGGCGAAACGATAGAAAAAATCGATAAAGCGTTACTGAACTTTGGTTTCCCCGTTGGGCCAATTACGTTATTGGATGAAGTAGGGATCGATGTTGGCTCAAAGATTATGCCTATTTTGGTCAATGAGCTTGGACCGCGTTTTAAGGGACCGGACGTATTTGAGGTTTTATTAAACGATAATCGTAAAGGACGAAAAACAGGTAAAGGCTTCTACAGTTACAAAAAAGGCAGTAAGAAAAAAGAGGTCGATAAGTCAGTTTACAAATTGTTGAATCTAACTCCAGAATCAAAGTGGGATGAGCAAGAGATAGCCATGCGTTGTGTGTTACCCATGCTTAATGAGGCCGTTCGTTGTTTGGATGAGGGGATCATCCACTCTCCACGTGACGGCGATATTGGGGCGATTTTTGGGATTGGTTTTCCTCCTTTCCTTGGTGGCCCTTTCCGCTATATGGATCAAATTGGTTTGGATAAACTGATTGAGCAGATGAAGCAACACGCTCAAAAATATGGCGACCATTTCGCACCGTGTGATGCGTTAATCACTCGAGCGAGTGTAGGTGAGCGTTTCTACTCATAAGCGATGCTCGATTAACAACTGAAAAAAGAGGAGAGTGGTCAATCGCCCCTCTCCTCTTTATTTTTCTAACCATCGATCAGTGGATGTGATAAGCAATCACAAAATCAATAAACAAACGGACCTTTTCTGGTAGATGGTCTTTATGGTTGTACAGCATATAAATATCTCGTGGATTCGCACTCCAATCAGGTAACACACGTACCAAACTACCGTCCGCAAGAAATTCTTTTAACATCACATCAGGCATTAAAGTAATGCCTAATCCATCCGAACAAGCGCTACGCACCACATTGAGGGTACTGGCTTGAAATCTTCCCACATCGTTATTGATGCACGTTTCCCCTTTATCATTACATAATTGCCATTTGAGTAATGGATCCCCCTTGAGTAATGAATATTGACTGAGTTGCTCAGCGTGAGTGGGAGTGGGATGTTTAGCTAGATAGAGAGGGCTGGCGACTAAAATATCTTTAACTTCACTGATCTTTCTGGCGATTAAACTGGAATCACGTTGTGGCCCGACTCGGAAAATAACATCCCATTCGGTAGGGTCGAGCTGCACGGCATGGTTACTGGTCGTTAATTCAAGATTAATATCTGGATACTGATGCATAAAGGCATTAAACATTGGCATCATCATCCGCTTGGTTAAGTTCTCTGGTGCGGAAAGTCGAATCGTTCCTGATGCCCCCCGGCATTCATCGGTGATCGCTTCTGCCATGCTGGCTAAACGCTGCAGTAACGGTGAACAATCTCTGAAAAAACGCTCACCAGCCTCAGTTAAAGTCAGCTTTCGAGCGTGCCGATTGAGCAATCTTAGGTTTAAAGAATCTTCCAAAGCTTGAATGCGTCGGGTAATCGTCGCAACCGGTATCATGGTTTTACGGGAGGTCGCGGTATAGCTGCCGTGTTCAACAACCAGTCGAAAAAGGTTTAAGTCATCTAATTTCATTGTTCCTGACACATTATTTTACCGTTTTGGTTAATTTATACGGATATCAGCCAGTAAGGCTTGAGTCATATCAACTTGTAGAACGATTTGTCGGGTCGCTCTATTTTTTCGCCTGCTTAATGATAGATTGATTAGCGTTATGGTAACTAATTTTGTAAATTATCGTATTTATGCATGGTATCTGGCTGGTTATTTTTACCAGTAAAATCTCGTAAATCATACATATAGTATGTGATGCAGATAAAAAGTGGAATATTTGTATAAATGTCGTTTAAAGACTATTTTTAATGAGCAAGTACACGATGTTATTCGTAGGGTTTGATAGAAGAGAAATCAGGTAACGTCGGTGAATTCTGGCTAATCAATCAGATGGCTTAAATGAGTGCTAGATAGCCTGAGCATGGATAGAGATTGATGAGCTAATCATACGAATCGTGGGCACATAGTGGAGTAGGTGCTATGTATAAAGATTATATTAAAGCTAGGGATCTATCTGCTGATAATGCTGGCCAAGAGAAGCTGATCATGCTGGTTGATGATGATCCTATCTTCAGGCGAGTCACCAGTGGTTATTTGGCTGCCAAAGGATATAAAGTCGTTGAAGCTAAAGATGGTTTAGATGGCTTGAAAAAACTACGTTCAAACGAGCCAGACCTATTACTTTGTGATCTCTCTATGCCGGTACTCAATGGTATTGAGTTTGTTGAAGAAGTGAGTTTGGAGTATCCGTCGTTGCCTATGATTGTCGTGTCAGCCACGGGAGAAATGTCGGATGTTGCTAAGGTACTTCGCTATGGAATCAAAGACTTTTTACCCAAACCGATTGGTAATCATGAAAATCTAAGTTGTGCGATTGAAAATACATTAGAAGATGCGATGCATCACCTTAATGATCAACGTGATTTTTCGAGTCAGTGGTTTCGAGTTGATGGGGGTGGTGAGCTTCCTGAAGAGCAGGAATTGCATTGGCATCTTGAGCATTTACGAGAAAACCCCAATACGGCGAGAGAGCTATTACAAGCACTCTTACCTGATAATGATACTTCACAAGGTGCTTGGAAGTGCAGCTATCGATTGTTACAGTCGACAGAAGCCATGCCATTAGTCTTTGATTACGCTTGGTTAATCAATGGGCAGTTTGCATTTTATATCGTTGATTCGTCGAGCGATCAGCAGTTAGGTGTCGCGAGTACGTTATTGATCCGTGCCTTATTTAATGACTATTTGCGTAACTTGCGTAGTTTTAGCGCTGATTTAAAAGATCTGGCCGAAATTTTTGAGCGAGGTATCGAGTGTTCTGACGGTGGGGTACCCGTTTGTGCTTTGTTTGGTATTGCTGATTTAACCGATAAGACCTTGTCTATTTTACCCGCAGGTTTAGGATGCCATTGGTCTAATGGTTACCTCTCTCAGTCAATTGCTCCCGGCGTAAAATTAGGGGATAATTGCTTAAAGAACTTCATTACCAAAGACTTACCAATCCAAAGTGCTTGCCAAGTATCGATCAGTTGCCTTGGTTCCAGTAGTTTTACATTAGATATTTATCAAGGTAATAAGAGTTAACCGCTTTTACCGATGGTATATTCACTCAATGTTCAGCGAGGCCCATCATCAATATTCGTCATGTTTTACTCAATGTTGTTGGTGGTCTTAGCGTAGCACTTGGCCTTCTAGGTGTGGTATTGCCCCTGTTACCAACGACGCCATTTCTGTTGTTGGCCAGTGCTTGTTTTGCGCGTAGTAGTCCGAGGTTTCACTCATGGTTACATCGGCATGCTACACTAGGGCCAATTTTACTTAATTGGCAACAGAACCGCGCCGTTTCTAAGCGAGTAAAATGGCGAGGCGCCCTGTGTATGGTCGCAAGTTTTGCTTTGTCTATTTCTATCGTTCCCTTGATGTGGTTAAAAATAATGCTCTTGGGGCTGTTAGTGATACTACTCAGTTGGTTTCTTCGTTTACCAACGTATGAGTTGGTTGCTAACCAACAAGAAAATCACTAGCATTATGGGGAAGTGTGCCCGCTCTTCGAGTGGGCTTTTGCTTTTTAATCGACGTGCAGTTTGATTTGTGCGTATAAATTTTAATTCTTGGCCATGATGATGATCACCATGCTCAATCAATCGAAGTTAATGTAGCTATGACAACCGAAACACTTACTCTTATCAAATCTAGCATCAAAACCATTGCCGACTATCCAAAGCCAGGGATTTTATTTCGTGATGTCACCAGCTTGTTGGAAGACGCCGTTGCTTATCAAGCCACCATTCGTTTGTTAGTTGAAAAATATCAAGCCATGGGTTTTAACAAAGTGGTGGGTACTGAAGCGCGCGGATTTTTGTTTGGAGCGCCATTGGCTTTAGAGCTTGGAGTCGGTTTTGTTCCTGTTCGTAAACCAGGAAAGCTGCCGCGTAAAACGCTCGCCCAATCGTACGATTTAGAATATGGCACGGACACGTTAGAAATTCACGTCGATACTATCAAACCAGGCGACAAAGTGTTAGTGGTCGACGATTTACTGGCTACTGGTGGCACGATTGAGGCGACAACACAGCTTATTCGTCAATTAGGGGGTGTTGTTCAACACGCTGCATTTGTGATTAACCTGCCGGAAATTGGTGGCGATAAACGTCTTGAAGCTTTAGGGTTAGAGGTCTATAGCATTTGTGAGTTTGACGGTCACTAAATATCCATAACGGAAGGTTTCATGAGTTATCTTGCTTTAGCACGAAAATGGCGTCCTAACACATTTAAAGCGGTGGTAGGGCAAGCTCACGTATTAACCGCTTTAGAAAATGCACTGACGCAGAATCGTTTGCATCATGCGTATTTATTTAGTGGTACTCGTGGCGTGGGGAAAACCACGATTGGGCGTTTATTTGCCAAGGGCTTAAACTGTGAAACAGGCATCACAGCTAACCCGTGTGGCCAATGTGCGACCTGCAAAGAGATCGATCAGGGGCGTTTTGTCGATTTATTAGAAATTGACGCCGCATCGCGCACCAAAGTTGAAGATACTCGTGATCTGCTTGATAACGTTCAATACAAGCCGGCGCGCGGACGCTTTAAAGTCTACTTGATTGATGAAGTTCATATGTTATCTCGGCATAGCTTTAATGCTTTGCTGAAGACGTTAGAAGAGCCACCAGAATACGTCAAATTTTTGCTGGCGACGACGGATCCACAGAAATTACCGGTTACGATTCTATCACGCTGCCTACAATTTCATCTTAAGCCGATCAGCGTTGAGAATATCCAACAACAACTTCAACATATCTTGCAAGCCGAAGACGTGCACAGTGATAGTAAGTCACTCGCCATGATCGCGCATGCCGCTGATGGCAGTATGCGCGATGCGTTAAGTTTGACCGATCAAGCTATTGCGCTTGGTAACGGTGTTATCGAACATGATATTGTTTCGCATATGCTCGGTACACTGGATACTGATCAAGCATTGCATTTATTACAAGCGATCAGCAGTCAGCAGCCACAGGTCATGATGGCGTGTATTGAACAGTTAGCCAGTAATGGGGTTGAATGGGATGGATTGCTCCAGCAATTAGCAACACAATTGCATCGTATTGCTATGTGTCAAGCCTTGCCCAGTAGCGTGGATAAGGCTCAACCTGATGCCGATTCTATTTACCATTTAGCGAAAATTTTAGCTCCACAAGAAGTACAACTCTATTATCAAATTGTACTAAAAGGTCGGGCGGATCTTCCATTAGCTCCAACGGCGCGAATTGGTATCGAAATGGTTGCATTGCGTATGATGGCGTTTCGACCGACATCGGTTACGGTGAGTCATAGCTTAGCCATGCCAGCCGCTGAGCCGGTTTCTGATAACCCAGCACAGCGTTCGGGTGCTCAAATGCAGGGGCCAGTGACGGCACTGGCAACATCACCTCAACCCGAGGTAGAGCATGGTCAACCCGCGATAAAAGAGCCAGAACCGCCAGTTGTTCAGCCAGAGACGCGAGCACAAGAACAAGCGGTGGTTGTACCGCCTGTCGCCGGGTTACGTCATCAGTTGCGCTCTCAGCGGCAAGGGCTGACTCCGAAAAGTACGCCAGTAAAAAAGCATGATGCGGTATCTGCAAAGCCGGCTTCGATTTTAGATCGCGTAGCACAGCGAGCCCAATCGACGTCCACGCCGATACCGCCGAATGAGTCTTCGATATTTAATCAAGAACCAACCGAGCAAGACCAAACTTATCAATGGCGGCCGTCAACCCGTTCGCTAGAGGAGGCAACTCAAGCGACACCTAATGAATTGACGCCCACGCAAATCAAGCGAGCGTTAGAACACGAAAAAACAGCAGAGATGATCGAAAAACTGATCATTGAAGCTGCGGAACTGGATCCATGGGCTAAGTTGATTACTCAGCTACAGACGGCTAAGTTAGTAGAACAACTTGCTTTGAATTCAACTTTTAATAAGCAGGGAAACCAGATTGAGCTGACGCTTCGTCCTTCTCATGCTCACTTAAATACCGAGAAAGCTCAGAGTGAACTTTTACAAGCTCTTAATGACCAATTACAAGAAGAGTGTCATTTAAGTGTTCATATCGGTGAATCCGGTGAAACACCGCTTGAGCTGAGAGAGCGTCTCTATCAAGCAAAGCTCACTCAGGCGCTAGAAAGCTTAAAACAAGATGCTAACGTACAATTTATTGAGCGCCGTTTTCATGCTCAACTTGATCATGATAGTGTGCGACCAGTTTAACCATCGGGGTTGAGATTTTCTATTTTCATCCCCATCTATCGTAGAATAATTTAAGCAGACCAGAGAGATAATCTATGTTTGGTAAAGGCGGTATGGGCAACTTAATGAAGCAAGCCCAGCAAATGCAAGATCGTATGCAAAAGCTACAAGAAGAAATCGCAAGTATGGAAGTGGTCGGTGAATCGGGCGCTGGATTAGTAAAAGTGACCATCACTGGTAGCCATAGCGTACGTCGCGTTGAGATTGATCAAAGCTTAATGGAAGACGACAAAGAGATGTTGGAAGATTTGATCGCGGCAGCGTTTAACGATGCCGCTCGTCGTGTAGAAGAAACACAAAAAGATAAAATGGCCGCTGTCACTGGGGGTATGCAATTACCACCAGGTATGAAGATACCATTCTAATCAATAAGTAGGTTAGTAATGCGAACCAGTCATATGCTGGAGCATTTGATGGAGGCCTTACGTTGTTTACCTGGGGTTGGCCCCAAGTCAGCGCAACGTATGGCCTTTCATTTGTTACAGCGAGATAGAAAAGGTGGCTTACAGTTAGCAGAAGCGCTGAATCAGGCCATGGTTGAAGTGGGGCATTGTGCCGAGTGTCGAACGTTCACTGAACAAGAAGTATGCGATATTTGCCGTAATCCGAAACGACAAGAAAATGGTCAACTTTGCGTGGTTGAAAGTCCAGCAGACATTGCAGCATTAGAAGCTACAGGGCAATTCTCAGGCCGCTATTTTGTACTGATGGGGCATCTATCACCGTTAGATGGTATTGGTCCCAGTGATATCGGTCTTGATATGTTGGATTTTCGACTGCAAAAAGGTGGTATTTCAGAAGTCATTCTTGCTACCAACCCTACGGTAGAAGGAGAAGTGACGGCACATTATATTGCAGAGTTGTGCCATGAGCATCAGGTCAGTGCCAGTCGTATTGCACACGGTGTCCCTGTTGGTGGAGAATTAGAATTGGTCGATGGAACAACATTGTCTCATTCTCTGCTGGGAAGACAGAAATTTAATACTACCTTTTAGTTCCCACCACCTACCTTTAAGAACCTCGAAACAGACTGATTAGCTTTGTTTTGAGGTTTTTATCTTTTCACTCTTTTCTTTGTTATTATTCAGGTTAGTTGCTCTAGCTCGATCAGATTTTGTAATGCTTGTTGATTGCTGTCACCGCAAACGACAGGGCAAGGTTTGAATTGGTGGCACACGGTTGGCCTTTCTGGTTTACCAAATAGCTGGCACAGATTATCCTCATTCAGTTGGATGCAACGTACTCCAGCAGGTTTACCATTAGGCATGCCGGGAATAGCCGAAGAAATACTGGGGGCAATACAACATCAAGCACAACCGAGACGACAGTTCATTTTTTACCTTTTGGTGATTACCCATTTAATGCGGGCGCCGATCCTAGCAGATCTTTTCGTTCTCGGCAGCGAAATTATCACGTTGTTATCTTGCAGTTTATCAATGGGGAAGGTATAACACCCGGCTGAAATCGTAACTAGGCAGTAAACATCATGAGCATCCCATTTTGGCAACGTAAATCTTTAGAACAAATGACCGAAGCAGAGTGGGAATCACTATGTGATGGATGTGGTAAATGCTGCTTACATAAGCTGATGGATGAAGATAGCGACGAGGTATACTACACCAATGTCGCTTGCAGCTGGCTCAATAGCGATACTTGTTCATGCAAAGACTATCCTAATCGTTTCCAATCGGGTGAAGAATGTTTAAAGCTCACACGTGATAAGATAGCGGAATTTCATTGGTTACCCGATACCTGTGCTTATCGGTTACTGGCCGATAAGCAACCGTTACCCCAATGGCATCCTTTGATCACTGGGTCAAAAGTAGCGATGCATGCAGCAGGGCAAAGTGTGCGTAATCAAGTTGTTTATGAAATCGATGTTATTGACTGGGAAGATCACATTATAAACCATCCTAACAGAAACTAGCGGTATCAAGAGTTTTCAATCTCTTATCTATTAATCGCTGTTTTGCCCCCCCCCCCATTTTTAACGGCGGTTAATTTTTTAGATAGGCTACACTGGCGGCTAATACACCAAATCGAAATAGATTGAGAGCTGCTATTAATTATCATTGATATATTTTAACTATGCACTTGATTGGCCATTGTCGATGTATTGTTATTAGTTTTACCATTTTAATGGTTAATGAATTATTTGTCCTAGTCTGGATTAGTTATTTCCTATAGGCATCAATGATATAAAAATTCATAGCAAAATTAATATATTTTACTTTTTATGTATTTTTAATGTATTCATAATTTGTATTTTTTATTTTTAATAAAAAATATTTATTGTCTCATGCTTTATTTTTTATTGAATATTAATCATATTTACATTGACCTTTTTTAACTAACCCTCCTATAATCCGCGCCGTTCAGTTAATGAACAGACTGTGTAATTACAGCATCTCGTTAGGCGAGGCTCCTGTACAAACATAGGCCACTGATCTCACGACATCCAGAGATGCCCAAGATCAGGACAGTTTTCATCGGATTAAGGTGTTAACCCAAGTGGCTTTCGCGTTTGCGAATACGTTGTATAGTGCTGAAGCTGGGACTCGGGGATGAATTATCCTACTATTTCCTTTCGCTCGTCAAATAACGGCTGTTTTCTTACATCATAGATCAATCAATTCAGGATATTCCTGAGTCACATGAGGTTAATGTGATGAATGCAAATGTAATGAAAAACACCCACTCAATTATTGAGACCGCACAAGTTAAACAACTTAATGAATTTTCTAAAAAATTAATTCAGCCACGCTATCGTGATAAATGGGTTGATAAACTTGTAAAACTCTCAGATTCAGAAATAAAAATTGTATTAGAATCATTATCTAGTCATGAAGTTTCTGAATTATTTAGTACGATTTCTGCCAATGTCACAGGAGAATTATTACTGTGTGTTGAGCCACAACAACTGAAAGAAATATTACCTTTGGTTTCGCCAAAATTTATTGAGAATGCAATGCGTACGCTCGATGAACAAGAGCGTGAGGTTGTGCTTGAAGCGATGCCATTAGAGGATTTAAAGTATTATCGTGAAGCATTATTTTGGCCAGATGAGTCAGTGGGTCGACATATGCGTTCAGATGTCATCACGTTACAAATTACTCAAACGGTAGAGCAAGCCAAGCAAACACTTTATGAAGCTTGGGATATGCCAAACTTATTACACAACATGTACGTTGTGAATGAACAAGGGGCATTATTGGGAGAAATTAGTCCTAAAGCATTGTTGGTTGCTTCATCAGAACAGTCATTAATGACGATGGTTGAACAAAATAAGCTCGTGATTGATGCGATGGTTGATCAAGAGAATGCTGCCCGTTTGCTTCTTGAACATAATGTTCCAGTACTTCCTGTCGTTTATGAAGGAAAATTAGTGGGTTTTTTCTATCTAGAAGATGCTGCTGCGATTTTGGAAAAGGAAACGACAGAAGATGCTGAAATGCAAGGCGGTACTATTCCTCTTGATGGTAGCTATTTAGACACTACACCTTGGGAGTTATGGAAAAAGCGTATTGTATGGTTATTAGTACTTTTTGTTGCTGAAGCTTATACCGGAACGGTGCTGCGAGCGTTTGAAGAACAACTTGAGGCGGCAATTGCATTGGCCTTTTTTATTCCACTATTAATCGGTACTGGTGGTAATAGTGGAACGCAAATTACTACAACTATTATTCGCGCAATGGCGGTTGGTGAAGTTAGTTTACGTAATTTAGGCACAGTATTACGGAAAGAATTATCCACAGGCACTTTAATTGCCGCAGCAATGGCGGTTGCCGCTTGGATCCGTGCTTGGTCACTTGGTGTCGGTTTTGAAATAGGTTTAGTCGTCACGCTAACTATTCTAGCAATTGTACTATGGAGTGCTTTAGTTTCTTCAATTATTCCAATGGTATTACGTCGATTGAATATTGATCCTGCTGTTGTGTCTGCCCCTTTTATTGCAACTTTAGTGGATGGAACGGGTTTGATTATCTATTTTGAAATCGCCAAGTTAACATTGCCCCAGTTAGCCTAACTATTATACCCCTATCATTTAGTAAAAAATATGATAGGGGTATAATATTTTAAATTTTTATCATTAATTTACTATATTAATAATCTAATGGTTTGAATATGAAAATTATTGTTCAATAAATAATTAAAAGTTAGTTTCTGCATGATTTAAATATGTCGAGTTCTGGCTGATAGACGTCGGTATTAACATCCATAATTCCTAGTAGAGAATGAAATATATTATCATGAGAGTAAATTCCGGTTTTTTTTGCTGATTGTTGAAGACAATCATAGTTAATATTCTTGATTTTTTGAAAACTGGGAGACATCCATACCATTAGTGGTACTTTAGTTTGGTATTCAGGAGCAAAACGATAAGGCATTCCATGTAAGAACACCCCATTTTCGCCTAGTGATTCACCATGGTCAGAAACATAGATTAATGCAGTATGATAGCTTTTTTGTAATGCTTTAAGTTTATCAATGGTTTGTCTTAAAACATAGTCGGTGTACAAAATTGTATTATCATAGGAATTGACGATTTGTTCTACTGAACAGTTTTCAATATCAGCGCGTGGGCAGTCAGGAATAAATGCTGCTTTGTCATTGGGATAGCGTTGAAAATAAGTTGGTCCATGACTTCCAATGAGATGTAATGCAATGAATCGATTACCCTGCATGTTTTCTACATTTTGCTCAAAGTTTTCTAAAAGTGCCATGTCGTAGCAGGTTTTACCATTACAGAGTTGGTTTTTTTGCGTTCTATCAATGGTTATAATATCAATATTTTTAGCTACCTCTTTATCGCCACCATCATTTTCTTTCCATAATAATGAGATGCCTGCACGCTTTAGAATATCGAGAGCATTATCTTGGTTATCCGCTTTTTGACGATCAAAATTGGTGCGTGTCATTGAAGAGAATAAACAAGGAACAGATACTGCGGTCGCAGTACCGCATGAACTAACATCTTGGAATGAAACGATAGGAAGTTCATCGGTATAGGCATTGGTTTTTCGTGGATAGCCATTTAATTGATAGTTTTGTGATCGCGCCGTTTCACCCATGATGAAAACAACAAGAGTCGGTTTAGTCTCTGCACTTTTTATAGCCTGAGCAGATTGTTGCGCATCTTGACCAATTTCTTGATACGGTAGGGGGGTAATAAAGTAATTATTATTTAAATACTTTACTGTACTATAAATAAAGTGTGTCGGAATAATAATTTTATTAAGATAGGAATTATTTCGACCCACAGAAACATAATCTTGATAATAAAATATAGCGATAAGAGAAATAATACAAAGTGAAACTAATAAACTGATTAGTTTCTTTATTATCAGATTGAAAAATGAACCACCAAGCGTTAAAGAAGTTTTTGCAATAAAAATAGCTGGTATTACGCCAATAATTAGTGTCCATAAGATAGAGTAACCACTAAGATAAGATCCTGCTTCACTGCTATCTGTTTCTATAATATTGGCGATCATCGTTGTGTCAAATATGGTGCCGTAATTGTATCCTGCATAACTGACTAGCGATGACAGTAATAATAGAATGATGAAAAAAGGTTTACTCAACCAAGGCCAACTAAACAATTGAAAGAGAAAATTTAAAACTGCAAAGAAAAACAGTGGAATAGAAATAATAAAACTTATTTTAACGCTTTCAAGATTACTAATGATCGAAAATAACGATTTATAAACCGGAAGATTAATTATCGTTGCAAAGTAAAAGGCAATCAATAAAGTAAAGGTATGGTACGAGATGTGTTTTTTAAGCAGAGACTTGATATTATTCATGATTATTTCACTAGAATAGAGAGCCAAACGAAACCGGCTAGTAATAAACTGATAAAGACGGCTGCAGAACCAATATCTTTGGCTCGTCCGCTTAATTCATGCCACTCATCACCAATACGATCAACGACAGCTTCAATCGCTGAATTTATCAGCTCAACTGTCAGTACCAGAAGTAAGCTAGAAATAAGTAAGATTCGTTCAATATTTGAAACAGACATGAAGAAAGTGCTCATTATCAATACAACACAGGCGAGTAGCTCTTGACGAAAAGCGGCTTCATAAAGCCATGCAGCTTTTAGCCCCTTTATCGAATAACCCATCGCGTCTATGAGACGTGAGAGGCCAGTTTTTCCAGGTTTCACAATAGTAGCCTATATAAAGTTAACTCATTAAGGGTAAAGTGTTTTTGACAAGCCTTAAGACAGCTCTAATGCCGCTCAAGTCTTGTGAATTGATGAGAAAAGTTGAAATGATTCACAAATTATTATTTCTTTGTCACTTGTTTTATCAGTAATGGAATCTACAGGTTTTTATGAGAAGACACCGTCTGAATGCGTCATCGTTTGTATGGATATGTATGAAAAGTAGGTTTTTTAGTCGAATCGTTACTTTATTTTTGAGGGGGGAGGAGGCGTTATAGAGGTGATAAGCAAGAGTAAACCTATCGATGAGTCATCAATTAATGATTAAGAAAGATAATGTAAGTGGCTGATAGGATATAAAATTGAGATAGGCTTAAGCTCAGGTTTATTCAGTACTAAAAGCAAAAAAGAGAGCCGAAGCTCTCTTTTTCTAGGTGTTTGGTCGGACTGAGAGGATTTGAACCTCCGACCCCCGACACCCCATGACAATGAGCTATGTTTATTTAAGTTGTTGAAATAAATTAAAAATATATACTTTTCCTGTATATACAAACAGTGCTTTATTTGCAAAGTGCGCATTATATACATCAATGACTTACGAGAGGTTTTACCGTGGCTATACGGCGATTTCAGCGTGGGGCACATGCACCCAATCAATGTGGTTTCGCGTATATATCTGTGTTGATTTAGCATCGCTGTGAGCCATTCGAGATTGAGGATCAACGCCTTGCTTTTCGAATAAGTGAGCAGCCAGCGCGCGTATCTCGTGAAATGTTGGTCTTTGTTCGATCGGCAAATCTGATGCTATACCAAGCTCATCTCTTAATGATGAAAACGCTCGACTAAGATAATCAGGCGAAACTTGGGTTAAATGATCAACTTCTTTGCTCTGTTTGTTGCTTCGTTTTGTTGGTAGTCGATGAACAACGTAAGGGCTTGCTATGCTATCTCTACTCTCATCGATAATGGCTTTTAGCGTTTTCCCGATCGGGATTGCGACATGCGCTGCTTCTTTGTGCTGTACTTTTTGTCGATGAATATAAAGTATTCCGTAAATGCCATTTTCTGGCACTTCATGCCAGACGCAGCCGCACAGACCGTTTTGCGGTTTTTTAATTGAATAACGAATTCTGGAAACTTCTAAACGCGCTTGCGTGGTTTGCATGGCCAGTTCCATGGCTGTCTTTAGCCACAAATCAGCGGCATTTCTTATCGCAATAAAATCGTCAAGTGAAAGCCGTTTTCGTTGTTTTGGAGCCGTTCTGCGCATTTTCTTTCGAGCTGCTGGGTTATCAAGCATAAGCGATTGATCGACAGCATAACTAAATATCTTCTTCAAAAACGAGATCTTTCTGTTTTGCACATTTGCAGACGCAGACTCATGATAAGTTTTTATGTATTCATTAACATGCTCAAGCTCAATATCGCAACATGCTAGTGAACTAAAAAACGCCTTCACTCTTTCGGCGTCATTCTTCCAATCCGCCAGTGTGTTTGCCGCTGGTGCTTCATCTTCAATAATTCTTGCCATTAATTGATCTATGTAATCAGCAAGAGGTCTACCTTCGCCGGACTTTCCTCCTGACTCTTTCACAAGAGAATCAACGGATACTGTTATTTCAGGGCGTAACCTAGCGTTGTATTCTCTTGCTATCGCAATGGCAATAGCTCTATCTGAGCCAAGGGTTTTCTTTTTCCCGTTAATAAGAGTAAATCGATATTTGCCCGTGTCCTTCTCGAAATACAAGAAATCAGGAAGATGCCGGTTATTTCTTTTTCTTGGTCTTGCCGCCATTTCAGCTTTCTCCAATTAACTGGTTAACAGCCGATGAGATATCAGAGTCAACCCCCCATCGTTCGGAAGATGCCACCCATGCGCCTCCATCCACAATCTTTCCTTTAAGTTTTCCTATTTCGATCCAGCGCTTTATTGTTCTATTGTCGGGGATGGAATTAATTTCAAACTCACGCCTAGCCCACAAGGATGCTTTCATTAGTTTAGCCATGTAGCCTCCAATAAAGAAACAAATCCGCAGGAGCGGATTTAAGATTTGTTTGAATGGTTGTCAGTGGTTGTGTATGGGGTAGGTTGGGTTGTTATCAAACCCAATCACAAATTTTGATTCATCATCATCAAGTTTTGTTATCTCGACCATATCGAAACCTTGATCCCATAGCTCTTTAGCTTGTTCTTCGTTATAAATTTTTGAATCATTTTCCACATCAAAATTCTCGTAGTGATTGATAGCCATTTGCACGGTATAAGGGTGCCACTTGCCACCTTCTTTCATTGTTTTAATCCGCTTACGATTTAACTCGCGGGCAGCTCCAGCGAATGATCCTTCAGTTAAGTAAGCAAGTTCAACATGAAATCTTACTGATTTCCAAAAGTGGTGGCATTTAGCTTTGTATGCCTCGCCGCCGTTGGTTCCTTGGTGGTGGACTATTTTACGTTCGATCTCCATGCTTTTGTTCATCCATTTCTTTTTTGTTTGGGTGTGATTTACTTAGGGTTTCAATTGCCCAATCTATGGCGTGAGTAATTTGCTTTGGATTGAGCCCGGTCTCTTCAAATGTTCTGCTGTCTTCACCAGTTCGGTAACGCTGAAAATTGATGAGAACCTTGATGTTTTTAGTGTGCTCTTGATCAGAGTTCATTCTTAGCTACCCCTTATGATTTAATGGAAGAAATAATGTTGTGTTAAATATTCCGCATTCATCACCAGAAAGGGCCGAGCTTGTTGCATCGATAACATACTGCTCATTACCTGAGTTTACTGCTATCTCATGGATCCAATCTCGGAGATTTGCGACCTCTTTTTGGCTTCTTTCTGCCTCATGGGCTTTTCTAATTGCATAATCACGAAGAGCCTCGCTAGGATTCATGTCTAAAAAAGGTTCTTGCTGGTTTATCATGCCGATCTCCAAGTTATAGTTATACAAGTTTATTTTTTCTTATCTTGACTGCCGATATGGGTTAGCGCGAACTCCGCGCTTTTCAGTTACGTCGGGATTGAATTGAACATCGCGGTTAACGCGATAAATGATTAGATTTTTTTGGGAACATGGTCGTTCTCTTCAATTTTGGTCGTGGATTTTTCGCCAAGCTTCACGTCTGGCGTTATTTTTTACTTAGCCAAATTAGCAGCATGAGCCGCTACAGCAGTTAATTGGGGTATCAGGATGAGCGAATTCCCAAATGATTTTCCCGCAACAAATGCAGTTAAATCGAGTCTTTCCCGTAGATTGACGTTTGCGTTTTTTTCTTAGGCCAACAATTCCAGCAGCGGTAATCATCTTTCTTCGGTTGATGTTTTGCTTTTGGAATGTTCGGCGTGCAATTTCGTCAGTGTGATAGCGCGGAACAAAAACAAGCTTATTGCTCGAATCTTTTATGCAATATTCGGCGTCAAAATATGAATAGTTAAACGCATTTTTGTAGTCGAAATCAAAATGGTCATTACCATTAGCAAAGGCTAAGTCATTTCCATCGAACTTACCTGCAAGATAAGCAACATACTCATCGTTAGGATCGGTAAACTCTGGGTAGGTTTTCTCGATGTACTGACAATCAACTCGCCATTGAGCCAGTGCGTTTGCTGACTCAGCGCAGAGTGGCAATTCATCTTCGTTACGAAGATATCCATTATCGACATCTCTCTGCATTTCCTCTCTTGTATATATTTCGGCTTGATCGATGTTGGTTGTGTATCCGCAGTCATTAATTGCCCAAAATAGAAGGGTAGAGCCAACGTGTCCATTAGCTTTGTAGAATCTATTCTTCATTTTTTAGTCCTTCAATTTCCTTCATCAATTCTTCAACCTTGGCATGCGGACTTTCGTCATCACCTTCCCAAGGAAATTCGCCGCTAAATCCCATTATTGGTTTCATAATGTTGATGTAACCCTTAATGGATAAACCATCCAAATGCTTGCACTCATGCTCTGATTCAATGCGGCTCAATCCCTGCCTCTTGCATAGCTAGATAAATCGAGAGCATATGATGAACAGCGTTGGCGAATCGCTCAAATCCACCGATGATCTTGCGCCCTGATTTGGCGTGAGTAACTTCAAAGCTCCCGAATTGAACCATCGTCACGCATAAACCGTTAACTCCATCAACAAAAAAGGCCGGAACATCAGCGCGGCCTTTATTAGTTGGAATGTTTAGTGTTTTCATGCTGCCTTGCCTTTTGATAATGAATGAATATTAGCTTCAACAAGCGCTTGAGCAACTGGAGGAGGTACGGAGTTTCCACATCTTGCCACTTGGCTTGCTTTGCTTATTTTCTTGCCTTGTGAGTTATGAGTGATTTTGTAATCAGACGGGAAACCTTGAGCTGCAAATAACTCATGTGGCTCAAGCATACGCATGCCGACATCAACAATTTGATACTGCTCACCGCGAACCGTAACTAAACCAAAGCGGTCTTTTGTTGTTACAGTCCCCAGTGGCGATTGAAGATCTTCACCGAAGCTAGTGCCGTAATACTTAATTAGGAAGGCTCTCACTTCGCCTAGGTGTAAACCGCCGGCTGAAATTGTGTGCAGCGGTTCATCTGTTGGGTGACCTACGTTTGTTCCACGCAGTTTAACCATGTGGCTGGTTACTAGTGCTTGCGTATTTGCTGTGCCAGGTCTTTTTTGTTCGCCACCGGATGTGATGGTATGAACTGGCGTTTCAATATCATAACCAACGCTTCCAGAGCGGAACTTTGTCATAAACGCCATAACCAGTGCGTTATGATCTGTCGTTGTCACGGTCGCTAATGGCTCTCTTAAATCTGAACCAGTAACGCCTGTGTAGTGCTTGGCAATAAATGCACATTCGCCGTTAACGACAAATGGTGAATCTGTACCGAATACAAACTTTTCCAAACCTTTTGCGATACGCTCCATTGTTTTTTCGGCAAGTGGCTTTTCTCTGCCGAATATTGATTTGACTGGAATCGACCAATCAATGATATCTGCTGCGGTAGCGTAAGGAATTAGACCAGAACCCTTTGGTCCGTGCGTTGGCTCTGGCCAGTTAATTGGGTTTTTATCGTTTCTAGCCACTAGGAAAAAGCGCTTACGAATGGTTGGCGCACCGTAATCACAAGCGTGAAGAACTCGATAATCGACATTGTAACCAAGCCCTTTCTCAAGTTTTTCATACGGAAAGGTTTCCCCTAGCGCATAGCGTATTTCTTCCCATGCTGGGTGTTGTTTCTCCAATCCAGTAGTAAGTACTTTTACAAAAGCCTCGAACGTTTCACCTTTTCGATCAGGGCATGGCTTGAACTTCCCTTCTTCAACTTCAACAACTGGCCCCCAAGTCATAAATTCTTCAACGTTCTCAAGCATGATGATGCGAACCGGCACAAGTGCGGCCCACCGAATAGCAACCCAAGCAAGTCCGCGAATGTTTTTATCAACGGGTCGATTACCCTTGGCTTTAGAGAAGTGCTTACAATCCGGCGAAAACCAAGCTAAACCAACCGGACGCCCTTCGCATGCTTCTTCTGGATCAACATCCCAAACCGATTCGCAATAGTGCTTCGTTTCTGGGTGATTCATTTTATGCATATCAATCGCAGCAGGATCGTGATTAATCGCGATATCAACATGACGATTAAGGCCAAGCTCCATTCCGGTGGATGCGCCGCCACCGCCGGCAAAATTATCTACAACTATTTCAGGAATAAACACACTATTTCCTCGCAAGAAAAAAGCGCCGTAAGCGCTTTATTAAGTAATCAGTTTTCGCCTTGTCCATGCAAAGGGCGGTCTTTCTGGTAGAACCCAAAGGTGCCTCATGTTGGCATCATTAACTAGCTCGGAATCTTCGGGGTAAACTTCGACAGCAAGCGAATCTCCGTAACCAACAGCTGACTTAATCGCTTGTAATTCATCGAATGTTAAGCCGTCTTTCCAGTTTTTACCTTTACGCTTTGTGCTGTTGATGGAAATACGAATAACGCCATTTTTTTCCATAAAGATTTGAACTAAAAATTGAGCGCTTAGGTAAACAAAAATAGGTTCTTGTTTGCCTCGTGCTGGTGGCCATTGTGATTTTGGTACTGATTTGAATGGCTTTAGTTGCATTTATTTTCTCACTCCTTTTCCCCAGCATACATATTGAAGCTGGCATTCTTTCTCCCTCCTTTACTAGCATCAGTATTACTAAAGAAAAAGAGAGATTTGCTTGACTGGTCACCTTCCATGATAGCCTTCATCTCATTTTGAAATTCAAGATCGCTAATTCGCTTTAGCGCTTCTGCTTTTCTTGTGTCACGATTTGATCTTTGGTTAGCCAAAGAGGGACCCGGGCGTAAAGCCATTACGCCTTCAACAGCTTTTTGAATGTCAGTCATTATTCAACTACTCCACTTGTTATGCCGTATCCCTGAAGCTGCTTAAAACGCAGCCAAATAGCAGAAACATAAGTTGCCTGGAATCTGGCATCGTCTAATGCGGAGTGATGAACCCCTCCACGCACTAATGTGGATTTTGGATTGATACCTAAAATATCTCGTCCCATTTTTACGATGGTACGAACGTCTGTATCATTCCAATGCGAGAAGTTAGGTTTAATGCGACATGCTTCGAATGCATTACGCACAATCACATTGTCAAACTCTTTGCCGTTACCCCATAGATACAGATCATTTGATTCACCTTGTTCAGCTAGCCAGCCATTAAACTTTGTTAGCGCTTCTCTAAGAGAAAGCTTTGGAGTGTCCTTGGCGTAAATCGCTCGCGCTTCATCACTCTGTTGAAGCCACCAAACAACGGTAGAAGCGTCCATTTCACCGTAGTATGCCGAACTGCATAGGTTAACAACGGCATAAAACTCATTGCCGATTTCGCCAGTGTTTGGATTAAATACAACCGCCCCCAAACTCGTAATAGAGGCTTTGCTTCCTTTGCCCATGCATTCGATATCGAGCATGATCTCTACTGGGTTTGGAACCGCCCACCAAACATGCGGACCATCTTCTGTATCATGTATAGATAGAATGAACGATGACTTTGATGGTGGCGTTGGCTCCCAATCAAGGCAGGAGTCACCATCATCGAACCATCTGCTAATCACTTTTTCGCTTGCGTCTGATTCCATTGGCACTATTTTCATGGCAATGCCATTTTTAACCTCGAAAGCATAAAGCTCAGGAAGTGATACAACTTCGCCAAAATTCGGCAGCTCAGGATGAGTCCAAAATCCCATTCCATCGCGTTCTACAGGTAGTTTTTTAATGGTCATAATTTGATTGCTCTTATTTACATTAACTCGCTTGCTTCTTTAGCAAACATATTTAAAAACTCAGGCGTGATGGTTAGCCCTTCTGGCAGCTCTCGACTGACTCCCCATCCGCTTCCATTATTTTCAGTTTTAATTAACGTTAAGCTTCGAACGTTTCTCAATGCTATAAAACTAAAGTAAGGGGCGGATATGTTCACTTGCCCGAACTCTGTTTGATGGGTTTCCATTCCGATATTCATATCTATCCATCCAAGCGTTTCATACATTTATCTAGAGCTTCACCTTCTACCTTGCCAACGATTTTGAATTGCTCACGCTTCACGGTTGATTGCCAACGCATATCAGCAGCGTGAGAAGTGATAACAAAGGGTTCTACAGAAATGACCACGGCGCTATCGTATCGACCGCAGCCACTAGCCAATTGATAATCAGGCTTTATTGGTGCAACTACGTCACCAACATTTAAATGCCGCAATCTTGCGTCCTCGAACTTGACTAGTCGGCGAGAGGTATCATCTTCTGCACGGTCATGCATTTTGACTAAATACGTTGCTGGACTGTGCTGGCAAATACCATCGACAAAACCGCCGTGGATATCAGTTGAAAGCGAGTACACTTCTAACTCCGTACCAATTTCAAACGGTGGCACAGGTTTGTAAGTCTCAAACCATTCTTTGATAGCGTTATCGAGTTCAGCACGGATACATCTGTCTACGACTTCCATGTCTTCAACGAACGACAAATCAACATCCCAGCATAAACCATAGACGTCCATATTCTTTGCCAGTTCGTATGGGTCAATCCCGTACTCATAAAAATTGGCGATGTCTTTCGCAAAGTACTTGATATCATCGTCATCAATACTGTTTTGCATGCTGCTAACAGCTTTCAGAGCGCCGGCCTTCTTAATATCATCAGTAAGCTCTGGACGTGGCGGGATTTGCTCGCCATTAGCATTGTATAAAGTGTTCACTAGTAAATTCCTCGCAAGAAAAAGCCCTCACATCGAGGGCTTAGTGTTAAAGTAAACTAATGATTAAGATTCAAACGTACCAATAAAGGTATCCAATTCATATTCGCTCTTGGCGAACTCACCGATCAGCTTATCCTTAAATTCTTCAGCCATTTCTTCTTCATGTTGCTCTAACTTCTTAATGCGAAGAACAAGCACTTCGTTGCTAATGGCGCTCATACGCATTTCGAAAGTGCGCTCCTTGAGCCCAAGATAGGGGACGCAGGTAAACTTGAACACTGCTGGCATTGGTAGTTCGCCTTTGCTTCGCACCGCCATAGATTCGTACTCGCTTTGGTGATGAGAAAAATCATCAACCGAGGTTTCGCGTCCTTGTTTTGCTTCGAAGGTCATATTGCGCACTGCTGATGATGCGATCGCGTTTTCGATCTTTTCACCTGCTGCAGTAAATACTTGGATAAAATCGCTATAGTCTTCAATCCACTCCGCCAGCTTTTTTTGACCCTGTTGGCGTTCATTGATAGAGAGTAGATTGCTAAATAGTGACGTCTTCTTAAGTTGTAGATTTGCACGATGCTTACAGTGACCGGGGGTGGACTGAGTTCCAAGATCAAAGATTGTTTGTGCGCGCATTTTTTCCGCATCAACAAAACATTGGTTGCCTTCAAGCTGGTAATTTTCGTGATAGCGAACAAACTCATCTAAATTTGCAGTATGTAACGTGCCGCGAAACTGATTGCGATTTGGCATCATGTGTTCCAAATCGACAAGTTTATAAGACTCAGGCAGAGCGATAGAAGGGAAGGTTTCGTGCTTGGCTAGTGCGTCTAAAAACTCTGGTGCATGGCCGATGTGCTGGATATGTTCAATGGCTTCTTTGTTTAGCATTTTAATTTCTCTTGATTGATGGTTGTTTGATTGGCGCTTGATGAATTAACGGCTGGTGGAATTAGCGTACCTCGCGGAGCTTTCCTTCTTCTTGAATTACCATTTGCCCGCGAATATCTTCTTTCGGACGGTCATAGGTCAGCTTCCCGCCCTTGCCGATATAAGCAACAGATTGGTATTGGAAATCTTCACTTTTGTTACCAAAGCCCGTTTTTGGCTCTTTCACGCTCATGTTAAATGTGATTTCGACCATTTCGTTGTTGGTACCCATTGGCTTAAGTTTCATGTCTATTTTCACGTTGCCAACTTTATCGCTGTATGAAACAGCGCGTGACACGTTTGATAGCGCAAGGCCAACGACATTGGAGATAACTCCACCATCTAGCTCCTGCATTAATTTAGGATAGTTAGTTGTACGGTCCTCAATGCTGAGGTTTCCGGCTTCTGGCTTTGACATTTTAGTGTCCTCTTGTTTAGTAAGCTGAAATGATCAGTAAAAAAGCGATTAGAGTTACCACCAATAGCTTTCTTGCTTCTTTGGCTCTCTTTGCTTCCCATTCAAAGTTTGATTGGTTTTTATTTCGCATAGGTTCCGCCTAAAAAGAACCCCCAGGAACGGGGGCGAAAGTCAGTGGTAAGTTAGATGGCACCCCGTAGAGGAATCGAACCTCTCACGTCCTTCCAACTTTTTACGTACTAGCTTAGAAGGCTAGTGTTGGCATACGGGGCAATATTTAATTCTTTGGCTAATGTTTCTAGTTCAATGCGAAATTGACGTTTATTGTCGTTAGCATCAAGCCCTTCATCCATACCCATGCCAATTCCATGAGAAGTGCAGTACTCAATCATTGCTGCCAACGATTCTTTAGCATCATCTGACAAGTCTTCTAATTTCATTGTGCCTCCCTACATTTCATTAGTGGTTTGAGTGAATGAAGCCCCGTACAGAATTTGAATCTGTAACCCTCGGATTAGAAGTGCTCTCTCCAATTGAGCTAACGGGCAAAATGGTGCAAGTTGCGGAATCGAACCGACGACATAATGATTAAATAATCATTCGCTCTACCACTGAGCTAAACTTGCGTTTTTTTGAAAGCGGTCTGCGCTAGGTTGTCAGAGCTAGCTATTTTTGTTTGATCATATAGGTGACTCAAACCGCTTTAAAAATAGGTGATACCAGCACCCTGTTAGAACAACTGTCGTCACGTTAGCGCGAGAAGGTGTATCTGGCATCGGTTTACTCGGTCTACACAAGGCGGATATTACACATCGTTATTAGAGTTCAGATGCTTTTCCCCAGCCAATCTGGTACTTGCTCACAACAGGGCTACTTAGCTCTACCTGTTCACCCAAATGAGCGCTTTCCCTTCGAGGTTCTAACTTACAGACTCGGTTAATACCCCCGATTTTTGCGCATTGCGCTCCATCGAGGTTTTTTTGTTCTTTGCTTTCTAAGGTGATCGCCAATTCGTTGGTTGACTCTTGTGTTTGAGTCAGGGAGACGACCATTCTTGTAATACTTCTTAATGCCTCGGATGTGCATTGGCTTTTTTGATATTGATTCAGGGCGAATCTTTGGCTGATTTGATTCTTGGTAATAGTTCAGCCACCAGTAATCACGCTTAGATTCCCATTCTTCAAGAACATCCCAAGGCTGTTTATTTAATGCTTGCCCATAGTGAATGCAACGGCTTATTACCCACTGGAATTGTTTATAAAGCTCGTTTTTGTCACGCATTGGACGAGAATCTTTCCCAGCATTTCGAGCGTCTCTCATGTACGCTTCTTTCAGAGATTTGTAGCCTTTGGTTTGGCTAAAATATTTCCAATCAACGTTCATGAAGTACCTCATAAAACCGTAAATTTTGTATTTTGAAAGCGGTCTGGAGTGGCTAACAGGCTTCGATATTGAAACGGGCTTAGTGATCAATCTTCTCAGTTTCACACCCCAGCCTCGATGACTTGAGTTTGCTTTTCCTATTTGAATTCCATATGAGTCTCGCGTCTCTCGCGCCAGACCGCTTTCAAAATCCCCGACTTTCCGAGGAGTCATACGGTTACGCCGTCCGTAGTTTGCGCTGGCAACGCGATAAGCGATCTAACCAACAAACCGATTTTTGCAGTCTTTCCCGCTGTCATAATGCTCACCAAGCAAGGAGGACTCGGCGCATTCCGTTGTGATTTACTGCTAGTCTACGTACCAAATTCGTGGAAAGAGAATTTAGTCAACAGTTTCCCCACAGCAGGGCGCGGTTTACGTCATCAACTTCGATTTACCCGTCTTTTGCTAGCACATCCAAGATGCTTTGATGTGAGTGAAAGTCAATATTAAAAAACCAATAGTTAAAAGGATTTTACAATCACTCACTCAAAGCACCCTTAGATTTGAAAGCCCTTTAAACAGAATCTACGGCTAATTGCCTCCGCTGTGTGGGAAATAAAGGGCTTTCAAATTGGCTCTGTTTCCAGAGCGTAAAAAATAATCCGAGACATATGCATTCTTAATTCGGGATGCCAGCTATTTTTCAGCGCACTGCCAATGCACTTCACCATATGTGATTACTGGACTTACTCCCAACTGAGTAAGGTTTTGTATTTTTATGTGTTGGCTTCACACCCAAGTTATCGGGGTCAGATTTGTTTTCTATCTGCTTATCACAGCAAGAAAACTCGGATTATTGGTTATTCATTTTTGTTTCTACCTATCCGCCGAAACTAGGCGGTGCTTGCTCACTTATCGGGTCATCCTCTCGGTTAAGCCATCCAGCAAATATCATTTCTATTATCTGTAAGTCCTGATACCCGGTCGCCGCAGGGGTGAGTAGTTAATTTCGCTAGATTCATTTCCACCGCTAGCGGTTGCTCGGTGTGACCTCTTTGGTACCGTCATCGATGTCGGTACCATAAGTAATCGTTCATGGCGCAAATTGTTAAAGAGCTAAGGCGTTGTGCCTTGGATGATCAAAATGTACCACAAGTACAATTATTGTAAAGAACCAAAAGTACATTATTTTCCTTTTTATATGAACTATGACTAAAGTCACAAATTTCAGGCACAAAAAAACCGCCATTACGCTAACACCGATCAGTTAAGCAAATGATCAGTTGAACGATCCTGTGATTGGTTGAAAATACCCTCAAGCATTTCATGTTTGAGGGTATTTTTTATGTTGGCTCACTGGCTTATTGATGTTGATGACTTCGCTTCTCCTGATTCACTTGCGCTTTTTCAAAAAGAGCTTCCATTGGAATGGATAAATCAAGCACTTGATGAAACGAATAAAGCCAGCATGAGAAGACGAAAGCTACCTGCTGAGTTGGTCGTGTGGCTGCTAGTGGGTATTGGCTTATATCGCGACAGACCGATTACTGACGTTTTGGACAAGTTAGACTTAAAACTGTCCAGCTCTTTAGGTGAATCCATTGCGCCAAGTGCCATTCCTCAAGCCAGAAAACGTCTCACGGCAGAGCCACTAAAAGCGCTATTTACTATGACTGCTCAACACTGGACCCAGTCCGAAGATAGTGAGGATAAATGGTTTGGTTTAAGACTGTTTTCAGTTGATGGAACTCAATTTAGAACCCATGATACCGAGGCGCTTGCAGAGCATTATCAGTACGTAAAGCACAGTAAAAATCATCACACCGAATACCCTATTGTTCGGCTATGCGCGCTTTGTTCTCTTCGCAGCCGCTTACTCCATGATGTCGCTTTTGGCCCTAGTTCAACCGGAGAAGTGAGCTACGCTAAACAGTTAATCTCATCAACAATGCCTAACTCCCTCACAATTTTTGACCGATGTTATTTAAGTGCCGAGCTAATGATTAACTGGCAGCGTCAACACGGCTCTAGTCACTGGATGACCCCAATAAAATCGAATACACAGTATGAGGTCATTAGGAAACTAGACAAGGAGGGACGAGATTTAATTGTCGAAATGGATGTTTCACAACATGCGCGCAAGCAAGCCCCAACTCTCCCAGAGAAATGGCAAGCGAGATTGGCCTTATATCCTGAATCAGAGCAACCTACCCATATAAAAGGCGTACTCACTTCTTTAACAGATAGCCAATATGACCTTCAATCCCTGTTGGATGTTTACTTCGAACGTTGGGAAATTGAGAGCAGTTATGGAGAGATAAAGCACGACATGCTAGAGGATGAACTTCTTCTCCGAAGCCAGTCTGTAGAAGGGATAGAACAAGAGGTATGGGGAATACTGATTGCTTACAATCTGGTTCGCTTAGAAATCAGCCGCATTGCGAAAGAAGCCAAGGTATCACCTCTTCGGATAAGCTTTATGATGGCACTTCGAGATATCCAAGATGAACTGATGTGGTGTGCGATAGCCTCACCCGGCTCAATCCCTAAAAAGCTGAGGGCAATGCGAGAGCGAGTAAAGCGTTACATTCTGCCAGAACGAAAAAAACGGCCCAAATCCAGGACCGTTCGTATGAGTAAAACTCGCTACCCTGTTCGCTCCAAACACGTTAAGTGATAGGAGTTAGCCATTACGCGGCTCTTTAATGTGAAGAATTTTAGAATCGGTAGCCAACACCAACAGTCCAAGTCCCAGCCTTTACTTCGTTGAATTTAGCGTATTCGTAAGAAGTATCTATTGTGAAGCGTTCGCTTACATCAAACTGCAGTCCAGCCCCGTAAGCTATGTCCGTCTCGCTTTCGCTAAGGATAACAGTATATTTATTATTCTGTGCTGATAATGCTTTTGCTTTTCCGCTGGCCATTCCCACAAGACCATAAACGCTAAACTTTTCATTTGCTCTAAAGGTTGGACCTATCATATACGAGTAGTAATCTAGATCTAAAATTAAAGAAGAGTTTGCAGCAGGGTAGCTTTTGTCCATTCCAGTGTAAGTAAATGATGCAATTAAACCGTAATTACTAGTGATGTCTTTACGATACTTAATATTAAACCCCATCGGGTTATCATTAAGATCTTGCGCAGATGTTTTAACGGTACTGTGTGAGAACCCGGTCGTAATTGCGCTCTTAAGTCGATTTTCATTATCGTAAGCAAAACCATAATTTGAGAATAGAGCGCTCAGGATCACCAAAGTGACTGTTTTTTTCATTATCTTATCCTTTTGCTACTTATCGTAGTTGACTAAAGCATAACCGAGTACCAAAACACTCGACCTATAATCGTAATGTTCTGCTCTAACACTTGGGAATCTGTATATTCCCTAGGAGGGTATTCAAGTTCGTTAAAGCTATATATGCGCATGCCGCCACCTGGCAACTTGTACAAGCGCTTAATAAAGAGCTCACCATTGTGATTGATGGCGAATATTTTTCCGTCTACCAGCACTTTATCGCCTGTGTTTATGCCAACAGTTGAGCCATCTGGAAGAACTGGCTCCATGCTATTGCCGTAAACAGCAACACAAACAGCGTTCTCAGGAGTAACGTTATATCGTCTTAGTGTGGATTTAGCAAAGCGTAGTCTGAATCCATTATCATGTTCTATATCACTAATAAATCCATTGCCAGCAGACAATTTAACATCAGACAAAAATGGTAAAGCGACTTCATCATCACCAATTGGCGTATTGCTATCCCAAACTTGCATATTTCCGAGCACTTCAGCATTTCCTTGGCGCTGGTGTTGCTCGTTTTTCCCGTACTCAAGCCAAAACAAACTAACTCCAAGAAATTCAGCTAGTTCGGCAATTTTATTTCGGCGCGGCATTGATTCCGCATTGAGCCATTTACTAACAGCTTTTGGTGTTACACCCAAGCGTTTAGCTAAAACAACTCCGCGTCCATGTTCTTCTATCCCAGCTTCTGAGCAGGCCTGTGCAAGCCTGTGGGAGAATTCTTTTCGCACAATTTCACTTTGAACCATGAGTTCAATATTAAAGCTTCTTGCATGTACTATCAGTTCTGTCATATTATGTACTTATTGTTCATTTTGTTGGTTTTAAATATGTTGAGAGAAGCGATTACATCTATTGGTGTCCAGAAAATATCTAACAGGTGCAAAGTCAGTGTTCGAGCTGTGTATAAGTGGTGCGAAAAAGGCGTCCTTCCTAGAACGGAGTACACCGGGGAAACGAACTATGCAGAGCAAATTGAAACGTTGTCAGAAGGCAAATATAGCAAAGAGCAACTATTGAACATCCCTCGGTAGATCAATTCTCCAATATAAAAGAATTAAATGTAACCACCAAATTAAGGGGCAAATGGTGAATAAGAAAGAAATGATTAACAAAACAATTGCTGGCGTAACTGGTGGTAAAGAGGTTGTCGCGGCTTTTCTAGGCATGTCGGTAGATGCCTTTAATAACCATTTATACGAAAAGAAAGGGCAACGATTTTTTAGTGTTGATGAGCTGGTGGAAATGTCTGAGTTCACTAATACGCCGTACATAGCAGACTATTTTGCTAGCCGCGTTAACCACATTGTCACTGAAATTCCAGAAGTTGCTGAGCTCGATAGCGTTGACATGTTTGATTGTCATTTGCATTTAAATGCAGTCAAAGGGCTTCTAGATAAAACGATTGAAGAGGCAAAGGAAGATGGTGTTTTCGATGAGAAAGAACGCAAGGCCATTAGAAGCTTAAAACGAGAGTACCAAGCCACTTTTGAAGCTTTCATGTTGAAACTGGATGCGTTGTATTCGGAGGTTAAGTAGTCATGAAAACAGAATCTTTCTGGGAAAACGTTAAGCAAATGTCGGATATCACAATCAGTTCTTGCCGTGTAGCCACCAGCCAAGGACAGGAAACTCAGTTTTTTGAACGTGATCAAATTCGAAATTTAAAAAAGAAGTGTGAAATCGAGTTGGCAAAGTTGAAAGAAGAGGCTTTAAGCCGCGGGAACGACTTAAAGCCGGGTGAAAGTTCTTGCGAGGAATTTTCACATACCAAAACAAACCCATAGCAGGAGTTTAGGCAATGAAAAGACTACCACTAAAAGCGCGGATTGTGAAACAGCAATGGCATTACTTTGTTGTTGTAAAAGGTCAGGCAGTAGAAATCAGCAGAGCTTTTGCAAAAGCCGTATATGAAGGAGCGATCTGATGTCGAATGCCGAATTGATTTTAGATAAACCTCTTACGGCTGATCAGTTAGTCAACCAAAGTTCTGGCTGCATCGAGTGGTACACACCACCGTGGTTAACATCGCTTTGTTCTGAACTGATGGGCGGCATTGATTTAGATCCTGCCTCTTGTGAAGTCGCTAATAAAACGGTTGGTGCGACGTGTTATTACACAAAAGAAGATGACGGGCTTAGTCGTGATTGGTTTGGCAATGTGTTTATGAATCACCCTTTCGGTAAGCCGGAACAGGCTTGTGTGAGAAGCAAAACCGATCCTTCCCGTTTTCTTTGCAACAAAAAAATATGCAAAGAGAGAGGTCACCACACGGAGCACTATGTTCCTGGTAATTCAGACTGGATCAACCGCTTCATTGAACAGTATGAGGCGGACAAATTTCGCCGCGGCGTCGCACTCACTTTTGCAAGCACTTCAGAAGATTGGTTTAAGCCCTTGTATCAATTCCCAAGATGCTGGCTGTACAAGCGAGTTCATTTCCTTGATGCAAACGGTAATGAGGTGAAGGGGGCAACCAAAGGATGCGTTCTGACTTTTGCGGGAATGGAGCTCGAAAAGATTGAGCGGATATTTTCTAAGTACGGCAAGGTTGATCGGGGGTAAATGATGTCATTAGTTTATAAATATAAAGGCTTGAAAGGCATTAGAGCCATTGCTGAAGCTTATAACATCAGTCCACAAACCCTTGCTTACCGCATTAGAAAGCGCGGCATGGGGATTGAGGAGGCGATTAATGCGCCGCTACATGAAAGATCCAAATTTCAGCAGGCTTCTAACGTCAAGAACACCGAGTATAGCGAACCAAATCTTTCTTATATCGCTATCCGTCAGCCACACGCAATGCCAAAGCTATGGCGAATTGCTCTTGGGATTGGTGCTTCATTATGAGCAGAGCCGCGAACGACTGGGCTTGGTCTTTAAATATTAAGCCAGCGAGCTTAAAACTACTGCTTCTATCAATGGCTGATAGAGCAGATGAAGAGCATTGTTGCTTTCCTTCAATCGCTCGCTTAGAGAAGGACACTGGATTAAACCGGAAAACAATTCTTGCAGGAATAAAAAAACTGATCGAATGCGGCGTTCTCAAAGACACTGGTGAAAAGCGGGGGAGAACAATGCGCGTCGTCGTATATAAATTAGTTGGTGTTGATAGTGGTATTACTTGCTTAGATGCAAGAACACCGAAAACCACCCTCGCAAACCAAATTGATGAAATAAGCCCAAATTCGGAACAGTACCAAAATTGGAATGATTCCGAAAACGGTACTTTGAATAGGCCCGAAAACGGTACTTTGAATAGGCCCGAAAACGGTACTCAGAACCAGTCATTAGAACCGGTCATAGAACCATGTAAAGATCTTGTTCCGAGCCAGCTCGAAACTGGCAGTGAAGATCCGGTGGTTTTTGAAATCCCACTCAAAGGAAAAACATCAAGCAGATTGATTCGACATTCGGAGATTGAGGATTGGTCAGCGCTTTATCCAAAAGTGAATATTAATCAGCAAATTCGAAACATGATCGGCTGGTGCAGGGGGAATCCTACGAAACAAAAAACAGCCAAGGGGATTAATCGGTTTATTCACTCATGGCTATGCAAGGAGCAGGACAAGGGTTACAGCCAGTCGTCTTACTCACAAGCTCCAAACTTTCATAGCGGAGATACAACTTGGGCAAACGGTTTAGAGCTAGGTGGTGATCATGAAATCTATCGCTAATATTGCAAGTGGCTTCACCGCTTCTGTCGCTGGTCATGCTGGTGGATGTCAAGAACCGGCAACATCAGTTCCTACTTCGGCGGTCGTGTTGGTAAATAATTTATTTGCTGAGCTTCAGGTTATTTTCCCGGCATGGCGTTTAGCATTCCCAACACAAGCTACGCTCGACAATGCTAAACGAACTTGGACTCTTGCGTTGTTTGAGAATGGAATTCATCACGGGGTACAGATAAAGGCTGGACTTCGCAAGGCTCGCGCCTCCGGTAGCCCACATATGCCAAGTGTTGGTCAGTTTATGTCTTGGTGCCGCCCGTCTGCTGAAGATCTTGGACTGCCGTCGATTGAGCAAGCTTTTGCCATGATAGGCATGATGAGATACCCAGATATGCGTCAAAGAATACCTGAGGTTGTCCAAGCTGCATTCAATCAAATACAGCATTGGGATTTAACGCACTTAACCGAAAAAGAGCTTTTCCCGATCTTTAAATCCCACTATCAAAAACTTATCGAAAAAGCTTCTCGCGGCGAAGACATTTCCTCCTTGTGCCCAAGGGCGTTACCTGCCGACAAGGTAACAAAAACTCAAGATGAAAAAGACCAAGAGAGGCTAAACGGTCTTTCTACAATCCAAAGTCTTAGGCAGAACCTTTTTAAGCGGGGCGGCAATGACAAATGAAGAGCGATTATTGTCTGTTATGGAGGCCAAACAAAAAGTTTGGACTCACCAAGAGCTCTGCGTTCGACTTGGTGTACACGTTTGCGAATTAACGAAAATGATCAGAGCAGCTAAAGATTCTGGGGTGTCGATCCAATGGGGAAGCGGCGAGGTGCTTTCAGGGACAAGTAAATTATGGTTGGAGCGTTAAGAGTGTTTAATTTAAGCAATCAAAGAACCGTCACAATGAGTAGTCGTGAAATTGCAGATCTTACCAATTCTAGGCATGACAACGTAAAAAGGTCGATGGAAAGAATGGCAAGTAACAAAATAATTTCGTTTACTCCAATGGAGGAACCGACTTTAGGCGGCGGAAAGCCTATCACGATCTACCATGTAAATAAGCGAGATAGCTACATTGTTGTTGCTCAACTATCACCTGAATTCACTGCTCGTCTTGTCGATCGTTGGCAGGAGCTTGAAGAAGCTGACCAATTCAGAATACCTCAATCGTTGCCAGAGGCATTACAACTAGCCGCTGATCTAGCTAAGCGAAATGAGGAAGTTACTCGTCAGCTTGCTTTAGTAGCCCCTAAGGTTGAATTTGCTGAAGCTATTGCCAGCACAAAGCGTGGAGTTTTACTTGGTCAGTTCGCTAAGGTTGTAGGACTTGGCCCTGTGACTATTTTTAAAATCCTAAGAGAACTCAACATTCTAATCTCAGAGGGTCAGTCATTTAATCTCCCATACCAGAATTACATCGATCGGGGCTATTTCACGGTTACCCAGCGCTCATTCAGAGCTGGCGAAGAAGACAGGATTGCGAACACAACAATTATTACTGGTAAAGGCGAGATCTGGTTGCGTAAGAAATTGCTAGATGAGGGATACCTCAAGGCGGTGGCTTCATGATGGTGATTAGAGTTCTACCAAAAAGTAAGGCGGTCGATGCGCTCTGTGTTTGCTATGAGAGGAAGTGCATTTATCACCACGATGGTAAAGACTATTTCGTCAAATCGTTAAAGGTTTCTGGTTCGGGTCGCTCGGCGCGCATTGAAGCCAAATTACAACCTGTTTGGGGGTAAGAATGATAAAGGTAAAGCTATTTTCAATTTACTTTGTTGCCGCAGTGTTGGTAATGACCTTAGGAGCTTGGGTTTCAAATATCGATATCAACAATCAATGGAAGATGGTTTTGGTTTATTCCGTCGCTTGTCTTGCTGCATATTTTCTTCATATGGTTTCTGAGGAAGCAAGAATTGAGAAAGATGGGCTTTCTGGAGAGGATGAGTAGTGGAATTTATTAATAATTTTATTACCGATCTTTCGGCTCAGCTTTCATCAATGTCTTTTGGTTATTTCGTTAAGGCTTATTTGACTTATATAGCGCTGTGTTTCGTTATAAAGTTTGTTTTCGCTGTTAAAAAAGAGCGATCAGAAGCTATAGAGAAAGCTTACCAGGATTTAATATATCAGGTGCATAAAGACACTGCTGATCGAATGTTTTATGCCGCTGTGTATGCGATAGATATTACTTATCCTAATCCAGGAGTTGGGCGGTCGCTTTTTATCGAAAATATGGTTGACGTATATAGAAGGAACGGTGGTGTTTATGAATAGTTACTCAATTGGTTGCGATCCTGACTCTAAATATCATGGCATTGCTGTTTATAAAAACGGAAATTTAGTTGATCTTCAAGCTCTAAATTTAATGCATTTCATGGATTTACTACTCGATCTAAAAAAGGATGGCTCTATCCATGTTCACATTGAAAACATGAACGGAAAAAAAGCTGTTTGGCATGCTGAAGATCAAAGCAAGAAATCTTATGGCATGGCCAGTCAGAATGTTGCCAAGTGTAAGCAAGCCCAAATTGAAGTTGAGAGAATGCTCGATAAGTTAGGCGTTCCATATACTCATCACAACATTAGCAGCGCTTGGAAGTCTCAAGCTGAGAGGAAACAGTTTGAAGCAGCAACGGGATGGAAGGGAACCAGTACAAAAGATACACGCAGCGCGGCTTACTTTGGTTTTATAGGATTAGGCAGCTCTTTCAGCTTGAGGATGGCTATGAAGCCATACATCCCTAAATCAGCAAAAAGGAAGATGGCGTGAAACTAAGCGATTTAATCAATAAAGATGATATTGCTCTATTTGATGTTTGTTTAACCGTACTTGGTAAAAGTGAGTTTAAACGAGTTAAGTCTCTTGCTTTGAATTCTGCTGCTGAATCGGCACGAGATGCACCAGATATAAAGAAAGCCAACTTAGCAAGAAGAGCAATAAACAATGTTTTTATTTCTGCGCTGAGAGATCGGGGTGTTACGAACTGGCGCATCTATATTAAGCGAAAGGAATTCTGAGTGCTTAAACAAAAGAAAATTTATATTGCAGGACCAATGACTGGATTGCCTGACTTCAATAAACCTAAGTTTTTCAAAACAGAGTTTAAATTGAGATGTGAGAACTATACCGTTCTTAATCCAGCTATTCTTCCTGATGGATTGGAGCATCATGAATATATGGAGATCTGTCTTCCAATGGTGCGCGTCTCTGATGTTGTTTATATGCTGAAAGGGTGGGAAAGTTCCAAAGGAGCTAATATGGAGCATGATTACGCTCTAGATATGGGTCTAGAGGTTATTTACGAATGCTAGTGTTACAGCCTTTTTTACAGCCTGATCTGGGCATTGTCATGTTTAAGCCTGGTAAAACTTTGCTCTCTGAATTAGTAAAAATGAGCCAAGGCAATAGGCTGATACTTATGCCTTTACCAGACGAGCTTGTTAATGTGCCAAGCGGAAAACTCAACAAACCAGCGCTGCCAGATGTTGATAAGCCATTAATAAGAGATCACCGACTTGCTGAATTTTTCATTTATCCAGAAGTGCAAAAGCGGCTGGGTGGTTTCCAGTATTGGCTTGATCGCATTCCACACTGCCAGCTTTCGGATGAAGGTTATTGTGATAAGAACCTTACTACGCTTAATCTTGATGTCGGAGGGGTTCGCGTCTGCTGGCATCATGATAACCATGAAAGAGTAACACCAACAGTTCGCAGTCAAGATATAGCAAAAAGAAACGTGATGCTGTGGGCTATGGAAAGAATTTGCTATCAACTCAATTTAGATCAAGGGCACGCACTTAGCTTGCCAGAAGTTTGCTGGTGGAGCGTTATTAATGCTGTACATGAGCATTTACCACAATCTGTTGTTGATGAAGCTTTTTCTTTCATTCACCCAAAGGCTCCAAAGGGGTTAACACGTAAAGAAAACGATGATCGTTTCCTAATTGACAGTAAAAACCTGCTGGGAGATAGAGTAAAAAAAATCGACCTAAGAGTTGATGATGAGCCACCAGCTTTGTTTATGGCCAGACCAAAAGAACTGACATGGCACTGTGAGAAATACCTTAAATTTGTTCGATCACTACCTTGCGTTATCACAGGTAAGACAACTGATGTTGTTGCTCACCATCTAATAGGGCATGGAGAGGGCAAGATAGGCGCGAAAGCTCATGATTTATTCACTATGCCTCTTCATATTGATGAGCACCGCCGCTTTCATGATGATCCTAAAAAATGGGAAACTCAACATGGTTCACAGTTGTTTTACGTAAAGCAGACGATAAAGAAAGCGTTGGATTTGGGGGCTTTGTTATAAAATAAATTATTTGAAGTATTGTATTTATCCTTGTGCAGGCCATCTCTGAACAGTCTGCACAAGATAAAATAGGCGCTTATTGAATGGCTTCTTTTACGTATTTGTCAATTGAATTATATATAGGACTAAAATTGTCAGTTGGTAAGTTAAATATTGTATCGGGAGCGTCTTTATATGGAATAACAAAGGTTATCATTTTGTTTCTATGGTGATTGAGTTCCTTAATGATATGCTCTTCACCACTAATCGTTGATGGGTGTATATTTAACCATTTATTTTCATAACAGCTCGTTATAAAAGAGACTTTTCTATCGTTGACCGTCATGAGCATACTACCCAAAGATATGATATTTTATACAGGCTGTTTGCATTTACAGCTATAATTGTAAGGGCTCATACTGTGCGGAGGGGATATGGGACTAGTCATTAACATTGAACATTGGCCGATGCCAGCTGCTATTGCTTTGGCAACAGAAGGCGTTAGAGCTAATTACAATCCAGAATGTGGTGGCGGCGGGTTTGGAGCTGCAGACCGAGAAATAGGCTCTAAACTGGATGGCGCTAAAGTACTTTCAGCGATTGATAGGATGTCTAAGCATGCTCGTCACTTATCAGATTGGTGCTTGTTCGCATATTCATCTCCAGGGTGGAGTTCAACCAGATTAACCGAGCGACTTATTGATAACGTAGCTTATGATTGGGTGTTCAGTCGATACGAGCAATATAATGAACTAGTCCAGATAAGAACATACAATAAAATAGTTCCTCTGATTCCATTGATCGCCGCTGGTGTTGCCCTTGAGCAAGCTAGTGGAGCTGAGATTAATAAAGTTAATGGTGAACTTGTTTACTCTCCTGTTGCAACGAAAAGTCAATTAATTGAAGTGCTCGTTTCTGGTGATGTAAAGGAAGCTAATGACGACAGCCTTTCTTTAAAAAAAAAGCGCACCATATATTATCAAAAACACTGGCCTAGAATTTCAGTTCACATTGACACAATTAAAATGATACTAATGCGGTACGATAGAATTGCCCAAAAAAGATTCAAAGAAGAGCTTGCAAAAGAAATGGGGGCGAATTAGTATATGAATATCTAGTATGGATAACTGTACTTAAATGATAAGAACCGCCGCAATGGCGGTTTTTTTGTACCTGAAATTCCATAACCATTATTCCCATCAACAGTAACAGGACACTCCGCTGGGGGTGGATATGCGCATGAATGAAAAAATCTCCAGCTCTCTTTCTTACTGGTGGAACGGCTTTATAGGCTTTCTCGGCTCAGTCTCTACAGATGCTTACATGATTTTCATTGCTCTTCTCGGCATGCTAATCACTGCATACATAAACAACTATTGGCACAAAAAAAGATTTAAGGCGGAGTTCGGCGATGAGTAGAGTTAGCAATATAACTGCATCACTAATTGCTGGTGGCGCTGGCGCTCTGGTTATAGCCGCATCGATGGTCATCCCGTTAGAGGGAATAAAGTACGTTCCTTATTATGATGTAGCTGGTGTTCTAACGGTTTGCTATGGCACGACCGGCCCAGACGTGATTGAGGGTAAGACTTACTCTCAAGAAGAGTGCGATTACTTTCTTGAGCGAGACTTGAAGCAGATTGAGCGACAAATACTGCCGATGATAAAGCCAGCATTACCAGAACCCACAAAAGCCGCGCTTTACTCTTTTACTTACAACGTCGGCGTTGGGGCGTTCTCTCGTTCAACTTTGCTAAAAAAGCTTAATGACGGCGATATGAACGGTGCATGCGAGCAGCTTAAGCGATGGGTTTACGCTGGCGGCCGCAAGTGGAAAGGCTTAATGACGCGGCGCGATGTTGAAATGGAAGTCTGCAAGTTGGCGATTTAACAAAGGAGTTGGTATGCCGTTAGCAAAATTGAAATACATGGCGCTAGCGGCGCTCTTGTTGACATCGGTTGCACTGACTTTGTTGTTATCAACCGAGAGAGCAAAGCTAAACGCGACAGAGGCAAGGCTGGCCGCGAAGCAGATAGAGCTCACATCAGCGCTCGATGATGTATTAGCGCTGCAATATCAGATGGAAGAGCAAAGAGCGAAGATCGCAGCATTTAATCAATTAAGCACCAGATACTCCGAGGAGCTCGCCAATGCAAAAGCTGAAATACAACAGCTTAGTGATAGCGTGCGCGCTGGCCCTAAGCGCGTGTACGTCAAGGCAAGTTGTCCACCAGCAATGCCCAGTACCGATAGCGCCGGAGGCGTGGGCGATGCAGGAGCCGCAAGACTTAGCGACACAGCTACAGAAGATTATCTACGCCTCAGAATGATGATGGTAGAGAACGAGAAGCAGACGAAGTATCTGCAGGATTACATCAAAACCCAATGCATAAGGTAACAAAGCATGGACAATCAACACCGAAAGATAGGAGGCTGTCGAGATTTGAGTCAGAAGGAAATTGACTTAATGAATCGCATCAAAGAACACGGAGAGCAAACCAAGGCTCTTATTGATGAGTTGCTTGATCTTAGGGATAGTCAACTTGCTGCATTTGAAATAACTGGAACCGAGATTAGCTACCAACAATCTTTCGAGTCAATTCGTTGTCTGCAATTGGCGAAAGATAATTTGCAGACTGGACAGATGTGGCTTGTTCGCGCCGTTGCGCTTCCAGGAAGCTTTTAACAATGAAAAGAAACAAGCGCCGCTTAAGAGATAAGCACCTACGCAAGCGTGGCAACTCATTATAAGTTTATTTTCAATAGATATTTAATGCTGCTCAAGCGCTCTCAGGCAAACCCTAAGAGCGCTTTTTGTTTTACTGTGCAAGCAAGCCTCATTTGTTTTTGACGGCTCTAATTCGCACATGCGAGCTCAGCGCAACAATCACGCAAGGGGGAGGGCGGGTCGAAACCTTGTGGCCCCCTCCCCCGAGACCGCGCCCTCCAGTAAATTTTTACAGCCGCGAAAAATGAAATTTAAATCGGAAAATTTTTCCTGTCGTTTTTGGGCTCGGATTTTTACTCCCTGTGGATAACTTAGGTTTACGAGAATGGATACCGAACTAGCCAGAAAAATGATTGATCTCGCTGATGCAGATAATTTGCCTGATGATCACAAGTTAAGATCGCTAGCTTTGGATTTCGAAAAATCTGTGTTGTCGATCGGTCAGCCCGGCGGCGTAAAGAGAATGCTTGGCAGTTGGGCAAGAGCAAAGCGCTGTTGGAGTGAATACACCGGAGAAACGCTGCTATGAAATCAAGCAATAGTCATATACACACTCCATCAGATGGTCGTGGTGGACGTTATGTCTTCGTTAACGGAAACAAAATCGATCATGTAATTTATGCTGATACTAAGAAAGGCATTGTCAAATATCACCCTCACCCCATAAGAATCAAAAAGGGTTCTGATTTTGTTTATACCAGAATCTTAAAGGGGCTAGTGACTGTGGAACTTATAAAATGATCTCAAATTGTTCAGGTTGCCAAAAACGGCGTGAGTGGTTAATTAAATGGAGCAAAATTGCTTATGAGCGCTCAAGAAAAATCATTGCTGATAGCAAAGCTAAATCATCCAGTGTCAATGGAAAAGTTAGCGGATCTTCAGAGTTGCCTAAATAAACAAGTTAAGCATCTAGGCATTGATACGCTTGTTTTTGATTCATCGATCGAACCAGAGTATCACCAACCAATTTCAGAATTGGTTGAAGCTATCAAAGCGCAAACAGAAGCTATCAATAATCTAGTAGGAAGCAATATAGCCATCCTCGATGAGTTAATAGATCAGCATTCTGATCTTGAAGATGAGCCTCAGAAGCTAGCATCATCATTTGATGATACAGAACCAGAGCATATGTAATGCCACGGAGAATACAAAAGCCCTGCCGATTAAAAACCTGTAACACTCTCACAAGAAACAAAAACGGATACTGCGACGAACACGCAGAGCACGCTGTTGGTTGGAAAAGAACGCAGGACAAAAATGGCAGCTCATCAGAGCGTGGTTACGGTTATTCGTGGCGAATATTGAGAGAAAAAATACTGAAGCGCGATGCTTACCTCTGCCAAGAGTGCTTAAAAAATGGCGAGATCACTGCCGCTACTGACGTAGACCACATTATCAACAAAGCTTGTGGTGGAACTGATGCAGAGTCAAACCTGCAATCACTTTGTAAACAGTGCCACAAAGGGAAAACTCGGAGTGAATCCAAAAGGTAGCTTTAATGGCCGGAGTAAAAGGGCGATCTGGCAGACCAGCCAAGCCAACTGCTAAAAAAGAGTTAGCTGGAAACCCGGGCAAAAGAGCATTAAACAAAAACGAACCAGACTTTGGTTTAGTCACAAACATAATGTGTCCAGAATGGCTTGGAGATTACGGTCGAGAATTATGGGAAACGGTTGTTCCTCTTCTCTGTAAAGAAAAAGTCCTTTGTGCTACAGACATTCAAAATCTTGAGGTTTACTGTTCCGCTTACGATCAATTCAGAAAATGTGAAGAAAACATTAAAGAGTTCGGATTGGTTGTTGTTGGTGCCACTGGCGGGCCTGTAAAAAATCCAGCACTTACCGCTAAAAATGAAGCGATAAAGCAAATGTCTTCGTTTGGAGGAATGCTTGGCTTAGACCCCTCAAGCCGGCAAAGAATTATTGGCGGCAATAAAGAAAAAGGGGGTAATCAGTTTAAGGATCTGTTGTGAGTAGATACCCTGCAGTAGATCAAGCTGAGAGATTTGCCAAAAATGTATTGGCCGGAAAAATACCAGCTTGTCGATATGTAAAACTTGCATGTCAAAGGCATTTCGATGACGTCGCAAAATCAAAGAAAAAAGACTATCCCTATAAGTTTGATAAATCTGAAGCTCAACGAAGAATAGACTTCATTGAGTTGCTTCCACACACCAAAGGAGAGTGGGCGTTTAAACGCCAGCTTCTAACTTTAGAGCCTTGGCAGAAGTTTGGCATTGCCATGACATTTGGCTGGAAAAGAAAATCTGATGGGATGCGTCGCTTTCTGGAGTCGTACTGGGAAGTTAATCGAAAAAATGGGAAGTCAGCGGTAGCAGCAGGTATTGGACTGTCCTGCTTTGTACAAGATCGGGAATTTGGCGCTGAGGTCTATTCAGGTGCAACAACCGAAAAGCAAGCATGGGAAGTATTTAGGCCAGCTCGCTTGATGGTAAAAAGAACACCATTGCTTGCTGATGCAGCTGGTATTGAGATCAACGCATCAAATCTTAACCGGCCATCAGACGGAGCGCGATTTGAGCCTATCATCGGTAACCCAGGTGATGGTGCTTCGCCTTCTTGCGCACTTATTGACGAATACCACGAACACGACAGCGATAATCTTTACACAACCATGCTGACGGGGATGGGGGCTCGTAAACAGCCGCTAATGCTGATCATTACCACGGCAGGCGCAAATATCGAAGGCCCATGTTACGACAAGCGCCGAGAAGTAATTGAAATGCTTGAAGGCCTAGTGCCGAGTGATGAGCTGTTTGGCTGGATATGGACGATAGACGAAGAAGACGACTGGAAAAACCCAGAAGTTCTTGCCAAAGCAAACCCCAACATTGGGGTTTCTGTTTATAAAGAATACCTAATCAGCCAGCAGCAGCGAGCGATTAAGCAGCCGCGATTTACCAACAAATTCAAAACCAAGCACTTGGGAATTTGGGTAACCGCAAAAACGGGCTTCTTCAACATGGCTCAGTGGGAAAAACTCAAAGACGAAACTCTGACTTTAGATCAATTCGAAGGTCAACCCTGCGTACTCGGTTTTGACCTAGCAAGAAAACTCGATATGAACTCTATGTCTCGAATTTTCTGGCGAGATATTGGTGGCAAGCGGCATTACTACAGCGTTGCGCCGAAGTTCTGGGTTCCAGAAGATACCGTTTTCGACAACGATAACCAGAAGCTGGCTGAAAAATACCAAAAATGGGTAAACCAAGGTCTGCTCTACGCGACTGATGGAGCCGAAGTGGACTATCGAGAAATCCTCGAAGAAGCCAAAGAGGCAAATCGAATTAACCCTGTACTTTCGTCTCCCATTGATCCATTTGGCGCAACAAACTTAGGGCATCAACTTGATGATGAAGGCTTGGAGCCAGTAACCATCGTCCAGAACTACACCAATATGAGCGACCCAATGAAAGAAATCGAAGCGGCGATTGCTTCTGGCCGCTTCCATCACGATGGCAACCCGATTATGACTTGGTGTATGGCAAACGTGATCGGCAAATACCTACCCGGTAACGACGATGTGGTTAGGCCAATCAAACAGGGTAATGATAACAAAATCGACGGCGCGGTAACGCTTATCATGGGTGTCGGAAGGATCATGGTTCCAGCTGGTGATTCTGACGAAGATTTTATGAACGCAATAATGGACCCAATTTTCTAATGAAAATCGCAATCATCGCATACCTAATTTTCGCCCTAGCCGGTTTGGCATGCTTGGTTTCAGGCGTTTACGTATTGCAAGGCAAAGGTTATGCACTCTTGGCGGCAGGCGTTGCATTTCTTGCCATGTCGCTTTTTATGAGCCGTGCGCTTAGGGTGCAAAGCGGCCAAAACACAAAACAACCACCCAAAGGTGACTAATGAGTAAGCAAAAATCATTTTTCGACGTCATTAGTCAATCCATCACAACCCCTTCCGCCTCGCTCTCAGATTGGGCAGGAAGAAGTATTGGTTTAAGTGATGGTGATTTCTGGTCGCAGTTCTTAGGGTTTCAGTCCAGTAGCGGCAAAACCGTAAACGTCAACAATGCGATGAAGCTTTCAACGGTTTGGGCTTGTGTGCGATTAGTTTCCACTTCCGTGGCAGGTTTGCCCTTTGGCGTTTACAAAAAAATGCCGGACGGCGGCAGACAGCCAGCGAAAGAAATTAACGTTTACGACATCATTCACAACAGTCCAAACGAGGACATGACCGCCTTTCAGTTCTGGCAAGCGGTTGTGGCTTCAATGTTGTTATGGGGTAACGCCTACTGTGAGATTCACTGGTCAGGCAAAACACCCATCGCGATTGATTTCTTGCTGCCAAGCCGGATAACTCTGCAAGAAGATAGCGCGGGCAGGCTGCGTTATTACTATCAACCGAAGAAGGGACCACGCCGCGAAATCCTGAAAAAGAACATGCTGCACATACCTGCATTTACGCTCGATGGCAGGATCGGCCTTTCGGCGATCAACTACGGTGTGAACGTTTTTGGTTCAGCGCTTTCTGCTGAGGATGCCGCAAATTCAACCTTCAAAAACGGATTGATGCCAACGGTCGCTTTTAAAGTTGACCGCGTACTGAAAGAAGAACAACGCAGCGCGTTCAGAAAGTATATAGCAACCATTACCGGCGCACTGAATGCGGGTCAATCGCCAGTTCTAGAGCAAGGCGTCAGCGCAGACAAAATAGGCATCCCTCCAGCGGATGCTCAGCTTCTTGAATCTCGTTCATTCAGCATTGAAGAGATTTGCCGCTGGTTTGGTGTGGATCCTGCGATGGTGGCTCACGGCTCCAAAGATTCAAACTGGGGTACAGGTTTAGAACAAAAGCAAATCTGGTTTCTAACCTTCTGCATCAGCACCTTTACTAACTCCATTCAACAATGTGTCAACAAAAAGCTGTTAACGCCAGAGCAGCGCGTCAGTTATTACAGCGAATTCTCACTGGAAGGGTTCCTGAAAGCTGATAGCGCGGCGCGTTCGTCCTTCTACAGCTCGATGACGCAAAACGGCATCTACACCCGAGATGATTGCCGAGAAAAAGAAAACTTGCCGAGAAAAGGCGGAAACGCCGACAAACTGACCGTGCAATCAAACCTAGTTCCGCTCGATAAGCTTGGCGAATCAAATCCAAGCCAAGCCGCCAGAGCAGCTCTACAAAGTTGGCTTGACAATAATCAGGAGTAGCTATGCCAATTAATCTGAAAAACTGGCTGATGAAGTCAGGCCAAATGCACAGCGACATTAGCCCTAAAGCGCTGGAAATGTGGAACCCAGCTATCCGAGCAGAAGGTTACGACTCTGAAACCACCATTACCATTTACGGCGTGATCGGTGAAGATTGGTGGGGTGAAGGCATCACTGTAAAACGCATTGATGCAGCATTGCGCTCAATCGGTGACAAGCCGGTTACCGTTTACATCAACTCACCAGGTGGCGACATGTGGGAAGGCATCGCCATCCACAACCGACTGCAAGAGCACTCTCAAGAAGTCACCATCAAAGTGATCGGCATTGCAGCCTCAGCGGCCTCGATCATCGCCATGGCAAGTGATGACCGCCAAATCGCCACAAGTTCTTTCTTGATGATCCACAACTGCTGGACTTATTTGGCTGGCAATCGTCATTTCCTGCGCGAAATGGCAGACACCATGGAAGAGTTCGATGCAGCAATGGCGGATGTCTATGCCGATACCAGCGGCCAGCCAGTAGAAGAAATGAGCCGCATGATGGATGCAGAAAGCTACATCCGGGGCAAAAAAGCGGTAGAGCTTGGGCTTTGCACTTCGATCATTGACCCATCCGAAGTGAAAGAAACCAATGATGAGGAATCAAAACAGGCCAACGCACTAAAAGCGATGGACATGGCACTCGCCAAAACAGGCATGCCACGCGCTAAGCGCCGCGAACTCTTTTCAAACCTCAAGTCCACTACGCATAACGCTGGTGGCGGTGATACGCCTAGCGCTATCACGACCGGCACGCAAAACGCTGTCGCTCAAATCGATCTCTCCGCCTCTTTGAGCGCGGCAAATGACATTCTTGAATCACTACGGAGCTAAAACCATGTCAGCACCATTAGAACAACAAGTAGAAACATTGCAATCTAGCCTTAATAAAATTGGCGATGCAGTAAAAGCTCAGGCGGAAGCAGCAAATAAAGAAGTTGCTCGCCTTGGCGAAATGAGCGCACAAACCCGTGCCTCAGTGGATGAAATCCTAACCAAGCAAGGCGAACTACAAGCGCGCCTACAAGAAGCAGAGCAGAAAATGCTTAACGCCGGAAAAGAAAACGGCGAAGAAGAATTTCGCTCCGCCGGAAACATCGTAGCTGAAAAACTATCAGCAGAGGGTGTTGCATCTAACTTTCGTGGACAAACACGCATCCAAATGCCGCGCTCAGCGATTACCTCAGCAACAGGTTCAGGCGGCGGTTTAGTCGCGCCAGATCGCCGAGCGGGAATCATCGCTATTCCAGAGCGTCAAATGACGATTCGTGATTTGATAGCACCAGGAACCACAACCAGCAACATGGTTCAGTACGTCAAAGAAACGGGCTTTACCAACAACGCCGCTCCAGTGGCTGAAAACACATCAAAACCCTATTCAGATATCAACTTCGCAATGGAGAATGCCAGCGTGCAAACCATTGCGCATTTGATGAAGGCATCACGCCAAATTCTGGATGACGCTTCCGCTCTAGCCAGCTTCATTGATGCGCGAGCGCGTTACGGCTTGATGATCAAAGAAGAAGGTCAGCTATTGTACGGAAACGGCACAGGCGCAAACTTGCATGGCATTATTCCGCAAGCGTCCGCTTATGCAGCGCCAGCAGGTGCAGAAGTGACCACAGAGCAGCGCATTGACCGCCTGCGCTTGGCTATTCTTCAAGCCGCACTGGCAGAATACCCAGCAACTGGCATTGTTCTTCACCCTACCGACTGGGCAACGATCGAACTGCTGAAAGACAGTACCGGTAAATACATCATCGGTAACCCACAAAACGGTACCACGCCAACCTTGTGGCGATTACCTGTTGTGGCTACTCAGTCCATCAACCAAAACGCCTTCTTAACGGGTGCGTTTAACCTTGCTGCACAGATCTTCGACCGCATGGACATCGAAGTTCTGGTATCGACAGAAAACGATAAAGACTTTGAAAACAATATGGTTACTCTGCGTGCCGAAGAGCGCTTAGCGTTCGCGGTGTATCGCCCTGAAGCGTTTGTGACTGGCGAACTAAAAGAAGCGTAATCGCAAGGGATGATTAATCAAAACAACCATAAAGGCCGCTAGTTCGGCCTTTATTATTTGGAGTAATCGAAATGAAAAAAGTAACAGTTAAGGCAAAGAAATGTTTCTACTGGGGGCGATTTGCCAATCAAATGAAGAAGCCAAGCTCAGAGCCGTTTGAAGTTACTGAATGGGAATATCAGCAGCTTAACGCGAAAGGAATGGTTTATCTCGCCGAAGAGCCATCTCAAGAAGAACAAGAAGCAGCTGAACCTTCGAAAGATGAAGAGCCATCTCAAGAAGAACAAGAAGCAGCTGAACCCAAAAAGCGCGGAAGAAAAACGACAGCAAAGTCGTAAGTTAAACGAGATAACCCATGAGTATAATTACCCTTGAAAGCGCCAAGCAATGCCTAAGCGTCATTCATGACTTTGAAGATGAAAAACTGCAAATGTTACTCGATGGCGCGGAATCGGAAGCGGAGCAGTTTATCGATCAGCCTCTAGCTAGCGTAATCCCAGAAGGTGAGAGCGAACTTCCAGCATCATTAAAAATTGGGGTTATTATGCTCATGCAAGCCTCTTACCAAGCATCACCTGATGATGCGGAAAAATTGCGCAAAGGTGCAGAAATTAAACTTACACCATTTCGCATTAACTGGGGTGTTTAATGTTAGCGCATCGCTTAATCCATTCAGTAAATATTCAGGAGCCAATAGAGGAACAAAATCCACTAACGGGCGAAATGACAATCATCTGGGTGAATATTGAATTATCACCTGGTAAACCAAACATCCCCGCAGAGGTTTTAACGGGTGCAGGTCGAGAAGTGATATCTTCTGCATCTAAACATGCCGAAGTAGACGCAAGAATTAACATGCGCTGGTTTCCCTATGACCAACAAAGTTTATATAAGTGTCGAATACTATGGGAAGGTCAAGTATTTGGCATAGTTTCAGTCGAAACAGATAAAACTGCTCGGCAGGAGTGGAGATTTAAGTGTAAAGCAGGTGTCAGCACTAGCGGCATTTAATATCCAAATCAACACATGAGAGGTGTTGAATGAAAAATGTAGAGTTTGCAATACACGGTCTAGATCAAATTAAAGATAAATTAGCAAGATTAGATCGAGAAGTGGGTGATGCTGCGGGACGAAGAGCGTTAAGAAAAGCAGCTAACGTGATCGCGGCAGCTGCTAAAGAAAACGCACTCTTAGTTGATGACCCAAATACCGCTCGAAGAATCCGAGACAACATCCGACTTCAATTTGCCAGTCGACATTATAAACAGACTGGCGATCTAATGTATCGAATAGGCGTATCCACTCTTAAAGGCCGGATTCCTAAAGGGAACCCTGACGAAGGTGCAAAAGGAAACACTCCTCACTGGCATTTAATCGAGTTAGGTACCGAGCACAGCAGAGCAAAGCCTTTCTTGCGCCCTGCGCTTGCAGAAAAACGGCAACAAGCGATCGATACACTTATGCATGAATTAGATAGAGAAATCGCCAAGGAACTATACAAGTGAACACCGCCCCTATTCATCTTATTTGCAGCCAAGATCCACTTGTTACATCTTTACTTGGAAGCAGTCCAGTTAGGCTTTATATGTTTGGGCTTGCGCCTCAAACACCAGTAAAGCCTTATGCTGTTTGGCAGGTCATAACAGGTCAGCCTGAAAACTATATGGACAATAGACCAGATATCGATGATTACACACTTCAAATCGATGTATATGGAGACTCCGTATCATCGGTTAGAGAGGTGGCAGGGGCGATTCGCCATGCCATCGAACCCTACTGCATGTTAACTAGTTATCGAGGAGAGCACCGAGACAGCGAAACCATGAACTATCGCAGTGGTTTTGATGTTGATTGGCTAGTCGATAGATAACCAAAATACACAAAAGCAATTTAGAACCCGACCAATGAGTCGGGTTTTATTTTTCCTGTGCATCAAAAAATCCGCACTATGCGGCACCAATTGGAGACAAAACATGGCCATAAAGACACAAGGCACATCTCTATATACGATTGACCCAGCAGACGGTTCTCTTTTAGCTGTAAGCTGTGTTACATCAATTGACGGTATTGATTCAACCTTAGATCAGATCGAAACATCATGTTTAGAAGGTGATGCTCGGACCTATGAATCTGGAATGGCAACGCCTGGAACGGCCACGTTTGGTATTAACGTCGATCCAAAAGATGCAAGCCACGTTCGCTTACACCAACTAAAAACCCAAGGTGTTACTTTGAAGTGGGTTATTGGGTGGTCTGATGGTAAAGGTATCGCTCCAACGGTTTCCGGAGAGAATGAAGCCGCTGAATTCACCCTCCCGGCAACGCGAAGTTGGATTGCTTTTGAAGGGTTCATGAATAGCTATCCATTTAGCTTTGCATTGAATGCTGTGGTCGCATCAACCGTAGGCATTCAAGTGTCTGGCGACCCTATTTTAATTCCAAAAGAATAAGGATTAATTAATGCAACAGCTCAGTATTGATATGTTGAAAAATGCTGGTGCTTTTGCGCCAGCCAAACCAGAACGTCGTGAAATCAAATGGATCACTGACGACAAAAAGCTCCATGAGGCCGTTGTTTATATTCGGAAGAAGTCATTTATAACGCTGATTGAAGAGAGTCAATCAGGCACCGATTCTGTTTTTGTTATGGCGTCTAGGATCTCGTCTAGTGTGGTTGATGAATATGGTTCACCAGTCTTTAAGGTTGAAGACATCGTTGGAAACGAAGAACATGGACCTATCTGTGATTCACTTGCCATGGCATTACTCAATGCTATTTACGATGCTAATGGCTTAGGGAATAAGGCAGACCCAAAGCCATCGAGCCAGAGTGTGAGTTCTGGCAAGAACTCGTCCTCGCTGGAATTGGCGGGACCACGGTCGAAGAGGCTAAGCAAAAATTAACTTATAAAGAGGTTATCGACTGGCAGTCTTATCGAATTAAACACGGACCACTATGTAATCAGCGACGTATTACTGATGCGACTGAAAGCTTGATGTTCTTAATTGCAGCGATAAATAAAACGAACCTTAAGCCGGAAGATATAAATATTTACCCCTCAAGTAGTGAAGATAATTCAATACCAGAAGAATCAGCAAATCTTCATGATATTTTTGCTGCACTTAAAGCTGTAGCAAAACAAACCGAAAAAAAATAAACGGCCCAGCACTGCTGGGCTTTCTCAACTGGAGATCGTTTCATGTCATCTCGCTCTCTCGGTAATTTAACCGTTAATATGGTGATGAATACTGGCAGTTTTACTCAAGGTGCCGGCAGGGCTGAAGCAGCTGTAGAGCGTCTAAACAAATCAGCAAGAAGACAAAGAGATGAGTTGTCTCGGTTAGTTGCACAGATTGACCCTGTTGTTGCTGAGTATGATCGTATTGATAAAATGGAGGAAAAGCTTCGTAAGCACCGCAAGGCTGGGACAATAGGACAAGATGATTATGACATTTATCTTGGCAAGCTTAAAGAAATGCGCGATTCAGTTGGTAAAACATCTATTGAGTTTGGAAAGAATGGTAAATCCGCAAAAGAAATGGCATTTGCTATGCGAGGTTTGCCAGCTCAGTTTACTGATATCGCAGTTTCATTGCAGGGCGGACAAAAGCCACTGACCGTATTATTACAGCAAGGCGGACAGATTAAAGATATGTTCGGCGGTATCGGACTCGCAGCTAAAGCCATGGGAGGGTATGTACTTGGGCTTGTCAATCCATTTACTATCGCAGCATCGGCCGCAGGAGTTTTGGCTCTTGCTTACTATCAAGGCAGTGCAGAGGCAGACCGTTATAAAAACGCTATAATTTTAACTGGCAATGCATCAGGTGTTACATCAGATCAACTATCTCAAATGGCCAAGCGCCTTGATGAGGTTTCTGGCACTCAGCGCAATGCAGCAAAAGCGATCGCTGAAGTTGCAAATAGTGCTATTTTTTCAGCTAATCAAATAGAAATGGTCGCGCTTGCAGCTGTAAAAATGGAGTCTGCAACAGGCAAGGCTGTATCTGAAACGATTGCAGAGTTTATCAGGCTTTCTGAGGAGCCTGGCAAGGCAATTATTGAACTAGATAAAGCCCAAAACTTTTTAACATCTTCTATTTATGAGCAAATCACAGCCTTGCAAATGCAGGGCAGAGAACAAGAAGCGGTCTCGTTAGCTGTAAAAACATATGCTGATACCATTGATCAGAGAACAGGTGAGATCACTGATAATCTTGGTTATATAGAAAAAGCGTGGAAATCTATAAGATCTGCTGCTGCTGATGCGTGGGATGAAGTTTTAAACGTAGGAAGAAAAGATACTTCATCCGAAGAACTTGTGAAAATAGAGCAAGAAATCAAAAAGATAGAAGCAATAAGCAAGGGCAGAGACTCTATTCTTAGCGGTAGAAATGTAAATTTTGGTTATATCGACTCAAATCGATTGCAAAAAATGGCAAAAGCCGATAATGAGAGACTTGAACGATTAAAGCAGCAACGCGATGAGCTACTTATTATTTCAGAGCTTGATAAAGATGAAGCTGAAAGAAAAGCCAGAATAAACAAGATTGAATCAGAAGCCAAACTAGGCATTTCATCTGTAAATAAGATAAGACAAGAAGGCTTGTCTATTGATGAAAAAAGAAAAAAAGCAGTCGAAGATTATTTATCCAGCATTGAAGCTATTAGGGTCGCCAACCCTAACAGTCAACTTCTAAACCCAGAACAAATAAAAAAAGATATTGAATACATAGAGAAACAATTCAAAGATTCAAGTAAAGCTGTTAATGACAGCGCGGCTCAGCAAATGCTAATGCGCTTAAGAGAGCAAGAGGCAGCACTTAATGAACAACTCAATACCAATGCCAAACTCTCTTCTTCAAAGCAACAATTGGTCAAGTTTGAGCAACAGATTGTTGATCTAAAAGAGAAGAAAACTCTTACCGCTCAGCAAAAAAGCTTGATTGCCGAAGAAGATACCATTCGAGAACAATTAAAGAAAAATATTGCCATTGAATCTGAATTAGCGCTTCGAGAGCAAGTGATTCGCATTCAGAATATGCAAGCATCAACAACGGCTCAACTAGCCAGCGATGTTCAAAATTACCAAAACTCACTAGCAAATTACGGCGCTGGAGATGAAGTACTAAAACGTCTTAGAGAAGAACAGGCAATTCGCAATGATATTGCAAAGCAAATTGAACGAGCCACGGCAAGCAATTTAGCGGGCAAAATGTCAAACGATGAGCTGGATGCTCAAAAGCAGATATTAGAGCAAAGCTTGGAGGAAAGACTTGAGGCGCAACGTAAGTATTATGAACAGCTTGATGAGCTAGAGTCCAATTGGAAAAATGGAGCCAAAGCCGCATTTGATAACTACGTTTACGAAGCAAATAGAGCCGCCAAGATAACTCAAGGTTTTTTTACTAGTGCATTTACTGCAATGGAAGATTCTATTTATAAATTTTCTGTTAATGGTAAAGCGTCATTTAGAGACTTTTCGGAATCGATACTACAAGACATGGCGAGAATAGCATCACAACAGGCGGCTGTCGGAATATTAAGTCTTGGTGTTTCGTTTTTTTCAGCTGGTGCAGCATCAGCGCCTTCTACTGGATTAAGTAACGGCTTTGGCGGTTCATCATTTGACAGCATAGGCTTTAGTTCCGGTGGATATACAGGGCCCGGAGATAAAAATAAACCAGCAGGTATCGTTCACAAAGGGGAAGTTGTTTGGTCTCAAGCTGATGTTTCTCGAGCTGGTGGGGTTGGTATTGTTGAAGCCATGCGCAAAGGGGTGATTAACTACAAAGAAGGCTTAAAAGGTTACTCTTCTGGCGGGGCGGTTGGTTTAAATGCTCCTGCCATAAATACAGTTGTCTCGTCCCCTTCCAGTGTGGTTATTCAGCAAGAGATCAATATCCCAGATTCACAAAGCAATAACGGCGCAAGTATCGATCAGCAGTCTATTGCTAAAGCCTATGCAGATTCGGCAAAAATGGGAGCCAGAGAAGAAATTGCCAAGCAGTTAAGGCCCGGCGGTTTAATTTGGCGTGCTCAAAACGGAAGGTAACTTATGGCAATTAGTGTATTCACCTTTTGCGCGGACAAAGAAGCGACAGGAAGCACAAACTTTAGAGTGAGAAGCGCCAAATTTGGTGATGGTTATACCCAATCTGCAGGGGATGGAATTAACAACCGCCAACAAAGCTGGCCATTAAGCTTTACCAAGAGAAAAGCCGAAGCTGGAGCGATCAAACAGTTTTTTGATGATCACGAAGGGTATAAATCCTTTGCATGGAAGCCGCCGCTATCTCCTATTGGTCTTTACAAAGTCGAAGAGTATTCCTTGCTCCCACTGGGGGCAGGAATGTACCGAATAAGCGCAACATTTATTGAAGCTTTTCATCCATAAGGTAACGATAATGTCATTAACAACGGATATCCAAACGTTAGAACCTGGCAGTGAAATAGTACTTTTTGAGGTAGATGGCTCGGAGTTTGACGCTGATATACTTCGATTTCAATCCCACCTTGAGCCATATAGCGAAGAAGAAATACAAGTCTCACTTACAACAGGGGAAGCGTTGACTTCTAAGGCGATCATTTGGCGGGGCGAACGTTATTACAGTTGGCCTTGCCAAATAACGGGGCTAAATGCGACTAGTGATGGATCCCCCTCATCACCAACATTAAGTGTGGCCAATGTTGATGGATCTATTACAGCTCTGTGCTTGGCTTATCAAGACATGTCTCAAGCAAAAGTGACAATACGCAGAACGCTGAGTAAATATCTTGATGCTGAAAATTTTCCAAATGGGAACGATCAAGCAGATCCTGAACAAGAGCACGTAGAGATCTGGTATATCCGGCGCAAGGTCTCGGAAGATAAAACGGCTGTTACGTTTGAGTTGTCGAGCCCAGCCGATGTGGGTGGTATCCAAATCGGCCGGAAAATGACTGCATATTGCCAGTGGTGCCTAAAAGGGCAGTATCGCGGCGCAGACTGCGGCTATAGCGGCTCAGCCATGTTTACTGATAATGACGAACCAACAGATGATCCAGCTAATGATAAATGTTCAGGGACACTAACTGGGTGTGCATTACGGTTTGGCGAAAATAACCAGTTACCTCATGGTGGTTTTCCGGCAGTGAGATTAATAAGGAAATAAGCATGTGGCAGTTCGACTTTATAGAGCACGCAAAGTTGCAGTACCCCAAAGAGTGCTGTGGATTATTAATCGAGCAAGATAATGATATGGTTTACGTTCCGTGCAGGAACAGTGCGCCAGAACCCGAGAATGATTTTATTATTCATCCTGCTGATCTAAGCGCATGTGAATTCATGGGGGATATTTTAGGTATTTGCCACAGTCACCCAGACTCAACAAGCAATCCAAGTTTGACCGATCTAGCTAAAGCTCACAGTCTGCATTCAGAATACCCGAAAGCTGATTGGTATATATTCAGCTGGCCAGAAGGTGATTTGCATGCATTCACGCCAAGCAGTGAACCAGCTCCATTGATTGGGAGGCAGTTCGTTCATGGGGTCTGGGATTGTTACACCTTAGTTCGTGATTACTACAGCCAAGAGTTGAAAATAACGCTGCCAGACTATGAAAGGCAAGATGGCTGGTGGGAGGGTGATCAAGAGCTTTATCTCGAGAACTTTAAATCTGCTGGTTTTAAGCCTGTGAGTACAGGCTCTCCAGATGATTTAGCCAACTTTGAATTCAAAGTTGGGGATGTTGTTCTTATGCAAATTCGCAGCAAGCGAGTAAACCATGCCGCCGTCTATGTTGGAAATGGAGAAATTATTCACCATCTATACGGAAGGCTAAGCAAGCGAGAAGTTTATGGTGGCTACTGGAAAAGAAACACCAGATTAGTGGTCAGACATCGCTAGATTGCGTTTAAGCTATCTAGTTAACATAACTTTATTTTCTTTGTCATTTTCCACATCGACGATTTGAATGATCACACCTCCCTGAGGCGCAGCTCCTGGTATCTCCCATGTTACACCGCTGGAAAGGTAGAAAGTCCCAGCGGGCACTTCACTGAACGAGAAGTATCCGTAACCATCAGCTTGTGTTTCTCTGACAAAAGGAGCAATTCTGCTATCAGGTTTACTTAATGTCTTTAATCCGTAGCCGTAAACTTTAAAATTATTTTGTTGGTGGATGGAATACCATTGATCGCTATATGATGTCTTAGGGTGTAACCAAACCTTAGATCCAGCACCGTATTTTACATCTCCCCCCTTGGTTTTAAGGAATACTTGACCAGAAACTTTACCTGTTCCTTCTTTTTCTAAGGCTTCATATTCATGAGTAGGGAAGTCAATTCTTTCTATTACAGTTGGCTCCATTACATTATTGGTGCAGCCAGAAAGTAAGACAGTAAGAGCCATAGTGAGATATTTATTCATTATATTCCTTAATTTTCAGTGTGTAACATTGTCATAAAATCTGATTCACTTAGAAAGCGAATCGGAAAACCCTGAGCGGCTAGTTCTTCCGCTCTGATTTGTTTACTGCTTTTCCCTTTGTCACCAATTAAGGCAAAGTTAGTAGAGCCCACAACAATAAGCGTAGTTTTGCGACTAACGCTGCTTTTAACTTCACAGCCTGCATTTGCAGCGGCAATTTTAGCTTGTGGTCTTGGTATAGATAAATCGCCCGTAAATACTACCACTTCGCCATAGAGTGGCCCATCTTCATTGGGTGGTGGAGCCTTCGTTCCTGAATCTGGGTAGTCAATATGGTATTTAGACTTTCTTTTCTTAAGAATTTCACACCATTCTGTTGCTTGAGTGTTGCTTTGCGAAACCGCCACATTAAGCACCTCAGCAGCGGCTATGGAGTCAGCAAGCGCATCGTGATGGTTATCAAGATTAAGGCCTAGATCTTTAGTAACATTTTTAAGAGAGTAACCCTTTTGGGCGTATTTGTCTGGCCACGTGCGACGAACGACAGTGGAAATATCTAACCATTGGTTACTCAACAAGGTCTGTTCATGTAGTTCAAGTGTTTTATTAATCGCAGAGCGATCAAACGCTCCATAAGAAGCAATGATACGGTCGCCAACAAAATCAATGAAAGTTGGTAAAAACTCAGCGAAATCTGGAGCGTTAGCCACATCATGTTCACTGATCCCATGAATATGACTATTTACTTCTGAAAAGTAAGTTTTTGGATTGATAAGGCTTGATAATTCGAGCTTTTCTCCATTTGTCCATTTTACCGCCCCTATCTGACAGATAGAGGATAAGTTAGGGTTTGATGTTTCTACATCAATTACTACTACATCATTAATGCCCACGAACGTCCCTTATTTTATGCAACTAGGTTTGTTAAGTTATACCAATGAAATAGTCAGTTCATAGTACCGATAACTAAATAGTTGATCTCCGCCGCTTATGTGGCTTTTTTTGTATCCAAATTTTAACAACGGAACCTTAGAAAATGTCATATACAACCATTCTATTATCCGGTTCTCTAGCGCAGAGATTCGGGCGCCAGCATTCTTATCACTTAGATTCCGGCACAACGAAAGAGGCATTCTCAGCACTAAAAAACACTGTAGATGGTTTTGAGCAATTTATTAAACAGCAATCAAAAAAAGGTATTCGCTACGCAATATTTCGAAACCGAGAAAACATTACCGATCAAGACATCACAATGGCAGGAACCAGAGAGGTTCGTATTGTGCCGGTGGTTGATGGAAGCAAAAGAGCAGGAGTTCTACAAACGGTATTGGGTGTAGCGATCATTGCTGCAGCAGCAATAGCAACCGGTGGTGTTGGGGCTGCATTTGCAGCTGGTGCTGGTGCTTGGGGAACGGCGGCTTCAGTCGGGTTAGCAATGACGATTGGGGGCGTTGTGCAAATGATCTCTCCCCAACAAAAAGGAATTTCCGCAAGGGAGGCATCAGAGAATTCGCCAAGTTATGCCTTTGGTGGTGCGGTGAATACCACCGCTTCAGGCCATATCGTTGGTATAGGATATGGTGAAAGAATTATTGGTGGCGCCGTGATTAGCGCTGGCATTTACGCAGAAGATATAGCTTAACTTAAGGTCAAGTTATTCATGAATAAGACTATCTCAGGAAAAAAAGCGGGTGATTCAAAGGCAAGAACTCCTTACGAAGCCCCGAGCGATTTAAGATCAATTGCGAATGCTCGAATTTTGTTGGCGCTTGGAGAAGGGGAGTTTGAAGGCGGGGTCGATGAAAAGAAAATATTCCTTGATGGAACTCCACTAGTTTCAGCCAACGGTACAAGTAATTTTCCTGGCGTTAAGTGGGACTTCCGTCCTGGCACTGTCGATCAAGAGTACATACAAGGATTCCCTGCAGTTGAATCGGAAACAATAGTTGGGGTTGAGTTAACCAGTGATGCGGCTTGGACTAAAGCTCTGACAGATAACCAGCTCTCAGCAGTTATTATCCGTTTTCACTGGCCAGCGCTGCAGGAGCAAAAAGATAATAACGACTTGGTTGGTTATTCAATCAGTTTTCGGATTGAAGTTTCTACCGATGGAGGAAGTTACGCTACAGTAAGCGAGCCCAGCGTTACCGGAAGAGCGGTTAACAGCTACGAAAGAAGTATTAGGGTTGATCTACCAGCAGGTGATAACTGGACAATAAGGGTTACTCGATTAACGCCAAACAAAAATAGCCTTCGTGTTGCAGACGCGATGTACATTGCAGCGATCACTGAAGTCATTGACCGCAAAATGCGCTACCCTAATACGGCATTGTTGGGCATTCAGTTTGACGCTAGTCAGTTTAGCAATATACCGACCATCAGCACTCTTGCTAAGATGCGTAAAATTCGTGTACCGGATAATTACGATCCAGAAACTCGCACTTATTCAGGTGTTTGGTCTGGTGGGTTTAAGATTGCTTACAGCAATAACCCTGCATGGGTTACGTATGACATCATTATTGAAAACCGCTTTTCAATCGGCGACAAAGTTGGTCCTCAGTTTGTCGATAAATATGAGTTATACAGAATTGCTCAATATTGTGATCAACTTGTTCCAAATGGCAAAGGCGGCACCGAACACCGCTACGAATGTAATATTTATATCGCAACAGCAGCTGAGGCTTGGCAGGTTCTTCGAGATATCGCGTCTATCTATCGCGGTATGATTTATTGGATGCAGAGCCAGATGACGGTTCGTGCTGATATGCCAAGAGACATGGATTACATCTTCACTAACGCTAACGTTATTGATGGTGCATTTACTTATTCAGGTAGCGATGAGCGAGTAAAATACACTCGGGCATTAGTGAGTTATGACAATCCTGATAATAGCTACGAGTCGGATGTTACGACGACTTACGACAACGCATTGCAACGCCGCTATGGTTATAATGTCGTAGAACTATCGGCATTTGGCTGTACTCGTGAATCAGAAGCTCAGCGGCGCGGAAAATGGGCCATCTACACCAACAATAACGATCGTGCTGTATCTTTCAAGACGGGGATGGAAGGTGAAATTCCCATGGTCGGTGATATCGTGGGGGTTGCGGACGATCTTATCTCTGGCGTAAAAATTGGCGGCAGAATTAGCGACGTTTCAGACGATGGATTAACGATCACGCTGGACAGAGATGTTACGGCAAACATTGGTGACCGGTTAGCTATTAACTTACCAACTGGCAAGGCTGAATCTCGTACAATTAATGCTGTTAATGGTCGTTCTGTAACAGTGTCACTTTCATACAGCGGTCATCCTATTAAGTTTTTACAGTGGACTCTGGAAAGTAATCAACTAACTTACCAGCTATTTCAAATTATTTCGGTAAATAAAGCAGATAGTGAAAGTATTGAATATGAGTTTGCTGGCATTGAATATAACCCGAGTAAATTTAATTTCATCGATACCGGTGCAAGGATTGAAGATCGGCCTATCAGTGCAATACCAGTAGGCGGTCAAGAGCCACCTGAACAGGTAACTATAGGACAGTCTGTTTATGTAGAGCAGACAATGGCTGTAACAACCATGTCAATTAAATGGTCAGCTGTTGAAAATGCCGTCTCTTATGAAGTTGAATGGAGAAAAGATTTTGGCGAGTGGATAAAGCTGCCAAGAACTGGGCAGCTTAGCGTTGATATAAAAGGGGTTTACACTGGTCAATATTTAGCACGAGTAAGAGCAATAAACTCTGCAGATGTTGCATCTATCCCCAAGTCATCGGCACTGACCGACATTGTCGGTAAAATAGGTGAGCCACCAGCTTTAGCTATTTTCACAACAACAAGTAAAGCTTTTTCAATCTATCTTTCTTGGGGGTTTAGTTCAGGTTCAGAAGATACGCTTCTCACTGAAATTGAATATGCAGATAACGCTCAAGGCACCAACGCTATCGCTTTAGGAAGTTATGCGTATCCAACTACCGATCATTTGATGATGGGGTTGTCGTCTGGTGTTGAATTTTGGTTTAGAGCCAGAATAAAAGACAGAACCGGCAACGTGGGCCCGTGGACAGATTGGACGTATGGAAAATCATCGACCGACGCTAACGAGCTTCTCAGTTATTTAGAAGGGCAAATCGGCTCAGGCGAACTTGCCCCCGGTCTCGTTGAAGAAATTCAAGAAGACGTTGCTAGCGGCATTGTTGGTGAGATTGGCGGCAAAATAGAAAGCAACTTGATAGGCTATCTGACGGGGGACGATGAAAGCGCGCCAGATGATGTCCTTTGGTATGCAGGTGACGACGGATCTCAAGACACGTTTGTTGGAACGAGAACCATAACATCAGCTTACAACAGCTTGGACTACTCCAAAGCGAAGCAGATATTTATACTAGCATCGAGAGTCGGCGATAACGAAGCTTATATAGCTAGAGTGGACGCAACATCAGTAACGAGAGATGAGGCTTTAGCTCAGTCTATTGTCGCGATCTCTACAACAGTTAACGATAACACGGCTAAGATACTTGAAGAACAAACCGCGCGTGCTGACGCTGACTCTGCATTGGCTCAGGATATAAGCGGTCTGACAGCCAAAGTCGATGGCAATGCAGCGGCGATATTGTCAGAACAAACGGCTAGAGCTAATGCGGACTCTGCATTGGCTCAGGATATAAGCGGTCTGACAGCCAAAGTCGATGGCAATGCAGCGGCGATATTGTCAGAACAAACGGCTAGAGCTAATGCGGACTCTGCATTGGCTCAGGATATCCAAACCCTTGCTGCTCAGATAGGCGAAGCGGAATCGGTCGTGCAGCAAACATCGGAAGCTTTGGCGGAGTTAGACGGCTCTGTAAAAGCGAACTGGCAAGTTAAAACTCAGGTTCGTGCAGATGGTAAAGTTGTGCAAGCAGGGGTTGGGCTCGGCGCGTCAATTGGTGCGGATGGTCAAGTTCGCTCTGAATTCTTGGTCATGGCCGATACAATCGGATTCTTAAACACAGTTAACGGCGAGATACACGCTCCATTTGTGTTCGACACTGTTAACGATACGGCGTTTTTGAATTCGGCGATTATTGGTAATGCATCAATCGGATCTGCAAAATTTACAGATTGGTTAGAGTCTGATGCAAAAAACCAAAATAACGAACCAATTCTTAGAATGAACTTTAGAAATGGTGACATAAAAATAAATTCATCGACAAGCAGCGGCGGTATGGATATTAGCAATGACAGAATTGACATATACGATGAAAGCGGACTGCTTAGGGTGAGACTTGGGAGGCTAATATGAGCTATGGTCTGTCTATCTATGATCTAGATAAATCCCTTAATATTTCTAGTGGATGGTTCCCTATGTCATACAAGGGGACAATGACATTCCAAGTTAAGTATTTGTCATCCCCAACAATCACTCAAGAGTTTGACATACCTGCTGGATGTCTTGTTTTCGTTCAGCCGGCTGGTCCAGCGGTAAGACATATCGCTTATACAGATTCGTTTGGAACCGTATTTAGCGGGTACGTGCTAAGAACAACAGTTTCAGGCAGTTTGGTATCAATATCTCAAGAGCTTTGGTACGGGTATTCAAGCTCGCCTCTGAATAATCAGTATGTGTCATTTAATATATATGCGTACTATCCAGTAACTTCTGCGTTAAACGATTATGGAATATTGTTAGCTGGAAGCGGTGTTTCTGTTGCGCTTTCAAACACGTCTCGGCTAAACGTAGTGAGATTTAAAACAGCGCTATCAACATCGAGCAAAGAGCTAACAGTGTCGACAGGAATCCCCGCATCCGAAACGGCTCCCAGTGTCTATATTAGCGACAGCGGATTCAACGCAATAGCCTGCTATCTTTTTCAGTCGCAAGGAGTTTGGCATGTAATGATAATGAGAGCGGGTGGTAGATATTATGTTGACTTTACATACACTGAAGAGAACCCAAGATCTGGAGAAGTAAAGGTAATAGCGTTCGGAGATCCGCCTCAGTCCGTTCCAGAATACGGCATGGCATTTTTTGGCGATGATGGAGGGGTAGCTTTCAGATCAGACTTCATACCGGAAATGCCGAGAGGGTATTTATCTCCACCTTCGCCAGTAGTTAACCCTCCTGGCAGTGCCGGATGGCACTCAATTGGTGACTCTAACGCTCAAATGATTCCAGACTTTTCAACAAAAAAGCCAATGATAAAAGCTAGGCTAATTGGTATATCAAAATTAAGTGGGTTGCCATTTCCGGTAAGTACTTGGCTAAAATCGAATGGATCGTTGACCTGCGGAGTTTTAAGGAAAGGGCAAGGCAGCTTACCTGTTGGCGGTTTTTTTGGTTATTGGGGCGAGAACTCTAATAACTCTCCAATAATGTACATCCATGAAGATGACTACTTCTAACCAAACCCGCTTCGGCGGGTTTTTTAATACCTGGAGTTTTTATGAAAACACCGAACCAAGAAATTACCGATGTGCTCATGGCGAACGCTGGCAACCGGCTAACGCCAGAGTTGATCGCGGGGCTGCAAGCGCGATTTCACTACATATTAGAAAAAGCACTTCCACCACAACCAGAGAGCGAGAAACAAGATGCCTGATTTGTCACTCTATAAAGTTGACCTAGACACGCCGCAGCCTGACGGGCCGAACGGAGAAAAAAGAAGAGGCGAAAGCCCACGCGCTGCGTTTACTAAGTACAACGAAGCTCTTGAAGAGATTGAGGGTGGGTTTGTTCCGGCGGAAGCGGGGAAAGGCTTATCTACTAACGACTATGACAACACAGCAAGGGCGTCAGTGGAAGGAATGGGAACTGCTGCTAGCAGGCATGTCGCGAACTTTAGCAATATAAACATCAATCATCTTGTCCCTGTGGGTTTTGCAGGATTGGGTACTAACCCAGTTTCTTTTAATAATTTCAATGATCCAACTCTTTATCCAGCGAGTAACACTGTTACATATATCAATATACAGCATGGTTCCTCATTTAACCCTGCCAACAAACCGCCCTCTGCTGCTAACTGGTGGTTTATGAAAGTACATGGAAGGCTAACAGGAGGTTCATATTGGAACTACTCAGTACTAGTAGAGGATATTAATGGGAACAAATTCACAAGGACGGTTAGTAGAGATACTTCAACTGACACGATAACCTTTGGTAGGTGGATTTTAATTTATTCTCAAACAAATTCAGTGAGTAATGTCTCTCAAGTAGAGGGAATCCCAACTGGGGGGTTGATGCAGTACGGTCAAACACCAAACGGTGTTTTTTTAAGGTTTGCAGCTAACGTACAGATTTGCTTAACGACAATTAATGTGACAACAACTGAACAGGAATCTAATGTCTACGGCTCGACAGCTGGCGTAATGCAAAAAGCCATTGGAATAAATCTGTCATATCCGGCCCCCTTTGCTTCTCCGCCAAAAGTCACGGCTAATGCCGTGGGAAATCGTGCGCGCAATGCTAGCGTCTGGGCGAGAACAGCCACAGCATATAATTACTCTGCATACTCAAATGGTGCTACCCAAGATTCTTTTTCAATCGATATAACAGCTATAGGACCATGGTATTAAAGTATGAAAATCAAATTAAACCCATGCCCAGTGTGGCACAACACAAAAGTATCCGTAAACGGCTTGGTAGTTACCATAGATGGGGTTGATTATGATTTATCTGAAATTCCTGACGGAGGCCAAGCAGAGGCGGAAGAAGGAAGCCCATTCATTGGTATTGTTACTCGTGATGAAGTGACGATTAACTACTGTTATGACTCAAGCAAAGCTGAACCTCAACAATCTACTGACTGGGTAGATTACACATTCGAAATTGAACAAGGAGAAGTTCCTTGCCCTATTCGCTGGCTACCTGAGCCACAAGAGGAGTCTTTAACTGAAGGTGATATCAATGACGTTTAAGAATATAAAAACAGCAGAAGATTTAGAACGCGAGAGAAATGAGTCGGAAGCTGCGCGAGTGCGTTCACTGCGAGATATGAAGCTTAGAGAGCTGGATAACTTCGTAATGAATCCACTTCGCTGGATGGAGTTATCGGATGAGAGCAAGCAGGTGCTTGCAGTGTATCGACGTGATTTGCTTGACGTGACAGATCAGGAGGGTTTTCCGTGGGGGATTGAGCTACCCACTGAGCCGGATTTGATGAATCGCTAAGTGATGTTTTGCCATAGTTTTACCATCATTTTACCACCTCAAATTTTTTATAAAATAAAACCAGCCTTAAGTGGCTGGTTTTATTGAGGTAATTTGGTCGGACTGAGAGGATTTGAACCTCCGACCCCCGACACCCCATGACGGTGCGCTACCAAGCTGCGCTACAGTCCGATGGGCGTAATGTACTGGCTTTTGATTACAGCGTCAAGTGTAAAAATGTTTAACGCCATGATTTAATTATCTTTTGCATAAAAACGCTGCAATTCGGTTAAACCTTGCATCAAAATGGGTAGCGTAGGATTCTCGTTAGTGAGTCTTTGATAATGTTCATCATAGAGCTTGAAGTTGCCAAATTTATCAATGACCGTCGTTTGTTGCTCAGAAATCAGCGCGAGCTCACGAGTATCTCCAGCTAGAATCCAGCGTCTTTTGCTTTCGTTAAACAAGTTTTTACCGCTGCTAAAATCGCTTGGGTTAGACGATACTCCGAGTAAATCTTGCAGTAAAGTGACGGAAAAATCTAAGTGGCTAGTACGGTGAGTAAACATAGCTGGTACCTTACCAGGCCAATAGATAACCATGGGCACCTGAAGTTGGTAGCGACTGAAATTGCTGTTAGCGCCCCAACTATTGCTTCTGGTTTCATTAAACTCAGTACCGTGGTTAGAGGTGATCACCACAATAGTATTATCAAGTAAAGCCAAGGTTGTCAGCTCATCAAACAAAGTCGCTAACTCAAGATCAGCTTGAGTGACCGAATGATGGTAGCTATGACGAAATCTATCCGTTGTAGTGGCTTGTTTATCGTGTGGGAGCAACTGATTAAATTTATCAACCGTAGTAAGTTCAATGAAGCTAAACCAAGGTGAATGAGTTTGTTGTACCCATTGAGACCAATGGCTAATCGTTTGTTGATCAACGCTTGGTGTCTCTGCAAACGGTATTTTCACTAACGGGAGTCCACGGAAAACGGATTCTTGAAACAGAGGCTCAGAGAAGTTATCGCTACTGAATAGACCAAATTGGTAGTTTTGATTTTTTAATACATCAATCAGTACTGGTAAAGTTCCTTGTACTTTAATGCTACCTGCATAACTGCTAGGTAATCCATAAAATAGCCCGAAAATACCATACATATCATTACTTGAACTGTAATGATTGCTAAAGGTTAATGCCTTTTCCGCAAACTGATGGGTGTTTGGCATCAGCGATTCATTCAGTACATCGGCACGTAAGTTATCAACGCTTACTACCAAGATATTGAGTTGATTAGGGCGACGACCAAATTCAATTTTTTCTAATGGGTAGCTGACCAAATCGACGTTGTACTGGCTTTCCTGTAGTCGTTTTAAATATTCGTCTCTATCTAATAGGCCATGCTTTTCCATAAATGACTTTGCTGTCATTGGATAAGAAAGAGGGAAATTTGATTTTTGACTGGTGACTGGTGAATAGAAATAAGCGTCCGACCAGACGTAAATTAAATGGCTAGCAATAAAACTGAAAAAAAAGACGGCAGCGATTGGGCGACCAATGCGTTTATGGGACAATTTACGTTGCTTACGCCAGACCCATTCAGAGAGTGCCAATTGTATGAGGAAGATCAGTGGTAATACGACAAAAAGATGTTGTAGATCGGCGCTAATCGTACTTTCATCGCTGAACATTAACTCCCAGACAACAGGTGTTAAGTGTAAATTGATTGTTTGATAAGTTTGGGTGTCGATTAATAATACGGTTAATCCCAAAGTGGCAAAGCAGACCGCAAAAAAACGAAATAGCCGCCGTGATGGGATTAAAAAAGTGAGCGGAAAAAGAATCAGTAGGTAGAGAGCAAACACCAGAAAACTGAAATGGCCGACCCAAGAGACGGTTAAATAGAGTTGCCCCAAAAAAGTATCTGGCCAAGGTGTTTGAGTGATGTAACGAGTACCAATCAGCATCGCTGCAATGATATTGAAGAAAGCAAACCAATGCCCCCAGCTCACTAGACGTGAGACTCGTTCACCATATGTATTTCCGCTATCTACCATGAATTTTTCTATTATCCGCTCGGTCAGTAAAATTATTTTTCTAGAGAAGAGATCAAGGCTTGAGCAAACTTCTCTGCGATCACTTTTCTTTGGGCCAATGCCACATTTTGGTTAAGCACGTTAGTCGCGATGTTACCAGCAATCATTAACGTAAGTTCCGAAGACGCATTATGTTTATCAAGCACGGCAGCGATTTCGGTTAGGATAGTTTCAACTTGTTCGTTACTGTATTTCGATGTAATAGGCATAAAGACTCTATAGATGATAGTAAAAGCGGCTTATGATAACCTACTATGCCTGACAACTGAAACCAGTACGATGATTATTTCACTATGAGTTTGCACCTTTCCAATGTCATTTTGCATCAATTATGCAAAAACGATAACGATGAGTTAATGGTTAATTACCGGACTCAATCGCTTGATAATGATACCTCAACCGAAAACTTAGTTTCTGAGCTACATCGCGTGTTTAATGCAAAAGCAGGAAAGGGCTTTGGCTCTTTTAAAGCGGACAGTGATGTACAACGCTGGTTACAGGCGTTGCGAAAAGGAGAACAAGATTTTTACACTTTCTCACAACAAAGCGCCGAGCGTCTTAAACAAGAGTTGATTAAGTATCCTTTTGCTGACGAAGGTATTTTGGTGTTGGCGGAATACCAATCTTTAGCGACTCACTATTTGTTTATTGGTTTATTACCACTCAATCAAAGCTTAAAAGTGACAGAGGGTTTAGACATCAGCGCTACCGATTACCTTGATATCAATAAAATGGATATTGCTGCGCGGGTCGACTTGTCGAGCTTTGAAACGGATAAATCTTCTAATCGCTATCTGTCTTATATTAAAGGGCGAGTTGGGCGTAAAGTGTCTGATTTTTTCTTGGATTTTTTACAAGCGGAAGTCGGACTTGATCCGAAACAGCAAAATCAAGTGTTGATGCAAGCCGTAGAAGATTTTTGTAGTGATGCCAAACTTGAAAAAGAAGAAGCGATTAACTACAAAAAACAGGTCTACGACTACTGTAATGACCAGATAAAATCCGGTGACGAAGTTCAAGTTAAAGAGTTATCAAGTGAGCTACCTGCCAGTCATGAAGGGACCAGCTTCTTGGAATTTACTCGTGAGCATGGTTACCAACTGGAAGAAAGCTTTCCTGGTGATCGCGCAACGGTACGCAAACTCACCAAGTATGTAGGGGCTGGTGGTGGATTGAACATCAGCTTTGATAGCTTGTTAATGGGGGAACGTGTCTTTTATGATCCGGAAACGGATACATTAACCATTAAAGGTACGCCACCAAATTTACGCGATCAGTTAACCCGAAAGGGTTAACCATCTGATGAGTATTGGTTTGCTTATGTATTGATAGAGTGAGCAGTCGATACCGCTAAAAACAAGGAGCACATAATGTGCTCCTTGTTTTTTTGGGGCATTAGTGACAGCAGCCTTAAACCGATTGATGTTGAACCACAACCTCTTCGTCAGTTAACACCTCATTCGCCGTCGCAGTTGGCTCACATTTGTCGACAAACCATCCCATATAAGAGGTAAAAATTGTGACAATAATGCAAACAAAGCTTAGCCACATGAATGGCGCATAAGATAAGGTTGCGACGCCTAAGATACTGGCCATATAGATACCATTATCACTCCAAGGCACCATTCCAGACGTTAGCGTGCCACCAAACTCGGCATTACGTGACAAATTTTTACGTTGATAGCCTAATCGGTCATAATTTTTGGCACAAATTTTTGGTGTCAGGATAAGTGAAACATACATCGCGGAACCAAATACGTTGCCCATAAAAGCCGTACCAATGGTACTGGTTGCTAATGAACCGCTATTGGTGACGCGGCGCTCAAATAATTTGGCAATCGTTTCGAGTACGCCGACTTTATCCAATAAGCCACCAAAGCCGAGACCAAAGATGATCACTGCAACGGATCCCAACATCGAAGACATACCGCCTCGGTTGAGAATTGAGTCAATAAAATCAACACCTGATGTGATACTAAATGGAGCCCAAGCAGTATTAAAGGCGGGTAAGAAATCGACTTCTTGGATCATGACTGCCCAGATAATACCTAACAATGAACCAAAGCTAATCACAGGAAACGAAGGCATACGCAAGGCGAGTAAACCAAGAACGATCAGCACAGGAATGAAAGAGTAAGGGGTTATATAAAACTGGGTTTCCATTGCGGTGATGACCGACTGCACTTGTGACATATCGACGTTACCAGCGTAATGAAAACCAAATAGAGTAAACATGATGCCAGTAATCACATAACTGATCAGAGCAATCGGTAGCATACCTTTAATGTGTTCCATCACTTCGACGTTCGACATCGAAGACGCTAGAATCACCGAGTCAGACAGTGGTGACATTTTATCGCCAAAATAACAGCCCGATAATACTGCGCCAGCGGTGACGGGAGCAGGAACGCCAAGGCCTTGGCCAATGCCCATCATCGCAATCCCAGCCGTGCCTGCCGCTCCCCAAGATGTTCCTGTAGCCAGTGCTGTTAAAGAACAGATCACCATCGTGGCAAGCAGGAAAATAGAAGGGTGAATGGCTTGTAGGCCATAGTAGATAATGGTTGGTACAATACCGCCAGCAATCCAAGTACCGACTAAAGCGCCGACGGCAAGCAGAATTAATACCGCTCCTAAACCGTTAGATATACCGGTTAACGCGGCTTTTTCCAGCTCTTTATACTGGTGTCCTAGGCGAACTCCTAATCCCATAATGATAAACCAGCCAATATAAAGTGCTAATTGAATGGGTAAATCAAGTTGAGCGGTAAAAGAAAATGCTAATAATAAAAACAGCCCCAGTGCCACAATAACTTGCAACAAACTGGGTAAGCGTGTGGGGGCTTGTGTCATGTTTAGAACCTCGAGTTCGATGATATTACCAAGGAGAGGTAAGCATCCTTATTATTTGGCTGCGACTTTACATGAAATGTTGTTACATATCGAACTTAAAGCGAGTTGTTGTGATTTGTATCAGTTAAAAACATTACTGTAGTGTTAAATGTTGTTTTTTGGAAACATTAATGAAATGAAACAGTTTGTAGCATGAAATTATTGTGTTGCAAGATCTGAGTGATTAAGTGAAGTTTTAATTAATAAACGCTAAAAAACGCCAAGTTAGACTTTTTCGGGGCTTGAACTTAAATCGACGATAAAGCACAGTAGATAACATGACATGCTATTACAGCCTTTGCAGGGCGATAGTTGATTTTTTATTTGAACACACGGAGAAGTAGTGCGATGAGAGTAGGTTTAGTCGGTTGGCGTGGTATGGTTGGCTCTGTATTAATGCAGCGCATGGTCGAAGAAAAAGACTTCGATGTCATTGAGCCAGTATTCTACAGTACGTCACAAATTGGCATTGCAGCCCCTAACTTGGGGAAAGACGCTGGAATGCTGCAAGATGCCTATGATATTGATAGTTTGAAGCAGTTAGATGCCATCATCACTTGTCAGGGCGGTGCCTATACGGAAAAGGTTTATCCTGCTTTACGCCAAGCGGGATGGAAAGGGTATTGGATTGATGCGGCCTCTACGTTACGAATGGATCCTGAAGCGATTATCACTCTTGACCCTGTCAATTTAGCGCAGATTCAGCAAGGCATTCATCAAGGAACGACGACGTTTGTTGGCGGCAACTGTACGGTTAGTTTGATGCTGATGGGATTGGGTGGCTTGTATGAAAAAGGCTTGGTTGAATGGACCAGTGCAATGACTTATCAGGCGGCGTCTGGGGCAGGAGCACAAAACATGCGTGAATTAATTTCACAAATGGGTGTGATTAACGATGCGGTTAGTTCGGAATTAGCCAATCCTTCAAGCTCGATTCTAGATATTGATCAAAAAGTAGCAGAAACTATGCGTTCGGCGTCGTTTCCCACCGATCAATTTGGTGTGCCTCTCGCAGGTTCATTAATTCCATGGATTGATGTCAAACGTGACAATGGACAAAGTAAAGAAGAGTGGAAAGCTGGCGTTGAAGCCAACAAAATTTTGGGCTTACAGAATACTCCGATCCCAATTGATGGTACTTGTGTTCGTATTGGTGCGATGCGTTGTCACTCACAAGCGCTGACGATTAAATTGAAACAAAATATCCCACTTGATGAAATTGAAGAGATTATTGCCTCTCATAACCAATGGGTTAAAGTTGTTCCTAATGAACGCGATATCACTGCACGTGATCTGAGTCCGGCGAAAGTCACTGGAACGTTATCGATCCCTGTTGGGCGTTTACGCAAAATGTCGATGGGGGATGATTTCCTGAATGCCTTTACGGTGGGTGATCAACTGTTATGGGGAGCGGCGGAGCCACTTCGTCGTACATTACGAATCATTCTGGCGGAGAAGCAATAAGCCAGCGTTAAGTCATCAAACCATACTTCGTCAAGCGAAAGCGCCTATGTGCTTTCGCTTTTTTATGTATTTTGATGGCTATTCAGTGAATTCAGTTAAGTCAAACCGGGGAATAAATTGCGCAAACCGTTAGCAATAAACTCTATACCGAGTGCGCCAAGAATCAGTCCCATGATCCGAGTAATCACGTTAATACCTGTTTGACCGAGTAAACGCACAATGTAAGGTGCGGAGCGAAATAGCAACCAAGAGCCGAGACTAAAAACGACAATAGTCAAAGCAATACCTACGGTATCAAACATACTTGGATAACGTGAGCTATAGACGATGGTTGAACTGATTGCTCCAGGTCCTGCCATTAAAGGCATCGCCAGCGGAACAACACCAATCTGTTCTCGGCTTATGTACTCTGATTTTTCTTGCTTGTTTTGCTTATCCTCACCCAGTTTTCCGCTCATCATTGAAAAAGCAATGCTCAGTAGCAGTAAGCCACCTGCCACTCTGAATGAATCCAGTGAGATACTGAACATATCGAGTAGAACTTGCCCTGCAAGTAAGGCAGTAATTAAGATCACAGCCACTGCAATATTGGCTGTGGCTGCAGTTTTGTTCTTTTCTTCCAACGTCATATGGCTGGTTAAAGACACAAAAATAGGCATGATGCCAACCGGGTTAACCGCGGCAACCAGTCCTAGAAAAAATTGCAGGAAAATGGCGAGTTCAAAATGCATGAAAACAGTCTCTGACGATGAGTAAAGTAGATAGGCGAGGATAATGTATGTTAATCGAAACAAAATCACGAATGAAAAAAACTAGTTCATGGCTCTGATCATGATTAAGAAAAACTAATCATGGGATCATTGTGATAATGCATTGTTGCAATTAATGCAGTCGAAATCGGTTTTTAATAGTGAATTGTTAACATCAACACAGTTTCTGTAAAAAAACACTCAGCGGTTGGAGAGTTGCTTAAGAGTCTATATACTCAAACTGGCACATAAAACATTGGCTACAGACAGTGATGTTGTACAAAAATGAAACTTTTTTACAAAATGTTGTACTTTTTCTAGTTTATTGTGTTTGATAGCCTCTTTTTTAATCATGTGTTAATTTGTTGTTTTTCTTTGTTAATTCAACTTCTTATGTGTTTTTTTCTGCTTGTGTTTCTTGGGCGGTATCAATTAGTTTTTGAGAACTGATCTGAGTCAATTTTTTTCAAACCGTGAAAGATTATACTCAGTTCTGAAAGCAATTTACTAAGTCTGTCGTTACTTAAGCTCTTGTGAGACCAAAATAAAATTGAGAGACAGCAAGCTTAATAAAGAGTTTTTAACATTTTTCTATTTTAGGAGATCCACTATGCCGGTAACTAATTTGGCTGAACTTGATGCTCTTGTGGCTCGCGTTAAAGCGGCACAAGCAGAATTTGCAACTTACTCTCAAGAGCAAGTTGATAAAATTTTCCGCGCAGCATCTTTAGCCGCAAACCAAGCTCGTATTCCTCTAGCGCAACAAGCGGTGGCAGAATCAGGCATGGGTATTGTTGAAGATAAAGTGATCAAAAACCACTTCGCTTCAGAGTTTATCTATAACAAATACAAAGACGAAAAAACCTGTGGTGTACTTGAAGAAGACGAAAGTCTAGGCACGATGACGATTGCAGAGCCTGTTGGTATCATCTGTGGTATTGTCCCAACGACTAACCCGACTTCAACCGCGATTTTCAAATCACTCATCTCTTTAAAAACGCGTAACGGCATTATTTTCTCGCCACACCCACGTGCTAAGAACTCAACCAACGATGCGGCTAAATTAGTATTAGATGCTGCTGTTGCTGCGGGTGCCCCTAAAGATATTATCGGCTGGATTGATCAACCATCCGTTGAGCTTTCTAACGCACTGATGAAACATGAAGGTATTGCGCTAATCCTTGCTACTGGTGGTCCAGGCATGGTTAAAGCAGCATATTCTTCTGGTAAGCCAGCTATCGGTGTTGGTGCTGGTAACGTACCTGTTGTTATTGATGAAACAGCGGATATTAAGCGTGCAGTTGCGTCAATCTTAATGTCGAAAACGTTTGATAACGGCGTAGTGTGTGCTTCTGAGCAGGCAGCCATCGTCGTGAGTGAAGTGTATGATGAAGTAAAAGAGCGTTTTGCTAGCCACAAGGCTCATGTTCTGAGCAAAGCAGATGCAGATAAAGTGCGTAAAGTATTGCTGATCGATGGTGCTCTGAACGCGAAAATCGTCGGTCAACCTGCAGCCGCTATCGCTGAAATGGCTGGCGTTAAAGTACCAGCTGATACAAAAGTATTGGTTGGTGAAGGTTTGGGTAAAGTTTCGTATGAAGACGAATTTGCTCACGAAAAACTGTCTCCAACACTAGGTTTGTTCCGTGCTGACAACTTCGAAGACGCGGTTGCTCAAGCGGTGACCATGGTAGAAATTGGGGGTATTGGCCATACTTCAGGTCTGTATACCAACCAAGATACTAATGCTGATCGCATTCGTTACTTCGGTGACAAAATGAAGACAGCCCGTATTCTAATCAACATTCCAACTACCCACGGCGGTATTGGTGATTTGTACAACTTCAACGTAGCACCATCGCTAACTCTTGGTTGTGGTTCTTGGGGTGGTAACTCTATCTCTGAAAACGTTGGTCCTAAGCACTTAATCAACAAGAAAACGGTTGCGAAGCGAGCTGAAAACATGTTGTGGCACAAACTACCTAAGTCTATTTACTTCCGTCGTGGAAGCCTACCGATTGCTTTGAGTGATCTTGAAGGTAAGAAGCGTGCGTTCCTCGTGACAGACCGTTTCCTATTCAACAACGGTTACGCTGATGAAGTTGTTTCTCTGTTGAAAGCTCAAGGTATGGAAGTACAAACGTTCTTTGACGTGGAAGCCGATCCAACGCTATCTGTGGTTAAGAAAGGTGCCGAAGCGATGCAAAGCTTCCAACCTGATGTGATTCTTGCTCTTGGTGGTGGTTCACCAATGGACGCTGCGAAGATCATGTGGGTGATGTACGAGCATCCAGAAACTCACTTCGAAGAGCTTGCTATGCGCTTTATGGACATCCGTAAACGTATTTACAAGTTCCCTAAAATGGGCAAAAAAGCAGAGTTAGTGTGTATCACTACAACATCTGGTACAGGTTCAGAAGTTACGCCATTTGCGGTAGTAACCGATGACAAAACGGGTGCTAAGTACCCACTAGCCGATTACGAACTCACTCCTCACATGGCGATCGTTGATGCTAACCTAGTGATGAATATGCCAAAATCACTAACAGCCTTTGGTGGTTACGATGCAGTGACTCACGCTCTAGAAGCTTATGTTTCTGTATTGGCGAATGAGTACTCAGACGGTCAAGCTCTGCAAGCGCTGAAGATGTTGAAAGAGTATCTACCATCAAGCTACAAAAATGGCGCTGCAGACCCAATCGCTCGTGAAAAAGTGCACAACGCTGCAACAATTGCCGGTATTGCTTTTGCTAACGCATTCTTGGGTGTGTGTCACTCAATGGCTCATAACATTGGCGCTGAGTTCCATTTACCACACGGCTTGGCAAACGCGTTATTGATTTCTAACGTGGTTCGTTACAACGCTAATGATAACCCAACTAAGCAAACCGCATTCTCTCAATACGACCGTCCTCAAGCACGTCGTCGTTATGCAGAAGTGGCGGATCATTTAGGTCTAAGTCAAGCGGGTGACCGTACTGCACAGAAAATTGAGCGTTTATTGACTTGGTTAGAAGATCTGAAGAAAGATCTTGATATCCCAACTTCAATTCAAGCTGCTGGTGTTAATGAAGCTGATTTCCTAGCGAAATTAGATGATTTATCAGTACGTGCTTTTGATGACCAATGTACAGGCGCTAACCCTCGTTACCCATTGATCACTGAATTGAAAGAAGTATTGTTTACTTCTTACTACGGTAAAGCTTTTGTTGAAGGTGAAACCTTCGAAGGCACGACCGTTATCAAGAAAAAAGATGACCAAAAACCAGCAAAGAAAAAGTAAGCTGAGTTAATGGGAAGTTTTCGCTAGCACGATACTTCTCGAATTGAATCAAGACCCTATCATAATTTATGGTAGGGTCTTTTTTTGTGGCAATCTGAGAAAGTTTTGTGAATGATTAATCCGATCAATAATCAATATACCGACCGATTAACGCAGCAATAGCCGTGACAAAAACGATGAAAATCTAGGGTTGCGTCACCATTTTAGCTCTATATAATGGCCTTCAGCTCAGAAAGCTTGATGAGTATCAAAAAATGAAGAGCAAGATAAACAACTTGCCAGGAACACTCAATTTGAGTTTTTTTCCTTTGTTCAGAGTGATAAATAGCAAACCTCTACAGACCTACAACTGTATGACTAATTTTCTCAGTGTGACTCGTCGTGCTGATCCCTGATTGTTACCATTTGTTTGAGGATAGTTATTGTGACACGTATTATTGTTGTCGGTGGAGGCGCAGGTGGACTTGAATTGGCCACTAAGCTAGGTCGAACATTAGGGCGAAAGAATCGCGCTAAAATCACTTTAGTGGATCGTAATTCCAGCCATTTATGGAAACCACTACTTCATGAAGTTGCAACGGGATCTTTGGATGAAGGTGTCGATGCTCTAAGTTACCGTGCTCATGCTAAAAATCACTGTTTTGAGTTTCAACTCGGTAGTCTAGAAGCGATTGATCGTGATGCTAAACGGATCACGTTGAGTGAACTGAGAGACGAACATGATGAGCTGTTAATGCCAAAACGTGAACTAGAATATGATCTTCTGGTATTAGCGATTGGCTCGAAATCTAATGATTTCAATACACCCGGAGTGAAAGAACACTGTATTTTCCTTGATAGTCCTGAACAGGCGCATCGTTTCCGTACCGAAATGAATAATGAATTTTTAAAGCTGCATGCGAAAAATGGTCAGGGAACGGTGGATATTGCGATTGTTGGTGCTGGAGCCACTGGGGTGGAATTATCCGCTGAATTGCATAATGCCGTGAAAGAGTTACACAGCTACGGCTTTGGGGACTTAGATTCCAGTAAACTTAATGTCAATTTAATTGAAGCGGGTGAGCGTATTTTACCAGCATTACCGCCACGTATTTCTGCTGCTGCACACAGTGAACTCACTAAATTAGGAGTTAATGTTCGCACCACGACAATGGTCACTAAAGCCGAAAAAGATGGTTTAACCACTAAAGATGGTGAGAAAATCATGGCAACGATCATGGTTTGGGCGGCAGGCATTAAAGCACCTGATTTTATGAAAGATATCGCAGGGTTAGAAACGAATCGCATCAACCAGTTAGTCGTTAAAGATACCCTTCAGACAACGCGTGATGACGATATTTTTGTGATTGGTGATTTGGCCCAGTGTACGCAAGCGGATGGTAAGTTTGTCCCGCCTCGTGCTCAAGCTGCCCATCAAATGGCTTCACAAGCGTTCAAAAATATCGTTGCTAAACTGAATGGCCGAGAGCTAAAACCTTATATCTATAAAGACCATGGCTCTTTAGTCTCGCTGAGTCGTTTTTCTACCGTAGGTAGCTTAATGGGTAACCTAACCAAAGGCTCAATGATGGTTGAAGGTCGTATTGCGCGTGTGGTTTATATTTCTTTATACCGTATGCATCAAATGGCTTTACACGGTATTTTTAAAACTGGGCTAATGATGTTGGTGGGAAGAATTAATCGCGTCTTACGTCCGAACTTAAAGCTGCATTAATTAAATAAAAACCGAAGTATAAAAACAAGCAGCTCACTTAACACTGAGCGGCTTGTTTTTATAAGGATAAGAACATTGAGGTGATTTATCTGTCATTGATATGGCTAAGAATGCGATTTTTTCACTTCAGTGATAAATAATTTATTTTTAATTAAGATTGATTTCTATGTCTGACTCTATGGTAGAAGAACAAGTTAAAATATAACCTTCCTCGATTTCTTTCGCGGTTAATGCGGCTTGATTCAAAGTCGTTACATGACCTTTAGTGATTTTGCATTTACAAGAGCCACAAATACCGCTGCGGCAAGCGATGATCAGAGGGACTCCTGCATTTTCAAGTACATCAGCAAGCAATTGTCCTTTCTGAGCCTTGATGGTTTGAGCAAAGTTAGCCACGCCAATCTTGACCTCGGTGTCTGAGATCAGAAGTTTTTGATTTTGAATTGGGCTAAAACTTTCTTGATAAAAATTAGCCATATCAAAGCCGAGTTCGAGTAAGTAACCTTCAATATCTCGCATGAATTTATCGGGGCCACACAAATAGATATTACGTGAATGCATATCTGGCACTAGGGTTTTCAACCAGTGTATATCAATTTTTCCTTGTGGATAGCCACTGTTCTTTGCGTCTTTTAACAATAATTTCAGATGAAAATTGTCGTACAAGGTGTGATAGGTTGCCAATGTATCAAAGTAGAGGGTCTGTTCGGGTGAACGAGCAATGTGCAAAAACTCAATATCAATCTCCATCGCATGGTGAAGCCAATATTTTATCATAGCCATGACAGGGGTGATCCCACATCCTGCACTGATAAGTAGCACTTTACTTTGCCCATCGTGAATTTTCGGTGGATGATCAATACAATTAAAATCACCTGTCGGAGGAAGTGCTTGGACAGTATCTGTCACCTGTAATTGATCAATCAAAAAATTCGATACTTTACCGCCATCTACACGTTTAACGGTAATTTGGAGGTAATTCTCTGCGTTCAACGAACTGATTGAATAAGCTCTAAATTCGATCTTTCCTGCTATTTTAACTCCAAGATTGATAAATTGTCCCGGTTTAAAATCAAACAGTAACGATTCGCTCGGTTCACCGAAGCGAAGAGAAACCGTATCTTCAGTTTCAAAGAACTTATCGATACAGTGCAGTGTGACTGGCGTTTGACCTTGCCATTTAAAATACATAATATTTTCTCCTACGATCATCAAATTTAATGCCCTCTTATGAGGGCATTAAATCTTAAGCGGCCAAAATCGTTTTTAAGTCTTCTGCTACGTTGCCAATGCTACGCATATCGAACTTATTTTGAAGAATAGTGAGTAGATTATCGGTTAAAAATGCAGGGGCTGTTGGACCGGTGTAGATCCCTTTCACACCGAGTGCGAACAAGGTCAATAGGATCACTATCGCTTTTTGCTCAAACCAAGAAAGCACGAGTGTTAGAGGCAGTTCGTTGATATTGCAATCAAACTCTTTTGCCAGTGCCAAGGCCAACTGAATGGCTGAGTAAGCATCATTACATTGGCCCACATCCAATAAACGAGGGATACCATTGATGTCGCCAAACTGGTTTTTATTAAAACGGAATTTACCGCAGGCAAGAGTGAGAATTAAAGTATCGTCAGGCGCTGCGGCGGTGAAGTCGCTATAGTAGCTGCGTTCGGCTTTATCGCCATCACAACCACCGACTAGGAAAAAGTGTTTGATATTACCCTGTTTAACTTGATCGATGACGGCTGGAGCAGCATTCATGAGCGCATTGCGACCAAAACCAACGGTGATCATCTGCTCTATTTCGTCATGCAGGAAACCCGGTTGGTTTAATGCACACTCAATTACCTGATTAAAATCGTCACCTTCGATATGTGCAACACCCGGCCAGCCAACGATACTGCGGGTGAATAAGCGCTCAGCGTATTGGCCTACATTTGGGTTGAGTAAACAGTTGGAGGTCATAACAATTGCTCCAGGGAAATTAGCGAATTCTTTTTGTTGGTTTTGCCAAGCACTGCCATAGTTGCCAACCAAGTGAGGGTATTTATTGAGCTCAGGGTAGCCGTGGGCAGGCAGCATTTCACCATTGGTATAAACATTAATGCCTTTACCGACCGTTTGTTGCAGGATTTTTTCTAGATCATGTAAATCGTGACCAGAGACTAGAATACACTTCCCCTTGATAGGTTTAACATTAACAGAGGTTGGCTGTGGATGGCCGAATGTGTCCGTTTCACCGAGATCAAGCATCTCCATGACTTTATAATTCATCAAACCAATCTTCATTGAACAATCGAGTAGCTCTGAGAGGTCGTCAGGTTCGGTACCAAGCCAAGCCATAATGTCATGATATTGGGCGTAGATATCGTTGCTGGTTTGACCAAGTACACGCGCATGTTCCATGTAGGCAGCTGCGCCTTTTAAGCCATATAAACACAGTAAACGTAAGCCAATCACATCCTCGTGAAGCATCTCTTTACCCCGATTAACCGCCACTTGTGGTGCGAAAGTTAAAATTGCCTCAACCGAATCAGGTAATTCAAATTGGGCAACGGCGGGTAGAGGTGTGATAGGTTGGTTAGTGAGTTGGCTGGCCGCCAGCACTTGTGTCTTTAAGCGCACTTGATATTCTGCAGCTAGATGAGTCAGCTCAAGAATACGCTGTGGATCGAAATTGACATTGGTTAAGGTAGCAAAGAAAGCTTTAGGAGCCCATTGATTGATCTCATCGTCAATGATATTGAACGAGTAGGCTTGGTTTGCCCAAAATGAAACGCCTTGCAATGTATAGACTAAGATGTCTTGTAAGTCAGAAACTTCCGCAGTCTTGCCACACATACCTTGCGTAAATGAGCAACCTTTTATGGTTGACGTCTGGATAGTCTGTTCACATTGAATACAGAACATAATAAATCTCCGGTGTGTTAACCCTAAACAGTTCATGTCTAGGGAAGGGCTAAAGGTAGAATCCTTTACCGAAGAGCAGAATTTATGCCAACTTGTAATTTATTGATTTTAAATGAGTAAATTAAACTAGTGGACTATGGTTGATGTAAAAAAGACACCGGTAGGATGTGATATTGACATCTGCTTAGTGGTTTATTTTGAGCTTACTCCGAGTTTTTTCCCCATTCGGTACAGATTACCGCGATCCATATGCAGAAAATCGGCGGCCTTTGACCAAACTCCATCCGATTGTCTTAATGCATGTTCAATTAAGAGCTTTTGATACACTTCTACCAGATCGCGCATCGATTCTGGATGGATAGGAAAAAAGCTTGATGTTGTTTTCACATCCGAACGGTGGGGTAAAATATCAAAATGGTCGATATTAATCGTCGTATGAGCTTGCTGAATAGCATGAAGTGCTGCTCGCGTTAGCGCATGTTCCAGTTCACGCACGTTACCATACCAAGGCAAGCTTTCTAATTGACTGAGCAACCTGGGGTGAACATGTAAATTTGGGGTATTGAATTGGTGACGTACTTTTTCGAGTAAGTAACCAGCCAGTACAGGAATATCCCCTTCACGTATTCTCAATGGGGGGACCGTTATGGGAAAAACATTGAGGCGGTGAAATAAATCCGCACGAAAATGTCCCTCTGCGACTTCTTGAGCTAAATTACGGTTGCTGGCTGCAATGATCCGGACATTAACCAATAGGTGTTTATCACTGCCAACACGTTGTAGTTCTCCTTGCTGAATCACACGGAGCAATTTGGCTTGCAGGATTAACGGCAATTCGCCGACTTCGTCGAGAAACAGTGTTCCCCCATCTGCAAGTTCAAACTTACCCGCTCGGTGCTGATTTGCACCAGTGAAGGCGCCTTTGACATGACCAAACAACTCACTTTCCGCTAGGCTTTCGGGTAATGCTGCGCAATTGACATAAATCATCGGATGGTCACGACGATGAGATTGAGCGTGCACTTGATGGGCGACTAATTCTTTACCGGTTCCTGTCTCACCCAAAATCAATACTGCATAGTCTGAGGGGGCGACGATAGCGATTTGCTGACGAAGTTGCTGGATTTGTGGACTAAGACCGACCATCTCACCTTGTTGTGAGCGGGCTTGCTGAATCAACGTTTGGGTGATGGTACTTTGTTTTTTATTCTGTGCTTTAAGTGCTTTTAATTGAGCAATGTTGCGTAAAGTGGCCGCGGTCAGTGCCGCGAAGGTGTCGATCATCATGGGGTCAAGATGATCAAAAGCGCCGATGGTCAGTGAGTCCATCGTTAACGCTCCGACTAACTGGCCATCAACATAAAGGCTACGCCCTAAGCAATCATGCACGGTGAGTGAAGGCTGTTCATTGAGTAAAGCACCATCAAAAGGATCGGGTAATGGACAATTGGCATCAAAGCGGACGGTTTGTTGGCTATGTAGAATTTGTTCTAAACGAGGGTGCACTTTAGGAAAATAGCGTTGACCCAAGACACTCGTTGATAAGCCTTTTACCGCGACAGGTGTTAAAAATCCATCGTGATCAAAAACAAATAGGGCGGCCGCGTCGCAAGGAAAAACGCAAGCGACGCCATCAATCATACATTGATATTGTTGCTGACTAGATAGGTTGGAACTTAAGTTCAATGCTATGTTAAGCACAACTTGATCTATCGCTTTGGACATAAGTAGCTCTGTTTAATCATCGAGCTCAATATGCTAACAGTTAGATGTCATATTAACATCGCATGGTTATTTTTATTGATGTGTGATTGACATCGATCAATTTTCAATAACATTATAACTGAGTCAGTCATGTTGATGACGTTGGCGCTTTTAAAGTATTTGGTGATCGGTGGCTTATGCTAAAAAGTCAATCTATATCATTGAGATAGAGAGTATGCTTAGCAGGACTTATTTTATTGTTTTAACTGATATTGATTACTGTACTGATGTGAACCACTTGAGATTGGCTCTGGAATAATTGAAAAAACCAGTCCTGCTTTTGGTTGACCATGAAAAATAAATCGATTTTGGGCAAGACATTCATGCTTCGCACCACACGCTTTAGCGAGCTGTTGGCTAGGGATATTGTTCGGATCACAGATAATTTCTAAGCGAGTCAGTTTGAGCTGGGCAAAACTCCATTCTATCAAAGCGGACAGCGCTTCTTTGGCGAACCCTTGTTGTTGATGCTCGTCTCCTATCCAATAGCCTAAACTTGCCATATTAAACGTGGTAGAAAATTCATTAATCGCCACCATACCAACGAGTTGCTGCGTTGCTTTATCGATCACCACAAAGCCATAGGCATCCGCTTTTATCCAGTTTAATCGTGTCGCCAGAATAAACCGTTCAGCATCTTGTTGGTTAAAGTGGGCATGACACCAATCAATCCATTGATGTAATGATGGCGAGTCTTGGATCAACTGTGCAAAATCAGCGGCTTCATCAATCGATAAAAGGCGCAATTGCACATGTTGAGTATTGATTAAGAATTCTGGACTCATGACAGATTGCCTCATTTTCACTGTGTGTCTTTGCCGTTGAATTTTCTATCGTGCCATATAACAACTCAACGCCCATATAGGGCGTTGGATAGGATTATTGGACTCGGCGGACTTGGATAATGATACCCATAAGAGGGTGGTCCAAATAATGGGTTTCACCACTGCGCATACGGCGTTTTTGATCGAGACGATAACTTTTCAAGAAAGATTGTTTTTCCATCGTTGGCGATATGGCAATGAGGTGCCCATCTTGCACAGTGGTGCGTGTATCTTGGTTGAGTTCATCTAAGTCAATAGAGGGATCTTGAAGGATGACTTCACGCACACTCGGTTTTTTTAAATCAAAATTTGCTTCGGCAAACAGAAAGTGCTGGACATAAATTTGTAGGGTGCCATCAAGCTCATACAGCGGTGGAGTGATGGTCTGTTCAACTACATCATCAATTGGGCGATATTGCTGAGTTTGTGCGACTCGTTCACTGCCGTCAGGATTAAACTGGGTTGAGTAGTCTTTCCCCGCTTGAATATGAAAGACCGGTGCTGAAGCTCGCCCTTGATCCCCTTGACGCCAAGCAGTATGTAATAATACTTGAAAGCCGGCATGATTGCGTAAACGCTGAGCTTGATCAGTCAGTTGATAATCCGATTGAGAGAGCATACGTACGCCTTTACTTTGCCGATATTGAGCATCACTCAGGTTGCCGGCACGCGAGAGATTAATCTCAGGCAACGTATCCGGCCATGACTCTTGCGTTTTCTCCGCGTCAATTGCACGTTGGAAGATGATCACTTCAATATCGAATTGTCGCTGCGCTAGGCTGGGCATGGCAACGAGCAAAAGCAGTAGTGGGATCAGTTTTTTCATTATGACTCCGTCAATGTGCTGGGCACGTGTTTGATTCTATTGAGCCTACCATTAGGCAACGGGTAATAGATTGTGCTGGAATTCTTGCAGCATATCTGTAACAAATTGAATTCTTTCTCTTCTATCAACCAGTGGAAGGATAAACTTCAATTTAGTCGGGCCTTCCATCGCAAATTGTTTCGGTTGTGCATGGAGTAGTTTAACCAAAAACATCGGATTAATGTCAGCGTTAGGGTAGAACTCAATATACCCGCCTTTCTCATGCGCTTCGATTTTACGAATTTTAAGTGCACCAGCTTTGAGCTTCAGTTGGGCAATGGTCAGCAAATTCAAAGCCGCATCCGGCAGTTTACCAAAACGATCAATTAACTCGACTTTAAGTTCTGCCAACTCAGTATCATCGGCGACACTGGCAATTTGTTTATACAGTGATAAACGACTATTGATATCTGGAATATAATCATCAGGCAACAGTGCCGGAACGCGCAATTCCACTTCACTTTGTTCACGCAGTAGATCATCCAATGATGGCTCTTTGCCTGATTTCAAGGCTTCAACTGCTTGTTCCAGCATCTCCATATATAAGCTAAAACCAATCGATTGAATTTGGCCACTCTGTTCATCGCCGAGTAACTCACCAGCACCACGAATTTCTAAATCGTGGGTTGCTAAGGTAAATCCTGCGCCGAGATCTTCAAGTGAAGCTATCGCCTCTAAGCGTTTTAGCGCATCTTTGGTCATCGCTTTAGGATGTGGGGTTAATAGATAAGCGTAAGCTTGATGATGAGATCGACCTACTCGTCCGCGTAATTGGTGTAATTGAGCTAATCCAAGAGTATCGGCGCGATTAATGATAATGGTATTGGCGGTTGGTACATCAATCCCCGTTTCAATGATGGTGGTACACACCAGTACGTTGTAACGCTGATGATAAAAATCATTCATGATTTGTTCGAGCTCACGTTCACGCAACTGTCCATGGGCGACGGTGACTCGAGCTTCAGGGATAAGCGCTTCCAAATCGGCGGCAACTTTTTCGATGCTTTCGACTTGGTTGTGTAAAAAGTAAACTTGACCACCACGCATGATCTCTCTCAGCACCGATTCGCGGACAACACTGTCTTCATGTTGACGGACAAAGGTTTTAATTGCTAAGCGTCGAGCGGGTGGTGTCGCAATGATCGATAAATCGCGCATACCACTCATCGCCATGTTTAATGTCCGTGGAATCGGGGTGGCCGTTAACGTTAAAATATCTACATCGGCACGCATGGCTTTGACTTTTTCTTTTTGACGGACCCCAAAGCGGTGTTCTTCATCAACGATTAATAGCCCTAAATCGGCAAAGGTGAGATCACTGGAGAGCAGCTTGTGTGTGCCCACGACAATATCGACTTTGCCTTCAGCAACGTCTTGCATGATCTGCTTTTGTTCTTTGGCTGATTTAAAGCGTGATAGCACCTCGACACGGATCGGTAAATTGGCAAAACGGTCGCGGAAATTTTCAAAATGTTGCTGAGCTAATAAAGTTGTGGGTACTAAAATAGCCACTTGCTTATTGTTATCGGTACAAACAAAAGCGGCGCGCATCGCGACCTCAGTTTTACCGAAACCGACATCGCCACACACAAGTCTATCCATCGCCTTGGCTTGACACATGTCCGAGAGTACCGCGTTGATGGCCATCGCTTGGTCGTCGGTTTCTTCAAAGGGAAAGGTGGCTTTAAAGGTGGCGTATTGGTCACGATCCAAACGGAAGGGATACCCTGGTTTCAGTTCGCGTTTAGCGTAGACATCAAGCAGTTCAGCGGCCACATCACGGACTTTTTCTGCCGCTTTCTTGCGTGCTTTAACCCAGCTTTCTCCCCCCAGTTTATGGAGCGGTGCGGATTCTTCTGCACCTCCGGAATAACGGCTGATTAAGTTCAGTGATGAAACGGGAACATAAAGCTTGGCTTCATTTTGATATTCAAGGGTAACGTACTCGGTAGTAATGCCGCCTGCTTCGAGGGTTTGCAAGCCTAAGTAACGTCCAATACCGTGGTCGATATGCACGACGGGTTGTCCCGGTTTTAACTCGGCAAGATGGCGGATCACCGCATCACTATTGGTGGATTTACGTTCTTTCTTGCGACGTTGAACTACTCGAGATCCGAGTAAATCGGCTTCACAAATTAAGGCAAGAGATTGATCAGTGAAAATCGCCCCGCGTTCGGCAGCGCCGATCACCAAGGCCAATCGTTCGGCACTTTGCCATGCTTCGGCAAAAGAAGCGAATGCGGTAGGGCGTAACTTAATTCGTTGCAACAGTTCGAGTAGTGCTTCGCGTCGTCCCTCAGATTCAACCGAGAAAATAATCTTACCGGTAAATTGCTCGCTAAATTGACGTAAGGCGGCAAGCGGTTCTTTATTTTGCTGTTGAATGGCTAAATCAGGTAACGCGGTAATGGCTAAGTTACTTCTACCCGCTTTTTCGGTAATGGGTTCGATGGAGAGTTGCAACTGAGCAAAATTTTTCGCACGCGCGAATAAATCGTCTTTTTTTAGCCACAATTCGTCAGGAGCGAGTAAGGGACGTAACGGATCTATGTTCCGTTGATCATAACGATACGCGACATCAGCGAGAAATTGGTCGATAGCGCTTTCAACCTGACCTAGCAGAATTAATTGGCTTTGATCCGGGAGGTAATCAAACAGTGTCTCGGTGTGTTCAAAAAATAGCGGTTGCCAATATTCAATCCCTGCTGGCCACGTGCCTTTAGAAACCTGCATGTAGATAGATTCAGGCTCACGACGGGCATCAAATCGTTGCCGGAAACGGGCACGAAATGCTTCTATAGCTTGCTCGGTGGTCGGAAACTCATGAGCAGGAAGCAGGCGGATCTGGTCAATTTGCTGAATAGAACGTTGATTTTCTGGATCAAAAATTCGAATGGTATCAATTTCATCATCAAAAAAGTCAATCCGATAAGGGGAGTCACTGCCCATAGGGAAGAGATCCAAAATTGACCCTCGACTGGCGTACTCTCCTGGACCAAACACTTGATCTACATGACGATAACCAGAGTTTTCTAACTGAACACGCAATTTAGCTAAAGAGAATCGGTCGCCTTGTTTAATCATCAAGGTATGTTGCAGTAAGAAATCCCGAGGCGTTTGGCGTTGTAATAAGGTACTGACGGGAACGACGGTGATCCCGCTACCTAAAGAGGGCAACTGATATAAGCGAGCGATGCGATCCGAAATAATCTCTTGATGAGGTGAAAAATTATCGTAGGGTAAGGTTTCCCAATCAGGAAATAGGCCAACCGGGGCTTGACTGAATTGCTCTAGCTCTTGAACCAGTTTTAATGCTGTCTGTGGATCGGGTACCGCTAATAAGGTATGGCTTGAGTGACGATTAGCACATTCAGCGATGGTTAGCGCGAGACTGGCACCAGGTAAATTGCCCAGTTGCTTCTTATCCCCAGCACCACGTAGGTGTGGGAGTGTTAATACAGTTTTTGTCATCATTATAGAGTAGGTCGTTATGGTTTTTCTCGATCTAAAGAGCGTTGACGCAACAGTTTTTGTTGGCAATGAAGCGCAGCTTTAATGAGGAGATCTTGGTCATTATCACGCAGTAGGGTATATCTGACGCCAATAATCGTGGAGTTTGCATCCGTTTCACAATCGATAACTTCGCCATAACAATAAATGGCCGCTGCGGGATGCTCTAGGAATAATTTAATGCGTAACGGAGTGCCTAAGGCGAGGGTTTGTTCGGCTCTATAGGTAAATTGACTGGCTCCAAACGACAAGGTTGAGGCTCGTTGAGTGGGGTCGTCTTGCTGCGCGAGCATAAAACTAAGTAACAGATTTAGCTTAGAATTTTGTGTTTCTAGTAGTTGGATAAGATGCTTAAAATCGCTATTTTTGAGTTCGAGTCGCGCAGCATCGTTTAAATGGTCGAGTTGGCTAAACTCACTAGCAACGACGAAAGGCGCGGGAATTTCCGCCTCAAAATCGATCTGAGAAGGCAAACTAAAGTTAGCCGCTAACGGCTCTATGTTAATCGTCAGTGCGTGATATACCGAAAAAAAGTCTTGGTCAGTCATATTGGTTTTCCTTCTCACCTCTGTTGATTATCGTCATAAAGAATCAGTAATCAAGCAAAGTGACGGTTTTGTTGTAAATCAATCAGCGCGATGGCAAACAAATCTTACCGCCATTTTTGTTGTGATAACGGCGTTTAACAAAGATTTGGCAAAGAAAAACTACAACCTTGGACCGATTCTCGTTACAGTAGCGGCCTATTATGGCTTTGGTTTGTATTATGTTTCATCCTATTTCGATATTTATCGGCTTACGCTATTTACGTGGACGTTCAGGTGACCGATTCAGTCGGTTTGTCTCTTATATGTCGACCGCTGGGATCACAATTGGTGTGATGGCCTTAGTGACGGTATTGTCGGTGATGAATGGTTTTGAATCACAGTTGAAAAATCGTATTTTGGGGGTTTTACCACAAGCGGTGATCGGACAAGCACAGGAAAAAACCCAATGGCAAGCACAAGCCCCCGATTTTGTTCGTGATTTATCTACTTACAAAGCGCCACAACCGATTGTGAGAAGCGAAGCGGTGGTGCAAAGCTCGTGGCAATTATCGGCGGGGTTATTGGTCGGTGTGGTTCCGCAAGCGAAGGATCCGATCGCTGACTATCTGATAGCTGGTCGACTAACTGACCTACAACCGGGCTCCTATCGTGTTTTCTTAGGTCACAGCCTTGCTCGCGATCTCAATGTTTCTGTTGGCGATACGGTTCGCTTAATGGTGACTCGCGCCAGTCAATTTACTCCGTTAGGACGCATTCCTAGCCAACGCAATTTCACGGTAGCTGGATTGTTTAATACCGGCTCTGATGTTGATAACCAACTGATGATCACTCATTTACGAGATGCTGGCCGGTTACTACGTTTCGACGATGATACGATTTCTGGTTGGCGACTGTTTATGACCGACCCTTTTGATGTGGCAACGTTGTCGACGACCGCTTTACCTGACGGTTGGCATTGGAGCGATTGGCGTGAACAGCGTGGCGAGTTATTTCAAGCAGTCAGAATGGAAAAAAACATCATGGGTTTAATGCTGGGACTGATTGTTGGGGTAGCTGCGTTTAATATTATCGCCGCTCTAATTATGGTGGTAATGGAAAAGCAGGCGGAAGTGGCTATTTTAAAAACTCAAGGTATGACGGATCAACAAATTCTGGCCATTTTTATGGTGCAAGGCGCGAGCAGTGGAGTGATTGGAGCGGTCGTTGGTGGGGCATTAGGCGCTCTACTGGCGAGTAACCTTAACAATATCATGAGCACATTAGGCGTCGCTTTATTTTCATTAGGCGGGGAGTTGCCCGTGGTGATCAATCCGATACAAATTGTGGTGGTGGTATTGTTGGCAATACTGCTCAGTTTTTTAGCCACTTTATTTCCTTCTTATCGCGCATCTAGAGTTAAACCCGCTGAGGCTTTACGTTATGAATGATCTTTTACGCTGTCAGCAGCTTTATAAAATCTACCAAGAAGGTGAGTTGCAGACTCAAGTGTTGAAAGGGGTGAGTTTTTCGATGCAACGCGGTGATCTGGTCTCGATCATTGGTTCTTCTGGCTCAGGAAAAAGTACTTTATTACACATACTTGGTGCGCTGGATGAAGCGAGCAGTGGCGATGTTGAATTTCTTGGTCAGCCATTGCACCAACTGAGTTCAAATAAACAGGCCAAGATGCGTAATCAACATCTTGGTTTCGTGTATCAGTTTCATCATCTGCTTGCTGATTTTACGGCGTTGGAGAATGTCGCGATGCCACTATTAATTGGCGGTAAAAAAGTCAGCGAAGCGAAACGCTCGGCTCAGGCTTTGTTGGCGAGAGTAGGGCTGAGTCACCGTTTGCAACATCGTCCTTCAGAGCTATCGGGCGGAGAACGGCAGCGTGTCGCGATTGCTAGAGCCTTAGTCAATCAACCAGACTTAGTGCTGGCTGATGAGCCCACTGGCAATTTGGATCATACTACGGCACTGGCTATTTATGATCTGATGCGTGAATTAAATCGTGAGTTTAATACGGCTTTTTTAGTGGTGACTCATGATGGCGAATTGGCAGCGAAGATGGATCGACAACTGCATATGCAAGATGGCCTATTGCTTAACGTTGCGGAGGCATAATGTTTGCTGATTTGGCGCTAGTAATAGGCGCGCGTTTTAGCCGAGCTAAACAGCGGAATAAGCTGGTGTCGTTTATCTCTTTATCTTCGACATTAGGCATCGCTGTAGGGGTTGCAGTGATTATTATTGGTTTGTCGGCGATGAATGGCTTCGAGAGAGAGCTACAACAACGTGTATTGTCGGTCATCCCTCACGGTGAATTCGAAGGCGTGCGTGGGCCAATCGAACACTGGCCTGATATCGTCCAAAAATCGACTCAGCATCCTCAAGTCCAAGCGGCGGCACCATACGTGAAGTTTACCGCATTGGTCGAGCGAGGTGCGCAGTTAAAAGCAATAGAAGTACGAGGGGTGGATACGCAAAGAGAGCGTGCTGTATCTCGACTGGCTGACTATGTTACCCCTGGAGTATGGGAAACTTTTGTTCCTGCTCAACAGCAAGTTATTTTAGGCAAAGGTGTTGCCGATCAACTACAAGCGGCGGTGGGGGATTGGATTACTTTGCTGATCCCAAGTAGTCATACTGGGCAGGCAGTCCAAGCGCCGAAAAGAGTGCGGGTAAAGGTTGCTGGGTTGCTGGAATTAAACGGTCAAATCGATCATAGCCTTGCGTTGTTGCCTTTAGAAGACGCTCAGCAATACAGCAATTTAAACGACAACGTCACGGGGGTGTCAATTAAAGTCGCCGATGTTCTCAAAGCCAATCAAATTGTTCGTGAAGTGGGCAATACGCTAGAAGAGTACGTCTATTTACGTAGCTGGCAACAAAAGTATGGCTTTCTGTACCGTGATATTGAAATGGTTCGTACCATCATGTACTTAGTCATGGTGCTGGTGATTGGAGTGGCGAGCTTTAATATCGTCTCTACTCTGATGATGGCAGTCAAAGATCGTGCTTCAGAGATCGCTATTTTGCGCACCATGGGGGCTAATGATCGCTTAATTAAACGTATTTTTGTTTGGCAAGGCGTATTTTCTGGTGTTATGGGTAGCGTTGTGGGTAGCATTGTGGGGGTGTTTATGGCTTTAAATTTAACGCCGATTATTCAGAGTTTAGAAACTTTATTGGGCCATCAATTTCTTTCAGGGGATATTTATTTTGTCGATTTCTTGCCTTCTCAGCTTGAGTGGTCAGATGTCCTGCTGGTTTCAAGTACCGCGATTATTTTGAGTTTACTGGCGACTTGGTATCCGGCCTCTCGCGCCAGCCGTTTGCATCCTGCTGCGGTTCTAAGCAGTAAATAACCCCGTTATTCCCTTCGTTAATAAAAAGAAAAAGGACCTAATGGTCCTTTTTCATCTTTTGTATACTGCTGGTTACTCAGAAAAATGTTGTATCACTCGCACGATGATTCGCTAAAGCTGCACAGTCACGAACAAAATCAATATGGTTTATTTTATCGTATTGGTAACGCGACGTTTTTGCCAGCTGCGCACAACAGAATAGCGCCATAAACCCTGAATACCAAAGTAGCCTAATAGGCCTGCGACAATACCACAGACTAGACTGCCCAACAAAAACGGTGGACCAATAGTATGCATTTGATGGTGAAGGAACTCCCACGTCAATTCAAAATGAAAGGGCTGTGGAGGAGTATTCATTAACCAAGCGCCGACTTTATAAGAGAAATAAAAGATAAATGGCATAGTGATCGGGTTAGTGATCCATACCAAAGCAACGGCAAGAGGTAAGTTCACTCCACAAATAATGGCCACGCCAGCAGACATGATCATTTGGCTAGGTAGCGGCACAAAGGCCATAAATAAACCGACTGCAAATGCACCAGCAGCAGAGCGTCTATTTAAACACCATAGATTCGGGTTATAGAGGACGGAGCCAAAAATTTGTAATGCCTTTTGACGCTTAATAACAGCGTGATCAGGCATAAAACGTTTAATAAACTTTCTTGGCATAAGGAAACATGGCTCTCTTATCGAATTACTGGACGCTGGCTTCGTTCTCGTTAACGATACTCTCTGCCCCATTTTGGCCTTGGATGCCCAAATGGCCGATTATCATTGGCATTGTTGTTGTATTGATGATGAGTCTCGTGACACGCCGAGGCAGGGGATGCATCGGAATTGCACTGGCCTTAGTGTTGATAATAACACACGGAAATAAAGTAACTGCACAGTCCAATAATATCTTACAATTTGCCACAGATATTACCATAAAAGGTGTCGCTGACAGCTTTTTTACTGCAAATCGTTACGGTTTTAGCGGCTCTTTTGTGGTGAGATCAATTAATGGTCAATCTTTACCCCGATTTCTGTCTCCTACTGTACGTTTAAATTCCCCGATTGCTTTACAATTGGGTGACCACGCTCAATTTGTGGTTCAGGTAAAGCCAATTTATGGACGATTGAATGAAGTCGGATTTGATCAAGAGGCATTTTTTCTGAGTCAAGGCTGGATAGCAAAGGCGAACGTTCGTCCTCATACCCCTCACCAAATCATTCCAAGTTCTAGCCTCAGGGCGATATTTTTTCAACAGATTGAACAACGAACGCGATCTAGTGCGGTTCAAGGCTTTATTTTAGCACTCACTTTTGGTGAGCGTGGTGGGATTACTGAACAGCAGTGGTTAGGATTACGCAATAGCGGTTTAATCCATCTTACTGCGATTTCAGGGTTACATATCGGTATGGCATTTGGATTCGGCTATTTGTTAGGGGGCATGGGTAGCCGTCTTTTGAGAAAAGGCTTATGGCTGCCTTTTATTTGCGGTGGATTGTTTGCGCTTGGTTATGCTTGGCTGGCAGGTTTTACGCTACCGACTCAGCGAGCATTGATGATGTGTTGGTTGAATATCCTTTTAGTCATGTTCAATGTTCGAGTGGCAGCTATTCAGCGGCTATTATTAACGTTAGCTGCGGTATTGGCCTTGGATCCCTTCGCTTCATTAAGCACGAGTTTTTGGTTGTCTTTTTTAGCAGTCAGCTTTGTCATTTACCAAGTCTCCGTCATCGATAGCCGATGGTCGCTATGGAAGAAAGTGCTTACTGGTCATCTATTGTTAGTGATGTTAATGGCTCCGGTGACGGCTTACTTCTTCTCTGGCGTTAGCCTTTATTCCGCGCTTTATAATCTCGTGTTTATTCCTTGGTTCAGCTTTGTGGTTGTTCCTTTACTGTTTATTGTCTTGTGCGGCAATGTGTTGATAGCCGATCATATCCAGTGGCTTTGGACTTGGGTTGATACTGCTTTAATACCCTTTAGCTGGTCGTTACGTTTTGCTGAACACAGTTGGTTATCCGTTAATCAAGCGTGGCAATATGGTTTGTTGGCCTTATTTTTAGTGATGATGTTACGGCCACTGTTGACAGCGCGATCTCTTATTGCGATTGGGTTACTTTTTAGCGCTACTTGGTTAACGATACAACCGAAGGCTTATTGGCAAGTGGATATGTTGGATGTTGGACATGGCTTAGCGATGGTCATTGAGCGTAACGGACGTTATGTTTTATACGATACGGGGAGCAGTTGGCATGAAGGGAGTGTGGCGACATCACTGATTATTCCGTTATTAACTCGGCGTGGCGGATTAAATGCTGTTGATGGGCTGATCATTAGCCATAGTGATAATGATCATGCGGGAGGTGTTGTCGATATTCAATCTCGGCTGAAACCAGCTTGGATTCGCGCTAGTTACCACAATGAACATTTCTCTCCGTGTATTCAAGGTGAATTCTGGCAATGGCAAGAATTGACTTTTGAAGTCGTCTGGCCGCCTCGTTTAGTTGAGCGCGCTGATAACCCTCATTCTTGTGTGGTTCGTATGGTTGATCAGCAGTATGGGCATAGTATGTTATTGACGGGTGATGTGACGGCGATTGGTGAGTGGTTACTCAGTCGGGACGCGTTATTAGACAGTGATGTGTTAGTGGTTCCTCATCATGGAAGTCAAACTTCTTCTACACAAGCGTTTATAGAAAAGGTCAATCCACAGTTGGCGATTGCTTCATTGGCGAAAGGTCATCGATGGCGATTACCTCACCCAGACGTAGTGGCACGTTATCAATCTTTAGACGTTCCATGGCTTGATACAGGAGAAGCTGGACAAATAACACTCCGTTATCATGGACCTCATCGTCAGCTTTTAACTTTACGAGAAGGTCGAATCACGCCTTGGTATAGGCAGATGCTACGTAAAGAGGTAGAATGAGGTCAATTTGTAATATCGATAAAGCAGCTTTATGTCACTCAATTCTGACGAAACAACTTGGCAAACCTTTAAGCGTCTTTGGACTTATATCCGTCTTTATAAAGTGGGATTGGTGGTAGCAACGATTGCTTTAGTGATCAATGCGATCTCTGATACCTACATGATCTCTTTACTAAAACCATTATTAGATGAAGGTTTTGGTGGTACGGACTCTAATTTTTTGCAGATCTTACCTTTTCTTATTCTTGGCCTGATGTTTATTCGTGGTTGTAGCGGTTTTGTTTCTGCTTACTGCTTAAGTTGGGTATCTGGTAATGTCGTGATGTTGATGCGTAGGCGGATTTTTAATCAGTTTATGCATATGCCAGTAAGTTTTTTCGATCGTGAATCGACGGGTGGATTGTTATCTCGGATCACTTACGATTCTGAACAGGTCGCGGGGGCTACGAGCCGAGCGATGGTCAGTATTGTTCGTGAAGGGGCAAGCATCATTGGTTTATTAACCTTGATGTTCTGGAATAGTTGGCAACTCTCGTTAGTCTTAATTGTGGTTGCTCCGATTGTTGCGATTGGCATTCGAGTGGTCTCTAAACGTTTTCGGAAAATCTCCAAAAATATGCAAACGACCATGGGGCAGGTCACTTCGTCTGCAGAACAGATGCTCAAGGGCCACAAAGTCGTTTTAAGCTATGGCGGCCAAGAGGTTGAGAGTAAACGCTTTGATAAAGTCAGTAATCAAATGCGTCAGCAGACCATGAAGTTAGTCTCGGCTCAAGCTGTTGCTGATCCCGTTATTCAGATGATTGCTTCATTAGCCTTGGTGACAGTCTTATTCTTAGCTAGCGTTGATTCTATTCGTGCAGATTTAACGCCTGGTACATTTACGGTTATTTTCTCTGCGATGTTTGGTCTGATGCGTCCTTTAAAAGCGCTAACGAATGTAACGTCAGAGTTTCAAAGAGGGATGGCGGCAACACAAACGTTATTTGCTTTAATGGATCTTGAAACAGAACGTGATAACGGTAAGTTTGTGACAGATAAAGTGCGTGGTGATGTTGCCGTAAAAGATGTCTCTTTCACTTATCAAGGTAAAGAAAAGCCCGCATTATCGCATGTGAGTTTTACCATTCCTCAAGGTAAAACCGTTGCCCTCGTTGGACGTTCTGGTTCGGGCAAATCAACCATTGCTAATTTATTTACCCGTTTTTATGATGTCGATTCTGGTGCCATCTACCTTGATGACCACGATATTCGTGATTATAAGCTAAGTAATTTGCGACAACATTTCGCTTTAGTTTCACAAAATGTTCATTTATTTAACGACACTATAGCCAATAACATCGCTTACGCGGCACAAGAGCAATATAGCCGAGAGCAAATAGAGGAGGCTGCTCGCTTAGCTCATGCGATGGACTTTATACAGCATTTACCACAAGGTCTAGATACGGTTATTGGAGAAAATGGTGCGAGCCTTTCTGGTGGCCAACGTCAGCGTATTGCGATTGCTCGCGCTCTGTTACGTGATGCCCCTGTGCTCATTTTAGATGAAGCGACTTCTGCATTAGATACTGAGTCGGAAAGAGCGATTCAAGCCGCGCTTGAGGAATTACAGAAAAATAAAACCGTGTTAGTGATTGCTCATCGCCTTTCAACGATTGAACAAGCTGATCAAATTTTAGTGGTTGATGAAGGTGAGATCATTGAGCGCGGAAATCATGCTGATCTCATTAAACAAAATGGTGCGTATGCGCAATTGCACCGTATTCAGTTTGGCGATTAACCCGTGATAGACAAATTATGGTTTGGACGCCATCCGCTCTATTTTTTGCTTTGGCCACTGTTGTGGCCTTTAAGTCGACTGTTTTATCTGATTAGCAGTCGTCGTCGACAGGCCTTCTTGTCGGGTAAAAAAGCGCGTTACCGAGCCCCTGTGCCTGTGCTCGTTGTCGGTAATATTACCGCTGGTGGTAATGGTAAAACTCCCGTCGTGGTTTGGCTCGTTGAGCTATTACAACGTCAAGGCTATCGACCGGGCGTGGTTTCAAGAGGTTATGGCGGTAAGGCGGCTCAATACCCGTTATTGGTTACCGCGCAAACTTCACCGGCGGAATGTGGTGATGAACCTAAGCTGATTTATCAACGTACAGGTGCTCCTGTGGCCGTCGACCCGATACGTGCGCATGCGGTTCAAGCATTGCTCAGCCAAGGGGTTGATCTTATTGTTACCGATGATGGTTTACAGCACTATGCGTTGGAACGAGATATCGAATTTGCGGTTGTTGATGGAGCTCGCCGATTTGGTAACCAACAACTGCTTCCGTTGGGGCCATTACGCGAACCTGTCGAACGTTTACAGCAAGTCGATTTTGTGATCAATAATGGCGGAGAACCGGTTATGGGTGAACTTGCCATGACACTCAAACCCAGCTTAGCGGTTAATGTTATCAGCGGAGAGCGCATTGATGTTGCGGCTCTGAGCCGTTTAGTGGCTTGGGCTGGAATTGGTCATCCAGCGCGTTTTTTTAATACATTACAACAATTAGGTGCCTCTCCAATTCTTACCCATGCGTTTGCCGATCATCAAGCGTTTGATGCAACGACACTACGCAAGCTATCCAGCCAAGGTAAGAATGTGATCATGACGGAGAAAGACGCCGTTAAGTGCACGGCTTTTGCAGAGAAAAATTGGTGGTATTTACCCGTATCGGCTGAGATTTCACCCTCTGACCAACAGCGCATATTAGATAAAATTAAAGAGGTTATGGATCATTATGGATCACCGTCTGCTTGAAATTGTGGCTTGTCCCGTATGCAAGGGTAAGTTAACTTACGATAAAGGTAATCAGGAACTGATTTGTAAATTAGATCGTCTAGCTTACCCAATAAAGGAAGGCATTCCAGTACTGCTCGAACCTGAGGCTAGAAGTATGAAAATGGATGAGGGGCGTTAATGTCATTTACGGTCATCATTCCTGCTCGTTATCAATCGACTCGTTTGCCGGGCAAACCGTTGGCTGATATTGGTGGTAAACCAATGATTCAGTGGGTCTATGAGCAAGCATTGCAAGCTGGAGCTGAGCGGGTGATTGTCGCTACTGATGATACCCGAGTCGAACATGCGGTCCGAAGTTTTGGCGGGGCGGTATGCATGACATCAACGGATCATCAATCTGGTACGGAACGTCTAGCTGAAGTGATTGCTTTAATGGGAATTGACGATGAGCATATCATTGTTAACGTACAAGGAGACGAACCCCTCATCCCGCCAGTGATTATTCGCCAAGTCGCGGAAAACTTAGCGTCAAGCCAAGCACCAATGGCGACTTTAGCGGTTGAAATTGATGATCCACAAGAAATTTTCAATCCTAACGCCGTTAAAGTGGTGACTGATCAACAAGGCTATGCGTTGTATTTTAGTCGTGCGAGCATTCCATGGGATCGCGATAATTTTGCTCTTGAGCCCAAGGCGATTACTCAGCCATTAATGCGCCATATTGGAATTTATGCTTATCGAGCAGGGTTTATTAATACCTACATACACTGGTCACCAAGTGTATTAGAGAAAATCGAAAATTTAGAGCAGCTACGGGTACTATGGTACGGCGAAAAAATTCATGTGGCCGTTGCGCACGAAGCGCCGCCAGCTGGTGTTGATACACCTGAGGACTTAGCGGCGGTGCGTAAGCTCATCGGATAAAGTTGGAAAATGACCACATTGTTCTCATTGTATACCCAAACAACTTGGAGTTGCAGGTAGGCGGCAAGTAAGTGAATCCCCATGAGCATAGGCAAACTATGTGATTGGGGTGAACGAGCGTAGCCAACACCACTGCAGCTTCAAGTAGGAAGGGTATAAGTCATCGTAGCAAGAGATTGAGATAGCTCAGCCTTGTAAAATAGTAAGCCCCATTGGTTGATGGGGCTTATTTATTGATACTCCGTTTAACGTTCTATTCAGCGGAATATTAATCGTTTTTCTTTGGACAAGTGGCAAGCAGCTCGTGTTTACCGTTGTCTTTACGTTCTTCTAATTTGACTTCAAAACCCCATAGACGATGTAAATGTTTGAGCACCTCATCGTAGCTTGGATCGAGTGGAATTCGATCATGAGGTACATATTGCAGTGTTAATGAACGATCCCCACGAACGTCTACGTTGTAAACTTGAATGTTGGGTTCTAAATTACTCAAGTTATATTGTGCTGCGAGCTTTTCACGAATTTGGCGATATCCCAACTCATCATGAATCGCACTAATTTCAATGAAGTTTTTATGATCATCATCAGAAATGGCGAACAATTTAAAGTCACGGATAAGCTTTGGTGACAAATATTGGCTAATAAAGCTCTCATCTTTAAAGTTGCGCATTGCGAAGTGTACGGCATCCAGCCAATTGGTATCGACTAATTCAGGGAACCAGTGTCTATCTTCATCCGTTGGCTCTTCACAAATTCGCTTTATGTCTCGAAACATCGCAAACCCAAGCGCGTACGGGTTAATACCACTGTAGTAACGGCTGTTATACGCAGGCTGCATCACCACACTACTGTGGCTATGTAAAAATTCGAGCATAAACTTATCGGACAATAACCCTTCATCGTAAAGATGATTCAGAATTGTGTAATGCCAGAAAGTGGCCCAACCTTCATTCATGACTTGCGTTTGTTTTTGTGGGTAAAAATATTGGCTGATTTTACGCACGATACGCACGACTTCACGTTGCCAAGACTCTAGAAGAGGCGCATGTTTTTCAATGAAATACAAAATATTTTCTTGTGGTTCAGAAGGAAAACGTCGTTGCAACTCGGCTTCTTTGGCTTTCTTAGGCACGGTTCGCCACAAGGCATTCACCTGTGATTGTAAATAAGCTTCACGTTCTTCTTGGCGTGCTTTTTCTTCAGCAATCGAAATCTTTTCTGGTCGCTTATAACGATCGACGCCGTAGTTCATTAACGCATGGCATGAGTCCAATAATTGCTCGACTTCGGTCACCCCATATTTTTCTTCACATTTAGCTAAGTAGTTTTTAGCAAACAGTAGATAATCGATAATAGAACTGGCGTCAGTCCAGGTTTGAAATAAATAGTTTCCTTTAAAAAAGGAGTTATGTCCGTAACAGGCATGAGCCATGACCAAAGCCTGCATAGTGACGGTATTTTCTTCCATCAAGTAAGCAATACAGGGGTCTGAATTAATCACAATTTCATAGGCTAATCCCATTTGACCGTGCTTATAGTTTTTCTCAGTATGAATAAACTTTTTACCAAATGACCAATGGTTATAATTGATCGGCATGCCAATACTGGAATAGGCATCCATCATCTGTTCAGAAGTGATCACCTCAATTTGGTTGGGGTAGGTGTCTAAACGATAATGTTCGGCAACACGTTTAATTTCTTGGTGGTATTGATGCAAAAGATCAAAAGTCCAATCTGGACCATCAGCCAGACGTTTGTTTTTTTTCTTACGCTTTTGCGTGGTGGCTGTTTTGACTGTCATAGTCTTATCCCCTTATGCCGTTTCCTTATGGAATAGCTCCCTAAACACAGGGAAAATATCTTCAACACTACGAATGTTTTTCATAGCGAAGTGATCAAAGCTTTCAGATAGTTTTTCATACTCATGCCATAAGGTTTGATGAGAACGACGCGTAATTTCGATGTAAGCATAATACTGGCATTCAGGTAGGAGTTTATTCGCCAGTAACTCTTTACAGCGAGGCGAATCGTCAGCCCAGTTGTCGCCATCGGAGGCTTGTGCGCCATAAATATTCCACTCACCGAGAGGGTAACGTTGTTGAATAATGTCATGCATTAATTTTAATGCACTGGAAACAATGGTTCCGCCGGTTTCCTGTGAATAGAAAAACTCGTGTTCGTCCACTTCTTTGGCTTGGGTATGGTGGCGAATAAACACGACCTCAACATTTTCATAGGTGCGAGTTAAAAACAGATAGAGCAAGACATAAAAGCGTTTTGCGATATCTTTAGTAGGCTGATCCATTGACCCCGACACATCCATTAAGCAAAACATGACTGCTTGGCTAGAAGGGATCGGGCGTTTTTCATAATTTTTAAAACGTAAATCAAACGTATCGATAAACGGTACACGGTCTATTTTCCGGCGTAGTTCGTCTATTTCTTCTTTTAAACGTCTCTCTTCCAATAGTTGAGCTGGCTCAGAGTTGCGAATATTTTCCAGCTCTTGCTCAAGCTCATGCATAAGGCGCCGCTTGCCTGATGTCATCGCCGTGCGTCGGGCAAGCGATTGTTGTAAGGAGCGGACAATCGCAATGTTGGCGGGAACACCGGCGGTTTGGAAGCCTGCGCGGTGAGTTTTCCACTCTTTAATTTTGTTGACTTGATTTTTTTTCAGGTTAGGCAGTGCTAAGTCTTCGAACAAGATATCCAAGTATTCATCTTTAGATATTTGAAATACAAAATCGTCTTCGCCTTCACCATCTTGACTGGCGTCACCTTCGCCTGAACCACCACCTTGACCGCCTTTTGGACGCTCTACTTTGTCACCACGTATGTATTGATCATTACCAGGATGAACGCGTTCGCGAACACCGCCTTTTCCTTGATGGAAAATGGGTTCTTTAATATCTCGATGAGGAATCGCCACATCTTCACCTGACTCCGTATTGGTTATGGAGCGGCGATTAACCGCATCCGCAACGGACTCTTTAATTTGTTCTTTATAACGGCGTAAGAAGCGCTGCCGATTAACGGCGCTTTTGTTCTTGCCGTTCAACCTTCTGTCGATAAATTGCGCCATGAGATTCTCCCTCTAAACGTCACTCGATGAGTTCTAACTACTCATACGCTTTGGCCAGTTAGCCTCTGACCCAGAATCTTTGGGTCAGAGGATTAACCAAGGTTTTGCTAAGAGGATTTACGCACGCGTAAATACCATTCAGACAGTAAGCGAACTTGTTTCTCGGTATAGCCTTTCTCCATCATACGAGCGACAAAATCGTCGTGTTTTTTCTGATCTTCCGATGAGGTTTTGGCATTGAAAGAGATCACTGGCAGTAATTCTTCAGTATTAGAGAACATTTTTTTCTCAATAACCGTGCGCAGTTTTTCATAGCTCGTCCAAACTGGGTTTTTACCACTATTGTTAGCCCGAGCACGAAGTACAAAGTTAACGATTTCGTTACGGAAATCTTTTGGATTGCTGATCCCGGCCGTTTTTTCGATCTTCTCTAGCTCACTGTTAAGGGCTGAGCGATCAAACAGTTGGCCGGTTTCTGGATCACGATACTCTTGATCTTGAATCCAGAAGTCAGCGTAAGTGACGTAACGGTCAAAAATATTCTGACCGTATTCAGAATAAGATTCTAAATAAGCGGTTTGAATTTCTTTGCCGATAAACTCGACATAACGTGGAACCAGATAGCCTTTGACAAACTCTAGGTAACGCTCGGCAACTTCTTGTGGAAATTGTTCGCGTTCAATCTGTTGTTCGATAACATAAAACAGGTGTACGGGGTTTGCAGCGACTTCTGATTGGTCAAAGTTGAATACTCGTGAGAGTATTTTAAAGGCAAAACGAGTCGAGAGACCGGACATGCCTTCATCAACGCCAGCGTAATCACGGTATTCTTGATAGCTTTTCGCTTTCGGATCAGTATCTTTCAGCGTTTCACCATCATAAACGCGCATCTTAGAGAAAATGGACGAGTTTTCTGGCACTTTTAGTCGCGATAACACACTAAATTGGGCAAGTAATTCAAGCGTACTTGGTGCACGTGGTGCTTTGGTCAGTTCACTGTGCTCAAGTAGTTTCTCGTATATTTTGACCTCTTCAGAGACGCGCAGACAATAAGGTACCTTAACGATATAAACTCGATCTAAGAACGCTTCATTATTTTTATTATTACGGAACGTTTGCCACTCGGACTCGTTGGAGTGAGCGAGAATCATACCGTCAAAAGGTAGTGCAGAAAGCCCTTCGGTTCCGTTGTAGTTGCCTTCCTGAGTTGCAGTAAGTAGCGGGTGAAGCACCTTGATTGGCGCTTTAAACATTTCGACGAATTCCATCAACCCTTGGTTGGCTCGACAGAGTGCCCCAGAGTAGCTGTAGGCATCGGGATCATCTTGTGAATAGTGCTCTAGCTTACGGATATCCACTTTACCGACCAGCGATGAGATATCTTGGTTGTTTTCATCGCCCGGCTCTGTTTTGGCAATCGCAATTTGGTCCAATATAGAAGGTCGTACTTTAACGACTTTAAACTTCGTGATATCACCGCCAAACTCATGCAGACGTTTTGCTGCCCAAGGTGACATGATGGAACGCAAATAGCGTTTTTCAATACCGTATTCTTGTTTAAGCAAGTCACCGTCTTCATTGACATCAAATAAGCAAAATGGGTGATCATTAACCGGACTACGTTGACCATTTGCTGATAATACGTAGATGGGGCATTGCTGCATCAAGGCCTTTAGCTTTTCAGCAATCGATGACTTACCACCACCGACAGGACCGAGTAAATAAAGAATTTGTTTACGTTCTTCTAAGCCTTGCGCTGCATGCTTAAGATAAGAAACAATTTGCTCAATCGCTTCTTCCATGCCGTAGAAGTCTTGGAACGGTTTATAACGAGAAATGACTCGGTTAGAAAAGAGCCGACTCAAACGAGGATCTTTGCCAGTGTCGACCAATTCAGGTTGGCCAATGGCGAGCAGTAAGCGTTCTGCCGCGTTTGCATAAGCGCTTTTGTCTTCCTTACAGAGATCCAAAAACGTTTGAATCGATATCTCTTCATCCTTGGCTGCTTCATAGCGTGCCTGAAAGTGGTTAAAAATACTCATGGTAGTTCCCCTCTAAAAATGTCTCTTCGACATACAACCGCTTAAACACACAAATCCCTAATACGTTAAGCCTAGATCGCAATTGATGATTTTGCTTAAAGATTATGTATTTATTTACAAATCGTGACGTAAATTACGTCTCTGGCCAAGAGGTATTGTGCTGATGAATTGTTGCTATCAATCTTATTCTTACCAACAGAGCAAAGTGGTGAAAAGTGATTGAACAACAAAGATTGTTTCTCTTAAGGGGAACTTCTATGATGGTTATCTTTGCAACATAATCGATAGAATAGGTGAGGAATGAGAGATTCGATAGTGAAAACCATTAGCGGGTTAACGATGCTATTTACACCTTGGTACGTTAACGCTGAGATATCTCAATGGTCAGTGGGTGCTGCTGCTGCCTATTCGCCCGCCGTTTATAAAGATACGCCTTCCAACCGTACCGTGATACCAATAATTGGTTACGAAGGCGAGCATCTATTTTTTCGTGGTTTTGATGCTGGATACCGCCTGTTGCCGATTCGTTCTCAGCAAAACCTAATCTTGCGATTGGCTTATGATCCTCGCACACTACAGCCTAATGATTCTGATGACCCACAGATACGTCAGCTCAATAAACGTAAGTCAACGATTTTAGGGGGAGTGAGTTATCAGCACCGTACGGCAGTGGGATTATGGGAGGCAACGATTGGCTCGGATATCGCTGGACGACATGATGGTGTTTATGCGGAAGTGGCTTGGCGCTTCCCATTGCGTTTTGCACGTTGGGGCATTACGCCTTCGGTGGGTTATGCTTATAATTCTGATAAGCTCAACAACCATTTTTATGGTGTGTCAGCTCAAGAGTCGCTGAGCAGTGGCTTAGAACAATACAATGCTGGCTGGAGTGGGCAGTACTTTATTAGCGCGATGGTTTATTGGTCCGTTTCTCAACACGTTAGAGTATCAGGCGGTCTTCGCTATACCAATCTCGATAGTGATATCTCGTCAAGCCCTGTGATTGGTCGAGATTCATCAGTGGCCAGTACACTCGGTGTCGTCTATCTATTTTAATTGATAAGAATGCGGTTATTTCAGAGCACATTTATGTTGAACAGTGTCATGTGATTGACGGCAACGATGGTTAGTGCAGAGATAGCTCAATCCACTCTCTCCGCACTAGTGGTAAAGATTAAGCGTTAATAATTTTGTTGAGTTCGTTGGTTGATAAGTGATATTGCCTTGGGCAATTTCGCCATGTGGTTAGCATGCGTCGGTATTTTTCAGCCATAGCCACTTGGCTGTTGAAGTGGTGCTCACCACGTTCAAATTGCGGATATAAACCTTCAGTATTGATTAGAAAACGCACGTAGTTGACTAGTTGAGCTTCAGAGGCACTATCATAACCAAGAAAATTTAAGCGACGAGCATCAACGTCACTACTCAATTTGCTATCGAGCATTTTGTATGACTCTTGCATGGCATGATACATTTCCATGACATCGATTACTTCTCGGCATTGTGCTTCAGAAATTGCACCAAATTCTTTATTGAGTTCGGTCATTTGTAACTCATAACCTCGTTCAATAATTGTTTGTAGCCGTTTATATTGTTCGGCGTTGGCCGGATCAAGCTGGGACATTAAAACGTATTGATTTGATAGGATCAGACGTTGTGCATTAGTCATTTCCATTATTGACCTCACTGTAATCGATGTTGGTATTCCCTTCCTACCTGAACTGCCAAGTATTTTGGGGATAAATTTGCTTAAGATTAGGTTAACAGCAATGGGGGATTGTGAAACATGATCTCAACACAGATTTAATCTTAACCGAGTAAATTATCGACAATTCTAGCACGTTTATTTCTCAGTCGTTAGGTACTGGGCAGGAGAGTCGATATACGAGCTGGGGAAATAAAAAGCAAAACACCAGCCATGTGCTGGTGTTGGATTTGTAGAAGGGGAGCCTAGTATTTTACGTTGTGATGATATTGCTTTAGAACATCAACAATCTTATCCATGGTTTCTTTACTTGGCGGATTGACACCTTCTAAAGGATAAGTCTCTCCCATCGCTTCCCATTTATGAGCGCCTAATTTGTGGTAAGGCAATAACTCAATTTTTTCAATGTTATCCATGTCTTGAATAAATTGTCCGAGTAAATGGGCGGATTCTTCATCGTCAGTATAACCGGGCACAACGACATAACGTAGCCAAGTCGCTTTGCCAATCGTATGTAGGTAGCGTGCAAAATCTAACGTACGTTTATTGGATACTCCGATTAAGTCTTGATGGACATCATCTTTGATTTGTTTAATATCCAGTAACACTAAATCAGTGACATCCAACACTTCATCAATCACTGGGGTGTATTTGCGGATATATCCGTTGGTATCAAGGCAAGTATGGATTCCTTCGGCTTTAGCCGCACGGAAGACATCACGGACAAATTCAGGTTGCAACATAGATTCACCACCGGAGCAGGTGATCCCACCGCCAGAGGCATTCATAAAATGTCGATAAGATTTTGCTTCTTTGATGATCTCTTCTACAGAGACCTCTTTACCTGAATGAGTATCCCAAGTGTCGCGGTTGTGACAATACTTACAACGAAATAAGCAACCTTGCAGAAAGAGGATAAATCGAATACCGGGGCCATCAACTGTACCGCAAGACTCAAATGAATGGATACGACCAGTAGTAGACATAAGTTGCTCTCATTTGCTGAATTTACCGACTATTTTATTACAAAAGGTAGGGTTTAAATAGGACTTCTTCGGATAAGTTAGCTGCTATTGGATGAGTTTTGTACTGATGATACGGTGTTAAAGTCCCAAAGAGGATTAAGCTCAGTAAGGGGAAGCTCAATCCTCAATCAGTGAGAGTGACTATCTTAATTTAGAAAAAGGCAAATAAAGACAGTGCTCCAGTGCCGTGGGTGCGGTGTTTACTTTCTTTATAATCGGCATTACTAGTGGTCAACGTAAAACTGGCTCCAACATAGGGGCCGTACCAGACCGCGCCAAGGACGGCAGTTGCTTGTAAAGGTTCTAGCGTCACTTGGTATGCACTGGGGGGAAGTGCTAATCCATCTAAAGGTCTGTCCCCTTCAATGGTTAAGTCATTAAATCGATAACGTGCTTCGAGGCCTGCGAACACGAACCAAGCGGAGCGAGATGCACCGATCATACCCGCACGAAAAGGAGTTTCACTATCAATTTGCGCACTACCAAAGTTAGCCGCTAAATCACTTCCCCAGCGCAGCATCATACCTGAGGAAATATCGCTGCGAAAATTACCTACGTTCACTTCGCCAATCGCAGAGAGTTCCCAAGCATAATGTGGGTCATAGGCGGTGCGATAAAGATTGAAGTGACTAAGATAACCAATACTACCAGCAACTTTATCATCGATTTGGTAATCCCAACCGTTTGGATCACCAGATTTGGTGATGCTGTGAACGATTTTTTGCGCTTGTTCGGATAACGCACTATCTCCAGTCGTACCTATCGTGAGATTAAATCGTTGTGCTTGCTGGGGATGTAAACTGATGTAATTAAACTCGCTGTGTAAAAATCCAGCATAAGGACGTTCGTTCGGTGCAGGGGTATATTGCTCAATATCAGAAGGCGTCCACATTTTATGACCAATCATTACCTCCCATTTATCAATACTTGATGCTCCCCAGATTGAAAGGCTGAATGGCTTGGCAAACCAATAGGGGGTAATCGGTCTTGAGGTATAGGAAAGAAAAAGCCCGCTAGTGTATTCCCTATCCATGCCATAAACACCGTCATTATCGACTTTGAGGGAAAGGGTCGATTGGGTGGATGACCACACAAATGGAGCAAAAAGAATCAGCGGGAGTATGCGTAGCAATGTTAAAGCCATACGTTTTTCGTTGTCCGTAGTAAACATAAGATTAGGTCAGAGATGGGCATGCCTATCATTCAGATCCATTAGGCTCTAGTGTAACGCTTATTTTTCAGTAGGTAAGCAGATTTTTTCATGTGATGATGGAGGATGTGATATTACAACGATTTATACCATGCAAAAGAAAACCTCGCTCAGAGAGCGAGGTTTTTGAGCAATATCGAGGGTCTGAATAACTTATAGTGATTCAGTGAACGTACGCGCGATAACGTCTTGTTGTTGCTCAGTCGTTAATGAGTTAAAGCGCACCGCATAGCCAGACACACGAATAGTCAATTGTGGGTACTTCTCAGGGTGTTTAACCGCATCAAGTAACGTTTCACGGTTAAGCACGTTAACGTTCAAATGCTGGCCGCCTTCAATGCCTGACTCGTGGTGGAAGTAACCATCCATCAAACCCGCTAGGTTAGCACGTTGTGCATCTTGATCTTTACCTAGTGCATTTGGCACGATAGAGAAAGTGTAAGAAATACCATCTTTCGCGTCAGCAAACGGTAGTTTACCCACTGAAGTCAATGAGGCAACTGCACCTTTTTCGTCACGACCATGCATTGGGTTTGCCCCTGGTGCAAATGGCGCGCCAGCACGACGACCGTCTGGTGTATTACCGGTTTTCTTACCATAAACCACGTTAGAGGTAATGGTTAAGATAGACTGAGTTGGGATCGCATTGCGGTAAGTTTTCAGTTTACGAATTTTGTTCATAAACACAGAAACCAGTTCGCAAGCGATATCATCAACGCGTGAGTCATTGTTACCAAATTTCGGGTAATCACCTTCGATTTCGAAATCGATAGCAATACCATCTTCATCACGAATCGGTTTCACTTTCGCGTATTTCACAGCAGACAATGAGTCAGCCGCAACAGACAGACCAGCAATACCACAAGCCATAGTACGACGTACATCGCGGTCATGTAGTGCCATCAATGCGGCTTCATAGCTGTACTTATCGTGCATGTAGTGGATAGCGTTCAATGAGGTGACATATTGTTTGGCTAACCAATCCATGAAGTGGTCCATCTTGTCCCACAGCTCATCATAGTCAAGATACTCACCAGTGATCTTGTCCATTTTAGGGCCAACTTGGATTTTCAGTTTCTCATCGACACCACCGTTGATGGTGTAAAGCATGGTTTTCGCTAAGTTAGCACGAGCACCGAAGAACTGCATTTGTTTACCAACGATCATTGGTGATACGCAACAAGCAATAGCGTAGTCATCAGATTCCATATCTGGACGCATCAAGTCATCATTCTCGTACTGAATCGATGAAGTATCGATAGAGACTTTAGCGCAGAAACGTTTGAAACCATCAGGTAATTTCTCAGACCAAAGCACAGTGATGTTTGGCTCTGGAGATGGTCCCATAGTGTATAGGCTGTTTAGGAAACGGAAGTTAGTACGAGTAACTAGTGTACGTCCGTCAAGCCCCATACCACCCATAGACTCGGTTGCCCAGATTGGATCACCAGAGAAGAGTTCATCGTATTCAGGGGTACGAAGGAAGCGAACCATACGTAGTTTCATCACGAAGTGGTCAATCATCTCTTGAGCTTGAGCTTCAGTGATTTTACCTGCTTTCATATCGCGTTCGATATAGACGTCAAGGAACGTAGAGGTACGACCTAGAGACATCGCTGCGCCGTTTTGAGATTTAACCGCAGCAAGGTAACCGAAGTAAGTCCACTGAATGGCTTCTTGTGCGGTCTCTGCTGGGCGAGAGATATCGCAACCGTATTTTGCTGCCATCTTTTTCATCTGGCCAAGCGCGCGGTGTTGCTCAGCAATCTCTTCACGAAGCTGCATGGTCATTTGCAGATCTTCGCCGTTTTCGAATTTCTCTTGCAGCGAAGTAAATTGAGCAAGTTTATCTTGCATCAAGAAATCAATACCGTATAGCGCAACGCGGCGATAGTCACCGATGATACGACCACGGCCATAAGCATCAGGAAGACCTGTTAATACGCCAGATTTACGACAAGCAAGAATTTCTGGAGTGTAGATATCGAATACGCCCGCATTGTGCGTTTTACGGTACTCGGTGTAGATTTTTTTAACTTGAGGATCAAGCTCACGATCGTAGGCTTTGCATGAGCTTTCAACCATACGGATACCACCGTTAGGGATCAGCGCGCGCTTAAGTGGCTTTTCAGTTTGAAGACCAACGATAGTTTCTAGATCTTTGTTAATGTAACCTGCATCGTGAGCAGTGATGGTAGAGATAACGGAAGTGTCAAAATCAACAGGCGCATGAGTTGCGTTTTCCTGTTTAATGCCTTCCATTACTTGTGCCCAAAGCTTATTGGTTGCTTCAGTGCCTTCAGAAACTAGGAAAGATTCATCGCCTTCATAAGGGGTGTAGTTCTTTTGAATAAAATCGCGAACGTTAACTTCATTTTGCCAATCACCTGCAGCAAAACCTTCCCAAGCTTTAGCAAATTGCTCTGCCATGACATACCTACCTTTATATAGTAGAAAAAACACGTACTGTTTCGCCGTTGAGCCAGCTATCTTGTGTCACACAAGAGGCAGTACACTCTATGAATAACCTTATTTATCGTTAAACCGATATACACATCTGTTTGAGTATAAATAGGATTACTCGTTCCCTTTAATGACCAATGTAAGCTAAAAAAAAATTGCAAACCTTAAACTAAATCAATAAAACTTCAAAAATTCAGATAAAGTTTGGGTAGTGTTTACACACTACCCAAGGTACTACCAAGACTTGTGAATCATTGTAGACTCAATTTCGGTATCTTGCTTAATGTAGCCACGCCTTAAGACCGTATTGACTCTCAAGCATACCGACAGCCAGCATAGCGACTAAACAGATAATTAATACACCACAAGGGATGATGATTTTATCGATGAAAGATAAGCGTGAGGCGCGTTCTTTATCGCCGATAAAACCATTATTATCCAAAAACATGGTCAATGCCCAAGCCAATACCGGATTGACGACCGCAGAACCAAAAATACAGATCCCCGCTGCCTGTGCATCTTTGGTATTTCTGACCATTTGCATGCCCGCTTCCAGTAGTGGAAGAAATACGCCGACTAATAGTGCAATACGCATAACGGGTGGCCATACCGCAACATCCATTGGGAAGCCAAGAATCGCGACGATAATGCACAATGAACCTAATAAAATCGCGCCTGCTGGGATCGGACGTTTCGCGATGGCTGCTGGGATCATATAGGTTCCCCAAGATGACGTAATGTTACCCCCACCAACAGCAGTACCTACCATTTGACGAACCGAGCACATGGTCATAGTGTCATCCACATCCATCAAGACTTTTTCTGTTTTACGCGGATAGTTAAGCTCTTGGAAAATTCGATGGCCCAAGAAATCTGGTGACCACATGGCAACCGCTAAGATAGCGAATGGTAGCGACGCAATAAAGTGCTCTAAGTTAGGTAAACCAAGCATCCAGCCTTGTTCGGTTGAGCCCCACCAGTAAACAGGATTTAAATTTGGTAGCCCCATTTCCGTTTGAAAGGTTAAATCAAAGCCAGCACCGAGTGCCAAGGCAATCATTAAACCAGAAAAAGCACAGATAGGGATCGCTAACCAGCGTTTACCGTATTTAGCTAAAAGTGCATAGATAACAATGTTAATGCCTAATACGATTAAACCGATATAACCAAGGCTCCCCGCTTCGTTAGTTGCAGATTCCAAACTGGTTGCCCAGGTCTGAATGGAGCCAATTTGACTCATCGCGCCGGTAAAACCGAGGAAGATTAATAGTCCGCCAGCGGTGCCTTCCGATGTCAGGTTGACCAGCTTAGAGCCACCTTTAAAGTAGCTGAGTAATAAAAGTAGCTGAGTAATAGGCCAAATACCCCCAATAAAATGGCTAAAGCAAGTGGGTGAGCACCTGCCAGGGCGATGGTAGCAATGAGGGGGATCATTGGTCCGTGGTTGCCAGCAAGGTTAGCGCGTGGATTAAAAAATCCAGAAGAAAGAATACAGAACAAAAGCGCGGGGATCAGCATTTCAACCCGAGCGACCTCAATAGCAAACTCTTTACCCAGTTCGATATGATCCCAAGCAGCGGTTAATCCTTCTGCCCAAGACATCATTACCGCTGAGTACATGGCAATAATACCAATCGTTCCAGCGAGAGCTGGGACCAAATCTTCCCATTCAAAGCGAAAATCACGACCAGGCAAATTCAACGCGAAGCGACGAGGCTTCATGATTTGCAGTTCATGGTCTAGATAATCGGAGCGGCTAGCAAACTCAGATGATGGACGATGCAGTTCTTGATAACTCTTCGTCTCGATGTCTGAACGCTCTTGATTGATGACGTCTGACATAGATTCCTCATATTAATAAAGTTAATAATTCTGGTTGAATTCAATGTAACTGGCGATTGGGAAAGCGATTATTTGCGTAGAGATAACGTTAGTTTTGTTATGCCATTGTGTTAACTAACATTATGACTATAGAGCATTATTAATCTTTTTATTTGTTGGCGAGTTTAACGTGCTAATCGACGAGGATGATTGATCTTGATCACTTTAAGATATTATATGAAATAAAACTACATAAAATCCCAAAAATCAGCCACATAGTGCCTACTTGTTTGAAATGTTTTTACACAAAATAGAATTTGCAACAAAGCGCAAAATCATGGGTGCGACGCTTCGAGACGCTCTTTTCGTCGGGGGCGTAGTATTAAAAATCAGCTCATCATTAAAGGAAACCTGTTAACAAAGAGGGATTCAGGACACAAAAAACGCTCTTTGTTAACAAAAAACATACTTATTTATATGAATGGCTTTCGCTGCTTGTGGTTTTTTATGTCTTAAATGTTACTGTTTGACGGTTTTATTTGACTTTAAATGCGAATTTTTAAAATAAAAATCCAAATTACCTTTAGTTAACAATTTGTTGCGCACTCGCAATTTGAATGCTAGTTTGTACCAAAAATGAGCAGGATTGCTCAGTGTTGATTTATGACAGGGAGTGAAAGCGCATGAATGATGTACCCGCGCTGGATATAAAAAACCTCCACAAAGCCTTTGGACAAAATGAGGTGTTAAAAGGTATCTCATTACAAGCTCACAAAGGGGATGTGATTTCGATTATTGGTTCATCGGGATCAGGAAAAAGTACCTTTTTACGCTGTATTAATCTTCTGGAAATACCGACTTCCGGTGAAATTTGGGTGAACAATGAATTAATCCAAATGAAAACCAATCGACAAGGCGCATCGTCACCGGTCAGTGAGAAGCAGGTTCAACGAGTTCGTTCGCGCCTTGCCATGGTCTTTCAAGGGTTTAATCTCTGGTCACATATGACGGTATTAGAAAATGTAATTGAAGCTCCCATTCATGTTTTGGGGTTCGGTAAAGATCAAGCCATCGCGAGTGCAGAAAAACTGCTCAAAAAAGTTGGGTTATATGAACGCCGTGATTATTACCCTGGTCATTTATCTGGCGGTCAGCAGCAACGCGCAGCGATTGCTCGAGCTTTAGCCGTTGAACCAGAAGTATTACTGTTTGATGAACCCACATCGGCATTAGACCCCGAACTGGTTGGGGAAGTGCTAGGGGTAATGAAAGACTTGGCGCAAGAAGGCCGAACCATGTTGGTTGTCACCCATGAAATGGCCTTTGCACGAGATGTTTCTAATCATGTGCTGTTTTTGCATCAAGGTGTGGTTGAAGAGCAGGGCGATCCTCGCCAATTGTTTACTCAACCCAATTCTCCTCGATTAAAGCAATTTATCTCATCGATTTATTAACGCTGAGGCTGTCGCGCTACCTTGGCTAAGCCCTTGGTTTTAACAGTAACTCAGATAGGGATTTCAAAGTGTTATATCGTCACTGTTTCTTAAGCCTTCTTGAGGAGAAAAAGAGCAGGGCAACCATACCATCACAGGAGTAGTGAAATGAAAAAGTGGTTATTAATCGTAGCGATAGCAGCCTCAGCATTGTCGGGTATTGCGCAAGCGAAAGAATGGAAAACAGTGCGTTTTGGTATCGAAGGTGCTTATCCTCCTTTTAGTTGGACTGAGGCGGATGGTTCATTACGTGGGTTTGATGTGGATATGGCGAATGCGCTTTGTGCTGAAATGCAAGTGGAATGCGTGATTATTCCACAAGATTGGGATGGCATCATTCCGTCACTATTAGCTCGTCGTTACGATGCTATTATTGCGGCGATGTCGATTACTGAAGAGCGTAAAAAGCGTGTTGATTTTACAAAAAAATATGCGCAAATCCCGAATCGTTTCATTGCTAAAAAGGACGCTAATCTTGATTTTACGCCAGAAGGCCTAAAAGGAGTACGCATCGGTGTTCAACGAGCTACCACGCATGATAAATACCTAACCGATAACTATGGTCGTTCAGTCAATATCGTTCGATATGGATCATTTGATGATGCGTATCTTGATTTAGCGAATGGACGAATTGCTGCAGTATTGGGCGATGCTTCTGCGCTTGAAGAAGGGATGCTTAATCGACCAGGAGGCGACGGTTATGAGTTTGTCGGACCTTCATTAACCGATCCTAAATGGTTTGGAGAAGGGATGGGGATCGCAGTTCGTAAACAAGATAAAGCCCTAACCGAACAACTTAACCGTGCGATAGCGTCGCTGCGAGAAAAAGGCATTTATCAACAAATCGCGGCACAATACTTTAGTTATGATGTTTATGGTGAGTAACCACGAAAACCTATGCAATTGGGGGGTGAATTCGCCCCCATATTTTGAGCAAGGAAGGCGTAAATGCTCGATCTTCAAGGATATGAAATAGCTATTTTGCAAGGCGCGTGGCTGACGATTCAAGTGGCATTATGGTCACTGTTATTAGCGATGATACTGGGCATGCTCGGTGCATTAGCTAAGCTAGCGCCATACCGTTTTGCAAGAAGTATTGCCACGTTGTACACCACGGTAGTCAGAGGTATCCCCGATTTAGTCTTAATGATGCTGATTTTTTTTGGTGGGCAAATCTTATTAAATAACAGTTTATTTGCCATCAATGAATGGCTTAATTCACTCTTATTATCGCGCAATCCCGATCATCGCTGGATCTCTTATCTACCGGACTATATCAATGTCAGCCCATTTATTGCAGGAGTGTTGACGATAGGATTCATCTTTGGGGCTTACATGGCAGAGACCTTTCGCGGCGCGATGATGGCGGTCGATAAAGGTCAGCTAGAAGCGGCCAAAGCCTATGGTATGAGTGGGTTGCTCACTTTTCGCCGAATTCTGTTGCCGCAGATGATACGACACGCACTGCCTGGTTTTGGTAATAACTGGTTAGTCTTGTTAAAAACCACCGCGCTGGTCTCGATCATTGGTCTAGAGGACATGGTTCGTGTCAGTTCATTAGCCGCCGGTTCAACGCAAATGCCTTTTACTTTCTATTTATCTGTTGCCTTGATTTTCCTATTTTTCACCAGCGTTTCCACCGGATTACTAAAGTGGGTTGAGCGTAAATTTACTATCCAAACGAGGTAGCGATGGATTTTTCAGTCATTTTACAAAGCTTACCTCTGTATTTTTCTGGGTTATGGACCACAGTTTGGCTGGTAGGGCTATCTTTAGTGATCGGCTTGGTTGTGGCTATTCCCTTAGCGATTGCTCGAAATAATTCGCTGTGGGTGATATGGATGCCCGCTTGGTGCTATATCTATTTCTTGCGTGGCACTCCACTGTTAGTGCAACTGTATTTGATCTATTACGGCATGGATCAATTCTTCCCAGTAAAAGATACCTGGTGGGAACATGCTTGGTTCTGTGCTTTGGTTGCCTTTATTTTAAACACTTCCGCTTATACTGCCGAGATTATCCGTGGCGCGATTAATGGTCTATCGAAAGGAGAAATCGAAGCGGCAAAAGCTTATGGCATGAGTCCATGGTTGACCTATCGGCGGATCATTTTACCCAGTGCATTACGTCGGGCGCTCCCTGCGTACAGTAATGAGGTCATTTTTATGCTGCACGGCAGCGCGGTGGCTGGCATTGTGACGATACTTGATCTTACGGGGACAGCTCGTTTAGTCAGCTCTCGCTACTATGCCCCTTTTGAAGCGTTTTTAGTCGCTGGACTGTTTTATTTATTGCTGACATTTTTGATTCTATGGTGCTTCAAGTGCGCCGAAAAGCGTTTCTTGGCTTATTTAAGGCCGATCAGTTAGCGCTAAATAAACGCTGATATAGGCTTTTCGTCGATCAGATGCTCTACTATCAGAGGGTAATTTACTCGGTGACTGTTCATAGCAAGTCACCGAGTAAATGATTAATTACGCTTAAATACTGCCCAAATCGGCGCATGATCAGAGGGCTTGTCAATCGCTCGTAGTGGATAATCAATATCGGATTCAACACAGTCTACAGCGAGTGAAGGTGTCGCGAGAATGGTATCAATACGCAGGCCACGGTTATCATCAAATCCTCTAGAGCGGTAATCAAACCACGAAAATTTATCTTCAACGCTGGGATGAAGTTTACGGAAAGTGTCCTCTAATCCCCAATCCAGTAAGCGTTGTAGCCATTGACGCTCTTCCGGTTGGAAAGAGCATTTCCCTGTTTTTAACCAACGTTGACGGTTCACTTCACCAATACCAATGTCTAAATCGATAGGACTGATGTTGATGTCACCCATCACAATGATCGCTTCATCTGGTGTGTGATAGTCAGTGAGATAATTCATTAAATCTTGATAAAATTGACGCTTATAAGGGAACTTGGTTTCGTGATGAATATTATCTCCTTGTGGGAAATAACCGTTCAATACCGTTACTTTATCGCCATTCTCATCAAGAAATGTGCCGATAATCATTCGTTTCTGGTGGTCGTCATTGTCTGTCGGAAAGCCTTTTTGAATCGCTAGCGGCGGCTGTTTACACAATAATGCAACGCCGTAATGGGCTTTTTGACCATGAAAATAGACGTGATAACCCATCGCTTCTACCGCTTGGACCGGAAAAGCCTCATCGTGCACTTTGATTTCTTGCAAGCCGATAATATCGGGTTGATGTTTATCGATCAGGGCTTGCAGTTGATGCAGTCGTGCGCGCAATCCATTGATATTAAAACTGACAATTTTCATTTCTCTTCCTTTAATTTACTTTCAAGGTCGCGTTTTACGTAATCGAGAGCGAGTAAGGCAGTGCGTGGATCCACCTGATTCGATTCGAGAAGATAGATAAGATCGACGGCCAACTTAATTTCATCGGGCGCATCATCTAAAGTTGGGAGAGGGGACATATCTCGTTCTCATCGTTCTATTGTGAGCCGTTATTCTGCAGGTTAATCAGTTGCGCTTCAATGATCGCTTTCGCTTGTTGGCAACGGTTAAGACGCTGTTTGGCTAAAGATAGGGTTTGTTGTGCCTGTTGATAGTAGCGTGCTGAGGTTTGTTCAAGTTGATATTGTCGATTAAGTACCAGCGTCAATAGACGCTGTTCCCATCGTTGATGCTGGATTAACTGTTCGGCTAATTGAGATTCACTCATATCCTTAGCTAAAGTAGGACGTTCGCTGTCTAGCCCATCGCGTTGCAAAGTATTCTCCCATTCGTCAACCACGCGTTGCAACGCCTCTAATTGAGTACATAAACGATCGCTTAGGTGTTGTACTTGCACTAGGTTGGGATTAGATTCACAGCAAGTTTGGCTCAACTGAGAGAGCGTGTGTTGTGTTTCATGTACACATGACTTCAAGGAGTATACGTTTTTCTTAAACAATTGACTGTCGAACCAGCGCCTTGCCTGATGACGATATTGTTGGTCGATAAGTTCGCTATAACACATTAAGCGTTGCAGTCGTTTAGTCGCCGATCCGAACCGGTCATTGTTAGTGATAGGTTTACGGTGAGTTAATTGTTTAGAGCGAGCGGGAAATAATGCTTTCACCATGATTATTCAATAATCCGTTGAAAAGGGGGAAGCGCATCCAAGAGTGCTTTGCCGTAGCGTTTAGAAACGATACGTCGGTCAAGCAGAACTACTCGGCCAGAATCACTTTCTTTACGCAATAATCGCCCCACGGCTTGAATTAATTTTTTACTCGCCTCAGGGACACTAATTTGCAAGAAGGGATTACCCCCGCGTTGCTGAATATATTCAGCATGGGCTTGTTCAACGGGAGAACTAGGCACAGCAAAAGGAATTTTGGTTATGATGACGTTTTGTAAAAGTTCACCCGGAAGGTCCAGCCCTTCCGAAAAGCTACCAGTACCAAAAAGGATGCTTGTTTTGCCGCATTGCACGAGCATTTTATGTTTATTGAGCAGCTCAGTTCTGGATGTTGTACCTTGCATTTGCCAATCCCAAGCTTTTTTTAGAAATTTTTTGCTGATTTTTTGCTCAACCTCTTTCATTTGCCAGTAAGAAGCAAACAGGACCAAATTGGCTTGATTAGGGACAATGTACTGATGAATCTTTTCGACGAGATGATCGGTATATTGTGCCGCTTGCGGCTCATAATCCATCTTAGGGATCAATAGCTTGGCTTGATTTTGATAATCAAACGGCGACGATAAGGCTAAAAATCGTACGCCATCTTCTGGCTTTTCACTGATCCCGGCCTGACGACAAAAGAAACTGAATGAATTTAAGGCTCGCATCGTCGCAGAAACCAAAATGGCTCCAACACAGCGACTCCAAATTTTTTGATCCAACTGCCAACCAATTTCAAGAGGTGAGACATTAACAATATAGTCGCCTTCTCGTCCATTATGGATTGCTAACCAGCGTGCGAGTGGGGCTCCTTTTTCTCGTTTAGGCTCAGCCATTAATTGCCAAACTTGGGCGAGTTTTTCTAAACGTTGTAAGAAGAAACCTAATTCGGCGAGAACAGGCTCAGCTAAACGGCTGGCCAGTTCACCGTCTTTGACACGTTCGGCGATTAAATCCGTAATTTTGCTCACGGCTTGGTTGGCTTTTTGAGAATGTAGCTTAAGTTCTTTGGCTTGTTCTTCAAGCCAGCTAGGAAGTTCACCATGTTCAAATCGCAGCACATTCTCTTCAAAAGCGCTGGCATCAAACTGATTGGGTAGTTGATTGAGGAGCGGGATCAGTTGTTGCAAGGCGTTACGGGCTTCATTTTCAAAGCGTGCGACTCGTTTGGCATCCGCTAGCGATATCGCGCGCGCGAGCGCTTGATTGAGCTTTTCTAACCAACTAACGCTGCCTTTCATACTGGCTGAGGCTGAGGCATGTTCACGGGCCACATGAGGCAGATGGTGCGCTTCGTCAAACACATAAATGGTATTTTCAGGTTCAGGAAGAATCACGCCTCCACCTAAGTCGGCATCGGCCATCACCAAGCTATGATTGGCGATAATGACATCGGCTTTATCCATTTCGGAGCGTGCTTTTTGAAAAGGACAATCTCGATGAGCGGCGAAGCTACCATTACAACTGTGTTTATCACTGACAATAGTTGACCACACTAAATCAGAGATAGGGCTTGGCCAACTGTCACGATCGCCATCCCATTGCCCGTTTTTTAGCTGTTGATAAAGCGTCTGCAACTGTTCAGTGTCTTTTGCTGTTGGTTTACTCTCAAACATCGCTAACTGATTGTTATCGTGACCACAAGCCACCGCCAATTTTTCGGTGCAGCAATAACGTTGTCGGCCTTTGGCGATCAGTAAAGAAAAGTTTTGATCGGTGATGCGGCGATACAGTGGCAAATCTTTGTGCATCAACTGTTCTTGCAAAGCAACGGTTGCGGTGGATATCACCACTTTACGTTGATTAAGTCGTGCGACAGGGATGACGGCCATTAAATAAGAGAGTGATTTACCAATCCCAGTTCCTGCTTCTGCGACGATCATGCGGGTTGAAGCGTGATATTGACCACAGAGTGTTTTGGCAATTTCTGCGACCAGAAAATTTTGTGCGCGCCGAGGGATAAAATTATCCAACTGATGGTGCAGGTTTTGGTAACTGGTACGAATGGATTGTTGAATTTTTGTGGTTAACATAACTGGACCTAAGTAGCAGGAGCAGGATAGTAACACAGCTTTTTGGATGAGCGGTGGGGAATTTTGTTGGATGAAATCGAAAACTTTGCCGCCATGAGTCCGATAATTGCCTGCTTTTAAATCAATTCTAGATCTTGCTCACAAAAAAAAACTGAACCTTCATACACTTAAGATGTTCAAGATGCATTTTAGTTTTTAATGCTTTTTGTTTTCTTAAATTTGGTCTACTAATCTGAAAGTCGCATTTAATTTAGATTTAAGTTCTAATTATTGGTGTATTGTTAAACTATTTAACATTTATTATTAATTATATTTTTCACCTTCAATGCTTATCAATAGAGTGGGATTTAGATTTAACTTGTTGTTATTTAATGGTTTATGTTGTTTTTATAAATATTTTTTTTCATATTTGACATGCGCCGTATTCTTTTGCAATCTAAAGCTCGAATTTAGTGGCGATGGTAACTAACCGCAGAGTTAGCCGACCATCTTCTAAAACTAAGGGAACCGAAACGGAATTCCCATACTAAGAAAAGGCAGTGGATTATTATGAAAAAAACTCTAGTCGCACTACTGGTTGCTTCAGCAGCAACGTCAGTAAACGCAGCAGATATCTACAAATCAGACGACGTGACTGTCGATTTTTACGGTCAACTTCGTCAGCACGTTGAGTTTACAAACAAAAAAGACGCAAACGGTAACAGTGTTGATCCTAAAATTGACCAAGGTTCTTCACGTGTTGGGGTAAACCTCACTTACAAAGCTCTTGAAGAAGGTTTGGATGTTGTTGCTAAAGTTGAGTACCGTGTTGGTGAAAGCTGGGAATTGCGTCAGCACTACATCGGTATGAGCTCAGAGTACGGTGTTATGACCTACGGTAAGCACAGCCCTCTTTATGATGATGTATATGGTGCTGAATATTCATACCATTATGGTTTGGCACCATACCGTGGTGGTCTGGATACTAAAGAAAACTTTTGGCAAAGCAGTGCAATTAAATACCAGTTGGCTCTAGACAATAGCTGGGTGAAGGCACAATACAACCTAGCTGAGAATAACACCAATGCTGAGTTGTTCGAGATCTACGCTGGTACTACTTATGATTCATGGGCTCTGCATATTGGTGGCGCTTCAATGACTGACAAAGTTGGCGTGAAAAATGTCGAGTCAACTTACTTTGAAGCGACAGCTGAGTACCTATTAGGTAAAGGTACGGTTGGTTTTACTTATGCTTATAACGAAGATAAGAATAAACTGACTGATGGTAAAGTGAAATCTAACGGTTTCCACCTAGGTGCTAAGTACGAAGTTGCTCCAAAAACTTCGCTTTACGGTGGTGCACAATTTATCGATGGTAAGAACGATGCGGCCGACATTACTAACCTATACCTAGGTGCTGAGTATATGTTTGCTAAATGGGCACGTACTTATGTTGAATACGGTTTCAACGATACTGATAACGAGAAAAACGTAAGCAGCCTTGCTATCGGTGCTCGTGTTTACTGGTAATTCATAACGTTATTGTTACTATAAGCCCAGCTATGCTGGGCTTTTTTATGTTTTATGGGAGAAACTATCGTAATGACGACTTATATCAACCTAATCTGGCGTGGATGCTTACTGGCCTGCAGTATGGTTAGTCTGGCTCATGCTCAAGTACAATTAGTGGTGCCTGAGGCGATTAACTTATCCGTAGTCAATTTAGAAAAACCGCGGCTCGAAGGTGGGTTATTTAGTAGCAATAAAACGCTGGTTTTGCCTAATGGGACGCATCAAATCGCTTTTCGTTACTCCCAGCCATTTGTGAATCGCGATACGGTAGAGACGGTCAGCAGTGAATTAGTCATCGTGCGCTTTAATGCTGAAAATCAAGAGCTAACATTTCAGTTACCCGATTATCGCAATGCCCAGCAAGCACGAAGAGAGATTGATCAGTTTACCTGGCAATTGGTTGATGCCACTAACCAACGACCAATTGAACAGACCAGTGACATTATCGCCATCAGCGGTTTTGTACTTGGACAAAATTTTATTGATAGCGTGATGGAATACAATAAACAATCCGGTAAAGCGTCGATTAGCATGAGCTACCTGACGGTGGATAATCGGACTAAATTGATACCTAGTCACTCTCAGCCGCTTCCCTCAGCCGATGAAGACTCTCTTGTCAGTCAATTGCAACAGCTCTATTTGCAAGCGAATCAGCAGCAGAAAGCCATCTTTCGTCAATGGATCGGTCAGCAAGAGTAATTGGGAAGACTGAAAAACAGTTTACCCACAGCATTGCTTGAATTTTTTACCGCTCCCGCAAGGGCATGGCTCATTACGTCCGACTTTATTGTGCTTTGGAAAGGTGCCATCAATGTAGAACCACTGCTGATTTTCCCTCACAAAACGTGATTGTTCTTCTAAGCAAAGTGTTTGCTGCTGATCAACAAAGAAGGCTTTAAAGTGCACAAAACCTTCGTTGGGATCACTCCCCAACCAGGTTCGTATGATTGCTAATCCTGTCCATTGGCTATTGATCGAATCTGCGATCGCCTCGCGCTGAAGATCGGCGTGGCAAGAAGAATGGTAGGTATTGATGACAAAATCGACTAAACCTAATACATGGGCACTATAGCGAGCCCGCATTAATTGCTCTGGGGTCTGTGCATTAGTAGGATCAGAATGAATCGGTTGGCAGCATTTGGCATATTCAACTTGACGTTGACAATAGCAGATATCCATAAAATAAAATCATCATAGAAAAAGAGTCAACGAAGTTTAAGGATAATGGAGATAGCTGTCTACTGATGGCTATTAAACAAATCCGCAGTCCAATTAACCGCTTGATGATAACAATCACTGATGGTTTGTTCCGCTAATGAGAGCTGCTTAGCCAGATCGTTCACGGTTTGCCACTCAGCTTGTTCATACGCTTTAATCAGTTGCAGTACCTTACCTAACTGACCGGCCCCTGAAACAATCGCGTCTTTGACTTGCTGTTCAATCGGCATCTCTTCAATAATATCTGCTAAGGGTTGATCGAGTAAGCCATCAATCAGTGAGAACATTCCTGTTAGAAAAGCATTGCCTGATTGGTCGGCATTGGCAATATTGAGAGACAATAATTCACAATAACGAGCTCGCTGAATGGATAAACCATACAGTGCATCAGGCTTATCTTTATGAGTGGAGGCAATCGCGACTAAAGAGACAAAGCGACGTAATCTTGTCTCACCTAGATAAACTAGGGCTTGTTTAAAGGAGCGTATTTTTGAGCTCACCATGGCCGAAGAATTGACAAAGGTCAGTAATTTATACGAGAGCGTCAAATCTTTACTGATTAATCTTCCTAACTCTTGATAGTTAATCTCTTCCTTGGCAATTTCTTTGCAGAGTTGCACGATGGTTAAAAATGCGGGTTCCAGTGCTTTTCGTTGAATTAACGCTGGCTGACTAAAGAAATAACCTTGAAAGTATTCAAATCCAGCTTGCTTTGCTGACTCAAATTCTTGATAGGTTTCAACTTTTTCGGCTAGAAATTGTATGTTGTGTTTTTGATATTGCTTAATAAATAAGCGAGCTTTTTCGATAGGAACAGTATGAATATCAAATTTTATAATGTGGATATGAGGCAAAAAAGCTGCCCACTCTTTACTGGGTACAAAATCATCGAGGGCAATAGTATAACCGAGCTTTTTGAGCTCAATGATCGCCTTAAGCAGTTCCTCGGTGGGTGTACAGCCTTCCAGTACCTCGACAACCAAGTTACTGGAAGGAAATAGGGTAGGTACGAGGTTAATTAAGCTTTGATAAGGAAAATTAACAAACTCCCATAATTTTCCGGCACGATATTGTACTGACCAAAAGTGGTCCGATAACAATCGACTGGTGGCAAGTTCGGCGTCGATTTGTGGGAAGGTATTGTTAGGACCATCACGAAACAGTAGTTCATAACCGACTGTGTTACGCTCTCGATCTAAAATCGGTTGCCTTGCAATATAGGAGTACTTCAATAGGACGCCCTTCTTAGTTATCTATCGCCTTAACGTACCACCATTAATAGTAGTACGTCTGTTAAGCTAACCCAATGGATGTTATTTAAAAGCGTTTTTATGTTCGAAAAGCTAATCAACTTTTGGTGATAAAAGGGATTGTTTCTAAAGCATAGCCTTGTGGAGAATAGCGTAGTACCGATCCTTGATGATGCCAATCGCCAAGAACGATCCGGATTTTTGTCTCTTCGTTATCGATATGATGAATAGCAGGGCGATGGGTATGGCCATGGATCATTAATGTAACTTGATGCTCTTCCATCACTTTGATGACTTCACTAGGAGTGACGTCCATGATCTCCATGGCTTTATGGACTTTATCGCTGCGAATATCGCTTTGTACACGGCGAACAATACGTTTTTTTAGGCAATAAGGTAATCGGTTAAATACCCATTGTAGCCAAGGTTGATGGACTTTTTCACGGTAGGCTAAATAACGAACATCTTCGGTGCATAGGGTATCACCATGTAATACCACCGCAGATGTGCCATACAAGTTAATCCGTGCCTCTTGCTCAAGTAACATCACACCCGTGTCTTTCGCAAAACGTTTACCTACCAAAAAGTCGCGATTACCATGGATGAAGTAACACGGTACGCCAGCAGACGTCAGTTGCTGAAATTCTTGCTTAATTTGTCGACTAAAAGGGGTCGGGTCATCATCTCCGATCCAGAAGTCGAATAAATCGCCCAATACATACAAAGCATCGGCTTGGGTCGCATCATTACGCATGAACTGAATAAAGCAATCCGTAATATCGGGACGTGAAGGGGTAAGATGAAGATCTGAGATAAATAATGTGTACATAAGGCCGTTAATGGAGCGCAGCCGCGCTCCATCCATTGATTATTCTGCAATAGTCGTATGAGTAATCACAACTTCATCCAGTGGAACGTCTTGATGCATGCCATAAGAACCTGTGCTAACGGTCTTGATTTTATTGACGATATCCATGCCTTCAATCACTTCACCAAATACGCAGTATCCCCAGCCGTCACGACTTTCAGACTTAAAATCAAGGAAAGTATTGTCATTGACATTAATAAAAAACTGCGAGCTTGCAGAATGTGGGTCCATGGTGCGTGCCATTGCTAGTGTGCCCGTTTTATTGCTCAAACCATTGTTTGCTTCATTGCGGATAGGTGCACGAGTCGCTTTTTCACGTAGGCCAGAAGTCATACCACCACCTTGGATCATAAATCCATCAATCACACGGTGGAAAAGCGTATTGTCATAAAAGCCATCGCGGCAGTATTGTAAAAAATTGGCACTGGTTTCTGGCGCTTTCTCGGTATTGAGTTGAATTTTTACGTCACCAAAATTGGTATGTAGGGTGATCATAGCTATTACCTTTACTTGTTTTGTATGAATGGCTGATTTTAGCCTAACTTTTTGCGCATTCAAAACACCAAATGGATGACCTAGTGATAATAGAGTTGTTATACTCGCTTATCATTTTAGTAATTAACGGTAAGTAGATAGAGATCATGCTGAAGATTTATAACTCGCTCACAAGACAGAAAGAGGAATTCAAACCCATTACGGCCGGAAAAGTCGGCATGTATGTCTGTGGAGTCACCATATACGATCTCTGTCACATTGGTCATGGTCGTACCTTTGTCTCTTTTGATGTGGTATCGCGCTACTTACGCTATTTGGGTTACGATCTCACCTTTGTGCGTAACATCACCGATATTGATGACAAAATCATCAAACGTGCCGCTGAGAATCAAGAGTCTTGCGATTCATTGACGGAGCGACTCATTCAAGAAATGTACACCGATTTTGATGCGCTCAATATATTGCGTCCAGATATCGAACCACGTGCCACGGCTTATATTGAAGAAATTATTGCCTTGGTAGAACGGCTGATTGATCGCGGCTTTGCTTATGTTGCCGATAACGGTGATGTCATGTTTGAAGTCAGCAAATTTAAAGAGTATGGCCGATTATCCAAACAAGATCTAACTCAACTTCAAGCGGGCGCTCGGGTTGATATTGAGACGGCAAAACGTAGCCCGCTGGATTTTGTATTATGGAAGATGTCTAAGCCGGGCGAGCCAATGTGGCAATCACCATGGGGTCAGGGACGTCCCGGTTGGCATATTGAATGCTCAGCGATGAACTCATCCATTTTGGGTAATCATTTTGATATCCATGGTGGTGGCTCTGATTTGCAGTTCCCGCATCATGAAAATGAAATTGCCCAATCTTGCTGTGCTCATGATACCCAGTATGTGAATACTTGGATGCACAGTGGCATGGTGATGGTAGACAGAGAAAAAATGTCAAAATCATTAGGTAATTTCTTTACCATTCGTGATGTGTTGCAGCATTATGACCCAGAAACTGTACGCTATTTCTTAATGTCTGGTCATTATCGTAGTCAGTTGAATTACAGTGAAAAAAACCTCACCCAAGCTCGAGCGTCTTTAGAACGTCTCTATACTGCTTTACGTGGTTTGGATATGACGGTCGCAGCGGCTGGTGGTGAAGAGTACGTTAGCCGCTTTACCAGCGCGATGAATGATGATTTTAATACCCCAGAGGCCTACTCGGTATTATTTGATATGGCGCGTGAAGTCAACCGACTTAAAACAGAAGATATGCTTCAAGCCAGTGCTTTGGGGGCATTAATGCGTGAGTTAGCGGATGTGATCGGTATTCTCTATCAAGAACCAGAAAGCTTTTTGCAAGGTTCGATTGGCAATGATGAACAAACCAGTGAAATTGAAGCGCTGATCAAACTGCGTAATGACTCACGAGCGAATAAAGATTGGGCGAATGCCGATCTTGCTCGTCATAAATTAACGGAGATGGGGATTATTTTAGAAGATGGTCCTAACGGAACCACTTGGCGACGTAAATAAGCGTGCCATCTCCACGATACAGCGGGTGAATCGCCCGCTGTATTCTTTTCCTGCTGAGTATTTTCTTGTACCTGACGTGATTGAGTGATGGGATTCGCTTTAGGCATTGTTTGTCCTATTTTGGCTATGCTGATAACAACGGTGCCCAATGACGAAACATCGTTTAGGTATATCAACTAGGAATAAAACATGTCAATAATCCTGGGTATTGATCCCGGATCGCGCATTACTGGCTATGGCGTTATTCGTCAACAAGGCCGTCAACTTATTTATCTTGGCAGTGGTTGTATTCGTACCTCGGATCAAGAACTCCCTTTGCGACTCAAACAAATTTACGCTGGAGTGAGTGAAATTATTACTCAATTTCAGCCAGACGCTTTTGCTATTGAACAAGTCTTTATGGCGAAAAATGCCGATTCAGCGTTAAAGCTAGGTCAAGCTCGTGGTAGTGCCATTGTCGCCGCCGTGAATGCTGATTTACCCGTTTATGAATACGCGGCACGCTTGATCAAACAAGCGGTGGTTGGAACGGGCGGGGCAGATAAAACTCAGGTCCAGCATATGGTGCAGCAAATGCTGAAATTACCAGCAAAACCTCAAGCGGATGCCGCAGATGCATTAGGTGTCGCTATTTGCCATGCCAACACCAATAAAACGTTATTGGCTTTAGCTGGTAAAGCCACTCATGCTCGGCGTGGACGTTATCGCTGAGTTTAACTGGCTATCCATCCAGTTATTTATTATTATCTAACACATTCTCTCCTAGTTATTAGCAAGGAAATCCCAGTGATTGGACGTCTGCGTGGCCTATTAATAGAAAAACAACCTCCGCAAATTGTGATTGAAGTCAATGGCGTTGGTTATGAAGTACAAATGCCGATGAGTTGTTTTTATGAATTGCCGAATATTAATGAAGAAGCGATCATCTACACACACTTTGTGGTTCGCGAAGATGCCCAGCTTTTGTATGGATTTAATACCGTGAGCGAGCGAGCTTTATTTCGAGAAGTGATTAAAGCTAATGGCGTTGGTCCTAAGATGGGGCTAGGGATTTTATCCGGTATGACGGCGAGTCAGTTTGTGGCTTGCGTTGAACGCGAGGATATCTCAACTTTGATTAAACTACCTGGAGTAGGTAAAAAAACCGCCGAACGTCTGTTAGTTGAAATGAAAGATCGCTTAAAAGGCTGGGGAAGTGGTGACTTATTTACCCCAGCGACGGATGCTGCACCATTAGACTCCTCTCCAGTGCATTCAGAGCAAAATGCACAGGAAGAAGCGATCAGCGCTTTACTCTCTTTAGGTTATAAACCCATTCAAGCCTCTAAAGTCGTTTCTCAAATGGCAAAACCAGGAATGACCAGTGAGCAATTAATTAGAGAAGCATTAAAATCAATGGTTTGATGATGTTCAGTCTATTATCTGGGTGGCGGCAGCGTCTCATTTTCCGCCTTGAACTATGCTAATGAATACTGACTCTGTTGCCCTTATCATTACATCATGGGAATCTCTGTTATGATCGAAGCCGATCGCCTTATTGCCCCAATCAGTCCTGCTTTTAAAGAGGAAGAAGTGATTGATCGGGCCATTCGACCGAAAAAACTTGCCGACTATCAAGGACAAGATCATGTTCGTGATCAAATGGAAATTTTCATCCAAGCGGCACAAAAACGCAGTGAACCTCTTGATCACTTATTAATTTTTGGTCCACCTGGACTGGGTAAAACTACGTTAGCTAATATTGTCGCCAACGAAATGGAAGTGAATATTCGTACTACTTCAGGTCCAGTTTTAGAAAAGGCTGGGGATTTGGCGGCGCTGCTGACTAATTTGGATGAAAATGATGTTTTATTCATTGATGAAATTCATCGTTTGAGCCCAATGATTGAAGAAGTACTTTATCCTGCCATGGAAGATTATCAATTAGATATTATGATAGGTGAAGGTCCTGCGGCACGATCGATCAAAATAGATTTACCGCCTTTTACCCTAATTGGAGCGACTACCCGCGCTGGATCGCTCACTTCGCCCTTACGTGACCGCTTTGGTATTGTGCAACGTCTAGAATATTATAATGTCGCTGATTTACAGAATATTGTGCAGCGCAGCGCGCAATGCCTTGGATTGTCAATGGATGCCGATGGGGCATTAGAGGTCGCACGCCGCGCGCGAGGTACACCACGGATTGCTAACCGTTTATTGCGCCGAGTACGAGATTATGCAGAAGTGAAAGGCAATGGACATATCTGTCTGGATACGGCGGGTAAAGCGCTCGATATGCTTGATGTCGATCATCTCGGTTTTGATTATATGGACAGAAAGCTACTGTTGGCGATCATGGAAAAATTCTCTGGTGGTCCCGTTGGACTTGACAACTTAGCGGCTGCGATTGGCGAAGAGAAAGATACCATTGAGGATGTATTAGAACCTTTCCTTATTCAGCAAGGTTATTTGCAGCGCACCCCTCGTGGACGCATTGCAACCGATCGAGCCTATCTGCATTTTGGAATAGAAAAGTAGTCTCTGATTTCAATTTGATACGCCATTTCAGCATCAATCTAAGTAAAGCTTCGCTTTCCTGATCAATAAACTCAATACTGTCGAACGCTTCAACTATCGGCAGTATTGAAGCGGCCTTATCTGCAAAATATCTCCTGTATTCGTTTTATAGCCATGTCATACACGCTCTGTATGATTTAGGTGTGTTTATGTCAGAGCCTACTGGCTAGTGAGTGGCGACATGAACCAACGAGAGAAGAGCGCTGAATACTCGACGATAGAAACGGTGGAATAAGCTCAAAATATTTTTATTTCGGTCACATTTTTACACATTACTTAAAATGACGAAAAATAGACTAATTGAGTTTATTGTTAACTGATTGTGTTTAATATCCGTATCCGCTCTGCTTTTTTTTACCTTATTAAAACACCCAATCTGACCTTTTCTTGATTTGTATCATTTTGTTGTTTTTTTGCGCATTGATGTGTCATGGAAATTGATTTAAATCAAAGCGCTTTCCCGAACAAACCCTTTGAAACTCAGGGTCTTTGGCAGTAGTATTAGTCGCAGCTATATTAGCTAGAGCTTAACGATTTACTAACCACAACGGCACATAATTGCAACAATTCATTACAGGAAATTAAGCGGTGATCTTACGTTTAATTCATGTATACGTTGGGCGTTATGTCATAAGTGTCATTCAGCCGACACAAAGGAGTTACCATGATTGATGTAGTGGAGCTATCGCGGTTGCAGTTTGCACTGACAGCGATGTATCACTTCTTATTCGTTCCATTGACTTTGGGCATGGCGTTTTTACTCGCCATTATGGAGTCACTTTATGTAATGACCGATAAGCAAATCTATAAGGACATGACTAAGTTCTGGGGTAAGCTTTTCGGGATTAACTTTGCACTGGGTGTAGCGACTGGCTTGACCATGGAGTTCCAATTCGGAACCAACTGGTCTTACTATTCTCACTACGTCGGCGATATTTTTGGTGCGCCGCTCGCCATTGAAGCGCTGGTCGCTTTCTTTTTAGAATCAACCTTTGTCGGTTTGTTCTTCTTTGGATGGGATAGGCTTTCTAAACGCCAACACCTTACCGTAACTTGGCTGGTTGCTTTAGGCTCTAGTTTCTCTGCCTTGTGGATTCTTGTTGCTAACGGTTGGATGCAAAACCCTGTAGGTGCTGAGTTCAATTTTGAAACCATGCGTATGGAAATGGTTAGCTTTGCCGATGTGGTGCTCAACCCGGTCGCACAAGTTAAATTTGTTCATACAGTGGCTGCTGGTTACACCACTGGTGCGATGTTTATTCTTGGTATCAGCGCTTACTACCTACTGAAGGGACGTGATGTTGCGTTTGCTCGCCGCTCATTTGCTATCGCCGCCTCTTTCGGTATTGCCGCTGTTCTATCAGTGATTGTACTGGGTGATGAATCAGGCTACGAATTGGGTGATGTACAAAAGGTAAAACTAGCGGCTATCGAGTCTGAATGGCACACTGAACCTGCTCCTGCTGCGTTTACCCTATTTGGTATTCCTAACCAAGAAACGATGCAAACGGATTATGCGGTCAAAATTCCTTATCTGATGGGGATTATCGCGACTCGTTCATTAGATAAAGAAGTCACAGGTTTACGTGATCTACGTGAAGAGCACTTAGATCGTATCCGTAATGGTATGTATGCCTACGACCTATTACAGCAGCTTCGTGCTGGTGATAAATCTGAAGAGAATATGCTGGCCTTTAATGAGGTTAAGCAAGATCTCGGTTATGGCTTACTGCTAAAACGATACACTGAGAATGTTGTTGATGCCACAGAGGCGCAAATCCAAGCAGCAGCAGACGATTCTATCCCTACGGTATGGCCGCTATTCTGGTCTTTCCGAATCATGGTTGCTTGTGGTTTCATTATGCTGTTTGTCTTCGGCGCGGCGTTTGTGCAAACTTGTCGCCAAAAAATCGAGCAGAAAAAGTGGGTTCTCAAAGCGGCACTATGGAGTATTCCATTACCGTGGATTGCTGCTGAGGCAGGTTGGTTTGTCGCTGAATATGGTCGTCAGCCTTGGGCGGTAGGTGAAATACTTCCGGTTAACGTTGCAGCATCCGCATTGACGGCTGGACAAATTTGGACATCATTGATTGCGATTTTAGCACTGTATACGTTATTCCTTATTGCTGAAGTGTATTTGATGCTTAAGTTTATTCGCAAAGGCCCAAGTAGCTTGAAAACTGGCCGCTACCATTTTGAACAAAATGGCAGCTCGTTGGAAGACAAAGTCAACCGTCAAGTCGAAGCCTAGGCAAGGAGAAAGCAATATGTTTGATTATGAGATCTTACGACTGATTTGGTGGGTACTGATTGGCGTCCTACTTATCGGTTTTGCCATCACCGATGGCTTTGATATGGGGGTTGGAGCATTAGTGCCTATTTTGGGTAAAAATGATTCTGAGCGTCGTGTAATGATTAACTCGATTGCCCCTCACTGGGATGGTAACCAAGTATGGCTCATTACTGCAGGTGGTGCGCTATTTGCTGCATGGCCTTTGGTTTATGCTACATCATTCTCAGGTTTTTATCTGGCGATGATCATTACCTTAGCGGCATTATGGTTACGTCCTCTAGGTTTAGACTATCGCTCTAAGATAGAAGATCCAAAATGGCGTAATACTTGGGACATTTGTATCTCGATCAGTGGCTTTGTTCCACCAATCATTTTTGGTGTCGCGTTTGGTAACTTGTTACAGGGGGTGCCTTTCCAATTGAACGAATTGATGATGCCAAGTTATCATGGTTCATTCTTTGGTTTGCTTAATCCTTTTGCTCTAGTGTGCGGATTGGTTAGCTTGTTTATGATCTTGATGCAAGGCGCAACGTGGTTACAAATGAAGACCACCGGTGACTTACATGTCCGTGCGCGCAATACCGCTCAAATTGCTGGTCTATTGACTTGTGCTTTATTCGTATTAGGTGGTTTTTGGATTCAGCATATTGATGGCTACGTTATTATTAGTGCGATAGATACCTCAGCTGCGTCAAATCCTCTGAATAAAGAAGTGGTTCGTGAAGCTGGTGCTTGGATGCATAATTTCCAACAGTACCCAATTTTATGGCTTGCGCCAGCTTTGGGTGTGATCATGCCACTTTTAGCTGTACTGGCTTCTCGTTTTGAAAAATGTGCGCTAGGGTTCTTGGTTTCAAGTTTAGGTAATGCAGGAATCATCCTAACGGCTGGTTTTGCGATGTTCCCATTTGTTATGCCTTCAGATTTAGTACCAAGTCATAGCTTAACCATGTGGGATGCTACATCGAGTGAGTTAACTCTTAACCTAATGACTGGGGTGGCCTTTGTTATGGTGCCTATTATCTTGAGTTACACGGTATGGTCTTACTACAAAATGTTCGGTCGCTTGGATAACAAGTTTATCGAAGATAACAAACACTCACTTTACTAAGGAGCGAAACAATGTGGTACTTTGCATGGATTCTTGGTGTGTTGCTGGCTTGTGCGTTTGGCATCATCAATGCTCTTTGGTTAGAGCACTCTGAAATGATGGATAAAGACCGTGAGTAATTGGTCTGAACGACTCACTAAGCTGCATCAGCCATTAGATAATGGTGCTCTGAGAGCGTTAGTTATGCTATTAGGATTTTACCATGTTGCAATGGTCATGTGGGATCCTGAGGCTTATGCAGTAAGTATTGGTGGGTTTAATGCCATTATTGGTCCATTACTGATTTGGGCAATGTGTTCAAGTATGGTTTACGGGGTCGGTTTCAAACCACGTTATTGGTTATGGCAGGGGATTTTTAGTCCTTACTTTTCATTGCCGATCCTTGTTGGCTTCTTGTTCTTGCGTTTTTCAGGTTTATCGTAAAGTTATTAATAAAACGGTTATCATATCAATGTAATGTTAGCGCTATCTATTTATTAGATAGCGCTATTTTTTTAGTGTAATCCAACAAAATCTTACGCTTCTTCTTGTGCTCACGCCGCTGAGATGCGTTATAGTAATACCCTTATCTAACCATGACTGAGGCAACTTAGCATTATGGGGCAAGTTTTTGACTGGCCGATAACGGTCTATTATGAGGACACAGATGCTGGTGGTGTGGTTTATCATGCCAATTATCTGAAGTTTTTTGAGCGTGCACGGACGGAAATACTGCGTGCGTTTGGTTTTTCTCAACAGCGATTATTGGAACAAAATATTGGTTTCGTGGTCCGAACAGCAAATGTTGATTTCATTCGTGCTGCACGTTTGGATGATCAATTAACCGTAAAAACCTCGGTCGTTGAACTTAAAAAAGCCTCTTTAACTTTCTGTCAAGAGCTGGTCAATCCTAACGGTCAGCTATTGTGTAAAGCCTTAGTTAAGGTAGCATGTATCGATAACCAGAAAATGAGGCCGACTGGATTGCCTCAATCAATGATTTTGGAGTTTACTCATAGTGACTGCTGATATTTCAATGCTCGATCTATTTTTACAAGCCAGTTTACTGGTTAAATTGGTGATGTTAATTCTTCTAGGTATGTCGGTTGCATCTTGGGCGGTGATTATTAAACGTCACAAAGCGTTGGCTCAAGCGGAACGCCAAGCGGAAGAATTTGAAGACAAATTTTGGTCAGGTACCGATTTGTCTGTTTTGTATCAAGAAGTTAAAAAGCGTAAAGATACGCTAGAAGGTACCGAAGAGATTTTTTACAGTGGCTTTACCGAGTTTGCTCGTTTACACAAAAGTAATGCCAATGCGCCAGATTATATTATGGAAGGTACTGGGCGGACGATGAGAGTGACGGTAGCGCGTGAAGTTGACGATCTAGAAGCGCATTTGCCCTTTTTAGCCACAGTTGGTTCAATTACGCCTTATATCGGCTTATTTGGGACGGTCTGGGGAATTATGCACGCCTTTATCGCATTAGGTGCTGTTAAACAGGCTACGTTAGCGATGGTGGCCCCAGGTATTGCTGAAGCTTTAGTCGCTACCGCAATGGGTTTATTTGCTGCGATTCCTGCTGTCATCGCCTACAACCGATTCAGCAGTAAAGTGACTAAACTAGAGCATACCTATGCTACGTTTTCTGAAGAGTTCCACAGTATTTTACACCGCCAAGCCATGGCGGGTAGGGAATAACCTATGACTGGCTATCAACCGAAGAAACGGAAGATGACAGCAGAGATCAACGTTGTACCCTATATCGATGTCATGTTGGTGTTGTTGATCATCTTTATGGTGACTTCACCTTTTATTACTCAAGGGGTAGAAGTTGAGTTACCAAGATCGACCATTGCTCAATCAACGGCAGAGCTTGCTGGCGACAGTGAAGCAAGCTTTATCATTGTTGAGGTTGATCAAACGGGTAACTTAGGATTAAGTGTCAATGATGAAGAAATGCAACGCGGACTTTCATTACAAGATTTGATTGTTCGAGTAAAAGCAGAGTTATCATTAAAACCGGATTCACCTGTTGCTGTTGGGGGAGATGCTGCGACACCATATGCGGAAATCGTTTTAGTCTTAGATGAATTAAGTCGAGCCGGTGTTGCAAAAGTCGGTCTATTAACAGACATAAAATAATAGGTTTGCCATTGCTAATGAAAGCAAAAAAAACATTGCAACGTGCCGATAAAAAACCATGGCTGATTTCGGTTGCGCTTCATGTTGTTTTGGTCGTGGTGCTTTTTTGGGGAGCGGATTTTACACAGTCAAAACCAGAAACGCCTTCAGCTGGTGCCATGATGCAAGCCGTTGTCATTGATCCGAGCTTGATTCAACAACAAGCACAGCAGATACGTAATCAGCGCGAGGCCGCGGCAAAACAAGAGCAAGAGCGGCTAGATAAACTGCGTCGTGAGACAGAACAGCTCGAGCGTAACCGAAAAGCCGAAGAAGAACGTATTCGTCAACTGAAAGAGCAGCAAGCGCGAGAAGCACAAGCGGCTCGAGAAGCCGAACGTGTTCGTCAACAGCAAGAGCAACAACGTCAAGCGGCTGAAGAGAAAGCACGTCAAGAGCAAGAACGTGCTGCAAGAGCTGAAGCGCAACGTAAAGCTACAGAGCAAGCGGCCAAAAAAGCCGAAGCTGAGCGAGTAGCAAGAGAAGCTGCGGCGGCGAAAGCAGAACAAGAGCGTGTTGCTCGTGAGAAAGCGGCCCAGGCTGCGCAAGAAAAGGCACGCCAAGAACAAGAAGCGGCAAAACGCGCTGAACAAGAACGAATTGCCAAAGAAAAAGCCGCTAAAGAGGCGGCAGAAAAAGCTCGACAAGAACAGCAGCGTTTGGCTCGACTAGAGCGTGAGCGCAAAGAACAAGAAGCGGCGATGAACAGCATTTTTTCTGGTCTGGAAAGTGAAGCGCAAAGTATCTCTACAGCCCGATCACAACATATTGCCAATGAGGCGCAGCGTTGGGGAGCAATTTATACCCAAATGATCCAACAAAACCTGTTGCTTGAAGACAGTTTTCGGGGGAGACAGTGTCGAGTTAATCTACGTCTCATTCCTACTGGTGCCGATGCTATAGTCGGTGACGTTCAAGTACTCAACGGCGATAATCGGCTGTGTGCAGCCACTAAGAGAGCGGTAGCAAAAGTTGGTAGTTTTCCTCTTCCTACCGCCGATGAAAAGGATCTTATTGAAAGGCTGAAAAACATTAATTTAACTGTAGCACCTGAGTAAAAGGAACTGTTTGTGTTAAAGCGATTAATAATAGGATGGTTACTGGTTTTCACCAGTAGTATGCAACTTGCCTATGGGGCATTAGAGTTGGTGATTACCGACGGTATTAATTCTGCTCGTCCAATTGCCATTGTTCCTTTTAAATGGGAAGGAAAAACACCACTGCCGGAAGATATTTCGGCGGTGATAGCTTCTGATTTACAACGCAGTGGTAAGTTTAGTCCCATTGCCACCGATAGAATGCCACAAACACCTTACAGTGAAACTGAGGTTACATTCGATGCATGGACACGTATTGGTGTTGATGCATTATTGACAGGTTCAATTACTCTCAATCAACAAGGTAATTATGTTATTAATTATCAGTTAGTTGACGTGGTTCGTGGCCAGTTGACTCAAGGACAAAGCCGAGCGTTAAGTGCTGATGGGCAGCTTGTGCTGTCTAAAGATCATGTGTTATTTAACAAAGTCGCTACGGTGCCTGCGCCACGGATGCGTGAATATGCGCATCGTATCTCTGATCTGGTTTATGAAGAACTAACCGGTGAAAAAGGCGCTTTTCTAACGCGTATCGCTTATGTTGTCGTCAATGATAAAGATTCTTTCCCTTATCAATTACGTGTTGCCGATTATGATGGTTATAACGAGCGCTTAGTGCTGCGTTCTAAACAGCCATTGATGTCTCCAGCGTGGTCACCTGACGGCCGCCAGTTGGCGTATGTTAGTTTTCAAAATGGTCAAGCTGAGATATTTATTATGGATATCTACACTGGGGAACGTGAAAAATTAACCTCATACCCAAGGCATAACGGTGCACCGAGGTTTTCTCCAGATGGTAAAACACTGGCATTAGTTCTGTCGAAAACTGGGACGCTGCAAATCTATACGCTTGATTTGGCTTCTCGTAAGCTGACACAAATTACTCATGGCCGTTCAAATAATACCGAACCATTTTGGCACCCGGATGGTAAGTCGCTCATATTTACCTCAGATAGGGGTGGTAACCCGCAGATTTATCGAGTAAATTTGGCAAATCAGGCGGTGGACCGATTGACATGGCAAGGACGGCAGAATCTTGGTGGGCAGATCACACCGGATGGCCGATTCATGATCATGGTTAATCGAAGTAATTCAGGCTTTCATATCGCCAAACAAGATCTTGAGACTGGTGCATTACAAGTGTTAACACAAACTTTGTTAGATGAGTCTCCAAGTATTGCTCCAAATGGTGGCATGGTTATTTATAGTTCGATGTATAATCAAGCCAACGTCTTATCGATGGTTTCTATTGATGGGCGATTTAAAGCAAGGTTACCGGCAACCAATGGACGAGTTAGATCGCCAGCGTGGTCTCCGTTTTTATAGCCAACATATAATTTAGCAACTAACTATTTCATAGTAAGGAAAATAAGATGCAACTTAATAAAGTTCTCAAGGGACTCCTAATTGCGCTACCTGTTTTAGCTATTACTGCATGTAGCTCAAGTGATGATGCCGCATCAGCATCAGGTTCACAGACTAACCAAACAACGTCTGGTAGCGCGGGTAGTGTAGACACCACCGTTGTTTCTCCAATTGGTGAGTATGGGCAGTTGTCAGAGCAAGAGCTTAAAGAACAAGCACTTCGTGAAACACAAACCATTTATTTTGCATTTGACAATGCCACTATCGCACGTAGTTACGAAGAAATGCTTGCAGCTCATGCTGCTTACCTAAGCAAAAACCCGAGTCTAAAAGTGACGGTAGAAGGCCACGCTGATGAGCGCGGTACGCCAGAATACAACATTGCACTTGGTGAGCGTCGTGCTAACGCCGTAGCCAAATATTTAGAGGCTCTAGGTGTACAAGCCAATCAAATTTCGATCGTGAGCTATGGTGAAGAAAAACCATTGGTTCTAGGTCAAACTGAAGAAGCTTACGCGAAGAACCGCCGAGCTGTTCTTGTTTACTAATTGAGGTATCCCTCATGTTCAGTAACTTAAAGCAAGTTTTTACGCTTACGTTACTGGCAAGTGCAGCGAGCATTACGCTCGCTGCACCAGCTCCAGTATCCGATCTTAGTCAGCGTTCAGTCTCAACGTCGGCTAATCGCGCCGTGCCAAATGAAGGTGATGTTGCCCGTTTAGAACGTTTGCTTGAAAATCGCAACCGTATGCAGTTGCAAATGCAGCAGCAACTCGACGAAATGGCACTAGAAATTAATGAGCTCCGTGGGCAACTAGAAAGAAATACTTACGATATGCAGCAAATGTTGCAGCGCCAGCGTGAACTGTTTGTTGAGCTCGATAATTTACGTAGTGCAGCTAAACAATCGCCATCTGCAGATGCCATCGCTGCCAATCAAAGTGATGAACTGCCACTAGGCACTTTTAGTAGCGATGTGAACGAGCAAGCGGCTTATCAGAACGCTGTGGATTTAATTTTAAAAAAGCGTGATTACGCTGGTGCGATAGCTGCATTTGAAAAATTCCAAGCTGATTATCCGGATTCCAGTTTTGCGGCAAATGCCCACTACTGGCTTGGTCAGTTACATTTCGCCAAGCGTCAAGATCAACAATCAGCGAAAAGTTTTGCGGCGGTATTAAGCTATTCAGATTCGAATAAGCGCGCTGATGCTTTAGTCAAGCTCGGTGATATCGCTGCGCGTAATAATAATACGGCTCAAGCAAAAAAATATTATCAGCAAGTAATTAATGAATATCCGAATAGTGCTTCGGCGAAAGCTGCTCAGGATAAATTAAAGTAACGTGTTTATATCACCCTGATAATGCTGAGCCACTCTTCGGAGTGGCTTTTTATTCTGTATACTATATGGTGCTTAGTTGGTTTTTTTGTGTCCGATGACCGATACAGTGTACAATGTCTGGATTATTACAATGATCCATAGAGCAGAGCAATGAGTCACATACTGGATAAAATAGACACCGTTTACCCTTTCCCAGCGAAGCCTATTCCTCTTAGTGAGATGGAGAAAACGGCTTATTTAGCAAGTATTAAGCAGTTACTAAAAGAGAAAGATGCAGTACTGATCGCCCATTACTATACTGACCCAGAAATTCAAGCCTTAGCAGAAGAGACGGGCGGTTTTGTCGGCGACTCACTTGAAATGGCTAAATTTGGTAATCGTCATTCTGCGACGACACTGATCATTGCTGGTGTGCGTTTTATGGGGGAGTCAGCGAAAATACTGACCCCAGAAAAGCGGATTCTGATGCCAACCTTAAAAGCCGAGTGTTCACTTGATTTAGGTTGTCCGGCCGATAAATTCACCGAATTTTGCGATGCCCATCCAGATCATACCGTTGTGGTATACGCTAATACTTCTGCGGCCGTGAAAGCACGTGCTGATTGGGTGGTCACCTCGAGTATTGCCTTAGATATTGTTGAACATCTTGATTCACAAGATAAAAAGATAATCTGGGGTCCCGATCGTCACCTTGGCGCTTATATTGCCAAAAAAACCGGAGCAGAAATGCTCTTGTGGCAAGGTGAGTGCGTGGTGCATGATGAGTTTTCTGCTGATGCCTTACGTAAAATGAAAGCCTTGTATCCAGATGCTGCGATTCTCGTTCACCCAGAATCTCCGGCCAGTGTGGTTGAACTCGCTGATGCGGTTGGCTCGACCAGTCAATTAATCAAAGCGGCGAAAACCTTACCACAGTCAAAAATGATCGTGGCGACGGATAAAGGCATCTTCTTTAAAATGCAGCAGATGGTGCCAGAAAAAGAGCTAATTGAAGCACCAACCGCCGGCGCTGGAGCCACCTGCCGCAGCTGTGCACATTGCCCGTGGATGGCAATGAACGGCCTAAAAGCAATTGAACAAGCCCTACTTGAAGGCGGCCGTGAACATGAGGTGTTTGTTGACGAAGCGATACGAGTAAAATCACTGATTCCGTTAAATCGTATGCTTGATTTTGCTGAGCAGCTCAATCGCCAAGTACAAGGTAATGCTTAACGAAAAAACCGTCAGTTGCGACTGGCGGTTTTTTTGAGTTAATGCTTTAGATGGTCGTGATTGCTGGCGTGGTTATTGAGAGTCGGACTCTGCTAAATCGACGGCGCGCTGAGTTAAACCACATAGCATCACAGGAATCGCGTTATAGATTTCAGTAAACTGATCTAAATCGTTCATGCCTTGTTCAGCTAAGGTGGCCAAAGACGTTTCTGGATCGTACAACATGCTCAACGATAACAATACACCACCCATCAGAGCATTCTCTTGGCTATTTTCTGGCATCAACACTTCCCAATCATCACGTGTTAATTGCCAGCCCTGTAAAACTCCTTCACAGAAATCACGAGTATTCTGTGTGACGATATCTTCTTCATCCAGTTCACATCCCTCAGGCCAAGTCCAACTGCTGTCTAAAAGAGCAGGGCGATATTCATTCCATAAACGGATAATCAACCCAAAATAGCTTTCCATCTGCTTTGCATCACTAAAAGGGGCCGTATCATCACCACCCCACAAAAATGGCAACCATTCTGAAGGAGGAAGAACATTCGGCGCGAGGGCCATGGCAGTAATAAAGCCTTGGGTTTTCGCTTCATTAAGAAGTTTATCTTCTAAATCTGCAGCGCTTAGAATATCGTTTAAGGTCAAAGTAAAGCCTCATAGTCAACAGCAAAAAGTGAAGTTATCTTAACTCTAAACGTACGATCAATGCGAGCTTCAAGGAGACTGATGAGGGGTTTTTGAACAAATGAGGCAATAATTAGCCAAACAAGTCAAGATATGAGTTTTTTTCAGATTTCTGCTTGACCCTATTAATGAATATCATTAAATTAGCGCCTCGTTAGCACAACATGCTAGCATATTACGGTGAGTTGTCCGAGTGGCTGAAGGAGCACGCCTGGAAAGTGTGTGTACGGCAACGTACCGAGAGTTCGAATCTCTCACTCACCGCCACATTCATGTTAAAAGACGTCCAAAGGCGTCTTTTTTCTTATCTAAAGATTCTCAAATCAATGAGTGACGATTTCGTAGCGTTCCATAAATTGTCGTAAAAGCGCTTGTCTAGAGTAACACCTAGATTTTTCGAAAATTGAGCTTTGTTCAGGTATTACTTGACGGGTCAATATGGCGAATAATTTCGCCATATTCAAGTTTAAAGACGTACAAAGGTTATCTAAACCGTCGATAGGCTAAATATCGCCAGCCTCTTTCCAAAGGGCCTTGCCCGTAGCGCTGCTGCCAGAAATCAGCAAACCATATTTGAAAAACGGTTAACACAATGACTAAGGCCATCAGCTCTGGCCTACCGAGTTGGCCCCATAACTGTGGAGCGAGCCATACAAAGATCAGATAAACCATGACGCTTTGTAATATATAAAGCGTAAAGGCCATTCTGCCGACTTGCTTTAATAAGCGAACCAACACATGGTGATGGTTGGCGAATAACATCAGTAATGAGCAGTAACCAATCGCTGAGAGCAAGCCCGTCAACATCATCAAAAGTATCGTTGAGAAGCCAACGTCCAAGCTCAGCCCGAATGTTATCCGTAGCTGCTGTACACCCCATCCTAAAATTAATCCGAGTAGTAAGCAGCCAAGTCCCCAAGGTAGCCAGCGACTTTGTTGAAAGAAGCCGTTTTTGTACAGCAAAATACCGATCAGCATTAAGCCAGTGTTATACCAAAGCACGGTTAATGGGATAAATAATAAGAATTGAGTAAAGTTAATTGCTTGGGCAAGTAGGCGATCTGGATAGCTTGTCCATGTTTGTTGGAGTGTTGTGAGGGCAGTTCCACTCAAGGGTAACTCTGCGGTGAAAATCGGGATGTCGTGATATAGTAGTAGGGCAACGAACCCCAGCATTAACATTTGGCCTAAGCCTATTAGAAGCAATGCGAGAATAAACTGCTTTTTGTTGCTAAGAGCAAGTAAACGAATGAGTAAAAAACCACAGCATGCGTATAGAGTTAAAATATCGCCCTCAAAAAGTAAAAAACCATGCAAAAGGCCAAATAATAATAACCAACGTAGCCGTGACGACAACCTGGCCTGTACAGGAAGGTTTTTTGCTAGCGCACTTTGATACTGAATATACAATCCCACACCAAACAGCAGGCTGAAGATCGACATAAAGCGGCTCTCGAACAACAGGCTTTGTAGGTGATAAAAAGGCACTTCCCATGTTGATAAACCTTCACGCCAAAAAGGGCTATAATAGGCCTCAATAGGGGTTGCCATTGCCATGATGTTCATAAACAGTATACCGAGAACGGCAACCCCTCGGATAAAATCTAGGCTTTCAATGCGTTCAGCCATTGTATTTTCCTTATTATCGACGCTTGCCAAGCGCTGGCTATAAAGTTCAGAGTTGTACTATAAGTGATGAAATGCCGTTCACCAAAGCAGAATTACCCTGTCTCAGACTGTCTATCGTTATTATGCTAATTTTTGATATACTCATGACGTTTGAGGTCGTAGTCATGTTGGTTATATTTTTTGCTACTGTTGGTAGATTCTTGAAAGTGCTGGCGGTGAACGCTTCGGCCCTGCCAGTTTAGGTTTTGGTTAATTAATAGATTTTATAATTGTGTCATTTAAGTGAGGTTTACTGTGAAGAAAAAGGTGAAGAAAAGACAACTGCTTTCGCCGCTCAATACAGAGTATACGCAGGAAATAGCGTTAGAGCATGGCCGAGGGGTGATCAAAGATAATGCGCTGAAAGCCGTAGTCACCAGTTCGCTATTTCGTACTCGAGTAGTTAAGGCGCAAAAAGGCAAAGGTAGTTTTAAACGACAAGCAAAACATAAGGGTCAAGAACCCTGTACAAAAGGGAATAGGTTCTTTTTTGTACAGGGTTTTTCTTTTATCACTGCTTAACCTCCTGCCATAAACGCTATTCTTTTCTTGTAAACATTCTAACTTGAATGAACACTGACACTTTCTCGTCACATTAATAAACGATTTTTTATTTCCAACCAAAGATTGGCAACCAGATTGTTATGTTATAACATTTGGTTTTTCTTGGTGGTGGTATCAATCTAAACCGCACTAAGTCACCGTTTATCAAGTTCGAAAACGACATTGATCAGTTACCGTGCACTTATGTTCATTCTGGTTACTGATTCGAATTCATATTCAGTTTGGAGTCACTGCTATGAACCAGAAAAAACTTGCGGTCACGGTCCTGTCTGGTTTTCTTGGCGCAGGAAAAACCACCGTGCTCAGCCATATTTTGAATAATCGTCAGGGCAAGAAAGTTGCGGTGATCGTCAACGATATGAGTGAAATCAATATTGATTCAGTTACGCTAAAAAACGAAGTGTCACTGAGTCATCAAGAAGAAACGTTAGTAGAAATGAGCAATGGCTGCATTTGTTGCACCCTACGTGAAGATCTGTTGGTGACGGTCAATCAATTGGCGAAGGAAGGGCGTTTCGATAATCTGGTGATTGAATCAACAGGGATTTCTGAGCCACTGCCGGTTGCGGAGACGTTTACTTTTGCTGATGAGGATGGGTTTTCACTTTCCAATATTGCGATCTTAGACACTATGGTTACTGTGGTCGATGCGGTGAATTTTCTGCGTGATTACCACGCGGCTGAGTCATTGCAGGAGCGTGGAGAGCATCTCGGTGACGAAGATGAGCGTAGTGTAACGGATTTATTGATTGAACAAGTTGAGTTTGCTGATGTTATTTTGATCAGTAAGGTGGATCTTGTCTCTCAAACGGCTCTCGAACATTTGACCTCTATTTTAAAGGTGTTGAATACCCATGCTCGCATTATTCCTATCCAAAACGGACAAGTTGATATCGCCGAAGTATTAGATACTGGGCTATTTAACTTTGAACGTGCGCAACAGGCGCCAGGTTGGTTAAAAGAGCTAAGAGGTGAACATATCCCAGAAACAGAAGAGTATGGGATCAGTAGTTTTAGTTATCAGGCTCGTCGACCGTTTCATCCTGAAAAACTGTATCGTTTTTTACATAATACTAGTGATTTTGGCAAATTACTGCGGTCGAAAGGCCATTTTTGGTTAGCTTCTCGTCCGGATCTGGTTGGGCAGTGGAATCAAGCTGGAGGTATTGCAGATTATGGTTTTGCTGGTTTATTTTGGAAAGCTATTCCTCAAGACCAATGGCCAACAAATGAAGATGATTTAGCCGCGATTGAAGAACATTGGCTAGAGCCCTTTGGCGATAAGCGTCAGGAGTTAGTGTTTATTGGTCAGGGGCTAGATAAGACGGCAATGATTAAAGCGTTAGATGACTGTTTGTTAAGCGAAGAAGCCTTCTTGGCTGGTGAAGTACTTTGGCAGACTTTACCCGATCCATTTGTAGGATGGGAGGGAGAGATATGAGTCATGAAATAGTGCTAAAACAGGTTGCGGTTGAAAAGATGGCCATTGCACCGATTGGACCATTGCCGAGCATCTTAACGGATATTTATCAACCTGAGCATAACATTGCGATATGGCAACGTGGTTTATCTACCGAGTTGCAGCACAACATTGAATTGTTGATGCAGCAAGCAAAATCATTGGCTTTAGCGTTATCAGTGACCCCAGCGAATGCGGCTGAGCTGCTCCATGATAAACTTGTGGATTATGCTGGTGCTAAAGTATTGAGTGAAGATATTGCTCTTATCGTTGATATGTTTTGCTGTTTGTTTGATGCGCAAAAGGTCGGGGTGCGGCTAACGATACTTGATAAACCTATGTGTCCTAAATTTCACGTCGATCATGTTCCATGTCGGTTGGTGACCACTTATGCGGGTTCTGCCACGCAGTGGTTGAGTAACCAAGGGCTCGATAGAACGAAACTGGGGGCGGGCAGTTTGGGCCAACCTGATGATTGCTCCGGTTTATTCGCGAAAGAGAGTGTTATCCATCAAATGGCGACGGGTGATGTCGCATTGCTAAAAGGCAGTGGCTGGGAGGGAAACGAAAACAACGGCTTAGTGCACCGTTCACCAGCATATGTGCCGAACGAACGACGTTTATTATTGACCATCGATTTCATATAGATCAAAAGCAGCCCAAGCAATCCACGGACGGCTTGGGCTTTGATTTAGTTTTATATTATCAATATTCAATAGAATCAATCATGGCTATTGTTGCCGTGAACGACGCATCCACATTAGCGCAAATAACCCCAGTCCTGTGCCAAATCCAATACTACCACCGCCGCCACTATTTTTGGCTTGTTCTACTAAAATTTCATTGATCAGATCGCTTTTAAGCTTTTGGTGTTTGATATCATAAAGCTGAATGTGGCTATCTTGCTGCTGACTGAGATCAGAACGAGAATAAACAAAACGCACTTTATTATTTTCTTTGGTCAATTCAAGAGCTAGATAACCTAGTTTTGTGTATTCATCTGTGAGAAGGTTACGTATACGAATTTTCTGCTCATATTTATCGTTAATATAAATAGTCAAAGAATCTAATAGAGAATCTGACTGAATATTATAGGTAAAACTAAGCTCACCGCGAGGAACGTTTTCCAAGATAAGTTCAGATTGCTCGTCCTTTTCAAGATCTTGTGCACTTCTTAAAAACTTGCCCTCAACGGTCCACAGCTTGTCGTTACCATAGGCTTTATGTGTTGGTAAGAAGGCTAGGTAGTTTTTTACGTCTCGAGTTGCAGTTCTTAATGCATCATAATCTAGCCAAGCTGATACTTTACCTTCGGCAAAAGCATCGGATTTAAATTCAAGTGTCATGCGACCTTGGCCATACTCTTCTAATGTGTAGATGAGACTAATTTCGCATTGTTTACCTACAGCTAAATTACCTATGCAGGAATTGCTCAGAATAGTCAAGCTATGGTCTATTTCGCCATTATTCAATAGTGTTGGATTTTTAAGTTCGATAACTTCATTAGAGTTGTTCGTAAAGACAAAAGTACGACTACTTGTGCCTAATAGAACAATACCCAGATCTTTATGTTGTTGATAAGAAAGGCCCTTGATGTGATCGTCTATCCAATCTTGATAATGGCTAACGTTGGTAAATACGGCCGCTGTAGTACATCCCTTTTTAGTAAAACTGGTGATCCCCATTTGGCGTTTCACACCTAGGTTACTATCAAAAAATAGTGGGCCACCGCTGTCACCTTGACAGATAGTCTTCCCTTCCTGACCTGCACAAAGTACGCCATCACCTTTTAGGTTTTTATACGTGGCTATTTTTTTACATTCGTCCATAGATACGAAAGGTAAGGAGACTTCATGCAGAACCTTTGGCGCATCAAAACCATATGTTCCGTTGTGTTGACGATTACCAAAGCCAATAGCTTTCATTGGTGAGCCATCAGTCAACTGAGTAAAATCAGCATGATTCCCCCGTACTACGGCAGTACCATCAACAGTATTGGTGAGCTCTAAAATAGCAATATCATTTAACCCAGCATTTTCATTTTTATTGTAAGCTGGATGAATATAAATGTTTTTTATTCCAACGCGCGTAGATGAGGATAGGTTATCCATATGATACGCGTTAGTCAGAACTTCAAAATCAGCGGTATTTTTAATCACGCAATGGGCGGCAGTGAGTACATGCTGTTGTGAAAGAAGAGTACCGCCACAAAATGGGTCATTGTTACCAGTGCGAACCAATGAAACCATATACGGCCAATCATTAGGTTGTGCTTTTTCACCGCCAATAATACGTGTGGTGATATCAGAATCCGTTCCAGAAGCTATCAAAGGAGAAGATGACAGCAGTAATGTTCCTATTACCGCTGATAAAATGTTGTGCTTCATAGAGACCTCAATAAGTTCCCACACTTTCGTTGGGATCGGTACCATATTGTAAGTCGTGCAAATAGTAAACAAAATTTTATCTGGTATGACCATGGTGAATGTTTTGCATGCTTAAGATACCAATGCTTGATATTAAGAGTTCGGATGAAATTTGATGGTTCTTCAGTGGATAACAACAAGATGGCCTAATAACCCTCGATTATTGTTGAGGTCTCTTTGGGGGGGTGACAAAGTTGTGTCCAATTACGGGTGAGCTATTATGTCGCTCTTGACTCAAAGTAAACGATTGGTTGATTGCGATAGAAAGTTTAATTAAGTGGTTATAAAACTTAACTCGTCACGCAATCAACGGAATTAATCAGACAATGATTGAGTGGAAGACAAATTATCCTTTGACGATAGGCTTAACGGCGGTTCAGGTATCTCCAAAAAGCAGGCAATGACGCGATACAATTCACCTTCAGCAACAGTGATTTTACCATTTGATTCAATGGCTAATCGGCAGGCTTTGACAAATTGTGTGCGCTCTTTCGTCTTTAATTGCAACAATAGCTCAAGTGCGGTTCGACTTAAAGGCCAGTTATTCTCCGCTGCTTCAAGGGGAATTATTGGCAAATTCAGATGACGTAACGCATCTTCAAAAGCGATTTGTGCGCCTTGCGGCTCATCATGGCAAACCCAAGCTAGTTCACGCAGTAACCAATAGACGCTAGTTTGCAACTGCTGCAGAGATTTGTTTTGACGCGTATGACCAAATGTAGCGAGTAATTGTTTCTCTAGAAGATTAATCACACACCATTCGGCGAGAGAATAGTGATGATCAGTCAGTGATAGTTCACGTAATACTTCACACAAACGGTGCCTTTGCCCTTCACTGAGTGATTTAAGCGCTGGAATGGCTAATTCCAATAAAGGTAAACGTAGGTGCGCTGGTATCGCATAATTTAACCAAGGTAGGACTTTAGCCTGAGCGACCATCGGGATATGCTGCTTGATAATATCACGCTGCGTTTCACTGCCATCAAAGATAAGCGCAAAGGCGACAAAGCGCGCGCTGTATGGCTCGCGCGCCATATCGAGTAATGGCAGAGGTAATTGGTTAATCAGGGCTTGGCCGTTGGCGCATCGTTCAGCGGATGTTGATGCTGTACTTGAAGATGGTTCGCTCGCTGTAGAATGTGGACTCGCGGCAAAGCCGCTGACGGATGAATGAGCAAAAGAGCGAGTTTGATTGTCATTAGCGCTTTGTATAGTCCCATCCCAATATGGCTCAATTCGCCGGATGCGCTCTTCCAGGGGCGGATGAGTAGCGAACAGTACTGCAAGGCCAGCACGACGGCTTTGGCCAAACATCATATGACTGACTTCATTGCTGGCCTTTGATTCTAAGGTTGAACCATGAGAATAAGCGGCGATTTTTTTTAGTGCGCCAGCAATGCCTTGATCGTTGCGGGTAAATTGCACCGCGCTGGCGTCGGCAAGAAACTCTCGCTGACGTGAAATCGCGGCTTTAATGATAGAACCAAACAAGGTACCAAGCCAACCTAGCACGATACAAATCACTCCAAGGGCAAACAGCGCTGCAACGCCTTTGTCGGAATCTGACGATCGGCGTCTCATCCGTCGCCGAGAGAGAGATAAACTATCAACGATAAGGTGACCAAAATAGGCCACGCAAGTAATACCAAAGAGTAAACCGATTAAGCGAGTGTTGAGGCGCATGTCACCATTGAGGATATGGCTAAACTCATGAGCGATAACACCTTGTAGTTCATCACGATTAAAATTATCCAGCGCACCTTGAGTAATGCCTATCACCGCATCATCAATATGCATTCCTGCTGCAAAGGCGTTAATGCCTGGTTCATCGGCTAATAAATATACTTGGGGGACCGCAATGCCGGAGGCGATGGCCATTTCTTCCACCACATTAAGCAGTTGGCGGTGTTTAGGGTGCGTCGTATCACTGGCCAGTAATTGACCGCCTAGGCTTTCCGCAATGCTAGCGCCCCCTTGCTTTTGTAGATCGTATAAACGCAACCAAGCACTTAAACTAATGACAAGACTCAGAGCAACAAAACAAATGGCGCTTAATCGTGCTGTGGCCTGCCAGTCAAAAGGGGCATTTGAGATACTAAGGTAAATGAATGTGCTGCCCATGCTGATTAGGGCTGTGATCGACAAAATCGCCAACGCAAATAACAGCACCAAGAGCCGAGTTTGCTGCCGAGCGGTATCTTGATGTTGAAAGAAATCCATTAAAAGCTCACCTTAGGTGCTTCTTGGAGTGCTTCACTGTCAGCAAATTCAAGCAAATTACCGTTTTGGAAACCAAACAAATTAGCAAATAGTACCGGTGGGAAGGTTTGTTTGTAGGTGTTATAACTGGCTACGGAATCGTTAAAGGCTTGACGAGCAAAAGCGACTTTATTTTCTGTGCTAGTGAGCTCTTCTTGTAGTTGGATCATGGTTTGGCTGGCTTTAAGCTCAGGGTAAGCTTCAACCACGACATTTAAACGTCCCAGTGCATTTTTGAGCATTCCTTCCGCTTGGCCGAGTAGCTGTATGGCGGTTTCACTTTCTGGCGCTTCACTTGCGGCTTTTAAACCAGAAATCGCTTGATTACGCGCCTGAATGACACGCTCAAATGTTTCTTGCTCATGCTGCATATAGCCTTTAGCGGTACTGACCAAATTAGGGATTAAGTCATAACGGCGTTTAAGCTGAACTTCAATTTGTGCAAAACTGTTTTTAAATCGATTACGCAAAGTAACCAGCTTGTTGTAAATAGCGATCGCGTACATCACGATTAGTAAGATAATAGCGATGAGAATAATAGACGTTATCATGATGGACTCGGTTAATAAGAAAGATTAAAGCTTGTTATATAACCAGTTGAGTTCGAAAAGCAAATCTATATGTTTACACTTTATTTCGTTACCAAGAACAGCAGATTTATGACTAAAAATAAAAATAGTTTATAAATCAAAGGGTTTGCTTTTTTTCTTCGTTTAAATCATTGATGAATGTTTTTTACTTTTGAGATGAAATTCCATAAAATTCATATAAAACAAATAGATAAAAAATCATTATCGTGATGAGGTAAGGATTAATACTTGAGTATTTTACTCGGGTATTGTATCTTTGCGTCATAAGATTATCGTCTGCGGTCGCTATTATAGGTACACTATAGGCCTACGACCCAGCAGCGAATAAAGACATCAGCGAGAACCGAAGTTATGACTGAACAAATTCATGAAGCATTATCCCGTAAATATGAGGCAGGCTTCGTCTCTGATATTGAGTCTGAAACTTTTGCTACAGGCTTGGATGAAAGTGTGATTCGTCGTATTTCTGCCATGAAAAACGAACCAGAATGGATGTTAGAATGGCGACTAAAAGCTTACCACAATTGGCTGACGATGGAAGAGCCGGAGTGGGCTCATGTGCATTATCCCAAAATCGACTATCAGACTATATCCTACTATTCTGCGCCTAAGAGCATGAAAGATAAGCCTAAATCACTTGATGAGGTCGATCCTGAACTCTTGCGTGTTTATGAAAAATTAGGCATCCCTCTTTACGAACAGGAAATGTTGGCGGGTGTGGCGGTTGATGTTGTTTTTGATTCGGTATCTGTCGTAACAACTTTCCGAGAAAAGTTAAAAGAAGCTGGTGTGATCTTCTGTCCGATTTCCGAAGCGGTACAAGAGTACCCAGAGCTAGTCAAAAAATACTTAGGTACCGTAGTCCCTCGTTCAGACAACTATTTTGCTGCTTTAAACAGCGCTGTTTTCACTGACGGTTCATTTGTTTACATTCCAAAGGGTGTGCGTTGTCCAATGGAATTATCGACTTATTTTCGAATCAATGAGCAAAACACCGGTCAATTTGAACGCACCTTAATAATTGCTGATGAAGGTAGCTACGTCAGTTATCTTGAAGGTTGTACTGCACCGCAGCGTGACGAAAACCAACTGCATGCTGCGGTGGTTGAGCTGGTTGCGATGGATGACGCGCAAATTAAGTACTCGACCGTACAAAACTGGTATCCCGGTGATGAGGATGGTAAAGGTGGTATTTATAACTTCGTGACTAAGCGTGGTATATGTCAGACCAATGCGAAAATCTCGTGGACACAAGTGGAAACGGGCTCATCAGTAACTTGGAAATACCCAAGCTGTATTTTGAAAGGCGATAACAGTGTGGGTGAATTTTATTCTGTTGCCTTAACACGTAACCGCCAACAAGCGGATACCGGTACCAAAATGATTCATTTGGGTAAAAATACTCGCTCAACCATTATCTCGAAAGGGATCAGTGCAGGAGAGAGTAACAATACCTATCGTGGTTTGGTGCATATGGGGCCAAAAGCAGATGGGGCGCGTAACTTTACTGAATGTGATTCGCTACTGATTGGTGATCGCTGTGGCGCGCACACTTTCCCATACATTGAGAGTCGTAACCCGACCGCTAAAGTTGAGCATGAAGCGACAACCTCAAAAGTAAGCGATGAACAGCTGTTTTTATGCCAACAACGAGGTCTAGATACTGAAAAAGCGGTATCGATGATCGTCAATGGTTTCTGTAAAGAAGTTTTTAAAGAATTGCCAATGGAGTTTGCCGTGGAAGCCGGTAAGCTGCTTGAAATTAGCCTAGAAGGCTCAGTAGGATAATAATTACATGTTAAATATTAAAAACTTACACGCTCGTGTGGAGCAAAAAGATATTTTGAAAGGGTTAAACCTTGATATTAAGCCTGGTGAAGTTCATGCCATCATGGGTCCTAATGGTGCGGGTAAAAGTACCTTAGGCTACGTTCTGTCTGGACGCGACGGTTACGAAGTGACGGGCGGTGAAGCCATGTTACATGGTCAAAGCTTACTGGATATGGACGTTGAAGAACGTGCTCGTCATGGTTTATTCCTTGCCTTTCAGTACCCAGTAGAAATTCCTGGTGTGAGCAATATGGAATTTATGAAAGAGTCAGTGAATGCTATGCGTGCCCATCGTGGCCAAGAGCCATTGACGGCTGCTGAGTTTTTGAAAAAAGCCAAAGAAGCCAGTAAGCAAGTTCAATTACCACTCGATTTCTTGAAGCGAGGCGTTAATGAAGGCTTCTCCGGTGGTGAGAAAAAACGTAATGAAATCATGCAAATGATCTTACTAGAGCCAAGCCTATGTATTTTAGATGAGTCGGATTCAGGGTTGGATGTTGATGCTTTGCAAGTGGTTGCTAACGGTGTAAATAGCCAGCGTAGCGCCGAGCGTAGTTTTGTGGTCATTACTCACTATCAGCGTTTACTGGACTATATTGAACCAGACTTTGTGCACATTCTTGCCAACGGCCAAATTGTCAAAAGCGGTGATGCCTCATTAGCCAGAGAAATTGAACAACAGGGTTACGCATTCCTTGGGTTAGAAGATCACGAGGAGGCGGAGTAATGAGCCAATGGCTTCAGCAAGTGATAGACCGTGGCTCAAAAACCAATGATTGGCTGAGCCCGGTTCGTCAACAAGCGCTTCATGCTTTGCGTCAAACTCGCTGGCCGACTCGACGCACTGAAGCTTGGCGTTATACACCACTCTCTTGTTTAGAGCAGTTGGAATTGTCGCCAGAATCAGGCAATGCACCGTTCAACTTAGCGCCAATCGCTGGGCTTGAAACCATCGATTTAGTGTTTGTTGATGGTCAATTGCAGACCGATTTAACCGCGCTAAATTTACCACAGGGTGTCAGTATCTATAGTGCTCAAAACCTACCCGCTGACCAACAAGCAGCTGCGGTGAGCCATTTTTCTCAGGTCAAACCATCACGCCATTTGTTTGGTATGGTCAATGATTTACTGGCTGATAATGTACTGTTTATTGATGTTGCAGCTGAGAGCTGCTGCGCAACTCCGGTTCGAATTATTCATCACAATGATCATGGTCATGAAGCCCATTATCGTGTGCAAGTTAGCCTTGGTCAGCGTAGTAAATTAACGTTGATTGAGCACACTCAAGGTGCTGGTGAGAATCTACGAACTGATTTTGCGGAATATCTACTTGATGAGCATGCTGAGCTAGAGCATTACCAATTTTTAATGAATAGCCCACAGGCTCTGTATTTTGGTGGCACGCATTTCTCGCTTAATGATTATGCTCAGCTAAACAGCACGGTGATTGGCTTTGGTAGCCAACTGTCACGTTTGGATGTAGATATCATTCATAATGGTGAGCATGCTCAAGCAAAAATGAATGCTGTTTATCTATTGGGCGAGTCGGAGCATTTTGATCTGCACAGTACCATTGAACACGCAAAACCTAATGGTACTAGTGAAGAAAATGTACGCGGTATTGTTGGTGATAAAGCAACGGCGGTGTTTAATGGCCGTATCCACATCCATCGTGATGCGCAAAAGACACTGGCCGAACTGAATAACCGCAACTTACTTTTGTCACGTCGTGGTCAGATCAATACTAAGCCAGAGCTAGAAATTTACGCTGACGATGTGAAATGTGCTCACGGTGCAACGGTGGCTGAAATTGAAGAAGAAGCGCTGTATTATTTGATGTCGCGTGGCATTGGCCGTTCACAGGCATTAGTCATGCTTAACGTTGGCTTTATTCAAGAGTTGATTAACCAAATGCCAAATCAAGCTTTGGCAGAATGGTTAGCACCGATATTGAGTGCTCGTTTTAAAGAGATGGAGGTAAGATGATGATCGAAACCTCTTCGTTTGATGTGGCTGCGGTTAGAGCGAAATTTCCTATTTTAAATCAGATGGTTGAAGGAAAACCACTGGTTTACCTAGATAATGCAGCAACCACGCAAAAACCGATGGCGGTCATTGAAGCCATTACCGATTTTTATACTCAGTGTAATGCGAACGTCCATCGTGGCGTTCACCGTTTAGCGGATCAAGCAACGCAACGTTATGAACATGGTCGTGACGTAGTCGCTAACTTTATTCATGCATTTGATCGCAGCGAAGTGATTTGGACCAGCGGCACCACAGAGTCAATTAATATTGTTGCGCATGGCATGGCACAGCGTTTGCGACCGGGCGATCAAGTTTTGGTTACCGAAATGGAGCATCACGCTAATTTAGTCACTTGGCAACAAGCGTGTCTTAAAAGCGGTGCTCAGTTAGTCGTTGCGCCTATCCAAGACAACGGTGAGCTAAATGTCGAGCAATTTGCATCATTGCTGAATTCATCAACCAAATTGGTGGCGATGCCACACATTTCTAATGCGCTTGGTACGGTTAATCCGATTCATGAATTAACCGCACAAGCCAAAGAAGTAGGCGCACTGGTCTTAATTGATGGCGCGCAAGGCATTGCTCATGGCGGGGTTAACGTCGCTGAGATTGGCTGTGATTTTTACGCTTTCTCTGGCCACAAAATCTTTGGTCCAACAGGAGTGGGTGTACTCTGGGGAAAGGCTGAGGTATTGCAAGATTGGCCAGTATGGCAAACGGGCGGTGAGATGATTGCTAAGGTGACTTATCAAGACGCTACGTGGGGAAGCCTTCCTAACCGATTAGAAGCAGGTACGCCCAATATCGCTGGTGTGATTGGCTTGGCCGCTGCCATTACTTGGTTTAGCCAATTTGACCCCGCAGCTGTGCAAGCTCACGAGCGGGCCTTGATGGCGCGCGCATTACAACATGCCAGTGAGCTAGAGGGATTCCAATTAATTGGTAATGCAAGCGAGAAAATTGGCGTGTTGAGCTTTTTATTGCAAGGCTGCCACCCAGCAGATATCGGTTTTATTCTAGATAAACAAGGGATTGCAATTCGTACCGGCGATCATTGTGCGCAGCCATTAATGCGTCGTCTGGGCGTTCCTGGTACCGCGAGAGCGTCATTTTCTATCTATAACACGATAGAAGAGATTGATGCGTTATTTATTGCACTGAAAAAAGCTCAGCAAATGTTAGTTTAAGGTAAATCATATGCAGGTAGAAACCTATACCCCTGAAGTGTCAAATCAAGCCGTGTTGACATTAACCGACAGCGCGATTCGTCATCTTGAAGCTAAATTAGCAAAACAGCCGGATCATGTGTTGCGTGTATCGATAAAAACTAGTGGCTGTAATGGCTATGCTTATGTATTAGAGCTTCAGCAGCAGACCCCTGAATCGGATCTCGCTCTTAAAATCACCGATACATTGACAGTTAAGATCGCTCAAGACGCTATCCCTATGCTACACGGTTCACAAATGGACTATGTGAAAGAAGGGCTTAACGGAGTATTGAAGTTTAATAACCCAAACGTCGTCGGTGAGTGTGGCTGTGGAGAAAGCTTTAATGTCAGCTAAGCTCGCTTTTGTTTGCGTGGGATTTTTTTTGACTAAGGTTAGCCAATGACGCAGAGAATTGTTAACCTTGAACGCGATTGCATGGTTAGACGAGTACCAACTGGAGAACAGCAGATACTTAAGCAGGGCGAATTTGTCACCATTACGCAAGACCTAGGTGGTAATTACACCATTACTTGGCGTGGTAATATGTATCGTGTTGATGGCACTGATGCTGATGCGATTGGACGCCAACCGCTCAAGCTTGAATTTGATGCGCCACTGGATGATAACATCGATAAAGCCCAAGTTTATCAAGCGTTAGAAACGGTTTACGATCCGGAAATTCCGGTCAATTTGTTGTCACTCGGCTTGGTCTATCAAGTTTCTATTGATCAAGCATCACATCTTGTAGACATCGATATGACATTAACGGCACCCGGTTGTGGCATGGGACCTGTTTTAGTCGGTGATGTTGAGCACCGAGTGCACATGGTTCCCAATGTGGAGCGGGTTAACGTCAACTTAGTGTTCGATCCACCATGGTCACGTGAAATGATGAGCGAAGAAGCCCAGCTCGAAACCGGACTGTTTTTTTAATTCTCGGTTCTACGAGAGCCGTAGAACCGTTACGACACCTCAATCCAGTCGATGTCGTATCAATTCGTAAGGATATAGAGCCTAAAATGAACTTACCAAGTGACCAAGAAATCATCGAAGATTTGGCTTTTTTTGACGATTGGGAGCAACGCTACCAATACATCATCGATTTAGGCAAGGCATTAACCCCATTTGATGAGCAACAAAAGCGAGATGAAGATCTAGTACCTGGGTGTCAGAGTCAAGTATGGTTGCATACTAAAGTTGAGCAGGGGCGTTTACAGCTTTTTGCTTATAGTGATGCGATCATCGTTAACGGTTTATTGGCGATTGTCTTAGCGGCTTATCACAATAAGACGGCTAGTGAGATTCTAGCATTTGATATCGATAGTTATTTCAAAACATTAGACTTAGAGCGCCATATTAGCCCAACACGGGGCAATGGATTAAGAGCCATTGTGGGTAAGATTCAACAATTAGCGCGCCAGCAACGCTAAGTTAGCCTCTGAGTTATAAATAATAAAACCCACGATAATCGTGGGTTTTATTATTTATGCTGTCACCTTAAGCGATTTAGCGCAGAAAATCTTCAATCTTATTCCCAGTAATGGTTGAAATACTTTTAAATAAGTAGAGCAGTGCACCCATCATAATGACGGTCACTGGTAAAGCGATGACTGGAAAGCTGAGGGCAGTCATTTTACCGATCTCTTCATTAAATGCTTCTGTTCCTGCAGGGCTGGTGACAATCCATTTAGCGAGCACGTAATTTAAGATGGTTGAAAGAAGAAACGAAAAGGCAATGATGTATGAACAGATATTTATTTTGCTCTCAAACTCTGCTTGATTATTCGATTTTTCTAACGCTTGATTAAGCTTTTCGTTATCAACGATATCGTCGTTAAGTAGCATCTTTTTCACAATCGGGTAGCCAGTAATATTACTCACTAGAATAGCGATGAAAATAATCCCCGGGATGGCCGCTTCTTTAATGGCAATATAGGCTGGGTCCAGCTGTAGTAAACCAATCCCGCCTGTCAAAAGCACACTAATTAAGCCGAGTGCGGAATAGAAGTTGATTTTTCTTTCTTGAACAAAACTTACAATACCAAAAATTAATGGGAAGGCGAGTGCAACGATGAGCGCCCAAGTTGGTCCAAGCTTATCCTCGCCACTCATCTTGCTGAGGATGATTACCGGGATGATAATGTTCAGTAACAGGTTACTGATTAAGTTTTTGTTTTTATTTGATTTCATTGTAAATAATTCCTACTTGCAGAATGCAAAGTATACTAATGCCGTTTACTAACGCAAGCCTATGAATGACCTCAAGTTGATCTCAATTGTAAGCAGTCGTCTCATATTTTCCTTTTACGGTTTCGATTTATAGTCACGTTTATTTTTGTGTTTGAGTAAAAAGAGTTTGCCAACGGTTGCTTTTGGGTTTAGTGTTATATCTGTGTATATCACCATATCGGTATAGAAATATGACAGAGTGGCAAGATAATCAGCCTATTTTTCGTCAGTTAGCCGACAAGATCATTGAACAGATCTTACAAGGAATTTGGCTAGAGGATCAGGCACTACCATCGGTAAGAACGGTCGCGGCTGAACTTAAAATCAACCACTTAACGGTAATGAAAGGTTACCAGCTACTGGTCGATGAAGGACTGATTGAAAAACGTCGTGGACAAGGAATGTATGTCGTGAAAGGCGCGCTTGAGCAGCTAAAAAACCGCCAAAAACAGTATTTTTTACAGCAGCAGATCCCAGAGATAGCACATACACTTCGTGTGCTGGAGATGCCCTTAGATGATTTTATTAGCCAATTAAAACGGCATATTGAAGGTGAAGTATGAATCCATTAGTTGAAGCTAGGCAGGTTTCTAAACAATATTCCAAAAAAGCAGAAGCGCTGCATGAGGTGAGTTTCACCCTTCATGCTGGACAAGTGCTAGGTATTTTAGGCCACAACGGTGCGGGAAAGTCCACTCTAATCAAAGCGTTACTAGGGGCTCACTATTATCAGGGTGATATCGCCATTAACGGACTTCATCCGATTACTGACCATGCTAAGGTGATGGAAATACTGGCCTATATTTCAGATGTCAATGTACTTCCAGACTGGATGACGGTTAAGCAGTTATTGCGTTACACCAGTGGTGTGCATCCTAGTTTTTCTTTAGTGAAAGCTCATTCAGTATTGGCTGAAACCAATATTGATTTATCGAGTAAAATTCGCACGCTATCGAAAGGGATGAAAGTACAACTGCATTTGGCTGTCGTCATTGCAACCGATACCAAAGTACTGATTTTGGATGAACCGACATTAGGCCTTGACCTTATGTATCGAGAAACCTTTTATCGTCATTTGCTTGAATGGTTTCACGATGGTGAGCGAGCATTAATTATTGCTAGCCACGAAGTTGCGGAAATTGAGCATCTTCTGACCGATGTTGTGATGCTCAAACAAGGTAAAGTGGTCCTGCAAGACTCGATGGATAATCTAACCCAGAATTATTGTGTATTAGAGGCGAACTCTAGCTACGCAGACGAGATTGAAAAGCGGAATCCTTTACGCGCACAAGTTGGATTAGGCACCACTAAGTGGTTGCTTACAGCAGAACATCGAGAAGCAGTACACGCTCTTGGAACGGTACATAATATCAAGTTAGCAGATTTATTTCTTGCTCTACAAAAGGAGAAAGCATAATGCATGCGAGTCTATATATGCTTGAAAAAGAGCTGATTGAAAATAAAAGTGTGACTAGAATTCCTCTGTTTTTATTAGTCTGCGGGATAGTATTATTTATCAGCTTATTAATGAATGTTTCACTTGGGAATAATCTATTTTTTGATGTCGAATATTCTGATTCACTTGCTCACGTTGATTCCTCCGTTGTGGATAGCTTTAATCAATTCATCACAATGATTATTGGCTTTGTATCATTGATGCTAAGCGCTTTATATTTCCCGAAAACGTTTCGTAAAGAACGAAAAGAGGGGAGCTCGATGTTTTGGCGGAGCATGCCAGTCACCAATAATATGGTTCATATGGTGAAACTGGGTTTTGGGTTATTTTTAATCCCAGTTATCTGTTCTTTACTGATTGTATTTTCGGATATTTTTCTATGGATACTCAACATGGTAACTGATGAGCAATTTGGATTTTTATTTGCTCAGCGTTCTTGGTGGTATGCATTACAGCATGGCCTAAATTTCGTAGGTTTAATGTGGTTGGTGGGTCTATGTTTAATTCCCTTAGCTTGTTTTACTCTCCTGATGTCACAACTGTTTAATTCGCCATTATTGGTCATGTTTATTGGTGGTTTTAGCTTAAAATGGTTGTCTATCGCGATGTTTAATTCTTATCTGATCAGTAATTTTTTCAACGCTGTACTTCATTTTCCGCTACAATTAGTCACAGCCTCGACTATGTCCAATATTATTAATGAGGTTGGCATTGGCAATTTGCTTGTCTATCTTCTGCTTGGCATAGTCAGTTATTGGGCTAGTTATCGGCTTTATCGTACCAATGAAAGTTCATGGGCCGCACTATGGGCGAAATAAATACGATATATACCCAAACAACTTGGAGTTACAGGTAGGCGGCAAGTGAGTGAATCCCGATGAGCATAGACAAACTAGGTGATTGGGGTAACGAACGTAGTCAACGCCCCTGCAGTTTCAAGTAGGAAGGATATAAATAGACGGTGATGGTAAGGTTATCTCTTCTCATCACGTCTATTACCGCCAGTATTGAGATTTTTATTTGGGAGTTAAAAAGAAAAGCAATGAGAGGAGAGGAATGTGAGTAGTGATAACGGTGGGATCCCGCGCCCAAGTGGTAAGGTTAACCCAATCGATACTGACTACACCGTAGGTCAAGATAATGTGGTGTTATCGGTTGGGCCTTTTGGTTTAGACATTCATAACCGAGTGTTTGCTGTATCTGGATTAGCAATCATTATTTTTGTCTTTACGACACTGATTTTCCGTGAACAAGTAGAACCTATCTTTTTACATATGCGTGGTTGGCTGACTTCGCATTTAGATTGGTTCTTCATGTTATCGGCGAATATTTTCGTTTTAGTGTGTTTAGGTTTGGTGGTGTCTCCACTCGGTCGAGTGCGTATTGGTGGCACTGACGCAGTGCCTGACTATTCTTACGCAGGTTGGCTAGCCATGCTATTTGCTGCAGGAATGGGGATTGGTTTGGTGTTCTTTGGTGTATCAGAGCCAATGTCGCATTTCAGTAGTTCCTTATCGGGCACAGCCATAGAAGATGGCCTACGTACCGATTGGGCGCCACTGGGCGGCGCAATGGGAGATACCGAAGCGGCTCGTCGATTAGGTATGGCAGCAACGATTTACCACTGGGCGCTGCACCCATGGGCAATCTATGCATTGCTCGCGCTTGGGTTAGCTATTTTCTCCTTTAATAAAGGATTACCGCTAACGATGCGTTCAATTTTTTATCCGCTCTTTGGTGAGCGGGTATGGGGTTGGACTGGTCACGTGATCGATATTTTGGCAGTGGTGGCAACCGTATTCGGTTTAGCAACATCGCTCGGTTATGGGGCTTCTCAAGCTGCGACTGGGCTTAACTTTTTATTTGATGTTCCATTCACCGATACCACACAAGTGGTTTTGATTATTGTCATCACCGCGCTGGCATTGATCTCAGTCGTTGCAGGATTAGATAGTGGCGTTAAACGCTTATCAGAAATCAATATGGGCTTAGCTGCCTTATTGCTGCTGTTTATCGTCGTTGTTGGTCCGACGTTAGCGATTTTAACGGGATTTTTCGATAACCTTTTAGCCTATGTGACTTATCTACCTGAATTAGCCATGCCATTTGGCCGTGAAGATGTGAATTATTCACAAGGTTGGACGGCGTTTTACTGGGCTTGGTGGATTTCTTGGTCACCATTTGTCGGTATGTTTATTGCGCGAGTATCGCGCGGTCGTACGGTGCGTGAGTTTATTATTTGTGTGTTGTTGATCCCGTCAACGGTCTGTGCTTTCTGGATGACTGCTTTCGGTGGCACGGCGATTAGTCAATACGCTAATGATGGTTATCAAGCAGTGATGGGGGCGGAACTACCCGTCAAGTTATTTGCGATGCTTGATGTCATGCCATTGGCAAGCATTACTTCGGTCGTCGGTATCATTTTGGTGGTAGTTTTCTTTATCACGTCTTCAGATTCAGGGTCATTGGTGATTGATACGATTGCCGCTGGAGGAAAAGTAAATGCACCAACACCACAGCGTATCTTCTGGTGTACCTTTGAAGGGTTAGTCGCTATTGCATTAATGCTAGGTGGCGGGTTAGCGGCAGCGCAGGCGATGGCAGTCACAACCGGTTTCCCGTTTACTATTGTCTTACTGGTCGCGACGGTGTCACTGATTAAGGGATTAATGAGCGAACCCAGAAAAGCTAAAGTCAAATAAAGCGCCAATAACGGTATATACCGAAAGTCGGAAGGATACCGTTGTTTATCGATAAAAAAAGCCCTAACAAAGAGTTAGGGCTTTTTGTTGTACGACTGAAAGTTAACGAATCAAAAGTAGCGGAACGTTGGATTCAACGATGATCTTGGTGGTATTGCTGCCTACAAAAAACTGCCGCAGTTTTGAGTGACCATAAGCGCCCATCACTATCATTCCCAACTGATGATGTTGTTGGTAATCAAGAATCGCGCGGTGCACGTCGCCGGTTAAGCTGGCTTCTACCACATTGACGCCATGAGTACGCAACTTTTCCACTGCGCTAGCAAATGCGGTCGCTTTTTCATCTGAGTCTTCGACCATCACTAAGTGACAAGTCAGCCCTTTGAGTAGCGGTGTATTGATTGCTTTCTCAACCAGCTTTTGGCTCACTTCACTGCCATCAAACGCTAACAAATAATTTTGCGGCGCTGCAAAGTCCCCGGTCGCGACTAAAATATGGCTTTTAATGGTGCGGACCACACTTTCCAACTGAGAACCCACGGCTTTGGTATTACTTTGGTTGAGCTCACCAGATTTGCCGATCACGAGGACACGGATATCTTTCTCCATATCGAGCAGGGTTTCCAGCAAGTCACCGTGTTTTTGCAGTTTGTGTAGGTCCGTAAAACCAGATTCAAGGGCTTTGGCTTCTAACTCATTGAGTAAGGCCTTACCGTGCCTTAAGGCTACTTTGGCGCGTTTTTCATCAAGCTCGACCAGCTCTTGCAGTAAGTGCTCACGACTGCCAAGGCCAATATTGCCGGATAATTCAATGGCAATTTCTCGATCGGACTTATCGAGCACATGCAGCAGAGTTAGCGGTGCGGACAACGTTTTCGCGGTCCAAACACTCAGATCCGCTACCGACTGTGAATAGCTCGCTCCATCGATACAGGCAATAATATTGGTCATGCTTTGCTCCTTAGTGACCGCTCATCAGTTTTGCCACTTCTTCGGGTTTATTATGAACACCGAACTTGTCGACAATGGTGGCTGTGGCTTCATTCATACCGATTAATGTTACTTCAGCCCCTTCACGGCGGAATTTAATCACCACTTTATCAAGGGAAGAGACGGCAGTAATATCCCAGAAATGTGCTGCAGACAGATCGATGGTGACATGATCTAAGGCTTCTTTGAAGTCGAATGAGTTGATAAATTGATCTGACGAGGCAAAAAAGACTTGCCCAACAACGCGATAAGTACGCTGGCTGCCGTTTTCTGCTAAGTCGCTCTTGATAACCATAAAGCGGCCAATTTTATTGGCAAAGAATAGTGCAGCCAGTAGCACACCCACTCCAACACCAATTGCAAGGTTATGGGTCATGACCACCACAATCACAGTCGAAATCATGACAATATTGGTAGAAAGTGGATGCGATTTAAGATCTCTAATTGAGCTCCAAGAGAAGGTGCCGATAGAAACCATGATCATCACGGCGACTAGAGCCGCCATAGGGATCAAGCTTAACCAATCACTAAGAAAAACCACCATGATCAGCAGCAGTACACCCGCGACAAAAGTCGATAGACGGCCTCTACCACCAGATTTAACATTAATAATTGATTGACCAATCATCGCGCAACCAGCCATTCCGCCAAGAAAACCAGTCGCAATGTTTGCCACACCTTGACCTTTACATTCGCGGTTTTTATCGCTGTCGGTATCGGTGAGATCATCAACAATCGTCGCGGTCATCATTGACTCAAGCAAACCCACCACAGCAAGGCCAGCAGAGTAAGGTAAGATGATCATTAAGGTTTCTAGGTTAAGCGGTACATCAGGCCACAAGAAAATTGGCAGTGTATCGGGTAGATCGCCCATATCGCCTACCGTGCGAATATCGATGCCAAAACTAATGGCGATAAGAGTTAAGGTGATAATACATACCAGCGGAGAAGGTAGCATTTTGCCAATAACGGGTACATAAGGGAAAAGATAAATAATGCCTAAGCCAGCTAAAGTCATCACATAGACATGCCAAGTGACATTGGTTAGCTCTGGAAGCTGAGCCATAAAAATTAAAATTGCCAAGGCGTTAACAAAACCGGTGACCACTGAGCGCGAAACAAAGCGCATAAAATTCCCCAGTTTTAGATAACCGGCGACAATTTGTAGTACCCCAGTGAGCAGTGTCGCCGCTAATAAATATTCTAGGCCGTGTTCTTTAACCAGCGTGACCATTAATAGAGCCATAGCGCCGGTTGCAGCAGAAATCATCCCCGGGCGTCCGCCAGTAAAGGCAATAACCACCGCCATACTAAAAGAGGCATATAGACCCACTTTGGGGTCAACACCAGCAATAATTGAAAAGGCAATTGCTTCTGGGATCAGTGCTAACGCAACCACTAAACCAGCTAAAACATCCCCTCGCACGTTGGAGAACCAATCGCGCTTAATATTCTGTAACATCTGTTTTCTCTATAAATAGGTAAATAAAAGGTGTGAAGTGAGAGGTGATCATTGTTCTAGGGCGGCGTAAGTGACATGCACGGAATCTCCTATTGGCCATTTAGAAATGTGATCCTAATCATTGCTGTTCTGAAGGTCAACCAAGGAAACCGTTAAGATGGTTCTTTGCTTTTTACTTTTTGCGAATAAGTAAGGAAAAAAACAGCATTGATCTTTGACTTTTTGCTTCGAAAGCCTTAATTTCAAACGCATCTGATTTTTCATATGTGTTTGTTATGTGCGATACGTTAACCTTCTATAAATCATTAGCTGAAGAGACTCGGCTTAAATCATTATTACTAATAAGTCAGCATCGAGAACTGTGCGTGTGTGACTTAATGACCGCACTCTCTCTTAGTCAACCCAAAGTCTCTCGTCATTTGGCTGAGCTGCGTAAAAACGGTTTGGTGATTGATGAGCGGCGGGGAAAGTGGGTGTATTACCAAATAAATCCACAATTGCCGAGCTGGATGCGGCAGATATTAATCTCGTCGCTAGAAAACGACCGAGCACTGATAGAAAAAGAGAGCCAAACCATCAGGCAGCACTCTTGTACTAACTGATGCCTCTTATCCATTATTGGGCTTATAGCGGATGATTATCTAAGTGCAGTCTCTAACTGCCAGTCCAGACTTGCTTTAATTCTGGCCATCCCCAGGTGGTTAAAGCGACATTGTGAATTAAATCATGAAACCTGAGTACTTGTTGCTCGTGATAGAGTGGTTGTAAAACACCATGGTGGATCAAGGTTGCTACCAAAGGCTCTAATACCACAAGGTACTGCTCTATACAGACGTTTGCGCGTATATCCGCTAACGATTGGCGTAGCCAGCTACTGAGCGTATCACCAAGTGCATGATGCAGCAGAGGGTTACTATACAGAAACTGGTAGGCGCTGGCATGACGATTATCATCTAAGTTAATACTGCTTAATATCAGTGTTTCGTGCAGTTGCCCTTGTTGGGCTTTTCGTAGTAATTCCTGATAGCTGTAACTATTTATGGTGACTTCGATACCTTGACCATTGAGCTGTTTTGCTATCGCTTCGGCACATTCAGTCAAGGTGATGTAGTTGTAAACGGCAATGGTCATTGAGGCCGGTAAGTCACTTTTAATGACCGGCAATCGAGATAATTTACTCCAACAAGGTAACAAATGATCGGCTGGATTAAGATTTGAATGTACTAAATTGCTCCGTAACGAGTTTGGTTCAAGCAGATTAAGTAGCCATTGGCGTTGTTGGGAATCGAGCCGCGTATCTGCGTGGTGATTATTTAATAAAAAGATCGCACCCTCTTCTTGGCGTGAGAACTGATTGACTTGTTCGTTTTCCATGTTCGGGGATTCTGCCGATACGTAATATTGGCAGCTTCGGCCAGCGTGAGGAATAGCGTCGGTTGCAGTCGTTACGTCTTGGTCGAATAGCCAGATAGTAATTTGGTCGCATAAGGAACGGCAACCATAGTATCGATTGAAAGCATGCAGTACTAATTGTTTATCGCTATGGTTGTAAACCTTGAATGCGCCACTGCCAATCACGTTGGTAGTCGTTTTCTGAAGCTGTTTAACCGGCTGAATAGAATAACTGACACCGCTAATCAGACCCGCAAAGCTTTGATCCGGGACGGTGAATTCAAACAGTATTTCCCGCGGATGCGGAGCACCAATGCGTTTTAAATGAGCAAGTTCATGCTGATAGTTCGGTAAGGATTTTAAGTGTGAAAAGAGGTCGACAACACTCTGTGCATCAATCATTTGTCCGTCATGAAAAGTCAGCTCTGGGCGTAAATAAAAGCACCACTGATAATTCTCAGCATCATAATGCCAGTGGTGAGCCAGTTCCGGATGTACTTGTCCGTCAGCATCACAACAGACCAAGCAAGCGTAAATTTGCCGTAGTAAAAAACGTTCACTGTTACGTTGTGGATGATGGGGCAACAGAGCCTGAAAGGGGCGGCGATAGGTCAGTTGGATATGTAATCGCCCTTCGTGCATTGAAGCGCCGGAGGTTTGCTGTAATAGCTGAGCAAAAACCTGTTCATCTTGCTCTAACAGATCCAAGGCTTTGTCATACTGTCCACGCAAAAGACAGTCACTGGCTAGATGTTCTTTGAGCCGCTCAGGATCTTGCAATAAACACAGCGTTGAGCGCTTATTTCGGCCAACCTTAGGCTGCCACGAGAGCCAGCCTTGTTGCTGCATTTGTTGCAGCAAGACACGCGCATAGCGCGGGCTACTGCATAATCGATTGGCAATGTCCTCTAACGTAGCACTGATGGGTTGTTCTATCGCATAACCATCGAAGCGTAAGTAATAACGATATAAATTAAGGATAGACAAAATGGGTTTCCTTTTTAAATGTTTGTTCCCTATTTAAGGGAGTAATGATAAATCGTTTTCCATTAAGAGGCTTACTATCGTCTATTTTAAGTTTATCCGAGCTTTTCTAGTCGATTATGTATTGGCGATGTCAATGAGTTGTTCAATGTCTTTTTAAATAAGGATATAAAATAAATTATTCTGTCAGTTTTTCTTTTCCTTAAATCTAGCATACTACAGATATCCCAAGCCAGAAGAGGATACCATGATGCCAACTTCACCAGCCGCTGTTCGCTCCACCAAACCCATTGAATATGATTGTTCTACTCAAAAGCAACCACTGACGGCGTATTACTTACAACGCTTAGTTGAATGTCAACATCGTTCAGAAAGATTGGCGCTATTAGCCTTGATCCAGTTATGCCAATGGCAAAAAGAGTGAATAGTCAATTTAACTAAATAACCACCATGGCACCTTATTTACGCCTGCTCCTGACCCCCATCAAGAGGCAAGTAAGGTGCCATTTTTACGTTTTCCATTCATCGATGTTTCTGCAAAACTTCACAAAACTTCACTTTGCTAGCTTGATTACGACTTCAACATGTTGTGCTTGACGGGCGCAAAATAAGATATATGATTTACCATATATCTGAAAAATCGAATGTGATAGCGCTCGATTCTTAACCTAGCAGCGCCACTCATTAGTCTGATCGTTTGTTGCTAATAAGGTGAATCTACCTATGAAAATCACGCGCATCATCTTAATAATGGCTAAGACAATCATCGATGATGCGTTATTTTTAGCTATTGAAATTTTATCAATCGAAAATGTCTAGGAGAGAAAACATGGGATTATTTGAGCGCTACTTATCCGTTTGGGTGGGGCTGGCGATCATTGCTGGTATTGGTTTAGGGTCAATCGCACCGGATGTTTTTGCACTATTTGCTCGCTTTGAATATGCGCAGGTAAATATTGTTATCGCGGTACTGATTTGGTTAATGATTTACCCAATGATGGTGCAAATTGATTTTTCTTCCATTAAAGATGTCGGTAAAAAGCCTAAAGGTCTGATACTGACTTTGGTGATCAACTGGCTGATTAAACCGTTCACCATGGCATTTTTAGGTTGGTTGTTCTTTAAGGTATTTTTTGCGAACTGGGTCGATCCACAAACCGCCAATGAATACATTGCTGGCATGATTTTACTTGGTGTTGCCCCTTGTACGGCAATGGTGTTTGTCTGGAGCCAATTAACCAAAGGAGACGCAAACTATACCTTAGTTCAGGTTTCGGTAAATAATGTCATCATGATCTTCGCTTTTGCGCCTATCGCTGGGCTGCTGCTGGGGATGACCGATATCACCGTCCCTTGGGATACCTTATTACTCTCAGTGGTTTTGTATGTGCTGATCCCGTTACTCGCTGGAGTGTATACGCGCAAAAAGCTAGCTAAAAATAATGATCTGTCACGTTTAAATGCTTTTAGTGCAACAATGAAGCCGTGGTCGATTATTGGTTTGTTAGCAACCGTAGTGCTGCTATTTGGGTTTCAAGCTGAGACCATTCTCTCCAAACCGTTAGCGATTGTATTAATTGCCATTCCGCTATTAATCCAAACCTATGGGATTTTTGCGTTGGCTTACTTCACCGCTAAGAAAATCGATTTACCACATAATATTGCCGCGCCAGCGTGCATGATCGGCACTTCTAATTTCTTTGAATTGGCCGTGGCGGTAGCCATTGCCCTGTTTGGATTACATTCTGGTGCCGCGCTGGCGACGGTGGTTGGTGTGCTGGTGGAGGTGCCCGTGATGCTAAGTTTAGTCTGGTTTGCCAACCGCACACGTCATTGGTTTAATTAATCACCCGATCGATTAGTCGCTGCCGAATAGAGTAGCGTTATTGGTTATTCCCTCAATAAAAAACAGCCATCTCGGTATAGAAATGGCTGTTTTTCTCAGAGCACTGAATCTCGATTCGATAGAGATTCAGTGTGTTCGTCGAGTCAGAGAGAACTAATACTTTTTAGCCAGTAGTTCAGCCATCTCTTGGTCGGTTTTATGACGCACATCTAAACCTTTAACAAAATAGATGGTGTACTCACAAACGTTGCGCGCATGATCGCCAATTCGCTCAACGGCACGGCCTATCCAAGTGATCTCTAAGATAGTTTGGAAATGAGTACAGTTAAGCAGCATATTTTGGTTGTTTTGGCGTAAAATCTCGCTATAACTGTTATCAATATGCTTATCCAACATTGCGGCTTCTAAGGCCGCTTCGGCATTCATATCATGAAACGCATCCATGGATTTTTGTAGCATATTGATCACGTGAGCGTTGATTTGTTCGAACTCATCTTCTTGCAGTTCGATACCATCAAAGTAATTTTTCTTTCCTGGATGCTGATCTTTTAAACGCAATACGGCGTTGGCAATGCGTTTTGATTGATCACCAATCCGTTCTAAGTCCATGATTGCCTTCATGATAGAAAAGATTGCTCGTAAATCTCGCGCTGCTGGTTGACGTTTAACGAGAATATCCACACATTTTTGGTCGATATTTAGCTCGAGCAGGTTGATCTGATGATCATTTTCTATTACCTGTTTAGCGAGTCGAGTATCACCAGTCATGAAGGCATTGAGTGCGTGGCGAACCTGTTCTATCACTAAGTCGCCCATATTAACCACAGAATCGACAATCGAGCGCAATTCGCTGTTGTAACTGTGTGAGGTGTGCCCATCAATACGATGAGTTGGCATAAATCTCTCCTGAAAAATTGTAAATTAACCAAAGCGACCCGTGATGTAATCTTCCGTACGACTATCACGCGGATTGGTGAATATTTCTCGTGTATCATTAAGCTCGACGAGATTTCCCATATGGAAAAATGCGGTTTTATCCGAGACGCGAGCGGCTTGTTGCATATTGTGCGTGACCATCGCGATGGTATAGCTGCCTTTCAGTTCATCAATCAAGTCTTCAATAATTGAGGTCGCAATAGGGTCGAGTGCCGAACAAGGCTCATCCATTAAGATAACTTCAGGATTGACGGCAATCGCGCGCGCAATACAAAGGCGCTGTTGTTGACCACCAGACAGCCCTGTCCCCGGAGCAAAAAGGCGATCTTTGACTTCATTCCACAGCCCCGCTCGACGCAAACTGTTTTCGACAATTTCTTCTAGATCGGCTTTATTATCCACCAAGCCATGCAAACGAGGTCCGTAAGCGATGTTCTCATAGATAGACTTAGGAAACGGGTTTGGTTTTTGAAATACCATACCCACTTGAGCACGAAGTTGTACGACATCAAGGCTAGGGTGATAGATATCTTGCCCATCCAAGGTGACGGACCCTTCAACGCGTGCGCTATCAATGGTGTCATTCATGCGATTTAAACAACGTAGAAAGGTCGATTTTCCACAGCCGGAAGGACCGATAAAAGCGACGACTTCATTTTCTATAATATCTATATTGATGCCATGCAATGCTTGTGATTCACCATAGAACACTTTGACATCACGGGCGGCCATTTTGGTACTTTTTACCGCAGTGGATGACGATGCTTTACGCACAATATCAGGGTTAATCATCGGCTGTTTATTCATTACTGCTTCACTTATCATTTTGGGTTACCACCGTGTTTCAAAGCGTCGACGTAACCAGATGGCCAACGCATTCAGACTGATCATTAATGCTAGCAATACGATGATTGCAGCAGAGGTTCTTGCTTCAAAGAAGTTACGGAGTTCATTACCTTGCCATAAGAAAATTTGCACTGGCAAAGCGGTTGATTGATCCATCGGCGTACTTGGAATACTGGCAACAAACGAGTTCATACCGATTAATAACAGCGGTGCGGTTTCGCCCAATGCTTGTGCGATACCTAAAATAGCACCGGTCAAAATGCCTGGAAGAGCGAGCGGCAGCACGTGGTGAAATACCGCTTGAGTTTTTGATGCGCCAATACCGAGTGCCGCTTGACGGATCGATGGCGGAATCGCTTTTAAGGTTGAACGAGTCGCAATGATCACCGTTGGCAGTGTCATCAGGGTTAACACTAAACCGCCAACAAACGGTGCGGATAACGGCAGTTTAAACCATAAAATAAACACTGATGCACCGAGTAGACCAAACACAATCGAAGGCACGGCGGCGAGGTTATTAATGTTTACTTCAATAAAATCCGTCAGCTTATTTTTCGGTGCAAACTCTTCCAAATAAATGGCGGAAGCCACCCCAATGGGTACCGCGAGTATCATAACAATCAGCATCATAAACACCGAACCCATAAACGCACCAGCTAAGCCTGCAGAAGCTAAAGAGCTGCGTGAGTCGACATTCATAAATAGAGCGGTGCTGAATTTATTTTGAATCACCCCACGGTCTGCCAGTTCATCTGCCCAAGCACGAGTACGCGCGCTTAATTGCTGGCGTGAGTCGGGTAAATCGCGATCAATATTGCCTTTTAACCACACATCGACATTCGCATCGGCTAATAAATCTAAGCGTAGCGTTTTACCGATCAATGACGGGTCATTGACTAACATGTCGCGCAGTGCGAAACGTTCACCACTGGTGATTAAGCGTAAAGCATCACGTTGATAGCGGGGCGCTTCGGGTATTTCTTTGGCTAAACTATTGACGATAATTCGGTTGAAATTGACCATCCCCACTTGACCTTGCCAAGCGAGCATCCTTTGTTGAAATTCACCCGCGGACTCGCCACTGAGCTGAACGGGTTTCGGCTCAATATTGATGATCTCAGGATCGAAATAAACGTTCAAACTTACCGTTGCTTGCCAAAAAGCAGGAATACCTTTGGAAAAAACGGAAACAAACAGAATCAATACAAAGCTGAGGGCTAAGCCAACAGCTCCGATGCCAAACGCTTTAAAACGACGTTCACTGGCATGGCGTTTTTTGAGTGATTTTGCAATACGCAGTTGCGTTTTTTCACGTTGCTTATTCGTATCACTCATTGATTGAGTTGAAGTTGGCATAATACTGTCCATGAAATTACTCATATTGTTCGCGGTATTTACGTACGATGACTAACGCAATGACGTTAAGAAATAGGGTAATCACAAACAGCGTTAACCCTAAGGCAAAGGCCACCAGTGATTGCGGACTAGAGAAATCCAGATCGCCGGTTAACTGATTGACGATTGTCACGGTCATTGTCGATACAGCTTCAAAAGGATTGGCCGTTAAGACCGGGCTATTGCCCGCAGCCAAAACGACAATCATGGTTTCGCCAATCGCACGGCTGGCGGCGAGTAGTACGGCTCCGGTAATGCCCGGTAATGCTGCGGGCAGAACGACTTTACGTATTGTTTCTGATTTTGTCGCTCCTAGACCCAGCGAGCCATCTCTCAAAGCTTTAGGAACTTGGATGAGGATGTCATCCGAAAGAGAAGAGATGAACGGAATGATCATTAACCCCATCACGACCCCTGCTGTTAGGGCTGACGTGGCACGAATATCAATATTCAATGCTTCGCCTATTCCACTCAGAAAAGGGCCGACGGTGATCAAGGCAAAGAAGCCATAGACAATCGTTGGGATCCCAGCTAGTACTTCGATAATCGGTTTCGCCACAGAGCGAACTCGACTTGGGGCATACTCGGCTAAGTAGATTGCTGCCATCAAACCGACTGGAATGGCGACGGCAAGAGCGATAAGCGCAATCATGAACGTTCCCGCTAACAGCGGCAGCATACCAAAACCACTTTGGCCGCTGGTGCCTACGGTTGAGAAACGCGGATTCCATGTCGTACCAAAAAAGAAATCGAGTGGGTCGACAAAGCTAAAAAAGCGAAAGGCTTCACCTAGCATTGATAGCACAATGCCGATCGTCGTCAGAATGGCTACACCAGAACAGAGAATAAGTACAATGTGCAACGCACGTTCAACGTGGTTACGAGCTCGCAGATCGGGACGAATACGACGGGTACTAAAGACGACGCCCGTCGCAGCTAACGTTGCCATTAAGCTACTTAAGATAACGTGACTCGTAAATTGTACTTGTTGTAAGTATTCCGCCGCCGCGATTTGATAATCACTGAATTCACTCACTACGGCAAAGCCACTGACTAAGTTATTCAATTGGTTCATCAATACGCGAGCGTGATCGGCGGTAGTGGGTTGAAACTCACTGGGGATACTGCTGAGCACTAAGTTTTGAATGAAATTAGGGGAAAATATCGTCCATAAAATAAACACTAAAAAAGCGGGTACGACTGCCCAAAGTAGGGTCAATACACCGTGATAAACTGGACGAGAATGCAGGCGTTGAGTCTGCCCGCTGCTGGTTGATGCCACTCTTTTACTGCGCACTAGCCCGAGCTGATAAGCCAGAGCCATGACTGCCAGTAGTACCACCATTAGCATCATATTATTCATAATTGTGATTACCTTTTAAAAGCAATAGTAAGAGAGACGTTAATGCCTCTCTTACTGAATTATTACTTTATTTATAAAGTCTTACGGTTGCGAATGTCGTTTGAAACTTGCGCGCGCTCAGCGTCATCCATTGGGATTAGGCCAGCTTCTTCTAATGGGCTACCCATGCCACCAATCTGCTCGTTGACGAAGAATTGAGCGTATTCAAGTAGGCCAGGGACAACACCAACGTGGGCATTTTTGATATAGAAGAATAAAGGACGAGATACCGGATATTCACCCGTTGAAATAGTCTCTAAACTTGGAGTGACACCATCGACCGTTGCTACTTTTAAGCGGTCACGGTTTTGGTCATAGAAGCTGAGGCCAAATACACCTAATGCGTTACGCTGTGCATCGAGACGAGCCAGTGTTTCAGTATAGTCGCCAGCGACTTCCACTACGCGTCCATCGGTACGAATCGCGTTACAGAAATTTTCTTTGGCTTTGCTATCCATGGCTTTGACTTCAGCAAACGTTGCACAACCCGGGTGGACCACTTTTTCTTCATACACTTCACGCGTGCCGTGGTTAGAGCCAGGGATCACCAATAAGATATCTTGATCCGGTAGTGAAGGATCAATCTGTTTCCAGTTGGTGTAAGGGTTATTAACCATTTTACCGTTTTGAGGAATTTGCGCTGCGCCTGCTTTAAAGACGTGTTCAGGTTTTAGTGCAAAACTGCCACTGTCTGTGCGTGAAGCAAAGACAATACCGTCGTAACCGATTTTCACTTCGATGACTTCATTCACGCCGTTGGCTTTACAGTTGGCAAGCTCATTGGGACGAATAGCACGAGAAGAGTTAGCAATATCAATGGTGTTGACACCAACGCCTTGACAAAACTGGCGAAGGCCGCCGCCTGAGCCACCTGATCCAACAATCGGTGTATTAAATTGAGCAAAAGTTTGCCCAAACTCTTCAGCAACGATTGATGAAAATGGCAGCACCGTCGATGAGCCAGCAATTTGGATAGTTTCACGAGCCATTGCAGGTGCTGAGATAGCCGTGGCGATGGTTGAGGCAAGCAATAGCGCGTTGCGTCCAAACTTCATAGTATTTCCCTCGTTCATTCACGTTGTTAACCGCTTTGGCATCATGCCTTTCAAGTTGCGGCTGTGTTTGGTTTAACTAAAACGGATTTTGGGTGGTTTGTATGACAGTAAAATGGAAGTTATATGACAATCATGTGACAGCGTAGGGCGAGGATAGGGGGTTAGAAGCGAGTCTTTCAACTCGTTAGCGTAGGCTAGCACGGTAGTATGACGTTCTAATGGCATTACCAAGATGATCTTTTTGAATATGAAAATTTCATGACAATCGTTGGTTGAGGATTGACAGGGATGATAATGAATTTAATATATTCGTATATCCACATAAGGTTATAAGATTATGTTGCCTCATCAATTTTTTAAACTATTGGCTGATGAAACTCGGGTACGCTGTCTATTAATGATTGCTCGTGAACAGAACATCTGTGTCGCGGAGTTAACCGCGGCATTAGAAGAGAGCCAACCCAAAATATCGCGTCATCTTGCTTTATTAAGAGCGAGTGGCGTTGTTGTCGATGTCCGTCAAGGTCAGTGGGTATTTTATCGTTTATCTGATCAGCTACCTGGCTGGATGAGAAAACAGATCCAAGGCTTAGTCGACTCTCAGTGTTTACGAACTGAATATCAGCTTGATATTGCGCGATTGGCAGCGATGAAATCGCGGCCAACATGTTGTGCTTAATTAATTCTTGTGGCTTGAAGGGCTTTCAAGTGACAGGGATGAACGGATCATTATTAAGGAAATAAATCATGACGATTAAAGTTGGAATTAACGGATTTGGCCGTATTGGCCGCTTGGCATTGCGTGCGGCTTATGATTGGCCAGAGCTGGAATTTGTGCAGATTAATGATGTGGCTGGCGATGCGGCAACGTTGGCTCATTTGTTAGAGTTTGACTCTGTACAAGGTCGTTGGCATCACCCCGTCTTGGCTGATGGTGATAGTATCATTATTGGTCAACATAAAATTCAAACCTCCCAACAAAAAGCTATCGATGCCGTAGATTGGTCAGGTTGTGATGTGGTGATTGAAGCGACGGGTAAACATCGTAAAACGGAGTTACTTAATCTGTATCTTGCTCAAGGCGTCAAGCGTGTGGTGGTTTCCGCTCCAGTAAAAGAGCCGGGTGTAGCGAACATTGTCGTCGGTGTTAACGATCATATTTTTAACCCAGACCAACACCGAATTGTTACGGCGGCATCGTGCACGACCAACTGCATTGCGCCGATTGTGAAAGTAATTCATGAAACATTAGGCATCGAACAATCATCATTCACGACGATTCATAACTTAACCAACACGCAAACTATTTTAGATGCGCCGCATAAAGATCTGCGCCGCGCTCGTGCGTGTGGGATGAGCCTCATTCCAACAACGACTGGCTCAGCAACCGCGATTGTCGAAATATTTCCAGATTTGAAGGATAAAATTAATGGTCATGCGGTACGAGTACCACTGGCTAATGCGTCACTGACCGATATTATTTTTGATGTTAAACGTGATACCACCGCTGATGAGGTTAATGCTTTGCTTAAAGTGGCCTCAGAGAATGAACTGCAAGGTATTTTAGGCTTTGAAACACGTCCATTGGTATCGATTGATTATAAAGGCGATCAGCGTTCAACAATTGTTGATGCTTTATCAACCATGGTGGTGGGTAAACGGATGGTGAAAATTTACGCTTGGTACGATAACGAAATGGGCTACGCAACGCGTACCGCTGAACTGGTGCGTAACGTTGGCTCAGTATAAGGAAAAGACGATGACACATCCAACTTGGGAACTGCCGATTACCGATCAAGCTGGGTTGATCCTCACGCCTTGTCCGGGCACAAAACAAACAGCGCTGACCGAAAGTATTGCGCAATTAAAAGCACAGGGTGTCACGGTCGTGGTGACGGCGCTGAGCCAACAAGAGATGCAAGAACATGGTGTGGGCCAATTGCCAGAAGAAGTAGAGAAAGCCGGACTGCTTTGGTTGCATGCCCCAATCGCTGATGATTGTGCGCCCGATGAAGCGTTCCACGCTCGCTGGCAACACATTGCGCCTTTAGTACATAAAGCCTTAGGTCATGGTGATAAAGTGGCGTTGCACTGCATGGGGGGATCGGGTCGTACGGGATTATTAGCTGCTCATGTTTTGCTTGAGAAGGGCTGGCCACTGGAAACGATCATTGCCAAGGTGCAGGCCCTACGTCCAGGCGCTTTCACTAAAGCGGATCAGGTCGATTATATTCATCAGTTTGTTGGTCAATAACCCCTAGTAAGAGCTGCATTGATGCAGCTCTTTTTCAAAAAGAGTGATCATCCATGTTGTCCCAATTCAATAACAGTGTTCGTCAATACATGCTCGTGACGTTCAATTACTGGAATTTTACCATTACCGATGGCGCATTGCGTATGTTGGTGGTGCTGTATTTTTATGATTTAGGTTATTCGACGTTAGCGATCGCGTCGTTATTTTTATTCTATGAATTTTTTGGCGTGGTGACCAACTTAATTGGTGGCTGGCTTGGTGCAAGGCTTGGCTTAAATCGCACCATGAATATTGGCTTAGGTATGCAAATCATCGCGTTATTAATGTTAGCCGTACCTGCCGCGTGGTTGACGATCCCGTTAGTGATGGCAGCGCAAGCTTTATCTGGGATAGCCAAAGATCTCAATAAAATGAGCGCGAAAAGTGCGATTAAAACGTTGCTGCCAGATGATGCACAAGGGGCGTTGTATAAATGGATAGCTATTTTGACTGGGTCAAAAAATGCGTTGAAAGGCGCTGGTTTTTTCCTTGGTGGCGTTTTGCTCTCGCTGATCGGTTTTCAATACGCAGTGCTGGCGATGGCTGGCGTATTATTGGTCGTCTTTGTTGGCAGTATTGTTAGTCTACAAGCCGATATTGGCAAAGCCAAAAATAAACCCAAATTTTCAGAAATTTTTTCCAAATCACGTAGCGTGAATATTTTATCGGCGGCGCGGATGTTCTTATTTGGTGCGCGTGATGTTTGGTTTGTAATCGCTTTACCAATTTATCTTGGTAGTGTATTTGGTTGGGATCACAGTACTGTTGGTGGTTTTTTGGCGTTGTGGGTAATTGGCTACGGTGTTATCCAAGGGGTTGCGCCGAAAATCACCGGTAGTGCTTCTGGTCAAGTGCCGGATGGTCGTTCTGCCATGGGGTGGGCTGCTTTATTGGCTTTCGTAACCGGAGTGATTGCTTACAGTATTCAGGCCCAATGGCATCCACAAGTGGTGATCATCGGTGGGTTATTACTTTTTGGTGCGATTTTTGCGGTTAACTCCTCCTTGCACTCTTATTTAATTGTCAGCTATGCCAAGGGAGATGGCGTGTCATTGGATGTTGGTTTTTACTACATGGCTAATGCGATGGGGCGCTTGATTGGCACCATTTTATCTGGTTGGGTATTTCAAGAGTGGGGATTAGCCGCGTGCTTATGGGTTTCTTTTACTTTCTTGTTACTGACGATGTTAATTTCGATTGGCTTACCAAAAGTCAAACCACAAGATAGATTATCTTATTAGCGATCATTGCATAATAAAATACATGATACAGTAAAGTGCTGGTGCGTGCTTTTTCGCACAGCCTTTACTCCCCACACAAACGTTGATAACGGGGCAACATACTTTCATTACCTAACAACCCGCCTTGGTGAATATAGATCAACGAACATGGTTGCTGCTTAGGTAGCCAATCAAGTAAACAGCGCCACATTAATGGGTCGTACAGCAAATCAAACTCAACATGAGTTTGCTCATAGAGCTGCTGCCAAATTTGATAATCCTCGCGATATAAATGACCAAAGTGATGTTTATGCGAAAGTTCGATAATCGTTGGATAAAGCGTATCTGCGAGTTGTTGCCATTGCTGGCGTAAATAATCCGCGCCACCGACACAAGGACAAGTAATCACTTGGATATCATGAGGTTGCAGTGCCTTTTGCAGGTAGAGCGAGGTTGCTCCGGTGCCTGACGGTAAAGCAATAATCCAGTGCTGTTTTGGCTGCTGTTGGATCCATTCGAGTAACTCAAGAGCGAGTTGCTTAACGCCATACTCAGCCAAAGGAGAGCGCCCTCCTTCTTCGATAAATAGGCAGTGCTCATCAGGCTGACGAACTTGCACGATATGATTGTGTGGATGATTGATCACGGCTGATTCCGTCGTCATCACTTGCGCACCCAGTTCGAGCGCTGCCCGATAGTTACCGATTGGCCGTTGTTGCAGCCACTTAGGGATCCGATGAACATAATATTCTAATTTCCAACCACGAATCGCCGCGAGTCCTGCCAGTGAATACAAAGAATTGGCTTGCACGGATCCATAGCTAATTAAAGTGGTGATCTCTGGTGCTTCCAATTCGAGTAGACCAAGAAATTTACGCGCTTTATTGCCGCAAAATTGTGGATGCAATTTATCATCACGTTTTAAATAGAAATCCACACCTTGAAAGCGATGCTGGGTGATTGGGCTATGAGAGAGTTTCATGAATTTATGGGGGTCAACAAGGTTAGCCGAGCATTATACGCTTTCTTAGTCATTAGCGGTATGAGGTGCAAAAAAAAGCCCAGAACAAAATGAACTGGGCGGATACAAACATAGGAGTTAATAAGGAAAAAGCAGCATTTACCTTGCCACTTGAAGCATTGACAGTGTGCGTCCAATCTTCAAGTCGTATCGGTATCGTGTAGTTGCCAGTGACCAAGAAAGTTCGACGGCCGTAAAACTCTGAATGCTCTACCAACTACACTAAGTCAGACTGGATGAATAACAAAGAGTTCCCAAATAATAGAAAAATGATCAAAAAAAATGATTATTTCTCTTTGCTCCCCTTTAAGAGCCTAAGAGTGCGGGATGATGTGGATGACAGATTGATTTTGTCTCGCGTCGAAAATATCTAGTCCGACCATGTTTTAAAAGTGTGATGTTAATTGCTTGTTAATCTGGTGTTTCAAAGGTATATTTCAAACAGTTGTTTGATACGGATGATTGAAATGGCCCCAAAGAGCAGTACCAAAGAAAAAATACTCGATGTAGCAGAAGGGCTATTTGCTGAGCATGGTTTTAATGATACGTCTCTTCGCACGATCACTAGCAAAGCTAACGTCAATCTGGCGTCGGTGAATTATCACTTTGGTGATAAAAAAACCTTGGTACGTGCAGTACTGAATCGTTACCTGGAAGCATTTATGCCGGCCGTTAAACAGTCATTGATGGCGTTGAATGAGCAAGAAAGTTACAGCATGGAAGAGGTGTTTGAATCGTTACGTGGACCTTTAAAAGCGTTAAATCAAATACGTCCAAATGGTACCAGTCGCTTCATGCTGTTAATTGGCCGCGGTTATACCGATGTACAAGGGCATTTACGCTGGTTTATTACCACTCGTTATGACGAAGTCCTCAGCCTATTTACTCAGTCGGTCATGAAAGCAAACCCCAACTTAACTCGTGAAACGTTGTTTTGGCGGTTGCATTTCACGCTTGGGACCTGCGTTTTTACCATGGCATCCAGTCAAGCCTTAGCGCAAATTGCTGAAAATGATTTTGCGACTAAAGTGGATGCTAACTCGATGATCGACCAGATTATTCCTTATTTAGCTGCTGGAGTAGCAGCCAAGTAATTGAACTAAACGAAACCATAATAAGTATAAATCTTAACCAGTGAACAAAAGGATCGGAATTATGAGCTCTCTAAGAAGAAAATGGATTAGTGACCCAGCTTTCAAACTCTTCAAACAAGTGTTGCCTCCGTTGTCTGCAACCGAAAAAGAAGCCATGGAAGCGGGAAGTGTATGGTGGGATGGAGAGTTGTTCTCTGGTAAGCCTAACTTTACGACGCTACATCATTATCCTAAGCCAACTCTCACGGCGGAAGAGCAATCCTTCATGGATAATGAGCTTGAAACGCTACTCGGTATGATTGATGACCATAAAATCATCAAACACGATCGTGACCTACCCAAAGAGGTATGGGATTATCTGCGTAAAGAGCGCTTCTTCTCATTAATTATTTCTAAAGAATATGGTGGCCGTGAATTCTCGGCGCTGGCCAATTCAACCATCGTATCACGTATTGCGACGCGCAGTATCAGTGCTGCCGTTACCGTCATGGTGCCTAACTCTCTAGGCCCAGGTGAACTGCTTTCTCATTATGGTACTCAAGAGCAGAAAGATTATTGGCTGCCACGTTTAGCTGATGGTACGGATATTCCTTGTTTTGCATTAACTGGCCCAGAAGCGGGTTCAGATGCTGGTGGTATTCCTGATCAAGGTGTCGTGTGCTATGGCAAGCATGAAGGTAAGGAAGTCTTAGGTATTCGTTTAAGTTGGAACAAACGCTATATCACACTAGCACCAGTGGCAACCGTACTTGGTTTAGCGTTTAAATTGAATGATCCGGATGGATTGCTTGGCGATAAAAAAGAGCTCGGTATTACCTGTGCTTTAATCCCTGCCAACCATACCGGTGTTGAAATTGGTGAGCGTCATGACCCGCTCGGTTTAGCGTTTATGAACGGACCAACTCGTGGTAATGATGTCTTTATTCCGATGGAATGGCTGATTGGTGGCGTGGACTATGCTGGTAAAGGCTGGCGCATGCTGGTTGAGTGTCTTTCTGCTGGTTGAGTGTCTTTCTGCTGGGCGGGGTATTTCTTTACCGGCTCTCGGCACGGCGATTGGTCATCTCACCTCTCGCACCACAGGAGCTTATGCTTATGTTCGTAAGCAGTTTGGTATGTCGATCGGTAAGTTTGAAGGTGTTGCAGAAGCGCTCGGTCGAATTGGTGGTTTGACTTACCTACTCGAAGCAACGCGGACGTTGACGACAACTTCTCTCGATATGAAAGAGCGCCCAGGGATCATTACCGCGATTGCTAAATACCATATGACAGAAATGGCGCGAACCATCTTAAACGATTCAATGGATATTCATTCAGGACGTGCGATTCAAGATGGGCCTATGAATTACCTATCGACCCATTACCTTGGCGTACCCGTTGCGATTACGGTGGAAGGGGCCAATATCCTGACCCGTAACCTGATGATCTTTGGTCAAGGTGCGACGCGTTGTCATCCTTATGTTCTCAAAGAAATGGAAGCGGCTGCTAACCCAGATAGCGAACAAGCCGCGAAGGATTTTGATAAGTTATTGTTTAAACACATTGGTCATGCAGTCAAAAATACCTTTGGTGCTTTTGGTGCTGCTCTGACGGGTTCGCGATTCATCAAAGCAGAGATGAGTGGGCCGACCCAAGGGTATTATAAAGAAATGACCCGTTTAAGCCGTGCCTTAGCGGTTAGCGCCGACTTTGCTATGTTGACCTTGGGCGGTGAGTTGAAACGTAAAGAGATGATCTCCGCGCGTTTGGGGGATGCACTGAGCTTCCTTTATATGGGGTCAGCGGTATTGAAGCGTTACGAAGATGAAGGCCGTCAACAAACGGATCTCGATTATGTGCACTACGCAATGCAACATTGTTTACATCATGCTGCCAAAGCCCTGAGTGATACTTATCGTAATTATCCGATTAAAGCGGTCGGTGGATTATTGAAGGGGTTAATATTCCCACTAGGTAATCACTACCAAGCGCCTAGCGATACACTTACCGTCAAGATTGCTGAAAGTCTAATGACGCCAGGAGCGCATCGTGATCGCCTAACCCATTTGTGTTACATCGGTAAAGATGAAGATGATAGTGTAGGTTTAATGGAGAGTGCCTTCCTTGCTATGTATAGTGTGAAAGGGTTGGAGCGACAAATGAATAAAGCGGTGAAAGAAGGTAAGGTGGCTCGTAAAGGACCTTTGGTCGAGCGTCTTGCTCAAGCGAAAGCGGCTGGTGTTTTGACTGACAATGAAGTTGAAGCGATTTTAGCTGCAGACAAATTGCGCTCGAAAGCGATTCAAGTGGACCATTTCAGTCATGATTTAAGCGAAGTGCGCACTCACAACGTTAATCCACCAAAATTGAATAATGTGGCGTAACTCATCCTATTTAATTTGCTAATGTTGTAAGGCCTCTTTTGAGGCCTTATTTTTTTGCTGTTAATGGTACAGTAGCGCTAATTTTTTGTGATTGGTCTTGTCTTGTGTGTTTAAGATAGGATGATCCTGAACCATTTAGGTTAAGAACAGCTCCAACCACTCCGTAAAAAGGTGCTTTTGGGCCGAAATAAGATGCGAAGTGGCGCTGAAACTTTTATCCTAACCGAGATTTTTGAAGGAAGTTGAATATGATCATCAAACCTAAAATTCGTGGATTCATTTGCACAACCACTCATCCAGTGGGCTGTGAAGCGAACGTAAAAGAACAAATTGCTTATACTAAAGCACAAGGCCCGATTAAGAATGCACCAAAACGTGTGTTGGTCGTTGGCTCATCTAGTGGCTACGGCTTATCTTCACGTATTGCTGCCGCCTTTGCTGGTGGTGCTGCAACGATTGGCGTCTTTTTTGAAAAACCGGGTACGGAAAAGAAAACCGGAACCGCTGGATTTTACAATGCCGCGGCGTTTGATAAGTTAGCTCACCAAGAAGGTTTATACGCTAAGAGCCTCAATGGTGACGCCTTTTCTGATCAAGCTAAGCAAAAAGCCATTGAGTTGATCAAACAAGACCTAGGTCAAATTGATTTAGTGGTTTATTCATTGGCTTCTCCGGTTCGTAAGATGCCAGATAGCGGTGAAGTGGTTCGTTCAGCCCTGAAACCAATCGGTGAAACTTACACCGCTACTGCCGTTGATACCAATAAAGACATCATTATCGAAGCCAGCGTTGAACCTGCCACTGAACAAGAAATCAACGACACCATCACGGTAATGGGCGGTCAAGATTGGGAGTTATGGATGCAGGCCCTCGATGATGCGGGCGTTTTAGCGGATGGTTGTAAAACCGTTGCTTATAGCTACATCGGTACTGAGCTAACGTGGCCAATTTATTGGGATGGTGCATTGGGTCGTGCGAAGATGGATTTAGATCGCGCTGCACAAGCATTAAATGAAAAATTAGCCGCCAAGCAAGGTAGCGCTAATGTGGCCGTGTTAAAGTCGGTTGTCACTCAAGCTAGCTCGGCGATTCCTGTCATGCCGTTATACATCGCAATGGTCTTTAAGAAAATGCGTGAAGAAGGCATCCACGAAGGATGTATGGAGCAAATCTATCGTTTGTTCAGCCAGCGTTTGTATAAAAATGATGGCTCTGCACCGGAAACGGACGCTCATAACCGTCTGCGTCTTGATGATTGGGAGTTGCGTGAAGATATTCAACAGCACTGCCGTGAGTTATGGCCACAAATCACGACTGAAAATCTCAAGACGTTAACAGATTATGAACTCTATAAAGAAGAGTTCCTTAAGCTGTTTGGCTTTGGTGTTGAGGGGGTTGATTACGATGCCGATGTCAGCCCAGAGGTTGAATTTGATGTGATTGACATTTAATCGATGTCTTATCAAAGAGTAAAAAAGGCGCTTTATGCGCCTTTTTCTTTAGTGCTTATCTCTATCAAGAATATTCACTGAGGAATTGCTTAGTTGAGAATAATTAAGATGGTACCAGCAAGCGTCATCAAAATATTGGCAATGGCGTAAGTTCCCGCATAGCCAAGCGCTGGAATGGTCGATTTGGCATAATCATTCACGATATCCATCGCCGGAGCACAGGTACGAGCACCAATGATCGCTCCAAAAAGTAAAGCGCGATTCATTTTTAATAGATACGCTCCGACCAAATAAGCAAAAACGACGGGGACAACGCTCACGATGAATGCTAAGCCAATCACTTGCGGACCAACTTCGGTTAAATGTTCAAACATTCGTCCACCAGCACTTAAGCCAATACCGACCATAAATATCATCAGTCCTAGATCTTTGACCATATTTAATGCACCTTGCGGGACATAACCAAAGGTTGGATGGTTGGCTCGTAAAAAACCAAGCGAGATACCGGACAAAAGTAGGCCGACGGCATTGCCCAGACTAAAGGAGACTTGACCAAAGGTCATGGTAATTAAGCCAAAGAGAATCCCTAAAATGAAAAAGCTACAAAAAGCCATGAGATCGGCCATCTGACTATGAATAGAGATAAAACCGATTCGTTCGGCTAGCCCTTTAACACGACTTTTTTCTCCACTGACCTGAAGTACATCGCCTTTCGCCAGCACAATATCGAGATCCATCGGCATTTCAATTTGCGCACGCACCACGCGGTTCAAGAAACAGCCATATTCTGAGAGGTTTAAATCAGACAACCTTTTTCCAGCAATACTGTCACTTTTGACGACAATTTCTTCTTCAGTGATCCGTAGGTCAAGTAAGTTTCTATCAAACACTTCTTTACCATTACGAAAGCTCGGATCGAGGCGTGCATGACTGTCTGGAAAACCGACTAAAGCAATTTCATCACCTTCTTGCAAAATAGCATCACCATCAGGGTGGGCAAGAATACCATTGCGACGAATACGCTCGATATAGCATCCAGTTTGACGATAGATACCAAGCTCTCGTAAATTTCTGCCATCAATCCAATTGGTTAGCTCTGGGCCAACCCGATAAGCACGAATGATCGGCAAATAGACCTTGCGTTGTCCGCTGCCGCCAATTCCCCGTTCTTGAGCAATTTGTTGCGCTGAATCAGAGAGATTTTGTTTTTGTAACTTAGGCAGTAACTTCGCAAACATGATCATACTGATCAGGCCAATCAGATAGGCCATCGCATAGCCAACCGAGACATTTTCTAAAATCAAGGTCAGATCCATATTACGGGGAATACTGGCGAGACCAGAGTTTAGGGCATCTTGTGCACCCACCAAGACAGGAGTCGACGTTAACGCTCCGGCCATCATCCCAGCCGCTAAGCCATAATCGAGATTAAAAAAATGGCTGGCGGAATAGGTTAAACTGGTGGCAGTAACTAACACAACTAGGCTTAAAATTAAATAATGCTTACCATCACGAAAGAAGATACCAAAGAAGTTTGGCCCCGCTTCAATTCCTACACAATAAATGAACAGCATAAAGCCAATCGTTAACGCTTCGGCATTAAATGAAAAGCCCAAGTGCCCCATAACAAGAGAGGTGATCAGCACGCCAATCGAGTTGCCTAATTGCAAACTACCAAAGCGAATTTTGCCAAATGCCAAGCCAATGGCGAGGACAACGAAGATCAATAAGATAGGGTTTTGTTCTAACAACAGTACGACGTCGATATTCACAATTTAGCTCAATATTGGCATGCAAGAGGAGGATGATTAAATTGTGACGATTGTATCGTAAATAGGCAAAAAGATAAGTGAATTTTTTCAGGGCAAGGTCATTTTTTAATAAATAAGTTATTAAAAAACCCGCGAAACATCAGCGGGTTGACTAAGATTAAAAATGGTGTGTCGAAAGCTTATTCGTCAAATAGACCTAAATGCTCTTTTGCATAGGCTTCAAATTCAGTGCAGCCGCCAATATGTTGTTGATCAATAAAAATTTGTGGCACTGTTTCAACAGGCTTGCCAACGGTTTTTTCTAGATCAGCTTTAGTAATGCCTTCTTCATGAATATCAACATAACGGTAATTGAAGTCATCACGTTTCGCTTTTAAGGTTTCTGCGTGCTCTTTTGCACGGACACAATATGGGCAAGCCGGGCGGCCAAAAATCACTACGAACATCACTTTCTCCTCTGTTTCGTTTGCGTCACTATGCCCGATTCGAATTAGGAAATAAAGCGTCATTTACCAGTTGTTTTAATAGGTAAAATTGATTGGATAATTTATGCCCAAGTTAAATAAAGCAGCGATGCTTATACTATCTATTGTGATGTCGTGCATAGTCTGAGATGAAGTTTGAGTTATTTAGCAACAGGTTGCACTGAGTCAAAAAAAAATTTTACAAAGAGAAGCACACTAAATGTTGTTAGAGTGATTGGGTGGAGGGCACATGTTCCAGTTTATAACATCGAATCGAATTGTATTCGGTGCGGGGGCACTGCAAAACTCGTTGTCGCTGATCAATCAATATGGTTACAGTGTGCTACTGGTATCAGGTAAAAATGTGCAACGTGCTCAAGTGATCAGTGATTATTTACAACAGCAAAAAATGCCCTATCAGCACGTTGCTATTGATGGTGAGCCCAATATTACTATGGTCGAAGAAGCGGCTATCGTTGGGCGACGCTTTCAGCCACAGGTGGTGGTGGCTATCGGAGGCGGTAGTGTTTTAGACATGGGAAAGGCTTTAGCGGCGATTATTCCTAATCAAGGAAATGTGTATGACTATGTTGAAGTCGTCGGTCGTAATGTGCCACTCAAAGCTAAGCCATTGCCATTTATTGCGATTCCAACCACCGCCAGTACGGGCTCGGAAGTCACGAAAAACGCAGTGTTAAAATCAGGGCAAGATAAAGTTAAAGTGAGTTTACGTAGCCCTGATATGCTGGCCGCCGTGGCGATTATCGATCCGAGTTTAACGTACGGCACCGATCGTTATACATCTGGTCGTGGTGCCATGGACGCTTTTACTCATCTCATGGAGGCTTATGTTTGCGGTGAGCCTAATCCTTTAACGGATATGATCTGTGAAGAGGGATTGCGCCGTTTATCACGTTCAACGCTTGCTGCGTGTTGTTTGGATGATAAACCTGCTCGTGAGGATTTATCCTTTGCGGCCATGTTGGGTGGAATGGCAATCACTAACGCTAAGTTGGGGGCTGCGCATGGATTGGCCTCTGCGTTGGGAGGTAAGCTCGACGCACCGCACAGCGTGATCACCGCTCGTCTTGCCCCGTATGTAATGCGAGAGAATATTCATGCGGCCAAAAAGGCCCAACGTACGGAAGTATTGCAGCGTTATTACCGAATTGCGCAATTACTGACGAAGCGTAAAAATGTCAACATCGATGATAGTATTCTTTGGGTGCAGATGATGCTCGACAAGTTACAACTTCCGTCCTTGAGTCAATTTGGGGTATGCACTACTTCTTTCGAGCAAGTCGCTACGGATGCGCTGCGGTCACAAGCGATTAAAGGCAACCCATTTCCGTTAACTTATGAGAGATTAGTGTATATTTTATGGCAAGTTTGTTCATGTTCTCAATCAGAAACGCAGAATATTATCCCGCCTTTGGTTAGCGAGAAAAGATTGCAGTGGATTTATAATTCTCGCCTTGTCGAAGGAAGTGAACAAGGAAGCTAAAAAAGTAGAAAGAGAATGGAGCTATTCATCTTATAGCCATGAATAGCTCCATTCTCTTTTTCGGTTGGGGGAGAGAAAAAAGAATTAAAACTGCGATAATTTATCGTAGCGAGAGTCTTTTAACACGTCTTTAACGCGTTTGAGGTTTTCTCTAAAACCAGAACCTCGGCGCAAAGTGAAACCGGTCGCTAACACATCAATCACCGTCATCTGCACAACTCGACTCGCCATCGGCATGTAAACATCGGTATCTTCAGGGACATCAAGACAAATCGATAAAGAGCTCGCTTTATCTAACGGCGAGTCTTTTGCGGTAATAGCAATAACGGTTGCGCCATTTTCTCGTGCAAGATTAGCGATTTCAACTTGGCTTTTTGTTCGTCCGGTATGAGAAATCAACACGATCACATCATTGTCGGTACAGTTAATGCAGCTCATCCGTTGCATAACAATATCTTCAAAACAAGAGATCGGAATATTAAAACGAATGAATTTGTTTTGTGCATCACGTGCGACGGAAGAGGATGCGCCTAAACCAAAAAACGAAATGCGCTTGGCTTGTGTTAATAGGTCAACCGCTCGGTTAATTTGCATTGGGTCGAGACTATTTTTGGCAACATCCAAACAGGCCATGGTCGATTCGAAAATCTTATGGGTATACGCATCGGGACCATCGTCTTCTTCCACGTTGCGATTCACGTAAGGTGTCCCATTCGCCAAGCTTTGTGCTAAATGTAATTTAAAATCAGGGAAACCTTTGGTGTCGAGTCGACGACAAAAGCGATTCACTGTCGGTTCACTAACGTCGGCCATTTTGGCCAGCGTCGCAATGCTGGAATGAATGGCGGTTTGCGGGGAAGCCATAATCACTTCGGCGACTTTACGTTCCGATTTGCTGAAATTTTCTAGATTTTTTTGTATTTTTTCTAATGTATTCATAGTGTTCACGCGGGCCTAGAGAACAACTCATTGGGATTTTCAGGTGCCTTGTTATCATCGAAATGAATCATTTTGACAAGGGACACATTTACCAACGCCATGACGCGAGTATAAACCCAAGCGGTCATAAATCATAAAGTAAACACACTATCAAATAGTGAGAATATGACAAGCCTCAAACTAAATTTCATGAAAACTACACTTTTAATTGGGGAAAAGGCCTAAAAGCTTCGTTTATAGATGGATTATGATGGGCGAGTTACAATAAAAAGAAAGAAATTTTCATTTATTTCTTTCTTTTTATTCGTCGTTATTGTTTGGCAAATGTGCCGGAGTTTTTAAGCCTGTGAGTTAATAATGCTTTGACTCAACTGATTTATCTGGGTAAGTAATTGAGTCGCGGTTTGGGCAATGTCCCTTTGCTCTTGCAAGACCGAGTGTAAAATTGACTTAGTTGTGAGTGGGTTCGCCAATACAACACGAAAGACCAAGGTATCTAAACCTTGCCAACGTGTCGGATTCAGTTGGGTGCGAGAAACAAACGATTTACCGGTTTCACGTTGTTTCTTCTGAATGTATTTAGTTAATTCATTCAGCAAATGATTCAGCGCGATTTTCTCTTTTTCATCCGCCATCGACAGTGCTTTTATCGCGTGATCAGGAGCATAGCGATAAGTAAGTAGACAAAGCTCAGGTTCTGAAACGAGTTCAAAATCCGTTTGTGACTGAATCAGATCAGCAAAATAACGTGCTTTCTCTATACTTTGATCAATCAACAGTTGATAGCCAGCACGACTAATAATGTGCATGCTCGCATAGACCAACATTGCCATCCCTGAGCGAGATCCTTCTAAGGTATGACTGCCTAAATCTTTAGAACCTTTGCGTAAAATATATTGCGCATGATGTTCTATCGCATTCATTGCATGAGGGTCTTTAAATAACACCATTCCTGCGCCCATGGGAATATACATTTGTTTATGGGCATCAATGGTTACAGAATCGGCCAGTTCAATACCATCCAATAAGTGGCGATAGGTACTCGACATTAAGGTGGCACCACCCCAAGCGGCATCGACATGAAAATGGCATTGCTCTTTTTGGCAAATTTCACCGATGGCTCTTAGTGGATCGACATTTCCCGTCTCGGTTGTACCTGCGACACCGACAACGGCAAAGGGATGAATGTTTTGTGATTTTAGCTGATCGATTTTTTGCTGCAGATCATCTGGACAAAGACGATTATTTTCATCGGTACGAACGGTGACTAAGCCTTGTTGGCCGATGCCCAAAATGTCAGCCGCTTTTTTTAGTGAATAGTGGCCTCGCTCAGAGACCAAAATCGCTAATCCTTGATAACCATAATGGAGCATGGCTTTGAATAAGCCTTCTTTTTCTACACCACCAAAATGGTTACTCGCCTTTAGTGCATTGTTACGTGCTACCCAGAGCGCGGTAATGTTGGCAATGGTACCGCCAGAGCAAAATGCGCCAAGAGAATGGGCGGCGCTGTGCATCCATTGTTGGTAAAATTCGTCTTGTTGGGCATAAATAAGACGGTGCAACATGCCTAATACTTGACGTTCAAGTGGAGTAAATGCTTTCGAGGTTTCAATTTTTACTAAGTTTTGATTCAAAGCAATCATGATTTTTGACAGCGGCATTAAAAAATAAGGTAATGCTGAAGTCATATGGCCAATAAAACTGGGCGATGCCGTATGCACCGATTGAGCCACTAACGTATCCATTAAATGTTGAGTATGCTCTGAGACAAACTCTGGCGCTTCAGGAATGTGCGGATTGGAAAAGTCTTTTTCTATCTCTTTAAGCGGCTTTTCTTCTGCGACAATATGCTCACGTAAAAATTGGTTTAAATTACGTGACAGCTCTTCTTCAATACGAGTCAGAGTAGAGTCTGGTCCTTCTGGTACGGTGAATATACGTAGAAGGCTCTCAAAGTTTGCATCCGCTATTTTGTGTTCTGATACCATAATTATGTCGTTATTGTTGAGGCTGGTTAATGTCAGCTAGGCAATCTAAACCAAAACCCAAAGCTTGTCCTGCAGTCATTGATATCGCTTTGGCAGTTCTCTCTTTGTTCGATTGGCGTGCTTTACTCAGTCACTTAATTGGGTTACGTATCTTGATGAAATGTTGATGTATTGTAAAGTGGGCTGTGGCCGATTCCTGAGAGCTAACCTGCAAGAGAGACAAATAACAGCATTAAAAACGGCACTAATAGACTTAAGATAAAGCCACTGACAATCGCCACGGGAACACAGCGCACGCCACCCGTGGTCTGAATCACTGGGAGAGTGAAGTCCATGGCCGTTGCTCCAGCGTAACCAATAGAAGCGCAGGGTTTTCGACCAATAAACATTGGAATTAACACCAGTGCGACTAATTCACGCATCAGTTCAATTAAAAACGAAGCGCCACCATAGACAGGGCCAAAAGCATCGCCCATCAGAATTCCGGATAATGAGTACCAACCAAACCCAGAAGCCATAGCTAATGCTTGATAGACAGGGATATCGAGAATTAAAGCGGCTAGGAATCCACCTATCCAGCAGGTAATAATGACGACGGCGGCGATGATCATGCCATGCTTATTCAACAAGATCTGTTTTAACGTTAAACCACTGTTTCTTAATTGAACGCCAATAAAAAACAGCAAAATGAATAAAATCCATTCACTGGCGCTTTCTACCCAAGATAAATCAAAACCAAGAACCAAGCCAAGCAACAGTCCTGCACCAACAACAAAAATCAGCTTGATCGATTCTAACGCCATACTTGATAGGGGTAATTTGGTTTGTGTTGCTTGGCTATCAATTGGTAGCCATTTATCAATCCAGGGCAGGGCCAACAAATTGCAGCAGCCCATGGCAAGGAAAAATACGCCGGCAATACGCAAAATTGCTTGTAGATTAGCGCTTAAATTATCTAATGCAGCAAGGCTAAGTCCCATCAGGAAGAGGATGACATAAACCAGAGAAACCGTTGCTTTGTTTAGTAAGGTTAATTTTGCTGGCTGTGTGATAGAAAAAAGATACCCGATAACCAGTGGGGCAAAAATAAATAACATCCCTAAAAACATAGATTCCTCAAGGGGTAACCCCAGCTCATATTAACGATAACTGGGGGAGAGTGTTCAAAAACCACTGGCGTTAATTTCTACTTCATGCTCATCTAAAGCGTCATCTTGTTTCCGAAACAACAGCAGATGATTTGCGATGCGAGCGATATCAAGATAACTGACTTCTTGGCGATGCTCAATAAATGGTTGGTTACTCGCCACTTCGAGAAAATCGTTATCAAACCCCCAATGTTTTAAAACGAGTTGACTGGTTACAGAACAGTTAGAATGGAAAATCTGCAGCGCAATGTCTTGATCGAGGTAGTGTCCATTTTCCAAATAAAGGTGATATTCATTCACTAAGCAAAACAGACCGATATCGGCCAATAGACCAACTAATAACGCTTTCTCTTGTTCTAAGTGTTGATAGTGCTGCGGTTCTAAACGCTTAAACCATTGAGTGACTAAAACCATACTGGCACCGAATTCACGCGATATGGCAGCACTATTGGTCAGGACTTTATTGCACGCAGAGCTAAGATTAATTGAATGCTTGAGCTGCTCAATCGCTTGGGCAGTGACAATTTCACGTACACGTATAATGCCTAAACGGGAAACTGCTGTCGTTAAATCAAGGCAAGTGATATTGCGGCGATTAAAGACAACTGAATTTGCGATACGGATAACCACTGCCGCGAGGCTTGGGTCATCAGTCAGGCACGCGGCAACATCAGCGACTGTGGTTGATTCAATACCACATAATTGTTGAATTTTTAATACTACATCTGGGATAGGGGGCAGTGCTATTTTGCCTGTACTGATTGAGAATTTAACCAGCTGAGCAAACTCACTTTCCAATCCTTGGATAAGGAGATGTTTATTTTCGGGAAGCCAATAAAAAGATAAATGGTTCATCGTATCCGGTCAAAAGCGGGAAGACGTCCCATTTTACCGATTGCTAATAAAGAGATGCAACCATTAAACGGGTCTTAATCGGTTTATCGTGCAATATAAAGTATGAAATGAATAACATCTGATATGCAACATTGAGATTTTGTGAGGTCAGTAGCTTTTTAAAACGCTTTTCAGGTGGTGGATGTGAGTTAAGTCCGGACTTATTTTATGGAATTAACTATTATGTACATAAATCAATACGCAGGCACGTAGTAAAAATAAGCTTGCGATGTATACCTAATTTATTCGCTATAACTTGCTGCTATCTGGTGATCTTTGTGACTCGGGGACGACGATTAAAGGATCTATCAAGATGAGTGAGACAACATTTTTTGATTATGTAATTAAGTTTGGAGACTACCAAAAGCGTTCAATGTTCGGCGGTGTTGGCTTATTTCAGCAAGAGGCCATGTACGCGTTGTTAACTGAGAGTGCGATTTTTCTTCGTGGTAGTGAAGAATTGGATGAACGGTTGACCCAACTAGGGTGTGAAAAATTCCGTCATGTAAAAAAACAGACTACGGCGACGGTTAATTATTATGATATTACGCAACTTTTTGAACAAGGTTATGCGCAACTAGATGATATTATTCAACACTCCATCTTTTATTCTATTTCACAACGTAGCTTTCAAAAATCTCAAGCGAGCCGTCGGCTAAGAGACTTGCCCAATATGCAGTTGACTCTTGAGCGGATGGTAAAAAAAGCCGGCGTGAACGATGTTGAAACTTTTGTAAAACTTGGCGCACCTGCTGTATTTAGTAAGGTGCGTAAAATTTATGGCAGTGATGTTGATGTCAAACTCTTATGGAAGTTTGCTGGAGCAATTGAAGGGGTACATTGGAAGCTACTCCAAGAGCCACAGAAACGTCAACTGTTGGAATATTGCCAAGCTCGTTGAGTAATAATAAATAAGCCGAAGTCGAGAGACTTCGGCTTATTTTATGACAAGCACCAAATAGTTACACTTAGTTGATTAATATTTAAAACGAGCCGTAAGCATCAGTTGGTCGCCATAAGCATCATTGAAGCGGGCTTCTGCGCCGAGTGAGAACAATTCCGTTGAGTGGAAGCGAGCATACACAGAGCCTATCCAATCATCGCGGTCATCAATAGAGACGTAGCCAGCTTTGCCACCTACTTCAAGTTGTGGGCCTAGCCACTGACGAACACCTAAATTCAGTTCCATTCCTGAATCTGCACTGCCGTAGCTTTTCTTGTCTTGTAAACGGAATAACATTTCTCCCGTTAAATCTGCCCAATTATTAATCGGGGCATGAAAGCCAAAACCTGCAGCGAGATCGTAATCACTTTCAAACTCAGAATCGATACGTGCAATCATATGAGCATTAGGATGAATCGATTTACTGATTGCCGCACCGAAGGTCGCAGGGCTAGCGCCGAAACGAGCTTCGACATATTCGTAGTTAAAATTACTCATTACGGTTGGGCTGTTTGGATCCGTTTGAGCCAAAGCGTGTACCGACGTTAAAAGTAGAGCGGTTGCCATGATTGTTTTGCGCATAGTCACAATAAACCTATCTGTTTATGATTAATTCCATAGTATACCCAAGCGATCCTAAGATGCAGTATTGAAAACGTTGCAACTGATTTCAAATCTAATCCACATGGTTTATCGAATGGCTTATTTGGGTACACACTAAATCAATTACTATTTCGAGTGTTATAACATCATAATTCATTGATGGAGGCTAACTCTACCAAAAAATGTCAAGATTGGGTTACCTTGATAAAAAAACAGCAAAATCAACGTGATATTGTTTAGAATGCTGCCATTTTTATCCGTCGAGCTTAATAGGGTACACGTTTAACATTATTCACCATAACTGGATCGATTCGCTGCCAGTGCGTTTAGAATTAATTCAGTATCAAGAATTGGCATCCAAGCCATTAAATCAGGTTCATTTTCGATCACGTAATGAGTTAGCTGTTCTTTCACGGTATGGCGTAATTGTTCGGCTTGCCAAGGCTTGGTGATAAAGAAATGTAAGCTCGAATGATTTATCGCCTCTACGGTATCGTCTAATCCCGCTTGCCCAGTTAAGAGTACCTTACGTGTTGGTTGAGTGGCATCGGATTGATTAAGTTCGATAAGAAAATGAATACCGGTTTCTTGCGGCATGATGTGATCACACAAAATGAGCGCTAGTGGTATCCCTTGCTGTTGATAATCAGTAATAACTTCTTTCGCCTCTGCCACAGACTCTGCGGCTTCGAGGATAAAATGCTCTTCGAATTCGTTTAGATCTTGCATAACACTATTGAGCACTTCACGTTCATCATCGACGCATAAAATCATTAGTTTTTGCATTTTTTTCTCCCTAAATAGTCTCTCGGTTGACGGGTAACCACACTTGCATGGTGGTGTATTGACCGACCTCACTTTCTACGTCGATCCATCCTTGATGCTGACGAACGATTTGTTGGCAAACAGATAACCCAATTCCTAAGCCAAAATCACCTTCTCGTTTGGTGGTGTAATTAAGCGCAAAAATATCGTCTTGTCGTTCTTTAGGGATACCACAACCGTTATCGGTAAAACTGACGAGCACATAATCGTGATTATCTTGTTGGCGTAACTCAGTAGTAATGATTAATACACCATGCTCAGGAAACGCTTCAATCGCATTTGAGATAAGATTAGTCCAAACTTGCTGTAGGGCGATAGGAAGACAAGAGATAGCGGGGATTTTGGCATAGTGTTTTTCAATTTGGTGTCTTTTTAGACGATTTTCAAAAATAACTAACGTATCTTCTAATCCTTCATGGATATCAACAATATGAAATGTTTCGTCATCCGCTCTTGCGTAGCCCTTGAGGCTTTTTACCATATCGGCAATTCGCTGCGCGCAAACCTGAATTGAGCGCAGATTACTCCCAGCTAAGAAATACACTTCTAATTTTTCAATATTCTGTAATGCCTGTTGTGGTTGGGATTTAGCTAAATTGAGTAGGTTTTGATCGTGTTCTAGGCCTAATTTGACGATTTTTTTCGCTAACAACGGATGACGTATCTGTTCGGCGATCTGTTTTGCTTTTGCTCGTTCCTCGGCCGTTGACATAGGTTTAGATTGTAAGGCTTGGGCCAGCAATTGTGCACCAGTATATTCTAAAGAGTGGGGAGGAGCATCGCCGACCAGCTGAGCAATATGAGTTCGTAAGGTATCACTGCCTCGTAGAATAGCGGCTACAGGATTATTTAACTCATGAGCAACGCCAGCGACCAACTGACCCAGCATGGCCATTTTTTCACTTTCCATCAGTTGTTTATGCGCCGATTCCAGTGAGTCGAGCGTTTTTTGTAATTGTAATTTAGTATTAATACTGCGTTGTAGCCGTCGATTAAAATGACGCAGTAGTAAGTTAGTAAATAGGGGCAGTAAACTGGTATCGCTATGCATCACTTTAGCAAAAATATCGCGGTCTAATTTGATGACATCAGTACGAGTTAACGTTAACGCGGTAGAGAAAGAGGGCTCACCGGTGACAAAAGACATCCCCCCGACGATATTGCCTTTATTGTGGCGTACGACTTCCCTTTGTTGGCCGAGTTCATCCCGTTTATACAGAGCGACTTCACCAGAGGTGATAAACCACAAGAAATGGTTATCTTCACCTTCAACGGTAAGTAAATGCTCTGCGGAGTAAGTTCGGCAGGCTCGTGTTTCATCATTACCGTCAAAAAACTCATACAAGGCACCAATAACTTGCTCGGCGAGTTGTTGATCGGACATGCGGTGATAATCGCTGATAAAACCTTCACGATAGATACGCATTTTTTGATCAATGTGCGCACGTAAAATACGAGTTTGATCCAGTAATGTACTGTAATTAAGAATGTTATCTTTATCATGATCAAGAATATAGGTGGTCAATTCTTGGAGGGTTGTCTTGTATAAGACGTTATCTTGCAATGGCTTCGTTAAACAATAATCTAAACGTCCTTCATTCACGGCATTTAAGATGGCTTGAATATCTTGACCACTGCTGATTAATATTTTTCGCGCGTATTTCGTTTCTGGGGATTTGTCCAATTGAACTAAAAACTCGGCGCCATTAAAGCCTTCATGATGACTGGCAATCACTAGCGCTGCTGTTTGTTGATTATCTTTGATGAATTCAAGTGCCTGCTGAGCTTCTAGCATAGAATCAGCGGTGTAAAGATCAAACTTGGCGGAAAAAATACTTAATTCATGACGCCATTGTTCAATACTAATTGGATTGTTGTCTAAGCACAGCAAAGCATATCGGTTCACAGCAGTCCCTATCATTATTTTAGCCAAGCTACTGTAACAAGCTTTGCAAAAAAGATTTGAGAGCTGAGTTTAAGAATCTTAACCTCGTCAATATTTGAGTTCGCTGATGGTAAGGATGCGCCACTTGAGCTCGATCAATCATCTGCGTTACACTGCTTGAAATAATAAGCAATCGAGTCATTTATGCAAAATATCAAACGAATAGGAGCTATCGGTGGTGCGGTAGTGTTAGTCTTGTGTTGGCCTTTAGCGGTTGGACAAATTGGTCAGAAAGCGATTACTCACGGCCTAGAAAATTTAACCAATCAGCAAGTAAGCGCAGAGCTTATCCATTATGACCGTGGCTATCTTTCTTCTCACGTTTCAGCTCGATTTACAGTGCTCGATGAGCGAGTCAGACAACAGTTGATCAGTGAAGGTTTGCCGACACAGTGGGTAGTAGAAAGCGATATTCAACATCAATTATTCAGCTTGTCGGCGCAATCAAGGCTGCCAGAATACCCCGAATTACCATTAACCATGACCACGGTGACTCAATTAAATGGTAATACGGATTATCATGTTCAGTTAGGTAGCTGGCATTATCAATCGCCTGACGATGAAGCTTTAGGGATATCGTTAACGCCAGCTCAACTGACTGGTACGGTCACTACTTTAGGGGAAGTGACTTATGATCTGAGTTTGCCATCGGTAATGATTGATTTTATCAATGGTCAAAAAATGCAACTGTCTAAACTGGAAGCAAAAGGCCATGGTAAACAAGAAGTGGGCTTTTGGCTCGGCAAGCAAGCACTGTCAATCGGTGAACTGAATATCAACGACAGTGACCATCAATCCATTTTGCTTATTCGTCAAGGCAATTATGAGTTTACTTCATCGATGGATGCCCATAAAAAACGTTTTACTAGCCAACATAAATTGACGGTTGATCAAGTTGTTAGCGATGAAGGTGAAGTGCATGATGCCACGTTTGACTTCACGTTAGCCGATGTTGATAGCCAAGCTTTTGAGCAATTGTCCGCACTATATCAAACTTACTCAACCATGCCAGCACAGGCTTTAAATCAAGCACTGCCATTGATAGAAACACTATTTTCTCAAGGTTTTAGTCTGAGTCTAAATCAACTCGCGGTCAAAGTTGGTGATGGTGATTTTTCGGCCAATTGGATGCTGACGATTCCAGAAGGTACGAATAATATTTTACAAGATCCGAGCGTGATTTTACCGGCTTTAACGGGACATCTTGATAACTTTGTCTCTCAACAATTTGCCCAAGATTATCCGTTTATTCAACAAGGGATGGATGAGCTAGTCATGATGGAGATGGCTTCACAAGATGAGCAAGGGTATCGAATTCGTGCTCAAATCAATCAAGGTAATGTCTCATTTGATAATGGTAAGCAAGTACCTTTAATCAGTTTAATGATGCCATTATTGATGCGTTAATAAAGATTGTTTTATCCTTCATTAAACCGCTTCCTTTGGGAGCGGTTTTGAAGGCATTTAAAATACCGTCACTGAAAAATAATTAACCGCTGATTTTCAGTCAGTTCAAGCTGTTTCTTCTTTTAAAAAAATGGTATACCGAGAACACTCAGCATCCATTTTTAGGGAGGGGTGGTGAGTGCGGTTATTTATTTTTGACATGATTTCCCCATTTTCGATAGCAGGAGCAAGCAATACATGGAGCCGAATACGGACACTATTTATAATTTTAGTGCGGGTCCCGCCGCTTTACCTAAAGCCGTCATGGACAAAGCGCAAGCTGAGTTGGTGAACTGGAATGGTCTTGGCGTCTCAGTGATGGAAATTAGCCACCGTAGTAAGCCTTTTATTCAAGTGGCTCAACAGGCTGAACAAGATTTGCGTGATTTGCTCAACGTTCCTGATAATTACAAGGTACTTTTCTGTCATGGCGGTGCTCGAGCTCAATTCGCAGCAGTCCCTCTAAATTTATTGGGGTCGGCGAGTACGGCTACCTATATTGATGCAGGATACTGGGCCGCGAGTGCAGTCAAAGAAGCCAAAAAATATTGTCGTGTCGATGTGTTTGACGCAAAAATCAATAAGCAAGGCAAAACCGCGGTACGACCAGCCAGTGAGTGGGTGATTGATCCAGAAGCGGCTTACGTGCATTTTTGTCCCAATGAAACGATTGATGGTATTGAGATTAATGATTTGCCGATCACGGATAAACCGATTGTGGCGGATATGTCATCGACGATTTTATCTCGGGAGATCGATGTTTCTCGTTATGGCGTAATTTATGCTGGCGCGCAGAAGAACATTGGGCCCGCAGGGATCTGTATTGTGATTGTGCGTGATGATTTACTTGGTTTAGCCCATGAAGTGCTACCGAGTATTCTTAACTATCAATTGTTGGCCGAACAAGAATCGATGTTTAATACACCGCCGACGTTTGCATGGTATCTGTCAGGATTAGTATTTCAATGGCTCAAACAGCAAGGCGGTGTTCAAGCAATAGAGAAGATTAACCGAGCGAAGGGAGCCTTGCTGTACGACTACATTGACTCGTCAGATTTTTATCGGAATACCATCCATCCAGATAATCGTTCGTTAATGAACGTGCCGTTTCAATTAGCCAAACCTGAGCTTGATGACACTTTTTTGTCATTGGCTGAAACTCGAGGATTAGTTTCGCTAAAAGGCCATCGGGTTTCTGGTGGTATGCGCGCATCTATTTACAATGCGATGCCATTAGAAGGGGTACAAGCTCTGGTCGATTTTATGCAAGAGTTTGCCGAGCAATACGCGTAATTTATCTTATTTTTCAAAATAAAACCGCAGTGAGAGACCTCTTATCCTTACTGCGGTTTTTTTATTCTTGATAAATTTGATAGTAATCGATGTTTTGTTCAGCACAATCAGCGATCTTGGTTCATACTTAGTGCATAAAAATAGAGTTGGTTTGGTGTAAATGGCTTAGCAAACCTTAGTGAGTTGGAGTAAATCGATCCTAGTAACGTTATGTTGCTGTCATCCCTTTGTCTGACCCTAACAATTAAGGACGTGAGCATGCACAACCATGCATGAAGATAGTTTGCTTTGAGGGATAAACCATGAAATTCAGTCATAAAGTAGTCGCAGCGTCATCCGTGATGCTACTTTTGACGCTGACACTTTTGTCGACGCAACAGTATTTTACTATGCGCTCTGAGATTGAAACTCAAGTGAATAGCAGCGTCGAAGAAATTGTTAGTGGGGTGCGCAATACGGTGAGTAAAGATCTCAGTGGTAGTAAAGCGTTAGCTCAGTATGTCACAGAGCTGGTTCAGGTCGATATTGATCCTCGAAGTGTCGCCGATGTGCTTCGCCAGAGGGCTTTAGCGAAAAGTTTTATTTTGGTCGGGTTTGGTTATGATAAAGATGGCTCTTATGTCGGTAGTGACCCAAGTTGGAACCCCGGAGCAACATGGGATCCAAGAGTTCGGCCTTGGTATCGTGATGCTAAAAATGCAGGGAAATTAACCATTACCGCGCCCTACGCCGATTCAGCTACGGGAGAGATTTTGATCTCAATTGCTACACCAGTCAATTATCGAGGGCAATTTTCGGGGGCAATATTTTTTGATGTTAGCCTAGTGTCTCTTGCCGAACTGGTTAACCAAGTCTCTTTATTTGATGCCGGTTATCTATTTATTGTTTCTGATGATGGTACGACGGTTGCTCACCCTGAGGCGCGTTTTAATGGTGAACCAATGTCGGCTTTCTTACCGAATGTACGTATCAGTCGTGATGTACAAGAAGTGAGGATTAATAATCAAGACTATCAATTACGTTTTGTTCCCATTCCTGGCGAAACTTGGTCAGTTGGAGTTTTACTGGATGAGAGCATTGCGTTTGCTGCGGTTGATGATTTGCGGCGTAGTGCGTTGATTTACTCACTGCTGGCATTGGTGGTCAGTACCTTGATTCTTTCTTTTGTGATCCGCATTTTAATGCGTCCATTGGACACCCTCAATGATGCGATTCAAGATGTTGCTTCTGGGCAGGGAGATTTGACCAAGCGGCTTGATACCAATACCGATTATGAGTTTGCTCGATTAGCTAGCGGCTTTAATCGCTTTACCGAAACTCTGCAGCAGTTGATTAAAGAGTCGAAGCAGATTGGTCAACAGATCATGCACAGCACTGAATCCACGGCGCACGGATTACAAGCATCGACAGAAGCAATGCAAAGTCAGATGCATGAAGTTGAGCAGTTGGCAACAGCAATGAATGAAATGGCTGCGACAGCGATGAATGTAGCTGGCAATGCGCAAGGGGCGGCTTCGGCAGCACAAGAGGCGGACAACGCGACGGAACAAGGATCTGAAGTGGTATCGCATACCACGGAAGCGATTAACTCTCTGGCGTTACGGATTGATCAAGCAGTAGAAGAGGTCAAGCAATTAGAAAGTGCGACCTCCAACATCGAGACCATTTTAAAAGTCATTAATGATATTGCCGATCAAACCAACTTGTTGGCTTTAAATGCAGCGATTGAAGCTGCGCGAGCGGGGGAATCTGGTCGTGGTTTTGCGGTTGTGGCTGATGAAGTACGTACACTTGCTCAGCGCACGCAACAGTCGACGACAGAGATTCGCAGTATGATCGAACAACTGCAAGTGGGTTCAAGCTCAGTCGCTGGAGCGATGAGGCAAAGTAAAGATACGGCCACAGAGACCGTCGCCAAGGCGAGCGAAGCGAACGATGCTTTATTGCGTATCCGTCAAGCGATTCAGCAAATTAGTGATATGAATATGCAAATCGCGTCGGCGGCTGAAGAGCAAAGTTTGGTGGCTGAAGAAATTAATACCAATACGGTAAAAATTAAAGATTTATCAGTACAAGTATCGGATACCGCCAGCCAATCTAACCAACAGATGCAAGAGCAGCTTGAAGATGTTCGTCGTCAAGAGGCGGTGATGAACAAGTTTATTGTTTAATTCTCCCCCCTTTAATAAAAAAACTCAGGCGGTTTGCCTGAGTTTTTTATATCCAATATAAGCTAAGCGATTAAGGGCGAGCAGATTTAGCGGTTGGTTTGGTGGTGCGATTTTTCCCTTTAGGCGATGATGTATTTTTAGCCGTATGAGGTTTAGCATTACTGCGTAGAGCATCAAACCCAGGTTGGGTATTGGTATGTTTGGTCGCAAATCGATTCGCGCCGTGGCGGCCAGACTTACGCCGCTGGGCTGGAGTGCGAGCTTCAACATCATCAGCGGGTACTAAACAGGTTGCTTTGTCTCCGATTAGATGTTTTTTACCCATGTTAATTAGAGCTTCACGGATCAATGGCCAGTTAAGTGGGTCATGATAACGTAGTAATGCTTTATGCAATCGACGTTGGCGCTCACCTTTAGCGACAGTCACCTCTTCCCGTTTTTTGTACTTGACTCGTTTTAATGGGTTGGTTTCGGAGTAATACATTGCTGTCGCGTTACACATCGGCGATGGGTAGAAGTTTTGTACCTGATCACATTGATAATTATTGGATTTCAACCACAACGCGAGGTTGAGCATGTCTTCATCCTCGGTACCCGGATGAGCAGAAATAAAGTAAGGGATTAAATACTGTTTTTTACCTGCTTCAGCACTGTATTTCTCAAACATCTCTTTAAAACGGTTATAGGTGCCCATACCCGGTTTCATCATTAGATCGAGTGGGTTCTTTTCGGTATGTTCAGGAGCAATTTTTAGATAACCGCCCACGTGGTGAGTGACCAATTCACGCACATATTCTGGCGACTCAATCGCTAAATCATAGCGTACACCAGAAGCAATCATCACTTTTTTGATGCCCTTTACCTTGCGCGCTTCACGATAAAGATCAATGGTATGTTTATGATCAGTATTGAGTTTATGGCAAATACCCGGAAAAACACACGACGGACGACGACAGTTCATTTCTGCTTTAGGATCGCTACAGCCCAAACGGTACATATTGGCGGTTGGACCTCCTAGATCAGAGATAGTCCCCGTAAACCCAGGCACTTTATCGCGAATTTCTTCCATCTCATTGAGGATCGACTCTTTTGAGCGGTTTTGAATAATACGTCCTTCATGCTCGGTAATGGAACAAAATGAACAGCCGCCAAAACAGCCGCGCATAATGTTCACCGAGGTTTTAATCATATCGTAAGCGGGGATTTTGGCTTGGCCGTATTGAGGATGAGGCACTCGAGCGTAATTTAATCCAAATACGTAATCCATCTCTTCGGTGGTGAGTGGAATTGGGGCTTGGTTGACCCACAATTCACGATCACCATGACGCTGAATTAATGCACGTCCCGAATAGGGATTAGTTTCTAAATGCAACACGCGGCTCGCATGGGCGTATAAGATCCGGTCATTATTCAGTTTTTCAAAGGCTGGTAAACGTACAGCTGTCGTTGCTGCATCGTGACGAGAAGGACGAATGGTGATTGGCTTCGCTTCGGCTTCTTTTTCCTGATTTGTCTCACACTGAGTCTCTACCGCATAAGGATTTATCGGTACAAACGCCTTACCCGGTTTTTCAATCCGTGAAGAATCAATAATCGTGTAATGGTCGGGTGCGGCAGGTAGGATAACCGCCGTGCCACGAATATTGGTCATCTCAGTAATAGCGTCACCATTAGCCAAACGATGGGCAACTTCGACTAAAGCGCGTTCCGCATTACCAAATAACAAAATATCAGCTTTGGCATCGAACAGCACCGAACGACGAACTTTATCAGACCAATAATCATAATGAGCAACGCGGCGTAAGCTCGCTTCAATACCACCTAAGACTAATGGGACATCTTTATAAGCTTCTCGGCAGCGTTGAGAATAGACTAAGGTTGCGCGATCAGGGCGCTTTCCACCTTCATTATTTGGTGTATAAGCATCATCATGACGTAGTTTTTTATCAGAGGTATAGCGGTTAATCATCGAGTCCATGTTACCTGCGGTGATGCCAAAAAAGAGATTTGGCTTACCCAGAGCCATAAAAGCCTCTTTATTATGCCATTCCGGCTGAGCAATGATACCGACCCGAAAACCTTGCGCTTCTAGCAAGCGGCCAATGATCGCCATCCCAAAACTGGGGTGATCAACATACGCGTCGCCAGTGACAATAATGATATCGCAGCTATCCCATCCTAGCGCATCCATCTCTTGCTTACTGGTAGGAAGAAAGGGTGCCGTTCCAAAGCATTCAGCCCAGTATTTTTTATAGTGATGGATAGGAGTGATATTGCTGTGCATATTTTAACCTCTGATAGATGAGCCGCGCATTATAACGACTTGTATCAGTAGTATCTAGGGGAACCTGCTCAGTTATATGTAGACCATTTTTTAATGAAACATGTTCGTCAACGTATTGACTAAAAAGTTAAAAATCTTTTGAAGTCAAATTAAGAGATTTTTTGGGTCATTTTCTGTGACATGGTCTACATTAATTAGTAGGCAAGTAGTTTTTATTCGTGCAAGTTTATTGCTTCATGGTGAGTATGACTTGTTCAGGAACGTCAGTTAGGCTCAAGGCTGGGATAATTATGACACAAGTAGATTCTCAAGAATGCTTGCAGAAGAAGTCCTCAAAGCACCCTACTAATGTGGGATATAGCGCTATTGCGTGGTCGCTAAACATTGAAACTCACGAGTTTATTTGTGATCAAGCAATGCTCAATCACTTGTTTTCTATGCAGCACTCTACGACTAATATTAAAGATATTTTACGTTATATGACTCCGAGTAAAGCGGCTGAAATGAAGCGTTGTTTTAAGTATGTGATTGAAACGGGTGAGAGTCATTATTTCAATTGCAGTCTGGTTATTGCTGAAAAAACGCTAATTTATGTCGAATTTTTCATTGAGCGGATTTCTGCCGTTTTACTGAAAGGAACCATACAACCATTAATAAAACTCGGTTCGGTAAGAGCATTAGCTAAGTTATTTGAAGACCTCTTTGATAACACACATCATGGATTTATGCTGACTGATCAGGATACGAGAATCCTAGCGTGTAACCGTTATTTTGAGCAATATTCGGGTTTTAAACAAAGCGAATTACTCGGTTTAAAGGCCAGTATTTTTAATAGTCAAAAGCACTCAGCCGACTTTTATCAATCTATGTGGCATGACATTAATCATTATGGTACTTGGAGCGGGGTGATTTTAAATCGTCTCGCATCAGGAAAAATCTCGCCACAAGAGTTAACCATTCAGAAAATTACTTTACAGGATGGTCGGGTATTTTTTTTAGGGATGACTTTGGATTTGTCAGAAAGCCTTTATCGAGTAGCTGATATGCCATTAGGCGAAATTGATCTGCTGACCCAATTGCCAACGGAAGAGAAATTTAAAGATTTACTGAGTATCTACCAGAAAGAAAATCAAGAAGATACAACATTAATTGTGCTTGTTTTTCAGCCTCAATTTTCGACGGAGCATCGCCATGCTGAGATGGTCATGTTGTCTAATTTCTTGGTTAATAGCGAAGAAGTCAAACTGACAGGTTATGTTGGTAAAGATATTTATGCTGTGTGTTTAGCATGTACTAAGTGCCAAAAAACGACAGATTTTCGACAAATTCAACATGCCATTCGACGTTTCATGCAAGACTTAAAGAAAGAATCTGAAATATATGCCACGGTGATTGGTGGCCGTATTGGCGTGTCTGTTTTAGAATTAGATGCCAAAACACCGGCTAGAATGGTCACCCATGCTATGCAAGCGATGCTTGAGCAACATGCCGGTGAGTCGAAAACGATTAGTTTCTATCACAGTGAAATACATCAACAAGTTAAGCGTCGCAAATCCTTAGAGGATTTAGTGAGCAAAGCGATTTCTGAAAGGGATCTCGAGGTTCATTATCAACCCATCGTCGATACCAAAACTTGGGAAATCGTAAAGTTTGAAGCATTATGCCGTTTTAAAGCCACTAAGGATAATGCATTCACAACTCAAGAAATGATCAGTATTGCTGAGGATCTTAACTTGATCAGCGAGTTAGATAGAACGGTCGGTATTCTTTCTCTGCAGGCTTTACCCAAAATTAAAATGCTGTTTGGGCAACATATTGGATTAACCATTAATCGCTCTTTTAATAGCAAAATGGATGCGGTACAAATATTAACCAACACTTTAGAGATGATAGAAAATTACACCGATAGCCCACAATCCATCACCATAGAGTTAACCGAAAGTGCTTATTTCGATAGCCAGTCAAAGCAAGCTAACGCATTAAAATCACTGCGTGAACAAGGTGTAACCGTTGCGATTGATGATTTTGGTACCGGATATTCTTCGTTTACTTATTTAAGTGATTGCCATTTTGATTATTTAAAAATCGATCGTGAGTTTGTTACTGATATTCAGCTTGGTAGTAATAAATGCAAAATAGTAAATATGATCATTGGCTTATGTCATAGTCTAGGGATTAAGGTTGTTGCAGAAGGGGTTGAAACTGAACAAGAAATGACCGTATTGAAGTCATTGGGTGTCGATTATATGCAAGGCTATTTTTTTTCTAAACCATTGCCTTTTACGTCACTACATCAAGCGAAAAATTATCGTCAAAACTTAGTAGGAATCGATACTAAATCTGATCAGCAACAAAAGAAAACCAGCTTAATCCATTTATTTAAAGGCAAACCACATCTTGATCCGAGTGAGCCTCTTTCTTTGGTTGACAAGTATTTTAAAGTGACACAAACCGACGCACTACCAGTTATCAATAAAGGGGTTTGTGTTGGAATTGTGCAGAGAGAGACGTTAAATTTGCACTTAACGCCGACGATGGGAACCGAATTGGAAACGATGCGTGAAGCTGCGATTTGGCGACGACCTGTTAACCAGTTGATGCAAGTTCATTTTACCCAACTTAATGCGGACACCAAACAAGATAAAATCTCGGAATTAATCAGTAATGAAACCCCGTTTCCTTGGGTTTTGGTGGATGGAGATAAATATAAGGGCTTACTGACTCAGACGGATGTCTTGCTGCATTTAGCAGAAAGACAACCGTTTTTGTGATCACTTAGTGTCGTTTTCTTCTAGATACCCCTGACAAGCCTGACGGCTCTACTCCCTTCCTACTTGAAGCTGCAGCGGTGTTGACCATGTTCGTTCAGCCTAATCCTGTAGCATGTCTATGCTCATGGGGATAAACTTACTTGCCACCTATCTGCAACTCCAAGTCGTTTGAGTTTCTCGGGTCAGTCGCTGTGTTGTCTTCGGCTACTCGATTAACCGCTCTGTTTAGGTGTCATGATACTGATTTGTTTGATACTTGTATCACCAAACATTTGCTTTGCTCGATGCTGCATCTCTTCAGCACGAACGCTATTCGCCGTATCTTCGATATTCATTAGCGATTCAATACCATAACCATGAATAAGGTAGCGGCTAAGCATTGATGCCATTTGTTCTGGTTTATCTTGTAATAGTTTTAAATCTACGATGAGTTGTTTCGCGACAGTTTGTACTTCTTCTTGGCTGATATGCTGCGTTAAACTCTCGATAACTTCCTGAACCGCTTGTTGTGTTTGCTCAACATAAGCTGAATCAATGGTGGTAATAAATGACCAGTCAGAACTCGGTTCACTATCCTTATTGAGTGGGATAACCTCAGGGGTATAATCCAACCCTTTATTTTCTCTAATGTTGGCTAATAATCTTTGTGTCGCTAGGCGATAGAGCATGTCTTCTAGGAACACGGTTTTTGCGCTTTTGACTGAGGAATCAGCAGCAATATAACGATGAACAATCAGAGTGTGGTTGTCTGTATTTATCGGTAATTCTAATTGTGAACTGATGGAGGTTGAATAGTCCGCAGTAAGTCTAAGTGGTTGCGCTGGCGCTAGTGGAATATTAGCAATATATTGACGTAATAAGGGAGTGATGGTCGAGGGAGTCACATCGCCAACGATAACCAAAGTAAAGTTACCTTGCTGAAAGAGTTGTTGATGCACTTGCATGACTTGATCTGCCGTCGGGGTCGGTTGATCTTGAGTATCCCTAAACCAATGGGCACTGCTCGGATTATAAGAATCATGGCTAACGGTTTTAATGAGTTGGCCAAGGGGCGTCGCCACAAACTGACTTAAGTTAGCTCTGTGTTGCTGATTGGTCGTATCCAGTTTTATTAGATCAAGATTTGGCCGTGTAGAGAACTGGTGAATCATGGCGAACCCTTCATCTAAATCCTTTTGATTCATTTCCAATCTTAACCAGTGTGAGGTGCTATCAATAAAGGTCGCCATCGACATGTTTTTGCGTTTCAAGTAGCTGTCCGTTTGTGCTCCATTCATGTCACCCAAACCCGATTGCATCAGAACGGTCGGTGAAATATCGGTTGCATAAAATAGGTCATTGGGTAAAGCAGCGTAACCACCTAAGCTAGAGTAAAAAAGTTGCAGCTTTTTTTTCCCACTATATGTTCTTAATAAATAAGCATCCACACCATTTTCTAATTGCCAATGAACAATATCAGGGTCGGTGTTGATAGACTGTGAGCTAATAATCTCTCCTTGTTGTATGGGTTGATACAATGCAGGATTAATGTCGGCTATTTCAGTTTTTATCCCACGGCGTTGCTTGGTTTTTTGTATATGACCTCGTTGATTGGTGAGTTTGGATAAAGTTTCTTGTCGATCAGCACCAATAATGATAGTGGCATCACTACGTAGTAACTGTTTTAAGTGACGATTGACCTCTTCAACAGAAGCTTTGCTGAGTAATTGTTTAAGGCCATGCTGGAAGTCGAGTTCGCTTGATAATACCTCTTGGTTAGAGATAGCCCAAACTCGATCATTCGCATGTTCAGGGGGTAACCGATTATGCTTATTTTGAGTTGCATACAGGAGGTCGTCTTGGTACGAATGAAGTACCGCCAGTAGCTCTTGCTCGCTGACGCCAAAATCACGGAGTGACGATAATGTTGATAAGGTAAGGTCGGTGACCATGCCTCTTTGTTGGTAAGGAAAAGCCACACTGATCAGAGAATAGCGTTGATCAAGTATACGATAACTGATCGCATGTAATTGAGTATGAACTTGTGCGGCTTGATTAAACTCGGCAGCAAGTCGATAAGAGATCAGTTGTTCAGCAATATTATCTAGACGATGATTGATTAACTGTTCGTGATTGGTAATACGATGTTCTCCACGATCGATTAACAGAGAAAAACTTGGGTGTTCACCAGTCGCGACATAATCAATAAAATCTTGTGTATCCAATTTTGTTTTACTTGGATGGATTGGGCGAGGTGTCTCACCTGCTTGCCAGTTAGCAAAGTACTCTTGAATCCATTTTTCACCTTGCTCAAGAGTGACATTACCCGTAATGACAATTTCTGTTAATTGAGGTTGATACCACGTTTGATAAAAGGTTTTTAGGCGTTCAGGAGTCGCTTGTTGAACACTATCTCGTGTTCCTAACACATCATGTTGAGCATAAATCGTTTTTGCGATTAATTGCTCATAAAATTTTTGTTCAAATGGTTTATCGTCACTCATTCGATAACGAAATTCACCCATGATCACACCTTTTTCTTTTTCAACTTCTTGCGGCGTAAAATGTAGACCATCGGCAATATCTCTAAACCAGAGTAATGCTTTGTCTATCGCTAGGTTATCCGGCAAATCTAGGCTGTAGACGGTTTCTTTGTAGCTAGTAAATGCATTCAGGTCGGCCCCAAAGCTGGCTCCGGTCTGCTGCACCATCTTAATCACATCATTATGTTGGTAATGGATACTGCCATTAAAGGCCATATGTTCGACGAAATGCGCGTAGCCGGATTGTTCAGGACTTTCTTGTAGTGACCCAGCATGGACATAAAAACGAATGGAAACAGGTTGATGATGATCAGGGTACAGATGATAGGTTAAGCCATTCTCTAATTGACCCGTTACCCATCGCTGATCGGCTTGTAAAGGTGTAGTAGGGTGGTGAGAGATACAACCCAGTAAAGAAAGGGAAATTAGCCCAACCATTATTCGTGTGTTCATAGTGACCTCATGATTTTTTCCGTACTATAAACAAGAAGTTGTTCATGATGGCGCTAGATATTTATGATCCTCGATGAGAATAACGAATCGAATCAATAAGAATGATACAACTATCAGTTTTAACATCGAGGTAGGCAGATGTACGACGCTTTTGTTATCATCCTCGTCCATTTTTAACTACGTAACGAAGATCTTATGCTTTATTCTCTACTGAGTGTGATGGCTCCTATGTTGTTAGGTGCGCAAATACTATTGACGCTAGTGTTGGTCAAAGGTGATATTTGTCCGGGACAACGAGGGCGAGTACATAAAGTACTGCCTGTACTAGCCATTCTGTGGCTTGCTGTTGCGTCATTAAAAGTTGAGGCATTTTTAGTCGTATTTGCTTTGCTTTATTTTTACTCGCAGGTACAAACTAAAAAAACACGTCAAGAAGGGCCGTTGTGGGTAATGTATCTGGCTGATGGTTTAGCGTTAGCTTTTGTTGCGATTTTGATTGTTGATGCTGTCAATGTGTCTGCCAGCTTGTCTTTGTTCAGTTTGATCTTTTTACTAGGCGCAATATTGGGGCATCTTTTACTGACGATCGCTCGTACACGTCTACAAGCTTTTCATCGTTTATTACCGGTGGTGGGTATTGTGTCAGCGATGATCGCAACACTCTGTATTGTTCCTTATGCCTATCAACTCGATGCGCCATCTTTGTCAGCATTGACTCAGCCTCTATTAATCAGTTTTTTATTGCTAGTAATAGGGATTGTTGCTTGGTGTTGGCACTTATTATTGGTGAAACCTGTGAACAAAGGACAGTTGATTGTTGCCCAAGGCTTGCTTTTGGCCGCTGCGACTGGCTTCCATCATCTTTATTTATAATTGGCAGAGTTTCGCGAGACGGTTCACTTTTCATTCCGCTAATTACGACTAAGCTTGTTAATAAGGCGTGTGATGATAGAGGAGCATGATGATGGATTTAAGCAATGTGAGCCGTCTTGACGATGCTATTTTACTCGGTATTGTAAATGAAAAGCTTCGGCTTGAATGTGATAGCTTGGGCGAATTAGTTTCCATGTATGAGATGAATGAAGAACACGTGGTTGGTAAGCTACAGAACTTGGGTTTTAGATACGACCCCCTCACCAACCAGTTTAAAGCGGTCTAATTTTACAAACCTATTAGTTTTTACAAATTAATCAGTTTTTAAGCCATCTTGATGCCATCGAGGTGGCTTTTGCATTGTTGACGAGCGATAGCAAAAAAGGCTTGCAGATAATGTTTGTCTTTTTCACTGTGACGAGTTGCGGCAAATAGCCTGCGCCACAAGCCATTTCCCAACGGTTTACTGGTGATCAAGCCTTGACGGGAAAATTCACTGATTGCCCAATTCGGTAAGGTCGCAACGCCTAATCCCGCAGAGACCATTTGCACTAACATCAGGGTGTTATCGGCTTGTTTCCATTTTGCTGGTTCAATTCCTGCTGGTTGTAAAAAGTGCTTTACGACATCCAAGCGCTGTTTTTGTACCGGATAGCTCAGCATGGTTTGATCGGCTAAATCTTGCGCGCTAATAAACGCTTTATCGGCTAGTGGATGATTGGTTGCCGTTATAAGACGCATTTCAAAATCAAACAGCGGTTCATAGTGTACTTCAGAGCGAGGCAAAATATCTGAAGTAATCACTAAATCAAGCTCTCCTGCCAATAATGCAGGGAGAGGCTCAAATCCAAAACCAGAAGAAAAATCGAGAGTAACGCTCGGCCAAGCAATTTGATATTCACGTAGCGCGGGCATCAGCCATTGAAAGCATGAATGGCACTCAATCGCCATGTGTAATCGGCCATTAACATCTTCTTTTAGACTGGCCAATTCATTTTCAGCTTTTGCCAGCCTTGGTAGCACTTCATCAGCGACCTTAAGCAGAATATTCCCTTCAGAAGTAAAACGGACCGGACGTGTTTTGCGCAAAAATAGTTGTCCTCCAATCCGTGCTTCGAGATCTTTGATTTGATGCGATAGAGCCGATTGCGTTAAGTGGAGACTGGTTGCGGTTGCGGTTAGCGATCCTGTCTCACGCAGCGACACTAAGGTTTTTAAATGTTTAAGTTCTATCATGCGCCACCGTCATTTTTTATCTTTATTTTTGTCTATTACTATTTAACTTACGTTGTTTTTTTGGAGCTGTAAACATCTAGATGGCCATTTGTTATTTAAAGAAGTGAAGTTATCAAGTCTCAATATGAATTTAATTAATAAACAAGTTGAATAATTGGCGATTGTGTCAGTGATTGATTAGCGAGATAGTTTGGACATCCAGACATCTTTTAGTGTGGCGGTGTCTGACAAAATCAATGATCAAAAGGATAACGACCATGGCAACGACGACTCATATTCTAGGCTACCCACGTATCGGCGAAAAACGTCAATTGAAGTTCGCTTTAGAGCAATACTGGCGAGGTGAGATAACGCAACATCAATTACAACAGCTAGGCAGTGACATTCGACAACAAAACTGGCAATGGCAAAAAGAAGCAGGATTAAGTTTTGTCACGGCTGGTGATTTTGCTTGGTATGATCATGTGTTAACGACCACTTTATTACTTGGTCATGTGCCTAAGCGTCATCGTGATGGTTTTCCAGATATTGATACCTTATTTCGTGTCGGTCGTGGTCAATCGCAAAATAGCTGTGGTTGCAGTGGCAGTGCGGCCTCGGATATGACCAAGTGGTTTAATACCAATTATCACTATATTGTGCCAGAGTTTAGTGCTGATGATAGTTTTGAAGTCAGTTGGCCGCAGCTGTTTGATGAAGTCAATGAAGCGATTAAAGCTGGCCATCAAGTCAAACCAGTATTACTTGGGCCATTAAGCTACTTATATTTGGGGAAAGAGGTCGAAGAAGGATTTGATCGCCTGAGTTTGTTACCGAGACTATTAACGGCGTATCAAGCTATTTTGGCTAAATTAGCCAAACAGGGGGTGACGTGGGTACAAATTGATGAACCGATTCTAGCCCTTGAGTTAGAGCCAAAATGGCAAGATGCATTTAAATTAGCTTATCAAGTGCTACAAGGGGAGGTAAAACTATTACTCACCACGTACTTTGATTCGGTGGTCGATACGTTAGATAACATTATTCAATTACCAGTCAATGGTTTGCACATCGATCTTTCAACTGCGCCCCAACAATTAAACAACGTCATCGACAAGCTACCTCAAGATTGGGTGTTATCGGCAGGAGTCATTAATGGTCGCAACGTATGGCGAGCGGATTTGGCTTCATTATTGACCTTATTACAACCGGTAAAAGAACAGTTAGGCGATAAGCTTTGGCTAGCCAGTTCTTGTTCTTTATTGCACAGCCCGGTAGATCTCGAGTTAGAAGCTCATTTATCTGCCGAAGTGCGCAGCTGGTTTGCTTTTGCCAAGCAAAAAATTACCGAAGTGGCTTTACTCGCGAAAGCGCTAGATGGCGATCAAGCGGCGATCTTAGCTTGTGATACCTATAGTTTACCGATTGTCGAGCGAAAAAGTGCCCTGCATGTTAATAAGCCTCGAGTCCAAGCACGTGTCAATAGTATTGATCAAGCTCTGACGGAGCGAAGTGCGCCATACAGTGAACGAGCGCATCATCAGCAAGAAGTGTTAGGTTTACCATTGCTACCAACCACCACAATTGGCTCTTTCCCACAAACGGGTGATATCCGTGCTGAGCGCAGCGCTTATCGACAAGGGAAATTAACCCAAGCGCAGTATGAGCAAGCGCTTAAAGGGCATATTGCTGATGCGGTGCAGCGTCAGGAAGCATTAGGCTTAGATGTATTAGTACATGGCGAAGCTGAACGTAATGATATGGTGGAATATTTTGCGGAAAATCTCGCTGGTTTTCAAACTACGCAATTTGGTTGGGTACAGAGTTATGGCTCGCGCTGCGTTAAGCCAGCGATTGTGGTTGCCGATATTGAAAGAGCGCAGCCAATTACAGTAGGTTGGTCGACTTATGCTCAGTCATTAACCAGCAAGCAGATGAAAGGGATGTTAACTGGGCCTGTGACCATTTTATGTTGGACATTCCCACGAGAAGATATTTCTCGTCAGCAGATAGCTCAGCAATTAGCACTGGCTTTACGTGATGAGGTTGCCGATCTGCAAGATGCGGGCATCAATATTATTCAGATTGATGAGCCGGCGATTCGTGAAGGCTTGCCGCTGAAAAAACGCGATCATCAAGCGTATCTGTCGTGGGCGGTGGATGCTTTTAAGATCTCTGCGGCGGTGGCTCGTCCAGAAACACAAATTCATACTCACATGTGTTACAGCGAATTTAATGAAATTATCGATGCGGTGGCAGCATTAGATGCAGATGTGATCACTATCGAAACATCACGGTCAAATATGGAGCTACTTAAAGCCTTTGAGGAGTTTAGTTATCCCAATGCGATTGGCCCTGGTGTGTATGATATTCATTCACCCAACATCCCTGCACAACAATGGATAGAAGATTTACTGCGTAAAGCCGCAGAAAAAATCCCCGTAGAACGTTTGTGGGTGAATCCAGACTGCGGTTTAAAAACGCGTAATTGGCCGGAAGTTGAAGCCGCATTGACCAACTTGGTGTTAGCGGCGAAAACCTTGCGCAGTGAGTGGCAAGCTAACGTTTAACATCGAAGTACAATCAAAACAAAAAGCCGCTATTCGAATTGAACCGATTGGCGGCTTTTTTGAGAACGGTGACTATTTATCTTGTGATAAACCGAGTAGCGATTGTTGGATATCACTCACTGGGGTTTGCATGGTTGGCTGAGTGGTAATGCCCAATTGTTGTTTTGCTTCTTCAACGGTTAATCCTAGATGACAACATAATAAATCGATTGCCATTTGGTAGCTATTGACTTCGGCCATGATAGTTTCCTTTGCTTGTTGTGACATACCCGCTTTTTAGCTGAATCTGCAAATAGTTTGCGTATAGCCATTGACTTAGATCAATCTAATCGCTTTAACTACGCCTCTCAATAAGACCAAAGTCTAACTTTTTACTGATCGGATCTGTTGGTTAATTTCTCGGACATTAAATGTTGCAATTTAGCACTTAACCTTGAATATTAAATCGATAACACTATCTCTATATAAAAGTAAAAGTTGGCTGATATATGAACGGTATCATCGGTACAATTAATCAAAACATCCTATTTGGAGAGAAGTAATGAAGCGAGTATTTTTATTCTTAGCAACCAACCTAGCTGTTGTGCTGGTGCTCAGTGTTGTTCTGAATATCGTTTATGCAACAACCGGCATTCAGCATGGCAGTTTGTCTGGCTTGTTAGTTTTGGCAGCGGTATTTGGTTTTGGTGGTTCATTTATTTCACTTCTTATGTCAAAAAGCATGGCACTGCGCTCGGTTGGGGGCAGAGTGATTGAAACGCCACGTAATGAGATGGAGCATTGGTTATTGCAAACCGTCAGCCGTCAAGCGCAGCAAGCCGGTATTGGTATGCCAACAGTGGCTATTTACGATGCGCCAGATATGAACGCTTTTGCTACAGGCGCAAAGCGTAACGACTCGTTAGTCGCCGTATCGACGGGTCTGCTACACAATATGACAAGAGATGAAGCTGAAGCGGTATTGGCTCATGAAGTCAGTCATATTGCGAATGGTGATATGGTGACCATGACATTAATGCAGGGCGTTGTGAACACTTTCGTTATTTTCCTGTCACGTTTTATCGCCAATATTGTCGCTTCGAGAAATTCAGATGAGGGCGAGGGCAGTAACACCATGGTCTATTTTGGCGTTTCCATTGCTCTTGAATTGGTATTTGGTTTCTTAGCCAGCTTTATCACTATGTGGTACAGCCGCCATCGTGAGTTTCATGCTGATGCCGGGGCGGCTCAGCTGGTCGGTAAACACAAAATGATTGCCGCTTTAGAGCGGTTGAAAATGAGTCATGAGTCGCAGTTAGAGGGTTCGATGATGGCATTTGGTATTAACGGTAAGCGTACCGTGACGGAGTTACTAATGAGTCATCCTCCGCTAGATAAACGTATTGCCGCATTGCGTAACTCTTAATTTATTATTTATCATTGACTAACCAGCCTTCGGGCTGGTTTTTCTTTTCTCGCAATTGATCGTTTTATCTCTTCATGTCGTATCTTAATCTATAAAGTTGTACAAAATTTTTTTTGTACAACTTTATAAAATGCACTATCTTATCATTACATTGTACGAAAAATTATTTTGTATAACTACGAGGTTACACATGGATGTTCAAACGGTTGGTCAATTCTATTGTCAGCTCAGTAAGCATACTTTGCATCGTTTGCCAGAAATCTACCATCAAGAAGTGGTTTTTGCTGATCCTGCACACCGTATTGAAGGTCTAGAAAGCTTGCATGATTACTTTATTAACCTTTATCAGAATGTACAGCGATGTGAATTTACTATCCATGAACAACATCAAATTGAACAAACGGCTTTTCTCGTCTGGACGATGCATTTACAGCATCCTAAGCTTGCCAGTGGTCGAGTAATTGATGTCCAGGGTATGAGTCAGATTAAATTTCAAGATGATAAAGTCATTTATCATCGAGATTATTTTGATCTCGGTGAAATGCTCTACGAGCAATTACCGCTGCTAGGTAGCTTAGTTCGTGCAGTGAAACGGAGGTTAGGCCAATGAATAGTGTCTTGATCACCGGAGCCAGTTCAGGCATAGGTTTGCAGCTTGCTAAAGATTATGCGCAACAAGGTTGGTCGGTCATTGCCTGTGGGCGCAATTTGACGGCATTGCAGGGATTACAAGCTGAATACCCAAGAATTGAAATTCTGATCGCCGATGTCACTGATCGTCAGGCCACAATCGACGCTTTATCTTCCTTGCCGGTGGTTCCAACGCTTTGGATTCTTAATGCTGGAAGTTGTGAATACATCGATGATGGCCTGATGGACTCTGCATTATTAGGCCGCGTTTTTGAGGTGAATGTTCTGGGTATCGCGCATTGTATTGAGGGCATTCAACCTTATCTAGCTCAAGGGCATCGAGTGGCTTTTGTTGGCTCTATTGCTAGTGAACTTCCACTGCCAAGGGCAGAAGCTTATGGTGCTTCAAAAGCGGCGGTCAACTACTTAGCTCGGACGTTAAGATTAGATTGGCAGATGAAAGGGGTAGAGGTTTCTACCATCTTTCCAGGTTTTGTTGCTACCCCTCTGACCGATAAAAATACCTTTCCGATGCCAATGATCATTACTGTTGAACAAGCCTCTGCCGCTATTAGACAAGGGTTGGCGAAAGGTAAACAGAGCATTTATTTCCCTGCGGTATTTACTTGGATAATTCGTTTAATCGCAGCACTGCCTTACCGCTGGCAGCACGCTATTGTCAAGCGATTGGTTGGCGCATAGAAGGACAGAACAATGAAAATAGCCATTATTGGAAGTGGTGTATCAGGGCTCACTTGTGGGCATTATTTGCATCAACAGCATGATGTAACGATTTTTGAAGCGAATGATTATATTGGTGGGCATACCGCTACAGTAGATGTTGAACTAAACGGTCAGTGTTATGCGATTGATACGGGGTTCATCGTATATAACGATCGCACTTATCCAAATTTCATACAAATGATGAATGAAATTGGTATACGTGGCGTTGCAACACAAATGAGTTTTAGTGTGCGTAATGATGCCAATGGATTGGAATATAATGGTCATACCATCACGACTCTGTTTGCTCAAAAGCGTAATTGGTTTAAGCCAAGCTTTTATCGTTTTATTCGCGAAATTTTGCGTTTCAATCGACTGGCTAAAGCGGCGGCTCATGATGCGGAAGATAGTGTTCAAACTCTTGGTGAATTTTTGCATCATCATCAGTTCTCGGGTTATTTCTGTGAAAACTATATTTTACCGATGGGGGCGGCGATATGGTCTTCTTCATTGGCCGATATGCGTGCTTTCCCTCTGACGTTTTTTTTGCGTTTTTTCCTCAATCATGGCCTATTAGATATTACGGATCGCCCTCAGTGGTATGTGATTGAAGGTGGCTCTCGAGCGTATATTGAACCGTTAACCAAAGGTTTTCGCGATAAGATTCGTCTCAATGCTCCTGTTGAGTGGTTGCGACGGAGCGGACAAGGTATTGAACTGCAAGTGCATGGCAAGATAGAACACTTTGATGAGGTGATTTTTGCTTGTCATAGTGATCAAGCCTTAGCTTTATTATCGGATGCTAATCATCTTGAGCGTGAATTACTCGGTGCAATGGGTTATCAAGCCAATGAAGTGATTTTACACACGGATACCAGCTTACTACCAAAGCGAAAAGCGGCTTGGGCATCGTGGAACTATCGTTTAGCAGGTGAGGCTGATCAAGAGACTCGTTTACCAGCTTTAACGTACAACATGAACATACTTCAACATATTAACAGCTCGGAAACGTTCTGTGTCACCTTAAATAGCAGTGAAAATATCAATCCTAATAAAGTGCTGCGTAAATTTACTTACCATCATCCGGTATTTAACCGTGCCGCGATTGCTGCCCAGCAACGCAAAGCAGAGATCAGTGGCGTCAATCACACTTGGTTCTGTGGCGCTTATTGGCATAACGGTTTTCATGAAGATGGCGTGAAAAGCGCATTAGACGTTGTCACTCGCCTTAGTGCGCAGCCGGATATCGCTCAGCAAGGAGCGGCGTAATGCACAGTAAAGAGAGCGGAGTAAGCAGTTCGTTGATGGTTGGCCATGTGCGTCATCGGCGTTTATCGCCAGTGACGCACGAGCTGACGTATCCACTTTTTATGCCCGCGATTGACTTAGATCAGTGGCCTGAGCTGCAAAAAAAAGTGTGGGGACTGGGTGAAAAATGGTGGCATTGGGCCCGTTTTCGTCGTCAAGATTATCTTGGTCAAGGCGATTTGAAAGCCGCGGTACAAGAAAAAGTTCATGAACTTACTGGTCAGCACATCGATGGTAAAGTCCTAGCTGTGGTCCATTTGCGCTACCTCGGGCTCTATTTTAGCCCAGTCAATTTTTATTACTTGTATGATCAACAAGGAGAGTGGCGCTATTTATTGGCAGAGGTGAGTAATACACCGTGGAATGAGCGTCACTACTATGCGTTACCGGCAGAGGCTGGGGTCGATAATCAGTATTGGCAACATGCAAAAGCTTTTCATGTTTCGCCTTTTAACCCGATTGAGCAGCAGTATGTTTGGAAACTCAAACCGCTCAATCAAGGCTTAATGGTGCATTTGGAGTGCCATCGTCAGCATAAAGAATTTGATGCGACACTGACTTTAAAAGCACAGCCTTTTACCTCTGCTCAGTTGTTAAAACTATTAATCAAAACACCAATTATGACGATTAAAGTAATGGTGGGGATCTATTGGCATGCGTTGAAGTTATGGATGAAAGGAGCGCCGTTTTATGCTCATCCAGGCTCATCGTCACTCAACAAAAATAATAAGGAGAAACGCTAATGTCACACTCTTCTTCTTTGGCTATGCCTAAAACGCTGTCTGTATTACAAAAAGGGGCGAGGGCAATGGCATTCAAGTCTCTTAACCTAATGCAAATTGGCTGTTTAACCATTAAAGAATCATTCAATGAAGTGGGTATTGAGCAGTTCGGTCCGGCTCAAGAGGGGCAGATTCACGCGACGATAGAGGTGAAACATCCCCATTTTTATGCTCGTTTACTCAAGGGTGGCAGTATTGCAGCAGCAGAAGCCTACATGGATGGCTGGTGGGACAGTCCTGATCTGACTGCGGTGATGGAATTAATGGCACGGAATTTAGCTGCGCTCGATAAGCTGGAAGCACAAAGCAGTGTTGTGATGCGCTGGTTCAATCAATTAGGCCATTGGTTAAAACGTAACTCTCTTGGCCAAGCCAAACAAAATATCGAAGCGCATTATGATCTCGGTAATGACCTGTATCAAACGTTTTTAGATAAAAGAATGCTCTACTCTAGCGCGCTTTATCTAAACAGTGATGACAGTTTAGAGCAAGCTCAATTGAATAAAATGGAGCGTTTGTGTCAGCAGCTAGAGCTGCAAGCCTCTGATCATGTGTTAGAAATTGGCACAGGATGGGGAGCGATGGCGATCTATATGGCACAAACTTATGGTTGTAAGGTCACCACGACGACCATTTCTGAAGAGCAGTTTGCCTACACACAGGCATTAGTTGAGTCGCTGGGTTTAACCGATCAAATTACCTTATTAAAACAAGATTACCGTCAGCTTACGGGGCAGTTTGATAAATTAGTCTCTATTGAGATGATTGAAGCGGTTGGTAAGGCCTATTTAAAATCTTATATCCAACAGTGTGATCAGCTATTGAAACCGCAAGGCTTAATGGCGATTCAAGCGATCACCATTACCGATCAACGTTATGACTATTACAGTAATAATGTTGATTTTATTCAAAAATACATCTTCCCTGGTGGCTTTTTACCGTCGATTACCGCTTTAACTCAAATGGCAACTCGGTTTAGTAATCTGGTGGTGCGCAATGTTTTTGATATTGGGCTAGATTACGCCCATACCTTAGCCGATTGGCGTTCGCGCTTTGAAGCGGCATTACCAGAGGTACAACGGTTAGGTTACGATGAGCGATTTATTCGTATGTGGCGTTATTATCTCTGCTACTGCGAAGGCGGTTTTCAGGCCCGGACAATCAGTACGATTCATATGACCTTCCAAAAGGGCGCCTGATGCGTGGACTGTTGCTGCCTTCATTACTGTTCGAAGTTATTTGGTGGAGTGCTGTCTGGGGCCAAACCGATTGGCAATGGCTGACATTGATGTTGGTGATCATCGCTTGGCTTAGTATGGCATATACCCAGCTAACCTCGCTTTTTCAAGTAATACTGCTCGCTGCGGCAGGTGTATTATTGGACGTAATTAATGGTGCTATCGGAGTGTTTATCTTTCCCTCCGATTATCCGATCCCACTCTGGTTAGTCATCCTATGGTGTGGTTTTGCTTGGTACGCTCGATTGCTTATCCCAGCTATTCAGCATTATTCATCACGCTGGATCATTATCCTAGGTGGTTTAGGTGGCGCGGTCAGCTATTGGGCGGGTTATCGATTTGCGGCCGTGGATTTTCAATGGACGGTTCTGACCGTAATGGGCATTTTATTTATCCAATGGTCGGGGCTCACATGGTGTTTATTAAAGGTATTTAATCATGCAAGGAATGCTCAGCGTATATAAACGGGTTATGCGTATTTCGCTTTTGCTCGTCATGATGTTGCCCCTTCCGTTGAGAGCAGAAGTGGATAAACCGCAACCAGAAATGCGGGATGCTTGGCGTGATTGGCCAGTGGTTGGACAGGCTACGCTGTCGTGGTTATTTTGGGATGTTTATCATTCCCAGCTGCGTTCACCAGATGGTCAGTACCAGAAGCAGTCCGGTCAAGAAGTAGCGACTCATCCTCTGGCTTTAGAGATCCATTACTTACGTACGATTCGTCGTGAACAACTATTAGAAGCTACCGAAAAGCAGTGGCAAAAGCTTGGCTACTCTGCAAAAAACATTGAGTCATGGATGGGTCAATTAAGCCACCTATTTCCAACGGTGGAAAGCGAACAGCGTCTGGTGTATGTCTCTGACGGGCAACATGGACAGCTGTGGTATTTTCCAACACCAACAGATAAACACGTTCGTGGTGAGATAACCGATCCGCAGATGAATGAAGCATTTTTGGCTATTTGGTTATCACCACGGAGTGATTACCCTAGATTAAGAAATCAACTGGTAGGAAAGCGCGGATGAAAAAGTATTGGCAAGCTCTTTGGTTAAGTGTTGCACTGGTGTTGGTCGGCTGTTCAACAGACATCAATGATTATCAGGATGTAGAGCCAAAGTTTGATCTGTTCAACTATTTTACAGGCACAACCCACGCTTGGGGGATGGTGCAAGATTATACCGATAAACAAACACGACGTTTTGAAGTCTTGATCGAAGGCTCGGTAGAGGGGGATGTGCTGACTTTAGTCGAAGACTTTATTTTCGACGATGGTGAGGAGAGTCAGCGTATTTGGGTGATCACTCGTACCGGAGAGGGTGAATATCGCGGTGAAGCTGACGATATTATTGGTCAAGCTCGAGGTAAAGAAGTCGGTAATGCATTGCACTGGCGTTACTCATTTTTATTGAGTACCGAGAGTCGAGATATTGAAGTACTGTTTGATGATTGGATGTATCGACAAGACGATCGTCACATGTTCAACCTTACCAAAATTAAAAAATTTGGCATTGAAGTTGGTAAAATTACCCTGTTTTTTCAAAAGCAGTAACGGGGCGCATCAACAAAAAAGGACTTCTTTAAGAAGTCCTTTTTAGTCTGGTCAAGTGATGACTTACAGTTGATCAGTTAACTCGATAGCGTAGCCGATATAACTGGCTGGCGTCATCTGTTTAAGACGCTCTTTCTCTGCATCTGGCAATTCTAGACCATCAATAAACTGGCGCATCGCTTCGCCATCAACGCGTTTACCCCGAGTTAACTCTTTGAGTTTTTCGTACGGCTGGTCAATACCATAGCGGCGCATCACGGTTTGAATGGGTTCTGCCAAGACTTCCCAGTTTTTGTCAAGTTCAGCCAAAAGCGCGTCGCGATTGACTTCTAGTTTACTGATGCCTTTTAAGGTTGAAGAATAAGCGATGATCGCATAACCCACACCCACACCAAGATTACGTAACACGGTAGAATCGGTTAGGTCACGTTGCCAGCGTGAAATCGGCAGTTTTTGCGCAAGATGAGTAAAGATGGCGTTAGCTAAGCCTAAGTTACCTTCCGAGTTTTCAAAATCGATGGGGTTCACTTTATGAGGCATGGTTGAAGAGCCAATTTCTCCCGCAACAGTTTTTTGTTTAAAGTGACCAAGAGCAATGTATCCCCAGATATCACGATCAAAATCGATCAAGATAGTATTAAAACGAGCGATAGCATCAAAGAGTTCAGCAATATAATCATGTGGTTCAATCTGTGTTGTATAGGGATTCCAATTGACGCCCAGTGACTCACAGACAAATTCTTCACTGAATTTGTGCCAATCTATCTCAGGATAAGCAGAAAGATGCGCATTATAGTTACCCACGGCACCGTTAATCTTCGCTAGAATTTCAATACTTGCGATTTGCTTATATTGGCGTTCCATACGATAGGCGACATTCGCCATCTCTTTGCCCATGGTTGAAGGAGAAGCCGGTTGACCATGAGTACGAGATAGAAGAGGAATATCACGATACTCTTCAGCCAGTAGACGGATAGCATCAATAATACGACGAATTTCAGGCAGAATGACGGTGTCACGCGCTTCTTTAAGCATTAACGCGTGCGAAGTATTATTGATGTCTTCAGAGGTGCAAGCAAAATGGATGAATTCGTTAACGGCGTGAAGTTCTGGAACTGTCGCAACTTTCTCTTTCAAGAAGTACTCTACCGCTTTTACATCGTGATTGGTGGTACGTTCAATATCTTTGATACGTTGCGCATCTTGTTCGCTAAAGTTTTCAGCAAGTTGGTCAAGAAATTGATTGGCTGCTTGGCTAAATGCAGGGACTTCGCTAATTTCTGCAGTCGCGGCCAGCTTTTGTAGCCAACGTATTTCAACGATAGTACGGTACTTGAGGAGACCATATTCACTGAAGATACTGCGTAACGCAATCGTTTTACTTCCGTATCGGCCATCTACCGGTGAAACAGCAGTCAATGCTGACAGTTCCATGTTATTCTCCTGGAGTGTGAGTTAAAAATGAAGGTGAATAAGAATTAAGCCAAGCATTACAGTCTTGTTAACAAGAGTTGAGCTTGTTCGATCATCTTTTTACGACCAAAAATTAAATGGCGGCGTTTACCACCGACTTGACGCCAAAGCACTGCGCAGCGAATACCTGAAAGTAGTAAAGCCCGTACTTTTTGTTGGTTGGCAGTTTGTTGTAATACCGTTGGAGTGCCAGTCACTTGAATCCGTGGCCCAATAGGGCTAATCACATCCAGATAAACACTAGCAAGATTACTGATCATGGTGTCATCAAGTAGATCAAAGTGTTCTACTTGACGCTCCAACATCTGTAAACGGTCACCAAGTTGTGACATGGCATCGCGTCGCGTATTTAATTTACGTTCTAAAGCCATCAAGCTGATCAGATAGCGGGTTACCTCACTTCCTGATGGTGTACTATCAATCCCATTAACGAGACATTGAAGGCCAACTTTTAAATTGGCCTCATTGCCGAACACATCCACGGTATTGCTTGGATTAAGGTTGATGATGGCTTGGAGTGAGGTTGCAAACGCGTCTGAATCACAGTGACCGTTTTTTGCCACTTGTTGAACCAAAGCCACGGCTTGGCACATTCCAGCAAAGGCGATAGTACGGTCGTAGTTGGTGTTAGCCACGTAAATACTCCTACAGTTAACTAAGAAATGCGCTGTTCAATGATTCCACCACCGAGACAGACTTCACCTTGATAGAATACGGCAGATTGTCCTGGGGTAACCGCAATTTGAGGTTCATCGAACATCACTTTGATGTTTTGTTCATCAATCGGAATAATGGTACAAGCAATATCCGTTTGACGATAACGAGTTTTCACAGTGCAGCGTGTTGGCTCGGTAATGGGGCAACGAGAGACCCAATGCAGTTGAGAAGCCAATAAACCCTGAGATTTTAATAATGGATGATCAGCGCCTTGCACGGCAATCAACACATTACGCTGTAAATCTTTTTCTGCCACATACCAAGGTTGTTCGCTACCGTCTTTTAAGCCACCGATATGCAAACCTTTACGCTGTCCTAGAGTGTGGTACATCAGTCCTTGGTGTTCACCAATTACTTTACCTTCCGGCGTTTCAATTTTACCCGGTTGTGCTGGTAAATAGCGAGATAAGAAGTCGGTAAATTTGCGCTCACCAATAAAACAGATGCCTGTAGAATCTTTCTTTTTCGCAGTAATGAGCCCTTGCTCTTCAGCAATACGACGAACTTCAGGTTTTTCTAGCTCACCAACGGGGAATAAACTGCGCGCCACTTGCTCATGGCTTAACGTATATAAGAAATAACTTTGATCTTTATTACTGTCTAAACCACGCAGCATTTGTGGCTTTTCGCCTTGAGTAGGGAACGTACGACGCACATAATGACCCATGGCAATATAATCTGCATCGAGTACCTCATCGGCAAACTCAAGGAAGGCTTTAAATTTGATCTCTTTATTACAAAGAATATCTGGATTAGGCGTTCTTCCAGCCTTGTACTCAGCTAAGAAATACTCAAAGACATTATCCCAATATTCAGCAGCAAAATTAATGGTATGCAGATAAATGCCTAGCTTGTCACAGACCGCTTGTGCATCCGCTAAATCTTCAGCGGCAGTACAATATTCCTCATTATCATCTTCCTCCCAATTTTTCATAAACAAGCCTTCAACTTGATAGCCTTGTTGTTGTAAAAGATAGGCTGAAACGGAGGAATCCACGCCACCTGACATGCCAACAATCACTTTCTTTTGGCTGTTTGCATTGCGGTTATCTGACATAACGTAATACCACTTAATTAACTTGGGCTCAGATTCTAACAGAAAGAATTTTTTGAGGACAGATCCGCGACCGCAATCACACTTCCCTTGCTGATTATCTGAGCTATTTAAGCGATATTTTTTGGGATAGTTTGTCTAGTAAGCAGGCGATCAGACAAAGTGAGAATCAAGGATTCGCGAAGATGCATAGGCTTACTGACAGCAAAATAAAAATATCACGAAAACGTTTGCTTGGTTTCTGTTAGTTGCTGTTTTACTAGAGTGCGAGGTAGAATCGCCCATCTTTTTATTCCCAAGCCGAATTGACGCTATGAAATTTCCTGGCCAACGCAAATCTAAACATTATTTTCCTGTTCATGCTCGCGATCCATTGGTGATCCAAGCTCAAGAAAATAAGAAAATGTCCCGCACTCATATTATTGGAATTGATCAAACTTTGGTCGACATTGAAGCTAAAGTCGATTCTGAGTTGATTGAACGTTATGGACTCAGTAAAGGCCACTCTTTGGTGATTAATGATGAAGCAGCAGAAGCGCTTTATCAGGAATTAAAAAGTAATCAATTAATTAGTAGTGAATATGCTGGTGGGACGATCGGTAATACACTACATAACTATTCGGTACTGGCCGACGATCGCTCGACCTTATTAGGTGTGATGAGCCAAGATATTAAGATAGGTAGCTATGGTTATCGTTACCTTTGTAATACTTCTAGTCGTGTTGACCTGAATTATTTACAAGGTGTCGACGGTGCGATTGGCCGCTGTTTTGCCTTAATTACCGAAGATGGTGAACGTACCTTTGCGATAAGTGAAGGTCAAATGAATCAATTAAGCCCAGATAATATCCCAGAGAAAATTTTTCGTACCGCTTCTGCTTTAGTTATTACTGCTTATTTAGTCCGTTGTAAGACGGGCGACCCTATGCCTCATGCAACAATGAGAGCGATTGAGTATGCTAAGAAATACGATGTGCCTGTGGTATTAACTCTAGGGACTAAATTTGTTATTCAAGATGATCCCGAATTTTGGCAACGCTTTTTACATGACCACGTCACCGTGTTAGCCATGAATGAAGACGAAGCTGAGGCATTAACCGGAGAGCAAGATCCACTGGCTGCTTCTGATAAAGCATTAGACTGGGTGGATTTGGTGCTGTGTACTGCTGGTCCAGTGGGTTTATTTATGGCTGGTTATACAGAGGATTCAGCGAAACGTGAAACTTCTCTCCCTTTATTACCAGGCTCCATTGCTGAATTTAACCGTTATGAGTTTAGTCGACCAACCAGCCGTCTTGGTTGTGAAAATCCTATCCGAGTTTATTCGCATATTTCGCCATATATGGGCGGCCCTGAAAAAATTAAAAATACCAATGGTGCTGGCGATGCTGCACTGTCGGCTTTATTACACGATATGGCTGCGAATAAGTACCATAAAGAAAACGTACCTAATTCTAGCAAGCACCAGTATCCATTTTTAACGTACTCTTCTTTCTCTCAGGTATGTAAATATTCTAATCGAGCCAGTTATGAGGTATTAGTACAACATTCACCCCGTCTATCTCGTGGATTACCTGAGCGAGAAGACAGTTTAGAAGAAGCCTACTGGGAACGATAAAAACAGTGAACATACAGCGGCTGATTATTTGATGCGCACAATAATAAAGGCTCCTAATCGGAGCCTTTATTGAATAACAGATAAACCTCTCTTGTTAACGGAATGCTCATTAATCGAGCGTGATACCTCAAGGTTGATTGATGCGGTAAGTATCGAATAAATACCGAGCCGTTAATTAAGTAGAGAGGAAATAAAAGAGTTAAATAGCAAACTCTTCTAATGATTTACCTTCATCCAACGCTTTTTGGATCGCTAAAGGTGTACGGCCTTGGCCTGTCCAGGTTTTTTCTACGCCATTGTCCATATATTTGTACTTGGCTGGGCGTGGTGCACGTTTGCCTTGTTTGCTTTTTGCTTTAGTTTTGGTTTCGCCAGCAAGAGCAGAAATTAAAGCACTCACATCGATACCTTCTTTAGCTATTTGCTCAGCAATTGCTGAGAGCTTAGCTTCTTGTTCTGCCAGTGCTGCTTTTTCTTGTTCTTCAAGCTCTTTACGCTCTTGAACGACAGTCGTTAATTTATCAAGTGCTTCTTCAAGTTGTTCTAGAGTTAAATCACGAGCATATGCACGTAGGCTACGAATATTTAATAGCGTTTTAGTTAGTTCAGACATTACTGTTTCCTGTGAGATTAAAATGGTTTACCAGTTGATATTAAACCTAGTTATTTATTCTAGCAATATTGGAATGTGATAATAACACGAATATTGCGTAAAAAAAGATTAACAAACCGAAGATTAATATTATTCGTTTATAGGATAGCCCATAAATATGACCATATTTGAACATTACGTTAAACATAAGCGCAGTTTTTTCAAGCTTACCGACTATGTTTAGTGATATTCATTGCATAATCATCCTGCAGCTATCAACGTTCGTCGGTGTTAATTTTAAAATCGGGCTGATTTAGCCATGAAATAATCCATTTATTGCGAAACGGACACATGAGTGCAACTTATAGAGCATCGAAAGGAATTAAACTTCACTATGGGTTGCATTGACAAAGATGATAAGTACAATGCGATGACCTAATGCGAGAGTCATGGGTTACTTAAGAGAGTTAAGTAAGTTGATTTCTCGATGTAGAGGTGCGGTATTGAAAAGTAACTAGGATTGGGGTGATGCCAATGAATCCAAGTGAAAGGCCTTACCGCCGAAGTAAGTCGTCGATCAACACGGCTTGCTGGGGTTGTTATCGAATAGGGACAACACTGCCATAGTCTAAGTATCGTATACGTTGGAGAGCATAATCCAAGTAAAGCTCGGTACTGTGTTGTTAAACTATGGAGCGCTACTGTAGGGTTGGGTGAAGTGTTCGCTTCCCTTTCGCTTAGTTCAACATAAGCTGTGATGACGAGTGTCGTCCAGTTTGTCTGCAGTAGATCTCTTGCCATTTATTATTGGTTTTTGAAGATCATGAATGTAATTGATTTTGCTTCCTCGCCTTTGTCTTTGTTACCCCCGCTGGTGGCATTGGGCTTAGCAATTATTACCCGCCGAGTACTGTTGTCTCTTGGTGTTGGTATCTTAATTGGCGCTTTACTGCTGGCTAACTATTCAGTCACTGACGCGTTTTCTTATACCAGTGGTCAAGTATTCAGTGTGTTTATTGCTGATGGTGGTATCAATACTTGGAACATGAGTATTGTTGGCTTTTTATTATTGTTAGGCATGATGACCGCACTGCTTACCTTATCCGGTGGTACTCGTGCATTTGCCGAGTGGGCGCAAGTTCGCGTAAAAAGCAAACGCGGTGCTAAATTACTCGCTGCTTTTCTGGGAGTGTTTATTTTTGTTGATGACTATTTTAATAGTTTAGCCGTCGGCTCAATTTCAAGACCAGTCACGGATCGTTTTTATGTATCACGTGCCAAACTGGCTTATATCTTAGACTCTACTGCCGCACCCATGTGCGTTGTCATGCCTGCTTCTAGCTGGGGCGCGTATATAATGACGATTATTGGCGGTATTTTGGTTTCTCATGGTATTACCGATTATTCACCTCTAGGGGCTTATTTACGCCTTGTTCCGATGAACTTTTACGCGATTTTTGCCCTGCTTATGGTCTTTGCCGTCGTATGGTTCCAAATGGATATTGGCCCGATGCGTCGTCATGAAATTAATGCATCGCAAGGTCGAGGTTTTGATAACGATCAAGATAATGATAGCCCCGTTGCTCATCAGTTGAATGAAGAGCTTGATATTCCAGAAGGTCAGAACGGTAAAGTATTGGATCTGGTCTTGCCGATTGTTCTGCTGATTATCGCTACCATTGGTGCCATGCTGTTTACTGGTGGCCAAGCTTTATCTGGTGAGGGGATTGATTTTAGTATTCTCGGTGCATTTGAAAATACTGATGTAGGCACCTCATTAGTTTATGGTGGCTCCACGGGATTATTGGCGGCATTAGTAACGGTATTCAAACAAAAAATGCCATTACGTGACACACTAATGACGATGTGGATTGGTGCTCGTTCCATGTTTGGTGCCATTTTGATCCTTATCTTTGCTTGGACAATCGGTTCCGTCATCGGTGATATGAAAACAGGGGCTTACCTATCTTCATTAGTACAAGGTAATATCAATCCGCATTGGTTACCGGTGATCTTATTTTTATTATCCGGTGTGATGGCATTTTCAACCGGAACGTCATGGGGTACTTTTGGCATCATGTTACCCATTGCAGGCGATATGGCGGCAGCGACCGAGATCGCCTTAATGCTACCGATGCTGAGTGCGGTATTGGCCGGAGCGGTGTTTGGTGACCATTGTTCACCGATTTCAGATACAACCATTCTCTCGTCAACAGGGGCTCGTTGTAATCATATTGATCACGTTGCGACACAATTACCTTATTCATTATCGGTGGCGTTTATTTCTGCGATTGGTTTTGTGGTATTAGGCATGACTGCGTCGGTATTGGCCTCTTTAGCAGCCTCAAGCGTAGTGTTTATTGGTGTTTGTTTGATGTTATCGTGGCTATCTAAAGCCAGAATAGTCCGTTAGCATTGTGCATTAGCAGTAAATTGGCAAAATTTGTAATTTGCAGTTGCAAAAATGCTCAAGCTTAGTTAGTGTTGAAAACAGTCGAATTAAACCATAGAAAGATAAATCAGTATGCGTAATTTTGTAATGAATATTCATCACCATCATCATCCCTAGCCAGTCTTTCGGGAGGTGTACGCATACCCGGGAGGCAGGACGCTCCCGGTGGTTAAATCAAAAGTATATTTAGATTTTAAACCCTTGGGAGAGCACTCTTCCAAGGGTTTTTTTACGGTTTGATTTTAACGCGATAAATAACAAAGGAATGAACGAATGCCAACACAACGCCTAAGAATTGCTATCCAGAAGAAAGGTCGCTTAAGTCAAGAGTGCCAAGATTTATTGAAAAAATGTGGAGTGAAATTCAACATTATGGGTGAGCGACTCGTGGTTCACTCACTGAATATGCCAATTGATCTCCTGCTCGTTCGAGATGACGATATTCCCGGATTAATTATGGATGGTGTGGTAGATCTCGGGTTTGTCGGTGAGAATGTCCTCGAAGAGACTCGCTTAGATCGCCGCGCGCTGAATCAGCCCAGTCAATTTGTCAGCCTCCGTCGGATGGACTTTGGTGGCTGTCGTCTGTCAATCGCCATGGATAAAGATCAAACCTACACTAGCCCGCAAGACTTGAAAGGTAAACGGATCGCGACGACTTATCCGCAATTACTCAAAGCCTATATGGATGAACAGGGAATCGATTTTAGTACCTGTATGTTAACTGGCTCAGTGGAGGTCGCTCCTCGCGCTGGTCTTGCTGATGCGATCGCCGATTTAGTTTCAACAGGGGCCACCTTAGAAGCAAACGGTTTAAAAGAGGTGGAAGTGATCTTCCAATCCAAAGCCATGCTTATTCAACGTTCAGGTGATTTCTCGGCCGATAAAGCGGCATTGATCGATAAATTGCTGACCCGTATGCACGGCGTGCAACAAGCCAAAGAATCAAAATACATCATGTTACACGCTCCCGTTGAGCAGCTCTGCAAAATTACCGCGCTATTACCGGGTGCTGAAGACCCAACGGTACTACCACTGTCAGCAGATAAAAGCAAAGTGGCGGTGCATTTGGTGAGTTCGGAGAACTTATTTTGGGAAACCATGGAGCAGCTCAAAGCTTTGGGAGCCAGTTCTATCCTTGTGTTACCTATTGAAAAAATGATGGAGTAAGGAAATGAGAACGGTTGTTTGGCCATCACTGAGTGAAACTCAGCAAGAATCGGTTTTAGAGCGTCCAGCGATAAGCGCAGGAGTCAATATTACCGCCACGGTACAAGAGTTGATCAGCCAAGTTCGCCGTGATGGTGATGCGGCGTTGCTGGCACTGACGGAAAAGTTTGATCGTGTGAAACCTGATAGTCTACGTATTTCACAAGCAGAGATTGACGCCGCGAGTGAGCGTTTGTCCGCCGAGATGAAGCAAGCTCTGCAGCAAGCGTACAGTAACATAGCCAAATTCCATAAGGCGCAAAAACCACAACCATTGAAAGTGGAAACCATGCCCGGTGTCGTTTGTGAGCAAGTGACTCGTGCCATTAATAAAGTAGGCTTATACATTCCTGGTGGCAGTGCGCCGTTACCTTCAACGGTATTAATGCTTGGCGTTCCGGCGCAAATTGCAGGCTGTCGGAAAGTCGTGCTTTGTTCACCACCACCGATTGCCGATGAAATTCTCTATGTTGCCAAATTATGCCATATCGATGAGGTGTATAACGTGGGCGGCGCTCAAGCGATTGCGGCCATGGCGTATGGCACCGAAACCGTGGCTAAAGTGGATAAAATCTTTGGTCCTGGTAATGCTTATGTGACCGAAGCTAAGCGACAAGTGAGCAATGATTTTCAAGGAGCGGCAATGGATATGCCTGCCGGCCCATCGGAAGTGTTGGTCATCGCTGATGAAACCGCAGACGCTGAATTTATTGCCGCTGATTTACTCAGTCAGGCCGAGCATGGGCCTGACTCGCAAGTGGTGCTAGTGACGCCATCGCCAATGATTGCCGATCGGGTAACTGATGCTGTGCAACGCCAATTGAAGAGTCTGACTCGCTCTGACATTGCTCAGCAGGCGTTAGCGTCAAGTTTAATCATTATTGCTGATTCGCTGACCCAAGCGGTGGCGATCTCTAACTATTACGGTCCAGAGCATTTGATTGTTCAGACCAAAAATCCCCGTGAATTAGTACCACTGCTGGATAACGCTGGATCGATATTTTTAGGCAATTGGTCACCAGAATCGGTCGGAGATTACGCATCAGGTACCAATCATGTGCTGCCAACCTACGGCTCCACTAGAACTTATTCAAGTTTAGGTTTAGCGGATTTTACTAAGCGTATGACAGTCCAAGAGCTGACAGCGGATGGTTTAAAAGCATTAGCACCGACAGTCGTTGCCATGGCTAACGCGGAAGGATTAGATGCTCACCGACGTGCGGTCACGATCCGTATAGAGAAATTACAAGAGGCGAAAAACTGATGGAAAAATTGGCTCGAAAACAAGTTCAGGCTTTGACGCCTTATTTATCTGCCCGTCGCATTGGTGGCAGTGGTGATGTATGGTTGAATGCCAACGAATCACCATTCGATAATCACTATAAAACCGATTTCGCTCGTCTTAATCGCTACAGTGATTGTCAACCGCAAGGGTTGATTCAAGCCTATGCCGATTATGCCGGTGTTGAGGCTCAGCAAGTGCTGACCTCACGCGGTGCCGATGAGAGTATCGAATTGTTGATCCGCGCATTTTGCGAGCCGAATCAAGATGCGATTCTTTATTGTCCGCCGACTTATGGCATGTACGCTATCAGCGCTGAAACCTTTGGGGTGGCGCGTAAACAGGTTCCGCTTAGCGCAGATTGGCAACTCGATTTACCCGCGATTGAGGCCAACCTTGAGCAGGTGAAACTAGTCTTTGTGTGCAGCCCGAATAACCCGACTGGCAACCTTATTCGGCGTGAAGACATCATCGCTCTATTAGAAATGACCCAAGATAGAGCCATTGTGGTGATGGACGAAGCCTATATCGATTTTTGTCCTGAAGCGTCAACGGTCGATTTGCTGCAAACCTATCCTAATCTTGCCATTTTACGCACCTTATCGAAAGCATTTGCATTGGCTGGCTTACGCTGTGGTTTTACCTTGGCAAGCCCAGCGATCATTAATCTGTTACTTAAAGTGATTGCCCCTTATCCGGTTCCGGTTCCAGTGGCGGATATTGCTTTGCAAGCTCTATCTCCATCAGGTTTAGCGCGTACGAAGTTTCAGGTTTTGGATCTCAATGCTAACCGCGCTTATTTACAAGTCGGTTTGCAAATGGTGTCCGGTGTCGAGGTATTTGAAGGCTGGGGTAATTACCTATTGGTTAAGTTTCCCGATGGTGATGCGCTGTTTAAAGCGGCTTGGGAGCATGGAATGATTCTGCGTAATTCGCCCATCGATAATGCGGTGCGAATTTCTGTCGGCAATCGAGAAGAGTGCGAAAAAGTCGTCGCCTTTGTGCGTAATTATTACCAATAAGTGGCATTAACAGGCATCAAGCTTCAATGATCTTGAATGCAAAATAAGAAAAGGATATTCCTGTGAGCATACAACAAAAAATTCTCTTTATTGACCGCGATGGCACCTTAATTGTTGAGCCTCCGGTCGATTTTCAAGTGGATCGCTTAGATAAACTTAAGTTTGAGCCTGATGTGATACCAAGCCTATTGGCGCTTCAAGAGGCGGGTTATCGCTTGGTGATGGTTACCAATCAAGATGGTCTTGGCACCGACAGTTATCCGCAAGCAGATTTTGATGCGCCGCATACGATGATGATGGAGATTTTTCAATCCCAAGGCGTGACATTTGATGAGGTGCTGATTTGTCCGCATTTTGAACAAGATAATTGTGCCTGTCGTAAACCTAAATTGGGTTTGGTGAAGTCTTATTTGCAAAGTGGCCAGATAGATTTTAAACATTCAGCAGTGATTGGCGATCGAGTGACCGATCTGCAATTGGCAGAAAATATGGCGCTGCAAGGGATTCAATATCATCCACAAAATTGCAATTGGCGGCAGATAGTCAAGCAGTTAACCGTCAAAGCGCGCACCGCTCAGGTAGTACGTAAAACCAAAGAAACCGACATTCAAGTGGCGGTTAATCTCGATGAAACAGGCGGTAATCAGATTGAAACTGGCTTAGGTTTTTTTGATCACATGCTGGATCAAATTGCTACCCACGGTGGGTTTCAACTCAAATTAACCGTTAAGGGCGATCTGCATATTGATGATCACCACACAGTCGAAGATACCGCTTTGGCATTAGGCCAAGCCTTAAGAGAAGCCTTAGGTGATAAGCGAGGCATTGGCCGTTTTGGTTTTAGCTTACCGATGGATGAATGCTTAGCACAATGCGCTTTAGATTTATCGGGTCGTCCTTATCTTAAATTTGACGCGCAATTTAGCCGTGAGCAAGTGGGGGATTTATCGACGGAAATGGTCTATCACTTTTTCCGCTCTCTCACGGATACCTTAGCGTGCACTTTGCATTTATCTTCCAACGGTGACAACGATCATCACATTATTGAAAGCTTGTTTAAAGCCTTTGGTCGTACACTTCGCCAAGCGATTCAAGTGCAAGGTAATGAGTTACCAAGCAGCAAAGGAGTATTGTGATGAAGCCTAAGGTGGTCATTATTGATACGGGATGTGCCAATATCGCTTCAGTACGGTTTGCGATTCAACGACTTGGTTACGATGTCACTTTATCGTACCGACCAGAGGTGATCCTTGCCGCGGATAAGCTGTTTCTACCTGGCGTGGGCACCGCGAGCGAAGCGATGCATAACCTCAAGCAGGGACAATTGGTGGACTTGATCCGGCGTCTTGAGCAACCGGTTCTCGGGATTTGCCTAGGGATGCAATTGATGGGCAGACGCTCACAAGAGCATGGCCAACAAGCGCAGCAGGCGGTGGATTGTCTTGGTTTAGTGAATGGCGATGTGCAGCGTATGCAAACTGAAGATTTACCATTGCCTCATATGGGGTGGAATACGGTGACCGCTCAGCAAGGCAATCCGTTATTTGCGGGTATTGATCCTGATGAGTATTTCTATTTTGTACACAGCTTTGCCATTCCAGTCGGTGATTACACCATTGCGGAATGTGATTACGGACAGCCGTTTAGCGCCGCCATTCAACAGCGTAATTATTACGGTGTGCAGTTTCACCCTGAGCGCTCGTCAAAAGTGGGTGCAAAACTGATTGATAATTTTTTGAAACTGTAAGTTTGAATGGTTAAGGATCGCGGCTTAGTCGATGGACTCAGCCAGCATTAAGGATAAGTGATGATTATTCCCGCATTAGATTTAATAGATGGTCAGGTGGTACGCCTCTACCAAGGTGATTACGGTCAAGTGACCGAATACAAAGTGGACCCCGCTGAGCAATTTAATTTATATCACCAAGCTGGTGCCAATTGGCTGCACTTGGTGGATTTAACCGGCGCAAAAGATACCTCAGCACGGCAGCTTGAGCTTATTAGTCAACTATTAGCCAGTACGCCGGCCAAGATCCAAATTGGTGGAGGAGTACGCAGTGAGCAAGATGTAATTGATTTACTGGCGGCTGGAGCGCAGCGTGTGGTTATCGGCTCAACAGCGGTTAAGCAGCCGCAGTTGGTCAAGCAGTGGATGGAAAAATATGGCGCAGAAAAAATCGTCCTCGCTCTGGATATCAATATTGACCAATATGGTGTGCGCCGAGTGGCGGTATCTGGCTGGCAAGAAGATTCTGGGGTGACGATTGAAGCACTACTAGACGATTATCTCACCGTTGGCTTGCAGCACGTATTGTGTACCGATATTGCCCGCGATGGCACCTTAAATGGCTCCAATGTCGAGTTGTATATCGATTTGTGTCAGCGCTATCCGCAGGTGCAATTTCAATCTTCTGGGGGGATTGGCACCCTCGCTGATATTGCTGCACTTAAAGGCAGTGGTGTGGCGGGTGTGATTGTCGGTCGAGCGTTATTAGATGGTAAATTTACCGCTCAGGAGGCATTTTCATGTTGGCAAAGCGCATAATTCCTTGTTTAGATGTACGTGATGGGCAAGTCGTGAAAGGGGTTCAGTTTCGTAACCATGAGATTATTGGTGATATCGTGCCACTCGCTCAGCGTTACGCACAAGAAGGTGCCGATGAGTTAGTTTTTTATGATATCACCGCCTCCAGCGATGGACGGGTGGTGGATAAAAGCTGGGTCGCCAGAGTTGCTGAAGTTATCGACATCCCTTTTTGCGTCGCTGGCGGCATTAAAAGTGCGCAAGATGCCGCACGGATCTTAGAGTTTGGTGCTGATAAAGTTTCTATCAACTCACCGGCGTTAGCTGATCCTAACTTGATTACTCAATTAGCGGACAAATTTGGTGTGCAGTGTATTGTGGTCGGGATAGATTCTTATTTTGATCAGGCAACGGGACAATATCAGGTCTATCAATTTACTGGTGATGAAGCGCGCACCAAAGCCACACAATGGCAAACGCAAGATTGGGTGCAAGAAGTCCAACAACGCGGCGCGGGGGAGATCGTACTCAATATGATGAATCAAGATGGGGTACGTAATGGCTATGATTTGCAGCAGCTGCAAATGATCCGCGCGGTGTGTAAAGTGCCGCTGATTGCATCCGGAGGTGCTGGAACTATGGCGCATTTCGCCGATGCGTTTCAAGTTGCCAACGTTGATGGCGCGCTCGCGGCATCGGTATTCCACAAACAAATCATTAATATTGGTGAGTTGAAACAATATTTACGTCAACAACAGATAGAGGTAAGACGATGAGCCAAACTGAACAAATCGAGCCAGCGCTGGTTGAGCGTATTGATTGGCAAAAGGTTGATGGTCTGATTCCCGCCATTGTGCAAGATTTTGACTCTAGCCAAGTGTTGATGATGGGGTATATGAATCCAGAAGCCCTTAAAGTGACACTAACTACCAAGCAGGTGACCTTTTATTCGCGCTCCAAACAGCGCTTATGGACCAAAGGGGAAACCTCTGGTCATGTTTTACAGCTAAGAAATTTGGCCCTCGATTGTGATCAAGATACTCTGTTAGTCAAGGTCAATCCGATTGGCCCCACTTGTCATACTGGCACCACGACTTGCTGGGACGGAGATAGCCAAGAAGAATCACAACTGGTTTGGCTTCATCAACTTGAACAATTGTTGGCCGCTCGTAAATCTGCCTCTCCTGAGTCATCCTACACCGCTAGCCTTTACGCGAGCGGCACTAAGCGCATTGCGCAGAAGGTCGGTGAAGAAGGGGTTGAAGTCGCGCTGGCGGCGGCGACGGGTGATAAGGCGGAGCTGATCAGTGAATCGGCGGATCTTATTTATCATCTGTTAGTGTTATTACAAGATCAAGGTTTAGCTTTGAGTGATGTGATTGATAAATTAAAGCAGCGCCATCAGTAATTGTACTTAGGCCATGCCTCTTTGATGGACGCATGGCCTACGTATTCTTTATAGCTGAATTTCACGCCACTCACCGGGTTGAAGCGTTTCTAGGCGAGTATTACCAATTGAATAACGAATCAGGCGTAGAGTGGGAAAGCCGATGTGAGCAGTCATACGCCGCACTTGTCGATTGCGACCTTCAATAATAGTAATTGCTAACCACGTCGTGGGGATTGCCGCCCGAAAGCGCACTGGTGGGTTGCGTTCCCATACATGTGGTGGTTCGATAATCTCAACTTGAGCCGGTAACGTCGGGCCATCTTTAAGCGTTACACCGCGGCGCAACTGCGCTAAATCGGCTTCTTGTGGTTGCCCTTCAACTTGCACCCAATAGGTTTTTGGCGCTTTAGCTTTAGGCTGAGTCAGTTTTGCTTGTAATACGCCATCATTGGTTAAGATCATTAAGCCTTCGCTATCACGATCGAGCCGTCCAGCGGCATAAATGTCTTTTATCGTAATAAAATCAGCCAAAGTCTGTCGGCCTTGACCATCAGTAAACTGGCTTAAGGTATCGTAAGGTTTATTAAAGGCGATGACTTTTCGTTCGTCAGGAGCTCGTGGCACGGAAGTGATTTTCTTTCGCTTGAAGATGGTTTTTTCAGCCCGTTTAGGGCGTTCGGCGCGTTTGAATTGCGCAGGTGCGCCGGTCGTTGAAGAGTTGGAAAGCGTACGACGTGAGCGGGATGACATGTTAAGCACCTTGCAAATATGTAAATGAGTTGTGTTTGAATGTTTTATCTGACGCAGAAATAGGCTATGCTTTTCGCGCCTGAAAACAAGATTGAACGACGGAATGATAGACTATTATCTTGTTTTTGTTTAATTATAGCCAATAGAGAATTTCTCACCGTGAGACTCAACCAGCACATCCATCGTGAGAGTTAACCTTATAATAGTGAGACAAACGTGGCCAAGTTTTGAGGATGTAAGACTAGCTTGTTCACGGACATTCACATCGTACTATCTCATCCCATAGTGCGGTTAGAACAAAGGGAAAGTTCATGCCTACAGAAAAACCAACCATCATCTATACCATCACTGATGAAGCGCCAGCATTAGCAACTTATTCATTGTTGCCAATTATTCAATCATTTACGGCATCATCAGGGATCAGTGTTGAGACCAGAGATATTTCGTTAGCCGGGCGTATTCTTGCCAGCTTCCCTGAACACTTAAAAGAAAATCAACGAGTCAGTGATGCTTTAGCTGAATTAGGTCAGTTAGCGCAAACTCCTGAAGCGAATATTATTAAGCTACCGAACATTTCAGCGTCGATTCCGCAATTGAAAGCCGCGATTAAAGAATTGCAGGATAAAGGCTATCACCTTCCTGATTATCCGGCTGAGCCGAGCACCTATGAAGAAGAAGCGATAAAAGCGACTTACGATAAAATTAAAGGCAGTGCGGTGAATCCAGTGTTGCGCGAAGGTAACTCGGATCGCCGTGCACCGACTTCAGTGAAAAATTACGCGAAGAAGAACCCGCACTCAATGGGCGCTTGGTCGAAAGATTCACGCTCTCATGTGGCAAGTATGGATGATAAAGATTTCTTTGGTAGTGAAACATCGTTAACGATTCATGGTGATACTCAGGTTTCGATTGAGTTTGTTGCTCATGATGGTACTCGTAAAACCTTGAAGAAGCCGTTCGCTTTACTCGATAAAGAAATCATCGATACTAGTGTGATGAATAAAAAAGCCTTAGTGGCGTTTTACGAAAAAGAGATCGCGCAAGCTAAGCAGCAAGATGTCTTACTGTCTTTACACCTTAAAGCGACAATGATGAAAGTCTCAGACCCTGTCATTTTTGGTTATGCAGTAAAAGCGTATTACAAAGAGGTCTTTAACAAATACGGTGAGCTGTTTGAGCAGTTAGGTGTGGATGTCAATAATGGTTTAGGCGATGTTTACGCAAAAATTCAGACCTTACCTCAAGCACAACGCGAAGAGATTGAATCTGCCATTCAGGCGGTATATGCAACTCAACCACCGTTAGCGATGGTTGATTCGGATCGTGGAATCACCAATTTACATGTGCCAAGCGATATCATTGTCGATGCTTCCATGCCAGCGATGATTCGCTCGTCAGGTCAAATGTGGGGCCCGGATGGCAAACAAAAAGACACTAAAGCTTTAATTCCAGATCGTTGCTATTCAGGAGTTTATCAAGCAGTGATCGATTTTTGTCGTGATAATGGCGCTTTTGATCCAACCACCATGGGTAGTGTTCCCAACGTTGGTTTAATGGCACAAAAAGCCGAAGAATACGGTTCACACGACAAAACCTTTATCCTTGATGCTGAAGGCGTTGTGCAAGTCATTGATCAATCAGGCCAAGTCTTGCTTGAGCAGGTTGTCGAAGCGGGGGATATCTTCCGTATGTGCCAAGTGAAAGATGCGCCAATTCAAGATTGGGTCAAACTAGCAGTAAATCGCGCTCGAGCAACCGGGGTTCCTGCTGTATTTTGGCTCGATGATGCTCGTGCCCATGATCTTGAGCTGATTAAAAAGGTGAAGCAATACTTACCGGATCATGATACCAATGGCCTAGAAATCAAAATCATGTCGCCGGTACAAGCCACACTCTATACTTTAGCGCGAATGAAAGAGGGTAAAGATACTATCTCTGTAACCGGTAACGTATTGCGTGATTATCTGACCGATCTCTTCCCGATTCTTGAATTAGGAACCTCAGCAAAAATGCTGTCTATTGTTCCGCTGATGAATGGTGGTGGTCTATTTGAAACGGGAGCGGGTGGCTCTGCGCCAAAACATGTGCAGCAAGTACAGAAAGAGAATCATCTACGTTGGGATTCATTGGGTGAGTTTCTTGCTCTCGCTGCCTCATTGGAACACCTGAGTGTGGTGACGGGGAACTCGAAAGCGCAAGTCTTGGCTGATACCTTGGATGTGGCGACAGGTCGGTTTTTAGACAATAACAAATCGCCGTCGCGTAAAGTTGGGGAGTTAGATAACCGTGGCAGTCATTATTATCTTGCGACTTACTGGGCGCAAGCGCTTGCTGAGCAAAAGCAAGACAGTGATCTGGCCGCGGAGTTTACCCCTATTGCTGAGCAATTGAAGGCGCAAGAGCAGCAGATTATTCAAGAACTTAATCAAGCTCAAGGTGTTCCTGGTGATTTAGGTGGCTATTACGCTCCTGACTTTACTAAGGCATCTATCTTGATGCGTCCAAGTGCAACATTAAATAAGATCATTGATCGCGTTTAAAGAACAAAACCCGCCGAAAGGCGGGTTAGTTTTAGACACAAGATGGCAGCGAATTATTTACTTGGTTGGCCTTCAATCGGTACCACATTACTTGCATGATAGCCTTTAGGGCCCTGTTCCACTTCATAAGCAACCTGTTGACCCGCTTTTAATGTGCGATAGCCATCCATTTTGATCGTTGAATAATGAGCAAAAATGTCTTCATTTCCGCCTTCCGGACAAATAAAACCAAATCCTTTAGCGTTGTTGAACCATTTTACTGTACCTGTAGCCATGCTATACATCCCTCATGCATTGTATTACTGATGTTGTTAACACTTACCTTATTTATGGGTAATGTCCCATCGTCTAGGTATCAATTTTCGCTTTTTATTCCATCAGCGAAACTCTTATTGAGTGAATAACCATTTAGCTGCTGCCAAATTTTTAGTCACTAATTGACCAATGTAGCCAATGATTGAGTACAGTCAATAGTAAAAAGAGATAAAAATCGTCACTTTTATAGGTAAATCACTTAACTAGCCTGCTATTAAATGCATCTTTATCAAATACATCTCGTATCGTGATATGGATACCGAATGAACCGTGCTGAGTGTAGGATGGCGACTGGTTTATTGATTAATTTGTTGTTTATCGGTTTCCTTTAAACGGAGTTGATCTGCTGAACGCTTTATTAACGTAACAATGGATGGCTAAGTCTGCTTATTGGCTGAGTTAGATGAAGATCAATGGCGTCGTGAAAGGTTGAACGGTGGATATTCTCAATGAGCCGATTATTGATTGAAGCGATAGTGGTGCTCGTCGTGTCACTTCCCCATAGACTTAATAAGGCTCAAGCGGTTGGGCTACGTAGTGTGGAGAAATGCAATTTAATTTGCAAATAGCAATGCATAATGTGATATCTGGTGCATAGTGATGGGTGAATTTTACACATTTAGACCCCATGAATAACTGGAAAAGTGATGTTTTATTTGCAGCGATACCATTGCTAGATTAGTCTCTAAGTAAGGGTTGTTTTTCACCTGAGCAAGCCACCAGTAAAGCCTATTTACTGCGCTGATGAAAAGGGTAACAATGAGTAATACAACGAGAAACGCTCCGAAATACGACGGTTATGAGTAGAAATTTTGAATGGGTTACTCCAGGCTCTGACTTACTGGAGAAAGAGAAAACCGCGGTTAAACCCCCGGCGATGTATCATGTGGTACTCAATAACGATGATTATACTCCGATGGACTTTGTCATCGAAATACTTGCTCGGTTCTTTTCAATGGATATGGAACGAGCGACGCAGGTTATGTTGAGAGTTCATTATGAAGGAAAAGCCATTTGTGGCACGTATACTGCAGAGGTAGCAGAGACGAAGGTGGCACAAGTCGCGACATACTCAAGAGAAAATGAGCATCCCCTCTTGTGTACCATGGAGCAAGCTTAGACTTGCAACAACAATCTGGTTGTTCCTCAAGGAGGCCTTATGCTTAACAAAGAACTAGAATCGAGTCTCAATGGCGCGTTCGCTCGAGCGCGAGATAAAAGACATGAATTTATGACCGTCGAGCACCTCCTACTTGCATTATTAGAAAATGATGCAGCGAAGGACGCACTCGTCGCTTGTCAAGCCGATATCGATAACTTACGTCGCGAGCTTGATCAATTTATTGATCAAACCACGCCTTTAATTCCTAACCACGATGAAACACGCGAAACTCAACCTACATTGAGTTTTCAACGCGTACTACAACGTGCTGTTTTCCATGTTCAATCTTCTGGCCGAAGTGAAGTCACGGGTGCTAACGTACTGGTTGCCATTTTCAGTGAGCAAGAATCCCATGCGGCGTATTTATTGAAAAAAAATGATATCAGTCGTCTCGACATTGTGAATTACATTTCCCATGGCATCACGAAAACGTCTGGTGCGGAAGATTCGGCAGGAGACTCCTTTGGGAGCAGTAGTCCTGAAGAGTCTAATTCTGATGAGCGTTTAGAGAGCTTTGCTTGCAATCTAAACCAACTGGCTAAACAAGGCCAAATTGATCCTTTAATCGGCCGAGATAAAGAGCTTGAGCGTACTATTCAAGTATTATGTCGTCGTCGCAAAAATAACCCTTTATTAGTGGGTGAGGCTGGCGTAGGTAAAACTGCGATTGCTGAAGGTTTAGCGTGGAGGATTGTTGAAGGTCAAGTGCCTGAAGTTATCCAAAATAGCGTTATTTACTCGTTGGATATTGGTTCGTTATTAGCTGGGACCAAATACCGTGGCGATTTTGAAAAACGTTTTAAAACGATTCTAAAACAGTTAGAAAAAGAAAAAGATGCAATTTTGTTTATCGATGAAATTCATACCATCATCGGTGCTGGAGCGGCTTCTGGTGGACAAGTTGATGCAGCCAATTTAATCAAACCTTTGCTGAGTAGCGGTAAGCTACGCTGTATTGGCTCAACGACTTATCAGGAATACAATACGATATTCGAAAAAGAGCGTGCGTTATCTCGTCGTTTCCAAAAAATTGATGTTGTCGAACCGTCTATTGATGACACAACAAAAATTTTGATGGGTCTAAAACCGAAATATGAAGCTCACCACGATGTTCGCTATACCAATAAAGCTTTACGCGCGGCGGTGGAGCTGTCGGCTAAATACATTAACGAGCGTCACTTACCAGATAAAGCGATTGACGTCATTGATGAAGCTGGGGCGAGAGTTCGCTTGATGCCTGCAAACCGACGCAGAAAAACGGTCGGTGTGGCAGAAATTGAAGCCATGGTTGCTAAAATGGCTCGTATACCAGAGAAGTCAGTTTCTTCTTCAGACAAGGATATTTTGAAAAATCTGGATAAGAAAATGAAGATGCTGGTGTTTGGTCAAGACAAAGCTATCGAAGTGTTGAGCGAGTCGATTAAGCTCACTCGTGCAGGATTGGGTGCGGAAAACCGCCCTGTTGGCTCCTTCTTATTTGCAGGACCAACAGGGGTCGGTAAAACGGAAGTCACTGTTCAGCTATCTAAGTTGCTCGGTATCGAGTTACTGCGCTTTGATATGTCGGAATATGGTGAGCGTCACTCGGTGAGTCGTTTAATTGGTGCTCCTCCTGGTTATGTCGGTTATGACCAAGGTGGATTATTAACCGATGCGGTGATTAAACATCCTCATGCCGTCGTGTTATTGGATGAGATAGAAAAAGCGCACCCCGATGTATTTAACCTATTATTGCAAGTGATGGATAATGGGACGTTAACGGATAATAATGGTCGTAAAGCCGATTTTCGTAACGTTATCTTGGTCATGACGACCAACGCAGGGGTTGCGGAAACAGTTAAAAAATCAATTGGTATGATTCAGCAGGATCACAGCCATGACGCGATGGCGGAGATCAAAAAAGTCTTTACGCCAGAGTTTCGTAACCGTTTGGATCATGTAATTTGGTTCAATAGTCTTGATGAACGAGTGATTCACCAAGTCGTTGATAAATTTATTGTTGAACTACAAGTGCAGCTTGATGCTCGTGGTGTATCTCTTGAAGTGTCTGAAGATGCGCGCCACTGGTTAGCCGTGAAAGGTTATGACCGTGATATGGGAGCTCGCCCGATGGGCCGAGTGATTCAAGATCAGTTGAAAAAACCATTAGCGAATGAATTACTGTTTGGCTCATTAGTCGAAGGTGGTACGGTTAAAGTTGATTTAGCGGATGACCATTTGACCTTTGAGTACATGAGTTCACGTGAAAAGGTTGCTCATTAAGACCAACGATTTAATGAGTGAACTTAACAGCGAATAAAATTAAGTTAATAAAAAAGCGCACAGGGTATCGTGCGCTTTTTGTTATCCGTGATATCGCCTTATCACTCACTCTTAGGCAACAAAAACGGAGCGTAGAGCTCCGTTTTTGTTGCATTCGAAAATCAGTGATTAACGAGCACGGAAGACGATGCGACCTTTAGAAAGATCGTAAGGTGTCATCTCGACAGTAACTTTGTCACCAGTAAGAATGCGGATATAGTTTTTACGCATTTTACCAGAGATGTGAGCTGTCACTGTGTGACCATTTTCTAGCTCAACACGGAACATTGTATTTGGAAGAGTATCAAGGACAGTGCCTTGCATCTCAATTACGTCTTCTTTAGCCATTTAATCCTCTTTAGAAATTTGGCGAAAAATAATCAACGGCGTATTTTGCCGTTAAAAAATCAATATGTAAACTTGGGGCGTATTCTACCCTTGCCAACGCTGTTTGACTAGCTTTTGATGTGCTCTGAAGCGTACTTTGTAGTTCATCGCTGGGCATTCATCAATTTGATATCCTAAATAAAGCCACTGTTTATTCATGATTTTGGTGAGCTCAAGTTGACTAAGAACGGCTAATGTTCCTAAGGACAGTGAACTATCGGGATCAAAGAAGGTATAAAACGCACTTGCGCTATTCGGGAGAATGTCGGTGATGGCGACGGCGACTAATCGATCATCTAAATAGAGATGTAAGTATTGTGTATCTAACCAGTTAGAACTCGCAAACTTAGAAAATTCATCACGGCGAGGAGGATACATAGTACCGCTGTTATGACGCGCTTCGATGTAACGAGAATAGAGCGAAAACCAATCGTCATCCATTTCTGGTTTTAATTGCCATTGATAACGAGCTTGTACTTGTTTTAGCAGGCGTTTTTGACTTCTCGATGGTGTGAATTCATTCACTGACACTCGTAGAGCTTGGCAAGCTTGGCAATGATCGCAATGAGGTTTATAGATAGTATCGCCACTACGTCGAAAGCCATTGGCTAGCAGTAGTTCATAGTTATCTGGACTCTGCATGTGAGGATCCATTGCAACAGCGACTCGCTCCATCCGGTCGGCTAAATAACTGCAAGGGTGATTACTGGTTAAACCAATGCGAATTTGCTGTAAATCAGAACTCATAGCGACTCCTTCGATGAGCCGTTAACGGTAAGAGATAACCATTGAGGTTGAAAGCAGTTATCTGTTACCTGACCTTGTTTTAAGGATAGCAATGAATCTAAAAATTGGTCACGCGGTAATTCAACGGCACCTAATGAGCGAAGATGTGGATTCATCACTTGGCAATCGATTAATTGTCCGCCATGAGTGGCAAAATGAGCACAGAAATACCAAAACCCGATTTTGGATGCGTTATCGGCTAAACTAAACATCGATTCTCCACAAAAGAGCTGGCCAACTTGAATACCATAAAGGCCACCGATTAAGGTATCATCACGCCACACTTCAACGGAATGGCAAATGCCTTGCTTGGCAAGTTGTTGATAGGATGAACGCATATCGGCATTTAACCAAGTTTGATCAGCAGGACGTACCGCAGCACATAACTCAATCACCCGTGCGGTATCATGGTTTACACTCACTCGATACGTGTGTTTGCGCTGAAATTTTTGCACACTTTTTGCTGGTTTAAAGGTCTTAGGAAAAAACACGGCACGCGGGGACGGACTCCACCAAAGGATCGGTTCACTAGGACCATACCACGGGAAGATACCGTTGTGGTAAGCTGAAATAAGACGATCGGGATGCAAATCCCCACCAAAAGCCAATAGACCATTGGGCTCATCTGAGGCAAATAAAGGCGAGGGGAAAGAGAAATTATCGCTCGCTAATTCAGTGAGATAGAGTGCCATTATTTAACCAACTTATCCTAATAGGAGTACAAAATGACAAAGTGGATATGGATCTTATTGATTTTTCCTCTGTTTGCCAATGCTGTGTATCAGCGTAATCAAGCGAGGCCCGTGAATGAGGTTGTCTTTGGACAGGTAGAAACGGTCCGTTACATTACTCAACAAGAGATCATTCACTCTAAATCGAAGGGCTGGGAGACGTTACTTGGCGCAGTCGTGGGCGGACTTGTCGGTCATCAGTTTGGTGATGGTCGGGGTAAGCAAGTCGCCACCGCGGTTGGCGCAGCAGCCGGTGCGGGTGTTGCTCATCATCATGGAAATAAAACTCATCTTATTGAGTATAAATTGGTTGAGCTATTGATTAAAACGAATGACGGTCAATTGATTGATGTAATTCAAGATCTCGATAACCAAATGATCTTTAACCGAGGCGATCTAGTCAGAATCTTATACTTCTCGGATGGGGTGAGAGTGGATAAAGAAAGGTAAGCAAGATTTTTTGTCTTCATTAATGGATAAAGACTAGCGAGGATAAGGGATTTTGGTTAGTCTGCCATTACCAAGAATTTTACTGCCTTCAATATTCACGGCTATGATGACAGTGCAAGGAAATACACGTTTAATGGAAAGTCTTACCTTACAGCCTATTGCTAATATTAATGGTGAAGTTAATTTGCCAGGTTCAAAAAGTGTCTCGAATCGAGCGCTTCTTTTGGCAGCATTAGCCACCGGAACGACACGCTTAACCAATTTACTCGATAGTGATGATATCCGCCATATGCTTAAGGCATTGAGCCAATTGGGCGTTAAGTATCGGCTCTCCGCGGATAAAACACAATGTGAGGTGGAGGGTTTAGGGCACCCCTTTGTTATCGAAGGTTTACAAGAACTCTTTCTCGGTAATGCGGGGACGGCAATGCGTCCATTAGCTGCGGCATTATGTTTGGGGCGCGGTGAGTGTATTCTCACTGGCGAACCACGAATGAAAGAGCGACCAATTGGTCATTTGGTGGACGCTTTGCGTCAAGCTGGGGCAAACATAGAATATTTGGAAAGTGAGCATTATCCTCCGTTGCGTATTCAAGGCACAGGACTAAAAGCAAGCCATGTTTCGATTGACGGTTCTATTTCAAGCCAATTTTTAACGGCCTTCTTAATGTCTGCACCTTTAGCAGAAGGCACGATGACCATTGATATTGTAGGCGAGTTAGTTTCAAAGCCTTATATCGATATCACGCTACATCTGATGGAACAATTTGGTGTTCAGGTCATCAATCATGACTATCAACAATTTGTGATTCCTGCTGGCCAATCTTATGTTTCTCCCGGTGATTTTCTGGTTGAAGGCGACGCATCTTCTGCTTCCTATTTTCTTGCTGCTGCCGCGATAAAAGGCGGTCAAGTTAAAGTGACGGGCATTGGTAAAAATAGTATTCAAGGTGATGTCCAGTTTGCTTATGCGTTAGAAAAAATGGGCGCGCAAATTGAATGGGGAGACGATTATGTGATTGCTCGTCGAGGAGAGTTAACCGCGGTCGATTTAGACTTTAATGCCATCCCGGATGCTGCGATGACAATTGCGACAACGGCTCTGTTTGCTAAAGGCTCAACGGCAATTCGCAATGTTTATAATTGGCGAGTGAAAGAGACCGATCGGTTAACGGCGATGGCGACAGAATTGCGTAAAGTTGGTGCTCAGGTCGAAGAAGGTGAGGACTACATTATCATCACTCCTCCAAGCCATCTACAACATGCGACGATTGATACTTACGACGATCACCGTATGGCGATGTGTTTTTCTTTAGTTGCCCTTGGTGAGACGCCAGTGACGATTAATGATCCTAAATGTACATCAAAAACCTTCCCAGATTATTTTGAGAAGTTTGCTCAATTATCCCACTGAGTGATTTAGAGCAATAAATTTTTCGTACTAATAAGAAGTGAAAGCCTCAATATAGAGGCTTTTATTATTTTTTAAGGGTAAATTGTTTCGAAAGATGGTGAGCCAAATATTTAAACATATTAAATACAGCGGTTGTTTTCTCACTAGGTAGACCTTGAGGATCAAGAAAATAATCCCCTTTAAATACTAATACACTGTCTTTTTCCTCGACGCTAGTTGTGCGCATTCCCTCTATATAGCTGTCGTGTTCTTGAATTAATTGATTGGCTATAAGTAATAAATCGAATTCACTGATGAGTTGTTTGGTCTGCATATTTCTCTCTTTATTTTAGATTGTTCTTTGATTTACTTGCTCTCGGTATTACGTTTCTCTATGCTGCCGCCCAGCAGATCCCCGTTTTTCATCAATCGGTGACGTGATTGTAGAATTGTGCCACGTAAAAACCATGATCAGAAACAGGAAATGGATAAAAATCACTTTTACCTAATTTTGTGATTAACAACATACTTTCTAGATTAGCGGTCGCACCTAAAACAGGCACTCTTTACTATCATGCTAATTTTGTCTTGCGGATGCGGTTTCGTCGATTTGTCGAGCAAACAAGCGTTTTTTTTCAAAAACAGGTTGATCTTCTGCTTAACTGGCTCGATAGTAAAAAAAGAAGCAATATTTTTAGAACATCATGCGATTTATTACTCGCAGTATGATTAAGGGCATTTGAATCAAATTATGGGTAAATCACTCGTTATAGTGGAATCGCCAGCCAAGGCTAAAACAATCAATAAATACCTTGGTAAAGACTTCATTGTTAAGTCTAGTGTCGGTCATGTCCGCGATCTGCCTACCGCAGGTCAAACAACTACTACGGCTAAAAAAGCCACACCAGCGGTCAATAAAGCACTTTCGTTGGAAGAAAAAGAGCGTTTAAAAAAAGAAAAAGAACGGACCGCTCTGATTAAGAAAATGGGAGTTAACCCTTTTCAAGGTTGGGAAGCGAATTATCAAATCCTTCCAGGCAAAGAAAAAGTGGTCGCTGAGTTACAAAAATTAGCCAAAGACGCAGATTATGTTTATCTCGCAACCGATTTGGACCGCGAAGGAGAAGCTATCGCTTGGCACCTACGTGAGATCATCGGTGGCGATGAAGAGCGTTATAAACGTGTTGTGTTTAACGAAATCACTAAAAATGCGATTCAACAAGCTTTCGAACAACCTGGCGAACTGAACATGGATGGCGTGAATGCACAGCAGGCACGTCGTTTTATGGATCGCGTTGTGGGCTTTATGGTCTCGCCGTTGTTATGGAAAAAAGTGGCTCGTGGTCTTTCTGCTGGTCGTGTGCAGTCGGTAGCGGTGAAACTCCTCGTTGAGCGTGAGCGTGAGATCAAAGCGTTTATTCCTGAAGAGTTTTGGGATATTCATGCGGACACGAAAACCAGCATGCAAGATGATTTTCGCTTGATGGTCGCTCAAAAAGCAGGCTCTGCTTTTAAGCCAAGCAATGAAGCTGAAACACAAGCTGCTCTATCCGTATTGCAAAAAGCACGCTTTGAAGTTTGTAAACGTGAAGATAAACCCACGACAAGTAAGCCGAGTGCACCATTTATTACTTCCACGCTTCAGCAAGCGGCCAGTACCCGCTTAGGCTATGGCGTGAAGAAAACCATGATGCTAGCGCAGCGCTTGTACGAGGCAGGTTACATTACTTACATGCGTACAGATTCTACCAACTTGAGCACCGAAGCGGTGGAATCAGCGCGTCAGTTTATCGAGCAGCAATTTGGCCCACAGTATCTGCCACAGCAAGCGATTGTCTATGGCAGCAAGAAAGGGGCTCAAGAAGCGCACGAAGCGATCCGTCCTTCTGACGTTAATGTCAAAGCCGATGATTTACAAGGTATGGAAGCAGACGCACATAAAATTTATGCCTTGATTTGGAATCAATTTGTCGCATGTCAAATGACGCCAGCTCAATACGATTCAACGACAGTAAGTGTTAAAGCCGATGAATATACGTTGAAAGCGAAAGGACGGATTTTAAAATTTGATGGCTGGACTCGTGTGCAGCGTCCACTCGGTAAAAATGAGGATCAAATTTTACCTGCGGTGCAAGTTGGCGAAGTTCTTACCCTTGAGAAGCTGGATCCTAAGCAGCATTTCACTAAGCCGCCAGCACGATTTACGGAAGCGGCATTGGTTAAAGAATTAGAAAAACGTGGCATTGGTCGTCCATCAACGTACGCATCGATCATTTCCACTATTCAAGATCGTGGTTACGTAAAAGTTGATCAGCGCCGTTTTTATGCTGAAAAAATGGGCGAAATCGTCACCGACCGTCTCGATGGTAGTTTTACCGATTTAATGAACTATGACTTCACCGCTCGGATGGAAGAAAAACTTGACCAAATTGCAGAGGGGGAAGCGAATTGGAAACAAGTATTGGATGCCTTCTTCGTCGATTTTAGCGGTGATTTAGAGCAAGCCGAGCAGGACGAAGATCACGGCGGTATGAAGCCTAATCATATTGTAATGACCAACATTATGTGTCCAACCTGTTCTCGTCCTATGGGGATTAGAACGGCTTCAACAGGAGTTTTTCTCGGTTGTTCAGGCTATGCATTGCCTCCGAAAGAACGTTGTAAAACGACGATTAATTTGGGCGATGAAGATGGCATTATCAATGTTCTTGAGGAAGATGTCGAAACCGCAGCATTACGAGCGAAAAAACGTTGTCCGATTTGTGAAACGGCGATGGACGCTTATCTGATTGATGGTCAACGTAAGCTGCATGTTTGCGGTAATAACCCAAACTGCGAAGGTTATGTTGTTGAAACCGGTGAGTTTAAAGTTAAAGGTTACGATGGCCCTGTTGTTGAATGTGATAAATGTTCATCAGATATGGTGCTAAAAACTGGGCGCTTCGGTAAGTACATGGACTGCACCAATGACAATTGTAAGAACACTCGGAAGATATTGAGAAACGGTGAAGTTGCTCCGCCGAAAGAAGATCCGGTTCATTTCCCTGAACTGCCGTGTGAAAACTCAGATGCCTATTTTGTGCTACGTGACGGTGCTTCTGGACTATTTTTAGCCGCCAGCAATTTTCCTAAATCTCGTGAAACCCGAGCACCTCTTGTTGAAGAGTTACAGCGTTTTAAACAACGTCTACCTGAAAAGTACCAATATCTAGCGAAGGCGCCCACTCATGATCCTGATGGGCTTGCAGCGGTGGTACGATTCAGTCGTAAGAGCAAAGAGCATTACGTACGGACGGAAATAAATGGTAAACCTTCTGGTTGGACGGCAATCTATGACGATGGTGATTGGCAAGTGACGGACAAACGTAAGTCAGCCAAATAAGAGAAATTTCTCTTGATTAGTCGACACATAGAGGCAGCCATAGGCTGCCTCTATGTTTTTAGAAAGAGTTATCTTTAATGGGTAATTCATGTGTATTTTCAAGAAAAATTTTCATCTAATCTCCATCGTATTTTCCTTGTCATCAATAAATATTCGTTATTTTTGTTACCAAAAATGAAACATAAAAATGCAATTTCATAACGTTATGATGCGTTAATTGTGAACAAGATTAGGAGTTCAATAGATTGGCTGTTTTACTGGCTCAAAATAGACAATTGCCATTTGTATTTTTATGCAAACGCTATAAAGTAATACACAACCAATTGCACTTTTCGTGGCTGGCCGAAAGGCCGTAATAAACTAAGGATAGTATCGTCATCCCCCCAATAGTATTGACATGATGATAATCAATAAAACTTAATGGAGAATAATAATGACCGGTGTACTAGGAATGATTCTGGCTGGTGGTGAAGGCTCAAGATTAAAGCCTTTAACTGAATCGCGTACTAAACCTGCCGTGCCATTTGGTGGTAGTTATCGCTTAATAGACTTTGCGCTCAATAATTTTGTGAATGCGGATTTAATGCGAATTTATGTACTTACGCAATTTAAATCTCAATCGCTGTATCTACATATGAAAAAAGGGTGGAACATATCCAGTATTCGCGGCAGTTTTATTGACTCCATACCAGCACAGATGCGTGATGGTAAGCGCTGGTATGAAGGTACGGCTGACGCCATTTATCAGAATTTACGTTTTATTGAAATCTCTGAAGCGGATGACGTGTGTATCTTTGGTTCTGATCATATCTATAAAATGGATATTCGTCAGATGCTTGATTTCCACCGTCGAATGGAAGCAAAGCTGACCGTGTCGGCTATTCGTATGCCCCTTTCACAGGCTTCTCAATTTGGTGTTATCGAAGTTGATGTCACAGGGAAGATGATTGGTTTTGAAGAGAAACCACAACACCCTAAATCGATACCGGGTGAGCCAGAATGGGCATTGGTTTCAATGGGTAACTATATTTTTGATACTGAAACATTATGCCGTGAACTTCGTGAAGATGCTGCTAATGAGCAATCAAGCCACGATTTTGGCAAAGATATCATCCCTAAAATGTTTCCGCAGGGCGAGGTCTTCGTTTATGATTTCTCAACCAATAAAATCAAAGGTGAGAAGGGCGAAGCCTACTGGCGTGATGTCGGAACGATAGAGTCTTATTGGTCTGCTCATATGGATTTATTGCAAAAAGATGCACCATTTTCTCTTTATAACCGCAGTTGGCCTTTACATACTCATTATCCACCGTTACCACCGGCGACCTTTGTCAATGAAGGCGAGAAAAAGGTTTGTATCACCGATAGTCTCATTTCGGCCGGAAGTTATATTCAAGGCGCAAAAATTTATAAATCCGTGCTAGGCTTTCGAACGAATATTGGTGCAGGCTCATGGATCAGTGAATCGATTATTCTCGGTGATGTTAAAATTGGTGCAGGTTGTACAATTAAGCGCACCATCATTGATAAAGATGTTGAGATTGCCCCAGGAACAGTGATTGGAGAAGATCTACAATTAGATAGGCAGCGCTTCCACGTCTCTGATGAAGGCATTGTGGTCATCGAAAAAGGAACGAAAGTTGGATTCTAATCTTGAAAAAATGAATATTTGGTTTGTTGTATCCGAAGCAGAAGGTTTAGTGAAGAGCGGTGGTTTAGCTGATGTCGCGAAAGCTTTACCAAAAGCATTACAGGAGTTAGGTCATCAGGTAGCCATTGTGCTACCTGCTTATCGTTCAATTCCAAATAAAATGGATTTTCCCGTTATACTTGAAACCGAGTTAACCCATTGGCCCCATACCCGCTATCAAGTTAGGCAAGGTGAACTGGACGGCGTTGTGGTTTATCTGGTTGATTGTGACGCTTATTTTGACCGACCAGAAATGTATGCGGAACACAATCAAGCTTACGCAGATAATGGTGAACGTTTTGGCTTTTTCTCGGCGGCAAGCTTGGATATTTTGCCCAAGCTGAACATAAAACCCACCATCATTCATGCCAATGATTGGCACACGGGTTTAGTGCCTTTTTTATTAAAAACTCGCTATCGTGAAGATCCTTATTTTTTCGGAGTCAAGTCAGTACTGACCATTCATAATGCCATTTTCAAAGGTATTTTTTCTTATTACCAATTGGAAGTTATTCCTGAGTTAAATCTCTCTGGGATGGAGTTCCTTCAATATGGCCACGATCATGTCAGTATGCTTAGAGCAGGTATTGCTTTTGCCGATAAGATCAATGCAGTGAGTCCTAACTATGCTTCTGAATTATTGACGCCGTTAGGTTCTCATGGATTAGTGGATGATTTTGTCCGTCGAGCACGAGATTTACATGGTATTGTCAATGGATGCGATTATTCTGAATGGAGCCCTCTAACAGATCGGTATATTCCTCAGACTTATCATGCTGAGCGCCAATCACTGACTCTTGGAAAATCAGCCAGTAAATTGGCCTTACAACAAGAGTTAAATTTACCACAAGTCGCTACGCCTCTGTTTGGTATGGTTTGTCGTTTGACTCATCAAAAAGGGTTTCATTATTTATTGCCTATTCTTGAATCGTTTTTACGCAATCAGGTACAAGTGGTGATCGTCGGTACTGGTGAACCGGAGATTGCGGCAGCATTACATAAAATGGCAGCACATCACCCTCATAGGTTAGGGTTCGTTGAGACTTACAGTAATCGTCTTGCCCATTTAGTCGAGGCTGGAGCGGATTTTTTCCTGATGCCTTCAGAGTTTGAAGCTTGTGGACTAAACCAAATCTACAGTATGGCTTATGGTACTTTACCTATTGTACGAGAGGTCGGCGGTTTAAAAGATACCGTACAAGATTATGATAAGTATCCGCAGCAAGCGACGGGATTTGGTTTTCAAGAGCCATCGCCTTCAGCATTATTGATCACAATGCAAAGAGCATTACTATTTTATCTACAGCAACCAGAAGAGATGCTCAATGTTCAAATACGAGCGATGAGCAAAGATTTTGGCTGGCGCGAGTCTGCCCTTGAATATATAAAAATGTATCGCTTAGCTATTTTTGACTAATGCGAGTAAAGGTTAGAAGTGTATACAAGTGCTTGGTGAGCGGATAGCCTATTATTCCTTTTCTGAATTATGTTCTTCTGTACCGATGGGGAGCGTTTCCTCATCGGTCTACTCACAATAGTTTTTTACAACTCAAAAACGATTTTTGACACTAAAATATGCTAATCTCTCAGTATCAATGATTTTGATTTTCTGTGGTATCCATGTCTCAATCTTTACTGTTCCATAAAGTCTATCCACACCCAACTAGCCGAGAATGGGTGGTGTTTGTGCATGGCGCTGGCGGAAGCTCATCTATTTGGTTTAAACAGATCAAAGCGTACAAACAGCATTTTAACTTGTTATTGATTGATTTACGCGGTCACGGAAAATCTCATCGTATTATCAAAGATCTGATTACTAATCGATATACTTTTAAAACGGTGACCATCGACGTCCTCAAAGTACTGGATCACTTGAAAATAGCTTCAGCTCATTTTGTCGGGATGTCTTTGGGCACGATCATCGTGCGTAATATTGCCGAATTATCTGCTCAGCGAGTTCGCTCTATGGTATTAGGTGGGGCGGTTACTCGCTTGAATATTCGTTCGCAACTATTAGTTAAGCTCGGTCATTTAAGTAAACATCTCATCCCCTATATGTGGTTATATCGTCTGTTTGCTTACATTGTGATGCCACAACGCAGTCAGAAAGAGTCTCGTCATTTGTTTGTTCGAGAAGCTAAAAAATTGTGTCAGCAAGAATTTAAACGTTGGTTTACGTTGACTGCCGAAGTGAATCCATTAATGCGTTATTTTAAAGATAGAGAATTGCCTATTCCGACGTTGTATTTAATGGGAGAGCGTGATTACATGTTTATTCGCCCAGTACGTGAAATGGTCGCCGCTCATCGGCAAAGTGAGCTGTTGGAGCTTCCAAACTGTGGGCATGTTTGTAATGTCGAACAACCGGAGTTGTTTAACCAGCTGTCGATTCAATTTATCCAGCGGCAAAGCACACCAACCACTTTATCTCATTCTGTGCTTTAATTTCTCCATTTGCTAATAGAAGAATACGATTGTGAGGCAGCTAGGTTTAGTTGCCCTAGTTTTATTATGTTGTTGATTTATAACGATAGCGATGGAAGGGGATGGCTTGCAGTTTTGTCCATTCAAGTCGTGTCAATGATACCGAAATGATGAATTTCAAACGGCTATAATATCTATCAGGGTAAGTGATTACGGATCAATATGCCCGCTACGCCTGACTGGCTAGCGGGCTAGGTATCTGAATTAGAATAGGCTTTTTTTCAGTTCTTCTCGGCGGCTTGGGGGGATAACCGACCAGTGTTTACCTTCAATTGCCCCTTCTAATGCCCACAATAGTTCTACACTGACATCCGATGAGTGACTTTGTCTAATTGCTTGATAAGCCGCAACAGAACCAGCTTGTTGTAACTGGTCAACGGAGTGAATACCTGCTTTTTTAAGCATCCGTTCAGTCGCTAAGCGTAGGTTAGGCAGGTCTTTTAAGCGAGTGGGTTTCGTTTGCTCTTGTTGCTCTCGCTCAGCTTTTGCATGGCGTAATGCAATGGTTGCTTCTTGCAAGATATGGTTTGGATTAAGCCAACAGGTATCAGGTAACGCAAAGTATTTAGTCACCACAGGAAAGCCCCGTTTTTTATAAACATAGGGTAGATAACCTCTTGCGGAAAAAACTTTGGCCGATTCATCGTCAGCTCGAAGATGCAGTTGATTATTGACAACTAAAGCGAACATGGTGTCATCGACAAAAATCCCGAAGCCACCAAACATTGAGCGCGACTTGACCTGGCCAAGCAGTTCGAATAGTCGCATTGAATCTTTTAATACGGGTTTATCCATGCTGTTATTCTCGGTGTATTAAGCAATTCGCCAGCAAAATCAGGTCCGAGAAAATAGCAAAAAGTCAAAAAGCATAATAGTAAGGGGAGTTGACTTCTTCTTTTGGCTATTTTGTCATCGGCAACCCCGCTACCTACCACTTTGGTTTAGGCCGGAGGCTTTGCGTCCCATCTTTTCAGATGGTTTGCCCTGTGCGTGACACGTTTCATTATTGACAAAATAGTATAACGTGGATGTATAAAATAAACAAATCATTGAATAAGTATCACACTCAGTCATCACTAGTATGCCTTTTATTTCATTGGTAGTGTGAATGGTTTGGGTATTAATAGCTCCAATCATAGCCTAGAGTTATGATTGGAGCTTGTGATTTATGATGGGGTAATGAAGTGCTTATCTATTAATTAGTGAGTTTTTTGACTGAATCACGCTCAACGATTTCTGGGTGCATTTCAAAAATACGTCTCTCATGTTCTTTATCTTTAATACGTTCTAACAATATTTCAAAGGCATTTTTACCTACACGGCGTTTAGGTTGGTGCACAGTGGTCAGTGGTGGAGAAAAATATTCAGCTAACTCAATATTGTCATAACCAATAACAGACATATCGTCTGGTACGCGTACACCACGTTGCTGTAAACGGCTGATTAAGCCTAATGCCATGGTGTCATTAAAGCAAAACACCGCAGTAGGGCGTGTATCCATCGCAATGATTTTATCCGCGGCCAGAACGGCAGTATCGCATTCGAAGTTACCTTCTAAGATCCAATCTTCTTTAACGGTTAGGTTAGCTTCTGCCATGGCACGACGAAAACCGGCAATACGCTCCTGACAGGCGGCTTTAACAAAGTGACCGCTTAGACAAGCGATTTCAGTGTGCCCATTTTCGATCAAATATTTTGTAGCCAGATAACCCCCTTCTTCAGAGTTATCAATGATTTTATCCGCTTGTGACGTTTGTGGGCCCCAATCCATAATAACTTTAGGGATGGAGGGATGACTGTCTAACATCTCAAGTAACTCTTCCGTTAAATCGGAGCACATGACCAACATTCCGTCGACCCGCTTTTCAGCAAGCATGCGAATATAATCACGCTGTTTCTCGTAGATACCACCAGTATTACAGAGAATGAGTGTGTAGCCTTGGCGGTAACAATAACTTTCAACCCCATCGATTACTTCAGAAAAAAATAAGTTGGTTGATTGAGTCACCAGCATACCGATTGTACGCGTTGTATTACATTTTAAGCTGCGTGCGACCGCGCTCGGTGCATAATTTAGCTGTTTAACAGCGTCCAAGACTTTTTCTTGGGTGGTTTCTGCCACAAAACGAGTTTTATTGATGACATGAGATACGGTTGTTGTTGATACGCCCGCTAGGCGTGCAACGTCTTTAATCGTAGCCATAAAATTATCCTGTCGATGACTGCTCGGTGTTGAGACAACTGGAGCAGTAGTTGTGTGCCCGAAAATGCAATCATCCTACTAGGGAGTGTGATAGACGAGAGGTTTGCCAAGGGTATTACCGGAGCTGCCCTTTATGCAAAGTCTCATGATTCGGGTATAGGCTAACGTCAGCCTAAAAGTAATAAAAACACAAAAACCGCTGTTAAATAGCGGCCTATTGGTTACATTTAATCTTGTTGATAACCAGCAAGATTCTAGACTGCAACGCAGTAACTCGCAATCAAATTCGGCCCATAATCCTTCCATTCAATGCTAAATAGGTACAATGTTTATCAAGTTGTGCACACCACCACTTTTCGACTGATAACGAGAAAATCAGTTACCCTCTATCATAGGTTTTGATTCAGGCAACTTAGGTTCATGAGTGACCCAATCGCGCATCGTTTGCCAAATGAGTCCTATGGTTTCATGCCAATATCGTTCAGTTTGCTCTAAATAGAGCGCTCTTGGGGTATATTTATCCCACGCTTGGCTGATATTAGTTTGAGCTAGGTAATTGGTTGGTGCTGGGATTGGATTTAGTCCAGCAGATTGAAACTCATTCATCGCTCGGGCCATGTGGCTGGCCGAAGTGACCAGTACTAAGGTGCGTTGCTGAACAAAAGCCGCCGCTTGTCTCGCTTCTTCCCACGTATCTTGCGCGGTTTCAAGCAAAATAATGTCCGATTTAGCAACACCAAGCGCCAGCGCAACTTTAGCCAACATACGTGCATGGCTAATTTCACTACCTCCTGCATAGCCGGACAAGATAAGTTTTGAACCGGGATACATTCGCATGACACGAATACCTTCCGTCAGACGCATTAAAGCGGCTCGACTGAGTTCTGAGGTTGGTGGAATGCTATCATCAACGACATGACCATTACCTAGTACCATTACGTAATCGATAGTACCTTCAACTGGTAAAAAAGCGCTGTACTGACGCTCCAAAGGCATCAATAACTGATTGGAGATTGGTTGAAAAGAAATGGCGAATAAACTGGACAAAGAAAACAATACTACTAGGCAACCAGTTTTACGCTTAGCGGTAAACATAATCAGCATTAAGCCGATAAAACCAATCAACAGCAGCGCTGGTAATGGCATCAGTAGAGAAGAAACGATTTTTTTCAGCTCAAACATAGATTAAATAGTCCGAAAAAACAGCACTTGATAATAAAATCAGCGAAAGGTCCTTTATTCCTGCCATTCCTATGACAGAATAGCAGCACGATTTATTATCATAACTCAAGCTACTGTGACTGAAGATCGCAATTTCGACGATATTGCCCACAAATTTGCAAAAAATATTTACGGCTCTGACAAAGGCGAGATTCGTCAAGTCATTGTTTGGGATGATCTCACGCAAATTTTGACCCATTTTAACGGCCAAACAACACCACTGCATGTTTTGGATGCGGGCGGTGGCCTTGCGCAAATGTCGCAAAAACTCGCGAGGCTTGGTCATCAGATTACATTATGTGATCTTTCACAAGAGATGCTCGATTTGGCCAAACAAGAAGTGACTGGCCAAGGGTTATTAGAGAGGTTTCGCTTTGTGCATTCCTCGGTACAAGCTGTGCAGCAACACTTGACGGAGCCCGTTGATATCATTTTATTTCATGCAGTGATGGAATGGTTGACCGATCCCCAAGAGGCTTTACAGCAGTTATTAACACTGGTACGTCCCGGCGGTATTGTCTCGGTGATGTTTTACAACCAACATGGCTTAGTTTATAAAAATGCGGTATGTGGCAATATTCCACATATTTTAAATGGCATGCCACATCGTAAACGATTTAAATTACAGCCACAAAAAGGGCTGATCCCCGCTGATGTATATCAGTGGATTGAACATGCTGGATATCAAATCATGGGTAAGTCAGGTATTCGCTGCTTTAGTGACTATATCGGCAATATGGCCAATATGGGCGAGTTTGAGTTTGCAGACCTGTTGGCATTAGAGCAACAATTTTGCCGCCAAGAGCCTTATCTATCTTTAGGACGCTACATCCATGTTTGGGCTAGGAAACAACCACAGGAAGAACAATGAGTGATATGACTCACAATGCGACTGAACAACCGATTGATGAACTCGTCAGTTGGGTGAAGCAGCACGATTTTTCTTTGAACTTACCTGCTGAACGGCTGGCGTTTTTAATAGCGATTGCTGTATTGAGCCATGAAAAATTCGATGAAGAATTAGGTGAAGGAGAATTGCATGATGCATTTGCAATTGTTAGCCGCCTATTTACTGAAACGGGTGAAGTCTCTGCATTTCGGGCTAATAATGCTATTAATGAACTGGTTAAACAGCGTTTGCTCAGTCGTTTTACTAGTGAGGTTACCGATGGCGCAAGTATTTATCGCTTATCTCCCTTAGCGATTGGCATTACCGATTATTATGTTCGTCATCGTCAATTCTCGAAATTAAAACTCTCTATTCAACTCTCTTTGTTAGCAGATGAAATGGCTAAAGCGGTTAAATCGGCTCAGCAAGGTGGTACACCCGCACATTGGAAAAAGAATGTTTATGGTGTATTAAAATACTCAGTGAGTGAAATCTTTGATCGTATCGATCTTAACCAACGCGTCTTGGATGAGCAGCAGCAATCAGTGAAACAACAAATAGCCGATCTATTGAATAAAGATTGGCGAGAAGCGATTCATAATTGTGAAAGTTTATTGTCTGAAACCTCATCAACATTACGAGAATTGCAAGATACGCTTCAAGCTGCAGGCGACGAATTACAAACTCAAATTCTTGATATTCAAGAGATTGTTTATGGCGATCCAGAATTAGAGTTTATCGATGAAGTGCTGTTTGTGCTGCAAATGAAGTTAGACCGAATCATCAGTTGGGGGCAACAAGCGATCGATTTATGGATTGGTTATGATCGTCATGTACATAAGTTTATTCGTACCGCGATCGACATGGACCAAAATCGTGCCTTCAGCCAACGTTTACGTCAGTCGTTACAGGACTATTTTTTACAGCCTTGGTTACTCACTTATGCAGAAGCAGAGCGTTTATCTGATCTGCGTGACGAGACATTGATGCTACGAGATGAAGAAGTCACTGGTCATATTCCACCACAAGTTGAATATGAAACGTTTCAAAAGGTTCACGATGAGCTTGCGGAACGTATTGCTGATATGCTCCAGAGTCACAAGCAGCAGGGCCAACCAATCAACCTTGGTCATGTTCTGCGTGATTATCTTGCCGCACATCCAAGAACCCATCATTTCGATCTAGCCCGCATTGTTGTCGACCAAGCGGTTCGCTTGGGCTATTCACAATCCGACTACCAAGCCATTCAACCTGATTGGCAAGCGATTAACCAATTTGGTGCAAAGGTACAAGCTAATGTCATTGACCGATATTAACCACTACATGCCAGAAAATCTGGCTAAAGCGATTGTTAACCCGCTTTTCCCGGCTTTAGACAGCCAATTACGCGCTGGACGTCATGTGTCTAGTGATGATTTAGATAACCATGCATTTCTCAGTGATTTTGAACCTGAGTTGGCTCTTTTTTATCAGCGCTACAATACCGAGTTAGTTCGTGCTCCAGAGGGCTTTTTTTACTTACGCCCACGTTCTACTTCGTTGATCAACCGCAGCGTTCTTTCTGAATTAGATATGCTGGTTGGTAAAGTGCTGTGCTTTTTATATCTAAGTCCAGAGCGTCTTGCCCATGAAGGTTTATTTACGTATCAAGAACTCTATGAAGAGTTATTGAGTTTGACCGATGAGAAGAAATTGATGAAGCTTGCGACCAATCGTGCGCAAGGTTCAGATTTGGATAAAGAGAAACTGTTTGAAAAAGTCCGTACCTCGCTACGTCGTTTACGCCGCCTAGGGATGATTATCCATCTTGGGGAAACGACCAAATTTAGAATTACCGAAGCGGTATTTCGTTTTGGGGCCGATGTGCGTATTGGTGACGATTTACGTCAGGCGCAATTGCGTTTGATACGAGATGGTGAAGCCGTTGTTCATAGTCAAGAGCCAAGTCAGCAAAGCTTATTGGATACGGTATCTGCTGACGAACAACATGAAGATCAACCGACATTATGGGAAGATGAAGCATGATTGAAAGAGGTAAGTATCAATCGCTGACCATGATCAATTGGAACGGCTTTTTCGCACGTACTTTTGATATTGATAATTTGGTGACGACGTTATCTGGAGGCAATGGGGCAGGTAAATCAACCACGATGGCGGCGTTTATCACCGCATTAATTCCCGATCAAAGTCTACTGCATTTTCGTAATACCACAGAAGCAGGCAGCTCTCAGGCATCTCGTGATAAAGGTCTTTACGGTAAATTACAACCTGGCGCTTGTTATGCGGCATTGGATGTGGTGAATTCTCGTCATCAACGCTTGCTGTTTGCGGTAAAACTGCAACAAGTCGCTGGCCGTGATAAAAAAGTCGATATTAAACCTTTTGTCATTCAGGGTTTACCTAGCCATATCAAACCGACGGATATTTTGATTGAAAGTGTTTCCGATCAACACGCTCGAGTGAGGCAGCTCAACGAAGTTAAAGAAGCCGTTCATGGTATTGAAGGGGCACATTTTAAATCGTTCAGTTCCATCGTTGATTATCACAGTCAAATGTTTGAATTTGGTGTGGTACCGAAAAAGCTGCGTAATAGCAGTGACCGCTCAAAATTTTATCGTCTCATTGAGGCCTCTTTATACGGAGGTATTTCCAGTGCGATTACCCGCTCATTACGCGATTACTTACTGCCACAAAATGGTGGGGTGAAAAAAGCTTTCCAAGATATGGAGTCAGCGCTGCGAGAAAACCGTATGACGCTGGAAGCGATAAAAAACACCCAAGCCGATCGTGATTTATTCAAACATTTAATCACCGAATCGACCCAATATGTTGCCGCTGATTATATGCGTCACGCTAATGAACGTCGTAGTAAAGTGCAGCAAACGTTGACCTTACGCCAAGAGTTATTTAGCGCACGTGATAGTTTGCTGGAGCACAATCGGTTATTGAATCAAGTGCACGAAGAGCTGGAAATATTGCTTGAACAAGAAGCTGCGCTGGAACAGGATCATCAAAGTGCAGCCGATCATCTACAGTTAGTACAAAATGCCCTTCGTCAGCAAGAAAAAATTGCCCGTTATCAAGATGATCTTGAAGAGTTGAGTTTGCGTCTTGAAGAACAGTTGATGGTGGTTGAGGAAGCGCAAGAGCGCTTAGTGATGGTTGAAGACCAAGCTACTGCTGCTGAAGAGGAAGTCGATAGTCTGAAAACTCAGCTCGCGGATTATCAACAAGCTTTGGACATTCAGCAAACGCGAGCTTTGCAGTATCAACAAGCGATGCAAGCCTTGGCCAAAGCACGTCAACAGCTCGCTGATGATAACTTGACGGCGGAAAGTGCTCAGGCGGTGATGATTGAGCTAAGTGGGCGTCAAGAGTCAACCACCAGCGAATTATTGGCGGTTAAACATAAGCTCGATATGTCTTCAGCTGCTTCAGCACGGTTTAACGAAGCCTTGCACTTAGTGAGTCGCGTTTTAGGTGATGTGGCTCGTAGCCAAGCAGCAGAGTGTGCAAACCAGTTACTCGCTCAAGCACAGCAAGCACAACAACTCGTACAGAATGAAGCGCTATGGTATGAACAGCAGCGAGATTTACAGCACCGTATCGAACAGCAACAATCCGTGCGTCAATCGGTGGCTGAATATCATCAGCAATTTCAGGTAATGCTGGATGATCCCTCTCAATTGCCGCATGAGCGTGAGCAGCACCTTGCACTTTTGGAAGAGCTTGAACAAGCACAAGAAGCACTACGCGATCAGCGTAGTCAACAGCGTGGTCTTGAACAAGAACAGCGTAATGCGATTAAACAGCTAGAGTCACAAGCACCGGCTTGGCACCAAGCGACAGAAGCGTTGCAGCTATTGCGAGAGCAAAGTGGAGCGAGTTTAGACAGCCGTCAATCGGTAATGGCTGAAATGCAAGCCATTCTAGAGCGTGAAAAACATCAATCGGCTCAGAAAGACGCATTGGCTCAACGTCGCGAGCAATTAGAAAATGATATTGAACGTTTAGCTTCACCGGGCGGATCGAATGATCCTCGTCTTAAAGGCCTTGCCGATACCCTTGGTGGCGTTTTACTTTCTGAAATTTACGATGATATTACGTTAGAAGATGCGCCGTACTTCAGTGCCATGTACGGTCCTGCCCGCCACGCGATTGTGGTCTCTGATCTTTCAGGCATAAAAGAAAAACTGGTTGAGTTAGATGACTGTCCAGAAGATCTTTATCTGATTGAGGGTGATATTGATGCGTTCGATGACAGCTCATTTAATGCGGCAGAACTGGAAGGTGCGGTCTGTGTTCAGCTCAATCAGCGTCAAATGCGCTATTCACGTTTTCCAAAAATTCCACTGTTTGGACGTGCTGCTCGTGAGCAGCGTTTAGAACTACTGCGCGATGAGCGTGATGAAGTCGTAGAAGCGCATGCTAAGGCCGCGTTTGATTCACAAAAGTTACAGCGCTTATACCGTAGTTTTAATGATTTTGTTGCTCAGCATTTGCAAGTTGCGTTTGAGTCGGATCCTGAACAAGCACTCAGTCATGCTCGTGATGCGCTCAATCATCTTACTCGCCAGTTAGTCGAGTTAGAGCATCAGCAACAGCAACAAACCAGTCGGCGTCAATTGAGTAAACAGGCATTAGCACTATTAGAGAAGATTGCACCTAATTTTCGTTTGTTATCTGAGTCTGGATTAACCGAACGAGCTGCAGATATTGATGCCAAGTTAGCTCAGTTGATGGAAGCCAAGGCTTGGCTGAATGCACATGGTAGAACGGTTGAACAGCTCGCGCCAATTGCTTCAGCGTTAGAGGTTGATCCTGAACAGTTTGAAGTTTTAGAACAGCAGTATCTTGCTGCGGATCGTTCGCTGCAACAACTGAAGGCGCAGATTTTTGCCCTAGCGGATTTGGTTGAACGTCGTCACCACTTTGCTTACGCAGATTCGGTGGATCTTCTCAATCAAAGTAGCGAACTCAGTGAGCAGCTAAAAGCCAAGTTAGTTCAAGCCGAGAGTTTACGTCAACGTACACGAGAAGAGCTAAAACAAGCGCAAGCGCAATTCAATCAATATAATCAAGTATTAGCGTCGTTAAAAAGTGCTCATCAATCCAAATTGGAAACGATGCAAGAGTTTAAGCAAGAGCTACAGGAGTTTGGCGTACATCCAGATGAAAACGCATTATTCAGAGCTCAGCAGCGCCGTGATGAGCTGCATGAACGTTTGCACAGCTCTCGTAGCCGTAAGAGTCACTATGAGCGGACAATCACCTCAACCGAAATTGAGATGAAATCGCTTGCCAAGCGATTGAAAAAATTAGAAAAAGAGTATCAAGATTTACGCACCTTCGTTGTGAATGCTAAAGCAGGATGGTGTGCGGTACTTCGTTTAGCCCGCCAAAATGATGTTGAACGTCGTTTGCATAAACGTGAATTGGCTTATTTATCGGCTGACGAGTTACGCTCCATGTCGGATAAATCGCTCGGGGCGCTACGTCTTGCCGTGGCGAATAATGAGGCGCTGCGTGATGCGCTACGTCTCTCGGAGGATAATGCTTATCCTGAACGTAAGGTACTGTTTTACATTGCGGTTTATCAGCACTTACGTGAACGAATTCGACAAGATATTATTCGTACCGATGATCCTGTCGAAGCGATTGAAGAGATGGAAGTCGAGCTAGCTCGTCTAACAGAAGAGCTGACTCAGCGGGAAAACCGATTAGCGATCAGCTCAGATTCGGTGGCGAGCATTATTCGTAAAACCATTCAACGTGAACAAAACCGGATCCGCATGCTTAACCAAGGGCTCTCGAATATCGCTTTTGGGCAAGTTAACGGTGTGCGCTTAAATGTCAAAGTTCGTGAAAGCCATGAAGTTCTGCTCAGTGGTTTAGCCGAGCAGCAAGCTCAGCATAAAGATTTGTTTGAAAGTTCACGTTATACCTTCTCAGAAGCGATGGCGAAGCTATTCCAACGAGTGAATCCCCATATCGATATGGGACAGCGTTCACCACAAATATTGGGTGAAGAGCTGCTCGATTACCGTAACTATCTAGAGTTAAGTGTTGAGGTTAATCGTGGTTCAGATGGATGGTTACAAGCTGAGTCGGGCGCATTGTCAACAGGTGAAGCGATTGGTACGGGTCAGTCCATCTTACTAATGGTCGTGCAGAGCTGGGAAGAAGAATCTCGTCGTCTACGCAGTAAAGATATTATTCCATGCCGTTTATTGTTCTTAGATGAGGCGGCACGTTTAGATGCTAAATCAATAGCAACGCTATTTGAATTGTGTGAACGTTTGGATATGCAATTGTTGATTGCGGCTCCAGAAAATATCAGCCCAGAAAGAGGAACCACCTATAAACTGGTGCGTAAGGTATTTAAAGATCACGAACACGTGCATGTCGTAGGATTACGTGGCTTCACCAGTGAAAAACCGAAAAATGAGTCTCTGCCGCTAGCCGATGCGCTTAGCTAGGGCTTAGCCACTTATCAATAAAAAGCGCCTTAAGGATAAGGCGCTTTTTTATGGTTCCGCGGAACGGTTTTTTGAAAGGGTAACACAACGGGGGATTAAACGTTATTTAGTCCAAATTGTTTCGCGGCATAAGCGACTCGCTCAGCTGGGGTCGGATAAATCAACGGTGAGCCGATACTTTCAATATGCTGTAACCTCGGTAGTAACCCTGCGCCATTAGCGGTTTGAATCGCTAAACCTGGGCGGGCATTAAGCTCAAGCACCATTGGGCCTTCTTCTTTATCCAGCACCATATCAGTCCCAATATAACCTAAACCGGTCATTTCCCATGCACTGGCCGCTAAGGTTAATAAGCGTTCCCAATGCGGTACCGTGAGCTCAGATAATGATTTACCGGTATCGGGATGATGAGTTACTGGGCGATTGAACTGTACGGCACGTACTGCTTTACCGGATCGGATATCGACCCCGACGCCTACTGCTCCCTGATGTAAGTTAGCCTTGCCATCTGAAGCGGAGGTAGAAAGCCGCATCATTGCCATTACTGGGTAGCCTTTAAAGACGATGATCCGTACATCGGGAACGCCTTCATAGCTGAAACCATCAAAGCAGTCATCAAATTTAATTAGGTTTTCGACCACCGCGACGTCATTTTTACCGCCCAGTGAGAAAAGACCTGCTAAAGCGTTGCTAATGTGTCGCTCAACATCCTCTTTATTAATCGTCGATCCAGAAGGTTTGGTGTAAAGGCCATCTTGGTGGGAAGTGATGACTAAGATACCTTTGCCGCCACTGCCTCGTGCCGGTTTGATGACAAACCCCGGCCACTCCTTAACCATTTCGTGGATGCGTTTAACATCCCCTTGGTTGCTGATCACACCAATCAGTTTTGGCACCGTACAACCTGCGCGTTGAGCAATCAGCTTTGTTTGCAGTTTATCGTCGACCAGAGGGTACTTGGAGCGATCGTTATAGCGACCAATATAGCTATGATTACGCTTATTCATGCCCATGATCCCCTTACGGCGCAATTTGAAAGGGGAGGTGTATTCAGAAAGAGAAAAAAACATATTAATCTCCGTCTACCAAGGGTTTAAAGCGACGTAGTTCGGTTAAGCGATAACCGGTATACGTTCCCAATAATAAAATGCCCGCTAAGACAATTAGCTGTAATCCAATAAAGTTGAAGGTTAAGTGCTGCACATAAGGGTTAGTCATGGCTAAATAAATCAGCACGGCAGTCAATAAAGAGCCGCCACCTTGCAGAATCACTTCTTTAGCGCCTTCCTCTTCCCAGAGGATTGACATCCGTTCAATGGTCCAAGATAAAATGATCATCGGGAAGAACGTAATCGTTAAACCTTCGGTCAGGCCGATTTTGAAGGCAACCACAGTGAACATTGAAATGATCAATATCACCGAGATGATCACCGCCGATATTCGAGCGACCAGCAATAAGTTTAGCTTGGAGAGATAACTACGAATAATTAAGCCTGTGCCGACAATCAATAAAAATCCGATGATCCCAGTGGTTAATTGGGTCTGTACAAACGCGACGGCAATCAAAACGGGCATAAAAGTCCCCGAGGTTTTTAAGCCAATGATCACACGTAAAAAGACCACAATCAGTGCACCGATAGGGATCAACATGATATTTTTGAACATCGCTTGTTCTTCAAGCGGTAAGCTATGAATAGACAGATTTAATAATCCATCGGCGCTGACTTTGCTGTTGGTCGCCTGTTGAGGCGAGACATCTTGCGCAATCATAGAGAAATGGACTTGGCTGTTTTGTCCACCCATCACATCAAGTAAAGAAACATTCGATTCATCCCACACCAATAAATTGGGTTGAGTCGGTTGAGTTCCAGTTTCTGGATTAAATAGCACCCACTTATTACCATCCCAGACTTGATTCATATGTTGGATCGATTGGCGACGACGCCCATCTTCAAGGCGAATGACGCCGACCACTTTATTGGGGATTTGTGCATAAGAGAGGAGTTTTTGCGCCGCATCCACTTTACTCATTTTATTAAGCAGCAATGCAGCATTTTGATTTTCTGCTTCGTTGAGCGCTTTAATCAGTTCGCGAGTAAAGGTTACGTCATTCGCGGAGCGGCGGTTAGCTTGCTCGATAAGTGCAATGGCTGAGGTTTCATCCGGACCGTCAAATGTCGGCCTAACAATAGGCGCACTCGGAGGGACAGGCAGCGCGTTAGCTTGTGGGTCTACTAAGAACTGAGTTTTGTAATAAATGGTCTGTGGGCCTTTGGCTTGACGAATTGTCCACTCTGCACGGCGACCACTTTCCGTGGTGACATAAGAAATACCGTAACCCGGAGAAGAGGCATTTTCGCCAATCAGCGTAAAGCCATCTTGGGTATGAGGTGCAGCGAGAGAGACTTTGACTTCTCGGCCTTGCGCGTTAAATTCAATGCGCGCTTCAATGTCCCAGACTTGGCGAGTTTCACCGGGTGTCCATGGTACACCATAGCTTTGATGACGCATGACACTTAAAGTAATCCCAACCACAATCAATAAGAATATGGATAGATAAAACGGAATTCGTGACGTCATAATGGGCCTTATTTTGCTTTAGTTTCTGTCTGAATGTATTGACGGCTTACATCCACCACGGCGATATCGCGAATAAATTCCCGACCTAATAAAATAGGATGGGTCATTTGTGAACGATCAGCGAGGGTAAATTGAGATTTTTGATGAATAGGCCCCAATTTCACCCATAATTCGACCACAGCACGGCGCTCGGTTTGTTCGTTGGTGGATTGACGAATACGAACATAGCGGAGAATAGGGGCTTCTATCCAATTACTATCGTCTTTGACGCTATTATCGCCAGTAAGGTGAAATCGTACCCAATTTTTGCCATTGCGTTCAAACTCTTCAACGTCTACCGCATTCAGCGAAGAAGTCGCTGCACCAGTATCAATTCGAGCATCAAATGACTGTTTAATACTGTCGATGGTTACGCGTTCTATTTCACCTAATACCAGATCTTGACGAGGTATCGTTTGAGTAGCATTCACCGTAACGATTGAGTCAGCAGATTGCGATGGTTCATTGATGATGATCGGTCGGTTGGCGAGGTTTTTTAGCTCATACATCTCATTTTGTAGACCAGAGACTTTACCTTCAAGGCTATCGATATAATCCATCTGATTGCTTATATGGAGTTCTAAATTAACAATTTTATTAGCAATGTTCGATTCAGATTGATGAAGTGCGGCCAGCGTAGCCTGATGATATTCATCTCCCTTCAATAGGGTGCAGCCTGAAAGTAGGCTTAGTGCGACGATGGGAGCTATTCGCTTAAACATTGGCAACCTTATTATTATGTGATGGTTTCATTCGTTATACCCTCGATGACTTAAGGGATGATCTCGATACTTAAGTCATCGATCAGCGCCCAGCGGCGCTGATCTCATCCATTAGGGTAGACTTATCCGTAGCCTGACGAGTTAAGGCTGTGTCAATTATGGTTTCTGAGCAATTAAAATTGCTCGACGTGGTGCCGGGTAGCCTTCCACGGTTTTACTGGGATCCTCATTATCCAGATAATCAGGTAATGAATTATGAGTCATCCACTCGGTACTGCGTTGCTCATCTTGCGAGGTGATGTTCTCATCGACAATCTTTACCTCTACAAACCCAACTTTTTCTAACCAACCTTTTAAGGCCAGCGCTGATGGGAAAAAGTAGACATTACGCATCTGAGCGTAGCGATCAAAAGGGACGAGAACGGCATTTTCGTCACCTTCAATCACCAGTGTTTCTAAGACTAATTCACCACCGCTAACCAGTTGATTCTTCAATTGGAGAAGGTGATCCAGTGGTGAACGACGATGATACAATACTCCCATACTAAATACAGTATCAAATGCTTGTAATTCAGGGAGTTGTTCAATACCAAGCGGCACCAAATGGACACGTTGATCGTTATCCATTAATTTACGCACAGCTTCAAACTGGATTAAAAACAACTCAGATGGATCGATACCCATCACCTGATACGCACCTTCGCCGAGCATGCGCCACATATGGTAGCCATTGCCACAACCGACATCCAATACTGAACGGCCTTGAAGAGGGGAAATATGAGGTAGAAGGCGATCCCATTTCCAGTCGCTGCGCCACTCAGTATCAATGTAAATGCCATGCAATGAATAAGGACCTTTGCGCCATGGATGGAGCGTTTTTAATAGGCTGGTTAGTTTTTTTTGCTCGCCTTCAGGCAAAGGTTGAGTATTACTCACCGACACCGATTCTTTCAAGTCAATATGATCTGGGCTCGCCTCTGGAATTTTTTTTAAAGCACGTAACCAGCGCTCCATATCCCCATGAGGTTTCGCTTGCCATTCAGCAAGTTGTTTCGGTAACACCTCTAACCAAGGCTGTAAACGGGTGTCTTGCGCAATGCGCTGATAAAGTGGACCAAAATTAAACATAATTATCTATTCCTAATGAGTACAAACCTCATGGTAGAGAACCCATATCTACCATGAAGGAAAAAGCGTGCTGGTTATTTGAGGTAATCCCACAAAGTACGATTCAGTTATTTGATGGCGAACATCGACCCAAAATTAAAACATTGGAACCACATTTCATAGCTGGAAAAACCTAAGGCTTTAAAGCGTGCTTTGTGAGCTTCTATGGAGTCTGGGCGCATCACATTTTCAATCGCACTGCGCTTTTGGCTAATCTCTAATTCGCTGTAACCATTGGCACGTTTAAAGTCATGATGCAAATCAATCAGCAGCTCGTGGGCCGTTTGATTCGGGAAAATAAATTTTTCAGAAATAATCAGTATGCCGCCACTACGTAATCCAGCATAAATATTTTCTAGTAGGCGATAACGATCGTCAGGAGATAAAAATTGCAGTGTGAAGTTAAGCACCACCACTGAGGCATTTTCAATTTGGATATCACGAATATCCGCTTCGATAATCTCGACTGGCGTATCAGAACGGTAAGCATTCACGTGCAGTTTACAACGTTCCACCATCGCCGATGAGTTGTCGACGCCGATAATTTTACACCCTTCTTGTTGAATATGACGCCGCATCGATAGGGTCGCTGCACCTAATGAACAGCCAAGATCATACAAATTAGAGTGCGGCTTAGCAAAACGTTCGGCGAGCATACCAATTGCGGAAATAATATTACTGTATCCCGGAACCGAACGCTGAATCATATCGGGGAAGACTTCAACCACTCTCTCATCGAAGGTAAAATCACCGATTTTATCAATAGGAGCGGAGAATATGGTGTCTTTGTTGGCCATGAGTAAACCTTATGCACGCTTGATTTCACCTGTCCTTTATAACTATAACCTTATTACGAACTTTATTACGTAGTAGGCATAGCCTCGTTAATAATGAGGAATAAAGTGACTGGTTGGATAAAAAAGTGAGGCATTTTATGAAAAATTTGATGGCCTGTCATTATATACCCAGAGTGGGTCACAAGGTGTCGTCAAAAAATCGACATTTGCTGACTATTTTGGGCAGGAAAAGCAGTTAAGTCTGGTAACACCGTTTGATTGGCAGCGCTTTCGTTGAGAAGTGCATGGCGAAGACGGGTTTGTAGCTGTTGATATAAATCAACGGCAAGTTCTGGAGCGTAAAAATTATCTGGCGTATGAATCATCAGATAGGGTTGTTTTCCGGCGGCGATCCATTGAGGTAACTTTTGTAGCCAAGGCTTAAAAAAAGCGTAATTCGCGGTTAAATCAGGATGGCCGATAAAGCGAATCATGGGGTTATCGGCCGTGGCTAATGCGTGGACGGGTACTTTCGGCTTTTTCTTTTGTGCATCAATAATCGTTTCATTGCTTGGCTCGGCAGCAAAAACAGGGCGGCTATCCATAATAATTCGATTGATTCCCTGTTCAATCAGCCATTGGTTAAAACGGCGCTCTTCCTCACCTTTGGCAAAATAGTCACGATGACGTACTTCTACCGCTAATGGGAAATCTTTGGGGAAATAACGGCAAAACTTTTGTAAATGACCAAAATGCACGGCACTAAACGAAGCCGGCAGTTGTATGGTCCATAAACCAATTCGCTGATGCAGTGGAGCCATTAATTGTAAAAACTGTTTGAGTTCGCCTTGGCATCCAACCAGCTGATGCTGATGGGTAATACTTTTCGGTAGCTTAAATGTAAACCGAAAATGGTCATGAGTTGCGGCTCGCCAATTATTCACCGTTTGTGGCGAGGGCGACGCATAAAACGTCGTATTACCTTCGACGGTGTGAAAAACGGTTGCGTAGTGCGCTAAACGATCGGCCGCTGAACTACCAGAAGGATAAAAACGCCCTTGCCAACCAGCGTGTGACCATAGGGTCAGTCCTAGACGTAATGGTAAGTTTGTCATTGTCACTATTTGTACTCTTTTGACTTCCAGTGATAGAGGTATCTCTGCGCTGATGAGGTTTTTCTTGTCGGCGAGCATGAGTTCTTTGAAGAATACGTTATTTTAGCGTTATAATCAGCGCCAATTTTATTACTGTCGATGCTTTGTGCATATTTTGCTTGATTATTGTACGGAAAAAGCAGGGCAGAGGAAAACACAGCAAAATTGTATTCTGGAAGGTCGATTTTCAACTTTTTTCAGCGTATAAATGGAATCATGCGCCGCAGCGAGATGCTCTGCGGCTAGGAATAAGATGAATTAAATAGAGGTTGGGAATTTCATTATGCGTAGCCATTATTGTGGTCACCTGAACAAGTCCCTTGTTGGACAAACAGTAGAACTTTGCGGTTGGGTTAACCGCCGTCGTGATTTAGGCGGTCTGATTTTTATTGATATGCGAGATCGTGAAGGTATCGTTCAGGTTGTTGTCGACCCCGATATGGTGGATGTATTTAACATCGCAAACCAAGTACGTAATGAGTTCTGCATTAAATTAACCGGTGAAGTCCGCGCTCGTCCAGACAGTCAAATCAATCAAGATATGGCAACGGGCGCAGTGGAAGTGCTGGCTAAAGACTTACAGATCATCAACCGCTCTGAAGCTTTACCTTTAGATTCTAATCAAAAGAATTCGGAAGAGCAGCGTCTCAAATACCGTTATTTAGATCTGCGTCGTCCAGAGATGAGCGATCGGATTAAGTTACGAGCTAAAGCGTCAAGTTTTGTCCGTCGCTTCCTTGATACACATGGTTTCTTAGACATTGAAACACCAGTATTGACCAAAGCGACACCAGAAGGTGCGCGTGACTATCTTGTCCCAAGTCGAGTGCACAAAGGCAGTTTTTATGCGCTACCTCAGTCTCCTCAGTTATTCAAACAGTTACTGATGATGTCTGGCTTTGACCGCTATTATCAAATCGTTAAGTGTTTCCGTGATGAAGACTTACGTGCCGATCGCCAACCAGAATTTACTCAAATCGATATTGAAACCTCATTTATGACGGCGGATCAAGTGCGCGCTGTAACTGAGAAAATGATTCGTGAGATGTGGCTAGAACTATTGGATGTTGATTTGGGTGAGTTCCCAGTCATGCCGTATAGCGAAGCGATTCGTCGTTTTGGTAGTGATAAGCCTGATTTGCGTAACCCAATGGAACTGGTTGATGTCGCAGATTTACTGAAAGACGTCGATTTTAAAGTTTTCTCTGGTCCTGCCAATGATGAAAAAGGCCGCGTTGCTGCGCTTCGCGTACCTGGTGGTGCAGCACTATCGCGTAAGCAAATTGACGAATACACCGCGTTTGTTGCTATTTATGGCGCGAAAGGTTTAGCGTGGTTGAAAGTTAATGATCGCGCTGCTGGTTTTGAGGGTATCCAATCGCCAGTCGCTAAATTCCTAAATGCAGAGATTGTGCAAACTATTATTGAGCGTACTCAAGCAGAGAATGGCGACATCATTCTTTTTGGCGCAGATAATGCCAATGTTGTCGCGGAAGCGATGGGTGCTTTACGTCTTAAAATAGGCAAAGATTTGGCCATCACCAACGGGGCAACTTGGGCACCATTGTGGGTTGTTGACTTCCCTATGTTTGAAACCGACAGCGAAGGCAATGTTGCGGCGATGCACCACCCATTCACTGCACCGTTGAATATGACGGCAGAAGAATTAAAAGCTAGCCCAAGTAATGCATTGTCTAATGCTTACGATATGGTCTTAAACGGTTATGAAGTTGGTGGTGGCTCTGTTCGTATTCATGATGCGACCATGCAATCAGCGGTATTTGATTTGCTGGGTATTGATGAGCATGAGCAACGTTTGAAGTTTGGTTTCTTGTTAGATGCACTAAAATACGGCACACCACCACACGCTGGTCTTGCATTTGGCTTAGACCGTTTAGTGATGCTGTTGTGTGGAACGGAAAACATCCGTGATGTGATTGCTTTCCCGAAAACGACCGCCGCGGCTTGTTTATTGACGGATGCGCCAAGTGTGGCTAACCCTGCAGCCCTTGAAGAATTAGCGATTACCGTGACGGCAGCTAAAGAAAAAGCACAGTAAACGATGATCGGTTAATAATAATAAGAGGGTGGCTTTGGCCGCCCTTTTTTATCGTAGACATTCGCCTTTAATCTATCGAAAAGCACCCTCATTGCTAATAAGCGTCCACATTTGATGATGGTTTGCTACAATGGCGCGCTTTTTAGTTTTAATAGGAAACCTCTCCGTTGGCTCAGATGTATTTTTATTACTCCGCAATGAACGCGGGTAAATCAACCACCTTATTGCAATCGTCGTTTAACTACCAAGAGCGGGGTATGACTCCGGTGATTTTTACCGCCGCGATTGATAATCGCTTTGGTGTTGGCAAGGTCAGCTCGCGTATTGGTCTTGAAGCCGATGCTCATTTGTTTGATGACACCACCGATTTATTGCAAGCGATCACTCAATTAAATACTGAGCAGAAACGGCATTGTGTTCTGGTTGATGAATGCCAGTTTTTAACTCGTGAACAGGTTTATCAATTAACGGAAGTGGTTGATAAATTAGATATTCCAGTGCTGTGTTACGGTTTACGCACTGACTTTCTCGGTGAGTTATTCGAAGGCAGTAAATATCTGTTATCGTGGGCGGATAAACTGATTGAATTGAAAACCATTTGTCACTGTGGGCGCAAGGCGAACATGGTTATTCGGACTGATGAACAAGGTAATGCGATTAGCGAAGGTGACCAAGTCGATATTGGTGGTAATGATCGCTATGTCTCGGTATGCCGTCAGCACTATAAACAAGCGCTTGGGCGTTGAGTTCTATTCACGACATTCTTTGCAGTCAATCATCTCAATAGACTAGGGGCAAGTCTTCATTTGCCCCTAATCATGAATGTTTAAAACAACCGCTTAAGGGTTTGATAAGCTTGCTGCACTTCATCGGGGATCGGTTGTGGGATCTGAAAACCTCGTGCTGGGTAATCCAACAAACGTTGAAAATCGTCCAGTAAGGCATGGAGTACTACATCGAGTGTCAGGGATTCAGTCAAGTAATCAAAAAAATCTCCGCCAGAAGAGGTCACTTGCAAAGACGTCAACGTTGCTGGCCATTGTTTAGTAAAGGTCGCGAAAGCGCGCCGCTCCATATATGGCTTATGCACAATCAGTAAACGTTGAGCCTGAATACCTTTCTCACTAAGTAATTGATGACTCAAACACACGTTCTCACCACTATGGGTCGCTTGAGTTTCTAATAAGATTGCAGAACTGGGTAAGCCGCACTCTTTAGCGACCATCGCGAAGGTTTCTGCTTCACTGTACTCAAATAAATCTTCCGTAAAACGCCCTTTATCACCAGAGAATAATACCCAAGGTGCCAAGCCCTTTTGATATAAATCTGCAGCGACTTCGGCAACGCGTATATCATTGCTACCTGGAACAATGATGACATCCGCAGATTTTAACTCGTGTTTCATCTGCATAAACTGCCACAGAGTTTCTAAATGTTGATAAAGACGTTTACTCATAACCGTGCAGCGCCTCTAATGTATTAGCGTAGTGAAAATGAAATCCCATCGTGATCAGCTTATCACTGACAATTCGTTTATCTGGTAAATGAACAATCGGTGGTAAAGGATGAGACGATTGGACTGCAGACAAAGCCGCTCGGTAAAACTCGGCTTTATTAACGGTTGTCGGTGTGGTGACATTAACAATCTGGTTGCTAATCTCCGTCAGCGCAAAAGTAATCGCTTGTAATACATCGTATTGATGGACCATATTGGCGGGCGCCTGATCGCTGACTTGAGAAAGACGAGCCGCAAAGCGAGCGGGGTGACGATTGGGACCGATTAACCCGCTGCAACGCAAAATAGCATACTCGATACCGCTATCGATCACGGCTTGTTCGGCGCATAGCATGATTTTGGCTTTCTCTGAAAACATAGGGTTTTGTTCACACTGAACTAAAGAGGCATCTTCTTCACGCATCGTTTGTGCTTGGTCAGGATAAACACTGGTTGAGCTGATCATGATGATTTTGCGAATACCCGCTTGTTGTGCCGCATGAACTAAAGCTTGCCAGCTTGTGTGATAATCGCTGCCTTGACCTTTGCGAAAACCGGGAGGAAAGCAGCCAATCAACGCATCGCAACGAAAGGTCAGTAATTCTTCGGCAAGTCTAGAGGCTTCTGGTAATTGACAAACAAAACCATCCACACCTTGTGTGTGCAATTGCTCGACACCTGATAGATTGGTGCGGCTGGCACAAACGTAATAATTTTGTTGCTTGAGATGTTGAATCAGTGGTTGGCCCAGCCAACCTGCACCGATAATGGCGATACGTTGCATACGATTACCTATTGGTAGGGGGTGTTAGAGAGCTTGTCACTGAGAGGACAATAGCGTTAACCCCAAAACCATCGTGAATGATGAACTGAAAGTTAACGTTATTATCGCATGGTTTGATGGAAGAAGATTAAGCGTGAGTTAACACATGCAAAAGACGTTGAGTAAGTTCAGCCATTTCAATCCCTTCGTGAGTTAAATAGCCACCATCCGGTAAGCTGCATAAGCCCTTTTCGTGAAGCCGTTTAGCTGCGGCTTGGAGTGCATCTGGAGCATCGCTGTGTACCTTGATACCCGTTGCTGCGCTGCTGACATCAAATTGAATCAGCAGATTTAACTCGTCTAGGTGCTGTGGAGAAAATTTCATCGTAAACCCTTACTATGGTTGATTTAAATTCACCTTAATCGGCGAAAGAAAAAGACGCAATCATAAACATAGAGAACTGTTATCTTAATCCATTATGGGCTTTTTTTATCCAGTTCAAGGACCGAGAAAAAGCGGCATGCATCGGGATGTAAAACATTTTTAGTAAACGGCCATAATACCCCTTGAACAAAAAAGGAAATAGAGCGATTATCCGCCACTCTTTTTACCTGTATCAAAATGTAACATTAATTATGGATCTGAACCAATTCGACTCTTTGCTTCCCCCACAAATGGCGGAACGTGCTGCCGTCACTGGAGAAAGCAAAGCCACTAAACCTATGTATAAATCGTTTTTGTTGGCGATTTCTGCTGGCATTCACATCGGTATCGCTTTTGTGTTTTACACCGTAGTAACCACTGGCGCACAAGACATTCCCTACGGTATTGCTAAGCTTATCGGAGGAATCGCCTTCAGTCTGGGATTGATTTTGGTGGTGATCACGGGGGGAGAGCTCTTTACTAGCTCGGTGTTAACCTTGGTCGCTAAAGCGAGTGGGAAAATTTCTTGGCCACAGTTAGTTAAAAACTGGATCGTGGTCTATTTTGGTAATTTATGTGGTTCAGTGTTACTCGTAGCGATCATGTTATCAACCAAACAGTTTATGGACGATGGTGGGCAATTGGGGCTCAATGCGATGGCGATTGCTGAGCATAAGCTTCATCATGATTTTTTACAGGCTTTTTCACTTGGGTTGATGTGCAATATTTTGGTCTGTTTAGCCGTATGGATGACTTTTAGCGCTCGCTCTTTAACAGATAAAGTTATGGTGCTGATTTTACCCGTGGCGATGTTTGTTTCTTCGGGGTTTGAACACTGTATTGCGAACATGTACCAAGTGCCATTAGCGATTGGTATCAAATATGTGGCTCCTGAGGCTTTCTGGCAGATGACTGGAGCAAATGTTGCTCAGTATGCGGACTTAACCATGATGAACTTTATTGTCGATAACTTAATTCCTGTCACCTTGGGCAATATTGTCGGTGGTGGTGTGTTTGTGGGGATTTGGTATTGGTTAATTTATCTCAAAGAGTAGGTTTTTATCGTTTGGTTGGTTATCCACATTTTCTGTGGATAAGTGCTTTCAAACTCAGTGCGTAACATTAACTGAATGATTTTTAGTATAAATGATGCACGATATTCGTGCAGTGATAGCTCGGCTAAGGTGCAGCGGCAGCGATGAGTATGAATGTGATATTGTCGTGGCGGCGCAAACGGAGCTGGTGTAATGATGAAATTACGGTATCATTTTGGGCTTAAAAAAAGCGGAGTATATTATGTCTAATTCACTTAGTGCCGAACAAATCGCGGCCGTCAATCAGTATGATTCTGAACAACGTTTAACGTATTGTCTTAAACATATTGTGGCCAATCAGCAAATCTGGATTTTAAAAGATCAAGATGGCTGTGTGATGCTCAATACTGAAGACGAAGAGTGCGTGCCCGTTTGGCCACATCGTGAGTTAGCTGAGGCGTGGGCCACTGGTGAGTGGGCCGAGTGTGAAGCGCAGTCGATTCCTCTTAATCAATGGCGTAGTCGCTGGACCCCTGGATTGGCAGATGATGATCTTTCGGTTGTAGTTTGTCCGAATGAGAATGAAGAAGGGGTAGTTTTATTTCCCGATGAATTTGATAGAGAATTGGGCAAACAAAAGTCTGCTTAATACTATGATAGAGAGAACAAAGGCCCAATAATTTGGGCCTTTGTCTTATTCGAGAGGGTATTCCATCAGGGATCACCACAGTTAAATACTACTTTATGTTATCCGTTAAGCCGTTACTTAAAGTTCGGTGCTTTTTGAAAATGGCTTTCAATCATCCGTTGAGTGATGGGGTGCTGAGGATCAGCTAAGACTTGTAAAGTGTCACCTGACTCAACAACTTCACCCTCATGCATGACCATGATTTTATCCGTGATATGTTTAACAATGCCAATATGTTGTGAAACATAAATAAAAGAGACGCCCATTTCTTCCTGTAACTCTAAGAAAAGGTTGATGATTTGTGAGCGCATAGCCATGTCTAGACCGTTTAACGCTTCATCAGCAATGATCACCGAAGGTTGTAAAATCAGCGCCCGAGCCAAACAAACCCGCTGTTTTTGCCCGGTGGCTAACATTTGTGGATAAAAGTAAGCATGTTCAGGAAGTAGTCCTACGCGCAGCAAAGTGTCTCTTACGCGATTCATTCGTGCTTCTGGTGTCATGCTGGTGTTACGTTTCAGTGGGCCTTCTAAAATTCGACCTATTTGTAGGCGCGGATTTAGCGAGGTATTTGGATCTTGAAAAATCATCCGAATTAATTTGCAACGTGTACTGTAATCTTGATGCGCCAAACGCTCGCCATTAACAAAAATATCGCCGCCTGATGGCTCTACTACGCCAGCTAACATACGTGCTAGGGTCGATTTTCCTGAGCCATTTTGACCGATGAAACCGATGGTTTGTCCAGCCTCTAAACTAAAACTTACCGGTTTAACGGCATGATGAATAGTTTTACGAAACAACCCTGAGCGGTTCACAAAATCTTTGGATAATTGATGAACTTCTAGCAGTGAAGCGCTCATGCTTATGACTCCATATTCAGTGGAAAATGACAGGCGAATTTATGGCTTTTGATAAACCGAGTGGCCGGGACTTCGACACATTGACGCTGAGCATACGGACAACGGGGCCCTAAGCGACAGCCAATAGGTAAATGCTGTAACGGGGGAATGGAGCCTGGCAATGATTGCAGTTTCTGTTTGTGAGGGATCCAGTCACTGAAATCGGGCATCGCTTTGAGAAGCGCAACGGTATAAGGGTGCTTAGGTTCAGTCATGATCTTAGGTGTATCGGCGGATTCCACGGATTGACCGCAATACATAACAGTGATGCGGGTTGCCCATTGGGTAATGGTGGTTAAGTCATGGCCGACTAACAAAATAGAGGTATTATTGACTTGGTTCATTCGACTGAGTAAACGCAAGATTTGTGACTGAGTAATGGGGTCTAAGTCATTTGTCGGTTCATCGGCGATCAGTAATTTCGGTTTTGCCGCGATAGCCATGGCAATCATCACTTTTTGGCATTCACCATCGGTTAGTTCATAAGGATAGCTTGCCATGATTTTACGATGGTCTTTGATACCGACTTTATGCAGCAAAGCAATGGCTTGCTTTTTTCGCCAAGTAAATCGCTCCCACCAACGCCCTTCAAAAGTGCGAAAAGGAATTGACTCAATTAACTGTTCACCCACCTTATCAGAAGGATCAAGACAGGTAGAGGGTTCTTGAAAAATCATGGCAATGTCACGAGCGATGACTCGTCTGCGCTCACGTGGTGTCAGTTGAAGTAGGTCAATATTACCAAGACGCATCCTATCGGCGGTAATACGCCAGTTATCTTTGCTCACACCTACAATCGCTTTAGCGACTAAGCTTTTACCTGATCCAGACTCACCCACTAAGCCCCGAATCTCGCCTTCATTCATGGTTAAGCTCATCCGATCTACGGCTTTCACTAATCCCTGCGGCGTATCAATTTCAATTGTGAGATGGCGAATATCTAACAGAGGCATTATTCCACTCCTGCGTTTAAGGCTTGACGCACGCCTTCGCCGACTAAGTTAATCATTACCACGGTAAACATAATCGCGATACCGGGTAGGGTTACTGTCCAAGGTGCTAAGTAAATCAGCTCGACGGAATCACCGAGCATGGCTCCCCATTCGGTACTGGGTGATTGAGCACCTAGACCTAAAAAACCGAGGGCAGAAATATCTAAAATGGCCACTGAAAGTCCCAGCGTTATCTCTGCCGCAATTACGGGCAGTACGTTAGGTAAAATGGAATACCACAAGAGGTAAATATCGCTCGCTCCATCAAGACGAGCGGCCAAAATATAATCTTTCTCTACCTCGTTATGCACAGCGATATAGACCGAGCGAACAAAACGTGGAATTAAAGCCAAACCGATCGCCAGTAAGACATTAAATTCTCCAGGGCCTAAAAAAGCGACGAAGATTATCGCCAGTAGCAAGGAAGGGATAGACATGACCGTATCTAATAAATGATTGAGAGTGCTTGATAACAGCCCTTTAGTCATTCCGGCTAAGACTCCAATTAAACATCCTATCAGTGCTGCGATAAAAGTAATCAATAATCCTGCGCCCAACGTTGAGCGAGATCCATCAATCAAGCGAGATAAAATATCACGCCCAAAGTCATCAGTGCCTAAAAAGAATTTAACGGTTCCGCTAGGATCCCAAGATGGCGGCATCAGTAATTCACCGGATTGACTGTGAGGATCGTGAGGCGTGATCCAATAGGAAGTCAGCGTGAGAAAGAGGATGATTAACAAACACCACAATCCAAACATTGCGAGATTATTGGCTTTGAAACTCCGCCAAAAACGCTCAAATTGAGTAGGGATGTGCTCTTCTTGGTAAATACTATTTGTTAGCATACCACTCTTTCCTTATCAGAGGGTTGACGAGAGTTCCGACGAGATCGGATAAAATATTGGCGGTTAATACCAATACCCCAATCACAATTACCCCTGCTTGCATGGAAACATAATCTTTATTAGAGAGCGCTTCTAGTAGCCATCGACCAATACCAGGCCAGTTAAAAATCGATTCAGTAATGATCGCCAGGGTCAGCATGCTAGAGAGCTCAAAACCAAATTTAGGGATAATCGGTGGAATCGCATTAGGCAGAACATGCTGGGTGATAATTCGATAATACGATAACCCTTTAATACGAGCGGCACGGATATAGTTTTGAGTCATGATGTTGGAAACCGATGCGCGCATTAATCCGATCACTTGAGTGGTTGGGGCTAAAGCTAAGACTAAGCAAGGTAAGATCATGTGTTCAATGACACTTTGCAGCGCATAATGACGATCTGGTCCTTGAGCAAGAAAGGCATCAATTAATGCAAAGCCAGTAATGGGTTGAATCTGATAAAGCAAATCGTAACGTCCGGCCACGGGCAGTGCTTCATAATTGAGGGAAAATAGCATGATCATCATCAGTGCAACCCAAAAAATCGGAGCAGAGTAACCAGAAATTGAGGTAAAAGAGATCGCTGTATCTACCCATTTACCTTGCTTCATTCCAGCAATGGTGCCGACAGGAATTCCAATCACAAGAGCAAGCGTAAAAGCGATGAGACACAGTTCTAAAGTGGCAGGAAAGACGACCCACAGTTCTTCTATGATTGGTGTACCGCTTTTATTGACACCAAAATTAAAACGAGCCAGATCTTGCACATAAGACCACCAGCCTAACCAATAGTTTTCTTCTAGTGTATGGGCGTTAGGCTCTAATCTCAGTAGGCTATAACCGACTAAGGTTAGAATAAATAAAGTCACCACAAAGAGGTTAAAGCGACGAAACGTATAGCTAAACATTATTGACTGATCCTCTCGATAGTATTGAAAGGTTGTACATTAAACGGACTTAGCTGAAAACCAGACAGTGAGGTTGTGTACGCTTTAAATTGTTTACCATGCGCTAAAGGAATAATTGGAAACTCTTGGTTAAGGATGTTTTGTGCTTGAGTGTAAAGATTTAGCCGATAGCGTGGTCGTTCAACTTCCCTTGCCAGATCAAGGAGAAAATCAAAATCATCATTACACCACATAGCGACATTTAGTCCTGCGCGATTGGCACTACAAGAAAGCAAAGGGCGTAAGAAATTATCCGGATCACTGGTGTGTCCAATCCATCCGGTCAGCAGCAAATCGACCTCGGTACGTTGTGACAGTTCACCTCGCTGTAGACGATCTTCCGTAACCAAATGTAGCGTAATACCAACCTCGGCTAATTGAGTTTGGATCAACTCCGCCGTTTTTCTTGGGCTAGGGTTATAGGCCCGAGGCTCATTAGGAACCGACATGGTGAGTTCCAAACCTGATGATACGCCAGCTTCACGTAATAGAGCGAGTGCATAGTTACGATCATAGCGAATTTGTACCGTATCTTGTTGATAGGCCCATGAGCTGGGCGGCAGTAGGTTATAAGCAATACTGCCAGTACCGTAGTACACCGAATCTAAGATATTTTGCCGATTGATCGCAAAATTGAGCGCTTTACGTACTCGAACATCATTCAGTGCCGGATGGGAAGTATTCACGGCGATAAAAGCAATATTCATCGCCGGTTTAGAGCTGAGAGAAAGATGTGGCTGATTTTCGATGATCGGTAATTGACTAGCAATGGGTGATGTTAACACGTCACATTCGTGACGCAATAACTTGGCCAGTGTTCCGGTACCACGTTGGGAGATATCGAAAACAACTTGCTGCATTTTTGCTGGTCCATTCCAATAGTGCGGATGACGACGTAAGCGAATCAGGTCAAGGGGTTGATATTCATCCAAATAGAATGGTCCGGTACCGACAGGATGGGTGTCAATATTTGCTAATTGATTGCGGGTTTGCAGTTGCTGTGCATATTCCGCAGAGAGGATAACGGCGTGTGCTGTAGAGATATTAGCCAAAAAGGTATTATCTGGTCGAGTCAGGGTAAATTTTACTGTATTAGTGCTTAACGCTTTGACGTCTTTGATGGTACTAGGGATATTTAAGCTCGTAAACCAAGGGTAGCTAGCGTTATTGATATTATGGAACGGATGCGTAGGGTCAATAATACGCTTGAAACTAAAAACGACATCTTCTGCATTTAATGTCCGAGTTGGAGTAAACCAGCGTGTGGTTTGAAACTCAACGCCGGAACGCAGAGTAAAAATATACTCGGTGCCTTGATTGGTAGCATACCATTCACTGGCAAGGCTTGGTTGAACGACATGAGAATCTGGCTCTATGGTTAGCAAGGTATTATACAATTGTGGACTTAAAGCTTCGGAAGTGATGCCACTATCAACCAACTGAGGGTTAAATGTACTAGGGCTACCTTGCCCACAATAGACAAATCCAGATTGGCGGATTTGATGATGTTCGATACTTTCACCACATCCAATTAACAACATTAGGCCAGATAAGCCTATGGTGTATCGTAATAAACTATTCATAATAGAAGTGCGCATCTGAGCAACGAGACTAAGCAAGATCTGCTTATTCTACTTGAAGTTGCTGTGCTAGCATACCCAAGTAAAGCGAAGAGATACTTTTCGAGGAAAATTGATACCTTGGCAAGGCGTGGTTGATCGTTCGAGCTTAGCTTTGAACGATGAGTATCGATTTTAAGCACTACAAAAATCATCGTGAAAAGTTATCACTCCTGTCGATTCGATTGCTTTTTATTCTCGGTCATCACAGTATAGCTGAATAATTTTATCCTTTGAGCTTAACCAAACATTCAACGAGTAGGTAACAATGACGAGTAATTTAACCTGTCCATGGGCACTAAAGCACCCTCTTGAGCGTGAATATCACGATACAGAATGGGGTAGGCCTGTCTATCTCGATCGGGTACTGTTTGAATTCATCACCTTAGAAGGCGCTCAAGCGGGCCTGAGTTGGTTAACGGTGTTAAAAAAACGTCAAGCTTATCGGCAAGCGTTTGCTAATTATGACTTGAACGTATTAGCTCAATACGATGATGCTGATGTTGAATCGATCATGAGCCAGTTTGATGTGATTAAACATCGTGGAAAAATAGCGTCGGTGTTTACTAATGCTCGTGCTGCGATAGCGATACAGAATGAGTACGGGTCATTGAGCGATAAATTATGGTCTTTTGTTGGCGGAGAGCCAAAAGTCAATCATTGGCAAAGCGCAGATCAAGTTCCGGCTTACAGTGAGGAGTCGAGTGCTATGAGCCATTATTTAAAGCAACAGGGCTTTAAATTTGTCGGACCGACGATATGCTATGCTTTTATGCAGGCGGTAGGTATGGTTAATGATCACCTCTTGGGTTGTCCATGCCGATAACCCAATCGTTCAGTTATCGGCTAGCAGGATGTTCAGCTACGCGAATCTAATACGGTTTGATAGCGAGCAAGCCCTTGTTCAAGATCAGCAATTAAATCTTCTACCGCTTCTAAACCAATATGTAAACGGATTAAAGTCCCGTCAAAATTGGGTCGAGAGACACTTCGTAACTGGGTAAAGCTTTTCGGTTCATTCGCTAAAATTAAGCTTTCAAATCCCCCCCAAGAATAACCCATACTAAAATGTTGCATACCATCGAGCAGAGCGGTGGTTGCACGCGGATAGCTGGTTTTAAGAACAAATGAGAAAAGTCCGTTGCCACCAGTGAAATCACGTTGGAAAAATTCGTTTCCCGGACAACTGGCGAATGCCGGATGACGAACCTCATCCACTAAAGGATGAGTGGCTAACCAATTCGCCACCGCAAGGGCATTTTGTTGATGTTGCTTTAAACGGACCGCTAAGGTTCTTAATCCACGAAGACCTAAATAAGCATCATCAGGTGAAATGCATTGGCCCATTAAGTAGCTATTTTCACGTAATTGGTCCCAATATTCCGCTTTAGCAACGGCAGTACCAAGCATCACATCGGAGTGACCAACAATGTATTTGGTCGCCGCTTGAATCGATATGTCAACACCATGCTGTAACGCCGAAAAATGAAGACCAGCAGCCCAAGTGTTGTCCATCATCACAATGATATTATGCTGATGAGCAATACGAGCTAAAGTCGGAATATCTTGAACTTCCATGGTGATAGAGCCAGGCGACTCGGTAAATAAAATTTTGGTATTGGGTTGGATAAGCGCGCTGATCCCTTCACCAATCATCGGGTCATAATACGTCGTTTCAACCCCAAATTTTTTGAGTATGGTGTTACAAAAATCGCGCGTTGGTTCATAACAAGTATCGACCATGAGTAAGTGGTCTCCAGATTGAACAAACGCCAGAATTGCATTGCTGATCGCCGCGGCACCGCAAGGGTAGAGTGCGCAACCTGCACCGTCTTCTAATTCACTCATCGCTTCTTGAAAGGCGAAATGAGTGGTGGTGCCTCGGCGACCATAAAAAAGAGTCTTATTGGCTCGGTTTACGGTCGCGTGATGCTTATCGGCAACCGTCTCAAAAACAATGGTTGATGCGCGTTGAACCGGAGGGTTGACGCTACCTTGTGTCCATTTTTTATCTCGACCAGCAGTGATCAATTGAGTCTTTTTATTGTGTGACATGTCAGAGTCCTTGTCTAAAGTTTCCTAGTCGATTACAGCAGAGGATTGAACAGGTAAAAGACCCGCTCTAAAAAGCGATGACCTAAGGATCGCTTCTCCCACTCACTGGCTTGGACGGCTTGTGATTGGTTGATATAACTTTGTTGTTGCCAATAGAGTTGTTGGGTAAATTCTTGATCATCAACGGCTAGCGTGACTTCGAAATTAAGCCATAAGCTACGCATATCAAGGTTAACGGTGCCAACTAAACAGAATTTTTCGTCAATAACGACCGATTTGGTATGCAGTAATCCACCATGAAATTCGTAAATAGTGACGCCTGCTGCAAGTAACTCTTCGTAAAATGAACGAGAGGCCCATTGCACCATCATTGAGTCATTTTTTTGCGGAATAATCAATTCAACCGTAATCCCACGCTGTGCCGTCATTTTTAACGTGGCCAATAAATCAGCACTTGGCACAAAGTAAGGCGTAGTAATCCGTACGGATTGATTAGCCTGATGCATAGCAAGAATCAATACTTGTAAAATTAAATGCTCGGGCATTCCCGGTCCGGATGGCACGACTTGTATCGGGTGCTGGGGTTGGCTTGTATCGAGTTGACACTCTGGAACATTAGGTAACATCCGCGACCCGGTTTCTACCTCCCAATCCCAACAGTGGATAGCCGAGAGGACATTAACGGTAGGTCCGGTGATACGCACCATAATATCAATCCATTGCCCGACGCCAGAGTCTTGCTTAAAAAACGCAGGGTCGACCATGTTCATTGAGCCGGTATAGGCAATGCTGTCATCGATGACGATAATTTTACGGTGCTGACGAAGATCTAAACGGCGAAATAGCATCCGCCAAGGACTGACTTGCAGCGCTTCAACCACATGAATGCCAGAACTGCGCATTAATTTGTACCAATGACTACGGAAAAATTTCGGGCTCCCTGCGGAGTCGAGCAACAGTTTGACATCGACGCCGCGTTTAGCCGCTTGAATTAAAGCCGAGCCAACGGCATCCGCCAGACCACCGGGATACCAGATATAAAACTCCATGCGAATATTATGTTGCGCTTTTTCGATATCAGCGATGATCGAATGGAGGATTTCATTAGGCGAGTTTTGTAGCGAGAGTGTATTGCCGCTTAGCGCCGGAATTCCCATGCGACGGTTGCATAGTTCATCAATTTTATAGATATGAGCGCCCATCGTTTCAGGCATATGCGCTTGGCAGTCATTGAGTGTTCGAAACCATTCCCCAAACGGCTTAAACATCTCTTTTGCTCGCTCGGCTCTAGTTCGGCCAAGGTTGAGCTCCCCGAACATGAAATAACAAATCACGCCCACAATAGGAATGATGTAAATGATCATTAACCAAGCGAGGGAAACACTCATGGCCTTTCGCTTAAGAACAACACGTAGAGTGACCCCTGCGACCAGTAGCCAATAAATCACGATGCCTGCTAACGTTAAAAAGTGATAAATCTTATCCATATACTCACGGTATTGATTGTTGTCTATGTGGATAGTAAAGGGAAAGCGTCAGAGAAGGAAGGGTCGAAAGGTGATATGAAACAGAACTGTGCAAAAAAGTGATCGCTAAAAGAAGAACGGGATTGAGGAGCGTAAGATGATCAATCGGTCGAACAAAAAAGCACCAAATAGACAAAAGAGGCTTTATCTTGGTATTTATTTATAGGGTTCGGACTTCCAATTTTATAATTAAACTGTTTTACTTGCTATATCCACGTTGATAGTCGATCTTTGTTTTGGTGTATATTTTTTTGTACACACTAAGGGCGATTAGCGCGTTTACAATTACATGATGGTATCTATTTTATGGCGAGTAGTTCTCGAGGCCAATTCACCTCCCGATTTGGTTTTATTATGGCAGCAGCAGGTTCTGCGGTCGGTTTGGGTAATGTTTGGGGATTTCCGACTCAAGCAGCGAGTAACGGTGGTGCGGTTTTTTTAATCGTCTATTTACTGATGGTGTTCTTATTAGCGTTTCCTATGCTGGTGGCCGAATTGACCGTAGGGCGTTATGGGCAATCTAACCCGATACGCTCGTTTCGTGCGGTATGGCCAAAAGGCAAGTTCGGTGCCATCTTACTTGGCGTTGTCGGTATGGTCGTCGTCTCTTTAATTCTCAGTTTTTACGCGATTGTTGCTGGTTGGCTATTAGGGTCATTATTTGGCAGCAGTTTGGAATTGGTAGGCATAGAGGGTGCTAGCCAATGGTTAACCAGTTTTGGTACTGAGCGTAACTTAATTCTGATGATGGCTTTTATGGCGCTAACCATGTTTGTGGTCAGTAATGGTGTCGCGAATGGGATTGAAAAGTGGTCAACTCGTCTAATGCCTCTGTTATTTATCCTATTTGCTTTATTGACGGTGTATATTTTTACTCAGCCAGGCGCATGGGATGGGTTAACCATGTACTTAGTACCCGATATCAGCCACTTAACACCGCAACTGATTGTTAGTGCAATGGGACAAGCCTTCTTCTCGCTGTCATTAGGTGTGTGTGTGATGACAACCTATGGCTCTTATTTGAAAAAAGAAACCAACATTCCTAAAACGGCAGCACAAGTGGCACTGATTGATACCGGTGTGGCTTTTATTGCTGGTTTGATGATCTTGCCTGCGATGTTCGTGGCGAAACATAATGGCGTAGAAATTTTTTCTGCCTCGGGTGAGTTACTTAATTCAGACACTTTGGTGTTTACGGTTCTACCGGCGATGTTTGATACTATGGGCACCGTTGGTACTTTGATCGGTTTAGTGTTTTTCTTGTTGATGGTTATCGCTGCATTGACTTCATCAATATCAATGCTTGAAGTGCCCGTGGCGTGTGCCACTGAAGAGTTGCAGCAGAGCCGCCGCTCGGCAGTATTGTGGATTGGAGGTTTAGTTACGTTATTTTCAGCGGTGATTGTATTTAATTTCTCGGCCTTATTTGGTTTAGTGATTCAATTTACTACCGTTTATTCTCAACCAATTATTGCTCTCTTGATCACTTTAATGGTCGGTTGGATTTGGCATCGTAACCACATTCTCAATGAGTTAAAGCAGGGTTATCCAGAAATCGAACAAAGCTGGTTTTGGAAAATTTGGCCTACGTATGTGCGTATCGTCTGCCCCGTGTTGATGTTATTGGTCTTTTTTGCCTAAATAACCCGTTTAATTTTCTCCCCAAACACCGTCTTTTATGACGGTGTTTGTGTTTATGGGGTATTGAATAAGTGGTTATGAACTTTCAGCATTCGCTAACGTCTAGCTATCACTCCACCTTGTTCGCGACAGAAACCGTCGGTTTCGCTTATTAACTAAACCTAGGTGAAACTTAGTCGTTGCTTTATGATCCTAGGTATCTATTTTTAATCTACAGTCTGAAGTCGCTGTAGATGAATGTCGTTTTTATTCGGAAAATACCATGTTTGATATAGTTGTGACGCATACGGATTTTTTAGTCGTTAATAAACACCCTAATGTTTCTGTTCATAAAGATGATGGGGAGACGATGTTGCTGCATGAAATCGGGCAGCAAAGTGGCGATACACAACTGTATTTGGTGCATCGCTTAGATAAAATGACCTCTGGTTTGCTCCTGCTCGCCCGCAATGCGGCGGCAGCCAGTGAATTGTCGCAGGCTTTTGCTAAGCGAAAGGTTGAGAAATATTATCTCGCAATAGGTGCTAAAAAACCGAAGAAGAAACAAGGGTTGATCAGTGGTGATATGCAACGTTCACGTCGAGCCAGTTGGAAACTAGTACCAACGTATGATAACCCCGCCATCACGCAATTTTTCTCTTTACCGGCTGAGCCAGGCGAGCGGCTGTTTTTATGTAAACCGCACACTGGTAAAACCCATCAAATTCGAGTAGCGCTCAAATCGATAGGCTCGCCTATCGTCGGTGATCCGATTTATTTGCCGACTAGCCAAGCGGATCGTGGCTATTTGCATGCTTTTGCTTTGCGTTTCCCTTTTCAGGGCACACACTTTGAATTTGTTTGTGATCCAAGAAATACTCCTGTACTGGGCGAAAAATGGTCTTCACCTATGGTTAGTCAAGGTATTGATAGTTGGATCAAACCTTGGAAGATCGTCTGGCCGGAGATCAAAGCTCGCTGAGCGAAGTGTCGTGATGAGTTGCTATATTAACCGTTGAATAGTGTCGTTCTTTTTCGGGTCACCCATTAGTGATACTGTCACTAATGGGTTGTGTAGGAACGTCTTAATGTGAGTTATTGGTTTTCTCTAATGTTGATAGTGTATGAAAACCAGAATAGAGCCGTGTCCCAGTTGTCATCCAGCAAGCCGCTGCAAACAGATAGGCAATCAGTGAAAAATGATCAGGAAAGAGACAAAATAGAACCAAACAGACGATCGTTTCTGTCCCTTCGGTTAATCCACTCATATAATACAAAGACTTATGTTGATAAATAGGGTTGATGATCCCGTGCTTGCTGGCCATGACGGCAAAAGCGAGAAAACTGCACCCGGTACCAATGAACGAAAAAATCAAAAAAGCGCCCGCAATGCTGTTTGCTTCGGGATTCGCGAGAATAAAACCAAAAGGGATTAACGAATAAAACAGAAAATCTAAGCTAATATCGAGAAATCCCCCTGCATCAGTGAGTCCTTGAATTCGCGCTAATGCTCCATCCAGCCCATCACAAAGCCGGTTAGCGAGGATCAGCCATAAAGCCAAGGTATACTGCTCTAATAATAACGCTAGAAAAGCCAAACACCCCAAAGCAAAACCGAAGAGTGTTACTTGATTAGCGGTCACGTTGAGTTCATCCAATTGCTCTGCCGCATAGGATAAGGGGCGGCGAATAACCGGGATAATGTAGCGATCAAGCATTGAGTTGCTCCTCTGGCCATTGGATTACGCGATCACAGTGAAGCACATCTTCTTCATCATGAGTGACCATTAAGGTTGGAATTTGCGAGGCTTTTAACTGTTCAAATACCCACTGGCGAAATTGTATCCGTAGTGTTTTATCTAATTTACTGAACGGTTCATCAAGTAGCGCTAGGCGAGGTTGAGCGAGCAGCATACGCAGCAAACTGACTCTGGCTCTTTGTCCACCTGACAGTTGATCTGGGAAGGACTCCGCTAAAGCGAGTAACGATACGTTCTCTAAAGCTTGTTGCGCTTGTCGTTTGCGATGTTGACCTTTGACTGCATTAGGTAAAGCAAAGGCTAAATTTTCCCACACATTAAGATGCGGAAACAGCAAGTCATCTTGGAACAGTAAACCAATTTGACGTTGATGCGGACGCAGCGTGGTTAAGTCTTGCTGGTTAAATGTCATCTTTCCACGATAACGAAAATCGGTAGGTAAATGTCCGGCAATAGCATTGAGTAAGGTCGATTTACCACAGCCGCTTGGCCCCATTAGACTGACGATCTCACCTCGATGAATGGTTAAATCAAAGTGGTTTAGCAGTGGCTGGCCATCTGGCTTATATAGGGTAAGATCTTTGAGATAAAAACTCATTAGTTAACGGCTTCTTGTTAAAGATTGAGGCTGAAAGGCGCGACTAAGAATAATCGCAAGCAAGAAAAAAATAAACGGTAGCACGGCTTGCCAAAGGGCATAAATAGCCATTACCCGGCGGTCAAAACCACTGGATAGTGTCACTGCTTCGGTAGTAATGGTGGCGAAGCGACCGCCCCCAAGCATCAGCGTTGGTAAATATTGCGCTAAACTCACACTGACTCCTACTGCCCAAGCGTAGAGCATAGCCGGTCTCAATAGTGGGGCTTTGACTTTACAAAAGATAGACCAATCACTTTTACCTAAACTGGTGGCGATTTTATGGTAGTCAGTAGGATAGCTTTTCCATGCCCCATCAAGCGCAAGATACACCAGCGGAAAGGCAAAGAAGAGATGCCCCCAAATGACCCATAAGACATAGTTTGAGCCTGCGATCAGCAAGGTGAGAATTTGTACGCCAAACAATAAAGAGAGCGCAGGGACTAGCATTGGCATGACGATCAAATAGGTCGGTACTGAGCGAGGCGAAGCTTGACGATATTCATGAGTCAGAACAGCAAAAAGCAATGCTAGGCTACCACTGATCAGCGCTAAACCAACACTTTGATAGAGGGTAGGTAGCATAGTCGGCCACTCCGCTAGCCAAAATCGCCAACTGTATTCGCTGGGCCACAACTCAGGAAAACGCCAGCGCTGGGCAATGCTCCATAACATCATCAGAGGGAAAATACTCAAAGAAATAAAGCACACTAAACAGAGTAAGCTTTTTCCTGGTAAGAATAAGGCGTAACGGCCTGACCACATCCATTGGCGGCATAAGCCCAAGAGTATGCGCTCAATCAGTAATACTAACAGCAGCATGATACTCGCTAATCCTAAGAGCAGTAACGCGCCAGCGGCGGCGCGGGGAATTTGCTGCAAATCGGCATCACTGAACCATTGCCAGACTAAGACGGCGAAGGTCGGAGGGGTATTCGGACCTAAAATTAGACTGAGATCGACCACCGAAATACCGTAGCTAGTGACGGCAAATAAGGCAAAGCGCATTTTAGATAGCCATTGTGGAAAAACCAACTTACACCAAGCTTGACGAGGTGAGTAGCCGAGAGAAGCCGCAACGGTGAGTAAGGACGGAATACGTAATTGTTGTACCACCGAGAGGCTCATCAAGAGCAGAAAAGGAACTTCTTTTAATGCTAAGGCGATAGTGAGTCCCAATGCGTAGGGATCTTGAACTAGCCAAGTGGCACCTTGAGTAGAGGGTTGATAACCCGATATGGCATGGAGCAAACGCGAAACCATTCCTGTCGGTGCAAATAGGAAGGCAAAGCCAATGGCAAAAGCAACATGAGGAAGAGCAAGCAGTGCGGATAACGCATGTTCAACCCTTCGCCAATATGGAGAGTGCCAAAGCGAGGCTAAAATGGCAAAACTGATCGCTAAGGCAAGGTAGGTGCTCAATAGGGTTGAGCTAAGCGAGAGCAGCAAGGAACGTTCAATACCTGTCCATTGCCCAACTTGCTGAAAAGCCTCAACGCCAACACTATTCAATCCTACGGTGGGGATATAACCTAATGCAGAGCTGACGATACCGAGCACTCCAGGAATAATGGGCGCAACGCAAATCAGTAGTACGCCCCAATAAGCCAGTCGTAATCGCATAATGATCGTTATTGACGATGACCGTAACGACGCTGCCACTCTTCCCCTAACGCGGTTTGCCAACTGGGATGAGGTTCATCTATCGAAGGATACAATATTGAATGGCTGGCAGAGCCGCTAAGGTACTGCCTTTGGATAACGGCAGGATCTCCCCAAATAGCCAAATCCCCTTTACGAGATTGGGCTTCAGGGCTAAGTAAAAAATTGATTGCGACTAAAGCGCCCGCTTTGGCATTGGCATTCCAAGGGATAGCCAAAAAATGAATATTGGTTAGAGCGCCGTTTTGCATCGCGTAACTTTGTGTACTTTTCGATAGCTTACCCGCAGCTTGAGCGGCAAAAACAGCATTAGGATTAAAAGTAATCGCAAGATCAATTTGCCCATCATCCAGTAATTGGAGCATTTCTGATGAGCCGGATGGAAATTGTCGCCCCGATCGCCAAGCAACGGTATGCAGTTGATCCAAATAATCCCATAATGGTTTGGTTATAATGGCGAAAGAAGCCTGATCAACCGGTAAACCTAATGCGGCATCGTTAGCGGTTAATTCAATCAATAATGCTTTAAGAAAACTGGCACCATGAAACTCAGGTGGGCGAGGGTAAGTAATCCGGTTAGGGTATACCTTGGCATAACTGAGTAATTCTGCAAAAGATTGTGGTGGATTATTGAGCTTTTGGCGGTCATGAATAAACACCAACTGACCGACTCCCCAAGGGGCTTCTAACCCTTCTGTGGGTTCAGCAAAATCGCGATCAACAGGAAGTGATGAGTCGACGATTGCCCAGTTGGGTAGCATGCCAACGATCGGACCGTATAATAACCCATTATCTTTCATGGACTTGAAATTCGCACCATTGATCCACACCATATCAACACTACCAGCATCATTCCGGCCTGCTGCTTTCTCTGCGACTAATCGACTGGCCGTTTCGGCAATATCAGACACTTTAACATGTACTAAATTGATATCGTGCTGTTGTTTGAGTTGTACAGCCGCCCAACGTAAGTAGTTGTTAACTTCTTGACTACCACCCCAAGCATGGAAGTAGACCGTTTCTCCCCGAGCTTGTTGAGTGATCTCTTGCCAAGATTGAGCGTGAAGCGCAAACGACAGTAAACTTGCGCAGAGTAGAGCTAGCCAATTTTTCATTATTATCCTTAATCTTTTTTTCTATTGAGGGTGGCGTTGATCGCTAATGCAGAGCCATTTTGCAACAAGAGTCCGCAGTCCTCACCCTTTATCGAACAGTCACATCAATCCATTATGAAGGAAAATCATTAAATAAGTTAACCTTCTGTGTAACAAAATTAGCTTAATAAAAAAGACAGCTTTTTGCTGTCTTTATATTGCTCACTGGGAATATGAAAAACCGATGGCGTTTACTTAACCCAATCACTCAACGTGAAAGTCAACGTATGTACTTGGTTTGTTAAGGTTAGCGTTTCTTCGGTTAATGTTACGTCATTCCAGTCACTTAATGATTGAGAGACGAGTTGCTCAGTATCCATAACATCACCGATACACATTTTCATCGTCATGCCCATTCTTTCAATACGCAGTTTGTTATCTTTTAGCTCGGCTTGACCGAAAAAGTTGTTACAGCCTGCATTTCCACTGGCCATCATTTTTTCGCCAAACTCGAGTCTTGGTGCATCATAATGCTCATCCATGACCAACGGCTGCCCATCAATATGAGTCAGTTGCCAATGATGATGCTGCAGTGCGTCGGCAGTAATCTCGGTTTTATCTTGGTAACCTGCACAAGCAGAGAGTAAGACCGGTAAGGATATTGCGGCAAGTAGGGTTTTTGAACTAAGCTTCATGTGAGAACTCCTAATCAACAATCGGATATCAAATAGCATCAGGACAACCTAATCACGTTAAGTTGATGAGATGATTGGCATAGAGTATAACGGGCCATGGTTAAGTTGTGTTAGCGGACTGTCATGCCTAAAGCGTGGGCGATCATGAGCTAATCGCTAACCGAATTTTTTATGGGGTCAGATAGGACATAAAACAATGGAGTGGTTATGGAGCAGTTGGAGTTTTTCCAGATCCCAAGCCCTTGTGTGGGTGTCTGTAGCGTGGATGAGAAAGGCTATTGTCAGGGCTGTATGCGTAAAAGAGAGGAACGTTTTACGTGGCTAGACATGACGCCAGCTCAACAACTGCATGTCATCCATCTTTGTCGGCAACGTTATCGGCGTAAACAACGTTCGCAGCAGAATCAGACCAAGAATAGGGTGGAAATGGTTAATGAGGATCGACAAAACGAACTGTTCTAGCCGATAGTGTCGTTTTTTCAGGGCAGTCAGTGTGGTGAGTGGCGGTTAAGCATCAAACGAAATCCATTTCTAATGACAACATTACCTATCATACCCTAAAGACCAATCTGTTGGTTCAATCTAGCTTAATGTTCAGACTTCGCATCGGTAGGGTATGAGCAATAAAATAGCTAGTGAATTGGGTTATTTATTATCCCAATGATCGCTAACCCATCCCCCAGCATGCTCATCAAAATGCAAGCCAGAGAAAGTCCGTTTCGGGTCTTGTTTCGGTTGACTGGTTTTGCTGTGTATTAATGTATTGATATATTGCGCCATAGGATCGGCTTTGGTAGGAGAGGTGTTGCGTTTTGCAACCTCTTTAATCATTTGCAGACGTGAAGTTGCGCTAGAGCGTTTCATGGAATAGCCTCCTAATGTGATGAAGATTACATTACAAGGTACGACTTGGTTAAATATTAGTCAATGAGTTCTGCAAGTATTTTAACCAAGGTAGATCAGTGATTGAACTAACTCTCTGATAAAAAAGAGGGTTATCCATGAGCATGATGATTTCCTCTCCAGCGATAAGTTTTCAGTGGAGAGGAGAGAAGAGACCTGCGAGATTTAATGAAGTAGGCGATAAAGCAAAGCCGAGACAGCCATCATGCCAACAGCAAATACAAAGTAAGTGCTAAGGTTTTTTTTATAACCAGTGAGGGCGCTAACACGGTAAACGGCAATCATTGGCATGATAAATAAAATTAAGGCGATAACTGGCCCAGATAACGCTTCCATCATGCCCAAAATACTTGGATTGAGTATTGCCGCCGCCCAGATAGTCAGAAATAGAAATCCAATTCCTAATTTATTCGCCTGAGCGTAATTCAGAGAACTGTGCTTAGTCAGCAATCCATTTAGGCTCTCACGAGCGCCTAAAAAGTGTCCTAAGAACGAGGAGGTAATGGCAATAAAAGCCACCAGTGGGCCGAGCGTTGCAATAAACGGATTATCAGTCGCGTTCGCTAAGTAAGACAAAATAGAGAGATTTTGTGTCTTTGCATCGTGGAGTTGTTCGGGGGATAGCGTTAATACGCATGAAAAAACAAACAGCAGTACAAAAGCAATCAACACCATACTCGTGCGTCTTAATATCTGTTCGCTTTTCTTTAGGGCTTGTTGCTGATAATAGCGTCGCTGCTTATGAGCAAAACTAGAAATAGCCGCAGCGTAACTGAATGAAAAAACAATCACCGGCACTGATAGCCAAGCGGTATGAATAAATTCCCCAGCACTCGGCAAAGCAAGAGAAGGCAGATGCCAGCGGGGAATCAAATAGAGCGATAAAGCCGCTAAAATAGCTGCCAGTGGATAAACCATGACGGCAAACGCGCGTAACATGATTTTTTCACCGCTGAGCATAATCGCAATCAAGCCACTGACCAGAACACCAGAGAGTAACCAACGAGGCAGAGCGCTGAGCTGCGCTTGGTTAACCCAGAAACTATCAACAGTATTGGTCAGTCCCACGCCATATATTAATAAGATAGGGAAAATAGACAGAAAGTATAACCAAGCAATCGCTCTGCCGGCCGTGACTCCAAAGTGTTCTTCAACCACATCCGTAAAGTCACTGTTAGGATGAGCAGAAGATAAAACGAATCTTGCTAGGCCGCGATGAGAGTAGTACGTCATTGGGTAAGCGAGAAGCGCCATAATCAATAACGGCCAAAACCCACCAAGCCCTAGATTAATGGGTAAAAAAAGAATGCCAGCACCCACGGCAGTACCAAATAAGCTGAGTGACCAATAAGTGTCATGTCGATTCCAGGCGGTCTTTTCTGGAGTGCTGCTGAAATGCAATGTTTCTTGGGAGTCTTTCACTGAAATTAGAGCCATATAGAAATGATAATGTGGTAAAACTTATCACATTTAGTGGATGAAGGCTTTTTGTGGTGGTGGTCACATTCACTGATTAATCCTAAGTTGCCGGCCCAATGGAACTATGTAAAAGTGAAAATGTTGGTTTTTTATTCTAATTTAATTGTTTTTATTGGGTTTTAATTTCTATTTTAAGTTAATTTTTAGAGTTGTATGAATATGAGAACGGCTGTTCTTGATGATTCAGATATCGAATCAATCTCTATTTATGTGTTGCTTGCAGATGGGGTGTTAACACGTTATAGCAAAGCTAAATCATTGATATTTAGTCGATGAAGAGTGGTTTTATTTTTACATTTGGCGCACAATCTGTTCACTCTTTCCTGCCTTTGTGTGACCTTACCATGATGGTTAAATTTCGCGCTGAATCGATTTTTGTATTAACAACATTGCTCGCTGCTGCGGGTTGGGTTTTCTCAAAACAAGCCATTGAAGAATTACCACCGTTTGGCTTTATTGGTTTGAGATTCATTGCTGCTTCTCTGATCTTGCTGCCGTTTTGTTTCCCTGCTTTAAAAAAAACCTCTCGACAAGATTGTCTGCGCGCAATGGGGGTCGGTGTATTTTTGGGTGGGTCGCTCTTTTGCTGGATACATGCGATTTCATTGAGTCCCACCTTGGGTGAAGGTGCATTCATCATGAGTTTGTCGATGTTGTTTGTCCCTTTACTGGCTTGGCCACTACACGGTAATCGACCGAATCGAGCTTTTTGGCTGGCTTTTCCAATTGCAGTATTAGGATTGTTTCTGCTCTCTTGGAATGGCGCTTGGCAAATTGCGGTCAATCAGTTGTGGTTTTTAGCCGCGGCGATGGGGCTGGCATTACATTTTAACTTCAACAGTCAATACTCGGCGAAATTGCCCGCAATGTTATTAACCACGTTACAGCTTTTTACTGTCGGTTGTTTGGGGGTACTGCTCTGTTGGCTCTTTGAGCGTTGGCCTGAATCTGTCAGCCTCATGACTTGGAAGTGGTTTGCGCTGAGTGTGCTATTGGCTACGAGCTTACGATATCTGATGCAAACTATTGGTCAAAAGCATGCTAATCCAACCAATGCGGCGCTATTAATGTTATTAGAACCTGTGTGGACTTTGATTCTTAGTATGCTGGTTTATGCGGAAACTATGCCTTTGAATAAAATCTTTGGCTGTGCTTTGTTACTTTCGGCGTTAGCACTGTATCGTTTAGGGATCCTGCGTTGGCGATAATTAACAGCAGAATTAAGTGTTCATGGATAGAAAAAAGAGACAAAAAAGCCGACCAATATACAGGTCGGCTTTTTAGTGATTAAGCAATCGTTAATGATTAAGACGCTTGGACAGGTTGTGTTTCAGCTTCTGGCTCATGAGTTTGTTTCATGAGTCGACTGGTGATTGTTCCAGCCGTCATTGATCCCGACACATTGAGCGCAGTACGAGCCATATCAATCAAAGGCTCAATCGAGATAAGCAGTGCTGCGATTGTCACAGGTAACCCCATCGCTGGAAGTACAATCAGCGCGGCAAACGTAGCGCCACCACCAATGCCAGCAATACCAAACGAGCTAATGGTGATCATGGCAATCAATGACAAGATGAAATGGATATCCAGTGGATTAATCCCCATTGATGGAGCAACCATCACCGCTAGCATTGCAGGATAAATTCCGGCACAGCCATTTTGTCCAATTGTTGCTCCAAATGAGGCTGACAAGTTAGCAATCACTGGTGGCACATTAAGCTTAGTGATTTGAGCTTCGACGTTTAATGGAATGGTGGCCGCCGAGCTACGTGAAGTAAACGCGAAAGTCAGTACGGGCCAAATTTTTTGGAAATAGGTTTTAGGATTAACGCCAACCAAAGCAACCAATAAACCATGCACAACGAACATCAAAGCAATGGCGAGATAAGAAGCGACAATAAAGCCGAGTAAGTTCAAAATATCGCTTGCGCTTGAAGTTGCAACCATTCTCGCCATCAGAGCAGCAATACCGTAAGGCGTGAGAGCGATGATCATTTTAACCAATCGCATCACAATGGATTGCAGCGCATCAACAAAGAGACGAATAGGGGCTTCAAGTTGTTCTTTCTCTTGCATCACTTTACGTGCAGCAATACCGACTAAGATACCGAAAATAACCACGGCAATGATTGAAGACGAACGTGCGCCAGTCAGATCAGCAAAAGGATTTGATGGAATAAAACCGATCAGCATTTGCGGAATAGTTAAGTTAGCAACTGTTGATGCGCGAGATTCAAGTTGCCCCATCCGAGCAACTTCGCGTGTGCCTTCGGTTAGCCCTTCAGCGGTTAAGCCAAACGCATGAGTGATCAAAATACCTATCAAAGCGGCAATCGCTGTTGTGAACAACAAAATTGAGATGGTTAAAAATGAGATTTTACCCAACGAACCGCTGTTATCCAATTTCACTACAGCAGAAATCATCGACACTAATACCAATGGCATGATAACCATTTTCAGGAGTTCGACATAACCGCTGCCAACAATGGAAATCCATGAAAGTACATCACGGATAATAGGGTTGCCTTCGTTAAAAATAAGCTGAAGCGCGAGTCCAAAGACACTACCAAGCACAAGACCTAATAGAACTAAGCGCGACAGAGAATGGCTTTTTTTCTGTTGACCAAACAGGAACAGCAAAATACCGACAAATACCGCAAGCATAGCGATAGCTGCAACTGACATAATAGACATCCTTAACAGGGATAAAAACAACATTGAATTTAACAATGCAGAGCGTTAAGTCCATTAACGTTATCTGGTAGGGTCATCCATCGCATTTCAGCGGCTACCGTTCTGCGTCAATCAATGATGTAGGTATAGAGGTGATAAGACAGGCTGAGAATAGCGTGATCCAAATCAACCTTAAAAGACCAAAACGGTATAATTTAGAACAAATAGTTATTGAACCCTTGGTTTGTATGCCTTATCGACGAGGTGGTTGTGAAATAATCGGTTTATTGGTATTTTTTCAGCAAGTCACGCATTTCTATGGAATGTAAAACCACCACTCGTTTTGTTGATTGATCAAACAAAGCGTACAAGAGTGCTTGAGCGACCAGATCGGCGTCAATCGGGAGCAGATTTTTTAGGCGGCCAAATAGAAAAAAGCGCCCTAATTTCATAACACGTTGTAACCAAATCTCATCTTTTCTCGGCTGTTCACGTTGACCGACCAAAGGACCTGGACGGATAAAGACCACATGTTCAAAACCAAGTCGTCGAATGGTTTCTTCCATACGTCCTTTGCAGCGTAAGTAATGGGAGCGGGCGCTAGGATTGGCTCCGTAGCTAGAAACAATAACAATTCGAGTCACGCCTAATATCTTCATGCTGTGCGCTACTTGGCAGACCAATGCAAAATCCACTTTTTCTAAAGCCTGTTTAGAACCAGCTTGTTTGAGTGTTGTACCCAGTGCGATAACGCCATATTGGGGACGAGGCTGCCGCTCTGGCCAATGGGTAATACTGAGTTCAGAATCAATCAACTCGGTTAATTTAGGGTGAGGTAGCGATAAACTCCGTCGATTCAAGGTATAGACATGCTCGATGGCTGGCTCTGCTAATAAACGTTGCAATACACAAGAGCCCACTAGGCCAGTAGCTCCAGCAATCATGATCACCGGATCTCGAGTTGTGTTATTCATATTGACTCCTAAAGCGCATCGATAGTCAGACGGTTTATGCTCAGCATATCCAGTGGTTGATTATCAGCACGAATAACCCAACTCTAGTGTAATAGCAATATTTAGTGTTAGAATTCGGGCAGTTAAATCCGTTTGTGATGCTTACTTGCAGGTTATTCAGCCTTCGGGTGTTGATAAGTGAGATCCTCTCTACATAAATTGGCTAAACAATTCTTTACCATACCCGCTGTGCAATAAAGGAGTAGCGCATGACGACATCCCTCTTTCGTCGATCTTTTCTTTTCGATAGTTTAGATATTGACCAGCCGATGCCAAGCGGAGAAATAACCACTCAAGCAGGTGTCAGGCTTAAATTGTGGCAACGTGGTGTTCTTGAAGTATTACCAGCACACTATTCTGCTGATAGTAAAAACATGGTGATTTCTTGTGGTGTGCATGGCGATGAAACGGCGCCGATGGAGCTGGTTGACAAACTCATTGACGATATCGTCAGCGGATTTCAACGTGTACAGCAACGCTGCTTATTTATCATCGCTCATCCACAGGCCACCTTACGCCATACCCGTTTTATAGAAGAAAACCTCAATCGATTGTTTGATGATAAGCCTCATGCTGCCAGTTTAGAGGCCGATATCGCCAATCAGTTAAAAGCGCAGGTGAGCCAGTTTTTTGCTCAAACCGCCCCTGAGACTCGTTGGCATTTGGATTTACACTGTGCCATTCGTTTATCAAAGCACTATTCATTTGCAGTGAGCCCGAAAACTCGCCACCCAGTTCGTAGCCGTGCTTTAATGGAATTTATTGAGAGCGCTCATATTGAAGCGGTCATGCTTTCTAATGCCCCTGCAAGTACCTTTAGCTGGTTCAGTGCCGAGCATTTTGCCGCACAAGCGATGACTGTCGAGTTAGGTCAAGTGGCAAAACTGGGTGAAAATGATTTGGCACGCCTTGCTGCATTTGATCTGGCATTACGCGATTTAGTCGCGGCAGAGAAGTCGGAACATTTAGCGAAGAAAACCACTATGTATCGAGTGAGCCGAACGATTGTTCGCTTGCATGAAGATTTCGATTTTCGCTTTGGTGACGATGTAGAAAACTTCACTTCCTTTATGCATGGGGAAGTATTTGGCCATGATGGAGATAAACCTTTAATGGCGAAAAATGAAGGGGAGGCGATTGTGTTTCCCAATCGAAAGGTGGCGATAGGTCAACGCGCGGCGTTGATGGTCTGTAAAGTAGATACGCGATATGAAGACGATCAATTGGTCTATGATTAAGTAAAGCACTTGAGCTTCCATGGGGTTAACGATAAGGTTAGCCCCATTATTTTTTATACTGCTAGGCTCATGGACTTTAACCACTTAATTGCTAATAAACAGCGCCGCTGGCGATGGGTTATTGGTAGTTTTACTTGTTTATTATTGATGTTAAGTGCGACCTATTTAATGGTCGGTGAGCGTTTTATTGGCCCAGGCTCGGACTGGACTGTTCTTGAACAACAATTAGTTTTAGAGTTGCGTTTACCTCGCTTACTGGCGGCTATCGTTATCGGTAGTGCGTTGGCATTATCCGGAGCCACTCTACAAGTGCTATTAGGCAATGCATTAGCCGAGCCGGGAGTGTTGGGGATTTCAGGTGGTGCGAGTGTGGCGATGGTGATCGTTTTATTCTTTTTCCCCGCTCTTGCCGTACCATCGGTGTTCATGTTCGCAGCCGTAATAGGGGCATTAGTTTTTACTTTTCTTTTGGTGTTGATTGCCAAGCTGACCAATTTAACGACGACGCGTCTTTTGTTGGTTGGGGTTGCTTTAGGTATTTTGTCAGGTTCTGTCGTTACATGGGCTTTTTATTTTAGTGATAACCTAAGCTTAAGGCAGTTAATGTATTGGCTGATGGGCAGTTTAAGTGGTGTCAGTTGGTATCAACATGCCCTGTCTCTTTTTGCGTTCCCGGTGATTGTCTGGTTACTGTTTCAAGCACGAGCTCTCGATCAGTTGATGCTTGGTGAAACTCATGCCAAACAACTTGGATTAGACATCATAGCCATTCGTTGGAAATTGATTGTTGCTGTCTCTTTATTAGTCGGTGTCAGTGTTGCTTTGGCTGGCATCATCGGCTTCATCGGTTTGGTTATCCCACATTTGTTGCGTCTTTTATTGGGGAGTGAGCATCGTATGCTGTTACCCGCTTGCGCGGTGTGCGGTGCTCTTCTGTTGGTGGCGGCAGATATGCTGGCTCGACTTTCTCTTACCTCTGCAGAATTGCCTGTCGGTGTAGTGACAACAACGATCGGAGCGCCAATCTTTATTTGGATGCTGGTAAGAAGTCATGATAGACGTTAGTCATTTACAGGTTGGGCAACGCTTGCTACCGCTCTCTTTTCAATCCGTCGCTGGAGAGGTACTGCATGTTATTGGTCCTAATGGGAGTGGTAAAAGTACTTTATTGGCGGCGATAGCGGGGATAATTGCTAGCCAAGGATTGGTGCAGTTAGATGGTGTTGATTTGTTATCACGATCATTACCCGCACAAGCTCAGGTTCGCGCTTACTTATCGCAAAGCGATAAACCAGCTTTTCATCTAGATGTATTTCAATATTTAGCGTTATCACTTCCGCAAGGGATCCGTTATCAGGATCCTAGGGTCAGTGAAGTGTTGCAAGAATTGGTCTCGTTGCTTAGTTTACAAAATAAGCTCTATTGTTCCATCCATCATTTATCTGGTGGCGAGTGGCAGAGAGTACGTTTAGCGGGGAGCTGTTTGCAAATTTGGCCGACGTTAAATCCATTTGGTCGATTACTGATCCTCGATGAACCTGCTGCTCCGTTAGATATTGCGCAAGAGCGACTGCTGTATGACCTCATCCAGCGTATTGCCAGCGATGGGATCACGGTCATCATGGCTAATCACGATTTGAACCGTTCGCTACGTTATGCAGATAAAGTATTACTGTTAGATAATGGGGTGATGCATTCATTAGGTGAACCTCGACAAGTGTTAACCGCCGAGCGTATCCGACAAGTCTTTCATACTGCCGTTCAACAAGTGGAGATTGCCGGGCAGCCTTATTTAGTCTTTGATTGATGGTGGTGCATCAAGCACCATCGTGGTTCAATAATGATTAGCCTTTGGCAATGGCGTTTTATAAAAATCCTTTATAAACAATAAGATGGTTGATTGTAAAAACTTGGCATGCCAATCGCATTAAAAGTATTGATACATTCTCGTTCTTGTTAGGCTGTTATAGTCTTTAGCCACCTTGCTCTTAAGGTGGCTTTTTTTATTTTTGCCCATTCGCGATGGCCTTATCGATATTGAGTTATTGAATATCTGTATTTATGCTTTGGTTCACATTTTGATACAAATTGTGAACTAAGTGTGAACAATGAAAATTGATCGCTTTTTGAATCACGTTCATAATCTGTTTCCCATTCAAGTATGGTTTGATTATGACAACATCAGAAAGAAAACTTCGTGAGCGGCAAGAAAGGGAACAACTGTTCTTAATGACCGCTTGCGACATGATTGAGCAAGATGGATTCTTGAATTTACATATGGCGAAGTTGGCCAAGCAGTGTCAATACGCGACGGGGACGCTCTATCAACATTTTTCAAGCCGAGAAGATTTATTAGCTGCTATCGTTGGCTTAAAAGCAGCGGATAGAACCGAACGTTTTGAGTGTATTGCTCAATTAGACGTTAATGGGCGCGATAAAATGTTAGCTTTAGCGATTGCAGACCGTTGGTTCCAACAGCGCTATCCTCAGCATACTAAATTAGAACAATACGTTTTTACCGAAGCGGTGTGGGAAAATGTCTCTGTTACCCATAAACAGAAAATTTTCCAATCTTGTAAACCTATTGGCGATATCGTCAGTAGAATAACCCAAGATGCGCTTGATTGTGGTGAGTTACCTGATTATGGCTATCACGCTATGGATCTCTCTTTAGCGCCTTGGGCACAGTGCCAAGGTCATCATGCTTTAGTCAACGCTGATGGTTTACTGGAAGCATTGGCGGTGTCGCCTAATTCGATGCAGCTTTATCGCAACATTACTATGTTACTCAATGGGATGGAGTGGCAGCCTTTATTATCACTGGAGGATAGCGTTATTTTACAAAAAGTAACGGCATTAAAGATCGAACTAGAAAAGCATCCAGCTTTTCACTAACCCTTTTTATTTTTAGGATCAACCAGCAAGGAGTTTTCATGTTAAAACGCATGATCCTGATGTTAATCGTCAGTACGCTGATTTTTGGTGGCATTTTTGCCTACAAAGCGGTCGGCAACCATTTTATGAATCAATTTTTCGATAACATGCCGATTCCACCGGTAACCGTTACTGCCAGCGAAGTCACCACCGATGAATGGCAGCCCTTTGTCAGCGCAATAGGCAGTTTTGTTGCCGTTAATAGTACCGATTTGACCACTGAAGCGAGTGGTATCATCAACGGTATCCATTTTGCTAACGGTAGCAATATCAAAAAAGGGACACTACTTGTCACTTTGGATGATTCGGTCGATAGAGCAGAGCTGAAAAGATTACAAGCGGTGGAAGAGTTAGCCAATATTGAGTTAACGCGTTATCAGCGCCTATTCCGCGAGAAGAATGTCTCTGAGTCAGAGCTGCGTCGTAGCGAAAGTGAAGCAAAGCAAGCGTCTGCCGCTGTAGAAAGCCAACGAGCTCGGATCGCGCAAAAGACCATTCGTGCGCCTTTTGATGGTATTGCTGGGTTGCGTCAAGTCAGCTTAGGTCAGCTACTTTCTCCGGGTAGTGTCGTTGTCTCGTTGCAATCATTTGCCCCAATTTATCTCAACTTCACTTTACCAGAGCAGCAACTGGCTAATATTCGCTTGGGAGAAAGTGTGCAGGTCAATGTTGATTCCGTTGCTGGTCGAGTGTTTAGCGGAAAAATTACAGCGATAGCGCCTTCGGTACGTGAAGCGAGCCGAAGTATTGAAGTGCAAGCCACTCTGGATAACCAAGATCTCGCATTGCGTCCGGGGATGTTTGCTCGCGTACAGTTGGATACGGGTAAACCTCGTTCAGTCAGCTTAATTCCGCAAACCGCGATTCAGTTTAACCCTTATGGTAATTCAGTGTTTGTGATTGAAGAGCAAGACGACAAGCTGGTCGTACAGCAACGCTTTGTGCAAACGGGTGAACGCCGCGGTGATCTGATTGCGGTAGAGCAGGGCTTAGAGGTTGGTGATCGAATTGTGACTTCAGGTTTGCTTAAGCTGCGTAATGGGTCACAAATCATAATCAGTGACAATCCGCGAGTTCAACCGAGTGCGGAAGTGAACCCATCACCCGTGAATCAGTAGGAGTATTCATGCGTTTTACTGATGTTTTTATTAAAAAACCGATCTTAGCATCGGTGGTGAGCCTATTCATTATCTTACTTGGTTTACGAGCCATTATGGATATGAATGTTCGCCAATTCCCTGAGATCCAAAATGCGGTGATCAGTGTCAGTACCACTTATGTCGGAGCTGATGCGGATCTTATCCAAGGTTTTATCACTACACCATTAGAGCGGGAAATTGCCGCAGCAGAAGGGATTGATTATTTAGTCTCTACCTCGGTTGCGGGTAACAGTACTATTGAAGCGTATCTACGCCTCGATTACGATCCTAACCAAGCGTTGACGCAAATTGCTGCTCAGGTGAACAAAGTTCGCTCAGAGTTACCGGAAAATGCTCGTGAGCCGGTGGTGACCTTGAAAGTCGGCGAAAGTGTCGCGGCGATGTATTTGGCATTCTACTCAGAAGTCTTGGGTGATAACCAAATTACCGATTACCTAGTTCGAGTCGTTGAGCCTCAGTTATCGACCATTCCTGGCGTGCAACGTGCGGAAATTCTTGGTGCGCGTACGTTTGCAATGCGAGTCTGGTTAGATTCAGTCAAAATGGCTGCCTATGGCTTAACGGGGAGCGATGTCGCGACGGCGTTACGCAGTAACAACGTATTAGCGGCGTTAGGTCGTACTAAAGGGCAGATGGTCGCGATTGATTTAACGGCGGCGACTGATTTACGCGATGTTGAAGCGTTTAAACAACTGGTGATCAGTAGTGATGGTCAAAGTGTTGTGCGTTTAGCGGATGTGGCAGACGTTGAATTAGGCGCAGAAAGTTATGAGAGCTCGGTGAGCTTTAATGGCTTAGCTGCAACCTTTATTGGTATCGAAGTCTCTCCGGATGCTAACGCCTTGGATGTGATCGCGGATGTTCGTCAAGTGTGGGATCAAGATGTTATCCCTCAGCTGCCTCAAGGACTTTCTGCGTACATCGCTTATGACTCGACTGAATATATCGAAAATGCGATTGATGAAGTGGTAATGTCGATTATTTTGGCGTTGGCAATCGTTGTTTTCGTTATTTATGCGTTTTTAGGTTCATTTCGCTCGGTTATCATCCCAGCGGTGGCGATTCCAGTATCGTTGATTGGTACTTTTTTCTTGATGTGGTTGTTAGGTTTCTCCATCAACTTACTGACGCTACTGGCGATGGTACTGGCGATCGGTGTTGTGGTCGATGATGCGATCATCATGCTCGAGAACATTCACCGTCATATTGAAGAAGGCAAAAGTCGTATTGATGCGGCGATCCAAGGGGCTCGTGAGCTTGCATGGCCAATCATTACCATGTCAACGACCTTGGTTGCAGTTTTTCTGCCGATCGGTTTTGTTGGTGGTTTGACGGGCGTATTATTCGTTGAATTTGCCTTTACTCTTGCAGCATCGGTTATTCTATCGGGTATTGTTGCGTTAACGTTATCGCCAGTGATGTGTGCTTATATTCTTAAACCACACAGCAGCGATAACAAAAAAGAGAAATCGCTTGAGCAGTGGTTAGATAAGCAGTTTGACCGATTACATCATTCGTACCAACGTACTCTGCACAGCTTACTGGATAGTAAGAGTGTCGTGTTAACCTTTGGTGCGATTGTACTGGTTTCTTGTTACTTCTTATTTGTCACTAGCCCTTCAGAGTTAGAGCCACCAGAAGACCAAGGTTTTGTGTTCTCGATCTTGGAAAGTGACAGTTATCACACACTGGATGCATTGACACAAAGTACTCGAGAGCTCGATAGATTGGTTGATGATGTGGAAGAAATTGAGAACGTCTTCATCATTAATGGGTTGGGTGGAACCAACACGGCCATTGCTGGGATCGTGTTAGCGCCTTGGGAACGTCGTGATAGGCTCACTCATGATGTGCTGGCTAAAGACATTCAGCCTTTTCTTGCTCAGCAACCCGCGCTTAATAGTTTTGCTTTAGTGCCACCGTCCTTACCCTCTCCAGGTGGAGGCACGCCAGTTGAATTTATTATCGGCTCAACTCAACCTTTTGAAGCACTGCAAGAGGTGGTACAAGAGATTTTAGGCCGAGCGATGGCGAGTGGACGTTTTATCTTTGTTGACAGCGATTTAAAAATTAACCGTCCTCGACAAACCGTCGAAGTGGACCGTGAAAAAGCGGCGCTTATGGGCGTGTCGATGCAGCAAATTGCCGCTGACTTAGGCAGCTTATTATCGGGCGCTGAAACCGGACGCTTTTCACTGGATAACCGCTCTTATCGCGTTATTCCACAGGTTGAGCGCAGTGAGCGTCTAAATCCAGACCAGTTGACTAACTACTACACTCGTAATAAACAAGGGGAGTTAGTACCACTGTCTGCCTTAGTGACACTGAGTGAATCTGTTCAGCCACAAGCACTACGTGGATTCCAACAACTTAATGCGGTGAAAATTTCTGGTGTGCCACGTCCGGGTGTTCCATTGGGTGAAGCATTAGCCGTACTGGATAATATTGCGGCGGAAGTGATGCCTGCTGGGTTTAGCGTCGATTATTCCGGACAATCTCGTCAATATAAGAGTGAAGGGCAGCAACTGGTTGTGACGTTCTTCTTTGCCTTGATTGTGATTTTCTTGATCCTTGCCGCTCAGTTTGAGTCATTTAAGAACGCGATCATTATCATGGTTACCGTACCGATGAGTGTCTGTGGTGCATTGATTTTCACCAGCCTCGGCTTTACGAGTATCAACATTTATACCCAAGTGGGTTTGTTGACGCTGGTCGGGTTGATCGCTAAACACGGTATCTTGATTGTGGAATTTGCTAACCAATTACAAATGGATGGTAAGAGTAAGCGCGATGCGATTGAAGAAGCCACCGCGATTCGTCTACGACCTATTTTAATGACGACAGCGGCAACCGTATTGGCGATGATTCCGCTGTTAATTGCGACTGGTGCCGGTGCAGGTTCTCGTTATGCAATGGGCTTAGTGATTGCCAGTGGTATGTCAATTGGTACGTTATTTACTTTGTTCGTTGTACCGGCTATGTATTTACTGTTAGCCAAAGACTTACATCAAGGGAAAGTTGAGTCAGAAGCTTCTGCATAAAACGCTCGTGCTTAATAAAGCGTAATAAAATGGCCGTCTCTTTAACGAGACGGCCATTTTTTATCTTAGGTAAGCCAGACGACAGAGCGATTAAAGCTGTTTTAGGATTGAGTGAGTGCGGCTAGGTCCGCCGGACGATAATACACCGATTTCAGCACCTTACCTTGACGGATAGTTTTGCCTTCCATCATTACATCATGGGCACACTTGGCGATGATATAGTCGCCTTTTTGTACCGCCGTCAGCGAGATATTTTGTTTGGCATAAAACGCTTCAGTATCGGCGAACTCTTGCTCGTTACGACAAACTTTACTCATATTTGACGCATGTACTTCATCCCAGCAGGGTAGAAAATCAATGCCACGATTAACGGCAACATTTAGTAGTAAATCAATAAGATAACTGATTGTTAGATTGTCGGTAATCTGATTATGACCTAAATGAACCAGACGTCCCATTAACACATAGACACTATCAACTATTGCATCAGCTTGCTCAGTTTTACTGTCGGCTTCCGCTAGCTCCGTCAGCTCTTCAATAATTAGCGACGTATGCAGGGTATCGGCTTGGCTATCTAAGCTCGATGGATCCGCGACAGGGAGATCAAACGTATGGCGAAATTCGCTAATATCACGATAGAGGTGTTGATAGATATCGTCAGTCAGCTTAGATAAATGCATGGTCTAGTCCGTGGTTGAAATAGTTAAAAGAGTTTACAGGTAAGGCTTTAGTGACAGCCATTTATCGGCCACTTACAGTAATAATACCGTGGTGATCGTTGCTTCTCTCAAAGAACGTTATAACTAGAATAATGGATTATTGTTCAGGAGAGGGGGTATTGATTACTGAGCTCTTACCGCTTAAGGAGACAGACAAGACGCGCTCTGCGTCTTGTCTGTGATTCACTGAGATTATAGATACAGCTTAGCCAGTTCCGATGATTCCATCTCTTTACCGTCTAGCGTTGCATTCCAGTTCGGTCCAATTAGCACACCATCTTCAGCTAAAGTGATTAACCAATCTTCGACAAAGATATCTAAAGGGATCTCAAGCACTTCAAAATCAGACCACTCTTCAACGTTATGCAGTTGAGCATCTTCTTTTGAAGACCAAAAAGGCATCACTTCACTGTCTTCAAACTCAGTCGATTCACAAGAAAGCCAACCTTCTTCATTACGTAGTCCCCATACTAATTTGTTTTCTTGGGACTCTTTGATGAAAAGATCTAGGTTCGCTTGAATGTCTGCGGTTAATTTGCTCATTTTATTCTCTCACTAAGAATGATGCTGCTAGGGTAGCATTTTCAAGGCATAAATCCCATTAAGATTTCGATAATATCCACTGCGAACAAAGAGTCATCCGGCTTTTTTACTCGCTTTTATTGATTAAACAAATAAGGGAAAAGCGCTTTACGTTCCTCGGCAGAGAGCTGACTAACGCGTTGGATATTTATCTCAGGGATTGCTTCTGGGTTTGGATAATGTTTGAGTACTTTTTCCATGCTTTGCTCCCGAATTAAATGAAAAATAGGGTAGGGTGAGCGATTAGTTAAATTCTCATCATCTTCTGGACAGGTTCCAGCAAAGCAATACTGGGGGTGAAAAGTCGCGACTTGGAAAATGCCTTCCCAATCTTGCTGACGTATCAAGGCTTCAACCCAATCGATAAAAAAATTGTAGTCCATAAAATCATCTAACATATTCGGGACTACCACTAAGGTTGTTTCTAGCTCTTGTGCTTCTTTCGTATCCAGTTCAAGCAATTGATCAAGGATGTCTTGTAGTAGTTCTTCTTCACGGCTCGCTTGACTAACGAAAATTTTAATCTGCTGATTGCGTTGAGGTTTTGCAGCAAACGGACATAAGTTTAAGCCAATCACGACTTCATTGAGCCATTGATTGACATGTTCGGTAATCTTCGAGGGACTAAGTGTTGACATAATGATTAAGCACAGTGATTAGTATACCTCTACGACTTGAAATTACAGTGGTGTTGGCGAGAGCACTTATTTCAATCACATCGTTGCTTGATGCTGATGGCAATTGATTCACTGGTTGCTTATCTATTTTTCCAAGTCGTTTGGGTATAGTGATGAATAATTGTCTGAGTAGCATAATACGACTCAGACATCGATGAGTACAGGATTGTATCGGTTACTTACTATTGATGGCCACTTTTTCTTGCTTTGGGTATAGCTGCCAGCAAAGTAAGAACAAAATCAAATAACATACTGAACCACCGAGAGTGACCATTACCCAGCCACCCTGTTGCCAACAATAGAGCAGATAAAATCCTCCTAGGCTTCCTCCTACGTAATAATGCACTAAGTACAAAGCAGTCGCGGTCGCTTTGGCTTGAAGCGCTTTTTGACTGACCCAGGCATAAGCTAAGGTGTGAGTGAAAAAAGCACCGAAACTTATTAAAAGTAAACCACACACCATGAACCATAATGATTCGACGGCGGCTAGCCACATTCCGGCCATACTGACCATTGCACCAAGAATCATTCCAGCAACAGGATGATAATAAGATACCCAGCGGCCAGTTAGTCGTGAGCTGATGGTTCCAGCGAGGTAACAGAGAAAGATTAATGAGGCAATGCCAACGGGTAGTGCATATGGTTCTGCGACTAATCGAAAGCCCATTACCGAATAGAGATTGACGAATAACGCAAAGTTGGTTCCACCGATGAGCATGGCTAGCCACAAGTGACGTTGCCTTAGATGCGAGAGCAGTGCTTGATTATGTTGTAAAAAACGCCCACGTTGTGGCGTAAAATGGCGTTGTACGGGTAAAGAAAAATAAACAATCAATGCACCCAATAAAGTAAAAATAGCCATCGCAACGACGGCCGATTGCCAGCCAAAAGCATCCGTTAACAACCCGCCAGCAATACGACCACTGATCCCACCGAGTGAATTGGCGGCAATATATCCCCCAATCGCTTTATTGAATGCTTGTGGCGATAATTCCTCAACCATATAAGCTACAGCAACAGATGCAAAAGCGGCTAACGCAATTCCCATTAAGGCTCGGCTGATGATTAAGATCCATAATTGATCGCTTAACAAGCTCAGTAAACCAAACCATGGCATCGCGAATAGCCCGATTAGCATCACTCCGCGGCGGCCAAAAACTTCAGAACTGATCGCCCAAGGTACTAAGCTTACTGATAATGCTAACGTTGAGGCGGCAAATAGCCAGTTAATTTGAGTTTCTGACACCGCAAAGTGTTGAGCCAGATAAGGCAGCATAGGTTGGAAAAGATACAAGTTACAGAAGATCAAAAAAGATCCAAGGGCAAGAGCAAAAGTGACTCGACGATAGGCTTGGCTGTGTTGTTCAATCATAGGTTTATTGGTCAGGTTAAGTCGTTAGTAAGCTTAATGTGATCAAACTAGCAGCGTTATCTGGATTAATAAAATATATTATAAATATCGAAGCAATAACTTTAATTAATAGTCAATGGACAGTCGTCAATTACGGTATTTCCTTGCGGTGGTAGAACATGAAAACTTTACCCACGCCGCACAGCACCTGCATATCGCTCAGCCTGCATTAAGTATTGCTATTAAAAAATTTGAGCAACAGCTGGGTGTCAATTTATTTAAGCGTGGTGATCGTAAGGTAAGCTTAACGCATGAAGGTACGGTATTAGTTGACCATGCTCGGCGAATTTTGCAGCAAATCGACAATGCACAATTGGCGATGGATGAACTCAAAGGACTGGTGAAAGGGGAAGTGCGCTTAGGTGCACCAAGTATGATGGGCAGCTATTTTTTTCCACCGATAGTAATGGCGTTTAAAACCCAGTTCCCGAATTTAAAAATGACGGTCATTGATGCGGGAACTCAATCGATACGCAAAATGTTATTAGCTGGAGAGCTCGATGTTGGCGTGATTTTAAATCAAGATGTGCCTGCTGATTTAGAGACTGACCCGTTACTCTCTTCGCCGATGGTTGCTGTTGTAGGGCAGCATCATCCACTGGCCGCTCAAACGCAGATCGACTTTAAGCAATTTTTTGACCATCAATTGGTGATGTTTAAAGCGGGTTATTTCCACCGAGAGTTTATTGATAAGGTGTGTAAAACACATCAACATGATGCCAAGATTGCTTTTGAGACTAACTTACTACCGATGATTCTTAGTATTGTTAAACAAGAGCATGCGATTACCGCATTATTAAAGTTGGTTGCTGATAATGAACCAGAAGTCAGAGCAATCCCCTTCACGCCTCCCGTCTCCATTGATCTCGCTTTAGCATGGCGTAAAGAGGGCTATCTATCGAATGCTGATAGAACGTTTATTGAATTTGTAAAGCAATACGTTTAATCAGCCGTGCTTAGTCTTTTTTAGTATAGAGTCGTTCAAAATTACTGATGTTCCAACCGATTAAAAGTTGATCGCCAATTTTGAGTACAGGTAGACTTCTTGCTCCGAGGGCATCTAACTCTTTGCGGCCGCGCGCCATTTTCGCATTACACAAACGGTACGGAATGCCTTTCGTATCCAAATAACGCTGGGCATCTTTACAATGAGGACATTTGTCTTTGACATAGAGGACAACACGTTTCATTTTTAGACTCACTTTGATGCAAAAGGGCGAATTCTAACGCTGGCTGAGCCAATGCACAAGCCAGCTAGCATTGGCAATCGGCATTACTTCTTGACCAATTTAAGTTACACTGCCATGTCGAAAATCGATGCGACAGAGTGAATTTATGCATCCGGTATTAAAATATATTCAAGGTTATCCCACCTCGCTAATAGAACAAATTCAACAATTAATCACGCAAGATAAGTTGATCCCTTGGTTTGAGCAGCGTTACCCTGAGCGGCACGCTATACAGAGTGAAAAAGCGCTGTTTAATTACACACTGGCAATTAAAAATCAGTATATGAAGAAGACATCACCGCTAAGTAAAGTGGTATACGATGGTAAAATTCATCTCATTAATAATGCGCTCGGTCTACACAGTTATGTTTCTCGGGTACATGGCAACAAAATAAAAGCCAAAAACGAGATTCGTATTGCTAGTGTCTTTAAACAAGCACCAGAAGCTTTATTACGTATGCTCGTGGTGCACGAATTAGCCCATTTACGCGAAAAAGACCACAATAAAGCTTTTTATCAGCTGTGTTGTCATATGGAACCTAATTATCATCAGTTAGAGTTTGATGCTCGGTTATACATGATGGTACTAGAATTGAGATCTCAACAAGGTTAAGTCATTCTGAAAGCAAAAATTTTGAGTAAATTACGTGTATAATGACATGAGGGTCAAGAATATGGCTTATCTGCCGATAAATCAGTAAGAGGTATAAATAGCGCCTAAATCTAAGGAGGCCACAAATGGACATCGACTTCTACATGCCATGTCAACCTGAGTGGCTTTGCGTGCCTTTTATGACTGTCTTTGGTTTGCTACTTTTAGCCGGACTGGTTAAGTTTATCCGTATCGCTTATCGTGAATATAAAAAAATTGAGCGTGCTAAAGCCGTTAAAAAGCAGCGCCGTGTCAATTATCGCGATCGTAAAGGCGGTAGAGACGGTCGTCCAACCAACATCAAAAAATAGTCAGACTAGATCTGCTAACAATGTCTGATACTTGTTTTCTAACGCAGGATTACCACTGCGTTTTTCTAGTTCAATCAGTAGCTCTAGTGATGTTTTTTGATAACCATACTGTTGATGGAACTTCATTAAACGCAGTCGTGCCGGAATAAACTGACGATCATCTATTTCCAATTTAGCCAGTTGTAGGATTGAACGAACACGATTGGGATCATGATCTAACGAGCGTTCGAAGTAGTAGTACGCTTTTTGTTTATCACCCGAGGTTAAAGCGCAAAATCCCGCATTCTCATAACTGGCGGGAATCAGATAATAATAAGGCTGTTCAACGGCACGCATAAAGTACTGATCGGCTCGGCTGTATTCTCCTTGTTTACACAAAAAAGCACCGTAGTTATTGAGTACGTTCCCATTTCTGGGATGCTCTCTTAATGCCGTTTGATAAAGCTGCTGAGCGGCGCTAGTCTCTCCGACTATTTCAAAGTAATGCGCCATTGATAGCTGAGCACGGTAATAGTGCGGTGCATGTTGGAGCGCTTTTTGTAGGCTTTGCCTAGCCCTTACTCGGTTACCTTGTTCAAGATAACCTAAGCCTAACGCAATTCTTGATTCTGCCATTTCAATTGGAGTACTTCGTAATTCTGCTTGTCCCTGTTCAGTCATAGTAACGCAGCCACTTAGCGACAAGACACTGATCCCTAAGCCCAATACGAATCCCCATTTCATGCCATTTCTCCATTCAGCAACGCTGTGACGTTTGTTTTGCTTGAATTTTCAGTCGTGTTACTACAGTGATTTTCTGACATCGCATCATCGATAGGATTAGCCAGAGCGATTTAGAAATCTTGGTGAAGCCCAAATACAGCTGTAAATTCAAGTTGTTGTGGCGTCTATAATAGAATGATTGGGTATTTGAAAAATGGCTAACTGACAAGGATGCGAGTCAGTTAGCAAACTCAGTTAGCCTAAGGTAAGAGGAGAGGTGGTATTAATCGTCTTTAGTGAATTTATCTTCACTAAAGTGCTCAAGATCATAAGGCGTTTGTTGATAAACACAGTAATTAAGCCAGTTGGCAAACAATAAGTGTCCATGACTTCGCCAGCTCGCACGCGGTGAATGTTCCGGATTATCATCAGGATAATAATTGAGCGGTATTGGCGGTTGCAAACCTTCTGCAAGATCTCGAATATATTCTTGGTGTAGGGTATCAGCATCATACTCGGGATGGCCAGTAACAAATACATTTCGTTTATCTTTCGTTGCCGCTAGATAAACACCCGCAATGCTTGATGTTGCAAGCAGATCGAGATCCGTATGTTGTTCTAGATAATCGGCGGCGAAATCGGCATAACGAGAATGTGGGGCGAGGAAGGTGTCATCGAATCCTCTTAGCAGAGGATGAAAAGGCTGATGAATCTCATGTTGGTAAACCCCAGAGAGTTTTTCTTCTCGGGTGCGTTTGGGAAGGTTATACAGCAGTTTTAACCCGGCTTGCGCAGCCCAACAAATGTATAGCGTTGAAGTGACATGATGTTTAGCCCAACTCATGACGCGCTGTAGATGATCCCAATAAGCGACATTTTCAAATTGAACCAATCCGAGAGGCGCGCCAGTAATGATAAGGCCATCAAAATTACGTTGACTGACTTTATCAAATTGACGATAGAAAGCATTGAGGTGAGCTTCCGGTGTATTTTTACTCGGACGGTCATCGATGCGTAATAACTCAATATCGACTTGCAAAGGGGAATTAGACAACAGTCGTAAGAACTGTGTCTCGGTTTCAATTTTTTTGGGCATTAAGTTTAAAATTAATACTTTAAGAGGTCGAATACCTTGCGTTGATGCACGAGATTCGGACATAACAAAGATGTTTTCTTGGCGTAGCACATCGGTTGCAGGTAGTTGATCGGGGATCTTAATTGGCACGGCTTGCTCCCTAAGCTAATGGACGTCTATACTTCTAGACTTATAACCTATGCAACTTTAAAAGTCGATAGCTAAGTGGTATCTATCATGGATATTTATTTAACTTCGATAAGAGATAAGATAAAGGAAAGATATCGTGTTAATAGCGGTAACAGATGTATGTAGCAGGGGGAGTGATGGCGATAAAAGAAAGGCTTGTGCGCTGTTCAAGCAACCGGAGTCATGCTTTTGCTCTTATGATTTAATGCTAGCTCAGGATAAGAAAGCTTGTAGAATTTTCATTATCCTGAGTAGAGATTAGTTAGTCATGATGAGCGAGTTTTCCTTTGCCGGTTCGACGGTATTGCCACCACGCTAGCCAACCCCAGCCTAAGGTTTGTAACCAAAGCAGTGTCCATTGTGGCGCTATTTGCCACCATTCAGCGCCCATTTGATTCAGAGCAAGAAAACCTTGTATTCCCGGCGTACTTGGAAATAGGCTAGCCAGCCAAGTGATGGGCGGCGGAATCGCTTCTAGTGGCCAAATAAAGCCAGAAGAAAAAACTAACGGCATCGAGCTGATTAAGACAACAACGGTAACGAGCTCTCGCCTTGGTACGAGTGCGCCAAGCCATATACCGAGAAAACAAGCACTCAATAAAAAGGGCAATAAAAGTGTCAGCAATTGCCCCATATTCGCGAGGGTCGTGATACCTAAACGACTAAAACTAGCGCCAAAGTAATACATACTGAGGAGGTAATAACAGGCGACAAACAGTAGCGTTCTTATTGCAATCAATCGAAATGGAGAGACGCGCTGCCAGTAGCCTTTGCCCTGTTTTTGGGTGCCGACCATTAATCCCACCGCCATAATCAGTGTTTGATGTAATATCAGCACAAATACGCCGGGCACAACGTAATCGATATAACCCATTTTAGGATTAAAAGTGGGCTTCATATTGGACTGCAATGCAGACCAGTGTTCCATTGCGAGACCTAAAGGTTCCCCATCGACGACTAAGCGCGCCACTTTAGCTTTTGCCGACAATGTCCCTCCGGCTTGCACTAATCCTTCAACTACTGTGCCATAGACCAGAAAGTAAGCCGCGTCTCCAGCGTACGCTAACGTTGGACTTTTGCCGAGCAGCAAATCTTTATAAAAATGTTCAGGAATCACCAAAATACCGCTTACTTCGCCAGCTAAAAAAGCGGTTTTGGCATCCTCAATAGAGTGATTTCGTTGGATGATTTTTATCTGTGGGGTAGCGTCTACCATTCGCTCAAGTTGATAGCTAGTCTGGCTTTTATCTAAATTGACAACAGTAATGGGTAATTCACGAGGGGTTTGCTGGCTATACGGTAATGGATAGAGGAAAGAATAAAAAACCACTCCTCCAATCATGGTTAACATCACGACAGGATTAGTGAGTAGCGCTTTTAACTCAGCTTTAAGCAGATTAAACAGAGTCATGATTACTCCTTAGCGCAGTTTCTTTGTTTTTATGTTTATTGATAAGTGCCAGTGTGATTATCAAAGGCAATCCATAACCGAGCATTGGCGATAAATGATGGAGTGATTGTAGAGCGTTTAACCCATAATTGACCTGACTAATCTGTACTTCAATGTAATGACTGATGGGCAATAAACTTCGCCAAGCAAGAGCGACATTACTCATATCAGAGGCAGGGAAAGTGACGCCCATAAACGCAAAGCTCGGTGCGGTAAACGCGCCCGCAAAGCTCATTGCCCGAGCCGGATCCAAGGTTAAAAAATAGAAAAAACCGCCCATAATCATACACGCTAAAATGGTTGCTATCTGGGCCAGAATAATGATTGAAAAACGACCATGCATTGGCCATTGCATGACTTGATAGAACCAAATTAAAAAGCCAACTCCTTGTAGAAGGAAAATGACAAAATAGGGGGCCAGTGTTTTACTCAGGTTTCGTAAAGGTTGAGCCGCTAACCAACTTTGTAGTCCGTATTCACGATAGTTCGCAGTCAAAATCAAAATTGTCGTGACCACGATAAAAATTTGCCACAGTGCAGGCACTGCCGCAGAGACTAAAAACTGGGCATAGTGATTGTTTTTATTAAACAGTGGGGTGACTTGAGTGCGCACAGGTACTGCTTGTCCCATCGCACTGAGGAGCGTTTGCTCTCCTTTCGCTAAGGTTCGAGCACCATCCAGTTGAGCATTGAATGTCCCTTGCGCTTGAAGAACCGCTGAATTGATTAAGCGTCCAATCAAAATGTATTGGCTATTGTAAAAAGTGCTAACTTGAGGCTGCTCTCCACGATAAATGCTTTTATCAAATTGTGCAGGGATAATCACATAAGCATAAATATCACTTGATACTAATGCTTGTTTCGCCTCTGAGGCACTTTGGTAATGGTGGGTTACCGATAAGGTTGAAGTGGCATCCAGTTGACGAATCATTTGCCGCGATAACTGACTGTGTGATAAGTCGACAACACCTATCGGTAAATTATGGAGGATACCTTGGGAAAATATCCACCATAATAGAGCCGCGAGCGCAATGGGCACCCAGGTTAGGCATGAGAGTAGCCAATGATCGTGACGTAATAACTGCCACTGTGAAGGTAGATGATTTGGCATCGTCTTATAACTCAACAGCAACACTCATGCCCATTCTTAACCCATCAATAGGTTGTGTGGGGCGGGCTTCAACTTCAAAGGTTCTTAGATCAAAACCTTGTGATGAGTCCGTTGAGCGCCAAGTAGCAAAATCGCCCATTACCGCAATATGCGTTACGGTAAACTCAACGTATTGATTCAACGCAGGTAAGAAGGCTTTAAAGGTTGAACCTTGTTGAAAATGGCGCAGCAGATCTTCTCGGACATTAAATACAGCCCAAGAGTCGGCGCGATCAACAACCGTAACAACCGGAAAGCCTTGTGGTGCGAGTTCACCGGCTTGCATTAACACCTGAGACACTTCACCATCAAACCAGCTTTCGATGCGTGTATCGGCAGCATAAGCTTCAACTTCAGCCACTGCTCCTGCGGCCATACGTTCATTTTCAGAGGCGGCGAGTATGGTCTCTTTACGAGCCCCTTCTTTAGCCATTTCATACATTTGTAGAGCGGCATTTTCACTGTATCTGGCTGCGCGCCATTGAGTATTTGCTTCGTCTCGTCTTTGCTCAGCAACAACGCCTTGTTCGAAGAGATTATTCACTCGTAAATACGTTTTTTCAGCCAAATCAGCGGCAGCTTTTGCGGTTAACCATTGGTCTCTTGCCGCTTGTATTTGTTGACTACGTGAACCGGTTTCCGCTTCTTGAGCTAATGCGCCAGCTGCTCTTTGTCCCGCCATCGCTTGCTCTAACTTAGCTTCGATCTCTGGACTATGAATGGTGAAAATTAACTGCCCCTTGTTGACGAGATCGCCTTTACGAACAAAAACTTGATCAATACGTCCAGGTACTTTGGATGAGATACTGTATTGTTGAGACTCAATTTGCCCTTGGAGACGAATGGGTTGAGGCTGATAAGCTTGATAAAAGCTATAACCTATCCAAGCGACGGCGGCGACGACAGAGATTGCAATAACAGAAGATTTAACCGCTTTCATGAAGGTTCCCTTTGTGAATGGACAAGGTGATTTGGCAGCATAGTTAAAGGAACTGCCATTTGCTTATAATGAGAGAAGGTTTGCATCTCACTCGATAGTGCTAAAAGTTTACTCAGAGAAATAAGATAGTTAAAACCAGCCACGGCTTGTTGAGTTTTAATGCTGGCTAAATAGAGTTCGGCATCGACCACGTCAAGCGATGTAGCCAAACCTTGATTAAATGCTTTTTGACGTAAGGATAAGTTTTCTTTAGCTAACCGTAAGCTCGAGTTAAGTCCTTGAGCTTCTTCTAAAGCTTGTTCAGCTTCTTTGTAGGTTTTTTCAACCAATACTGTTAAGTCTTGTTCTGCTTGTGCACGTAAAGAACGGACTTGAGAGACTAAACTGTTTGCGGCTCGTACTTGATGACTGCGCCCAGTGTTCTCTATCAGCGGAATACTTACTCCAACACCGACCATCCAATCGGGTGTGAGTTGGCTGAGAAGTGAATCATCTTCGTACAAACTGTAATGACCAAACAGATATACGTCGGGATAGTATTTACCTTTTTCAGCCTTAATAAGGCTATTAGCTTGTTTCTCTTTAGCACTCAAGAGATCTAAACCTGGGTAGGTGGCTAATGTTTGCTCAATAAAAGCAGTTAACGGGGGAAGACTTTTATTAATAAACAATTGACCACTGGGGGAGACTGGCTGAGTTTGGTTCAGAATCTGTGTCAATGCACTTTGAGCTATGTCTAATGTTTTTTCTGATTTTTTACGTTCAATAGTGGCTTTATCTAACGATGCTTCTGCCTGTAAACGTTCAACTAAGGCAATTTGTCCTTGTTGTTCAAGTTTTAATGCATTATCGCGATGTTTGGTTAGGCCCTGTTCGACAGCAATATGTGTTTGTAATACTTCTTGAGCAAGTATCACGCTAAAATAGTATTTGGCTAAATCCTCATAACGAGCTTGCACTACCATGGCAAATTGACTTTCAGCCTCTTGTTTTTGTCCTTCTGCAGCTGTTTGTGCTGCGGTGATTCGTCCACCAGTAAAGATAGGCCAGATAGCGCGAATGGATGAACTATAAGCATTTTTATCGGCTAAAGTTATACCGATTGTATTGGGGATCGGTAGTGGTAATTCTAAATGAGGTGTAGGAAGCGTGATATCTCGTTCAGCAATTCTAGCATAAGTTGCGCTAACGGATAGAGAAGGATAATTAAGATGACTCGTTGCGTTTTGCAAATGCTGGTAGTGTTCGACATTGGCCCGTTCGGCGGCTAATGAGTGATTGCTTTGCTGCAAAATATCCCAAGCTTGCTGAAACGAAATAGGCATGCTGTGGACAGAAGCACTACCCGCCCACGAGCACAACATCAAAGTAATGGTTTTTAGCTTCATGTTACCGTTCAGAGTTCGATTTAGAGTGATTACTCTATAGTAGCGAGTTTTTTTTCGAGAGAGTAGTATTTTGTTGTAACAAGAGACAAAGCTGATTCGTAGTAACGAACCAGCTTTGTTTTATCGATGAGGGAAATGGGGACAGAAGAAATCTGCTCGCCAAATCAACTTTTTCGTGCCTTGCATCGTAGTGAGCACATCCTTGCCTGACATTTGTGGAAAAGCGAATAATACGCGGACTTGTTCATCGTTCTCTACCGCCAGTTCGTAAGCCCGAACATGAGTGAACGTTGACAGAAGATGCTCGCTTAGCATGTCTCGTGAAAGGCATATACCTAAGGCATCTTTTTCCATAATGACTTTCCTCCTGACGATGTAAATGAGATAAGTTTATCGCTCCCTAGTCTTTTAAAATAATTGTGTGAGTAGGGAATGACTGATCATTGAGCACCTCACTGCACCTATCAGTATATAGAAGAATGTATCTATTGAGTAAAAAATAAGCGAAATTATAGGTGATCGATGTCACATATTGATATGCAAAAGAGTTTCTATTGAGGTGCGATTTTTCCATCTTAACTGGTTAATCATTCTCACTCTGGCGCTTTTTTTACAACTATTCACCGATATTCATAGACTTGCTGGTAATGGTCTTTTTCAAGAGGGCTGAGGTGGGGTAAATAGACACTTTTTTCTTAGTAATTGGGTATAGATAACAAATTAAATAAACAATCTACGCCATTATCATTTTCTTTGAGCGACTTGCGTATATACTACAAAAAGGAACGAACTTAACGCTTTGCCGAAAAGATGTGAATGATTATGAGCAATCCAAATAATACAATTTTATTAGAAAGTGGTACTAATGAGCTGGAAATTATTGAATTCCATCTAGAAAAACTATTGCCTAGTGGCGAGACGAAAACTTGTTATTACGGAATTAACGTGGCTAAAGTCCGAGAAGTTATTCGTGTACCTGAAACCACCGATTATCCCAATGCTCAGCCTCATATGATAGGCGTATTTTCTTCTCGGGAAATTTTAACCCCTTTGGTCGACCTTGCTGGTTGGCTCGGTGTTCCCACTCGTCCCGACATCAAGAATAAATACGTTATAGTGACTGATTTTAACCGCATGACCAACGGATTTTTAATTGACAGTATTAGTCGAATTCATCGTATTTCATGGAATGATGTTGAGTCACCGAGTCAATTTTTAGAAGCTGGTGAGCAAGATTGCGTGGTTGCAGTAGTACGTAAAGATAAAAAGCTGATCATGATTTTAGATTTTGAGAAGATCATTGCCGACATTAACCCAGAATTAAGTATGGGTAAGTACGATGTTAAAATGGATCGCTCGATTGATTTGAACCAGAAAATGGTCAGTAAGCGTAACGCGAAAACGATTATGGTGGTTGATGATTCGGCCTTCATTCGTAGCATGATTCAGGAAACATTAAGTTCAGCGGGCTATAACGTGATTGCTTGTAAAGATGGAGGAGAAGCATACGAAAAATTGATGGAGATTCAACGTGTGGCTAAAGAAGAAAATACCTCTGTTAGTGAGTTAGTTAATGCGATTGTCACCGATGTAGAAATGCCACGTATGGACGGGATGCATTTAGTCAAACGGTTACGTGAGAATGAAGCTTATAATCAAACACCGATCATCATGTTCTCATCATTGATGAGTGATGATAACCGAGCTAAAGCACTTGCTTTGGGTGCTAACGATACCATCACTAAACCTGAAATTGGTAAGATGGTTGGTTTAATGGATAGCTTTATTTTTTAATAATAGTCAATATAACGATAAGCTTTTTTGTTAGCGTTATGAAGAATAGGTACTATGGCGAACGTCTTTATTATTGTTGCTCTTTTAGTCGGTTTTTTTCTATTCATTCAAAAATATTTAATTCGTAATGATGATAGTAAAGATTACACTTACAAAAAAAATGGGCCATTACTGAATATCGCAGAAAGTACCTTCTTTAATGCATTAACTACCGCTGTCGGTGAGCATGGTATTGTGCTTGCTAAAGTCGGCGTTAATCATGTTGTCTCACCCAAGTCATTGAAAAATAAAAAGCAGTGGTTTATTGCTCATAGTCGGATCGCTAAACATTCTTTTAGTTTTGTGGTTTGTGATGCCAGAACATTAGAACCAAGAGTTATCATTGAGCTTGATGATGGAAAACCGCTGAATAAAGGGAAAATAGAACGGCAAAAGCTGCTATTGCAGGTGTGTCAGTCAGCCAATATTCCATTAATTGGTGCCAATATTAAATACAGTTATCAAGTCGGTAAGTTACGCCGACTGCTTGCTGCACATATTGATCTGATTGAGCCGGATAAAGAGGTTCGTTTCTGCAAACGTTGTGGCAGCCCAATGGTCATCAAAACGGCTAGTCAAGGTGAGTTTAAGGGGAGACGCTTTTTTACTTGTAGTCGTTTACCTCATTGTACTTATACTGAGAACTATAATGTTGTTTTTGAAAGTGAAGAAAATGAGATGCCAATTTCTGAGATTAAACGGCTAAATTGAATCTACCTGTGGGAGTTCGATGTACTCTTGCTCTGCTGATGATTGACAAATGCAGACCTGATTACGACCATTCTTTTTCGCTTTGTATAATTCCATATCCGCTAATTTAATTAAATCATTCAAGTTATCTCCGTTGCGATACTCACAAATACCGACACTGAGCGTTAACTGGATAGCTTGTTGTTGAGAAAATGAGTAATTAGCAACAAGATTGCGTAGCCTTTCGCCGATTTGCTCTGCCTGTAACAATGAATGATCAAAGAGAGTAATACAAAACTCTTCTCCACCAATTCGAAATAAGTTTTTCTCCCCAACATGTTGAGCAAATAATCGACAAGTTTCTACTAGTACTTTATCGCCAGTATCATGGCCAAACTGATCGTTGATTTGTTTGAAGTAATCTAAATCAATAATCAATAAACAAAGCGAGGTATTTGCGCTCTTATTTTGTTCAAAATAGTCAAAGGCAGAGTGCAGAGACAGTCGATTATGAGATCCAGTTAATGGGTCTCGAGTGGCTAAATGAGTCAGCGTAAATTCAATTTTATGGCGATTAGATTCATAAATATGAGCAATAAACCAAAGGCCGCTATAGCAAAAACTAAAATTAATCAGTATAGGTATGGCGTTAGGATTCGATGTGTAGGGGAGTTGAATAAATAGCAGACAGCTGATGAGCACTAAAATGATCCCTGTCACCGCTCCTCCCAGTTTTAAACCTAGAAAGACGTAAAGCACTACCGGAGCAAATAATCCCCATATATACGTTCCATGGCTAATCGGTTGTAAATAAGTGGCCAAGATAATGATTGTTAAGAGTAAGCACACGTAGAACTGAGCATAGCGTTCAGAGTAGTTATTCTGCTTAGCACATTGATGGATATAAAAAGAGTAGCCAGCGAACAGGACTTCAATACTCGCTAGTCCTAGTGTTTGATGGTAGACAATGTTGAAGATCGCCATGCACAGAGCAATAAAACACAAAAATAAGCTGAGCCCACGAAGCACGGATGCTCTTAATGTTTGCGAGTTATTAAACAGTTTTGCATCCATGTTCTACCGACTCAATTGCATATTCATTCCAATAGCCGTTATAGTACTCATTTGTTTTCACCAATCAACGTTATTTTTGAATCTAAATCACAAAAAGAAGAGCTAGTTCTAATTACTCGTCTTTTGGATTTTTGATGTCATTAGGTTTATCACTTTTCCTGCTTATGACTCATTGAGTGTGAAAGAGAACTCAACAATAAATGTTATAGCAACGCTCATTTTAGGGCAAAAAAACATCAAGTTGATCACCTAAGCGTCAGTTGATTTAAAAATAGTAAAAATACGCTTGCACTGAGCAAAATCAATCGCTAATATCCACCCCGTTCTCAAGTGATGCGTCCGTAGCTCAGCTGGTTAGAGTATCGCCTTGACATGGCGGGGGTCGGTGGTTCGAGTCCACTCGGACGCACCAATGTGAACAGATAAGAATTTGGGTCTATAGCTCAGTTGGTTAGAGTACTACCTTGACATGGTAGGGGTCGGCAGTTCGAGTCTGCCTAGACCCACCAAATTTTAGACAAAGCCCGCTGTTTAGCGGGCTTTGTTGTATCTATCCCTAAGTTTCCTTTCTTGTTTCCCCTTACTTTTTACCGTTTTCAATGCCGTCAGTGATCTAGCAATATCTGTTAATGCCTATCATTAGTATTCAATAGCGTTTAATGATTGATTATTGTTATAATATTACAATTTTCTCATTCAGTTTCTTCTTCTCAATCAACAAACGAGTTTAATCCAATGATAAAACGCCCACCGGTTGCTCTTCTTAATGATTGGCAGCTTCTTTCCTCGGCAGGAAAAGTTTTGGTCGCGAATAGCCTAAGTTTTAACTTAGGTTTCTATATGTTGATGCCTTATTTAGCTGACCATTTACAAGGTTTAGGTTTAAGTAGCGCCTATATTGGGCTGGTTATAGGTTTACGGGTTCTTAGTCAACAGGGGCTCTTTTTAGTTGGAGGGACTCTCGGTGATTGGTTTGGCTATAAACCAATGATTTTGTTTGGATGTATGGTGCGTATTGTCGGATTTTTAATGCTTGCACTGAGTGTTGAATTACCGTGGATTATCGTTGGGGCTTTCGCCACTGGATTTGCTGGTGCACTGTTTACACCGAGTAGTCAAGCGTTTCTGGCTGCGGAATATCCTGAAAATCAACAACGAAATCGAGTCTTTGCATTACAAAACCTTGCTAGTGAAGCCGGCATGTTATTAGGGCCTTTGCTTGGTTTGATGTTATTAAGCGTTAGTTTTACGTTGGTTGGCGTGTTATCTGCTGGTATTTTTGTCCTCTTACTGTTGTTGCAATGGTTTTTTCTACCGGATCAAAAACATCAAATAAACCGCTCAGCTCAACAGCCATTTTGGCGAGACTGGCTAGAGATGTTACACAATAAACCTTTTATGGCCTTTGTGATGGCCGCTTCAATTTATCAGGTATTATTTCATCAACTGTATATGGCAATACCTTATCATGCGCGCGTAGAAACTAATGACCCTAGCATTATTACTTGGGTATTTATGGTTTCGTCACTGATGGGGGTGACACTACAAATGATAATAAGCCGTTGGATAGATCGCTCATTAGGCACAGCAAAAGGGATGGGATGGGGAATGTCACTGATGGGAGGGGCATTCTTAATCCTGACTCTATCTTTTCCGCTTTGGCCTGCATTGCCGTTTGTTTTATGTGCCGCATTACTTAGTTTTGGCTCAATGATGGTTTTTCCGTTACTGAGCGCTTACGTGCCTAATTTTGCCTCTTCAACGAAATTGGCTAGCTATTACGGTTTACAAGCTTGTATTGGCGGTATTTTTGCGTTTATTGGCAATAGTCTCGCAGGTTGGTTGCTAGGTTTGAATTTTTCAACCAACTGGATTTGGATAACATTAGCCTTATTAGGTGTTTTCTCTGGTGTATGGCTGCATCGGCAAACGTCACGTGCAGCGTTTTAAAACCGTAAGGTAAAATTCAATGCTTGTTTAACCGCTCAACGTTCGTCGGGTATCAAAACTTAGCCCGATGAACGTTGAGTACTGCAAAACTACTGAGAGTTTTTGAGCTCCCCCCTGCTTTATTTAAGGAGCTTTCTCGATCCAATAGCATTCACTGAACTGACCGCAAACACGGATAACGTTATTAATGCCACTGATGGGGCAAGGACGACCCAATAGCTGCGTTCAATATAGGGCATTCCTTCTGCAAGAATCCGCCCCCATTCAGGACTGGGAGGCATGGCTCCTAAGCCTAAAAAACCAAGAGAGGCGAGAGCAAGAGCAATGCCTGGTACACGTAACATAGCATGACGTAATAATGGTTTAATAACGGCTGGCCATATATAAAATAGGTGGCGATGAATCACCCCAACACCCATAAGTGGTAACATTTGGATATAAGGTCTGGCTCGAACTTCGGTTGTCAATGCTGCCGCATGAGCGGCGATAGGTGCCCAACTAATAAGAATAACAGAGAGGGCTGCGCCATATAAGCCAGGGCCATAGATTGCTGCGATTAACAAGCCACTCACTACCGGAGGGAGTGCGTTAGCGACTTCGATCGGACCGGTCATTAATCGAGGGAATTGACCAATAAGCAAACCAATCATAAGACAACAGATGGCAACGCCAATCGCCAATAAGCAAGTATAAAGGCTTCCATGAGCAACTCGAGCTAGTAGATCTCGTCCCATAGCATCGGCTCCAAAGGGTAATAACAATGAAGGCGATTCGAGTCGCATAAATTCGATGGTATAAGGATCTCGCCCCAAGCCAAATAACATCACACCAGCCAATATCATGATGCATAGTATAGGAACTCGCCGTGTGTTTTTACTCATCGTGATATCTGATTCTTTAGGTAGCGGCATTGCACCTTGTGTCAGAGCTCGACCTAACAGCAAAGCCTTGATGATGTTTACAACCACGCCAACTATAAACGCCAGTAGAAGAATGAATAAAATACCCAGTTGCAGAGTGGGTAAGTCTTTTGCGATTGCAGCTTCGAGAGTTGTTCTTCCCAAGCCCGGTATAGCAAACACTTTTTCGACCGCAATCGCCCCTCCTGTCAATGACACGATGACTAAACCAATCATTGGTAGGACGGTTGTTAAAGCTCGTTTACATACCGCTAAAATAATATGGATACGGCGAATGCCAGCCACGCTCCAAGTTGCGACCCAAGCTTCAGTAAAAACTTGCGCGATCGCATCAGAAAATAAACGACCTAAATACCCCCCCGCAGGAATACCTAATGCTAACGCAGGCAAAATAGTATAACTAAAACCATACCAACCGAACGGTGGTAACCAGCGCAGCCATACCGCACCAATTAAGAGCAGTAACGATGCGAGTAGAAACTCCGGTAGTGCGGTTAATCCAACAGCAAGGATGCCATTGCTTCGATAGGCTTGACCTTTTAACCCTCGACGCAGTGTTGGCAGAACTAGACAGAATGCGATAAAAAACGCCACCCCAAGAGCAAGCGTCATTAACTGTAATGATACGCTTGCTGCGTTCAAGATATCATTAAGAATTGGCTTGCCAGTAACCCATGATATTCCCGCATCGCCGCGTAGCAGATTCGTTAACCAGTGCAACATTAATGGTAAAGGACCTTGGTCTAATCCTAGAGATTCACGGATAGCGTTTAAGGTTTCCTCACTTGGATCTTGCTCAGCTGAACGTGCTCTCAGTAAAGCTAAAGCGGGATCTTGCCCTGATAGCCAAGGCAACAAAGCAATGATAACGACAACGCCCGCCATGGTAAAAATGCGCGAGCAGAGCGTCACCAACGTCGGAATATTAATGCGTGATACTTGCCAAGGCATGCCTATTTTTCTCGTGAATCGTGGTGTTATTATCATAGATAGCGAGGCCATTATTGGGATATTTCAATACTTGTGGCCAGGTAAGTTTGATTGCTAATTAAAGTACGCTCACGAGGATCACGTTCGGCATGGCGAACACGAGTAGATTCTCCTTGAATAACTCGTTCATGCAGCATAGGAATAGCCGCATCACTAGCTAAAATCAGTGCTTCAGCGTCCATAATAGCTTGTTGTCTTTCTAAACCTGCTGGTAATTGAGAAGCTTTTTCCAACGCTTTGTCAATGTCTGACTGGCAGAGCTGGGCAATATTAAACGACCCCTTACAACTGAAATCACTGTACATATAAGCCACGGGGTCGCCAGAATCGAGCACGGTTGCCCGAGAGAGAATAAAGGCGTCAAATTTTCCCGCTAAAGCATCAGCTTCAATTTGAGAGTATTCACGTACCACTTGCTTGACCGTAAACCCTGCTTGCGTCAACTGTTGAGCTAAATATACCGCGACTTCTGGAAGCTCTGTGCGATCGGTAAATGTGGCTAAAGTAATGGTGGCACCATTAGGGTGACGTGCTGATATTGGATGCTCAATGGGTTGGCGTAATTTCGCTGCCCAAGGGATAGCTGGACCAAGTAGACCTTGAGCTACATCAGCACGTTTTTCATAGACAGTATTAACGATTTGTTCTCGATTAATCGCTTCACGAACGGCCGCTCTCATCGTAGGATCGACCATAACTCCTTGACGAGTATTAAGATACAAGGTGTTGGTTCGTGGCATCGGCACTTCATGAACTAGGCTTGGGTCTAATAAAGGAGCTTGAGATACCGGCACGGCTTCGACGATATCGACAGAATGTGTACGCAGTGCGGCAGCTCGGGCGAGGCCATCGGGAACAAAACTGACGTCAATCCCCGCTGCTTTGGCAGGTTCGCCCCAATAATGTTCAAAACGATTCAGCTGAGCACTACTCGTTCCATTAACCGTAGCCAATACAAACGCCCCCGTTCCTGCATTAATAGGATTAATTACGCCATTATCAGCATAAGCATTGTGTGACAAAATCGATAACTGTGGACTTGTTAAACGTTGCGGTAGCAGTGGGTCTGGCGTTGCAGTATGTACAATTACCGAGTATTCACCGTCAGCCTCAATAGTCAGATCAACGCCATCCAAAATACGTGGCTTAGGTTTCGCTGTTGCTGCGGTATTGATAGCATTGACAACAGCCTTGGCATTAAAGGGCGTACCATCATGAAAAATCACTTCAGAACGTAACTGAAATTGCCAAGTCGTTGGACTAAGTCTTTGCCACTCAGTTGCTAATGCAGGAGTGAGGTGCCCTTCATCGTTTAAATTAAGTAGTGTTTCGGCCGTACTCCATCGAGATAATTTGAATGCATCATCACTTAACGGCGTTAAACCTGAGCGTGGCGGTAATAACATAGCAATTCTAATTCGATGATTATCATTTTCAGCGAAGGGGGCCGTCTTGTTATCTGAGTCAAAACAGCCAGTTAATAAAAACAAAGGGGCAGCAAGGCCAAATATTAATCCAATTTTTACCTGTAGCATCGCGTTGTGAATCCTTACATAATTAAACTGTGTGGGAAGATGATCGATCATGGAGAGGGTGGAAATTGATTCTAGGTACTGCTTCAATCAATCTTTGGCTGTAAGCGTGTGCGGGTGATAGGATCACATCATGTGTCGCACGATCTTCAATAAGTTGTCCTTGATGCATGACTAACATTCGTTCACAAAGATCCGATACCAACGAAATGTCGTGGGTCACGACGAGTAATCCCATCTGGTTTTCATGACAGACCCTTTTCAGTAACGACTTAATTTGCTCTTTCAATGGTAGGTCAAGGCCACTTGTTGGCTCGTCTGCTAATAGAAATTTAGGTTGTATAATCAATGCACGAGCTAATGCAATCCGCTGAGCTTGACCACCTGACAGTTCACCAGCCTTCTTATAAAGAATACTAACCGGTAACTCGACTTGTTTTACGGCACGTTCTAACGCGGTTTGGCAAGGTTTTCCTGCGGTTAATCGCTTCAACGGTTCCGCGAGCAGTTTTGCTACGGTTTGACTGGGAGGCAAGGCGGTATGAGGATCTTGTGGGATATATTGTACTAAGCGACGATAATTTTTTAGCACTCGCCAAGAAGAATGGATAATAGGAGTTCCAGCACAATATATTTGTCCAGTTTGGGGCGCGGCTAAGCCTAGGATTAACTTTAATAGTGTCGATTTACCACTGCCAGATTCACCGACTAGGCCGATGCGTTCTTGTTGGCCAATAGTTAGCGACAGTTGATTAATGATGGGGTGTGCTTTGTCCGCTCTCCAACCTGTCGAGTGATAACCGTAATTGATGGCATTGAGCATAAGGAAATGCACATACGGGTCGATATTTTTTAGCATGCACTGGCCATCCTAGCAGGTACGATAAGGTTATTGAGATGATTCTTACTTGTCGCTTGAACCAACTGCTGGGTATAGACATGAGTGGGGGATGTGAGTAACTCATTCATGCTGCCTGTTTCTATAATTCGACCATTTTGCATCACAATCGCTCTTTGACACAGTTGAGCTGCGACATTAATGTCATGAGTAATGAACAGTAAAGAGAGACGACGGCTATGTAGCTGTTGATCGTGATGACAACGCTCACCGCAACATTGCTGAAGTAACGTGATGACCTGTTTTTGATTAATGACATCGAGTGCGGTAGTTGGTTCGTCGGCGACGAGCAGGCTTGATCCACTTAGCAGTGCAAAAGCAATACATAAGCGTTGGCGTTGTCCGCCAGACAGTTCACAAGGTAAACGAGACAGTATATTGGTTAATTGCATCTTATCCGTTAGTGTTTGTAGCTCATGCTGTGAACGAAGATGAGTACTGAGCATCATCTGCTTACCGACGCTCATCAGTGGGTTAAGTGCACTGAAACTATCTTGAAATATCGTCGCGACACGTGATTGAGCTTGACGAATCAGAGTGGGTTGGTTTGCGATATTATCGCCATCGAAATCAATGACTCCCTCAATATGGCAGTAAGGGGGTAAAGTTCCGCTGATCGCTCGAGCGGTCAGTGATTTCCCCGATCCCGAAGCGCCTAATAAAGCAACGCGTTCCCCTTCATATAACTGAAAGCTAACGTTATCCAAAAGTTGAGTTCCATCAATGCGTAAGCTTAAGTTTCTGACATCTAAAATCTTTTTCTTATTTTTCATAATACGAACTTTTGGATTGATTGAAATACGTTATAACATAACAATCTTGTCATGATTATAAATAACTTTCAATTTGATTTTTATATCATTTAATAAGCAATGAGTTGCTCTTTGGTTAAATCTTCGTTTGATGAAAAAGGGGCAAATGCTGTCATTCCTATCTAATGAACACAGTATGTCTGTCTGCGTTATAGGAATTCCTACCGCCATGAACAAAAGTTACAAAAGATAAAGATAGTTACATTAATCGGGTGCTCAATATTCGATTGATGAAGGGTTGTTAGAATAACGGCATAATTTTAACAATCTTATAAAAAGGTAGAATATGTTAGCCAATAATGTGACCTCCTCAAAAGATAAGCGGATGATTAATATCATCTTTGCTCTATCGGCTGCTGTGATACTCTTTTCGACTCTGTCCAATAACTTACCAACAGGAATCATTGGTGCGATTGGCATCATGGTTGTGGTTGGTTATATCCTAAACCTAATTGGCGATAAAACGCCGATTGTAAATCAATTCTTTGGTGGTGGGGCGATTGTGGTCATTTTTGGCTCTTCCTACCTTTTTCATAGCGGCATAATGCCACATGAAACCACCGAAACCGTGACCACTTTTGTTAAAGGCGGTGGATTTTTATCCTTTTTTATCGCCAGTCTAGTGACTGGATCCATTCTTGGCATGGACACGCAGGTTCTTAAAAAAGCGGCGCTAAAATACATTCCAGTGATCTTAGGCGGTGTTGGGTGTGCTTTTTTATTTGCGGGCATTGTTGGCAGTTTATTAGGTGAGGGGTTCTTTGCTTCTGTCATGTTGATTGCTTTACCGATCATGGGCGGCGGTATGGGCGCTGGTGCGGTACCTTTGGTTGAAATTATGTCGGGTAATACAGGCATGTCAGCCGAAATGCTGTTGTCGAAAATGGTTCCTGCATTAGCGATAGGTAACGCGATAGCGATTGTGATCGCAGGGCTGCTGGATAAGTTGGGTAAACAATATCCGTCATTAACTGGCAACGGACAACTGCTTCGAGGCAGTCGTGAACAACCAGCGGTTTCTGAAAAAGAGTTACCGGTATCGATCAATGTGTTAGGGATAGGTGCACTGCTGGCTATCACTATGTATTTCGTTGGCACGATGTTGAGCGATGTGATCAGCATGCACCCTTATGCTTTAATGATCCTATTTGTCGCATTGGTCAAAGTCATGGGGTTGATTCCACGGGAGTTAGAAAAAGCCGCTCATGGTTGGTATAAGTTTGTAGTGGATAACTTAACACCAGCGTTACTGGTCGGAATCGGTGTTGCTTACACTGATCTTAACCAAATTCTCGCTTCATTAACTATGGTCTATTTCTTAATGGTTCTGGCAACCGTGCTCGGTGCAGTAGTTGGGGCTGCGTTGATGGGCCGATTAATCGGCTTTCATCCTATTGAAGCGGCGATCACCGCCGGCTTATGCATGGCAAACATGGGTGGAACGGGAGATGTGGCGGTGCTTGCGGCCAGCAAACGGATGGAGCTTATGCCTTTCGCGCAAATTTCATCACGCATTGGTGGGGCTTTGATGCTAATCATGGCGACCTTCATCATCGAACTCTTAAAATGACGCCTTCGATTAACGCTTTACGGGTTAAGTTGTGTTAGTGATAGTCAGCACTATAATTACCAATAGTATGATTGGGCTTCGATTGTACTTCGGGAAGCATCGCTATGCGTGATCGTATTTTGAGCGCGGTATCGGCTCTAGATTGACCGACACTGATGACAGTCTCTGAGTGACGTCGAGTCACAACTTAGTGGTTTCGATAAGCGTTTAATTGCCCCCTCGATAAAGGAAAATACATGTTCTATCTACATATGCTGCTTCTTTTTGCAGTGATTTTTACTGGTATCCGTTATGGCGGTATCGCGTTTGGTTTGCTTGGTGGCTTAGGGGTTTCGGTTCTCGCGTTTGTTTTTGGTGTCGCTCCCGGAACGCCGCCAATTGGCGTCATGCTGATCATTTTAGCAGTGGTATCGGCTTCAGCGACATTAGAAGCCACCGGCGGATTAAAATTGTTGGTTAAATATGCAGAAAAAATGTTGCGTAAACACCCTAATCATATTGTTTATCTCGGCCCACTTTGCACCTATTCATTAACCGTATTAGTCGGCACTGGTCACTCGGTTTATCCGCTGTTACCAGTGATTTACGATGTTGCGTATAAAAAAGGCATTCGACCTGAACGACCAATGGCGATTGCGTCAGTGGCATCACAAATGGGCATTACAGCCAGCCCCATCGCCGCTGCGGCTGCGGTATTCATGGCCACTGCTGCTGACAATAATTTAGATATTGGTTTACACAACGTGTTGATGGTGACCATACCAGCCACGCTGATAGGTCTATTGGTTGCTTGTACGTGGAGTTTAAACCGAGGCAAAGATCTCGATAAAGATCCTGAGTTTCAAGCACGTTGCCAAGATGAAGAATTCCGTAATGGCCTTATCGATCCTGAAGCCGAAGTCGTTGAGGGCTCTAGCGAAGATAAAAAAGCCAAAACAGGTTTATTGGTGTTTATGCTGGGTATTGCCTCTGTCATTTTTGTTGCCATGTTTGGTAAAGAGTTAGGGTTACTACCGAATGGCGTCAATATGTCGGTTGCGATTCAGTTTTTAATGTTGTCAGTTGGGGCAATCATCTTACTGACCACCAATATTCAGCCGTCGAAAATCGTCAACAGCCATGTCTTTATTGCTGGGATGACCGCGGTAATTATTATCTTTGGTATTGCTTGGCTCAGTGACACTATCATCAGTTATCATAAAACCTTTTTGATCGATATGGTGCGTGATGTGGTGAATCATCATCCATGGACTTTTGCGATAGCGATGTTTGCTGTCTCTATCTTCTTAAAAAGCCAAGCGGCGGTATTAACCATTATGTTGCCATTGGGTTTTTCGTTAGGGATCCCAGCAGAAGTGATCATTGGGGTATTACCAGCTTGTTACGCGTATTTCTTCTTTCCCTTCTACCCAAGCGATCTCGCTGCAATAAGCTTCGACCGCTCAGGGACAACTCGGATCGGCAAGTATGTATTAAACCATAGCTTCTTGATGCCAGGATTTATCGGTGTTTCAACTGCAACCATCGTGGGCTATTTTTTATCGATGGCCATTAATGGTTAACGATTAGGCGCACTCATGATTCACTCATTCTTATGCCAGCGATTAAGTGGTGAGCTGGCTAAGGATGAGTGAACTCAAGAGAGCAAAAATTATTTGACCAAATGATACAAACGGCGCGGTCTACCGCCCGTTTTATAGTTTAGTGCTAAGCGAACCACTCCTTCTGATTCTAAAAACTCCAGATAACGACGAGCAGTAATTCGGCTCACATTCATAAGTTCACCAATCTCATCCGCTGAAAATTCGGCTAACTGTGGTTGTTTTAGGAGTGTTTTCAATGATGCTAAGGTCGTGGCGTCGATCCCTTTGGGAGTTTGCCTTAATGATTTAATGGCTGATTTACCGAGAATATCATCGATATCACCTTGATCAACGGTGGCAGTACGTGCCAATTTTGCTGTGTAATGTTTGTAATCATCTAATGCTTGATGGACTCGTGAAATTCGCAGTGGCTTAACCAAATAATCGGTTACACCTAATTGAATGGCTTTTTGTACGGTGGTGGTTTCACGCTCGGCGGTCGTCATAATAAAATCACAGCTTACTTGTTGCTTGCGTAATTGACGAATCACATCAATGCCACTGCCGTCTGGTAGGCTAATATCGACAAAAATCAGCTGCGGTTGAAAAGCGGTATATTGCAATAAAGCATCGGCACAACTTTCACTGACAGCAACGACGATAAAATCAGGATGTTGATTAATCGCTGATTCAAGCATATAGCTAGCTCGGTGATCATCTTCAAGTAACATCACAGTTGTTTTATTCATAATGGAGAACTTTATTTTTATCTAAGTAAATACTAAATAGGGTGGTATTCTCGTCGGTTCTTTCCCAGTCAATACTGCCATTAAAATTATCGACCCATTGTTTGACCAAATACAAGCCTACGCCACTTTGTTCATGATCGAGTTTCGTTGTTACCCCAAACTCTAGAATATGTTTGGCAATTTGCTCGCTCACTCCAGTGCCACTGTCTTGTATTTCAAAAATAATATGATTACTTCGATCACTAAGATAAATATGCACTAAAGGAGAGCAACTCGCCCGATTTTTCCACGCCGCAAGTAAAGCATTATCAATAAGATTGCCTAAGATAGTCACAAACTTTTCAGAAAGATTTTTTGGATAGCTCGATAAATGAGTATCTTCATCAATAATAAACTTAACGCCAATTTCTGAAGCTTTATTAAACTTAGCCAGTAGTAGACCTGCAACCACACTATCATTGACTGAAAAAACAATATTATGAATGATAGACTGGTAACGATCGGTTTCTTGTTGGATAAATTCAATCGCCTCATGGTATTTTTGACTTTGTAACATACCAGATAAGACATTTAATTTATTAGAGTATTCATGAGTTTTACTGCGTAAGAGTTGAGCATAATTTTTAAGATAAACCACCTCACGTTCAAGTTCATTTTGTTCCAGATTAGGAAAAAAGACAATAACTTGGCCTTTAAGTCCTTTCGGAGTAGTAATAGGGTAAATATCTACTTTGTAGTTTAATTGACCAATTAAAAATTCACCTTGATGTAATTGGCTCGGTTTAGCTAAAACCAAGTGACTTAATGGTGTTGAATAACGGGAGAGTGGTTGGTTTAAATAATCATAACGATTACATACCCCCATAGAGAGCTTCTGCATCGCACTATTATTGATGGTGGTAATATTCATATTGTTATCTATGGCAATAATCGCATCACGAATACTGTCTAACACCATTTCATGCTCACGAAACTTATGAATAATAAATTCCGGTTCATAGTCAAGAAACGTTCGTTTCATTTTAAAAACAAACGCACTGCTGATCCCGATGCCTAGTAAATAGACAAGAGCAATTAAGCCACCAAGATGACCATATTGTGCCAATAAAATATCCGATGTTTTCTCAGATAAATAACCGATACTAACCGCACCAATAACTTCGTCTTGCCAGTAAATAGGTGAGAAATTACGAATGGCTTTACCTAAAGTTCCTGAATGAATACTGCTGTATTCAGCGCCTTGGATTAATACCGGATAAATATCCTCACCAATGAATTTTTGACCGACTCGCGTTGCATCGGGGTGGCTTAACCGAATCGCCTTTTTATCCACAACCACAATATAAGAAGCATCGGTTTGGGCGCGGATATGTTCCATATAATCAGCAATTGAGGCATTAGGGAGAGCTAAATTTTGTGCTTTAACCGCATCAATCACGGCTGGGTCATTGGCGATAACGCGTGCTAACTCTAAGCCACGAGCTTTAAGCCCCTCAGTATAAGAGTTCTGGAGCAGAAAGAAGATCGCACAAGTGACGACAATCACAATCGAAGACGTTGTCGCAATCGTCGTTAATGCTAAATAACTTTTTAGTTTCATGCCCCCGCCTAACGATGATGGACTGTACGTTTAGCCCTGATAACCAAGATAAAAATAAGATCATCAGTATATCGTGAAACTGCAACAGAATGTGCAGCTATCCGTGAACGCAGTTCGCGAAAATGTGAATTAAGGCAGTAATAAAAGCATGATTGATTCGGCATTATGCAACAGAGCCTAAAGCCTCTTAGGTGTGCTTATGTTAGGGTGAGACGATAGTGTTAGGTGCCAAATCAAGATAGTAAACCACTTGATCTGGCGTTAAATGATGTGGCGTTGTAGGTGAGCGTTGAGTGTCGAGATCAGCGAGAATGCATAAGGAATAAAACATGGACGATTTATCCCCTTCCGATTTAAAAACCATCCTGCACTCAAAGCGCGCCAATATGTATTACTTGGAATATTGCCGTGTGATGCAAAAAGATGGCCGCGTGCTCTATTTAACGGATGTAGCGCGCCGCGAGTTGTGAGCACTTCGGACTAAAAGAATGAGCACTAAAAAAAGTGCTCATTTAACCAGTCATTATGTTTAAAACTCGTTTAAACCCGCATTAAATCCGGCTCAGTGGGTAGCTCAATCTCCAACGGAAAACCCTCCTGATCTGTCACGTCAAGCAAATCCCGCCGATACACTGCAAGCGCCTGCCTTTCATCATCTAACAACTCACCCCATCGCAAAGGGTTCATCACAAATTGGTCGAGCTCTTTAAGCTTCATATCTCGCAGCGAACGCACTCGCGCAGCTTCCGACTCATGTTTTTCACGTTCTAAGTCTTCTGCGGTTTTAATGTTTTTAAATGTCATTAGAGTCACCCCCAGACAATTCAATATCAGGATCAGGTAGCCAGCGAATAGGGCAAGGAACTTCTCCTTGCTCAATATCGAAAGTGTAATCTGCCCACTCAGTAGATTGAAGTGGTTCAGCTTTACTAGAATCGTAACAGTATTGAACTGTTACTTCATCACGAGTAACAATACCAATGAACGGACTACCTTCTTCCGCCTCTGCTTGCCCACCTTCTGGTATAATGGACAAATCATATTCTTGTCCATCAACAGTGATAATCAGCCCATTTACGGATACTGTAGTTGTATGACACACCGGGTAAGGACTTAAAACTATTTTCATATGTTGTGCTTCCCTATCAGAGTGACTAGAAACGATCTCGAGACATCGGCGTTAGACATATCACTATTATCTATCCTGTATAATGTTGCTGACCCGTTCGATGGGTCAACATTGAGATGCGTATTAGCTAAAAACCTATTCGCGACTGCTGAATATGCCGCATGTACCATGGAAATAAACCCTGATGGGTTCTGGCTCGATTGAAATGGGGCCACCGCTGGAATCGTAAGCGAAAATACACCACCACTAAGCAATGACAGATAGTTTGTAAAGTCTATTGATACTTGCGCTTGTGTAATTTGCATTCCTCCAGCATAGCGCCAGAACCTACCATTCGGGGTTACTCCGAACTCTACCAAGCCTCCAGCAGATACAGGAGCTACTGCGTTGCCGGTGTGGTACAAATCAACAAAGGGGTCTGCGTTTTCTCCGTTGACAGACCTTATTGATATTTGATTGTTTATAGCTCGACCTGCAATCTGCACCCCTGAGTTATTCGAATTTACTAGATTAAGTACTGTCCTAGCCCCAGCCCCAGGTGATGGAGCGGCTACATTAGAAAAAGAGTACATTCCGCTAGGCAGTGGAATGTTATAATCGGATTGAATAGGTGAAGTTATTCTGCCGATGCCACCATAGCCCACAATAGCTACTTTTCCCGCGGTCACGTCCGTGGGTGAATTCACCACATTTCCAGAATGCAAAATTTCCTGCCAACCGCTAAGCCATCCAGAGCTGCCATGCTCCGCACTGTACGTACGGAAAAACCTACGAGACTGCACAAGTGCCGTGTAAAAGACTGTCACAAATTGACCGTTTCTTAGCACGGAATAAGTGCCAGACAAACCTTGTGGCCTATTGGCTACCGAGCCATCCGCTCTATATACATCAGTCAATAACGTATGGGCTTCGTCCATATCGGACACGCCGAACCTCGGTGTCGTTAACCTAAGGCCATCAACTTTTTCTTTGGCATCATCATCATAGTCGTTAGTAGATAAGCCTTTCCCTTCTTCTTTATCGACTTTGTTATTTATATCCTCAAGTAACTCATCAGTTAGATCGTTAGTGGATAATCCCTTGCCTTCTTCCTTTTCTACAAAATTAGCATAAAGCTCGTTGAGGGTATCTGATGCTGCTTTTCTTAGATTTCTAACCTCTTCAACAGCGTTGTTAAAATCACCGAATGTCGGCACGACAACCGCTTGAACGCTTGATTGGGTCGCGTAAGCCCATGGTTTTCGCAACTGTAACTGGTTGGCAAAAACGCCTTCAACTTCAACTAAATCGAAACCCGCTAGTAGTAGAGCATCACCCGTTTTTATACCGACGGTGCTACCTGTATTTACAACGATAACATTGCTGTTGTTAGTCGCAGTGACGGATGTTAACTGAATCCAACTCATTGCTAATCCTCTTACTAATACTTAATTGACGCTGAAAAATCATAGTCTTCTGTTTTACTGAGTAGCGCACGCATAACTACATCTTCAACCATGAGCGAAATAGCTGGCGTAGACTGACCGCTCCTAGGGCGCAATGCGACCTGAAGCTCATAAGCGACTGGTGGGAAGTCCTCGCCAATATCCGTGCTCGGCAGGTCGATGTAACTGAATGAATTGCGCGTAAATCGATAAACGTAACCCGTGTTAAAAGGTCGCCATACCATCGTTAGCGTTGAGCGCCCCCAACTTGACTCTAGAGGGAACACTGAGCTAGAAAACTTACGTCGTAAGCGTACGGCCAAGCTTGCTTGATGCGGATAAGATGATGAGTTAGCAATGGTTTCATTTAACTGCCCATTTGTAACCCCTGAGCTATCTATCATCGCATCCATAAATAACTCAACTTGCAAGCGTTGGCTAAAGTCAGCTTGAGGAATTAGAATCTCGCCGACGGTCACGAACTGCAACTGAGTGGTACCAAAGACATAATTAGAAATAGCCGGAAAGTCTAGAAACACAGCTTGGGCGCCATTATCCCTTGACGACGTGGCAATGACGCTAGACGACTGTGAACCAATCATCTGTTTTGCATATACATAACCTTCAAACCACCCAGTCCCACCCTTGATCACAGGGGCTGATAGCTCCGAACCAGCCACGAAGCGATCACCGAAAACCGTTCCGGGAGTGATGAGGTTACCGTTAAAACGAACCCCCGGAGATACCCATGACACACCATCGAAGCTTTTGACGCTTGAGACTAGCTCATCGTTAGATACATACGTCAGCATGTCATCAAGTATCGGGGCGCGGCCATATCTTGCAGTAAAATCAGCGGTAGCCAGAGCATCGCTAGGGAATACACCATTTCGTAACTTCAACGTCCCCCAAATAGTCCCTGATTTTCCTTGCAGCTCATCTCGTGACGTAATCATCTGACCGTCATCGAGTATTAAACGACCTTTTAAGACCATTTTCTTGCTAGTTGAATCGATGTATAACGTGGGGATGAAATTACCAGACGCATCTTGATCACCAACCCTAAAGTGCTCTGCAATCAAGTCTAATGATGTTGTCGCTCCGTCATTTGTATTGACCAAACCAGTGATACGGCCTTGGTTGTTAACGATAAGCCCACCGCGAGCAATCAAGTTACCATCCACATCTTCAAAAACCTGCATTAACTGAGAAATTGACGCAGTTTGACCACTGCCATTATCAACTTGCAAATTACGAATAAACTCAGCCAGAGGCCCATCAAGCCAAGAATGTCCCGCGGCAACACAAGCTACCGCATCAGTATGAGATGTCACGTTGCCCTCGGCATCGACGCAATAACCCACCGCAGCGCGCGTATAATTGTTAGCACGCGCCAGCGTATCCTCATCACCATCTTCGATTTTAGCGAGCAGCAGTTGCTGAGACTCAGCCAGCGCTTGTTCGTTATTGGCGACAGCATTACTTAGCTCTTGAATATATGCCGTGTTCTCATCGTATTTCGCGAGCAGATCCAATAACTCCTTGGCTTGGGCCGAGATATCATCCGCTTGCTGACTGAGCATACGTCGCGCATACGCTAAACTGATTTTTTGGCGCTGAGTTTCATCCTCACGATGATAGTCACCAATTTCATTTAAGAGAGCATTCAGCCCTGCATCCTGCTTTTCATTTAAGTTGTTCGTGCGCTGCTCAATTTGATTAATTGTGCTTTCTAGAGACTCATTTAAGACGCGATCAATATCGCCGTGAATCACTTCCCAAACATCATCACTATTGAACGTGGTTTGTGCGCTTGTACGGTACCAGCTTGACATGCCCCAACGCGACACCTCACGAACAGCAATGTGATAAAGTGTATCCGCTTTTAAGTTGCTGACTGTGATCACTTTGGCTCGACCAACGATAAATGGCTCAAGCTCTGTATCTGTTGCCGTCTCTTCAAAGCCCAATGCAAAGTCATACATGGTGTCAAAATTGACAGCGCCAGCGGAAACAGGCATTAACTCTAACACCCAGTTCCCCGCATTAACTTCGCAGCCGATTGGGGTCTGAGGAGCCGCAGCATTAAACGCCAAACTAGCCACCGGAGAGCGTCGCTCATAACTGATCGCAACAACTCGCACCTCGTACTGACCAACGCTAAAGCCATCTTGCAATCGGTATTGCTTGTCGATCACGTTTTCTTTGCGCAGGAACTCACCATCTTTATAAAAGCTCAATTCAAACGAAGTGCCACCTAAGCTACGGTGCTGCCAAGTGATCAATGCTTGCAAAGTATTCGAATCAAAGAGCGTTGTATAAGTGAGATGAGTGACGGCTTCAACATCGCGACTGACTAAAGATGGCAATCCGGGGCGCTCAGGCACTTTGGCTGTACTGCCGTTAAATTCATAATGACTTAGCTTAGTTTGGCGGGCCTCAAGAGCCACAACGCCATTTTTGGAGTGCTTCCAGTTTGTGACGATAAACTCAACGCCTTGCCACTCGTTTTCAGGGAAATCGAAACGAAAAACGGTACCGGGCAGGAGCTGCATGGCTTTTAGCGTGCATGAAAAGTTAATCGTTAACGCATCACGAATTGTTAGTAAGTGAATTTTTGCAAGCCGCTGCGCTTGGTAGGGGGATGGGACAGACATCAAATCTAAATCATCGACCACTTCATAGCCGTCTTGGGCAACGAAGCCAGCATGAGTGAATACAGGCATATCAACCGTATTCCAGTTGTCCTCTGGATCGGCATATTTAGCAGAGACTGTATTAATGAGATCACGACGGCGCACATCGGGATTAACAGTAATGTCGCCTACCACGTCATTCTCATTTAATGTAACAACACCGGGCCCGTAAAACGCACCGACTTGCATCGCGTGACGACCAGCCACCCGCAGCGATTCGCCAGCGCAGGTCGAGCGAATAGTTTGCAGCACTTGGCGCGGATTCGTATCAGCAAAAAAAGCATAATTGCAGCGATAGCGCTTTTCAGTACCGACTGGCGTAGAAACCAGCTCATCACAAATGTTCGCCGATGAGATGTAGCTCTCATCGATAGGCACACCAAGCTTAAGCGCCGTTCTGTACCAACGAACCATCAAAGCGGGGTTATCGCTCCATTGAGTCTGCCCAGTTCGCGGATCGAATAAGCGCATGCCTTTAACTGAAAATTTGGCATTTGGAATGCTACTCGGCCATTTATCAGGATCAGAGCGCAACTTTATATGAGCAAAGCATTGCTGATCACCGCGCATTGAACCATCCCAGTCAGGCAAGCCCGCCAGCGTTGGTGGCACTTTATTGTGATCGCCTAAATAGATATACACCCATCCAGCACCATTTTTATGGCGAAACTCGATATCAGCGCCTGACGTCGTAGAAGCTTGCCGAACCAATAGCTCATCATCTAACCAAGCATGCGTCACATCGTCACACACATGACCTGCAAGATGCACGACCACGTTTGCCCATTCACCCACGCCCTCATCGTTTGGCGCACCTTCTTCGCTAGCAAAGACCATCGGGCCAGACAAGACAGGGTGACCCAAAATGATTTGCTTTGGCGATGCAGCATCCTTAAACATCTGCTTTGAGGCTTCTCCGGCACCACGCTGAGCCATCGCGTTTTTCATTTTTTTCGCTTGACGGCGAGCCTCTATAGCAACGTAAGCAGGTGCACCAAAAAGAGCGGTACCTATCGCTTGTACAGGAAAGACAACACCTAAAACTTTTTTAGCAGACGACACTACAACGCTCCCCAAGCTCTACACGCCAAGCAACACTCGCAAAGCGTAAAGGAACACAAACCAAACCATCTGTTGACAACGCATAAATACCGTCACCACCCACGATGCCACACAACGTCACATCACCGCGTTTACACCATGCAATATCACCGCGCTGAGCAAGCTTAGGCGTTTCAAGACGAACGCCGTGCTCATCGAGCACTGTTGACACTAATCCAAATAGATCGCCATAGCCTTTTTCGGCAATAAGCTTTGCGCTACCCGCATCTGAGCTATAGCACCCACGGAACTCACAAGAAAAATCAATACCAGTCAGCAAGCGAAACCAATCACTAATAAAAAGGGCACAGTCGTTCTGGCCCGTCTCAAATGGCTTATCTCGATGTTCATTCAAAAAATCAGTTAATAATTCGAGCTTATTCATTTAAAACTTCCTCAGCGGAATACCGTCTTTCTTGCTGCCCCAATACATGACAAAATTTTCCATGTGCTTGATGTACTTATAAAAATTATCCGTTGAAAATTGGGCCTTGTGGCTCTCATCGGTACAGCGCCAATTTAAGCCTTTTTCAAGCGCATCATCAGGAGCTGTGAGTGGCAATTGGATCACGTTGTTTTCACCTTGTTTAATGGTTGCGCTATCCATCACGCCATCAAACAGCAACGCCCACGCAGTCACTGCACCTTGCTCATCGAGCACGAGCATAAACAGCTCACCCGTTCGGCCTTGGTAGCCGCCAGCCAACATTTGTGATCGAACCGCATCATCCTTAGTTGACAGCTCTAACGTGATGGACGGCGAAGTTTCATCGCCATCGCCATAAGTCACATCACCGACTGATGCCAAACCGCCCAAGCCGTAGTACGCCGAGCCCGCATCAAACGGAAAGTGAGTAAACACGCCGATTTCGGTATGCAAGCGTACAATCTCATTCGGCCAGTCCAACCGTACTGCGTATATCACTCGGACATTGGGAGCCGATAACGCATCCATCATTTCAGGTGAGAAAAAATCCATCACTCGCTCCTTAAGCCGTTACGTACTCAACGCAAGAAATAGTAAGGTCAGTCATGACAAGCTTGCGTGACGTTGGCCGAGGTACTTCATAACCCGGCGCTAAGCGAAAAATGCCCGTCGGCTGATTAAAATTAATCGTCGTTGCGGCGTTAGCCGGTGCGCGCAGGAACGGCTCAAAAATGACAGTGGCAATACCAGAGGTGTCCGTCACCACATCAGCAAGCAGCCCTTTCAATTCGCCATTAATCTCAACGTAATCACCCGCACTAGCCAACTTTGTTGATGCCTGAGCGCTTATCAGCTTGACCATGCCGGGCAAAGCGCTGGACAACTGAGTAATAGGGTAAGAGCCGCCAGCGCCATTAGCGCTCGGAGCAGACCAGTCAAACAAACGAAACTGCCCATAAGTACCGCGCAGCGACCATAAAAAAGCGATCAGCTCTTGAGCGTCAGCGCGGCGAATGTTCTGAAATTGTAACGATACCGTCCAAAGTCCAGTCGGGCTGGAGATAGACTGCGATGCTTCAGTAAATTTGCTGGTATTAATGCGCTCGGTTCTTTTTAGTTTGAAATCGGAAAGCACAGGGCGCAGCTTTGTTGTCAATAATGGGATACTCATTAGGCACCTATACGAATGCGTGTTGAAATAGGCCCGCCGTTGTCAGCATCGTCATACAATGCGTTCAGCGTTGCGTTTTTCGCTTCTTCAATAAAAATATCCAGTTGGGGAAGGCCATCAGGAGTGGTGCTACTTTCTTGTCGAGCCGCAACCCCAGACGGCGTGTGAATATTCACGACAACACCAGACGATTGAGACTGACTAGCACTGCCAGCACTCATAGCAGAAAACATGGTTTTCATTTGACGCATCACATCGAGCATCCAATAAAAGTTATCGGTTTGCTCAGGGTTCATGACCATTTCGTCTCTTTTGAGCAACCACGTACCTTCGTTAGCTTTGGGGACTCGGCCAATGCCATCGTGAGCCATACCTGCAATGCCCATTGCACCAATAGATGAAGCCACAGGCATTGTGGTTGCCAATGCCGCCGCCATTGCACCAGGAGCAAGCGCAGGACCAACAACAGGTACAGCAGCGGTAGAAGTGTAAGCGTTTATCCCAGCCATTTGCGCTTGTTGCTGAGCCATCGTTTTACCAACCAAAAGCTGGACGACTTGATAGGCCAACCACTCCGCAGCCATGCGGCCAAGCGCATTAATCACTGCTCGACTCATATTTTCGGTTAAGTTAAACATCGCATCGCCGAGGTTATCTGCATCAAAAATCATCGACTCAAACGCATTGCCCATTCCCGACGAAAACGAATCAATCGTTGCCTTAGATAAGCTGTCAAAGTTTTCCAAGTTTGACTTAGCGCTTTCTAAATAACGCTGCCAATAGCCCTTATTAGCTTCTTCACGCTGCTTGCGAAGCTCTGCCTCAATTTCGTTCAAACGGTGTTGATGCTCAGCCTCAGCAATTTCTTGTTGATAGCGATATTCAGCCTCTATCGCAGCAAGCTGCTCTTTATTGCCACGCGCTGCCTCTACTGCGCGATCATACATTTCACGAAGGTTTGATAAGCGATCATTGTGTGCGTAGTTCTGCTCGACGATAGCGCGATTTTCCATCGCCGCGTTCATGGCAAGACGCTTAAGCCAAGCGCTTTCCATTTCATCAGTTTCAGCAAAGAAGTCGGTGACCGCCGAATCCTGTGGACGCTTTGAGTCAAGCAACTGAGCTTGCAAAAGCAGTTGGGTTTTTAGCTCATCATTAATGCCTTTTAGCTCGCCATGCTCAAGTTCGTAACGAACCTTAGCAACTTCGGAAGTCTGTCCATACAGAGCCACTTGACGAGACAGCATTGCCAGCATTTTTTCGCCAGATTTAACGGCTTCTTCATTAACCAGCGCCGCTGGGCCAGTGTTTTCCGACCTAGCATTCTCTAACGCATTTTGAATTTCAGTCTGGCGTTTTAATAATGCTTCACGCCTTTCTTGCTGCTGTTCAATAAACGCATTAAGTTCAGCCAACTCTCTTTTATAAGCTTCGGTTCGCTCATTTTCCTTTGCGAGCGCCTCATCGCTCATACCAAAAACGCTACTAAAACCACCCGTAGAGCCAATAGGTCTATCGATAAGCTTTCGCAAATCATCAATTCGTTTTTCTGCTCTTCTGAAGTCACTCTCTACAGAGTCAAAGTTGAACAACTCCTCTGCTATTTGAATTCGTCTAAGCTCAAGCGTTTTATTGCCTAACTTTTCGACAGACTCTGAAAGAAGATCCGTAGATTCTTTAGCAGTCTTTGTTCGCGTTGCAAAATACCCAATAGCTCCAGCAGCAAGCATCACTATACCTGCGGGGCCACCGAGAGTAGCCATTACAGCCGAACCCGCTCTTGCCACTACATTTAAGCGGGCCTGAGAAGCCGTTAGCGAATCAATTAATGCTTTCTCTCTAACACGCAAGGCTGCATGCGCTTCAGATTGACGAGCGCTAATTAACCCCTGTGCATTAGAGGCTCTCATTGCTTCTATTCTTGCGATTTCAGCTTGCACTGCCGCTAACTCTGCTTTCGTGCTGGCTACCGTCGCTTGAAGTTTTTGACGTTCAACTAAAACAGCGCTGACTTTCGCGTTAGTTAAGTTGACAACCGAGGCCGCTGCACGAGCTGCCGCCATAACCAATGTCACACCGATTACATCAGCAACTAACTGCCCGTTATCATTAAGCACTAACATCAAATCAGCCAGCTTTTCGACGGATGGAGCGGCCTCAACCACCAAGCTTTGCTTTAACGCGCGAGCGACTTCAGACGCCCGAAAAATCGCGTCATTAGCGGCTTCTATCTTGGCGGCATCAATTCGGTTTAGCGTTACGCCAACACGATCAGCTTCCGCTTGCATCTCACGCAAGCCTGCCGAACCATTGGCGAGCATGTTAACCATGCCAACACCTTCTGTGTCGAAGAAACGGAACGCTAACTTCACTCTTGTCGCTTGACTTTCGACGTTCTTAAAGCCATCTGCAATTGCAGCAAGCTGCTCATCAGGCGACATCGCCTGAAGGGTTTTTAAGTCTAGTCCCAGCTCTTTTACTTCAGAAGACAGACCTGTATTCGCATCAGAGCCAGCTAATCTGCGCGTCATACGTTGCAGTGCGGTATCTAAGTTACTTGAACCAACCCCCGTCAATTCAGAGGCGTAACGCAACTGTGTTAATGCTTCAGTGGTAATGCCAATTTTATCTGCATGCTTTGCTGTCTGGTCGATAAGCAGAGCTTGTTGAGTAAACATGCTCTTCATCGCTCCAGCACCGAGCAATGCAGCAAAACCACCTGCCAATCCTTTCAGAGTGCTATTTAGCCCAGCAAACTCGCTGGTTGCAGCCGTGGTTTCTTTACTGAGCTTATTAACCGACGCGCTGGATTGATCGGCACGAGTAGAGAAGTGACGAACCGCCTCATCAGACGCTTTAACACTGCCGACAAACGCCTTGTTATCAGCGTCAAATCGTAGCGTTAGCTTTAACTCATTATTGCTCACGTCGATTTAACTCCTCGGTTACGGTTCGAGCGATGACTTTCAACTTGTGATAATCATCAGGATCAATGTCTCGCTGAGCCATCTCTGCATCAGCTTTTACCGCTATCACGTCCATTCCGACGCACTTATTAAAATTCCACTTCAAAAAACTAGGGATAGAGAGCCACCACTCGACAACAGAAAGGTTTTCTTCCCACAACTCAATCTGCTCTGGCTTTTCATCTTCTAGACTCTCAATACCCCACAAAGCTTTCTCTGCTTGCCATTCATCATTGTCATGCTGAGTAGGGGCGGAGTGGCTTAAAAACGCCAACACCGCATCTGTTAGTTTTTTTCAGCAGCCTGACCACCCGCCGCTTGTTGATAAGCGCGAATAGCCGCAGCAACAAAATATTGATCCTTGATCAGCAAACTTAAGTTCTCGCTATTGAATGGCAGCGGAGCACCATCTGAGCCACCAATGCCAGACCAGCCCTTAATCACGCTCTTAAACGTCTCTTCATGACCACTGAGCAGTTTATAACTGCCATCTCCATCAAGGATGGCCATATCTAAAGTGATTTTCTCTTCAATCACTTCGCCACCATCCACTGGCAACCGAACAACCGCAGGCCACGCTTTTACTAACCGCTCTTTTTGCAAAACGAACATGATTTATTTCTCCATAAACGGGCTTTAAATAGGGTTTGAACGCGCCTTAAGGCGCATTCAATAACTTAACGAGTGGCGAATTTATCGCTATTGCCAAGTGGCATAATGGGGATGCTATACGTCTGCGTGCCGTCTTGATCTGCATAAGTTGGGCGACCAAACTGCACCCGACTTGATGACCACTCGACCTGATCGCCAACCGGGCCGTTTGTGAATACAACCGCATGCTCACTGGCGTTTTTCGCCAAAGCGAACACATCAAGTTCAGCCAGTGTCGGGGCTTCAATCACTAGCGTTCCGGTGGGGGCAAAGTCGGTGATTAATACTTCTTCATGACCGACATACTCTTGATAAACCACGGTATTGGCTTGGTCGTATTCAAGGCTAATCATCTTCACTGCCGCGCCATCAATGGTAAATGCCGAGTTTTCAACACCGATTTTCAGCGGCGTTTGCCACGGCGTAAAATCCGCAGCGGGTAGCGCGGCACTGTTGACCAGTGAGTGCAAGCCAGTGAAAGTAAATTTAATGCCGCCGAAGTTTTTTGCCGCAGCACTTAAAGAGAGCGAACCGCGCGCGCCAACGACACGATGCAATACGCCCGACTGATAGTAATAGAACGTCAATGATCCCGTACTTTCATCATCGATTTGATAGACGGTTTCATCCGCTCCATCGGGATCAACAGTATGCGAAACAACTTTTCGCAAGCATGCCGCCATCAAATCACCCCATGGGGCAGGCGTGGTCGCCGCGCCGCCGCTAGCAAAGTCCACAGTAAATTCCACAGTGACATACAGCTCAGTGACAATTTCACCTGAACGGCCAAGCAAGCCGTCGTCATAATCCAAAGCGGTAGATTCGCCCGCCATTGGGGTGATTGAGAATTCACGCCCTAACAAATACTTAGGCGTTCCAGATTGGATCGCATCTTGCCCGTAAACCGTTTCGGTGGCATAAGCGATCACTTTTTTTCGAGCTTTACGAGCCATAGCGATTCTGATCCTCTGTGTATTCAGTAATAAAATTGTCCACCCACGTTACTTGACCGCGCTGAACATTCATCAAGCGACCACTGCCCAGCCAAAACGGTTCGTGGTCATCATCGGGTGACCATCCAAAAAGACGCTCACGCAACATCTGTCGCACTGGTTTAAAATCGAACTGATCGCTATTGACGACTTTTGCAACAATCACAATGCCTAGCGTTTCAGTTAACGTCTGCAAATAAGGTCCAGACCCGCGCACATCAGCAGATGCCGACTCGCTTTGCTGAACAACAAACAGCGTTACTCCGCGTAAACCACTGCGATTGACATCCAATGTTGATAAATCAGAGATTGCTTTGACGTCAGTCCAAAGCGGCTCTGCAGGAGAGCCAGCCTTAAGCCTTTGAATAACATTGTTAATGTCAATCATAAAAATCCCTTCGACTTATCTCGCGCAAACACGCTGCCAGCACTGTAAAACTCAGCCAGATTAGTGGCGCTTGCATTGGCAGCTTCGGCGGGCATGTCTAAACGAATTTTTCCAGCAGCGATAAGCTTTAGATAATCAATAGACTCTTTATAACGACGCGCTGCTTGGTGAGCGTCATCGAGCACGTCGTCATACAAGTAGTAACGAGCGATATCTGCTGAGATGCGATTCAGGTTTTCAGGCACACTCAACAGCGGCAAACGGATAACACCCGACAAATAGCCGTTGACGGTTGCTGTCGCATCACTGATCGCCTGTTCAAGCACTGGCACAACAATCTCACCAGCGGTGCCGTCTTTGTCTGTGAGCTTCACAATCTCATCATGTTCAAAACGCTTAATCATATCTTCAGCAGTGCAGTACATCGTTACTCTCCGCTTGCCGCGTCAGTCGCTTCTTGCATTGCGCTCCAAGCATCATCTCGCTCTGCACCAGTCACGTTACGACCAAGAATGGTAGACAGCGCTTTAAGCTCTGGCTTGCCTGACTTTGTAAAGTGCGCTTCGTTGCTTGGATCAAGCTGCATGATCGCTTCGGCTATCGACAGAGCGTTACCGTTACTGCCCCCATCCACGGCCCCCGACGCGTGACCACTCGCACTTGCTTGAGATTGCTCAACAATAACCGCCAAGCGAGGATCGGCCTTAAGCTGGGCCAACTGGGCGTCGGTGATATTGGCTTTGTCAAAGCGGTTTTCACCTTCTTGTAAAGCCAGTCCTGCGCGGCGATACCCAGCGTGCGCAGCATTTTTAACGATAATGATTGGATTCGTATCAGACATTGCATTGTCTCTCCTAAGTTTCATCAAACAGGCGCGAACGCCTGTTTATGCTTATGCAGAAAAGCTTATTTCAGCCAAGACACCACAAGCAGCTCTACCGCTTTGTAGTTCGGGTTGTCGCCACCGTTCGCTTTTTTCTCAACTTCAATCAAAGCCCGAGCAGCGGCACGGTTTGATGGGCCAACCACCAAAATGGACGGCTTAATTCCAAGTGGACGACCTTTGTCGGATTTGAATTCCATCATCTTTTGTACAGCAGAATCGAAATTCTCTTCATTCAATGCCGCTTTGGAAGCGAAAGCCTGCTGCCAGAATCCAAAGCCCCATTCACCACGACCATCAACACCGTAGAGGAACTCATCGGTCATATAGACATGGTCAGAGCTAGATGCATCAGTTTTGTTAGTGAGGTTGTAGTCCTTGCGACGCTGAAAGATCAGCGGTTTTAATGGGCGGCTGGTATCGAGCAAGAACCAAGGATTGCTTGCGCCCGATTGCATGTTGGATACAGATTCTTCTTGGCCCTCTTCACCCACAGGGTGGTCTGCATCAAAAAAGTTTTGGCCGTCATAGCATTTAGTGGTAAAGCCCGACGCTAGCAGAGCAAAAGTCATTTCATCCGGATGAGTTTCTGCTGCATAACCCATATCCTGAAACTTCGGCATCATGACGCCGTAGGTGTCATCTTCGACGTAGTCGCGAGGAATGCCTTCTGTGGCTTCAAATTTTTTGTTAGTGAGCGAGTAACCATGCTGCTTCATGCGGTTAACTTGGCGTTCGCCAATCCACTCACGCAGGCGGCTAAAGTCGCCCAGCCAAGCATAAGTTTCTGTTGAAGTGGTTGAAGATACCAACGTCGCCACTTTAGGCCACATTGGCGTATACATGCCACGGCCTTGCTGGAAGTTCGCCTTCACTGCCGTGTACAAAATGGATAGGTTTGCACCTGATGTAATCATTTGTATAGCTCCTACGCTATGTAAACCTGTACTGCTATGGCTTAAGCCACAGCAGGGCTAATCCAGACCAGCTCACCTTCAAGCTGCGTAATAGTGCCCGCGATGGGCCGCGCGTTTGTGTCACTGTCAATCGACACGTTGTACTCATCGGTGAAGTAAGCCTCACTACCAACATGGGCAAACGTAATGTCACCGGAGTTAAGCAACGCAAACTCTTGATGTTCAACTTCAATGATCAGTTCGCCATCTGCGCCCACGTTGTCACGTTCGAAAGTCGATACCCCGACGAATTTTGACGTGCCCGTTGCGTCAGCAAACGGAACGGCCAAGCCGCTAGCAAGAAAAACTGCAACCACGGCACGAATCTTTGTGCTGGCCTTCATTGGGTAGCCGCGCTTAATGCCAGCGCGACGAGCTAAAACAGAACTCATGATCGCTTATCCTTCTTTCTTTGCGGCGAGGTACTGCGCTTGGGTCAAGCCCGTTGCTGTTAGCACTGCCAATTCAGTTTCAGATAGCGCGTCAGTTGACTCTTTTTTGTCTTCTGGCGGCTGCTTATTTTTGGTTTGCGTTGCAGTCAGCGCAGCAATGGCAGGGCGTTTTTCCAGCATTGCAGAGAGCGCCGCAACACCTTGTTGCTGACCGAACTGTGTTAAGTAGTCGGTTTCCGCTTCAATTACCTTGCCTTCGGCTTTAGCATTGGCAATCACTTTCTCAAGCGACATTTCCGACGAACTAGCAGAAAGCACAGCCACTTGACCGACCAACGCGTTGTAAGCTTCGATGGGCACAAACTTGGCAAAATCAACACCAGCATCTTTTGCTGACAGCTCTGCAACTTGTGTTTGCAGCGTGTCTGCGCTTTCCGCTTTTGCTTTGAGCGCATCGAGCGCAGAGAGCGCAGCGGTTTGCTGCTCCTGCGTTAGCTCGCCATTTTCCGGCACATCAATGCCGACTTTAGCGAGTAAGTCTTTTAGTAACTTATTCACGAGGGAGTCCTCCGTTTGTCCATGCAGATTGATGGAACCGTTTGGGTGGTAAAAACTAAGGTTGAATTCCGCGGCCAGCTCGGCAATAGGCTCAAGGCCGACAAGACCGGGGTCGTTAGTGATCGCAGCCATTCGCAACAGCAAGGGGCGACCATCTTTGTCGTAAGGAAAGACAGCGGAAAGATAGGCGTACTCTTTAGCATCAATCAGGCTTTGCGCGCGCTGAGTCCACAGTGGACGAATATACAAACCTTTCCCTTCACGCCATTCAATATCGCTACTGGATAACCAAGCCGCCGCAGGAGCAGGCGTTCCAGTTTCTTTTGCGCGTAGTGTGGCGTGCTCATAATCCACAAGAACGCGATCAGAAGTTTGTTTAGTCGCAGCAATCAGCGCGGCTGCTGAATCAGCATCCAAATGCCAATGACCGTCAGCCGTGTCGTGCGGACGACCATCACGTGCTTTGAACTTGCCAGCGGGCAGCAGTTGATACCAACCATCTTCCGCTTCAAGGTTTGCCGTTAACGAGGCAAACCCTGCGAACCCTGCGAAAGCAGAGGCACTTAAGGCAGCTTGACTGATAGCGGTTGCGATAAAGGTTTTGTTCATGCCACTGTCCGGTTAGAAAACTGAGATAACAGTGACCATTTTGGATTTTGGGCAGAGAAATCCAAATTAAGACGAATTAATGATTTTTATTGGAACGGATGAGAAAATAAGAAAGAGAGGGGAAGTGCACCACACAACCCCGTTTAAACACCGTTTAAATCGCTCCACATGCGTTTAAACTTTTTTAGTCGCCAGATTGTGAGGATTTGCATTGTATCGCGCTTAATGGCGATTTTAGAGCGTTTTTTATAATTGCATTAAATAATCAGAGAGAGCCGACAGAATTCCCTCTTCATCACTCTTGCTCACGCCAAGAAATGGACGAGCCGGTATCTCTTTATTAGGGATCATACTTCTTGGAGACGTAGTGCCACCAAAGTGATGCATTGCTGCATAGGGTTCATTGGAACCAAACTCAAGACTTTTGGCTGAAGCATTATAGTTAAGCTTTCTTAAATTAGCATTGAACGTCAAAATTAAGTTTGAGTTCCTTGGTTTCATCGCCTGAGTGGTTTCTGACAGAGCCAGCCAAGGTGTACCGTCAGGAGCCGTTTGGCTAGTAAAACGCTCATCATGACTTAACAGCAACAGCTCGCCGATGCTAGCCATGGCTGGCGTGAGATCATTACTACGAGCAATCAGATCGCTAAGCGAATCCCGAACCTCTTTTAAACCATCCAGCTCAACTCTAATTCTTGCTGTCATTTCAAACACCTAATGCTGCTTTAAGCGCTGAGCGCTCACTTGGTAGTAACGATGTGTCAGAGAGCACGTATCTCGCCAACAACTGCGCAAACTCCATCTCATCCATTGATCGAATCGAACGACGAAAGAACACTTGACGACCCAGTTGAACTAGCCAGCTTTCTAGCAACGAGCGAGAAACACCTTGGCCGCTACTGGCGACAAGTAAGATATGACTCCACTCCTTCGATGTCGCTGCGACAGCATCTTGCACGGCATCCAAAGCAATAGCACTACCAAGATAATCTTTGATATCACTCATAACGCCAGACGACAAACCTGCACGATCACTCGGCTTAATGATCACCGTTTTAATCTGCTGTTGCTGTATAAAGCTTCTGAGTGGAGATACATCAACTTTGGCCGCAGAATCGAGTGCTAAACTCAGCGACTTTGCACTCACATCACTCACAGTCGAATAAGCACTGTCAACCACTCTTGGCGTTAATCGTTCGGCGATAGGCGGTTTAGACTTAACCGCTTGCTCTATTTTTCTTCGCAACTGAACAGGCGTTCTAGGCGTGTAATCGAAACCGGGATCAACGCCTACAGGCAGTTGATGACTCTCGCCTGTTTTTTTATCTGTCCAGTTGTAAGTATTAACCGCAGGCGACGGACTAACTTCGAGTCCAAGACGTTCTAAGTCAGACTCTGATAGCGTGAACTTTTTACAGTTACAACCGTAGCCGTTCGGCGGCGTATGAGCCTCCCAAAACGGGTCATCAACCGGAAGCACGAGATTATTCCATGCCAAGTGCTGATGACGCGGGTTTTCTGAACCTGAGTGCTTGTATATCGCGTATGGACGAAGTTTTTTTATCGCATCAATTTGCATTTCACGCCCTGCGGCATACGAGCTGCGGACGTTGGTGCCGTAAATCACTTCCGCGCGCCAGTTTTTTGTGCCATTAAACTCCCAGCCGCGCTGCTCGACAATTTGATCAAACTGCTTTTTAAACCAGTTAAGCCCTTTACCTTCACTGATTGCCGTATCTATCGCACTACGAAAGTCAGCAAGCAAATCTTCTTTCATTGCGCCAGCAACCATAAACCCACTGTTATGAGACTCTTTCCAAAGGCCATCCCATGTCTTAGTTGGCACATTGGTCTTTTGGCGCAAAAAGGCGACTTGTTCTTTAAAAGGTAATTTGCCGTATTTCGCTGCAACCATTACGCCCCCTTAGCGTCGTCCATGCCTGCCAACGTTGCCGCCGCCATTGCCATAGCAATCGTCTCTGCCATATCATCAATGCTAATGCTACCTTCCAACGCTAGAATGTCGTCTCTCAGTTGCTCTAGCGATTGAGCGCTCTTAACTAGCTCGCGAACAGGCTCAACCATCATCGACATTAACCCCGCGCTTTCTTCCCCAAACCGCTCAAGCTGAGTATCAACAATAGAGCTCGCGGGGACGGCTTTATCACGCGGAGCTTGAGCGCTCAGCGCAGCAAGATCGGCAAATGGCGAGGGCGTTGTCTTGGGTTGCAATACAGCTTGGTCATTTTTCGCCATTGGGATCTGAGTTTTATCATGCAGCCACTGAACAGGGATTTGCATCCCTAAGCCGACTAGACCAGGAAGAGATTCAGACAGCGCTTTAATGTCTTCAGCTTCCGCAATTTCAAACTCAAATCGCGGGTGACGGCGCGGGTGCTGATAGCTTTTACCGTTCAGTGCATAGAGCGGATACACGACATCGCGCGTTAGCGTTTGAGCTAATCGCTTTAAATCAAAGTCGCGTATCTCGGTTCGCACTTCGTTATGCACGTTGCCGAGCGCATTGGTACTGGTTTTTCCATCAGCTTGGCTAGTTAGCGTGCCGCCTAGAATCGCTTTTGATTGCGACTTTTCACACCATTCAATCATTGCCATAAATGGGTCGGACTGGCCTTCGGCGGCATTCTGAAAATCAATGTCCATGCCTTTCGGAATAATACCGCCAGCGTTATGGCCGATACTCATAACGGCGCGCATCAGCGTGGCTTTTTCGCGACTGGTGGCCCCTTCAGGGTAGCGACCAAGGCGGATTGGCAAGCCGTAAATCTCTAAGAACTCAGCGAGATCGCGCACACTGTAGTTTTTAAAAAGGAAAGGCCACGCAAGTACACGGACTAAGCCGCGACGTGACAAGTAGCCCGACTTAGCTTTAGCGGTGTGGCTTATCCAGCCGAACGGCTGCAAAGCAAGTCCCTCATACGAGCCATCAATTAAACGCAACTCGTTGCGTCTATCGGGGTGAGTCTTAAACCAAGAGGGATCGCGATGATGAACATTTTCGATGTAGTGAGTACCCAGTTGATAATCCCACTCGATTTCGAGGTTTGAGAAACTTTTAAGCGTGGCATCACTTAAATCAAAGATGGCATCATCAAGCCACGTTGCATCCTCAAGTAACTCTTGTACCATTTCTGTATCGCGCTGCTCTGCGGCAGTGGCGTTGCGGGGTGGCTTAATGTTCCACTCCACGCTCTGTAGCGCCATGCGACGCTTGCCGATTTCACTTTGGATATGTGCATCTTTCTCTTCCATATCTTCGGCGAGTTCGCACTGAGCCTTTAAGTCACCTTGTTCGGCATCACGCATTAGCGTAGCCAAACGGCCCGGCGTTAAACCAGACGACGGGTGATCGGCATACAAACGATGCAACTGACCAAGGCGCGCATCCGCTTCTGTTTGCGGCTCATCAAATACGCCCGACTCAATCGGACGTCCCCAAATATCTACAATGGTCGAAAGTTTTTTAGTCATACATCACCATGCTCCACGGTCAAAACTGTGGTAATCATCATCGTCTTCATCTGATTCAATTTTGGAGGGCAGCGGTGTGAACTCAATCGCGCTACCTTCCATCCAACTTGCGCGAATAGCCATAGCTAGACCCACAGCAATATCACCGTGGCGCTTGTCACCCTTTTTGCCATCGGTGTCTTTAGTGCGCCCCTTGTCAACTTGAGGGATGCCATTCACGACTTTAATGCTGCTTAAGTCATCCAAAACGGATTGATGTCGGGGTAACGTGAGGTTGAAATCATCAAATTCAGCTTTGAGCTTTGGCATCCACTCTGCGTACCATTTCTGGCTTAGGTCTACTCGATCAACGACCTCGGTGCCGTACTTTAATGCCGCCGCCTCAGCCAAGTAACCACCGTTACCCGTTGCATCGAAAGCTGAGGCTCGGAATCTTGGCAAGCGACTCATGATGTACTCCATCACCTGTCTCTGAACTTCGTATGGAGCGTTTTTAATTTCCAAAATAAACGGCACACGCTTACGTAAGTTTTTCGTCACCTCAAGCGGCACAAAGACCGTCAAGTCGCCACGGCGCGCAAAGTCTTCGCCGAAATAGTGGACATGGTCAGGGCTGAGCATATCGAGCAACGGCTTTAGCGTCTGTTCACAGAACTGAGTCGTTTCCAGCGTTCTTCGCTCTGGCGTCCACTCCAGCCAATCGTCGCTACAAGTGAGACGGACAATTGGCAATGAGCGATCTGCAATCATTGCTTGCTCAATAGAGATCCGCGATAAATAAGTGCCGCCAGATTTCTTAGGAACGCAGCCATATTCCTCATCAGCAGATTCTTTATTAGGCGCGTTCTTGTACAAGTCGTCACGCCATTTTTGCTCTGCCTGTTTGCTGTATGGCTGGTCAGTCACAAAGCAGATGCGTTTATATAAGCCGTCAGCAATTGCATCATCTAAGGTGATGCGATGTATCGAGTAGTCTTTCTTGCCTTCTCTTGCTTCCTGAATGAGCAAGTTGAATAGATTGTCTACACCATTGTGAGTGGAGATCAGCCGTACACGCGCGCCCCACATAGTGAGTGCCAGCGCTGCTTTTAGTAGCTCTTCTAGGCTCTCATGAAATGCGGCCTCATCGATGACCACATCACCCTGTAAACCACGCAAGTTAGAGGGGCGAGAACTCAGCGCTTGGATCTTAAACCTGCTATTCGGGAAGCGGATCATATAAGTCAGAATTTCTTCGTTCTTTTCGCTATCCCAGAAGGTTTGCTCATACACGTCAGCCTGTGCAAGCTGATTAAATGCACGCGCAAACAAAGCACATGCGGCGATGTATTCCAGCGCCATTTCTTGCTTTGACCCAACATAAAAGACGTTACGGCCACCACGGCGCTTTGGTTTAGATGCGGTCAGCACATTTCGCCCAGCTTCAGCCCAAGTCAGACCTGTACGACGACTTTTCTCGGCGAACATGATCTGGCTTTCATCTTCAAACCAACGCTGTTGATATGGTAAAAAAACAGGCTCTTTGTCTGGAACCTGAAACTCTTCTGCTGTCGGCACGTCCACACCAAGACTCGCCATCTCCTCCGCGAGATCAATTTTTCTTGGTGCTGTCAGCGCTTTGAGTGTGGGTTGCTTTTTTGTCATCATGCTTTACCTAACAAGATGCCACGAATGCGATCTTCAAGCTGCTCGCTCATTCCATCAACCCCACGCAATTCATCAGAGACAGCATCTGCCGCCTCAGCTGCATAAGCGGCACGGATTTCTTTCTCGCGCTTCATGCTAGACATGGCGGCGGTTTCGATACGCTGCACGACTAGCGCGAGCTGTCCGAGTGCCTTCGGTGAAATCACTTCGCCTTCTTCACCTTCGGACTGCTCCATCATTTTCATGGAAGTATCAAACGCCATCGTTCTAACGAACTCTTGCAGCAGCTTACCGACATCACTGGTGGGCGCTTCACCGAGCTTGGAAACCCAGACCTCAGCGACTTCGCGAGACTGGCGCAAGCGCTGGCCTAAATCTTCCATCCGCTTGGCGTAGCGGTTAAACCCTGTGCGACTCAGCTTTGCATCATCAGGCAGTCCGGCCTCATCAATCATTTGATTGACCGCTTCAAGAATGTCTTTCTGCGTCATGTTGCCGCTGCGGATAAAGATATTCAGGGTATTTCGAATCTCTTCCGGCAGCAGTTCAACCTTGCTTTTGCGGTTACTGGCGACTTGCATGATTACCCCTTAAGCGCGTGGACGCTTCACACCAGGAACAACAGCTTGACCTGTTGCGACATCTTCACCGCGTCCAGTTAAGCGCGCCACTTGGCAGCTTGCTACTTCACGCAGAGATACCAAACCATTCTCTTGCAGCCAGAAAAGATGCGTACGAACGGCGTCACGGCTGATGTTATGGCCGTAAGCATCGAGACACGAATCAATAATTGACTCATTCGCTTCATAGCCATGCATCTCATGCAGAGAGCGCAAAATAACAAGGCGCTGGTCTTGCGTTAACAGCTCTTTAAATGACATGTAAACCTCTATTTATCATCTTTTAAACGTTGTTCTAAAAGGAGCCTTGCTAAGTGCTCGACGGGCTGGATCTGAGCGCGAAGCTCTTTCATCTCACCGCGCGTGTTGGCTAACTCAACAAGCAGCTCGGTCACTTTTTCTTGGGTCGGCATGCTATCGACTTGCGCTTTCAGATCGTCCACTTTCTTCTCCACGCTCGCTAAGTCTTCTCGCTTGGCGTAGGTTTTAGAAAGTAACGCCAAGCCGATCATGACTAAGGTGGTAATGACCGTCCACGCGATAGAAAAGTATTTAAGAAACCATTCCACTGGCGGACTCCTTCCTAGTCTGACAACTGACGCAACGAACAGCGGTGGGCTGGGCCTCTAATCGCTCTGGGGGTATTTCAACGCCGCAACTTAAGCAGTATCGATTACCCTCATCATCTTCATCGGGTTGCTCCATCGGCTTTGCTAACTGCGCAGCTAAGGCGCGATCACGAAACTCTTGCTCTACTTCTTGGGCTTTATCGAATTGGCAGGTCATGATTTTTTTAGTCGCCCCTTGATCAAGTTTCCAATCACACCCGTGGCGACGCCAGTCGCAACCTCTTTCAGTGCCCCTGTTGCTTTATCACCGCTCGATTTGGAGTAAGGTGCAAAGCCATCAATCGTGCGTAAGCCAAAGTACGCAAACGCATAGCTCCACAGCGTGAGCAGTAGAAAAATATCAGTCCCTGAACCGATACCTTGAGATAAAGCAATTTCCGCGATCAGCGCGTAAAGATAACCAGCCCAGAAGCTAATCCAGCTCTGAGCTGGACGTAGACGACGAATCTTTTCATCCAGCGCTTTATCGCCTTCTCGAATTGTCTTTTGCGTTTGCTCATGTGCAGCTTGCTTATCTTGCAAGCTAAGCTCTTGACGGCGTGTAACTTCTTGCTCTAGTTGTAGCTGAATTTTTTCAAGCTCAATGAGCTGATCGGGGCTCAGCATAGAAAGCTTTTCGTGCACGTAATCTAAGCGAGCAAATTCACGCTCTGGCGGGAACGCAGACTCGGCAGCTTCAACGATGCCAGCTAATTGCTCGGCCGTTTTACTCTCACCAAACAAAGAAGAGAGGCCACGAATAGCCGAGGGGCCAACGCTCAGCGCTAACGCTGCGATGGCTGAGATTGAAAGTGACATTGTTTAAATCTCCGAATTTTTGAAAGAAGATCAGCACCAGATTCAGGCTTATCAATGCCTAGGTGCAATCGAACCTCGCATGCTGTGACACTATTCCAACCTTTATTGAAAAAGCTTTGTAGCGTGGCATCGTGCGAGAAAAATGGCGCTTGGAAAGGAACGACTGAAGAAAGCCCGCTGGTTTCATAGCTTTCTTTTTCAGCAGCAAGGCGCATCTCGCGCCCTTTTTGGTGTGAATAATCCCAATTACGACCCATAGCGTTTAGGCCCGCTTAATGACTAGGCGGGCTTTCTCTCCGCCCAAATAAGCCATGAACTTATCAAACGCGTCTCTTGAGTTATGAACAGCCCACTCGTCATCAAGGACGCCAAACGTTAATCCTGGGGCGACACAACCTTCTAATTGAGAGGCTTTATTGGCAACATGAAACAGAATATGAGTGCGAAGTGAAGGGCCATAGATGGTAACGCCTAGCTCTGGTGCGACAAGCGCATAGCAAGATCCAAACTTAGGGCTGGTGTGAGGAACAAGGTCATAAATGCCTTCTGGCACGCATGAAATGCTGGCTTGGTTATTCTTCCACGCTCGCTCTACAGTGACCAGAAAAGGATTACCATTTTCATCACACAGGCGAGAGTAAGTACCGTGAGGGAAGTAATTTCGATGTAGAGTGAGAGTTTTCATAGCACAACCAGTTTCAATAATTCATCTTAATTGAACTGATTGTGCTTTTTGTGGTGGGAGAGGATAAATTAAGATGAATTAGAAAAGCTTTGGCTGTCTCTTGTCGTGTTCAGCTTTGCGCATTTGCTTGAGCACATGATAAACGTGAAACACAGAAACGCTGTATTTTCTTGCTAACTCTTCGACATTGTTGCCTTTGAAATCGTGCCAAATTTGAATCTTTTTTAGCTCTGAGTCAAGCTTACGACCTTTAGGAACGTAAACCGGAAAGCCGCCAAAGTGCTTGCAAAAGGAAGAGAGCAAGCGCAGCGCAGACTCTTGATCAAGCTCTTGCTTAAATAGCGCGTAGATTTGACGCAACGCATCAGGGCTTTTTACATCATCTTCAATCACGCTTTCAACGTCATTTAAATCAACATTATCAAAGCCAAATAAATCTAAGTTATCGTCGTGTTCTTTCATCATCCCCTCCGAATACAAAAAACACCTCGCAAGCGAAGTGTTAAGAGTATAAATCAGAGGTAAGCGCTGAGGCATGTTAACGCCAAAAATACAAAAGCCCTCATTTCTGAGGGCTTAGGGCAGAGAAGCTCTGCAACAGGAGTCTTCACATTAGCAATGTCTGCGCGACAATACAATGACGCTGCTCACATTTTCGCCTTATTTGTATCTCACAACACCATCCGCCGAAACACATTCAAATCGTTCTTGAATGTAAGCACCAAAACCATTTTTGGCCCTTACCTCAATCTGAACCTTTTTTTCGTTATATACATTGGGCCTGTTTTTTTTGTTACTGTCCCTCAAATATTGATTTTTTATGAGGTATGCCGTTTCGGGATCGTTAAGCCTCTTTTTGACTTCGTTGAAACAAGCTCTTTCAGAACTTGAATCAAAGACGCCTCTTATAGAATCTTTCTTGTACTCTGGGGCTGAAATCCAAGCTCCAGAAAACATAACTATGAGCGCGACAGCAATCAAAGCATAAACTTTGCTATTCATTTCAATTCACCATTAAAAAAACTTGCGAGAAACAAAGTTCATTGTTTCTCTAGTGTGATCAGCTGTATCAATTAGCGCCTTGCCTATTTGTGCGATTTGAACGATAGCGACACCAGAGAAAACTAGCGTGATTGAAGGCCACGCAAAATCTACCCCCTTCATCGCTAATATCGCGATTCCACCTAACACAGAAATCCATCCTAAGAATGAAAAAATAAAAGTCATGTCACGGCCAAGAGCATAGCGGGTTTTGAATGCCAATGGCTTTAGGCTGGCAGGCTTAAAGCCTTCTGGAACTGGATGTTCGTACTCGCCATAGATAAAGTCCACACCTAATGACTGACCACTTACCTGAGTCGTGAATTGATTTCCACCCCTAACGCAGACTAGCGTTGCATTGCCATTGTCTTTTAGTAGCTTTGACACCTTCCAGCCTTCCGAAACTTCTTTTCCGTCAGCAGTCAATATGATGTCATTTTCTTTTAGTCCAGCGGCCTCGGCTGCGGAATCAGCGTCTATTTTCTTAATGAGTATTGCCATTTTTAATCTTTCCTATTAATTCGACATAATATGCAGCCAATTTATCATAACCCGCTGGGCCTGTGCATTGATCATTCGACGGAATGCGACCACCCGCTGCAAGTATCGCGTCTTTCATTAACCGGTAGTGCCAACGCTTGAGCGCCTCTAACACGTAGTAGGCTTGGTCTGAGTTGAGCCACGAAAGCTGCTCAACGCCAAGCCCATTAATTTTACTAGTCATGCGCTTTACATAAGCATCAAGCGCTTGGTCGCTGCCGTTGCGGAGAAAGCCTTGCTTGTTCATGGTTATCCAGATAGCGCGAATTTTCTCGGCTTCTGAGGCGCGAACACGGCGAGGCTTTGGCTTTTGGTTGACTTTGCTAATGGGCACAAAGCCCATTTGCTTCATGCGATCAACGATTTTGCTCAGCTTGAAATCATTCAGGCCGCGCGAACTGCGCTGGCCTGTGATGTCTTGAAGCAAGTTGCGGTAGGTTTCATCGCTCATTTGCAATTCACGCTTACCGATTTGAACGAGCTTAAGAAGTTTGGACATAGGTTAACCCTCTAGTTTTGCTTCTCTGATTGCTTCTCTTCTCCCTTTGCGCCAATAGCGCATAGCCATTCTTCTTTTGTTTGACGGCATTGTAGCCATTACGTTCTTGACCATTTTTTTCGTTAAAGGATGCTCAAGAGAACCATAACCATCATTTTGAAAATCGTCAGCATGGTAATTCACCCAGACCTTTACGTTGCATTGTGGGCATGGCATATATCCACCGTTGTCCAAATATGCACCTCCATCATCAAAACCACCGCTATCCAAGTCCCAAAGATAGCCATCAACACAACAAGAATCAGGATAATGGGCACCAAACTCATAACCGTTATAATCGCACATATAACCCCCTAAGCCGACTTGCGGCTTTGTTTATAATCTAACTGACACGCTTTGCACCATGTTTGCAGGCCGTCTGGCTCACGTGATGACGGCGACCAAAAGAGCGTATCTTGCGGCCAGAACTCATCACAACAGGGGCAGCGCTTTTGCAAGCCGAGTTCGGGATCAATAAACGCTTTGCCTGTTAACAGGCGGCGCTTTAATAACCCTGCTTTCATTAGCGGCGTGTATTCACCGAACATAATAAAAACTCCCTTGGCTGCTCATCAGTGCCTAGCAACCACGCTAGGCAGACAAGCAAGGCGAACCTTGCTTGTTTCGCTTCATCACTCTTCGTTCTTAAGAAAGTAGGCATCGATGAGCTCTAGACTTTCCAGCTTCTTGTACTGACGACAAAGTACCGAGGCTTTAGAGAAGTGCGGGACGTAGTAAATCTTCTTGTCATCTAAATCCGGATACGCTTTTTTTACTGCTCGCTTGCCATAAGCCTTGATTATCTTGGCCTTCGTTGATGGCGAATAAATTGACTTGCTTTTTTGGCACCAAACATCGGTAAGAACCTCTGGCGCTTTATCGCTAACGTGATTCTCAGCAGAAAAAGAAATCCATTCACTCTTGATGACACCATCGATATAAACCTGCAAACAGGTCTTTGACTCAGACTCATTAACACGGTGAACGCTAATCTCGTGGCCCTTATAGCCGAATTTAACGCCAACCCATCCGCTAGCCATTTCCTCTTCAATTTTTTGCCATAACTCTTTGCTGATTTGCTTACTCATTCTTCCCATTCCTTTTCATTACTGGTTATTTCGATTCGTTTCACTCGCGGGGTTGGTGTGTTTCGCCAATCGCCACAGTGTTCATCGGCCCACGCTTCGGCTTGTTCTTGCGTACACTTCGCGCAAAGGTGGGCCATGATGTAAGCGATAAGTGGGTTAACTCGCTTCGCCATGTTGTTCACTCATCAAAGCTTCGTACTCTTCACGGACGTTAGAACCTTCATGGCACATCACGAACTTAAGCGCAGCGATGTAGCCATCTTCAAACGTGCTATCAGGGAAAGCTGTACCATCGTGCTCTATTAGCGTCTCAGCCATTTCGATTTCACGCTCTAATGCGCGGTAGCTGTGGGGCGTAGTAAACGAGCGTTGTAACTCATGCATGACGGGCCTCCTTGTAACGTTTAATGCAATACTCTGAGCGGCTATTCGCCCAGTTTGCGTTTAAGTCTTTACGTGCTTGAAAATAAGCATTCATCCAAAGCGCAGCGGCAGCTTTCCAGCGGTTATTTCGCTCGGCCTCTGCTGCGGCTTCAGCGGCTTCTTTATAGTCAGCGTTTTCAGTCATCGTTTTGCTCACTTCGTTTGTCATACACCGTGACGATGTGTTTGTTCTTAACGAGAAAGTAGGCGCTATCACATTCCAAAATTCTTTTGGGTTGCCAGCCTATTTCCCGACGCATGATTCTTCGCAGTTGGTTTTTGGTTGGGCGGCGCGCCTTAAGCACCGCCCCAATCAATTCCCACACGCTGCGCCCAGTCCTTTGCTGCCAGCGATGCTGTGCATGCAAAGTCACTTTGAGTTTTCCGTAACGCGTTGGTACTTCCATGGCCCACCTCGTTACAGCTTGGCGATATCGAGAGGAATATTGAGGTACTTATCTTCCCCGTTACGCTCTTTGAAATTTAGATAGGTTTTTGAGCCAACGACCTGAATAGAATCACCGATAGCCTCCATCGCCCGAATCCAGCGTTCGTCATCAGACAAGGTTTTATACTTGCTTCTAAATCTGAGGATTTTGCTAACGCTAATCGAGCCTTCTTTATCGGTCTCAAACGCCTCATCGATAAACGGCTTCACCTCACGCCTTGAATCCCTAACCCATTCAGTTGCTACTTCTTTCAATAGCAGCTCTGCAACCTTAAGCTCTGGGCCAAGAACGATACGATCTTGAACGCAAATACGAATCTGCTTTTTCCCATCGAATGAGGTAAAGGAAACGCCGCCTTTGCTTCCGCCAATTTTGGTGTCATATTTTTCAGCAATCAGCTCCATGAAGGCATAACAGTCTGCATAAACTTCTTTTTTGAATTCGCGCATCATGGCTTGGATTTCCAGCGCTTTGCTGATGTGCTTCATCACAAATGCATCCATCTCGATGTCATAAGCGTCGATATTACTTTCTTGAACCAATCGGCCTTTGCGGTCTAGCTTCCAGCCTTCTGGAATTTGGGTTTGGTTAGTGGACTGCATTGTTAGATCCTTTTGTTTTGTAAAAGCCAAGGGCGGCTGAATGAACGGAACGAGGTAACGCTTCCGCGATGTACTGGGCCAAGTCATTGAGCGTCGATGATTGGCCGTTTTGACACTGGCATTGGAATTCAAGTTTTCCGTTCCCAGCGTCTTTGATAGTGATGATCACTTTCGCTTTCTTCATGCTGTCTTCCCCTCAAGCCAGCGTACTAAGCAGCCAGAGAAGCGAGCGACATAAGCTTTGCTTAACTGGCCGTTGCGGCGCTCCATGACTTCAATCGCTTTTTCAGCGAGGGCTGAATAAGGGCTGTCTATCTCAATCACTGGTATTGCTGGCGCAGTATTGGTGCGCAGCACTAAGCAGTGGTGATGGTTTAAGCGGCCAACAGCGACCATCATTTGGGCGTGTTTATTCATGGTTACAACCTCATGCCAAGGGCTAGCGCCCAGTTAGAGTCCATTTGATCGGGCTTGCGTAAACCGACCAACACTTCGCCTGCGCGTTGCTGTGCTTTTTTACGCGCCCCTGTTTCTTTCCTTACTTTGGGGTACGACTTGCGAGGCCCTGCGGCTATCGCTTCTTCGAGCGTCAAACCGCTGTGTATGCGGTGAAAAAGCGTGTTGTAATTAATGCCAACGAGTTTGCTGATTGACTTTAAACCGCGTACGCCTTGGTACTCGTACTTAAATCCGCTCATGACTGACTCCTTTCGTGTGCGCGGCAAGCCGCTATTTTCTGGTTAAGCAATTGGCTTTCTTGCTCCGAAAGCCCACGTTCTTGAGCGGCTTTGAGTAATCCAACAACTTGTTCAAAGTCTGCTCGATAAGCTTGGTTAAGAGGGAGAGTGTTCATTTCACACCTCACTCATTCGCGTCTAATTCAGCAAACGCTTTGCGTAAAAGCGCTTCTGTGATCGTTTTGCCTTGTGCGTACATTGCTGACAGCTTTAGGGTTTTGGTTAGCAAACGCAGGCCACCGGGGCGCTCACTGATTTGCAGCATTAAACCCATTTCTTTTTCAGTCATGATTTGCCATGCGTTAGCGATAGAACGCACATCCGCTTGGCGGGTTTTGTGCAAGCCACGCTTTTTGGCGATACGAGAGAAAAGACGAGCGAAATCTTCATTACGACGGCCACCCGTAAGTTGTGTGTAGACCTTGTTGTTACCAACGAACGCCATGCCTATTCCGGTTTCTTCTTGTAATATCCGCAGCTCTTCTAGCGTGGGATAGTCAAGGTGATCGGCTTCATCAATAATCACTAAGCCTTCGCTTTTATCTAAACGCTGACGAATAACGCGAGATAGCGGGCCTTTGCGGCGCGGTGCATCATCTAAACCCAGTTCGAGCGCAATCTCATACAAGCACTCGGTTAGGCTGGAACGACTTGGGCTGGCCGTTATCATCCAGACGTTATTGTTGCGGCGCTTGTATTCGCGCAACGTCTCTGACTTACCGACACCTGACGCACCAAAGATAACCACGATAGATTCAGTGACTTGTGCATAAGTGAGATCAGACGTGATTAACTTCGCGGTCTCTGTCATTACAAAGCCGGGGTTCACGTTCGGCGTAGCGATACGCTCTTGACGTAGGTTCAGCCACTTCTCAAGCTTATTGATGATCGCAATGGGGTCAGCCGCATATTTACCTTTGAGAACTTGGCTTAAGGCGGCGGGTGATAAGCTGATCTCTTTAGCCAACTGCGCAGCGGTAATAACTTTAGATTCCAGCACTGAGTTAATTTGAGCTAATACATCCGTTTGCTTTGCTTCTGCTCGTGATAGAGCGACGACGTTTTCCATGTTTAGTCCTCTTTTAAAAAGGGTTTAAAGGCGGTTTTTCTTGCGCTGTTCCATCAGCGAGGCAACGCTGGCTTGGTAAGCGGCTTCTAAATCATCTTCGGCTTCTGAGCTTTCCATTGGCCTTGCAGCGGCGGCGGTGTTACCAATGGCAATGGGACGCCACGCTTCGACCACTTTGGTCTCAGGGATAAACTCATCTTCAAGCGGCTTCATCATTGCTGCGGTTTCAAGGGCATTCATGCTAACTTGCGCCTCTGCTGCCGCTTTATGTGCTTTGGTGAATTGTGTACGCTTGCGCTTATGCTCACGAGCGGCTTGCGTGTCGCCGAACCCGACTTTCTCTTGACACTCAGCGGTGCCGAGGTGAATGCCGTTTAGTGTGTAAATCTCCACTGATTCATGCAGCTTGAGTGGGTCAAAACGCGCGACCAGTTTTTGTCCGATGTAGTTCATCATCACATCACTGAAGTAGCGGTTTTTACGGCCTTGTAAGCTGCCGCCAGCATCAAGCGTGATGGTGCCGTGGCGTGAGACGCGACACGCTTCTGCTTGCAGCATCATCATTTGCAGTTGCTCTTTTGTTGCTTTGCGAATTGGCGCGTTGGCATAACTGGCGTTAAACGCTTCATCAAAACTCATAAAGCCTCGGCACACTTCGGTATTGCGATTGGCTTTGGCGTTATACATTTCGACGCCTTTCGCTATCGCTTGCAGAAAGTCCTCAACTGGGACGGCTCTCTCTCCATAGTTGTCGGGCTTTGCCATTGGGTTTGGGCCTGTATAAGCGCCGCGACACAATGGATGCTTGTCGATGTATTCTTCTAAGCCGCCAACACCAAAAGCGCGCTCGATGGGCTTAGCTTGCCCGTGGCCTTTGCCAAGAATGACGCTTGACCAGTGCAGCTTGATGCCAAGCATCGGGATGATGCCAAGTGGATCATCGGGCTTCACTTTGAAGCGGTAACGATTTGGCACGCCACCCGTCATCCACTTGTTTGCTGCGGCGCGAGTGTTATCGAGCGTGATCTCTTTCGGATGTCCGTATTTTTCGCACACGTCCATGAGTGACAAACGTATGCTGTCGGTGTTTTCACTAATGTCGCAGCGCCACCCGACAATTTTTCGGCTGTAAACGTCTTGCCAAAACCATGTTTTAGGGCGAATAACTTCGCCGTTGAACCAACGAACAAACACGTTGTGTTGATAGCCGTCACCGTTAATCCACTCAAGGGCATGCAAACCTTCTACTGTCCGCTCTTGCGGCGGGAACATTTGGTGCAGGGCGTGCTCACCTTCACGCAATAGGATGCGCTGCTGGACGGGCACTTCATGCTCTAATCGTCTGCTTAAACTTTTCAGGCTCGGTACAGTCCAGCCGTGCTGCGTGGCAGCGTCTTTAAGACGTTCGTAACTGACTGACATGGCGGGTTGTTCTAGACTTAGGTAGTCCGACTTGAAGAACTCCCACGCCGCTGGCGTGATAAAAGCAAACTGATTCGATTTTTTGATTTGCGCGACTTCAAAGTGCTTGGGCAATAAAGCAGGAGCCCAGTCACACTCTTCAATCCCTTTCACTTTTGCGCAGTGACGACGCAGGGTAGAAAGAGGAATGCCATACTCATTGCATACTGAGTGGTAAGCCTCCATTCTGCTGACGCCATTAACGCGCAAGGCAAGCACAGCTTGAACAACACGCAATGCCTGACGCGCTTTAGCTTTTGCGCCGTTATTGGTTTTGTTCCACTTTGCCCACAGTGCTTCGCGGCAATAGCTAGGCTTGTGTTGCTCTTTTTTCGGTAGCTCAATGGTTTGATCGCCAACCTTTACCTTGCCTTCTTTTTTATAGAGGGCGGCTTGGGTTACGGTGGGCAGCAAGCTAATGTGGTATTCAGTTGCTTTACTGCCTTGACGCTTGCGAGCTTTTTCTGGTTGCTCGCTGGCGAGTTTTTTCAATAGCTCTCGAATATTTCTATCGGAACTTGGGACGCCGTTAACGCCTACTAATTCACGTGCAATTAGCCACATAATTATGACCTCTTAGCTTGCGTTTCTGAGTGAGCGGTAGCGACTAGGCCACAACTGTTCAGGGGTCATATCAATCGCATCAGCAATGATTTTTTCACCCTTCGGCCATGGCGAGCGCAGCGCATTAGCCAGCGTGTTTTCGCCAAGCCCTGCGTCCCTTGATAATTGACGAACGGACAATCCGCGCTTTTTAAGAGCAGCGACGATGTCGGCTCGGTGCCAATCACTTCCATCTTTTCCAAAATTCTGCGAGACTGTTTGATTATTCACTTTGGTTACTCCTTAGCGTTGCTCCGCTTAGTAACTATATATTTGATCAAACGGATGAATCGGTCAATAGAAACGGATGAATTATTTTTACCATCATCCGTTTGTCTTTTGATTTAAATTAGGCGAAAGCATGAATAAGAACATTGAAAACAAAGGGTTAAGCGAAAAGGATGCAGTAAACAACGAAACGGATAAGTCATCCGTTTGTGAGCTAGATCAACGGATGTTATGGTTTACTGCATCCGAGGTGGCTGGACACGGAAAATTCCCATCATCCGATAGATGGACGCGCGACCATTTGAAGGATTTAGCGGTAGGGAAAGAGCACCTATGCAGAAAGAGAAGAGGAACGAAAGCCCTTGAGTACCATATAAGCCTGCTACCAGAAGAGACGCAGCGCAGCCTAGTGGGAAGCAGCACTAACGAGATTCAAGAGCCTGCGAAGCCACTGATAAACTATGAACTGTACAAGGACTTCACTGAAGAGTTTGCATTGATACCCGGCTATAGAATTCAGGTATCTGCGGGATATGGTTCACTGAACCCAGACGAATTAAAGCCGACTCGTTTTTTAGCATTTAGACGTAAGTGGCTGACATACCGAGGATTCAGCGAGAAGGACTTAGCGATAGTATGGGCGAAAGGCGACAGCATGGAGCCAACCATACACAACAACGACACCCTGGTTGTTCACATGGGACGGAACAAGCCGCAGGATGGACACATCTACATATTCAGGAATGGCGAGGAGCTGTTTGTTAAGCGCTATCAAAGCATGCTTGGAACATGGCGACTAATCAGCGATAATGGTTTCTATAGCGCTTTAGACATTCCAAAGCATGAACAGCATCAATTTGAAGTAGTAGGCCAAGTGGTTCACATCGCCAAAGATATCGGCGACTAAATTTAAACGTTTAAACGAGGTTTAAAGCCAACTTGCCAAAGCAAGCCAAGTGCTCACTTTAGTAGTCTAAAAGCCATGATTTAAAGAGGATTGCTCATTTTACACATTATCTTGTTCAAAAAGAAAAGGGCGCTAAGTACGCCCTTGGTTTATTCCATAAGATCCCGAATTTGGCCTAACAACTCAGCTCGTCGATATTCAATTTCGCCTAGCTCTTGAAACAACGCAGCAAGCTCGCCACCGGGGACTACCGATTTCACTGTTGCGCTAAGCGAACCAGCAGCATCCATAATGCCATCCTTTTCCTTTAAAACCTTCTCATACCTCGCCACGGCAGTTCTACTGGTCTTTATGCCCATTTCTTGAAGCCATTCGGCTATATCACTACTTCTACCATAGGCGTATTGTCTGATACGATTATCAAGCTGCTCTCGCTGCTCACTGGATAAAGATAAAACGAAATTTTTCGCGCCAGCCATAGTTACATCCTCCGTTCGTTTTATCTCACTATATCCCACATTGGCCGATATTAAAACTCCCATTTGATCCGCCAAAATCCAACCTGATCCCTAGCCTCTGGTTTTGTTCATTTGTCTAGTCTCTATACAACGGAAGCTGATAAAGAAAATCTCTACTTCAATATTCCGATTGCGAATACTACCGTTTTGATGCTCGGAAACGGCACCTCCATTACTCAAGCCGCTATGCGCATGCTCTCACAGGCTGGTGTATTGGTCGGGTTTTGTGGTGGCGGCGGTACGCCACTGCACATGGCTTGCGAGGTGGAATGGTTTACGCCGCAGAGCGAGTATCGCCCGACAGAATACTTACAAGGTTGGCTCTCATTCTGGTTTGATGATCAAAAACGCTTGGCCGCCGCCAAACAATTTCAAAACGCGCGGATTGATTACTTACAGCGCGTTTGGCGATCAGACCGAGAATTAACCCTTGAGAAATTTAATCTGCAAGATGAAGTGATAAAGCAATCGTTGGAAACCTTCCATCAGCGTACTGAAGCCGCGAGCAAACAATCCGACTTATTGCTCACCGAAGCGCAGTTGACCAAAGCCTTATACAAGTACGCTGCCAATAACACTGGCAAAGATAGCTTTACTCGCCAGCATCAGCCAGACAAAAAATCCACCGATAAAGCCAATGACTTTTTGAATCACGGTAACTACTTAGCCTATGGCCTTGCGGCAAGCTGCTTGTGGGTGTTGGGTATTCCGCACGGTTTTGCCGTCATGCATGGCAAAACCCGCCGTGGCGCTTTGGTGTTTGATGTCGCCGACTTAATCAAAGATGCGATTGTGCTGCCGTGGGCGTTTGTTTGCGCCAAAGAAAACGCTACCGAGCAAGAGTTTCGCCAGCAAATTCTACAATCTTTCATTGAACACAAAGCGCTCGACTTCATGTTTGACACCGTGAAACACGTTGCACTGCAAGGCAAAGAGGAAGAAGAGAGTGAGGGTCGCGTTTTATGATGGTCACTTTTGTCTCTCAGTGTGAGAAAAACGCCCTCAAGAAAACCCGCCGCGTACTGGATGCTTTCGTCAACCGCATTGGTGATAACACTTGGCAAACCCTCATCACCGAAGAAGGGCTGCTCACGGTGAAAAAAATGCTAGGCCAAACCGCCAGTCGCAGTACCGCAGTCAGTTGCCACTGGATCCGCTCTCGCTCGCGCAGTCAGTTGTTGTGGGTGGTGGGTAACAAGAAGAAATTTAATGCAGAAGGATATGTGCCAGTAAACAGTACAGAGAAAGACCTGTTGAACAGTGAATTTGAAAACGATTGGAAATATTTACCCCTGATTAAAGCGATAACCGGCATGGCCGCTTTGCTGCACGATTGGGGTAAAGCATCTGTACTTTTTCAGGAAAAGTTAAATCCAGAAATTAAAACCAAACATAAAGGTGACCCGCTACGTCATGAGTGGGTATCTTGTCTTCTATTCCATCAATTTGTCGCTAATCCAATACACCAATCTCAAGATGAGGCGTGGTTGGCTACTCTTATCAATCAAGGTATTGATGAAACTTGCTTTAACACCAACGTGTTACAAAAAGAGAAAGCGCTTGCTGAATTACCGACAGCAGCAGCGTTAATTACTTGGCTGATCGTTTCTCATCACCGCCTGCCTCTACCCAAAGAGAAAGACTTGTGTGATAGACAACGAGAAGTTGATAACTCGTCGTTGGCGGATTTACTCGCCAGAATTACCCCTGCATGGGGTTATGAAAACCGCTTTGATGAGTACAACGCGCTGCTGCCGAAATGTTTTGAATTTCCGCTAGGTCTGCTCTCCAATTCCTCGATTTGGCTTGCCGAACTTAAACGTCGTGCCAAGGATCTATTGCATCATCTGCCTTTACTCGATCAGGCAATCAATGATGGTAGTTGGCGAGGGATTCTACACCATGCTCGGTTGTGCCTGATGCTAGGTGACCACTATTACTCTTCACAGCCTAATAATCATCAATGGAAAACCTCGATAGATCTGTACGCCAACACCGATCCCAGCACCAAAGCGCCTAAACAAAAGCTAGATGAGCACTTAGTGAATGTCGCTAAAGTCGCAGTGAACACAGTGAAGTTACTGCCGTTTTTTGAAACCGAACCGCTCAAAGCCACCGAGCTTGGCGAGCTTGCACCTAAGGCCAGCACGCCTAAAGCATTCCGTTGGCAAGACAAAGCGGTACGCAAAATCAATGAGTGGCGTGAACACACGGAAGACAAAAGCCAAGGCTATTTTGTGGTGAACATGGCCAGTACCGGCTGTGGCAAAACCATCGCCAACGCCAAAATTATGCAGGCGTTATCTGTAGAGGGTGAAAGCCTACGATTTATCTTGGCACTTGGTTTGCGCACACTCACTTTGCAAACCGGAGACGAATACAAAGAAAGACTCAAACTGCAAGAGAGCGATTTAGCTGTGCTGATTGGCTCTAAAGCCATTTCAGAGTTACATCAATCGGGTAAGGCGGTTGAAAAAGACGACATTGAACCTGAACAAGCGGATGCCGGTTCTGAGTCTTTGGAGAGTCTTCAAGATGAAAACGATGTTCTGGATTGGCAAGGTGTGCTGCCTGAAGAAGAGCTCACAACTGTTTTAACCAAACAAAAAGATCGTCAATTACTGTATGCCCCAGTATTGGTGTGCACCATCGATCACATCATGGCCGCGACCGAAACCAAGCGTGGTGGGCGCTATATTCTGCCCTGTTTACGTTTAATGTCATCCGACTTGGTGATTGATGAAATTGACGACTTTACCGGTGATGATCTGATTGCGATTGGCCGATTAGTGCATCTGGCAGCCATGCTGGGGCGCAAAGTGATGATTTCCTCTGCCACCATACCGCCGGATTTAGCATTGGGTTTATACAATGCCTATCGTCAAGGATGGAAAGTCTTTGCTGCCAGCCGTGATCGAATCAGCACTGTTAATTGTGTTTATGTCGATGAATTTAGCGCTGATGTTCAGATGGTGGGCTGCGATGATGCTGATTTAGCTGCTTATGAGGCTTTCCAGCAACGTTTTGTGTCTAAACGCGTGGATAAGCTAAAACAGCAGGTCGCGAAGAGAAAGGGCGATATCATTCCATGCATTAAACAAAATGATCAACCGCTGGAGCAGCAGTATTTCGAGATAGTCAAACAAGCTGTTTTGGCTAAACACCAGCACCACAATACGTTAGAACCAGAAAGCCAAACCAGGGTGTCGTTCGGTGTGGTTCGGGTTGCCAATATTCAACCTTGTGTCGAATTAACCCAATATCTACTCAGTTGTGATTGGCCCTCCGATACCGAAGTGCGCTGCATGGCTTATCACAGCCAGCAGGTTCTGTTGCTGCGCCATGAGCAAGAAAAGCATTTGGATGAGGTACTCAAACGTAAAGAGAAACCGGGAGAATTACCCGAAGCGTTTGCCCATCCCGTTATTCGTGATCACCTAACGACTTGCCAAGCGAAAAACCTGATTTTTATTCTGGTTGCCACCCCAGTTGAAGAAGTGGGGCGTGACCATGATTTTGACTGGGCGGTAATTGAACCCTCATCTTTTCGTTCGATTATTCAAATGGCAGGTCGAGTGCGCAGACATCGCGATGGCGAGATTCAGGAGCCCAATATTGGCTTGTTGCAATACAACGTCAAAGGCTTCAGGGGCGGCGCTGAGCGAGTATTTAATTATCCCGGTTATGAAACAGACAGCGCCACCCAGCTCGCCACTCATGACTTATCTGAGTTGGTGGATGAAAAGTCGCTGCTGCAAGCGGTTAATGCCATTGTCCGTATTCAAAAGCGAGCAGTGCTAGAACCGCGCAACAACTTAGCGGATTTAGAGCACTTTGCCACCGCGAAAACCCTTGGCACCGATCAAATTGGCAAACCACAGCAAGCCAATACTAGTCGTCAGGATAGATACAACCGTAATCGTCGCAGTCGCTCGCCGCAGTCATGTTGGTATGAGCATCTGCACGGTCATATTCACGGCTACTGGTGGCTTACTGCACTGCCACAATACTTCAAGCGCTTTCGTAAAAGTGAACCGACAGTGCAAATCTACTTAGTTAAAAAAGAGCGCAGCATTGAGTTTTGTTTGCGTGAAGAGGGGATGCCTTCAATCGATGAAGTGTTAAATATTAAACACCTGCCGCTTCCACCAATGCAGCAACAGAAGCTTTGGCTGCAACGTGATTATAGCGAGTTAATCAGTTTATACAGCGCTAGCGCTGAGCAGTCAGTACGGTATGGTGAAATCAGTTTTATCTACCGTGAAGGTAATCAGCAATACAGCTACAACGACCAACTGGGGTTGGTCAGAACTTGCTAAAAATAAAGGCTGGAAAAATCCAGCCTTTAGCTACCTGCATGGTAGTGAACGTCTTAAACAATTAGATAATTTTCTAAGCTGCATTTTTGCAGTCGAGGAAGAGGCTACAGCAGGAGTTGAACTCTTTCAAAGGATTTTTAAAACTTAAAATTAAATAATTATATAATGGTTGATATTGTTTTGTGGCAGATATAAACTGAGCGAAATTTAATCAAAAAGGGAGATGTCAAGTGATAGATCCAGCAATAGCCGCCTTTTTTGCGGAACGTAAAGAAGCATGGCTAAAGAAGAATATCAGTGCAGCGATGTCTGATGCAGAAGTCTTGGAAAAACAACAGGAGTGTGAGCAAAACTTTCTATTAGACAATTGGTTGCCTGATGCGGCCAAAAGGGCGGGGCAAATTTCAGTGGCTTCACATCCTTGTACCTTTAGTCATCCGAGTGCGCGGAAAAACAAAAATGGTTACGTATCGTCCATTATTGCCAAGAACAAACCAAGGATAGATGGTTTTCTGCGCTCTGGTAATGTGAGCGTTGAGCCAGATGCACTCGGTAACGCAGCGGCATTAGATGTATACAAGTTTCTCAGCTTAGAGATGAGCGACCAACGTTCTTTATTGGTGCATATTGAGCAAGAAAGTGAGTTAGCAAGGCAATTGCTTGATATACCAAGTTGTGAATATCAGGCGCTACGCGATGGCTTTTTAAAAATGGTCGATAGCGATCAGGCGTCTGTTTCTAGCTCGAAGATTAAGCAAGTCTATTTCCCGATAGCCGATGGGGAATATCATTTACTGTCGTTATTAACTCATTCCGGTCATCTGTTTGAATTACGTAAACGTCTTGATGCACTTCGATTTGGTGATTCGGTAAAAGAGGCAAGAGAGTGCAAAAAAACGAATCACTTTCACCCTGCGGGTTACCAAGAGATCTTTGGCCTAACCACGATTGGGTTTGGTGGAACAAAACCGCAAAATATCAGCGTGCTCAATAACCAAAACGCAGGTAAAGCACATTTGCTGGCCTCTATGCCACCGGAGTTAACACCTCGTGATATTCGTTTACCGAAAACGGATTTTTTCAAAGAGTGTTTTACCGCTTGGCAAGCCAAAGAGGTACTTGAATCGCTGCATCGACTCTTTCAAACCGACTACAACAACGTCAATCTCCGCGATGGGCGTGACTATCGCATTCAGCAATACGTTGATTTGGTGATTGAAAAAATGTGGCAAGTGCGCCTGTTTCTTGAAGACTATTCCGGTGAATTATCGAGTGTGTTGCCTTTGGAGCAAAAAATCTGGTTCTATCCAGAGTTTGCTGAGCAGCGTCAGCAAGAGGATGAGTGGCTCGATAAAATCATTCGCCACATTGCCCGTGGCTTAATCAACCATTACAGCCGCAGCAAAGTGATCGCCAGTCCCGTCACATTGGCTGACCACGAGCTGCTGGCGATAGAAAAGGTGGTTGCCAGCAATAAGGAGAACTTGCGATGAACGTATTGATCTTACCGCATCTTAAAATTCACAACGCCAATGCACTTTCAAGCCCCTTTACTATTGGCTTTCCTGCCATGACGGCATGGCTAGGTTTTGTACATGCCTTAGAGCGCAAGCTTAGCCAAGCAGGTTTATCCGATCTCATGCTGCATAGTGCTGCGGTGGTGAGCCACCGTTGTGATGTACAGACTCATAAAGGCGAAGGTGACTATGTTTATTCCATTATCGGTACAGCTAATCCACTCGATAAGGATGGTTCACGCTCGGCATTTATTGAGGAAGCACGCTGTCACTTAGAGGTGTCCCTCGTCATTGAGTGGAGTGGAAATGACGAAGAACTTCAGCAGTCAGAGTTTACGCAGCAGTTGCAAGCGGTGATCGCGACGATGAAAGTGGCAGGAGGCGACGTTCTTTCCGTTGGGAAACCCTCGGTTAAATCTGTGATTACGGAACAGGATACCGCTCAAGTCCTACGCCAATTAATGCCAGGTTATGTGCTGATCGAACGCCGCGATTTAATGATTGACGCCATGCAGCAAGGTGATGACGCAATAGATGCGCTGCTGGGTTACCTCACCGTGCACCACCATTGTGAACAGCTTGAAGAGCAAAGTGTTGTTTGGCATAGCCAACGCAAGACGAGTGGCTGGATTGTGCCGATTGCCACTGGTTTTCAGGGTCTCTCGCCATTAGGTGAAGCAAAAAATCAGCGCGATCCATCAGTGCCGCACCGCTTTGCCGAAAGTGTGGTCACGCTAGGCGAATTTGTCATGGCACACAAAATCAAACATCTCGATGACATCCTTTGGCAATACCACACTGAGTTAGAAAACGATCTCTACCTTTGTCAGCAAGTTAACCCTATCAACGAACATCAATAAGGAAATTTCTCATGGCTAAAAATAACGACACAGCTTCAGTTCTGGCATTTGAAAAAAAATTAGTTCCATCCGATGGCTACCTTTTTGGATGCCAGTGGGAAACCAAAGCGCAAGCCACCCCATTAGCGCTGCAAGAAAAATCGGTACGTGGCACGATTTCTAATCGTTTAAAGGCGGCGGTAAAAAATGATCCCGCTAAGCTGAATGCGGAAGTTGAAAAAGCAAACTTACAGCGAGTGGATGCCTGTGCGTTGGGGCAGGATCACGATACTTTGAAGTTGCACTTCACACTCAAAGTATTAGGCGGGCTTGCACAACCTTCGGCATGTAACAATGCGCTATTCAAACAGAGCTACAGCACTGCGGTTTCAAAGTACATTACCCAATATGGCTGTTTTGAGTTGGCGAAACGCTACGCCAGCAACCTTGCCAATGCCCGTTTTCTATGGCGCAACCGAGTTGGTGCAGAAGACATTGAAGTGCAAGTCAAGGCGCTTAACAAAGGAGCGGAGCAAACTTGGACTTTTGATGCCAAACAATTTAGTACACGTCATTTTGATCATAATGATCAGCATATTAATAGCTTGGCAGAACGTATTGCCAAAGCTTTAGCCAGCGAGTCTGAACATTTGATGCTGCAAATTGATTGCTATGCCAAAGTCGGTAAAGCGCAAGAAGTGTACCCCAGTGAAGAGTTAGTGCTCGATAAGGGCAACAGCAAAACCAAGAAAAGTAAAATCCTGTATGCGGTTAATGAGCATGCTGCGATGCATTCACAAAAAATTGGTAACGCACTGCGTTCCATTGATACTTGGTACCCAGATTACGCATCTGAAGAGCAAAGTGCAGGAGCCATTGCGATTGAACCCTATGGCGCTGTCACTAATTTAGGAAAGGCGTTCCGTACCCCGAAAGACAAGCAGGATTTTTATACCTTCTTCGATAAGTGGGCGCGCGGTGAAAGTTTGCCCCGTGAAGAAGATGAACATTACGTCATGGCTGTATTAGTGCGTGGTGGAGTTTTTGGCGAAAGTGACAAATAGGTGGCGGTGATGAACTACTACCAAGAGATCACTTTATTACCAGATGCCGACATTGCAGTAGGCTTCCTGTGGCAAAACGTCTTTCAACAAGTGCACATTGCTTTAGTGGAGCACAAAGTGGGTAGCAATCAATCTCTGGTTGCGGTCGGTTTTCCTGATTATCGCCAAGCGAAATTTCCGCTTGGCAGTAAGTTGCGCCTTTTTGCAAAAGAGCAAGCGACATTGGAAAAGTTGGCTATCCACCGCTGGCTAACTCGGCTAGAAGACTATGTGCACATCAAAGGCATCAAACCCGTACCAAGCGAGGTAACTTACGTCAGCTTTGTACGCAAGCAGGTGAAATCGCCCGAACGAATAGAGCGGGATATGCAGCAAAAAGCCGAACTATGGGCAGCAAAATCCGGTAAACCACTGGTGGAATGTCTAGCGGATTTGCAACAAAGCAAGCCGACAGCCTTGTGCTCTTTGCCGTTTATTTACTTGCATAGCCAGCAAACCAAGCAACGCTCACCAGAAAAAAACAGCAAGTTTCCGCTGTTTATTGAGATGCAGCCGCAAAGCACATCTCAAGATGGGAGCTTCGATTGCTATGGTTTAAGTAGCAAAGCGAATGGACAATCAGCATTGGCTACCGTGCCGCACTTTTAAATTGAACGAAAAAGGGTAGTTTTTACCCTTTATTTTTGCTCTTTAAAAATAAGCTTTAAATACAATAAGTTACAGATGGTGGTTTTTGACAAGGTAAAAAGATGATTTTTATCCTAACTGACTGTTGTAACTTATTTTTATTGATTTATTCTATTGTTCACTGCCGCACAGGCAGCTTAGAAACATTCGTGAAAGTTGAAGATGATCAACTGTAAGTTCACTGCCGCACAGGCAGCTTAGAAAGCCAGAGTTACCACCGGAACCATCACCACCATGTTCACTGCCGCACAGGCAGCTTAGAAATGTCCTGTCGGTAAAATTAACTCGTTATTTACGTTCACTGCCGCACAGGCAGCTTAGAAATAGCATTTGCATAGAGCCGTTGTAACCCTGAAGTTCACTGCCGCACAGGCAGCTTAGAAACGCCTCCGCTGGCGTCCTTGTTGCTAACAACTGTTCACTGCCGCACAGGCAGCTTAGAAAGTAAAGAATCACACTGAGTCATTTTATTATAAGTTCACTGCCGCACAGGCAGCTTAGAAAAGACTGCCAAGCATGCAGATAAAATTGGCATTGTTCACTGCCGCACAGGCAGCTTAGAAATGATTTATGAGCGATGCAAAGCCGTAAAGAATGTTCACTGCCGCACAGGCAGCTTAGAAATTCTAACTACGATCCTGAGAGTCGGACTTACAGTTCACTGCCGCACAGGCAGCTTAGAAAACAACGGAAAACAGCGCTCCCACAAACGGTATGTTCACTGCCGCACAGGCAGCTTAGAAATGACGTTGGTTTTAAGCGAGAAAAAGCCCTTTGTTCACTGCCGCACAGGCAGCTTAGAAATTATCGCCCTTTGTCTGAATTTATTAATTATTGTTCACTGCCGCACAGGCAGCTTAGAAAAACTCTTGAAACCATATCCGCGCAATATGAACGTTCACTGCCGCACAGGCAGCTTAGAAAGGTAGACAACTTCGCTGAAGAATACGCCCTATGTTCACTGCCGCACAGGCAGCTTAGAAACTACGCTGCAAGCAGCTACCCGCTAGACACTCAGTTCACTGCCGCACAGGCAGCTTAGAAATTAGTGAAAGATTGACAGTGGCGATCAGCAATGTTCACTGCCGCACAGGCAGCTTAGAAATTGAAAGGATTGGCAGGGGGTTTTGCTGCATTGTTCACTGCCGCACAGGCAGCTTAGAAATACCGAGGCGGGTATGTATGACGGCATAGCAAGTTCACTGCCGCACAGGCAGCTTAGAAATGCTAGCTGAGCATGGCTTATACGGTGATATGGTTCACTGCCGCACAGGCAGCTTAGAAAATGGTGGGGGTGACGTGGAAAGAGTCGCCAATGTTCACTGCCGCACAGGCAGCTTAGAAATGTTTGCACTCGTGCGGGTGAGTCAGCAATAGGTTCACTGCCGCACAGGTAGCTTAGAAAACGCTCGGTACTGATTGCGTCTGGTAAGGCGCAAGAATTTTGGAGATGTGTCAGTGATTCAGCGTTATAAATATTTCATAGTTTTATTGGTTATATTTTTGTTTGGGTGCAATTCATCAGTTCAGCAGCTAAGCCAAGACTGGGAATCAGTCTACAACCATTGTACTGACCTAGAGCTTGGTAACGAGGCAGACTTTGTGACTACATCTTGGTTTGATGAACTTGATCTTGAAACTCAAAAGCAGGTCGCTTTGTACGTTTACCAAACCAATTTTTACGCTTGCCACTCTCAGAAAACTGTTGATTTCAGATCACAGTTAGAAAAGCTTGGGGCGAAAGAAAAGTTAAAATACTATCAAGGTATAGGTGTATTTGATACACCAAACACAAGCTTGGTTCAGGGGGTGGATAAAGATGTCTTGAATAAGTTAATTGAAGCGCAACCTCAAAATCTAAACTTACGACATATTGGGATTCAATTAGGTTTCCGTAATTAGAACGATAATAGAAAGTTAGCGATACTATTCACGCCTTTGATATTGAAGTTTGTGTTTAATCGGTCTTAAATGATCCCTCAAAAACTTACAGTATAATACCACCTTAATGCCACCCTAATTACACCCACAAACTACTTAGGTATTATAAGTGCATGTAATTTATAGTTAAAATAGCTTTTTATGGCATTTAAAACGGCGAAACCCCGATGTTGGTAGCATCGGGGTTTCTAATTTTTTAGATGATTTGGATGGTAAGGCCAAAAAATCTTATTTATGCAAAAGGGTGGATTTTATCCAATTAATTCCTTGGTAGGGAATTAGATACGGATGAAGTCCATGTGCTCAACTTTTGGCTTGAACACGTGACGCTGAACGTCTTGAGGCTTAACTTTAACTTCAGCACCATCGATAACTAGAGTAATTGCTTCGTAGAACTCTGGCTTATCCATTTGGTTGATGACGTCATCGTGTTTTAGTGCGATAGATACTGGCGCAGCTTCACCACCGTAAACGATAGCAGGAAATAGACCAGCGTGACGTAGGCGGCGGCTCGCACCTTTACCTAGTTCAGTACGCACTACTGCATTGAATTTCATAGTATTTACTCTCAAATTAGTAAAAAAATAATCAGTGTGACAGCATCAATGCGACCTTGTGCTGTCGTAGCGTTTTGTTAGCGATAAATAATCATTCCCAAAACGAGCGCGGATACTAACATTCTACGTTAGGATGAGCAATAAAAATGATGCGTTATACTCGACAATCACCTGTGTGACTAATTGCTGAGTTCATCAGCAAAAATTTTATCTCTTAGCGTCCAAAATCGGCCGTTTTTTCGTGCGATGACGAATTGTGGTGGTCGAAAACGGTGTTGATGATCGACAACTTTATTTGGCGATGCGGCTTCAAAGGCTCGATGTTTATCGGCCAGATGAGGGCGTACAAAACGCTGCTTGAAAATAGCTTTTTGTTTTGGGGTTGTGAGTGACCAAAATTCGTGCACTTGAGCGTTATTTTCACCGAGGTAAGTAACGCGAAGGTGGTTTTTTCCTTTGCTGTCTTTATGAATGCTGAATGTCATGGAGAGGCATTCAAATACTAATGCATCTTTTAAGTTTAATGCCTCTTTAAGTTTTTTATCAGGATCCACTAAAGTCGCTTGGCATTCGTGACAAATTCGCGCCGCGATATCGTTATCAGCGCCACATTCGTTACAATATTTGGCTCGGAAACGATAACCACAATGTTCACGCTCTGCGGTCTCTTTATCTTCAAAATAGCCTTGGCAGCGTCGTCCATAGTGCTCGAGAAGAAAACCGTTAGCGTCCAGTTTCCCCCAAAAGTTATTATTAAAGCCACAGGCAGGGCAAGGAATAGTAATGATTTCACTATTGGAGTCGGGTTTCGGGTCGCCGACTTCAGGCTGATACAGGTCGTACTGGTTACCTGCATAATCGAGTACCAAACATTCGGTTTTTCCCGGAGCGAGACGTAAACCTCGACCAACGATTTGCTGGTATAAGCTCACCGACTCGGTGGGCCTTAAAATAGCAATTAAATCGACATGTGGGGCATCAAAGCCGGTGGTCAATACTGAAACGTTGACTAAGAATCGGATCTCTTGCTGTTTGAAACTGTGGATGATTCGATCACGCTCTTGTGATGAAGTATCGCCAATGACTAAGGCGGATTGTTGTTCAGGCAGTAAACTGAGGATCTCTTGGGCGTGACGAACGGTTGCAGCAAAAATCATCACGCCTTTCTTGTTCTCCGCTAACTGAATAATTTGTTGAACAATTTGCGGTGTCGCACGCTTTGATTGCTCGATAACCAGATCGAGTTCAGATTCTTTATATCGTCCTGTACTCGTTGGGCTTAGCTGAGAAAAATCGTAACTAAGAATGGGCGCATCAATGAGTCTTGCTGGCGTCAAGAACCCTTCATCCAATAAATAATGAATGGGTAACTCAAAGATGCAGTCTTTGAAAAAACGGGTCTCTTCACTGCGTACTAAACCACGAGTGTGGTATTGGTAGATCCATCCCATGCCCAGCCGATAAGGAGTCGCCGTTAGGCCGAGTACTTTCATATTAGGATTAAGTGCTAATAGGTGACTGATCACTTTTTGATAGCTACTGTCTTTATCATCGGGTACTCGATGGCACTCATCAATGACGAGTAATGAATATTGCTGTTGAAAAGCGGATAAATTTCGTACCACAGATTGCACGGATGCAAAAACGACAGAGTGATCGTTTTCTTTTCGTCCCAGCCCAGCAGAAAATATTCCGCCAGTCAGTCCATACCCTTCATATTTAGCGTGGTTTTGTTCTACCAGTTCTTTAACGTGAGCAAGGACCAATACTCGTCCTTTGGCTAAACGTGCTAATTCAGCAATCACTAAGCTTTTCCCAGCACCGGTAGGCAGAACAATCACCGCAGGCGTGCTGTGTTGGCGAAAATAATGGATGACCGCTTTGACGGAATCGGCTTGGTAAGGTCGTAAGGTATACATAAAGGCAAGGATTAATTATGTGAAATAGTTCAACTATTTTGAGTGAGGCTTGTATAATACCTGACTTCAAGCAGATGAGGTATTCATGCGTTTAGATAAATTTTTGTGTGATGCGCTCGGCACCACACGTAAAGAGTCGACTCAACTTTTAAAAAGTGGCGATGTAACGGTCGATGGTATCGTTCGTAAAAGTGGTTCATGTCAAGTCACGGAATTGTCGCAAGTGGAGTGGCAAGGCCGAGCGCTGACGTTAAGTGGCCCTCGTTATATTATGCTGCATAAACCACAAGGTTATGTATGCTCTCATGAAGATAGCTTCAATCAAACGGCCTTTGTGTTACTCGATGAAGCCAATCAACGTGATTTGCATTTTGCCGGCAGGCTAGATGTTGATACGACGGGATTAGTGTTAATTACCGATGATGGGCAATGGTCACATCGGGTCACTTCTCCTAAACACCATTGTGAAAAAACCTATCGTGTTTGGCTCGCGGATCCGATTACCGACGAGTATACTGAACAGTTTGCTAAGGGGATTGAGTTACGCGGTGAGCGAGCTTTAACTCGACCTGCTCAGCTTGAAGTGATTGATCCAAAACAGGTTTTATTGACTATTCACGAAGGTAAATACCATCAAGTGAAACGCATGTTTGCTGCTCTAGGCAATAAGGTGGTCGGGTTACATCGTGAACGGGTAGGGGATATTGTATTAGATCCTTCTCTTGAACCGGGAGAATTTCGCTATTTGACCGAGTCCGAAATCGCTTCTGTCTGGAACTGAACCACTTTTCTGCTCTGCATTTCTGATGAGCAAACGTGTACTCGAGACCTTCTATTTTGCTGAGTGTAGACATATGCTGCAGATCAGCAACGTCAATAGGGTGGATACAGAAACCTTATTGACAAGGATTCAATCCTATTTATTGATAAAACGAACGGAGACTTATGACTTCCAATAATGCCCCTGCTAAATATGATGCTACTAGCCTTGGCTTCTTGCTGTTTATTGTGCTGGGTGCTATCGGCGCATTAACCCCGCTTGCTATCGACATGTATTTGCCTGCGATGCCCGCTATCGCTAGAGATTTAGGGACGACTGCTGGCTCAGTACAATTAACGTTAACGGCTTATACGGCGGGTTTTGCCATCGGGCAATTATTACACGGTCCATTAGCGGACAGCTATGGACGTCGCCCCGTGATGTTGTTAGGGATATTTTTATTTGCGGTTGCGTCCGTGTTTAGTGCCACAACGCATGGAATTGAAGCATTAACTTATATTCGTGCTGCTCAAGGGTTTGCTGGTGCGGCGGCTGCAGTCGTGATTCAGGCGGTGGTGCGCGATATGTTTGATCGGGAAGATTTTGCTCGCGCGATGTCTTTTGTCACTCTGGTGGTCACACTCGCGCCATTAGTCGCCCCATTGATTGGTGGACATTTAGCCGTTTGGTTTGGTTGGCGATCCATTTTCTGGGTGTTAGCAATGTTTGCTGTGGTCGTCATGGCGATGGTTGTTTGGAAAGTGCCAGAGACACTCGCGGTAGAAAATCGTCAGCCATTGCGTTTCATGAGCACGATGAAAAACTATGCCCAACTGTGTCGTAATGGGCAGGCTATGGGGCTGATTTTTGCGGGAGCTTTTTCATTCTCTGGGATGTTTGCTTTTTTGACAGCAGGCTCTTTTGTTTATATTGATATTTTTGGTGTAACTCCAAACCAGTTTGGTTATCTGTTTGCACTCAATATTATTGCGATGATCGCGATGACCAGTATCAATGGTCGATTTGTACGACGCGTTGGTTCTCATGCCATGTTACGCTTTGGCTTGTTCATTCAGTTATTGGCCGGTGTCGGTCTATTTGTCGGCTGGACTCTCGATTGGGGTTTATGGGGAACCGTTCCTTTTGTTGTATTATTTATTGGTACTATTTCAACCATTGGTAGTAATGCAATGGGGCTATTGTTGAGTGGGTATCCTCGAATCGCGGGTACGGCTTCCTCTTTGGCGGGGACATTGCGTTTTGGTACTGGCTCATTGATTGGTGCCGTCGTTGCCTCAATGCCAAGTGATGTCACTTGGCCAATGATTTTAGTGATGGCGGCATGCTCGGTTTTGTCGGCTGGTTTTTATTGGACGTTGGGAAGAAACGCATAGTGTCGAGTTATCATTTAGAAATTCAGAAAGTTGTTAATAGTGCTTTGCAAGAATTAGCACAAGAACATGCCGCAGGAAAATTAGCGGATGCGCCAGTAGCAAACAACCACTTTTTAGTACATTGGGTCTCGAAGGCGTTAAAAAGCCAACGTTTTCAACGTTGTGTTGGCGATGACTTAACCGCTTGGCAAAAAGCCGGACGTTCGAAGGGAAATCAGTCGGGGTTATTGCTCCAATTTCGACGTATTTCCGCGTTTTATGCACGGTTCTTTAATGATCATGCTGATAACGATTTGACCGATAAGAAAATTGAAGCCTTTTTGGATGAGATGGAACAAGCGGGTTGGGAGGTCTCGACTTCTGAGCCGCTGGTTGGCTGTGGAAAAATACAAATTTTTACCGATGGTCAGAACTCTTTAGCGCTGTGTTCGGTTCAATGTGATGCCTGTTTTGACGGTGAAATGCTGGTTAAACCGATGAGCTGGTTTGTGCGTGGCTTTCATGCTGAATTTGTTGAAAAAGCTTCTGCGGCAGGGTTTATGGTTCATAAACGTACGGATTATAAATCGAATGTTAAATACCACGGAGAATATCTGATTTTTCCGGGAAATCAGGGAACACAATTAGCGGAAATTCCCCTTTCATTTCAAGCGGCTTAATTGTGCGCTTTTTAGCCTAAACGAAAGCGACGGCTAGGCCGTCGCTTTGCAAAGCATAAAATCTGCTTTAATTATCTGATACCAATCACTGCTCTATCTCGGTTCATTGAGACCAACCAACTGCGACTTTATTGACTAAAGTGGATTCGTTCTAAACTTTCTACACGTCGTAAATCTCGTTCGGAGAATGAGTTGCGCCGCAGTTCTTCCAGTTGGGCGTGCTGTTGCTCAGGGTGATCAGCTAGGCGCTTAACGATAGTTTTCCTCTGCTCAAGATAATATTGCCATTGCTGTTCAAACTGCTGCCTTGACTGGCCAAGGTGATTAAGACGCTGAATGGTTTCTTCATCCACTAACTCCTTCAAAGCCAGATAGTGATCTTGTGGGTCTTGTTTGTCCAGTGTAAGGACTGCGGTTAATAAACGGTGGTTATGTTCATTACGTTGAATGTAGTCCGGTTGTTGTTTTATCTGTTCATCCCATAAGCGTTGTGCTTTTTGTTGTGAATAGATTTCAAACAGTTTTTTCTTATCAATCGCAAGCTGACGGATGCGGTTTTCTTCTATAAATAAAGATTGTTGTTCGCTAGAAAAATGAACATCTTGTAGATGAACGATTTTGTCATGCAGACGCTGCCAATCGGCGGCCAATCCGTTTAATGATGAAAAGCTTAACTTATCCAGAGCCTGTTGGTAGGCGGTTAATTGATGAAATAGCGGCGCATCAATACTGATGTTTTCGTCAATATAATCGGTAAATTGCTGTTGTAATAAGTTAAGATCAACCTGTTCCATCTCCGACACCAGATAATTCAGCAAATCGCGAGGGGAGGAAAGATCGACTTCGCTTTTCAGTACCATCGGTGGTTGTTTATCCGCGGGTTTATTATTATCACGGAACAGTGATAGTGACAGCGTCACTGTCAGTGCTCCGAGTAATAAAATAAAGGTCATTCGTTTATAGCGCATGACTACAGTCCAAGTTGTTGTAAACGATTGGCATGTTGGCGATAAAGAGTAACAGGTGAAATTTCAAAAAGATGGCGAATGCCTAACAGTCCATTAACTTCATCGAGATGATTCATTTTATAGTGAGTACCAATCACTTGACCAAGATGGCTACTACAGACGGAGACGAGGCCATCATTGGGCTCATCAAAAGCGAGGCTTAGAATACCTATAGGGATGTCAGTTGGATCCAGCAAATTAGTGATCGCTGATGAGCCTGTCCAAGAAAAATAGTGGACCCCATTACTGGCGACGGCTTCACCCTGTCCACAATAGGTTGTTGGTACACCCTCTGGATAATGGCGATTAAAAGCCAGTGAGCCTTCGGTGGTTAAAGTATCGAGTGCGGCTAAGGCATCTTGTTCTAAACCTTTGCCACCGGAGAGTAAGTTGATCAACGCAACAAAGCTATCGGTTATTTTGACCGCTAAGGCTTCAGAAATGGAGTCTTCCGGCACGGTATTTCTCACGATATCAGCAACTCGTGAACCCCAATTAACGCCACCAACACTGGTGACAGAGGCAACCAGATCCGGGCGAACTGAGGCAACATAGCGAGCGGTTGGGCTGCCTTGGCTATGACCAATAAGATTGACTTTCTCTTTGCCAGTCAAGGCTAAGATGGTTTCAACTTGCGCCAGTAGTTGCTCGCCTCGTACTTCTGAGCGGTTAGCGGCAGCCACTTGCGCGGTAAATACGGTAGCGCCATCTTTGCTTAGTGCATGGGGAATACCGTAGAAATAGTCTATTTTGGCGATGCTATCAAAGCCGAAAATGCCATGGACGAGTACTAATGGGTAGCGAGTTTCGGTATAACCACTATTGGCTAATGTCGCTGGGGCATGAAGGGAAAATAGTCCAATACAGAGTATACCTATCCATCGATATATGACGTTCACATTGATATCCTTATGTTATTTGTTTTTTAGTTGGCATTGATTTTATCAATGTAAAATAGTTTCAATTTCTCACTCTGTCGAGGGTTTTCGCTGTGATTGTGACGCTGATAACTCGTCATTTTCTGAGTGGTTCTCATGAGCTTATTTGGTCGCTTTTTTAACGATCGCACGAACCATGCCTTTAAAAATAAATAGATGCGCAGGCATCATGACAAACCAATAGAGAAGACCGCGAAAACCTTGTGGATGCCACCAAGCGGTAATGGTCAATTCACGTTGCTGACCAAGATCTTTAATTGCAAACTCTAAGCGGCCTAATCCAGGTCCTTTCATGCCAAACAATAAAGATAAAAAGCGTGGCGGTTGACAGCGAATGACCTTCCATGAATCAATAAAATCACCGACTTGCAACTCGGTTCCTTGTGGGGGGCGTCGAATCGGCTTTCCTCCACCAAAGAATACATCGAGCCATTCACGGGTTCGCCATAATGGATTAGCAAAAAAATAGCCTTGGTGGCGCTGCCCCATGGTTTTGACCACGGCCCATAACTGTTCTGAACTGGCATCGGTGGTTATCGTAGCGCCAGTGTGCTTCGGGTAAAATCCAAATCCCGGTTGCCAGCGCTGCATAGCGCCGGGATCAAATCCCCAGACGTTACTGCGTACAAAAGTGCCTTCTTGTTCGATGGTGGATTTCACCGCATCGTAGAAATGGATCATCGTTTGTGGATAGCGCTGCTCAATAGCCTCGTTATTCGCAATAAAATCATGGGCAAGGCCATCTAATAGGGCTCGTCCAATGCTTGAAGGCACCGAGGTGACTAAACCAAGCCAGTATGAAGCCATTCTCGGAGTGAGTAAGCTGGTAGACCAAAGCCGAAAAGGTTTATTGGCTAATTGACAAATAATCTCAAACTGTTGGCGGTAGGTGAGGGTATCGGGGCCACCAGCTTCAAATTGTTGATGCTGAGTGGGCGTTTCTTGAGCAAGAGCCAGCAGATAATGATTAAGATTGCTTAACGCAATCGGATTGGCTTTTGAATCAACCCATCGTGGTGTGATCAGAATGGGTAAGTTATAAACAAAATCACGCATGATCTCGAAAGCCGCCGATCCCGGGCCAATAATGACTCCTGCTCTTAATTCGGTAATGGGGACGTGACTTTGCCGTAAAATTTCGCCGGTTTTTTGTCGAGCGGCTAAATGGTCAGAATGGCCGGATAGGGGTTGCAAGGCACTAAGATAAATGACGTGTTTTACTTGGCTCTGTTGTAAAGCATCGCGCATATTCGTGGCCAGCGATAATTCGTAGTTAATGAAATCGTCGTCTTGAGCCATGCCGTGCACCAAAAAATAGACTAAATCTGCTTGTTTGACCCAGTGGCAAGTTTGTTGTGGGTCGGCTAAATCAAGATAAATAATGGTTAAATTGTCGTGCTTAGGAGTACGGTCAGTAAAATAATCGACCTGCCGAGCCGCCGCAGTGACCTGATAACCTTGTGCCAGCAATAAAGGGATAAGTTGGGAGCCGACATAACCTGAAGCACCTAATACTAATACTTTTTTCATTTTTATTCCTTTGGATAGGTTAAGGCTTGAGCGTATAATCCTCGACCATATTGCTAAACCTTTCTTACTCGACGTTGTAGCGATACCACTTGGTGCATTGTGCTTACTCAGACGGTGAGCCATGATGGTGATTGATACGACTGAGTTTGCCTTTTTTGATCCATGTTTGCCATTGAGGTGCTCCGTTGTCCGTTGTTTCACAAGTGATATATTACACCAAAGGTGACTTTCTTCGTCGCCTGATAGCGATTGCTTTACCTATTACTTTGCAAAGCATCATGTTTTCAAGCCGTGGCTTAGTGGATGTGTTGATGCTGGGGCAACTGGGTGAAGCAGAAATAGCGGCGGTTGGTGTAGCAGCAAGAGCGACGTTTGTGACCACGATTATGCTCGTGGGAGTCACGACAGGAGGTGCGCTGTTAACTGCTCAGTATTGGGGGGCGGCGAATAAACAAGGAGTGAGAGAAAGTACGGCTTTGACTTGGTTGGTTTCGATGCTGTTTGCGGTATTGACGGTGGGTTTATTTTTGTTTTTCCCACAGCAAATTATGGCATTGACCACTGATTCGGATTTGGTTAACCAGTTGGGCAGTCAATATCTGATTATTACCTCTTTTAGCATGTTAGCGGTTGCCTGTGTCAGTAGCATGGCCGTTGGCCTACGTGCGATGCATAAGCCTGGCATTAGTACCTTTTTCAGTGGTATTGGTATTTTGGCCAACGTATTTTTGAACTGGGTACTGATTTTCGGTAAATTAGGTTTTCCCGCTCTCGGTATTCAAGGGGCAGCGATAGCAACCTTACTCAGCGGTTTTCTTGAAGTTGGCTGTTTGTATGGTTACCTATATTGGAAAAATCATCTATTAGCTTTTGGATTACGTGATGTAAAAGCGGTCATGGTTTGGCAGACCATTGAACGATTTTTGCGTCTATCACTACCAACAACGTTTAACTTTTTGGCATGGGCCGGAGGGTTATTTGTTTATCACGCCATCATGGGTCAAAGTGGAGTGCAAGGTCTGGCTGCTTTATCGGTCATGACGCCTGTCGAATCTATCTCTTTGAGTTTTTTGATTGGAATGTCCAATGCAGCCGCGGTACTTATTGGTAACCAGTTGGGCGCGAAGCAATATGATGCGGTCTATTATCAAGCGATTGGCGTCACGGTGCTCAGTTTACTGTCAGGTATACTGGTGGCGATGGTCTTATTTATTGTGCAGATCCCTGTCTTAAATGCTTTTAGTGCCTTGACCGAAGAAACTCGTCTGTTGGCAGAAAAATTCATTGTTATTTTAAGCCTTGGTATTGTCTTGCGCTCCGTTCCGATGACGGTGATTGTGGGGGTGCTTCGTGCTGGTGGTGACGTCAAATTTTGCCTTGGCCAAGATGTGGTGGCGCAGTGGATTATTGGGATTCCTCTCGCGGCGATTGCCGCTATTTATTTTAACGTCAAACCTGAATGGATTTATTTATTATTTCTAGTTGAGGAAGTGATTAAATGGGCAGGGTCATTATGGCGAATGATCAGTAAAAAATGGATGCGAAATTTGATCGGAAACTAGACACATAACAACAAGTTGATGCAATTGTATTCATATTATGTGATCTATAGCCAAAATACTTCCTACCTGAAGGGATTTAGTGTAGATTCTCAATCCTATTTTAAGCAACGGTGTGAGCGGTTTAATGTTACAGCTGATAGACCTGAGCAAGGGTTTTGTGGATGGTGATGAGTTCCACCCTGTGTTACAAGGTGCAGAGTTGACGTTAAATCAAGGAGATCAGTTGGCATTAATGGGTGAGAGTGGCTCTGGAAAAAGCACCTTGCTTAATTTGATCGCTGGTTTAGATAGTGTCGACTCGGGAGAGATTTGGTTTCCCGGATTTGCTATGCATAGTACATCGGAGCATAAACGTACCGCTTTTCGTCGTAATAATATTGGTCACATTTTCCAACAGTTTAATCTGTTGCCGACCTTAAATGTCGCCGACAATATTCGCTTCTGTCGTCAGCTCAAAGGGCTACCCGAAGATCAAGAGTTGCTAAGACAAATTCTCTCATCATTAGATTTAATGCCATTATTGGGGCGTTATCCTGAAGAGGTGTCGGGTGGGCAACAGCAACGTGCAGCCATTGCTCGTGCTTTGTATATGGAACCAAAAATTCTTTTAGCGGACGAGCCAACCGGTAGCCTTGATGAACGCAATGCTGAAGCGGTGATGCGTTTACTGACCTCATTAACTCGACAGTTAAAATGTACCTTATTGTTGGTCACTCACAGTGAAAAAGTAGCGCAGCACATGGAAGGTTGCATTCGCCTACAAGGAGGAAGGTTGCATGTTATTGCCCGTAGTTAAAGCGTTACTTGGGCATTATCGGCGCTATCCGTTACAAATATTCCTCGTTTGGCTGGGATTAACACTCAGCGTTTCTCTATTAGTTGGCGTTACTGCTATTAATCATCATGCAAAACAAAGTTATCAGCATGGTGAAAAGCTGTTTACTCATCCTCTGCCTTATCGCATTCGTCCTAAACACATTGCTAACAAAATTCCTCAAGGCTTTTATGTTCAGTTACGTCGGGAAGGCTTTCATCAATGTGTACCTATCGACCATTATCGCTTAACCACAGCAACCGGGACAGAATTCACCCTTTTAGGGATTGATCCGGTGGCGATGTTACCTCTTAATAATCGTCAACCATTCAATGAAATTAGTACGTTAGCCTTATTTAAACCACCACATCCGATTTTAGTCAGCGATGGTTTTGCAACGTTACAAGGTTGGAGCAATGGAGACTACATTCCATTACAGGATGGTAGTTTGCTTGGTCCGCTATTAATTGATACTAATGGCTTGATTAATGGCACACGAGTCGTTGCTGACTTGTCATTGGTGCGCAGCATCCGCCAAAGTTCCGGTTTATCGGTGATTGCATGCGGTGATATGCCGAAAGAGAAATTGCAGGCATTAACCGATAGTTTACCTAATGGCATGGCGTTGGTACGTACAACGCGCAGTGAGTTAGAGTCACTAACACGAGCTTTTCATATGAATTTAACGGCGTTAGGGATGCTCTCTTTTATCGTCGGTATGTTTATTTTTTATCAAGCCATGTCATTATCATTGATTCAACGTCAACCACTTGTTGGCACCTTAAGGCAAACGGGAGTATCGGGCTGGCAATTAGCACAAGCATTATCGATTGAATTGTTTGGTTTGATTTTAATCAGTTGGGCTTGTGGTAATGTCTTAGGTTTGGTACTGGCTAATCAATTATTACCTTCAGTGTCTGCTAGCTTAAGCAATCTGTATGACGCGAATGTTGGTCTTTCTGTTGGGTGGGACTGGCGCTGGAGTAGCTATAGTTTATTGATGGCGACTTGCGCCGCTTTAGCGTCTTGTGCTTGGCCGTTAATTCGTTTGCTCAAGTCTCAACCTATCCGTTTAACCACGCGTTTATCCATGGTTCGTTTTGCTGGTGCAGAATTTACTTTGCAAGGATTCGTTGCTTGTGGCTTGCTTGTTTCAGCGATTGCGATTTATCAGGCGCCGAAAAGTCAAACCTCTGGGTTTGTGATCATCACTTTAATGCTATTGAGTGCCGCGTTGTTAACGCCTTATTTTATTTGGAAACTATTTATCAGCTTTTCTTATACTTTACGGGGAGTAAAAGCACGCTGGTTTTTTGCTGATGCAGCAGCGAGTATGAGTTATCGAGGGGTGGCGACGATGGCGTTCATGCTAGCGATGACGGCGAATATTGGTGTAGAAACCATGGTGGGTAGTTTTAGAGATACCACGGATAAGTGGTTGAATCAGCGATTAGCTGCAGACATTTATCTCTATCCAACTAATAGTGCTGCGGTACGAATGACACAGTGGTTAACTCAGCAACCGGAAGTGCAAGAGGTGTGGCATCGTTGGGAAAAAGATCTCGCGAGTGATAAAGGCATGCTGCAAATTGTTAGTACAGGTGCTTCTGAGGGAGAGCGGCAATCATTAACGATTAAAGTAGGGGTTCCGGATTATTGGTATCTTCTTCATCAATCTCGCAGTGTAATGATCAGTGAATCGATGGCGTTACGGCTTGGCATTCGGCCGGGTGATTATCTCGATTTATCGATGCCTTTAGGGCAACATTGGCTAGTGGTCGGCGTGTATTACGATTATGGTAATCCTTACCATCAAGTCATGATGTCTCACCAAAGTTGGTTGCACGGTTTCATGAGCAGTGGCAACGTCTCTTTGGCGGTGACGCTACACTCTGAAAAGGCGACGGAAGGCGAGGCATTACTAAAGCGTTTAAACAATGTCTTTCGTCTTAATTCTGAACGTGTGTTTGATAACAGCTCTATTCATCATCAAGCCATGAAGGTGTTTGATCGTACTTTTGCCATTGCCGATAGTTTGAGTAGTATTACGCTGTTTATTGCGGTGTGCGGGATTTTCTTTGCAACCTTAGCGGGCGAAGTTTCCCGTCTGCGGCATATCTCCCTTCTGCGTTGTTTAGGCGTATCCGGAAAAGAATTAGTGGTGATTGGTGCATTACAGCTATTGGTGTTTGGAATAATAGCGTTGTTGATCGCTTTACCGCTCGGTTTAGCATTGGCAACCTTAGTGATTGATGTGGTGATCCGTTACTCATTTGGATGGAGTATTGAACTGCAAATGATGCCAGCAGCTTATGCAAAAACGGCTATGTTATCGATGTTGGCGTTGATTATTTCTGGAGCGCTTCCCGTGATGCGTTTGGTTCGTCAGTCTGCGATTAAATCATTAAGAGACGCATTATGAGTAATACTATGAATCACAAGCGATGGCTGATAGTGGCTGTTTTGGTCGCACTTGGTTCATTGATTGGATTCCTTGTCAGTCATTTTTTGACCTCATCGACTGACCGTTTGTCATCGGTGACTCATTTCATCGATGAGCAACAGGCTTTTGCTTTTCCCTCTGCCGATAATCCCGTGCGTTTGCCACAAGATTTCGCTTTGCATCCCCAGTATCAACATGAATGGTGGCATGTTTTCGCTAATGTACAAGATGAACAGGGACAAGAGTACGGGATAGTATGGAATTTCTTTAAGTTGGCGAACGATTCTGAGCAAGGAGTAGGGTGGCAAAATTCACAGCTATTTTTATCGCACGTTGCGGTGGCTAATGCTTATCAAGTTTGGAAGGAGCAGCGTATTGCTCGTGGAGGTATTGGTCAAGCTGATGTAACGACTCCGCCATTCCGTATGTGGATCGATAATTGGCACTGGCGATCACTCAGTGCTGGACCATTACCGAGTCAGTTAGATATTGCAACCGATACCTTCGAGTTATCCATGCATATGGCACCGAAAGGCCCTTATATTCTACCGGGTCAACAAGGGTATCAGCGCCGACAGAATCATGATTCAGCACTCGCTTCTTACTCGGTGTATGCTCCATTTGTGTCTATTCAAGGGACATTACGCTTAACACCGAATACACAACCGATCGCTGTTCGTGGTCAGGCTTGGATCAGTAAAGAGTGGGGGAGCCGGATAATAGACCAAGAGCAACAAGGTTTAGACTGGTTTGTACTGTATCTTGATCCGCAGCGTACCTTAAGTATCACTCGACATCGTTATCCGAATCAAAGACCTCACATTTATGGCACCTTGGCGACGAAAGAAGGAAAAGTGACTCATTTAACCGAACAAGAGATCAAGATGATACCACTTCCTTCACGTAAGCTTGCTAATGGAAAAACGTTACCTTTACAGTGGCAGGTTGTGATTGATCAAGAAAATATTGATATCACCGTGAGCCCACTGAACGCGAATCTTTGGTTGGATTTTACTCAGCCTTATTGGCAAGGCGCTATCCATTCTCAAGGCTCACATTCGGCTCGTGGATTTATGCAGTTAACCGGATATTAGCTTGGTTATCAGTGGGGCGTTGTTATTGACAGCTTGATGAGTTATTTCATGCCCAGAGTGTCATCCTTTGGTTAGCCAGTCGTCTAGTTCTTTCTCCATCCTCTAGTTTTGCCTTGTATTGGTCGCTATAAGGCTATCTGTTCATTTCATGGCGCCTTGACTTTTACGATATTCGGAAATTCTTGGTTTTATGTTAATTCTGTTATTTCAATTTCATGATAAATAAGTGTTTTTACTTTATGGCTAATGGATTATTTCTTATCAAACATATTTTATTACACTCTTTATGAATGAATTAACAACGGAAATTACGTTACTTTTGTCTTTATAGATCGGATTTTTCGATGTTTAATTTCACTAGAAGCGATTTTTCAACCGAGCAGTGAGTGGGTAGACTCAATCTTATCTTCTTGTACCTGATTTAGTTGGTTTAGTGTCACTAGGTGCATTTCATCGTTGATTCTTATCATCACAAAGGACGATATCCCCATGATACGCATGATTCGTAGTTTCTTTAAAACAGAAGCCGTGGGTGGAGTGTTATTAGTTATGGCTGCGATTGCGGCTATGTTGATCGCCAATTCACCTGTTAATGAGCTTTATCAGCATGCTTTGCATGCTTATGTCTTCGGTATGTCTCTCTCTCATTGGGTCAATGATGGGCTCATGGCGATTTTCTTTTTATTAATTGGCCTGGAAGTAAAACGCGAATTAATTGAAGGATCGCTAAAATCAAAAGAGCAGGCTTTATTCCCAGCCATTGCTGCTCTAGGAGGAATGTTAGCTCCAGCTCTGGTTTATACTTGGTTTAACTCTGCCGATCCTACTGCAAGCCAAGGTTGGGCGATTCCCGCGGCAACTGATATTGCTTTTGCTTTGGGGATCATGGCGTTACTGGGTAATCGAGTGCCTGTCAGCTTGAAAGCTTTTTTATTAGCGTTAGCGATTATTGATGACTTAGGGGTGATTATTATCATTGCCCTGTTCTATACCAGCGAATTGTCGAGTTTAGCATTAGGATTGGGCCTACTGACGGCGGGAGGTTTATACTTGCTTAATCGTTACAACGTCACCTCATTGCCGCCATACTTGATACTGGGTGCGATATTATGGTTCGCCGTTCTACAATCGGGTATTCATGCGACTCTTGCTGGGGTAATGATTGGTTTTGCGATTCCTTTACGGGGTAAACAAGCCGGATCTTCATCACCATTAAAGCACTTGGAACATCGATTACATCCATGGTCAACGTTCGCTATTTTGCCATTGTTTGCTTTTGTAAATGCGGGGATTTCGCTAGAAGGAATATCGTTAGCGGGATTAACATCAACGCTGCCTGTTGGTGTGGCGTTAGGGCTTTTCGTCGGTAAACCGCTGGGCATCTTTACCTTTAGCTGGATCTCCGTCAAATTAGGGATGACAAAGTTACCCGAAGGCATTGATACTCGCCATATTTTTGCTGTCTCGGTGTTATGTGGTATTGGCTTTACGATGTCGATCTTTATCTCATCGTTAGCGTTCGGTCACGCTCATCTTATTTTGGATAATTATGCCCGTTTAGGTATCTTGATTGGCTCAACGGCGGCGGCACTGGCTGGGTATATTATGTTACGTGCTACGCTTCCGAAAAAAGTATTGCTTGATGAGCCTATTTTGATTGAGGAGATAAAAGCGAAGTACTAATCACTGAGCTTTTTGCCAGTCTAATCGATGGATTAAACATAGTGTGATTGGATAGTGACTTAATGTTTCAAGAGATTGCTATCCTATGGTATTCGAGCCTTATTTAAGGAGATACTAGGGCTTGTTGATGATTCAATCGTAGTTATCGGTGAGAGCAGTAACGTTAGCTCTAGCCGCTGATCGGTCTCGATTCATCGGCTCTATTTTGCTTTGTGTCTGCACTTGATGATTGACATAAAAACCGTTTGAAACGGTCAATATACACTCAGAAAGCATAAAACTTTGTTTTTATGCTTTCTTGTTTTAGGGAGAGTAAGCTACTCTTCATGTAAGTTATTTATATTAAAGTATTAACCTTGTAGGGGAATACATAATGCTGTTCGCCATCGCCGTTCAGCTTTATTTTTAGTGTGGTTGTCATTTAATCACTTGCATTAGGGAAACGAACCCTTGTTGTCTACAGCAGGATTTCGACGTTTGGAGGTCATTAGATGCTATTAGCATTAATGTCAGGTTTTATTGTTGCTTTTTTTGTACCTTGGCTGTACCGCCAATTAGGTGATCGTGCAGTATGGTGGGTTGCGTTGCTTCCTGCTTTACTGTTTGTGTATTTCTTAGGCTTTGTCCCACAGGTCACGGCTGGGCATAGTTTATTATTCTATTACGATTGGATTCCGTCATTAGGCATTTCACTGGATATTCGGCTTGATGGGCTGAGTTTATTATTCGCGTTACTGATCAGCGGTATCGGTACTTTAGTCGTCGTTTACGCGGGTAGTTACCTGTCAGGTCACGCGGATCAACGTAAACTGGTGATGTATCTTTGTGCATTCATGGGGGCGATGCTTGGTGTCGTGTTAGCTAATAACATTATGGCGATGTTTGTTTTCTGGGAACTAACCAGCATCACGTCATATATGTTGATTGGTTTTCATCATGATCAAGAGAAATCACGTAAATCTGCACTACAAGGGCTATTTGTTACCGTGGGCGGTGGCCTTGCATTAATGGCGGGAGTGATACTACTCGGTCAGATTGCTGGTACTTATCAGTTGGATCAAATTGTCCGTCAAGGGGCGGAAATCCAGCAACATAGCCTATTTCTACCGATGATGTTACTGGTGCTGGCGGGCGCATTCACGAAATCTGCCCAAGTGCCGTTTCATTTTTGGTTACCAAACGCTATGGCGGCTCCTACACCTGTAAGCTCGTTTTTGCATTCCGCAACGATGGTAAAAGCTGGTATCTATTTGATGGCTCGTTTACAGCCCGTCATGGCCGGAGACAGTACATGGATGATGTTGCTTGTTAGCGTCGGTGGATTGACGATGTTAGTTGGCTCTGTGATGGCGGTAACGAGTACCGATCTCAAACGTATTTTAGCTTATACCACGGTTGCTTCTTTAGGCACCTTAACCTTGTTAATCGGGATTGGTACGGAAGCGGCGTTAATTGCCGCCATGGTGTTTTTATTGGCCCATGCACTGTACAAGGGCGCTTTGTTTATGGCCGCAGGTACGGTTGACCATGAGACAGGAACCAAAGACATTCGTCAGTTGAGTGGTTTACGGCGCAGCATGCCACAGACGGCGATTTTTATGTCGCTGGCGGCGTTAGCTTTAGCGGGTATTCCACCGGTTTTCGGTTTTATTGCTAAAGAAGCGATGTTAGAAGGATTACTAACCAGTCCATGGCAAAGCGCACTACTGTTTGTGGGGGTAGTCTCTTCTATCTGTTTAGCGGCTTGTGCTGGATTAGTGGCGATTAAACCGTTTTGGGGACCAGTGATCACAACCCCTAAAGAGGCTCATGAAGCTCCTTTTGCCATGCGGGTCGGTTTTTCACTCCTCGCCAGTTTGGGCTTAATCTTTGGTTTGATTCCCTCACTGGTATCACCACTTATTACGGTTGCGGCCTCGGCAGTCTCAGGGCAGGTGATTGACCCTATTTCTCTCGCATTATGGCATGGATTTAATTTGCCTTTATTGCTCAGTGCCGTCGCATTAGCAGGGGGCTATTTACTCTTTAAACGCTGGAGCCGTTTAGCGCCTACAGCCAGTTTAGCTAAGCCTTTACTTAACTATGGCCCAGAAAAAGGCTACGAACTCTTTATGCAAGGGTTGGTTATTTTTTCTAAGTGGTTAACGGGACGTGTGCAAAATGGTTATCTCTCCAATTACATTTTAACCATCTTTATTACCACCATTGTATTAGTTGGCTACACCATTGCTACGCGCGTTGGTTGGTACGGGACGTTAGATTTTTCTGGGGTGGAGATTTATGAAATTCTGATCTCGGGCATTATTATTGCGGTGGTCAGTTATGCCTGTATCACTTCACAACGTTTAGGTGCCGTTGCAGCGATTGGTGCATTAGGTTTTAGTATGGCGTTGATCTACGTCTTCTTTAGTGCGCCTGATTTGGCGATCACTCAGATACTGATTGAAACGCTAACGGTCATCATGTTGGTCTTTGTATTGTTCAAATTGCCGCGTTTTCAACGTTTATCAAGTTCAGATGTACGTTGGCGTGATGCGCTTGTCGCGATCGTCTTTGGCGGCATGATGACATTGTTGGTGATGACCGTGACTCAATTTGCCGAACCCGATAGGATAAGTGATTACCTAATTGAAAACAGTTATGTGATCGCAAAAGGACGCAATATTGTTAACGTGATACTGGTTGATTTCCGAGCGCTAGATACCTTGGGTGAACTGTTTGTCCTTGCCTTAGCTGCCATAGGGGTAACGGCGATGATCAAGTTGGAGAAAAATAAACCATGAAAACGGATAGCGCGTTAATTCTACAAGTCGCGGCACGGTTTCTATTACCCATGCTGTTGCTGTTTTCGATCTTTTTATTGCTGCGTGGGCATAATGAACCCGGTGGGGGATTTATCGCTGGTCTCGTTGCATCCAGTGCTTTTGCTTTGCATCTGTTTGCTTTTACTCCAGTCCAGACTCGACGTCTAATCGGTGTCGATAGTTCACAACTGATGGGCGTTGGACTAATGATTGCTATGTTTAGTGGCGTGATTGGTGTGATTCTGTCTGGCAGTGAATTTTTAACCAGCGTCTGGTGGACGGTTTATCTACCAGGTGTCGGTGAATTGAAACTGAGTACGCCATTGTTATTTGATATTGGGGTTTATCTGGTCGTGATTGGTATGGTGACGACGTTATTACTGACCCTTGCTGAAGTGGAGGATTAATTCATATGACCACTTTATTTGCTTTCGTCATTGGTGGCCTTTATGCAGCGGCACTATTTATGATGTTACGTCGCAGTATTGTTAAGCTCGTTATTGGTTTAATGATTTTATCTAACGCCGCTAATTTACTGATTTTTACTGGCGGTGGATTAGTACGGGGAGCTCCTCCGTTGATCCCCACGGGGATGACGGTTCCGTTTGCTGACATTGCCGATCCACTGCCACAAGCTTTGATCTTAACGGCAATTGTGATCAGTTTTGGCGTACTGGCTTTTGCTGTAGTACTGATACATCGTGCCTATAAAGTTATTGGTGCGGATGACATGAACAAAATGAAGACGACAGATACTCAATTATGATGTTATTAATGCCTATTCTTATTCCTATGTTTGCAGCGGCATTATCGATGGTCATTTGGCGTCATCGAAAGCTGCAACGTTGGGTTAGTGTGCTTTCCAACTCCACACTGTTGATTGCTACGTTGATTTTATTCCATGACGTTTACGTCAATGGAATTCAAGTCACGTATTTGGGGGGATGGCAAGCACCGTTTGGTATCTCCATGGTCGCCGATTTACTGGCGGTGACGCTGGTGACCTCTTCTGCTTTTGTTGCGTTATGCGTTTCCATCTATGCCTTGGCAACGATGAGCGAAGAGCACGAAGCGTTTGGTTTTTATCCTCTATTGCATTTGATGTTAGCGGGGGTTATCGGGGCTTTCTTAACTGGCGATATTTTTAACCTCTATGTTTGGTTCGAGATCATGCTGGTTGCTTCATTTGGTTTGTTGATCCTTGGTGGTGAGCGAGCTCAAATGGAAGGGGCACTGAAGTATGTAACCTTAAACTTATTGTCATCTGCGTTATTTTTATCGGCTATCGGTTTGTTGTACGCTTATGCGGGTACATTAAATATGGCCGATTTGGCGCAGAAGCTAGCGGCTTCAGAGAACCCACAGATTGTTACGTTAATCTCGCTGCTCTTTTTGGTGGCGTTCGGGATTAAAGCGGCAGCGTTTCCATTGTTTTTCTGGTTGCCAGCGTCTTATCACACACCACCAGTAGCGATTTCTGCGATTTTTGCTGGCTTATTAACTAAAGTCGGTGTCTATTCGCTCTATCGTGTTTTTAGCTTAATTTTTATCTCCGAGGTGGAATTTACTCACCAGACGATTTTGTTATGGATGGGGATCTTCTCCATGGTGGTTGGTGTGTTAGGAGCGGCGGCGCAATTTGAGGTTCGACGTATCCTCGCTTTTCACAGTGTGAGTCAGATTGGCTATATGCTGTTGGGTTTAGCGTTATTCACACCGTTAGCTATCGCAGGTGGTATTTTGTACGTTGTCCATCATATGATCGTGAAAACCAATTTATTTTTGATCAGTGGTGTGATGTATCGTCGTCATGGTAGTTATCAACTGGATAAGCTAGGTGGGTTGTACCGTAGTGCGCCTTTATTAGCTTTCTTGTTTGCTATCAGCGCGGCATCGTTAGCTGGGCTTCCACCATTCTCTGGTTTTATTGCTAAATATGTGGTGATAACTGGAGGGATTGGCATTAACCATTGGATTGCGGTAGGTTCTGCATTAGCGGTTGGCCTTCTAACACTTTATTCAATGATTAAAATTTGGGCAGAGGCTTTTTGGAAGACGTTGCCTGATGATGCGCAAACGAATTCACCGATGAGCGATAGCGAACGTTTTTGTATGTATGTTCCAATCATCCTTATGGTGTTAATGAGTGTGACCATCGGTTTATGTGCAGAATGGTTCATTCAGCTGATGAATGCTACCGCTGAGCAGGTGATGAATCCACAAGTTTATATTGATGCGGTACTTGGAGGTCAGTCATGAAAGCCTTTGGATGGAATATGCTGCTTGCCTTGGTATGGCTCATTTTATCGGGTACCTATACCATCTCTAACTTATTTGCTGGAATGCTAATGAGTTATGTGATTTTGGCTTATTTGCTACGAGATAGCCCCACTTTTAAAGCCTATTTTAAAAAATTACCGAAAGTGATCAGTTTTGGACTGTTTTTCATTTGGGACTTAATTAAGGCTAATGGGCGAGTGGCTTATGATGTATTAACGCCAACGCATTTAATGAAACCAGCCGTGATTGCGATTCCTCTCGATTTGCGAGACGAAGGAGCGATCACCATGTTTGCGACATTAATTACCGTAACACCGGGATCTTTGGCATTGGATGTGGCTACTGATAGAAGCGTGCTGTATGTCCATTTAATGTACTTCGAGAATGAAGCTCGTCAGATTGAAGAGTTCAAGCGTCTTGAAGCTCGTGTGATTGATTTACTGGGGTAACAGACTATGTTGAATATTGTTTATACCCTTTGCTTTGCCATGCTAGCTATTAGTTTGGTTTTGGCAACGGTACGTTTATTAAAAGGCCCGTCCTTGCCTGATCGGGTGGTGGCTTTAGAGTTAATGACTTCCTTAACGGTAGGTTTAGTCGTGCTTTATAGCATTCGCTATCAACAACCTTATTTTATTGATGTAGCGATTGTACTGGCCTTAACGTCGTTTATGGCTGCAGTCGGTTTTTCCCGTTATTTAGAAAAACGAGGACACAGAGACGATGACTGATTTAATTATTGCGATACTCATTCTTACCGGCTCATTTTTAATGTTGCTTGCAGGGATCGGTATTAACCGTATGCCCGATTTATTGACTCGTATGCATGCAACGACTAAAGCTGGGGCATTGGGTGTTGGCTTGATGGTGGTTGCGTTTGCTGTGGTTAACTGGGGAGACATGGCCTTTGTGGTCCGAGCCCTCGCTGTAGTGGTATTTGTTATCTTGACGGCACCGATTGCTGCTCATGTTTTAGCTCGCGCGAGTTATTTTGTTGGCGTACCACAGTGGGATGGGGTTGTGAAGGACGTAATTAAAGAGCGTTACGATCTTGAAACTCACGAACTGGCCAGTCGTCATTTACCTATCAAAGAAACCGTGTCTGCAGAGCAAGACAAAGACGATAAACGTCAAGAGTAACGGATTCCGTCCATTCTTTATTCCTCTTAATAATCAACCTCTAGCGTACTGATGATGCGTTAGAGGTTTTTTTATAACCCATAACTCGATTGTATCCACTATGTTGTGACTATTTGGCGGAATAATGGAATAAAAACCATTGCGAACGCGGTCAATTTTATGTTACCGTCCGCCTCAATCTCGGACTGTGTTTTCTGGGGGATACGCGTGGTGAACATTCAAGCTGATTGCGGCACCACGTAGGGTAGGTATCAGTAAGCCTTTTGCTGATAGACGGGATACTCTTGCTGTGGAAACAGCATGTGAATGGGAAACCCAACATTGAACTCACTTAACTTACACACATTAATCATCAGCTTTGTGCTTCCTCTATGCCCTGTTTATCAAGACAGTAGCATAACCGAACCTTGATTCTCTGTTTTAGTGATTTGCCATTTACGTTAATGGTCCGTATTCCGAATGTGTCTTACGACAGCATCGGAAATTTTGCTATTTGTCATTTTTCCTCGTACGACGATGAACAATGGACAGAATTTTAACCATTTCAAGGGGACGAAGATGAGTACAGCCTTTGAAGTCGATAACACTATCGCAACCTGTTTTTCCAACCAAGTACCTATACTAGATGGTCTTTATGATCTGACGCCTGATCAAGTGTTGCTTGATCAAGCCGAACATGAATCTGCAGTACGTTCTTATCCACGTCGCTTACCGATTGCGATTAAACAAGCTTTTGGCTGTTTAGTGGAAGATACTCGTGGACAGCTTTTCCTCGATTGTTTAGCTGGCGCAGGAACCCTTGCGTTAGGTTATAACCATCCTGAAATCAATCAAGCGTTGAAAGACCAGCTAGACTCTGGCTTGCCTTATCAAACCTTGGATATAGCGACTACGGCAAAAACCCATTTTATTAAAACAGTGAAAGGATTTTTACCGGCGGAACTTGCTGAACAATGTGTTATTCAATTTTGTGGTCCTTCTGGTGCAGATGCCGTCGAAGCCGCGATTAAATTGGCTAAGCAAACGACTGGCCGCAATACCATGTTTGCGTTTCGTGGCGCTTACCACGGCATGACCAATGGTACGATGGGCATGATGGGTAATCTCAATACCAAAGCACGTCGTACTGGTTTAATGTCCGATGTGCATTTTATGCCTTTCCCATACAGTTTACGTTGTCCGTTTGGTCTCGGTGGTGATGAAGGTGCCAAAGCCAGTATTCGTTACATCGAGCGACTATTAAATGACGATGAAGCTGGGATCATGAAACCCGCTGCGATCATTGTGGAGCCAGTACAAGGCGAAGGTGGGGTTATCCCTGCGCCAGCGTTTTGGCTACGTGAATTGCGCCGTATCTGTGATGAACATGGTATTTTACTGATTTTTGATGAGATTCAGTGTGGCGTAGGTAAATCGGGTTATCACTTCGCGTTTGAAGAATCAGGCATTATTCCTGATGTACTTTGTTTATCAAAAGCGATTGGTGGTGGTTTACCCATGTCGATTTTGGTCATCAATAAACAGCACGATACATGGCGTCCAGGTGAACATACGGGTACTTTCCGTGGCAACCAATTAGCGATGATTTCCGGTGCTAAAGCATTAGAAATTATTGCCCGCGATAATTTGGTTGAACATGCCAATATTGCTGGCCAATACCTACGTATGGGATTGGAAAATATTCAACGCCGTGTGAATTGCATTGCCGAAGTGCGTGGTAAAGGCCTCATGCTGGGCTTAGAGATTCAAGACCCAAGTGGTGAGCTGAACAAATTTGGTGAGCCTAAATCGGCACCACAATTAACTTTAGCCATTCAACGTGCGGCATTAGAACGCGGATTAATTGTTGAGAAAGGTGGACGTGATGGTTCGGTCATTCGCTTCTTGCCACCGTTGATCATCTCTTTCGAGCAAATTGATTTTGCTCTGCGAGTCCTAGAAGAGGCGATTTTGGCGGCTGGTGGTTGCTTGAAAGATCCTGAAGCTGCGAATGACCAGTGGAAAAAGCACTTTATCCATACTGGACATTTAGGTAGTCAAGAATTTGCTCAAGTAATGAATCACACCACAGCGGCAATGAAAGCGGTGTTTGAGCAAGTTAATGCACCTTATTCAGGTTTAGAGCCAAAACTGCTTGAAAATGCGATTAACGCGGTTGATCTGGATAATAAAAATGCCTCTTTGCGCGATGTTATTTCGGACACCGCAGAGCTGATCGCTAAAAACTCGATCATTGTTCAACATCCAGACTGTATTGCTCACTTGCATACTCCGCCGTTAATGCCATCGGTGGTGGCTGAGGCGATCATCGCGTCACTCAATCAATCAATGGATTCTTGGGATCAGTCCTCGGCGGCAACATTTGTTGAGCAGAAAGTCGTTGATTGGATGTGTGAAAAATACCAGTTAGGCGCTCAAGCGGACGGTATTTTCACCAGTGGCGGTACGCAAAGCAACCAAATGGGCTTGATGTTAGCTCGTGATTGGATTGCCGATAAATTAAGTGGCCATTCAATTCAAAAGCTTGGCCTACCTGACTATGCCGATAAGCTGCGGATTGTGTGTTCGAAAAAATCACATTTCACGGTGCAAAAGTCCGCTTCTTGGATGGGTCTTGGCGAAAAAGCTATTCTTGCTGTGGATGCACTGCCGAATGGTACGATGAACGTCACGCAGCTAGACACTGTGATTAATCAAGCGAAAGCGGAAGGTTTAATACCTTTTGCTATTGTCGGCACCGCTGGCACAACTGATCATGGTGCGATTGATGATTTAGTGGCGATTGCTGATGCAGCTCAACAACATGATATGTGGCTGCATGTTGATAGTGCTTATGGCGGTGCGCTGATTTTGAGCAGCCATAAACAGCGTTTAAGTGGTATCGAACGCGCTCACTCTATTAGTGTCGATTTCCATAAGCTGTTTTTCCAAACCATTAGCTGTGGTGCTTTGCTACTGAAAGACAAGCATAACTTTAAGTATCTGCTTCATCATGCGGATTATTTAAACCGTGAACATGATACTTTACCGAATTTGGTCGACAAATCGATAGCAACAACCAAGCGTTTTGATGCTTTAAAAGTATTTATGACCATGCAAAACGTGGGACCACAGCAAATGGGTGCCATGTATGATCATTTACTTGAGCAAACTCAACAAGTGGCTCAGTTAGTTCGTCAGCATGACGCTTTTGAACTGTTAGCTGAACCTTGTTTATCTACCGTGTTATTCCGCGCGGTAAACACACAAGCGTCTGATTTAGATGAACTGAATAAAACCGTTCGTCTGCAGGCCTTGGTACGCGGTGTCGCTGTACTTGGCGAAACCATAGTGGATGGCAAAACGGCTTTGAAATTCACAATCTTGAACCCATGCTTAAAGATTTCAGATTTTGAATCTTTACTGGCTAAAATTGAAACTCTAGCGGTTGAGCTAGCGAAATAAAGGTAACGGATACTATGTCAATTCTACAGATTGGTGCGGGCGGTGTTGGTTGGGTAGTTGCTCATAAAGCAGCACAAAACAATGACGTACTGGGTGATATTACCATTGCTTCTCGTTCTATCGGGAAGTGTGAGAAGATCATTGAATCCATTAAAGGTAAAAATAACCTTAAAGATTCGACTAAGAAGCTAGAAGCTCGCGCAGTGGATGCTGATGATGTTGCAGCTTTGGTCGCCTTAATCAATGAGGTGAAGCCAGATTTAGTTATTAACGCTGGTCCTCCTTGGGTTAACGTCACAATTATGGAAGCTTGCTACCAAGCGAAGGTCTCTTATTTGGATACTTCAGTGGCTGTTGACTTATGCACCGAAGGGCAGCAAGTACCAGAAGCTTACGATCCACAATGGGCGTTTCGTGATAAGTTTAAACAAGCAGGCATTACCGGTATTTTGAGTGCTGGTTTTGATCCAGGTGTGGTTAGTGTGTTTGCGGCTTATGCTGCTAAACATTTATTCGATGAAATTGATACCATCGACGTGTTAGATATTAACGCAGGCGATCACGGTAAAAAATTCGCGACTAACTTTGATCCGGAAACTAACTTACTGGAAATTCAGGGTGATTCTTTCTATTGGGAAGACGGCCAGTGGAAAAGCGTTCCTTGTCATACCCGTATGTTGGAGTTCGATTTCCCTAACTGTGGTAACTTTAAAGTCTATTCAATGTCTCATGATGAGATCCGTTCGCTACAAGAATTTATTCCAGCTAAGCGCATAGAATTCTGGATGGGCTTCGGCGATCGTTATCTGAATTACTTTAACGTAATGAAAGATATTGGTTTATTGAACCCAGAGCCATTAACTTTGCATGATGGAACCGTAGTGAAACCACTGCAAGTATTGAAAGCCATGTTACCCGATCCAACGTCACTCGCACCGGGCTACACGGGATTAACTTGTATTGGTACTTGGGTGCAAGGTAGAAAAGACGGCAAAGAGCGCAGTGTCTTTATCTATAATAACGCTGATCACCAAGTGGCTTACAAGGATGTTGAGCATCAAGCGATTGCTTACACGACGGGTGTACCTGCGATTACCGCTGCGCTACAGTTTTTCCGTGGTGAGTGGGCACAAGCTGGTGTGTTCAATATGGAGCAGCTAAACCCAGATCCGTTCTTAGAAACCATGCCATCGATTGGTTTGGATTGGGATGTGATAGAGCTAGAACCGGGTCAACCAGAGATTAAAATTCTCAAGTAATTGGCACGATAGTTTTTGGGATTATTGGGTAAATCACCCAGTTCCAAGACTGGATAACACGATGCTCAGTTCAGAGATATAAACATACAGTGTGTTTAAAACAGCGGCTACTCGGTAGCGGCTGTTTTTTCCTTTTTAGGATATTTCCAGCGGTTTAAGCCATTGGATATGAACAGGAATAAAATCAAATGCAAAAGAGTGAATTAAACACCCCTTACTTCATGATCGATGAAGCGAAGTTGATCGCTAATTTGGAAATCGCTAAGCGTTTAAAAGAGCGCTCAGGGGTTAAATTAGTGCTGGCATTGAAATGCTTCTCGACTTGGGGCGTGTTTGACATTATTAAGCCTTATCTTGACGGCACTACCAGCTCAGGGCCATTTGAAGTCAAGCTAGGTTATGAGAAGTTTGGCGGTGAAACACACGCTTACAGTGTTGGTTACAGTGAGCAGGATGTAAAAGAAGTCGCTGATATTTGCGATAAGATGATCTTTAACTCTCAATCTCAGCTGGCCGCTTATCGCCACTTGGTAGAAGGTAAGGCATCGCTAGGTTTACGGTTGAATCCGGGAGTGAGTTATGCGGGGCAAGACTTAGCCAACCCTGCTCGTAAATTTTCTCGTCTCGGTGTGCAGTTTGATAAGCTAGATAGCAGCGTTTTCGACACTATCAATGGTGTGATGTTCCACATGAACTGTGAGAACAAGGATGTAGACGCATTTATTGCGTTGCTTGATGCTATTTCTGAAAAGTTTGGTGCTTATCTTGATAAACTCGACTGGGTAAGTCTTGGTGGTGGCGTATTCTTTACTTGGCCGGGCTATGATGTGGATAAACTCGCCGATGCGCTGAAAGCGTTTGCTGATAAGCACAAGGTGCAGTTATACCTTGAACCGGGCGAAGCGATCATTACCCAAACGACCGATTTAGTCGTTACCGTGGTTGATATCGTGGATAATGAGATGCAAACCGCGATTGTTGATTCGGCGACAGAAGCGCATCGTCTTGATACTTTGATTTATCGCGAACCAGCATCGGTGCTTGAAGCCAATGAACAGGGTGAACATGAGTATGTGATTGGTTCTTGCTCTTGTCTTGCTGGTGATCAGTTCTGTGTTGCCAAGTTTGCTGAGCCATTACAGATAGGTCAAAAGTTGCATATTATGGATAGCGCCGGTTATACCATGGTGAAGCTGAACTGGTTTAATGGCCTAAAAATGCCATCAGTGTATTGCGAGCGTCGTGATGGACAAATCATTAAGTTAAATGAGTTTGGTTATCAAGACTTTAAACGTTCTTTATCTCAGTGGTCGGTTTAATCGCTGATTACTTAGTACTAAAAATGAGCATTGAAAAAGTAGGGAGGCTTCTGGCCTCCCTCTATTCTCTGTGTGATTTTTAAGATTCTAACATTACCCGAGTATCTTCACTGAGTGCTTCCAGCTCTTTGATGACATCTTCAATTCTAATTTCGGCCGGTAAGCGGATAGCCATGGTTGAACTAAATAGGCTTGAGCTCACGCCACCGCCGGTTGCTAAAAACACTCGCTGACAATCCATATCAAGAATATTGATCCCTTGCCCATCAAGTAAATGGGTGATTTCATTGACGATCCCAAACCGATCATTCGCATCTAAGCGGACATGATAAATTTGCTCTTCTTGGTTTGTTTGTGCTTCACAATCAATAATTTGTACCAGCAATTCAGAGTGAGACTGAAAGGCGGATTTCACTATGTCCGCGTTGTTTTGCGGTACTTCAATTTTAATTACTGCAGCAACTTGATTGTCAATAAAGTTAACTTTACTGATTAACCATTTACCTTCATTTTCATGAGTGATCGCCGCTAATTGTTTGATCGTTGCGGCGGTGGCTGTGCCAACAAAGTTTACGATAAAAGTACTGTTCATTATGACCTCCTAGCATAGCCTGAGCGCTTATGATTAGTGTAGGAGGTTCTGATGAATAAAAATTGAGGTGGGTCAATATTTGCAAAAAGGACATCGATCAAGGTCTGATAATTCTATTTATTACTGCACAGTTATTCGGTCAGGTGGCCTTTAGCGAAAAAATCACCCGGAACATTACCTTAAAAAGAAATTTTAAAATCAACACCATAGAACTGACGGTCGTATTTCGCACCGGAATCGAGAGCAAATTTAGCGGCATTGCTGTCGCCAAACCAAGGTGTACTTTGGAAAGTCACTTCAGCGCTACCTCCCCAAGCATCGCTAACCCAGCTGTGAATATGCCCTACAGGATTTAATAGGAAGAGGCTGACGCTACCTAAACGTTGAGAGCCAAATACTTCACCACCATTGGCGACAATATCTTGCTCTTTTTCAAACATCAGTTCGCCGACCACGGCTCCAAAGAAGGGGGTAATAAACAGATCTTGCCAAGAGGGCACTTCAGCAAAGGCTTCAACGCCATATTCCCAAAAGAAGCTCGACATCGTGGCCGAATACAGAAAAGACTCAAATTCATTAAATCCAGCATGTCTTGCTGCGGTGTAGTAAACACCACCAAAATAAGGGTGCATAATATAATTCAGAAAATGCTCATCGCGATCCCATGTTGGCCCAGAAGTGACATTGTCTTTCCACTTTCGGCCTAAACCACTCAGATTACGATCCTCTTCATCCCATTTAGTGATTGATTCAGGAAGCAGAGTCATCAATCCTACCGTCGCAACGCTGAGTCCTAATATGGTGTATGTTTGACCTCTTAAATATGCCCAGTCTCGAGTATCTGAAATCGTTAAATAACGAGGCAAAGAAGGATCTTCAGCTTTGAGTGTCGGTTGTTGCTGTAATGGTGTAACAAAAGTGAGTTGCGAAGGAACTACGGCTTCTGGCTGATGACAAACGACTTGTAGACAGTCGACATTATAAGATAACTCTATATGTTGGGGCATTTGATAGTACGCCGCATTGGCATAAGAAGTGCAAGATAATAGCAATGCAAGACTATATTTTTTAGGCACAAAACGCTCCAATCATTAAATAACTAATTGTTGATAGGGTAAAGCGGTTAAGTTTTCAGCTCGCTCAACACACTCAATGGGTATAAAAAGGTAATTATCCATGAAAATGCTCGTGATGAAAATGATCAATAGGTTTATTCATCGAACGACTAATGATTTGCGTGCATTTTCAGCGTTCAAGTATAGCTTGGTTCGGATTAAAGCATCTAACCAAGTATATCTAATGCTATCGGTTGGTTATACTGATAGCCATAATGAAAAATAAGTACTCAAATAAGGTCAAACTATGCTCAAGATAGCAATGTTAAGTACTGGAGAAGAGGTATTGCATGGTGACATCGTCGATACCAATGCAGCTTGGTTATCACAGCTATTTTTTGAAAATGGTTTTAGTCTCACTAAGCGTTCGACGGTAGGGGATAGCCAGTCTGCTTTAGTCGAAGAGTTATTGATGCTGAGCTTCAATAATCAGATCGTTATTGTGAATGGTGGGTTAGGTCCAACCAGCGATGATCTCAGTGCAGCGGCAGCAGCGCAAGCCGCAGAACAAAGCTTAGTCCTATTTCCAGAATGGGTTGAAGTATTACAACGTTTTTTTGCTCAGCGTAAAAAAACTATGCCAGACAGTAATCTTAAACAGGCGATGCTGCCAGAGAAAGCGATTCTGATTGATAATCCAATTGGTACCGCTTGTGGATTTAAATTGTCTATCAATGATTGTTGGTTTTACTTTACTCCCGGAGTGCCAAGCGAATTTAAGTTAATGGTGCAACAAAAGATTTTGCCTGACTTAAAACAGCAATTTCCGCAACACATTGGTTTCGAGTGCAGCAAACTGTATACTTTTGGTAGCTCGGAGTCTGGGCTTTCCGATAAGCTTGAAAAGTTACAACTTCCACAAGGCTATCAACTTGGCTATCGCTCGTATCTGCCATTTATTGAAATTAAACTTTTTGGTCCAGCGAATGATTTAGCAACCCGCGTTAGAGTATTACAACTGATTCATTCACATATTGAAGCTTATGTGGTGAGTGTTGATGAACCGATGCTTACGCATATTGGTCATCTGCTAAGAGATAAAAAACTGTCATTATCGATAGCTGAGCAAGCAACTAAAGGATGGCTTTCCTATTGGTTACTCAGTGATGAACAGATTGCTCGCTTAAGTGGCCACAGTTGGATATTGAGCCATGGAGCAGAAGCTGGATTAAGTGAACAAGAGCCTCTTGCTGCGGTATTTGCGTTGGCGGGAGCGACAAAAGAAAAGTGTGCTACAGATCTGGCGTTAGTGAGTGGCCCCCTGCAAGACGATACGTTTTGTGTGGCTTTATCGACTCCTCATGGGGAGTGGGCTCAACAATTGACATTTAATCGTACTTATTCTGCTGACGATCAAAAACAGCTGATCGCAACCATTGCGGGGGATATGCTACGCCGCTATTTGTCGGCGAAGCCGATATTTGCTCACTATAGCAGCGTCACGAACCTGAAAGAGCTGCATTTACCAGCCAGCATGCTCAATAAATGATCTTTTCGATCAGATAAGGCTGTGATTTGCCAACTTATTACTAGAGATGTTTTAGATAAGCCGCAGTATGCTTAATTAGTCTAAATAGTAACCGTTTGATTTACTGGTCCTTGCCTATTTTGCTGAAAAAATGATCGACCCAACGAGTGAATTTGTCTGTAGACTAACAACTCGCTCGATTCATTTCGGCAGGAGGCTGGTATGTTCCATCAATCTAAAATTCTCGTTTGGTATAAAGTCGCAAGTCAAAAAGTGATCTTAGGTGAGGCGTTAATTCACCAACATCAAGATGTGGTTTCACTTTGGCTGCATACCCCGATAGAAGAGCCGAATAGAGAGGATTGCTCACCTGATCACTATGGTTATCAATTGTCTCTATTTGATGATGGGGGAAGGGAGATTGCGCAAAAAACCGTATCAGGAAGTACCGTTGATCGGTTGTTATTTGGTATTAAAGCCAGCGCATAACGCTTGCTGGCTTAGGATAAGCAAGAGAAATTAAGCGCGCTTGGCTTTTGGGCGATAATTCACCCCAACCAGCTCAAGTGCGCTTTTTGCTTTGCAGATACAAGGTAGAATTTCATTACCTTGCGTATAAGCCATCGCAAAACCAACATATTCCACTTCACCAGAAACGAGGGTACAGCGGCACGCGCCACAGTGCCCGTCTCGGCAGTTATATTCAGGCTCTAACCTCGCTTGTTCCATGCTTTCTAGCAGCGTATTAGAAGAATTAGACTCAATGGTTAAGGTATTGTTGATTTTGATACTGGCCATTACAGTTGGAAATCCTCAAAGTCATCAGCATTAACTTCATTGTCAATTTGACCGACTAAGTAGGAGCTTATCTCCGCTTCTTGTGGCGCTACTTGAACATTATCAGAAGATAGCCACGCATTAATCCAAGGGATCGGATTACTGGTTGCTTTTGGATAAGCGGGTTCTAAACCAACAGCTTGCATGCGGATATTAGTAATGTATTCAACATATTGGCATAATATATCGCGGTTTAAACCAATCATTGAACCATCTTTAAACAAATACGCTGCCCACTCTTTTTCTTGTTCAGCGGCTTCTTTGAACAAATCAAAACATTGCTGCTTACATTCTTCAGCGATTTGCAAGAAGGTGAAATCATCCAATCCGTTACGCAGCAGATTAATCATATGCTGTGTACCGGTCAGGTGTAAGGCTTCATCACGAGCAATCAATTTAATGATTTTCGCATTCCCTTCCATCAGCTCACGTTCGGCAAACGCAAATGAACAGGCAAAACTAACATAAAAACGAATCGCTTCTAACGCGTTAACCGACATCAAGCAGAGATAAAGCTTTTTCTTTAGATCAATCAGGCTAACGTTAATGGTTTCACCATTAAGCTGGTGTTTGCCTTCACCAAAACGATGATAGTCATTGGTCGCTTGGATTAAGTCATCGTAGTAATGGGCGATGTCTTTTGCGCGTTTAAGGATATGCTCATTTTCAACAATATCATCAAATACAACCGCAGGATCATTGATGATATTACGGATGATGTGCGTGTAAGAGCGAGAGTGAATCGTTTCAGAAAATGACCACGTTTCAATCCATGTTTCAAGCTCAGGTAATGAAACTAACGGAAGGAGAGCAACGTTTGGGCTGCGTCCTTGAATAGAATCGAGCAGAGTTTGATATTTTAAATTAGAGATAAAAATATGTTTTTCGTGATCGGGTAATTTACCGTAGTCGATTCGGTCGCTGGATACATCGACTTCTTCTGGTCGCCAGAAAAAACTTAATTGTTTTTCGATCAGTTTTTCGAAAATTTCATATTTTTGCTGGTCATAACGAGCAACGTTGACTGGTTGACCAAGAAACATAGGTTCTTTTAATTGGTCATTTTTTTTCTGAGTAAAAGTGCTGTAAGCCATAATGGTTTCATCCGTTTAGCCTCTTACGGTGTAAGAGGCATACAAATTATCAGTGAAATAACATGCCAAAAAGTTGTTTAGATTTTGCATCCGCCGCCAGCGCAATCATCGTCTTGTGATTGTACGGCATCTTTTTGATCATCTTTAGCGCCATCACGCGTGTTATGGTAGTAAAGAGTTTTCACGCCATACTTATACGCAGTGAGCAGATCTTGGAGCAATTTTTTCATCGGAACCTTGCCAGATGCATATTTACTCGGGTCATAGTTAGTATTGGCAGAAATCGCTTGGTCAACGAATTTTTGCATGATACCAACTAAGTGCAGATAACCATCATTAGAACCAATATTCCATAACAACTCATAATTTTCTTTAAGCTTGGTAAACTCAGGAACGACTTGTTTAAGAATGCCATCTTTAGATGCTTTAACCGAGACATACCCGCGTGGTGGCTCAATACCATTGGTCGCGTTGGAGATTTGCGATGATGTTTCAGATGGCATTAAAGCTGTCAGGGTTGAGTTACGTAAGCCAAACTCCATGATCTCATTGCGCAAACCATCCCAATCGTAATGCAATGGTTCATCACATAACGTATCAAGATCTTTTTTGTACGTATCAATTGGTAGCAGACCTTTAGCGTAGTTGGTCTCGTTGAAGGCAGGGCAGCGGCCTTGCTCTTTCGCTAACAATACTGAAGCCTTGAGCAAATAATATTGCATTGCTTCAAAGGTACGATGCGTTAAACCATTCGCACTGCCATCTGAATATTTCACGCCATGTTTTGCCAAGTAGTAAGCGTAGTTAATCACGCCCACCCCTAATGTACGACGGTTCATGGTCGACTTGCGAGCTGCCGGCAGTGGATAATCTTGATAATCCAACAGGGCATCCAATGCACGTACCACTAATTCAGCTAGCTCTTCGAAATCATCCAGTTTTTCTATTGCGCCGAGGTTAAAAGCTGACAACGTACAGAGCGCGATCTCACCGCTATCGTCTTCTACATTCGTCAGAGGTTTGGTCGGTAGTGCAATCTCTAAACAAAGATTCGATTGGCGCACAGGGGCAACACTGGCATCAAATGGACTGTGAGTATTACAGTGATCAACGTTTTGTATGTAGATACGACCAGTTGATGCTCGTTCTTGCATGAGTAGTGAGAAGATTTCTAATGCTTTCACGGTACGTTTTTTGATACTAGGATCATTTTCATAGCTAACGTACAGACGCTCAAATTCCTCTTGATCTTGGAAGAAAGCATCGTATAGCCCAGGTACATCAGACGGTGAGAAGAGCGTAATATTGCCACCTTCCACTAAACGTTTGTACATCAGTTTATTAAGCTGAACGCCATAGTCCATATGACGAACACGGTTTTCCTCGACCCCACGGTTATTTTTCAGAACCAATAAGGATTCGGCTTCACCATGCCACAAAGGATAAAATACCGTTGCTGCACCACCACGAACGCCACCTTGTGAACAGCACTTCACTGCCGTTTGGAAGTATTTATAAAATGGAATACAACCCGTATGGAAGGCTTCACCACCACGAATTTCAGAACCTAATGCGCGAATGCGTCCAGCATTAATACCGATCCCCGCCCGTTGTGATACGTAACGGACAATCGAACTTGCCGTCGCATTTATCGAGTCGAGGCTATCACCACATTCAATCAATACACATGAGCTGAATTGGCGAGTTGGAGTACGCACACCGGACATGATCGGTGTTGGGAGTGAAATTTTAAAGGTCGACGTCGCATCGTAAAAACGTTTCACAAAATCAAGACGTGTGGCTTTGGGATATTTGGCGAATAAACAAGCGGCAACGAGAAGGTACAAAAACTGTGCACTTTCGTAAATTTGTCCAGTGACTCGGTTTTGTACGAAGTATTTGCCTTCCAACTGTTTGACGGCAGCGTAAGAAAAATCTAAATCACGTCGATGGTCGATAAACGTATCCATTTGTGCAAATTCTTCGGCGCTATAATCTTCAAGTAAGTGGCTATCATACTTACCTTTTGCGACCATTGCAGAGACGTGATCATAGAGCGCAGGTGGCTCATATTGACCATAGGCTTTTTTACGTAGATGGAATACCGCGAGCCTAGCGGCAAGATACTGGTAATCTGGCGTCTCTTCAGAAATCAAATCAGCGGAAGATTTGATGATTGTTTCATGGATATCAGAGGTGGTGATCCCATCATAAAACTGGATGTGAGCGCGCAGTTCTACTTGTGAAACGGAGACATTATCCAGACCTTCGGCGGCCCATTCGATTACGCGATGAATTTTATCTAAATCGATATTTTCTTTGCGTCCATCACGCTTGGTGACAGTAAGTTGTTGGTTCATTCTGCTTTATTTCCCTAACAAAACTGATAAAAGCCGTGTTTTGGTGTAATTATTGTAAATCAAACGTTGGCTTTGTGATAAAAATCGCCCTACAGCCAGTGGTGAGAAACACTATATATAGGGGTGTATCAGTGTTCGGGTTACAAGATAGTGCTATCTAATCATTAATGCAAGTTACAGAACTTGCACATATTGTGGATAACCTGAGAAATAAAAAAATTCAGTTAGTAGCTACTTACCGACAATCAAAGGGTAGATTTAATGGTAAAAAATCTGCCTTTACAGATTGCTTTTTTACTAACCAAGCTTAAAAAAAAATGACTTGATCTTTCAGTAATTTTTTCAGTAAAGATTGAGACCCGAGTCAAAGGTTTACTAAGGTCTCGTCAAGCACCGATTGACACGATAAATGTACTGGTCATGGTGTCAAAGATAGAGCGGTTATTTTAGAGTAGTTTGGTATGAATGATGTAATTCACATCCACATTCTTCCCTAAACGATAACTGTCATTGAGTGGGTTATAATGCAAACCGGTTATGCCTTGTTCTTGTAACGCGGTTTGATCGATCATACGTAACAGCTCGGAAGGACGAATAAATTTGCTGTGGTCGTGGGTTCCTTTCGGTACAATCTTAAGCAGTTGTTCCGCACCAACAATTGCAAATAGGTAAGATTTTATATTGCGGTTTAAGGTAGAGAAAAACACATGGCCGCCGGGTTTCACCAAACGAGCACAAGCTTTGACTACTGAGAGAGGATCAGGTACGTGTTCGAGCATTTCCATACAGGTCACCACATCATAATGGTGAGGATATTGTTGGGCGTGATCTTCGACGGTACTTTGTAGATAAGTCAACGTTGTCCCCGTTTCAAGTGCGTGTAAACGAGCAACTTCCAATGGTTCTTTGCCCATATCAAGGCCAGTTACATGCGCTCCTTCTCGAGCCATACTCTCAGCTAAGATCCCCCCACCACAGCCGACATCTAATACCGTCTTTCCAAATAAACCATTAGCGTTAGCCAACACGTAGTTAAGACGCAGCGGATTAATTTGATGTAATGGCTTAAATTCGCCGTTTAAATCCCACCAACGTGATGCCATATCGGCAAATTTTTGGATTTCATTTGGATCGACATTTTGTGCTTTGGTCATACTTCTGATTGCCTATGTTTCCCACACCAATAAGTGACCATTATAACCCTATGAATCATCCACACCAGCCGTTATCTCGGATCCAGATATACTTGATGGAAAAGTAATCACTTATCAGTCGGATATGAGAGGAATGTGTGATTTCTCGGCAGTTGATACTTAACCACGGTCACAACCTGATAAAAGGGCAGGGAAAGTGATGCCGAAGTGGGCCAACTTGTGTTATATTTTTCAACCTTATAAGTATCAATATTATTCGACCAACAAAACAGTTAAACCAAGGCTCGTTGCCGAGCAAAACTGAGTGTGGTTTGAATAATCCGATCAAACTATAGAGGGATAATGGCTCTATGAGCGATCTAGCTAAAGAGATCACACCCGTAAACATTGAAGATGAGCTACGAAGTTCATACTTAGACTATGCGATGTCTGTCATCGTTGGTCGTGCTCTTCCAGATGTGCGTGATGGTCTAAAACCAGTGCATCGTCGCGTGTTGTTCGCGATGAGTGTTTTGGGTAACGATTGGAATAAACCCTACAAAAAATCGGCTCGTGTGGTAGGGGACGTTATCGGTAAATATCACCCTCATGGTGATAGTGCGGTTTACGATACGATTGTACGTATGGCGCAGCCTTTTTCTCTGCGTTATATGTTGGTCGATGGCCAAGGTAACTTTGGTTCGATTGACGGTGACTCAGCGGCAGCAATGCGATATACCGAAGTTCGGATGTCGAAAATTGCTCACGAGCTTTTGGCTGATTTAGATAAAGAAACGGTTGATTTTGTACCTAACTATGATGGTACAGAGCAAATTCCGGCAGTAATGCCGACTAAAATTCCTAACTTATTAGTCAATGGTTCGTCTGGTATTGCGGTTGGTATGGCAACCAATATCCCGCCGCATAACTTGACTGAAGTCATCAATGGCTGTTTGGCTTACATTAGTAATGAAGATATTACTATCGATGAGCTGATGGAGCACATCCCTGGTCCCGATTTCCCAACTGCTGCTTTGATCAGCGGTCGCAAAGGCATTATTGACGCCTACAAAACAGGGCGCGGCAAAGTCTACATGCGTTCAAAAGCGGAAATTGAAACTGAGAAAAACGGTAAAGAGACAATCATCGTCAGTGAAATTCCTTATCAAGTGAATAAAGCGCGTTTGATTGAGAAAATTGCCGATTTAGTAAAAGAGAAAAAAGTCGAAGGCATTAGCGCATTACGTGATGAGTCTGATAAAGACGGTATGCGTATTGTGATTGAGTGCCGTCGTGATGCTGTGGCAGAAGTGGTATTAAATAATCTTTATGCCAATACTCAATTGCAAACGACATTCGGTATTAACATGGTGGCGCTTGATAACGGTCAACCAAAACTATTCAACTTAAAAGAGATGTTGGAATGTTTTGTTAACCACCGCCGTGAAGTTGTCACTCGCCGGACCATTTTTGAATTACGTAAAGCGCGTGAAAGAGCCCATATTCTTGAAGGTTTATCACTCGCGTTGGCTAATATCGATGAGATTATTGATCTTATTCGTAAAGCTCCAACACCAGCAGAAGCTAAAATTGGCTTAATTTCTCGTGGTTGGGATTTAGGCCATGTTGCGGCTATGCTTGAACGCGCTGGTACTGATGCCGCGCGTCCGGAGTGGTTAGAGCCACAATACGGTATTCGTGATGGTCAGTATTTCTTAACTGAGCAGCAAGCTCAGGCGATTCTTGACTTGCGTCTACACCGATTAACTGGTTTAGAGCACGGCAAAATCCTCGATGAATACAAAGCATTATTGGATGAAATTGCTGAGCTAATCCATATTTTATCGAATACAGAACGCTTGATGGAAGTGATCCGTGAAGAGTTAGAAATGGCTCGCGATAACTTTGGTGATGCACGCCGTACCGAAATTACAGCAGCTAGCCATGACATCGATATGGAAGAGCTAATCGCTCGTGAAGATGTTGTTGTTACTTTGTCACATGAAGGCTATGTGAAGTATCAGTTATTAACGGATTACGAAGCACAGCGCCGTGGTGGTAAAGGTAAGAGCGCGACTCGAATGAAAGATGAAGATTATATTGAGCGTTTATTGGTAGCCAATACGCACGATAATATCTTATGTTTCTCAACTCGTGGTAAGACCTACCGTCTGAAAGTCTATCAATTACCATTGGCTAGCCGTACCGCACGTGGTAAACCGATTGTTAACTTGCTACCACTTGAAGAAAACGAGCGTATTACTGCTATCCTACCAGTAACGGAATTCAGTGAAGATAAATTTATCTTTATGGCGACCGGTGATGGTACGGTTAAGAAGACGTCATTAGATCAATTCTCTAATGTTCGCGCTAATGGTTTGATCGCTGTTAACCTGCGTGATGACGACTCATTGATTGGTGTTGAAATTACCGACGGTGAAAGCGATATCATGTTGTTCTCAAAATCAGGTAAGGTGGTTCGTTTTAACGAGAAACCGATCATTGATGATGAAGGTAACGTTAAAGGTGGTGTTCGTCCTATGGGACGTACTGCATCTGGTGTTCGTGGTATGAAGCTGGTTGAAGGCGATCAAGTTGTGTCTTTAATTGTGCCAAAAACCGATGGTGACATCTTAACCGTGACTGAAAATGGTTACGGTAAACGAACTCTGCTTTCTGAATATCCAGCGAAGAGCCGTGCAACACAAGGTGTTGTTTCGATCAAAGTTTCGGAACGCAATGGTAAAGTTGTCGGAGCCGTGCAAGCCGATGAAGGCGATGAATTCATGATGATCACCAATGCGGCTACCTTGGTTCGTACTCGCGTTGCTGAAGTGAGTCAAGTTGGCCGTAATACCCAAGGTGTTACGCTGATCCGCACTTCAGAAGGTGAGAAAGTGGTTGGCCTGCAGCGTATTGAAGAGCTTGATGAGGCGGATTTGCCACAAGATGATGACGTTTCTTCTGAAGCTCAGCCATCGGTGGAGTCAACCTCAACGACGATCGAGACTGATTCAACGGACAGCAATACGGATCCTACAGAATAAGTTGTTATACCGACACCGCTACTAATAATAAGAAGTGGTGAATACAACGAATAAAAGACCGAGACGTAATGCTCGGTCTTTTTTATGCTTAAACAAGTACAAGACATTAAGATCAAAATATGATCACGAAAGCGGTTAGATATAATTCACGGATCAATTTTTTGCATCATGATTTCACTTTACAATGAAACTTGATGATTATTTTTTTTATATAAAAAGTCTCTTGGTCATCTAAAGATTAAGAACTGCTATTGGCTTATATACAATAAATAGTGTGATTATTATTGTAATTTTAAAATATCCTTGCTAGATATTAACAGGAAGTGATATTATTTTTAGAGTAAATTATGATCAAATCACCATAGGACATTCGCAGTGGACTACGCCATAATCTCGCAATTAAAAAAAGATTTTTATGCGCAAATTAGCGCGCTTCAGTCTTATGCATTACCTCAGCAAACCACAACATTATCGTTGTTAACTGAAGAAGAATTAAAACAGCTAGAGCAAATTTGGGTTGAATTAGCGGTTTGGAAACGCTCGCAAAGCCATTAATTCAAAAACGGTGACACTGACGAATTCATTGCGCCTGATACTATCAATTATTTTTTAATTGAACAGAGCATCATTTCCCTGTTTTATCATTTAGCTATTCTTTCTCTGCTCATTTTTTCTTACCACTTAATTGCTGATGCTTTTTCCGCTGATTGACGTAGTAGAGTCTGGATAAGCTCGCTGACTCTGTATGCTGCTATGTTGACCATAAGCCTCGCCATGTAAGCACTTCACTCTTTTGTTGCGATCTCAACAAATTGTTATAATATAACAATTTGGACTTATTGTGATCTTTTCGTTGAAAAATGGGGTATTAGTCTCCATAGTAAAAATCACCAGATAAGAGTAACCTTATGCATACCATAACTAGCGTGCAGCCAGAACGAATTCAAGTGAGTAAAGATATGGCGGAAGTGAGAGCCAGAGTCGACTTCAAAGTTGGCTTGAAAAGTAATATTGATGCTGAGATTCTTTCATTCCGAGGTTTACAGTCGGATAAAGAACACGTAGCCGTTATCTTTCAAGCGGCAGATAAAACACAATCTATTCCATTAGTCAGAATGCACTCTGAGTGTTTAACCGGAGATGTTTTTCATTCATCACGGTGTGATTGCGGGGAGCAGCTCGAAGAGACCATCACTAAGATGGGCGAGCATGGCGGTATTATTCTCTATTTACGCCAGGAAGGCCGAGGTATTGGCTTATATAACAAGATTGATGCCTATCGCTTACAAAGCCAAGGTATGGATACGTATCAAGCCAATAATCATCTTGGTTTTGGTGATGATTTGCGCGATTTTACTGAAGCAGCGCAAATGCTAAAAGCACTCGGAGTGACTAAAATTCGTTTAGTAACGAATAACCCGAAAAAAATAAGAGAGTTACAAGAGCACGGGATTGAGATTGTCAGTGTGGTTAATACGGCTGCACATATTAAACATGGTAATGAAGATTATTTAAAAGCGAAAGTCTCACGCGGCAAACATCATTTAAAGTTATAAATCGTGATGCTTTTTCTATATAAGCGATTGAACTTTCAGCGTATTCTCTTTCATCTGATGAATCTGTGTAAACACCTTTAGCCCAGATCACTAAAGTTTTTGTCCATAACTCATCATTTCTTCATTTGAAGTGATGAGTTTTGTTGTTTATAGATGGTGGACTTTTCTTGCGTTGGCACTACAAGATAACGCCAATCTTAGCCAAGAACAGCCGATCACGATTGGTTTAGGAAGTTGAGCTCAATGTCGATAAAGAGTGGGTAAAGCGGAGAATATTTGCCATACTTAATCAAACATCGGCTGGACGGTTTAGTGCTAGGTATCGTCTACGCTCACCAATTCTAAATTAACCTACGTTATTGGTTAGCCAAGGGGACATCGAAAATATGAAGCGTTACTCATTGATGGCCATTGTTTTGCTTTGGATTAGTTTGCCACTTTTTGCTCATGCGTCAGTGGTTCAACCTTCTGATCTCAAGGGACAAAGTGAGTATGCACTATATTATCCTCAGCAAGTCGAGAAACTCTACCAGCGTAATCAGCATCAATTAATTTGGCGAGATGAGTTGAGTCGAGTCTATTTTGAGCAGCAACTTGCACTGATTCATCAAGCGAACATTAGCCCATTATTTTCAAAACGCTATAAGCAATTACGAGCCTTGAGTGAACAACAGGCATGGGTTCAATATGATGTGTTAGCGACAGACACAGTCATCGGCTATCTTAGCTACGCTCAATTAGCCGCTCAACAAGGGATGGATTGGTTTTTTAACGGTAAATTAAATCATGTATTACCTTTGCCGAGCAGCTCTTCATTATTAGCACTGTCGGTCGCTGCGGGTACGCCTGCGATGGCTGATTTAGTTTTGCAACATGCCCCACAAGATCCTGCTTATCATCAATTGGTTTATGCTTATAGTTTTTTGTCGGCACTTAAAACGGCACCATTACCGATTTATCGACAAGTCGGTTTGAAACGCCCAGGCGATAGATTGGAAGATCGTTCTAGCTTGATTCAACGTTTAGCTCTGGTCAATATTGATGTTACCGTGATTCGTGACGATGTTTCTTGGTACGATAATTCATTAATCGAACCCATAAAGCATTTTCAGCAGTTACATGGACTAACCGCTGACGGTGTGATTGGTCCGCAGACCTTAAAATGGCTAAATGTCTCCGTTGAAGAGCGTTTAGGCTTAATTGCTTTGAATGCTGAGCGAATGCGTCTGTGGCCAGCCAGTAATACATCGATAGTGGTTAATGTACCAAGCTTTGAATTGAAGTATTGGCATGCGGGAGAAAACGTTTTTCAATCAAAAGTGGTGGTGGGACGCATTTCTCGGCCAACGCCAGTCATGACGACACGTTTAGATTCTTTAATTGTTAATCCCACTTGGAATGTTCCTTATAAAATCATGGTCGAAGACATTCTACCTATGGCGAAGCGAGATCTGCGTTATTTAGATCGTCAAAACCTAGAGATTCTACCGCGTTGGGGAGCGACACAGACTCTAGAACCGACATCGATAGATTGGGAGAATATTTCATTAGAGGCATTTCCTTATCGGATGCGTCAAAGAGCGGGCTATCACAATGCGCTGGGATTATATAAATTCAATACCCCAAATCGACGAGCGATCTTTTTGCATGATACCCCAAGTAAATATTTATTTGAGCGTGACTCGAGAGCATTTAGCTCGGGTTGTATTCGGGTTGAACATGCCGATCAATTTGCCAATGTATTGTTAACCAAACAGGGGTTAGACTCTCAACAATTTGCTCCGCAAAGTAGCCCTGTGAATCAAGCCATTCCATTAAGACAGCGCATACCAGTACAAATTATTTATCAAACGGCGTGGTATGACGCAGGACAATTGCATTTCAGAGACGATATTTATCGTCTTGATAAACGGGTTACTCAATAATGAGGATTTTTATGAACGCTGCGATACTTACTTGTACGCCGTATCCAGTTGTTTGAGTCTTGAGCACGACTTGTCAAAGCCGAATGAGAATGTCATAGTTGATGATAATTTTTTGCTGTTTGTTCAGGTTCTCTCATGTCTTTGAAGTATCAAATTGTCCCCGTTACTCCGTTTGCGCAAAACTGTTCAATTGTATGGTGTGATGACACCATGCAAGGCATTGTTATTGATCCCGGTGGAGATGTAAAACAATTAAAAATATTGATTGATCAACTAGGCGTCCAAGTGGTTAAACTGGTTTTGACTCATGGTCATTTGGATCATGTTGGGGGTACCGAGCCTCTTGCTGCTCTGTTGGGCGGGGTAGAAATTATTGGTCCTCATAAAGCCGATAATTTTTGGTTACAAGGCTTAGAAGGGCAGAGTCAAATGTTTGGTTTTCCGCTGACCGAAGCCTTTGAACCCCATCAATGGCTCGAGGAAGGTGATACCGTCACGTTTGGTAACCAGACGCTTGCCGTCTTGCATACCCCCGGCCACACTCCTGGTCATGTGGTTTTATTCAGCGAAGAAGCCAGTTTAGCATTTGTTGGTGATGTGCTTTTCAATGGCAGTATTGGACGAACTGATTTTCCACAGGGTGATTTCAATACGTTGATTGATTCTATTAAAAACAAACTTTGGCCCTTGGGTAATCAAGTAACGTTTATTCCCGGCCATGGACCGACCTCAACGTTTGGTCGTGAACGAGCGAGTAATCCTTTTGTGGCTGATGAAATGCCACTTTACTAGTTGTCATCGATGTTAGGGTGTATTTTTGTGATAACAAGGAGCCTATTGTACTTTGGCTCCTAAGACAATCTCATCTTATTCGGGTTTGGCTGCGGCGAGATAGCGTCGAGCCAGACCAACAAATTCATCAGCCGAACGGTCAAGATCATTCTCCGAGATAAAAACATCAAAACCATAAAAATTACGTTGATGGTGCATTCGGTTAGCGAGCATTGCCATTAAGCCTGTGTATATTTTACCTTGTGGATCGGTATAGGGTGTTGAATCTAATACGATGTCTTCAAAAAGTAGGCTTTTATCATGCTGCTTCATGCCTAAATACAGTAAGGCTCGTTGGTTAAATAACATTTCTCGAGCAATTCTTGGGCAGATACCGTCTAAAAAAGGTCCGTAATTTTTTAAACGAATACCTATCCATGGCAGCGGTTGATGCCATCCCTCTTGTTGATAGGTACATATTCCAATTTGATTGATATTTTGCCATTTCACTACCCACCCACCATAGTAAAAATGTTGTTGTAAGTGACTGGCGGTGAGAGTGAAACCTACCCAACTTTTACGTGCTAACCAATAGCCCGCTGCACATAAAATCAATACACACATTATCGCCACTAATGCCTGTTGCCAACTGTTCGATAAGCGAATCAAAGCAATAATGATCAATAACACGAACAACAAACCGATTTTGGCGTAGAGTGAATGTCGATCGAATTGATAATTAGATAAGTGGATTGTTGGCATACCGACCTCGCATGCAAAGGCTCTATGATTAATACTCAATATTCATCGATGGTGATCACTGCGCATCACTGAAACCGTAAACAGCAAATAATGATGTGCTGTTTAAATTCTAGCCGCTTATCGGGTAAATCTTGCTTTTGTTAGGTGAACTTGAGCGATACCCTACAAAAGGTCGATGAATTTTGCTATAAAACGCGCTTCAAATTTTCACCACTGCATCTTGTGCAGTGAAATGGAGAGATACTCGATGAGACTTGCTCATAAGCGTAAAGTGCAGGCAAAACTGCAAAAGCGCATCATAGCGATGGTAGCAAACATTACCTCAGCACCAAAAACAGCCAAGCCTGTAGCCGTTAATTCTGTCGTTGCCAAGCAAACGGCACAACCATCAAGTGAACCCGTTTCATCAACGATACGTGCAGATATCGTGTTAACCCCTAAACAGCAACAAGTATTTGATATTGTTGTGGCGAATGCAGAGGGCATTAATCCTAAGGCGATTGGTTTAGCGGCTGGACAAGAAGAGAGTAAAGCCGCGTCTTGGGCGACGGGGGCATTAAAGAAACTACTTGAAGTTGAATTAGTTGCCAGAGAGTCCCAAGCGGGTAACAAGGTTATTTATAAAGCGTTGTAAATGACCAATGACTCTACAACTGCTCTTGTTATTCAGGTGGCAGTTGTAGAGTGATATGGCTTATCAAATTTACTCGATCTTAGTGATGCTGCCGATTTCCAACATCGGTGCGACATCCATTTTTTCTGCATTCATCATGGCAGATAAACGCTGAACTGATGAGAGTAATAAACTTTGCTCCCAATCGGCTAAATGCTGAAACTGTTGCACAAAACTGTCTTGTAGCGGTTGGGGCGCGCGAGCTAATAGTTCTCGTCCAGTGTCTGTTAAATGAGCGTGAACTTTACGTTTATCAGTACTACTTCTGACGCGTTGTACATATTGATTTCGTTCTAGACGGTCTAGAATAGTCGTTGCGGTAGCTTGACTCATGTTGGTGTGCTTGGACAATTGACGAATCGTGACTTCACCTAATTCTTCAATTGAACGCATCAAAATTAATTGCGGACCCGTCAGCCCAGCATACTTGCTTAATTTTTTTGAATGCAAATCTATGGCTCGGATAATTTGACGAATCGCAACCAACACTTCTTCGTGTTTTTCCACAATCTTTTACCTACAACAAACAATGGACCAATTAGGTCGGACCATACCTTAGTTGAGGATAATTGAAAAGTAGAGTTATATCCTTGCTATTGAAAGTCGTGGTGGCGTTAGCCATTTTTGCTCATCCATTTCTGACAGAGAATAAAATGGTTGGAATGATGACATTTGTCACTAATTTGACGGTAATGTGATTAAAAGCAAACAGTTATTGCAACGGTGTTTATTTTTACATAATGCGTGCAAACGCTTATAAACCTCGCTATTATTTGCCGCCCAACTGTTCCTTTTATCAGCGATAATTCACTATGAAATTAACCCTAAAACAAAAGCTTATTGGCACTAGCCTGTCAGCGGTCGTCGTGATGGCGGCCGCATTGACTTGGTTGTCTGCCGATCAACTCAAACAACAAACAAGCCGTGGCGTGCTTGCCCGTGCACAAGCTATTTCTGAAACGGCATCGAAAGGTATTTCTGATTGGATTTCGATCCGAAAAGATATCTCTACGGCATTTAATGACTATACCGTGCAACCTGATGTGGTGCCTTTTTTACAACAGGCGCGTAAAGCCGGCGGGTTTGACGATATTTTCTTTGGTACTGTTAACGGTGAAATGTATCGCTCCCATCCAGAGCGTAACCGAGCTGATTATGACCCTCGTACTCGTCTTTGGTATCGTGATGCCGCGAATGCGGGTAAACAAATTATCACTACGGCTTATCAAGATGCGATCACTAATGCTTTATTAGTGACCATTGCTGAACCTATTCGTCACAATGGTCAGCTACGTGGTGTGGTTGGTGCAGATGTACTGATTGATCAATTAATCAGTGATGTGTTGAGTATCGACGCGGGTGATAATGCCTACGCGATGTTGATTGATACCCAAGACGGCTATTTTCTGGCACATCCAGACAAACGATTGCTTTTAAAGCCAGTCAGTTCGCTTGATAGCGCGCTTACCATGAATGCTATTCAGCAAGCCGCTAATAGTCGTCAGCTAATGACATTGAACCATAACGGCCAAGAGAGCCTATTTTACTTTGATAGAGTCGCGGATACGCCATGGGTATTTGCTGTGCAGATGGATAAAAATACCGAATTTGCAGCGCATACTCAATTGCTCACAGGCTTATTGATCACCGCGATTTTTATCACCTTGGTCGTGGTGTTGATTGTCTCTTGGTTAGTCAGCTTTTTATTCAGAGATTTATTACGTGTCTCTAAAGCATTAGAAGAAATCGCAACCGGAGACGGTGATTTAACGCAACGCTTAGAGCCACGTAGTGACGATGAAGTGGGACAACTGGCGAAAAATTTCAATATTTTCGTCGGTAATATGCATACCATGGTCAGTAAATTGAGCGAAGTCTCAGCATCACTGTCATCACAATCGCATATGACGGCAGCTCATGCTGAAGAGCGCAGTGCCCGTATCCGTATGCAGCAAGATGAAATTAATATGGTTGCGACAGCAATCAATGAAATGGCAGCGGCGACTCAGGAGATTGCTAATAACTCTGAACATACTGCGCAAAACTCATCCGAGGCGGTAACCGCTTGTGTCGATGGCTCTAAGCAAGTATCGCAAACACAGAACTCTATTCTGTCTTTAGCGAAAGAAGTGCAGGTAGCAACAGGTGTTATTCAAGAGCTGGAAGAGCATGGCAATCAGATCAGTACCATTCTTTCAACCATTCAAGGGATTGCTGAGCAGACCAATCTATTGGCATTGAATGCGGCGATTGAAGCGGCTCGTGCAGGTGAACAAGGTCGCGGTTTTGCGGTGGTTGCCGATGAAGTGCGCGTACTGAGCCAACGTACACATGCGTCAACGAAAGAAATTCAAACCATGATTGAAATGCTACAAGGCACGACGGGTAAAGCCGTTGGAATCATGAATGATAGTCGGATGCTAGCCGATACGAGTGTTGATGATGCACACTCTGCGGCAGCGAGCTTGATGCAAATCCATCATGCAGTTGAGCGGATCAGTGATATGGCGACCCAGATTGCTTCGGCTGCCGAGGAACAGGCGTCAGTCACCTCTGAGATCACGCGTAATACGGTCGGTATTCGCGATGTGTCTAATGATCTTGCCCAAGAAGCTCATGATGCAGCCGCTCAAGCTGCGGAGCTATCACAGCTCTCTTATCAGCTCGACCAAGAGATCCGTCGCTTTAAGTTATAAGCTCTAATTGATAAGAGATGAGCTAATAAATTTAAGTTATTCTTGATAGTTTGTGATAAATCATAGGGAGCGAAAGCTCCCTATGTTGATCCTTGATACGAGTGATGACAACTTCAGTCAGAAGCTATAACCAAAATCGTTTAAGCCGATCATCTGGTGAATAATGGTGTGCGATTTGCGCCTGCATCAGTTCTGCTGTGGCAATCGCATCTGTCAGAGCGTGATGAGGATTATAAGCCGGTAAACCATAGCGTTGTCGGGCTTGCCCTAAACGCAGTGATTGCGGTTTTTTACCACGTAGCTTATTCCAAATTCCTGCGGTGAGGCGCTTTTGAATCTCCGCTTCAAGTTGCATGGTATCGATAATCGGAAATTCAATACCTTCGTTTATTCGTCGTTTAAAAGCTTGATCCAAAAATTCACGTTCGATCTTATGATAATGGGCGACGATGACTTTCCCTTCCAGTGCGGTTAATAAGGCTTCAATTACCTCACTTAAATCGGGGGCGTGTATAATATCGCTGTGCGTGATGCCATGAATGATCACCGAACCTTCGTCCAGTTTTTGTCGAGGGCGAACGATCCAGTGCTGCGCTCGCTTAAGATAGACTCGCTGTAAAGTGAAGGGTACTAAGCCGATGGTAATAATTTCATCTTTATTTGCATCAAGCCCAGTGGTTTCAAAATCCATCGCGACAAACTCAATCTCACCCAAAGCCGAATTGCCATCAGCCAGTTCAGCTTGATAAAAACGTTGCAGCAAAGGGGATTGGGCAAGCTTTTGTTTCGCTCGATATTTATAAGGCCAATCGATACTTGGCGCTTGAAATAGTCCTTTCATGCTCACCTTATTTAAAATTGCTGCTCGCTTGATAACGATATTTAAGGAAATTTTGGCCGTTACTCAAAATTTGAAAGGCATCTTTTAAATTACGTCGTTCAAATTCAGAGAGGTTTTCTGGTTCAATGTTGTTATCGGGTTCATTATTATTTTCCACATCCAGAGCTTGATGGCGAATGCGTACCATTGAAATAAACTCTAACGCATCGCGTAGATCTTGCCCTCGTCCTTTGGGTAAGATGCCCGCATCGATAATATCATCGAGTCGTTCGAACGAGTTTTTTGCCCGAGAGCCGACTGCCAGAGCATGAACGCGAATTAAATCTGCCAGTGGTGCGGTACCACGACGTTTTAGATTGATCGAATTATTGTGGCGACCATCTTTTTCCATGACGAAGTTTTTGAAAAAACCAAGTGGTGGGGTTCGGTTTAAAGCATTACGAGCCAAACAAGCTAAAAAGCGGTTATTCCGTCTAGCGCGGCGGACAATAAATCCATTCAATTGCTCTGCCCATTTCAATCGGCCATAAACTCCATCTAAGTCAAAGAAGATAGAGGCATTCAGCAAAGCTTTCGGATTAGGATTATCAATCCAATCGGCAAAACAGGTTTCCCATTGTTGACGAGTCATACGCCACATTGGGTTGGTTGCCATAATCTCGCCTGTACAATAGGTGTAACCGCACTGATCGAGCCCATCACAAACAAACTGAGCTAAGTCTGCAAAATATTGACCGTGCAATCCTTCATCATAACTATCATCAAGCAGTAGAGCGTTATCTTGATCGGTGACAATCAGCTGTTCATCTCGTCCCATAGAACCCAGTGCTAAAAAGCAGTAGGGGACGGGAGGAGGACCAAACTTCTCTTCAGCCAGCTCTAATAATCGTTGCTTGAAACTACGACCAATCGTTGACATGGCGGTACCGACCATATGCGAGTTAGCGTCTTCATTAACGAGACGGACAAAAGCGGGTTTAACTTGTTTGGCTAAATTCGCCAAATCTTCAATACTATTTTGATGAAAAATTGTACTGACTAATAACAGTGAGTTATGCGATTCATGACGAACAATATCGGTCATGCCGACAATACCAATCGGATTGTTTTCCTTTAGCACGGGTAGGTGATGGACGTTGTAACGCAGCATAAACAGCATCGCTTCATAGACATAAGCGTTATGATCCAACGAAATCACTTCGCTGGTCATGATTTCAGTCACTGCATGTTGGTAATCCAATCCGGTGGCAATCACCCTTCGACAAAGATCGCGATCTGTAAGAATACCGACGACAGGGCTGCTATCATTTTCATCATCTTGCAGGATGTTAGGGTCGATGATCAGCAGTGAAGAGACGTTCTCTTCCGACATTTTTATAGCGGCTTGTTGGATACTGGCATCGTTGTAGACGAAAGGGGCTTCGCGAGTGAGTAAATGTTTGACTTTAGAGGTGGTTAAATCATTTTGATCTTGAGTATTGGATACCGTCTGTCGTAGACGCGCATTATCTTGTACTTCAACATAATCAGCAAAAGTATCGTATTCATCGTATAACTTTTGAAACATGGCTTCGGGCATACAATAAATCAGCGTGTCTTCAATGGCGGTAACCGGAAAAAGCACTTTATTATTAGTCAACAGCCCCATTTGCCCAAATAAGCCGCCTTCTGATAATCGATTATATAATTCCCCTTTGCGACGATAAATTTCTACTACACCACTACGAACAATATATAAATCTTGAATATGATCGCCAGCATGAATGATCGGCGTATTTTGGCGGTAATAAGCAATTTCTATTTGGTGAACGGCTTCATCAAGCACTGACTCAGGAAGCTCATTAAAAGGTGGGTATTGAGCAAGAAAGTTTTTAATATCGATTAATTCTGCTTCCATCAAGGGACTCCTTTGGCCCAAATCATCCTTAATCGGGATTATCTGGGTATCACAATATGTTTGAAATGAGTGAGATACTCATCTCTTGAGGTCGGCAATATCTGCACCTATTTCATTTAATTAATCACTTAGTCTACACGATTTTGTGGTTCAGCGCAGATTTGAGGTAGCGCCTACTCTTTTCTTCGCGATTATCCGTTATTCTAAGAGCAGATAAAGAAGATAGGTAGAGCGATGAATAAAACCAGTATATTGATGATAGCGATGGCTGTTTTTCCGCTAGCACACGCTGAAAATTCTCACATAGATCAGCGGTTGAAGTATGATTTTTTTAGCGCAGAGCTGACGTCAGGGACCATGAGTGGTTTATACGCTGCTGGAAGAAGTGATAATACGACAGCACTATCGATAGGAGTGAGCCATCAACTGGCCGAGCGACGCGTATTGTTGATCTCTGATTATAGTGCTCGCTTTTATCATCCTAATGACGAGACGATCGAACAGTACCGTTTACGATTTGGGGTTGGCTATCATTGGCCAATAATCGACAAGCTTGATCTGGTTAGTCATGCCCGAGTGGGGATGTTAAGGATCAGCAGTGATTATACCGTCGATAATGAAACTCGCTCTGTTTTTGGTGCGGATATTGGGCTACGTTATCTGATACGCCCCAACTGGGAGGCAAGTTTATTTGCCGAAGCAAATTATAACCACTGGCAAGATGAATACGTGTTTACATTTAGAACCGATTATCGGTTGAGTAAGCGCTTGTCGTTAGGAGGGCTTGTTACTTATCGAGATGGTGAATTGCAAAATATCAATGAAGTTGGCATAACGATGCGAATTCATTATTAACTTTATATGTCGATATCAATTAAAAAAGCCAAGCAGAGGTTGTTTCTGCTTGGCTTTGTATTCATCGCTGTGTTTGCTCAACCTGTCGGTAGATAAGCCATTTATAAAACGACTTTAATCCCTTCACATAGAGGAGACATGTTATTTTTCGTCATGCCTGCAACGCTTATCCGGCCAGATCCGACAATATAAATACCAAACTCTTCTTTCAATCGTTGCACCTGTTGCTTATTTAAGCCGGAGAAAGAGAACATGCCATTTTGTCGTTCGATAAAGCTAAAATCTGCATTAACGCCAATTTCTTGTAAACGAGTAACGAACAGTTCGCGCATCTCTTGAATTCGTTCACGCATCTCGGCAACTTCTGCTTCCCATTCTGCGCGTAGGGCAGGGTTTTGCAGTATGTATGTGACGACAGCAGCACCATGAGCGGGTGGATTCGAATAAATAGAGCGAATAATCGCTTTGACTTGTGAGAACGCCGTATTGGCTACCTCGGCTGAGGCGGCGACTAAGGTAAACGCACCGACGCGCTCGTTATACAAGCCGAAATTTTTTGAAAATGAAGAAGCGACTAAAATTTCTGGATTGTATTGAGCAAAAATCCGTAACCCAGCGGCATCTTCTTCGACCCCTTTAGCAAAGCCTTGGTAAGCAAAATCAAACAGAGGGAGTAAGCCTTTTTCTGCCACCAATTTAGCTAAGATTTCCCACTCTTCTAACGTTGGATCAATTCCCGTCGGATTATGGCAGCAGCCGTGCAGCAAAACCACATCACCTGTGGATGCTTGCTCAAGATCGGCGAGCATCGCTGGGAAATCTTTATCTTTTTTCTCGGCGTTGTAATAAGTGTACTCTGTTGTTTCAAGTCCCGCGGCACCAAATACACCATGATGGTTAGCCCATGTTGGGTTACTGATCCAGACTTTGACATCACCGAGTTGACGTTTAATAAACTCACCCGCCACGCGAAGCGCACCTGTACCACCAGGCGCTTGAGCGGTTTTAGCACGTTGAGCATTCATGATGTCGGCTTGCTCACCAAACAATAATTTCTGTACCGCTAGGCCATATTCAGCAGTGCCTTCAATGGTTAAATAAGATTTGGTTTTCTCCGATTCAAGCAGCGCAGCTTCGGCTTTTTTGACGGTCGCCAAGACTGGCGTTTCACCGGCTTCGTTTTTATAAATACCTACGCCTAAATTGATTTTGTCTGTACGAGGATCATTTTTAAACTCCTCAGTTAAACCAAGAATAGGGTCAGCAGGTGCTGCGACAACTTTTTCAAACATAATGTCCATCCATGTAAAGTTAAGGTGATACGCTTCGTACTTGGCCTTGCATTGATGCTATTCGCGTACCGATAACGCCAAGTCGTTTGCAAAGAGAAGATTGATTGTCAGTATTTATACCTTTCTGATTGAAAAGTGACAACCATCACGCAACGGAAAATTAAAAAAAACCTCCGCGAAGCGAAGGTTTTTTATGAAAAGTAAATTTAGAAGTTGGCGCTACGTGGGGTACGTGGGAATGGGATCACATCACGGACATTACCCATGCCTGTCACATAAGAGACCAAACGCTCAAAGCCTAGACCAAATCCTGCATGAGGAACGGTGCCATAGCGGCGTAAATCACGGTACCAGCTCATGTGCTCCGGATCGATGCCCATTTCAATCATGCGCGCATCCAATACATCTAAACGTTCTTCACGCTGTGAACCGCCGATGATTTCACCAATTCCTGGTGCTAATACGTCCATAGCGGCAACGGTTTTACCGTCTTCGTTAAGACGCATATAAAACGCTTTGATGTCTTTTGGATAGTTTTTAACGATCACTGGTGCTTTGAAGTGCTCTTCAGCAAGATAACGCTCATGCTCTGAAGACAGATCGATACCCCATTCCACATCAAATTCAAACTTGCGACCAGAATCAAGTAGAATTTGAATCGCATCGGTATAGTCAACTTGTGCAAAATCTGATTGAACGAACTGTTCTAAACGAGTAATCGCGTCTTTATCGATGCGAGAAGCAAAGAATTCAAGGTCGTCACGACGTTCAGTCAGTACGGCATTAAACACGTACTTGAGCATGTCTTCAGCTAACTTAGCTACATCGTTTAAATCGGCAAAGGCAACCTCAGGTTCAACCATCCAAAACTCAGCTAAATGGCGACTAGTATTAGAGTTTTCTGCACGGAAGGTCGGGCCAAAAGTATAAACCTTGCTCAGTGCACAAGCGTAAGCTTCAGCGTTTAACTGACCCGAAACGGTGAGAAAGGTCTCTTTGCCGAAGAAGTCTTCGTTAAAGTCAATATCGCCGTTGTCTTTATGCGGTAGGTTGGTTAAATCTAAGGTTGATACACGGAACATTTCACCAGCACCTTCAGCATCGGATGCCGTGATCAGTGGGGCAGAAACCCAGAAATAACCTTGTTCATGATAAAAACGGTGGATCGCTTGAGACAAGCAGTTACGAACACGAGCGACTGCACCAATCACGTTAGTACGTGGACGAAGGTGAGCGACTTCACGTAAATACTCAATAGAATGACGTGTTTTGGCCATTGGATAGGTTTCTGCATCTTCAACCCAACCGACAACTTTAAGGCCAGTGGCAGCGAGTTCGAAATCTTGACCGCTGGCTGGGGATTCAACAACGGTGCCTGTAATTTCTACAGAACATCCGGTGGTGAGTTTCAAAACTTCATCTTGATAATTATTGAGTGAATTCGGGACCACGGCCTGAATCGGGTCGAAACAAGAGCCGTCATATAAGGCAAGGAAAGAGATTCCAGCTTTGGAATCGCGACGTGTACGGATCCAGCCACGAACAGTAACTTCACTGTTTACTGCAAGCTTGCCGCTTAATACGTCTTTTACAGGCGCGTAAGTCATGGTTAATATCGTCTCCATTGAGGTAAAAACTCAACCCAAAGTGCTGACTGCTTCCTAGAACGACTTGAAGTTACGATAACGTGTGAGTCGTTAGCGTTTTTTAGACAGATACGGTTACCGTATTCAAACAAGTTGAAGGAAAAAAGCGAAACATTAGGTTGGCTAAAATTCTACAAATTCAATGGCACATATTACCTGTCAATTTGTCCGCATCAACCTTTAATATGCTCTGATTGTTGATTTCTTATTCGAAAGGCTAAATTGATGGAATAAATGCGCTCTTCTGATCGTAAAAGCGAGGCTTATTCATCATACGAGCAAGTGGTTTAGAAAGATGAGTTGCGGGTTTTCGGTTGCCGAGGTTACTTGATTTGGCTTGTTTCAGTTGACAAGATTCCGTAGTATGACGGCTCTTTTTTTAAGCCTGAGTTGTACGATGAAAACCGAAATTTATAAAGAGTTCATGTTTGAAGCTGCCCACCATTTACCTCATGTGCCTGAAGGACATAAATGTGGTCGTTTACATGGGCACTCTTTTTTAGTTCGTCTTTATGTCGCTGGAGAAGTCGATGCTCATACTGGTTGGCTGATTGATTTTGCAGAGATCAAGGCGGCGTTTCAACCGATTTATGATCGTTTGGATCATTATTATTTAAATGATATTGAAGGATTAGAAAACCCAACCAGCGAAGTGTTAGCAAAATGGATTTGGCAACAACTTAAACCAAGCTTACCGTTACTCAGCAAGGTTGAAATTAAAGAGACCTGCACCGCCGGGTGTGTCTATACTGGGTGATTTTTAGCCAAGCTATGCTGTTAGCTTGGCTAAAGGGTCTAACTCTCTTCGTCTGTAAGGATCATCTGTCCCCCTAGGCTTCGATAAAGGGTGCTTAGGGTTACTCGTTGATGATAGTCGTTTTCCAGTAAAGCGGCCCGTGCATTACGCTCGTTTTCTTGGGCATCTAGTAGCGTCTTAATTTCTATAGCCCCATGCTGATATTGGCTTTGATAGATACGCATTGCTTCAGCGGCGCTTTGCCATTGCTGAACTAATTTTTCAGCTTGGTACTGATAATTTTCTCGGGCGGATAAGGCATTATCGACATCCTGAAAAGCGGCATACAAGGTTTTACGGTAGTTGATGATGGCCGATTCATACTGCACTTGTGCGATATCTCGCTTTAGCTGCATTTCATTCCAATTTAAAAATGGCAAAGTTAAGTCAGCGCCTAAAGTGCCGATAGGATCGCTCAATAGTTTTTTTAGTTCCGTCGATGATCCACCTAATGCTCCAGTCAGAGTGAGCGCAGGGAAATAACTGCGGCGAGTGCTTTCCTTGGCAGCCAGAAAAGCTTGAAGTTGATACAAGGCTTGTTTGACATCGGGTCTACGTGCCAAAACTTCTGCGGGTATGCCTGCAGATATAGCAGGCAAGGCTTGAGCGGGTTGTTGATCAATTTCAATAGCGGCTTGATCTGGATCTTGCTCAAACAAAATAGCTAAGGCATTACTGGCTTGTCGATATTGTTGCTGGTAATCGCGGTGTGCAGCTTCCAATCCAGCCAGTGACCGTTTGGTTTCTAATACGGTCAAGCGTGAGGTTGCGCCATGAGTATATTGACTTTGAGCAAGATTAAAGTTTTGGATGGCGTTATCAATATCTTGCTGACTTAAACGAATTCGTTGTTTTAAATAGCCTATTTGCCAATAGAGTTGGGCGGTAGTTGCCACTAAACTTTGTGCGGTTGCTTCTCGCTCTTGTTGCGTCGCGAGGGCTTTCCATTGACTTTCATCAATCGTCGCTGAAAGCTTGCCCCATAAATCCACTTCATAACTGACGCTAATTTTAGCCTGATAGTTGTTAGACATGTCGCCATGGTTGAGATCTTTTGAACGGCTGCCGGATATCCCAGCGGCGAGATCGGGAACTCTTTGATCTCTGTCTAGATTGGCATTCAAACGAGCTTGTTTTAAAGTGAGTGTCGCTAATGCAAGGTCGTGGTTGGTGGACAGGACGCGCTCAACTAACAAATCAAGATTAGGATCTTGAAAGTTTTTCCACCACTGGCTTTCCCACACCGTATTGGTTTCTTGTTGAGGCGAATGCCAGTCATTCGCAATAAAAACAGAAGGCTCTACAAGATCATAGTGAGCGGAACAACCAAGCAGTAGCAACATGGATAAAGCTAAGCTGGAATATTGAGTTGCAGGTAACATGTTTACTCCCGGGCAAGCGCATCAATCGGATTTAGCTGAGCGGCATTTTTCGCAGGAAGATAGCCAAATAGAACACCGATTAATGTTGAGCATAAAAAGGCAGAGACGATTGAGGCGGTAGAATAGATCAAGGTAAAACTACTACCGAATGAGGAAAAACCGACGCCGATTAAAAAGGCGAGGGCAATTCCGATGATCCCACCACACAAACAAACAAGTACCGCTTCGATAAGAAACTGACGCAAAATATCGTTCTGCCTTGCACCAACAGCCATACGTACGCCGATTTCTCGGGTACGTTCGGTGACCGAAACCAGCATAATATTCATTACGCCAATCCCCCCGACAATTAATGAAATAACGGCGATGGCGGAGATGAGTAAGGTCATGGTTGCGGTTGTTTTTTGAATATTTTGTTGAATGGTGTCGGTATTAATCGTAAAGAAATCTTTAGTACCATGACGCATGGTTAATAAAGAGACAATCGCTTGCTCTGCCGCATCACTAGGAATGTTGTCATCAAGACGTACAGTGATTCGATTAAGATGGCTTTGACGCATCATTCGTGCATTAATCGTACTGTAAGGAACCCATATATTGAGAGCGTCGTTATTGCCAAATGCACTCTCTTTCGCCGCAGTCACGCCAATAATTCGGATGGGGAGCTTACCTGCAAAAATGACTTTACCGATGGGATTCTCATCAGCAAAAAGAGCTGTTAATGTATTGTGATCGATGACAGCTTCTTGGGCCAAGTTATCCACACTGGTTTGATCCCAATATTGCCCTTTGGCGAGTTCATAGCCACGGACTCGGAAAAAATCAGGCCCAACTCCTTGTATGGAAGCGGTGACCGATTGATTACTAAATTTGATGGTCGCGGAACTATTGACGGTAGGGGTGACGCTATCAATAAACGGCAGTGATTGCAGCGCTTGGGCATCTTCTGCGGTTAACGTTCGAATTCGCCCTGAACGCCGATCGCCAAAGCCAGATCCGGGCATAATATCAATCGTATTGGTGCCCATGGCGGCAATACTTTCTAAAATCGACTTTTGTGAGCCATTACCGAGAGCCACCACGGAAACCACTGAAGCAATCCCAATGATGATGCCGAGCATAGTCAAGAAGGTTCTTAATCGATGGTTTGACATCGCTAACAGTGCCATTTTTAACGCTTCCCAACAATTGTCGAGCCACCTTTTGTTACGACCGACAGTTGAGGTTTTGAGTAGCGGAGTATGATGGGCAAGGGCATGTGGCTGAAGTGCCGTGTCACTGGTCGAGTGGTTGATACGATCACTGAGAATTTCACCATCTTTGATCTCTATAATGCGGTCTGCATACTGAGCTACATGCATATCGTGGGTGACGATAATGATGGTGTGCCCAAGGCTATGAAGCTCTTGCAGCAGTTGCATCATTTCTGAACCACTTTTACTGTCCAGTGCGCCCGTCGGCTCATCGGCAAGAATGACATCGCCGCCATTAACGAGGGCTCGAGCCACAGAAACACGTTGTTGCTGACCGCCGCTTAGTTGGTTGGGCTTATGATCCAGTCGTTCGGCTAGTCCTAATCGTTCAAGCAGTTTGCGTGCTCGTTCATGGCGAGTCTGTTTATCGTAACCAGCATAAATAGCTGGGATTTCGACATTTCCTAAGGCGTCTAAATCCCCTAATAGGTGGTAGCGTTGAAAGATAAACCCGAAATATTCACGGCGTAGCTCAGCCAGTTGATCAGAATTCAGTTGTGAGGTGTTTTGTCCATTCACCCAATATTCACCACAACTTGGGGTATCTAAGCAACCTAAGATATTCATTAAAGTCGATTTACCTGAACCAGAAGCGCCAACTATGGCAACCATTTCACCTCGTTCGATAGTTAGATCGATCTCTTTTAAGACAGTGAGCGTTTCATCGCCAGAAGTAAAGTGGCGAGAAACATTGACTATGTTTAATAAAACCTCTGACATTAGAAACGCATCCCTGGTGGACTCATACGACGGCTCGTGTTGTTATTGAGTGTATTTGGCATGCCTAAAATCAGTGTGTCGCCTTCATTAAGTCCCTCAAGAATTTCTACATTGACTTTATTATTGAGGCCGATTTTGACATCACGAAATACAGCTTGATCATTTTCTAATACAGGAACTTGATAGCGAGGTTTTGGTCCTGGTTGTTTGATCAGCACTTGAGCGGGGATCAATAGTGCATTTTCTGAGCGGTGTAAAACAATGGTGACTTGAGCTGTCATACCGATGCGCAATAGTCCATCTGGGTTATCCACATCAAACAAACCATGATAGTAAATGGCCTCATCATTACTGATTGAAAGATTACTGTCATTACCAGTCATTAATGTTGGGCCGGGTTCAATAGCACGCAATGTACTGGAGTAACGTTTATTCGGTTGACCTAGAATAGTGAAATAGATGGGCAGTCCCGGAGTGACTTTAATGATGTCGGCTTCGGATATTTGAGCTTTTACAGTCATGGTATCGAGTACTGCTAGTTCAATAATTGTCGGGGTGGTTTGATTGGCATTAACGGTTTGACCTTCTTCAACGGCACTGTAAACCACCGTCCCATCCATCGGCGCTCGGATGGTGGTGTAATTGAGATCGAGGTTGGCGCTATCAACACTAATTTTTGCTTGTTCTTGCTGTGCTGCTAGTTGTTTCAGTTCTGCAATATGCACAGCCAGTGATGCCTGAGCAGCTTCGTAATCCGCTTGTGAGCTAGCGTTTTCTGCCAGCATGGCTTTTTGTCGGTTAAACTCAGCTTGAGCTTGACGAATCAATGCCTGTTTGGCTTGGTATTGGGCATTTAAACTGTTCAATGATGCTTGGGCTTCTTTGAGTTTATTCTGTTGGGCCAAATTATCGATTTGAGCCACTAAATCACCTTGTCGAATAGTGTCCCCTAAATTGACCGCTAGTGTCTCAATTTGACCTGATACTTGCGCACCAACCGCCACCAGTTTTGAGGCTTGTAGCATGCCGGTAGCAAGGACGGTTTCTTCGATGTTGCCGCGCTGAACGGTGTCGGTAACGTAGGTTGTCGCATTTTTTTGGGGATACAAGATATAACCCACTGCGATAAGAATAAGAATGACGATCAAAAACGTAAGCGTCGTTTTTTTAGTAATAGAGAATGACATGGTAAAAATGAACCAGCATATAAAAGAGAATGATTATCACCATTTATAACGTTATCTGGAGATAAAACAAGCGGCGGTTAGGTAAAGCTAAGTAAAGCTAAGTAAAGGTGGAGAAAGGGAAAATAAAAAGCCTGATGAAGTATCAGGCTTGGGAAGATCAATCGTTGAGGAAGATTAACAGATCACTTTAACCGCTAATCCACCTTGGGAGGTTTCGCGATATTTAGCATTCATATCTTTACCTGTTTCAAGCATTGTTTCGATCACTTTGTCTAAAGAGACACGGGGAGCCGATGAACGACGCATCGCCATACGAGTGGAGTTAATTGCTTTCACGGCGGCAATCCCGTTACGTTCGATACAAGGTACTTGCACTTGTCCTGCAACTGGGTCGCAGGTAAGACCTAGATTATGCTCCATAGCAATCTCTGCAGCCATACACACTTGCTCAGGACTGCCCCCGAGTAGCTCTGCTAAACCCGCAGCGGCCATTGAGCATGCTACCCCGACTTCGCCTTGGCAACCGACTTCAGCTCCTGAGATAGAAGCATTACGCTTGTACAAACCACCAATCGCACCTGAGGTAGCAAAGTAACGAATGTAGTCTTTCTCGGTTACGGTTTGGATAAATTTGTCATAGTAGGCTAAGACCGCAGGAATAATGCCACAAGCACCATTGGTGGGTGCGGTTACCACGCGACCGCCTGCTGCGTTTTCTTCGTTAACCGCAAAAGCATACATATTAACCCAATCGACAACGGCCATCGGATCATTAGTCGTTTTTTCAGAAGTTAGCAGTTGTTGGCGAAGTGCAGCGGCACGGCGGGGAACACGCAAAGGCCCCGGTAAAATGCCTTCAGTATTCAGACCACGTTCCATACATTCACGCATGGTGCGCCAGATATTAGCGAAATAAGTACGAACTTCTTCGTCTGAATGAAGAGTTTTTTCATTGGCCATCACTAGAGTACTAATAGAAAGGCCGTGCTCTTGGCACTGAGCAAGAAGTTGTTCGGCACTCGTGAATGGATAGGGAACTTGGACTGGAGATTCAATCTCTTTACCAAAGTTTTCTTCATCGACAATAAAGCCGCCACCAATAGAGTAGTAGGTCTTTGAGTAGACAGGACTGTCATCAATCCAAGCGTGAATTTGCATACCATTTTCATGCAATGACAAATTGCTTTTATGGAAGTTCATGCCACCTTCACGAGGAAAATCAACGGTATGGCAGTGCATGCCAACAGGAAGGCGCTCCGTTTCAGTAACGCGAGTAATAAAACTTGGAATCGCATCGATATCGACTTTTTCTGGAGTATTACCCGCTAAGCCCATAATGATGGCGATATCTGTGTGGTGACCTTTCCCTGTCAGTGATAATGATCCATAAACATCCACGGTAATTTTAGTGATGTCGCGCAATTTTCCCATTGCTCGTAAATCATCAATAAATTGTTTACCCGCTTTCATTGGGCCAACCGTGTGTGAGCTTGACGGTCCGACACCAATTTTATAGATATCAAATACACTAATCATATTGATTGCCTCAAAAGTAAGCCCCCCTTGATTAAGGGAGGCTTTTTATTGTTATATTTTACCTGACTAGCTTGATGTTACCGCGTGGTTGATCACGCTATTCTTCAAGCTTCAGGTATCTTTTCACTCATACGCTGATGCAGAGATTAAAGAGCGCCGTAGATTACAGAACTAATCGCGGCAAAACCACAAATAACTGTGAATATTTGTACTGGTAGTGTTGTTTTATACTTCGCCATTGCTGGTACTTTTTGCATCGCAAAAACAGGTAAAATGAATAGGATAGCAGCAATCATTGGTGCACCCATAGTTTCAATCATACCCAAGATACTAGGGTTAACAATAGCGACAATCCAAGTAGTAAGGACGATAAACAGGAGCGAGATTTTATCGATTTTACCCACAGACATTTGACTGCGTGATTTAACTAAACCGACTAAACCTTCATGAGCACCTAAGAAGTGACCAAAGTAGCTTGAAGTGATTGCTGCAAGTGCCACGATAGGACCAAGATAAGAAATCAGTGGTGATTCATGCACATTGGCTATGTATGAAAGCACACTGATGTTTTGCTCTTGCGCCATAGTTAACTGTTCTGGTGTTAAAGACAGTACCACAGAGAAGACGAAAAACATCACAAATCCCATTAACATCATTGCTGCACCAGCAGTGATCATATCGGTTTTCACGACCGCATGCTCACCGTGCTCTTGACGTTGTGATTTGGTAAATTGGCTGATGATTGGACTGTGGTTAAAAGAGAACACGATGATAGGAATGGCTAACCAGACAATCACTGGAACGGTTGACCAATCTGGAGAGGTTTCGATCATTGAAGTGTTCCAATCCGGGATAAGGAACACAGACAAAGCCAATAGAATAAATACCAGAGGATAAACCATCGCTGAGGTCGCTTTAAGCATTAATTCTTTACCAAAAACAACACCAGCAGTCATTAATGAAATTAGCGCGCCAGAGAGTAACCAGCGAGGAATGGATTCCATACCAAATTGGTGCACAAGGAAAGAGTCGACGGTATTCGTAATCCCGACTCCGTAGATAAGAACGATAGGGTAGATGGCGAAAAAGTAAGCAAAAGTGATAAGGTTGGCGCCAGTTTTACCAAAGTGTTCTTCGACGGTATCGGTGATGTCAGAGTCAGTTTTACTCGCAGAAAGAACGAAACGAGCCAGTCCTTTATGAGCAAACCAAGTCATTGGTGCTGCAATCAGTGCAAGAATGACCAGCGGCCAAAAACCACCCGCACCGGCTTTGATGGGTAGAAAAAGAACGCCAGCACCGACGGCGGTACCGAAAAGGGAAAGCGACCATACAAAATCTTTATAGGTCCACTTGCCAGTGGATTGTGTCGCTGATGTAACCGTTGTGGTTGTATTCATGTTTAATTTACTCATTTTGGGAACAGGAAATAAGTCGGGCGCAATTTTGCAGGTTTTTTTACAATAAAAAATAGATCTAAATCATGAATTGTCTGCGCCTATTGAATGATATGTCAAAAACCCCTGATTGATCACGAAAAAACTGTGCCACATGTGGAAATTGTTAATGGTTGGGTTGGTTAAGGTTATTTGAAGGTGTCATTTTATGATAACAACGTAAAGCAAACGATTGCTTTGGTGGTTGAAATAATGGATAGATGACAAAATGTGTACGTAAATTAATCATTTCAAAGGTTATCTATCACTATTAATGTGTTTTTGCAGTGCTTGGATGATTTGTGCAGTCATACCCCATATAAAATGATGTTTATATGGTAAGGCGAAGACTTTATGCAGGGAGTTTTTTATTAAAAAGGTATTACTGAGTAAATGTTTTTGATCGAAAAGATAAGCGGCTGGAACCTCGAAGACTTCTTCGACTTCGTTAGTATCAATGGACATTTCATAACGGGGATCAATGAATGCAATCACTGGAGTTACCGCAAACTGACTGATCGTCACCAGTTCTGGTAACTGGCCGAGGATCTTAATGTATTTAGCTTCTAATCCGATCTCTTCGTGCGCTTCTCTTTTGGCCGTTTGATAAAGAGTACCATCACTGGCTTCATATTTTCCGCCTGGGAAGCTAATTTGTCCTGGATGGTGCTTAAGATGGGCGGCGCGTTTGGTTAAAACAACACTGAGGCCTTGTGGTCGTTCGACAAAGCCGACTAACACGGAGGCCTTTCTTAATGAGGCTGACTGCAAATGAGCTGCGCGGTTGAGTGACTGGGCATGGTAACCAACGGGGGTTTTGAGTAAAAAATCTTGCATCAGTTGTTGTTTACTGATCATGCCTCGTTCTCCTGCGATAAAAAGCGCGCGACGGAGTCATGCGCTCAGATCGATTAACTTACGTCATGTTGATTAGCTTTGCTACTCGAAGCTACGCAAAGTGGGCTGCTTTATCTGTGTTGAACGGCGATCATCGACCAGCAGATTAACTGCAGCGCCAAGCTATTTGAGTATTTATTTTATAAATTTAGCCTATTGTTCAAGAATTGGCAGGATCCGGCTGAGTTTATCTAACGTTTCTTGATATTCAGCTTGCCATTGGCTATCGGCGACGATACCGCCACCAGCCCAAGCGTAAATCTTCTGCTGATGGGTAACCAAGGTCCGGATGGTTATACTGGTGTCCATTTTACCATGACGACTGATATAACCAATTGAACCGCAATAAGCACTGCGCCGATGTGGTTCCAATTCTTCAATGATCTGCATCGCCCTGACTTTCGGTGCGCCAGTAATCGATCCTCCGGGAAAGCTTGCGCGCAGTAAGTCAGTGACTTGATATTGCTCATCAAGCTGGGCACGAATGGTGCTGACCAAATGGTGTACTGCAGGAAAACTCTCGATTTCAAAGAGCTTAGGTACGTGAACACTGCCAGGTTTAGCGACTCGGCCAATATCATTACGCAGCAGATCGACAATCATTAAATTCTCAGCTTGATCTTTGGCGGCTTGCGCGAGTTCATTAGCTTGTGCTTTATCGTGTCGGGGATCTTGATGACGTGGTCGAGTACCTTTAATTGGTTTGGTTTCAATGACTCGTTGATTCACTTGTAAAAAACGTTCAGGAGAGACACTGAGAATCGCGCCTTGTTCCAAGCGAATAAAAGCAGAGAAGGGAGCGAGATTGCTTTGTTCTAACCGCTGATAGGCAAGCCATTCACTGCCTTGATAATCCGCGCTAAAACGTTGCGCTAGATTAATTTGATAGCAATCGCCGGAGAGTAAGTACGCTTCGATTTGGTTAAATTTTTGATGATATTGTTGGGCGGTCATGTTCGATGACCAAGCACTGGTGAGCTGAAATGGTGGCTGAGAGAGAGGTTCGAACGAGGCAAACCAAGCCTGAGCTTGCTCAATATTGATGCCAGCCCAGCAAGCAGTTTGTTGTTGATGATCGACGATCAATGCCCACTCATAAAGCCCAATCGCCATATCCGGCATGGCAATATCGTGCTGCGCTTGCTCAGCTAATGACTCTATTCGACGGCCTAAATCATAGCCGAAATAGCCCAGCGCACCGCCAACAAAAGGCAACTCACTTTGATAAACCGCTGCTGGTAAATGGTGCGCTTGTAGTTCAGCCAGTAATGCAAAAGGATCTTTTTGTGACAATGTCACACCACTGGGTTGTTGGATTGTGGTATCATTACCAATCGTCACTAGGGTAGCTATCGGATTAGCGACCACAATATCAAAGCGGCTATCGATATGCTGAGTCGAGGCGGAACGAAGCATCATTGCCCAAGGAAGTTGCTCTACACGACTAAAAAGCTGCTGAGCGAGATCTTTTTGATAAGCGATGGGCTGCACTTGAATAAATTTTTTTTCTTTAACATTCATTTGTGTAATTTGTGACAATGGGTCACTTCACTGCGTAGCACATAAAGGAAAGCAAGAGTATCATAAAAGCCTGAAAGAAAGCTGTTTCTTGACGTAAGCGCTTAATTCAGTCGTTTGTTGCCCTTAGGCTTTACTGACTTTACCTTGTGCTTTCGGTTTCAGATTATGAACATATAACTATAATGAGGCATGCAATGACGGTAATTCGCCAACAAGATGTGATCAGCAGTGTCGCTGACGCATTACAATACATCTCTTACTATCATCCCCTTGATTTTGTCCAAGCGCTAGAACAAGCCTACCATCGTGAAGAGAGCCAAGCCGCTAAAGATGCGATTGCGCAAATCTTAATTAACTCACGTATGTCAGCAGAGGGGCATCGTCCCATTTGTCAAGATACAGGCATCGTGACTTGCTTTGTTAACATCGGTATGGCAGTCCAATGGGACTCAACCGATATGACTGTACAGCAGATGGTTGATGAGGGCGTTCGTCAAGCTTACACCAACCCAGATAACCCTTTACGAGCTTCTGTACTGATGGATCCCGCCGGTAAGCGGATTAACACTAAGGACAATACTCCAGCGGTGGTACACATTAATATGGTGCCGGGCGATAAAGTAGAAATACAAATTGCTGCCAAAGGCGGCGGTAGTGAAAATAAAACCAAAATGGCGATGCTTAACCCTTCTGATGATATTGCAGAGTGGGTGGAGAAAACGCTACCGACCATGGGAGCTGGTTGGTGCCCTCCGGGCATGCTCGGCATTGGTATTGGTGGTACGGCAGAAAAAGCTGCAGTACTGGCTAAAGAGTCTTTAATGGAGCACATTGATATTCAAGAGCTGATTGCTCGTGGCCCACAAAATGCTGAAGAAGAGCTACGTTTGGATATCTTTAATCGAGTCAATAAACTTGGTATTGGCGCGCAGGGTCTAGGCGGTTTAACCACCGTGGTGGATGTGAAAATTAAATCGGCACCAACCCACGCGGCTTCTAAGCCAGTGTGCTTGATTCCTAACTGCGCGGCAACTCGTCATGTGCATTTTACATTAGATGGTAGCGGTCCTGCAGAGCTAACACCACCTAAGCTTGAAGATTGGCCACAAATTACTTGGCAAGCGGGCGCGAATACACGCCGAGTGAATTTAGATACGGTGACCCGTGAAGAGACTCAGCAATGGAAAACCGGTGAAACCGTATTGCTGTCGGGTAAAATTTTAACTGGACGTGATGCGGCGCATAAACGCCTACAAACCATGCTTCAAAACGGAGAGAAACTTCCTGAGGGCGTTGATTTAAGGGATAAGTTTATCTACTACGTTGGCCCTGTTGATGCGGTGGGCGATGAAGTCGTAGGGCCAGCGGGACCGACAACGTCAACTCGCATGGATAAATTTACCGATATGATGCTTGAAGAGGTGGGTGTGATGGGCATGATAGGTAAAGCCGAACGCGGCTCTGCGACCGTTGAATCCATTAAGAAGAATAAAGCGGTTTATTTAATGGCGGTAGGCGGTGCGGCGTATCTTGTTGCTAAAGCGATTAAGAAAGCGCGCGTTGTCGCTTTTGAAGATCTCGGTATGGAAGCTATCTATGAGTTTGAAGTGGAAGATATGCCAGTGACGGTCGCCGTTGATTCGACCGGAGCCAACGCCCATCAGATTGGTCCGGATACATGGCGCGTCAAAATCGCTGAAGCCACTCAGCAGAGCTAAATAAATGTGTAAGCAAATTGAGCTTAAGTGACTATTAGGTGTAGCATAACGCTACACCTTTTCTTTATCTGGTCTATACATATCTTATTGTGACTATCGAGGAACAATCGCCATTGACAAACAGACTATTAGTGCGATTTAACCAAGTAGTTCAGGATGAGAAAGAACCGATAACCAGCATTGTTAATAGAATTTCAGAGGAGAAACCATGCCACGTTTTATTCGATTGCTACAAATCGTCGTTGCTATCGTATTAGCCGCGTTATTAAGTTATGACCTGATTTTTCATGGTCTTTCTATTTTTTACAGTAAATATGTTATTACTAGTTGTGTTCTGTTTGTTTTGCTACAAATAAGCTTATTTGTTATTTACAAACTGATTGAAGACGATTAATTATCTTGACCTAAAATGGCAACATTTACTGAGGATACCCACGAGCTATGCAGCGAATCAGTCAAGAGGTGAGTGCACTTCTGCACCGAGGTTTAGACGCCCATGTTCGTCTAGCTGTCACCGGTTTATCGCGAGCAGGTAAAACCGCGTTCATTAGTTCGTTAGTGAATCAACTGCTGCATACGGCCACGCATGATCAGTTACCTTTGTTGGCAGCGGCGCGAGATAAACGGATTATTGGTGCCAAGCGTATCCCACAAAGTAATCTTATGGTGCCTCGTTTCAGTTATGACCAAGCCATGGAGCAACTCCATGCTGATCCGCCTGACTGGCCAGTACCCACCCGTGATGTCAGTGAAATTCGTTTAGCGATTAAATATCGACCACACAAACGCAGTAAAAAACTACTGGGTAGTACAGCAACACTGTATCTGGATATTATTGATTACCCTGGTGAATGGTTGTTGGATTTGCCATTACTGAGTATGGATTTTTATACTTGGTCTACTCAGCAATTTAATGCGCTACATGGTCAACGGGCAGAATTAGCGAAACCTTGGTTAAATGCATTGGATAAGCTTAATCTCGATCAGGAAGCCAATGAAGCACGATTAGCCGATGTTGCCGCGCTCTATACCGATTACCTTCATCAATGTAAAGAGCAAGGGTTACATTGGGTTCAACCAGGACGTTTTGTATTACCGGGAGAACTCGTCGGAGCGCCGGTATTGCAGTTTTTCCCTTGTCGTGTGGTTGATCCTGAGAAGAAACCTACGAAAAATTCAATGTTGAGCCTGCTACTCGCTCGTTATCAAGAGTATCAAAATAAGGTAGTTAAAGTGTTTTATAAACAACATTTTGCCACCTTTGATCGACAGATTGTATTGGTTGATTGCCTATCGCCGTTAAATGCTGGTCATGAAGCATTTTTGGATATGCGTTGTGCACTAGAACAGATTATGCACAGCTTTCGTTATGGCCGAACTGGGTTACTCCGTCGCTTATTGGCGCCTAAGATTGATAAAGTACTTTTTGCGGCAACCAAAGCTGATCATGTAACGCCCGATCAGCATCCGAATATGGTGTCATTGCTGCAGCAGATGATTCATCCGGCTTGGCAACATGCCGCTTACGAAAATATTGAAATGCGTTGCATCAGCCTTGCGTCGATTCGAGCGACTCAATCGGGTTATGTTGAGAATCATCATCAAAAAATTGCGGCTATTCAAGGGGTGGATATACAAGGACAACCGATCACTCTATACCCCGGAGATGTCCCTAAAAAGCTGCCTCATCCTGACTATTGGCAGCAGCATCAGTTTAAGTTTATTGCTTTTCGTCCTATGCCGAGTCTCGACGATCAACCTTGTCAGCACATTCGGATGGATAAAGCGTTAGATATCTTGATTGGGGATAAATTGACATGACAGAGTTAAAAGATCAGCAAATATTCCATCAACCACTTAAGCAAACTGAAACGGAACAAACTTTAACCGAGTCAAAGACATTCAGTGATCCGCAGAAGTTTATTACTGAAGCGAGTACGGAGCCAGAAACTAAATTAGAGGCTCAGCTTGAAAAAGTCATTCGCCCAAAGCGGAAGAAAAAATGGTTGATCGTCAGTTTATTGGTGGTTTTTTCTACCTTACTCGGTTGGCAAGCAATAGAGAGCATTTATACCGCGTTCCAAGCGGCTAACTGGCTTGATCTGGCTTGGGTTATTTTGTTGACGCTTTTAGCGAGTTTGGGTATTGGGCGCTTAGTGCAAGAGTTGTGGACATTGCGCCGTTTACGTCAGCATTTTTCCATCCAAGAGCAAGCTGAACAATTGATTCAGCAAGATGGGCTAGGGCAAGGACAAGCTTTTTGTACGATGCTAGCCAATAAAAGTCACACTAATTTGCATAGCAGCACTTATCAACGCTGGTTGAAGAGTATTGATAATAGTCACAGCGATGCTGAAATTATTGAATTGTACGATGCGATGGTGGTCAATGAACAAGATACACAGGCCACTCAAATCGTCTCACGCTACGCCACTGAAGCTGCCGTATTGGTGGCGATCAGTCCTTTAGCCTTGGTGGATATGTTATTGATCGCTTGGCGTAATTTTACGATGATTGATCGTTTAGCGGATGTCTATGGCATTGAGCTTGGTTACTGGTCTCGTTTACAGCTGTTTAAAGCCGTATTGGTTAATATGGCCGTGGCAGGAGCGAGTGAGTTGGCGATTGATGCCAGTATGGATTTGTTATCGATGGATCTGACTAAGAAACTGTCTGCTCGGGCAGGGCAAGGGCTTGGTGTTGGTTTGTTAACCGCTCGTTTAGGCCTAAAAGCCATTGCGCTACTTAGGCCATTACCGTGGCAAAAGAATCGAGTGGTTAAGTTGAGTGCAATACGTAAACAAATCGTGGCAAAAATTACTGCTTTGGTCAGTCAATAATCCGATTAACGTCGTCAACACCACTGTCGCTTCAAGTAGGAAGAATATAGTCGGAGTTTGTAGGAGCAACTCGAAGTATTTAACGAGAATGACTTGACGCTGTGCAAGGCTTGATAGAAACTACTGTCAACTTTTCGTGACACTTTCTGCTTAGGATAACATTCAGTGCGTCTAGAAGTCATTTGTGAAGATAGACTCGGCTTAACCCGAGAGCTTCTTGAAATCCTCGCTTCAAAAAAAATCGATTTACGAGGTATCGAGATTGATGTGATAGGCATTATTTATCTCAATTGCCCAGATATTGATTTTGATACTTTTAGTGAGTTAATGGCGGAAATTCGCCGTATTTCTGGCGTCAAAGATGTTCGTAAAATTCAGTTTATGCCGATGGAGCGTCATAATACTGAATTGATTTCCTTGCTCAATAACCTCCCTGATGCTGTATTAGCGATTGATCTAAAAGGCTTTGTTGATATGGCGAACCAAAGTGCTCTCGCGCTATTGAATAAACCTAGTCAAGAAGTGATTGGTAGCCAAATATCTCAATTGTTGCCATTGTTTAATTTTTCTCGTTGGGTTGATGGCAGTAAAGCGCCGATTCGTGAAGATGTTGTGATTGACGGCCTAGATTATACTATGGAAGTCATGCCTGTTTATATTGGCAACTCGCCCCATGAAGCCAGTTTGGCTAGCTCGATGATGATTTTGCGTTCCAAGGTTACGACGGTACAGGGACACGACCGATTATCTATCCATAATGCATTAGGCTTTGAGCATTTTGTCGGTGTTTCCAATCGTCATAAAGCTTTGATTAATCATGCTAAAAAATTAGCTATGCTCGATCAGCCGTTATTAATTGAAGGTGAAACAGGCACCGGAAAAGAGATGCTTGCCCGAGCTTGTCATCATCGCTCTCACCGCTCTACTGCTTCCTTTTTAGTGTTAAGTTGCGCCTCTATGCCAGATGATGTAGCAGAAACGGAGCTTTTTGGACATGCTCCGGGATCTTTTAATCATCAACAAGGGCATAAAGGGATTTTTGAACAAGCGAACGGTGGCACGGTCTTTTTAGATGAAATTGGCGAAATGAGCCCGCATCTACAGATCAAATTATTGCGTTTTTTACAAGACGGTACCTTTCGCCGAGTCGGTGAAGAGCATGAAATACATATCGATGTTCGAGTGATTGCTTCTACGCGCCATAATTTGGCCGAATTAGCCGATTCAGGTTCGTTCCGAGAAGATCTCTTCTATCGACTGAATGTATTAACCTTGCGTATTCCAGCACTGCGTGAACGACCAAGTGATATCCAGCCGCTTTTGGATCTTTTTGTTACCAAGCACTCCCATAAATTAGGCATGGCGAAGCCGGAGTACGCAGAAGCTTTAGTCGACCAGTTAATGCAATACCCGTGGCCGGGTAATATTCGTCAGTTAGATAATATGGTGCTACGCGCCTTAACCGAAATGGATGGTGATCAATTACAGGCCGATTATTTCCATTTGCCAGCGGTCGATAGCGGTGGTTTAGGGTTGTCTACGGTTAACCTCGATGGCTCGCTTGACGACATTATGAAAGACTATGAATCACAAATTCTAGATAAACTCTACCAGTCGTTTCCATCCAGTCGAAAACTTGCTAAGCGTTTGAATGTATCACATACCTCAATAGCCAATAAGCTACGTGATTATGGGATCAGGAAGCGTTAATGACTAAAACAAGAACGATAATGTTGATCAGTGATGGTGAGATTACTGTACGCACTGCTCAATTAGAGGATGCTGAAGGACTGGCTGATTATTTTGTGACTAATCATGATTATTTAAAACCGTGGGAGCCTCAACGCGAAGCGGCTTTTTTTGAGGTTACTGGTTGGCAGCAGAGATTAATTAAACTGGAAGAGTTGCATCGTTTAGCTCTCGGATATTATTGCTTAATCATTGATGTTAATAGCCAACAGATTGTTGGCACCATTTCGTTCAGTAACGTCACGCGTTTTCCTTTTTATGCTTGTCATGTTGGCTACTCGTTAGCCGAGTCGGCACAAGGGCGTTATATCATGACTCGGGCACTTCATATGGCCTGTGAATATTTGTTTAAGCAACAGAATATACATCGTATTATGGCCGCTTATATGCCAAGCAATCATCGAAGTGCAGCCGTTCTAGAGCGAGTTGGCTTTAGTCGAGAAGGATTAGCCAAAGATTACTTATTGATTAATGGCCAATGGCAAGATCATGTATTGGTTTCGTTGATCAATCCAAATTGGCAAGCCAATGTTTCAATCAGCGGATAGGATCATATGTTATCCGCCGTTTATGTCGCTATTCTCACTTTATTTATCGCCAGTACCATGCTGGTTTAACGTCTAAGGACATCTCATGTCGTATTTGCCTTTGGAACAGTATTCAAGAAAATGGATTTTCACGCATCAATCAATGCCCGTCCCCGAGGGTGATCAAGCACAGATAAAACCGATGAGCCCCTCACGCTCAGCTCAGTTTTGGAAAGAAAACATCAGTGCACAAAGTCCAGATGCTGAACGTTTTAGTTCGCAAGACTGGCCCAAAAAAGCCGCCAGTTGGCAGCAAGACATCTCATGGATGGAAGCATGGGAAAGTGATGATCCTGCTTTACCAGTAGCGATACTGGAACACATTGATTGGCAAGATGATGTGACGGTTTATTTTTGCTATGAGAAATACAATGTCATTGAAACCAAATGGTCGGTGTTTAAAAGCCATTGGAAGAACTTTTTATTCTATGATGATGGTCCAATCTTAATTGGTCGCCGTCGCGCACAAGCATTATGGTTTCAAACGAATGGCTCTGTGAAAATTGGTCAGCGTTTGTAGCTTCAAGTTGAGTTCTTTCTGACGATAAAAAGAGTGGTTGTACTAGCAAAAGCAATACAATCACTCTGTCCCTCTCTTAAAAAGTTACTGCGTCACTATCTTTCTGCGCTGCGCACTTAAAGTACTACCCATTGACGCGCTGATGATCAAAGCGATAGCGAACCACTGTGATAACGCTAGCCTTTCATCTAAAATCATCAATCCTGCCATGGCCGCGACGGCGGGTTCTAGACTCATTAATACACTAAAATGTTGGGTAGATAAGCGGCTTAACGCCATCATTTCCAAACTATAAGGCAATGCACTGGAGAGAATCGCTACGGTGATTGCCATTGGCAATATTGACCAAGTAAAGATCGTGGATGATGCGCTATAAGCGCCAATCGGAAAAATAAACAGCGCCGCTACGGTCATACCGATGGCCACGGTCATTCCACCAGAACCAACCGTACCTGCTCGCTGCCCAAACCAAATATATCCAGCCCAGCAGCCGCCAGCAGCCAATGCTAGCGCAACACCAATTGGATCAAGGGCATCGACTCCTCGCATATCGGGCAGTAATAACGCCATCCCCGATATTGCTAAAGCAACCCAAAGCAAATCAAGCTTACGTTTTGAAGAAAATAGTGCGAGAAGTAGTGGGCCGGTAAATTCTAAAGCCACACCAATCCCTAATGGAATACGTTCGATGGCAAAGTAAAATAAGATCTGCATTCCGCCTAAACTTGTACCGTAGATGATCATCGATCGCCACTGTGTAAGGCTTAACGATAATCGCCACGGGCGGAAAATGATCAATAAAATGCAAGCTGAGATACTCACGCGCAGGGCAACCGTTCCACCGGGACCGACGAGGGGAAACAGTTGTTTAGCAATTGAGGAGCCTGATTGTATAGCCATCATGGCGATCAGTAGGCAACCTACCGCAAAAAGAATGGGTGATTTCTGGGTCATATACTCTTTTACTTGAAGTGGGCAATCTAAAAGGTTTCCAGCGATATTTTCGACAGATAAGCCGTAATTACTGGAATTCACTGAAATAGCGTGAGGCGATCAAGGTCAACCTAAAGATGGATTATTCTGCCTGAAATAAAACAAATGGCAATGGTAACAGGATATGAATTTTCTTTTGCTACAAACGTCTAAACAATATTCGTAGGCAAGTTCTATCATAGTCGCTGAGCGTAATCGTCCCCTTATCGATAGAGATAAGGGGACTGATGGCGGAGTGAATTTAGAAGAGGATCATCCCCTCAAAGACTCAATAGCCTGACAAGTAGACGAGTAGGTTTAACTCTACTACTTAACGTAAAAACGCGGATTAGCCGTGCCCCATATGGTGTAAAGCTCAGGGAAGATGAGATCGCTATGCGTTTCAATATCATCGACACTGATTTGTTTTTTGCCTTGAGCACCGAACAGTACAACTTCTTGTCCAGATTGAACGCCTTTAATTGTTGATACATCAACCATAGTGGTGTTCATTGAGGTAACGCCAACCACGTTTGCCCACTGACCATTGATCAGTACTTGCGCTTTATTGCCCATTTTTCGCGGATAGCCATCGGAATAACCAACCGGTAAATTGGCCAATACGGTGTCGCTGTCCGTGATATGAGTACTGTCATATCCTACTGTCTTGCCTTTTGGTAGGTGATGCAGTGATGCGATGCGAGTTTTGAATGAGACAATAGGAAGGTATTCTGGATTGGTTGGTAAATCACCATACAGCACGCCACCAGGGCGAACCATGTCTAATTGAGCTTCGGGTACATTAAGCGCCGTATATGAGTTAGCAACGTGAAATTGAACCTCTTCGCGTTTCAATGGGCCTTGCTCAACCAGCCAATTGGCATGTTGGTTAAAGGTCGCTAATTTTGCACGAATATCATCGGGATTATAATTGGGGAAATGTGTCATGATCCCAACAATTTGTAAGCCTTTTTGCTGAGTAATACTGAGTGCTTCCTGTTTCCCTTTTTCATGGCTCATATCAACGCCATTACGGCCCATACCACCATCATTTAACGCTAAATGCGCTTTGATAGGTGAACCTAAACGTTGACCTAATTGAGCAAGATCCATCGCTTGTTGTTTGGTGCCGATCAACTCTTCAATATTCAGCTCGGCGACAGCGGCAATTTCGTTAATGGTTGCAGATCGAACACGCATCAGTTGACCTTGAAAGCCACTTTCGCGTACTGCACGTGCTTCAGCATTACTGGTGATGGCGACACAAGGAATACCTTGTTCGATGATCGTTGGCATTAAACCACGGATGCCATTGCCATAAGCATCAGCCTTCATCACTGCACAAATTTTACTGCTTGGGTTAATGTGTGATTTAAACCGTTCAATGTTGGTTTTAAATTGACCTAAATTGATTTCAAGCCAAGCATTGGATTGAGCGATTTGCTCTGCGGAAGGGACGGTGGCATCAAGCGCTAATGGAGCAGAATGGCTGAGAAAGGAAGGTAGGGCGCTCGCCAAAGCGATAGAAAGTAGCGTAGCTTTAAAATGCATAATGTCTCCAAATCGGGGCATGAAATTTAAAAATCGAATTTCGCTTAACTTCATATGAACATCAGTATAGCGAGAATCTCAGGTTGTTTTGATAAGGTATTAGAATAGACGTTTAATCTGTGATGGGCGTTTGAAAAACCAACGGTAGGGAAATCCGTGAGTATAAAATGACAGCCCAATAACATAAACGCCTACCATCTGTTTAGAGAGTAGACGTTTTATAGAGTATTCTAAACGATTGTTAGAATAGCGTATTTTATTGAAGTTTGAAACGCATCATCGAGTTTTGTAATGATACGGACAGTTGCGCCAATTCGGTACACGCTTGTGCGGTTTGATTAGCACCTTGAGCCACCTCTTGAGAAGCATGGTGAATATTTTCAATATTACGCGTTAATTCATCGGCAACGGAATCTTGTTGGCTACAAGCGCTGGCAATTTGCGCCCCCATATCGGCCACTTGAGCAATGGATTGCTCGATAGAGTGCATGAGTTGTTGTGAATGGTTACCTTGTTCAACACAGTTATCAATACTTGCACACGAGCGATCGGTACCTTCCTTAGCCTGTTTCGCCATGTTTTGCAGTTTTTCAATAATAGAGGTAATTTCACCCGTTGAATCTTGTGTGCGTCCGGCAAGGGTTCTAACCTCATCGGCCACCACAGCAAAGCCTCGACCAGATTCGCCAGCGCGAGCCGCTTCAATGGCAGCATTGAGTGCAAGTAAGTTGGTTTGATCGGCAATACCACGAATAACATCGACAATCATATTGATTTGATTAGATTGTTGTTCAAGCTCAGAAACCGTTTGACCCGTTTGAGTAATGATTTCTGCGACCTGACCAATCGCATTAACCATCAATTTATTATCGCGTGCGCCTTCTTGCACTTGTTTATTGGTTGAATCAATTTCATGCGCCGAGCTTTCGGTATTGTTGGCAACATCGGCAACGGCAGCCTTCATCTGATTCATCGCCGTCGCGACTTGTGTGATTTGATCTTGCTGCTCTTGCATGCCTTGAGCTGCTTGAAAGGAAATTTGTGACATCTCTTCTACTGCGCTACTCAGTTGGGTCACTGCTGAAATGGTCTCTTCTATTAATTGGCGAAGATTGTCTTGCATAATCATCGAGGCATCGGCCAACTCACCGAGCTCGTCATTGCCAATCGCTTGTCGATTGAGTTTTTGTGATAAATCACCTTTAGCAATGGCATTCGATTGTGCGACCACTAACTTTAATGGCCCGCAAATGATCTGCGTTATAAAGTAGGTGACCAGCGCCATAATAACTAAGATCGCGATGTTGATGATACTCGAACTCACATCAATCCGATTGACGGCTTTAAGGATGTAGTCTTTATTGCCATCCATCGCTTGGCTAAGAATTTTAGATAGCTTTTCTATATCGGTTTCAATTTGACGAAAGTCTTGATTAGAACGGTTTAAAATTTCCAAAGCTTTAATCTGCTCGTTGGCAGCTAATGCCTGATTGAATTCAACCATGGTCTGATTATAGCTTTGCCAATGACGCATCAGTTGATTGAAGATGCGTTCTTCTTCACCTGGCCAAATATCTTGCCCGTATTTTTTTAATTCTGCATCGATTTCCTGTTGCAGTTGACGACTTTGATTGAGTCGATTGGTGATATCGCTGCGATCGCTAGAAAGTAATGAAGCAAATTGAGTGCGACGCCAATAGGATAGTTTATCACCAATATTATCGACCGCTTCAAAAGCGGGGAAGGTGTCTTCGGTAAAGTTAATGAGTTGATTTTTAATCTCACGGTGTTCCGTATGTAAAAACCAAGCAAATAAAATGTTGATAAGAGCAATGAGCCCAAATCCGCTGGCTAATTTTTTGCTAATCGACATATTTTTTAAAAACATGAATAAGCTACCTTACATTGGGTGGATTGGATTGGCACCAAACACAACTCCCTTGTGCACTTATTATCCAACGATGATTTGTTAGATATCCATAATTTGTGACTTTGGTTCAATTAATTGTGTATTTTATCACTATTTTTATTACCTGTGTTGCTAGTTATAAAAATAGTCAATAAATCACCAAAAGGAGAGGCGGTGATTAAAAAAATTTTCCCTAGAAGATGAGATCAAGGCGAGGTTTTACTGATTTTCCGCGCTAGTGATTGAAACTAATAGATATTCGTTGATCTACCCCTAAGTATTTCTTTCAGGTATAGGCATAATTCATGCTGGCTTCGAACTGTAACTATTTGTAATAGTTATTAACTTACAAGAGTTATTAACTAACAATAGTTATCAACGGGTCGTGGATAAGCGATCTGGCCATTATTCGTGGTTTTTATGCACATTGTCTCAGGAAGAGTAACTATGATACGCCCCTATATTAAGTACATTATCCCGTTAGCGATTCCCTTATTGATCCTCCTTTTACCCCTCTCTGCTTTTCCTTTTGAGGGGCTGACCATTATCCAGCAGCGAGTGATTGCTATTTTCCTGTTAGCGGCCTTATTATGGGTATTTGAACCGATCCCGATTTATGCCACTTCAGTGGTGATCATCGTTTTAGAACTACTGATGTTATCGGATAAAGGCTTGTGGTTATTTAAAAGTAACCAGCATCTTGCGGAATTTGGTGGGCTATTAAAACATAGTGACATCATGGCGACTTTTGCTAGTCCGATCATTATGTTGTTTCTCGGCGGGTTTTTCTTAGCGATGGCGGCGACTAAGTACCGTTTGGACGTCAACTTGGCAAGGGTATTACTCAAGCCTTTCGGTCAAAATCCTAAATTTGTCATGTTAGGTTTGATGTTGATCACTGGTATTTTCTCAATGTTTATGTCCAATACCGCAACCACAGCCATGATGCTCTCGATTTTAACGCCGGTTATCGCCGTTTTTGGCCCGAAGGATCCGGGCCGAATTGCTTTTGCGCTGTCTATTCCTGTGGCGGCTAATATTGGCGGTATCGGTACACCGATAGGCACGCCACCCAATGCCATTGCTCTTAAATACTTAGTTGGCGATAACCTTATTACCTTTGGTGAATGGATGGCATTTGGTGTGCCTTTTGTGATCGTATTAATGGCGCTGGCTTGGGTGCTGATTGGATTTATGTATCGAGCAGAACAAAAAACCATTGAATTAAGTATTAAAGGTAAATTTCTTAAAACACCGAAAGCGATGGTGGTTTATGTCACCTTCGCACTGACCATTTTATTATGGTTAATGGGATCGACGCATGGCATGGACTCTTATACCGTGGCGTTAATTCCGGTTGCGGTGTTCTCGGTGACAGGGATCATCAATAAAGAAGATTTGAAAAAAATCTCCTGGGATGTGTTGTGGTTAGTCTCTGGTGGTATCGCACTGGGTTTAGCGCTTGATAAAACAGGATTAGCGGAATTAGTCGTTAATAGCATTCCTTTTGATCATTACTCGCCTTATGTCGTGTTATTTGGTGCGGCGTTCTTATGTTTATTGATGGCGAATTTTATGTCGCACACCGCGACAGCAAACTTATTGATGCCAATTATGGCGGCATTGGGTACTTCTATGGTCTCACTGACGCCATTGGGCGGTGAGTTAACTCTAATTCTCGTCGTTACTTTTGCAGCTTCGCTAGGGATGTCACTGCCGATCAGTACTCCGCCTAATGCTCTCGCTCATGCGACCGGTCATGTACAAAGTCATCAAATGGCACGAGTTGGCGTTATCCTAGGTATTGTTGGTGTGTTGATGAGTTTTGTGATGATTTGGTTTTTACACTTTATTGGACACATTGGTTAATTAATGATGCTGGAAAACATGGATCCGCAGATGCAGGTATTAGTTGAGCGTTATTTTACTCATGCTCAGCGCTGCATCTGTTTACCCAGTGGCTCGATAATTCTTAAGCAAAATGGCTATAACGATCGCCTCTATTACGTAAAATCGGGTGAGCTACTCGGTCAATTTAGAGAAAAAGAGGGAAAAGCCATTCCGATTTTTTCGGCCTCAGCGGGTGCTTTTATCGGTGTACACAGTTTTTTTTCTGGTCATTGGATAGCGTCTTCCACGGTGATTGCGCAAACCGATGTTGAGCTCGGTTGGATTGACCGACATACGCCAGTGATTGAGCCACAGCAGTTTGGTCCGCTGAGTACCCAGTTTATGCCAGTGATTGTTGCCGAGCTTTCGCGTCGTCAACGACGCGCGATGCAAGAAGCGGTCGCCAAAGAAAAAGCGCTTGAGCGGTTACATATGGCGGAACAGATGACGACCTTAGGTCAGTTAGCCGCTGGTATTTCTCATGAATTAAATAACGCAATTGGCGTAGTAAGCAGTAAAACAGAACGGTTAGAAAGCTTATTTATTGAGCTGTTGCATGAAGTGCATCCCGAAGCCAGTCAGTTTTTTGATTTTGGTTTGTTGTATGGGCAAAAAGTGTCGTCGAGTGAAGCGCGCGAACGTGGCGCACACTTTGCGCAGCGCTATCAATTGCCGAAAAATCTCGCTCGTGAATTAGCTCGGGCAGTACCGGAGGAGACACTGTCCGCTCATTGGCTGGCCAATCCACATTTAGCGATTCGCTATTGGCAAATGGGGCGTGATTTACACGATTTACGTGTTGCCTCGAAACATGTGGTTGGGATCGTGAAATCGGTCAAACAATTGGGGCGTAGCGAGATCCATTTTGATGAGCAGTTGGATCTGAATGACACGCTAAATCGGGCGTTAGCATTATTGCAAAGTGATTTACGTCGAGTCTCGGTGCGGATGCGTCCCGGAGTCTTACCAATCTTAAAGGGATCGCAGACCGAATGGGTACAAGTATGGGTGAATATCATTAAAAATGCTTGTGATGCTATGCTCCAAACAGAGCATCCAGAAATAGATATCCATACTCGATATGATAAACAACGCATTTTGATCACTATTGCTAACAATGGGCCAGAAATCGATGAAGCCACACGGCGGAGAATATTTCAGCCCAGTTTTACCACCAAAAAAGAGGGATTATCGTTTGGTCTTGGGTTAGGGTTGGCGATTGTTAAGCGCATTGTGACCAGTTATGGCGGAACTACGGTTGTCAAAAGCAATCATGAGAAAACGATTTTCAGGATAAAACTACCAGTCGAGGATGGATATGGAGAAGCTTAATATTATTTGTGTCGATGACCAAAGGGAAGTGCTCAGTGCGGTGTTGCAAGACTTGCAACCGTTAGCGAGTTGGTTACAGATAGAAGATTGTGAATCAGCAGATGAAGTATTGCAACTGATGGACGAATTAGACGCTGAAGGTGAGTTTATTGCTCTGATTATTTCCGATCATGTGATGCCAGGAAAAACGGGTATTGAACTACTCAGCGAGATCACACAAGATCCTCGTTTTATCGGTACGAAAAAGGTCTTACTCACGGGACAAGCGACCCACTCTGATACGATTAATGCGATAAACACCGCAGGCATCAACCGTTATTTTGATAAACCATGGAGTGCAGAAGCGTTGATCGCCTGTGTTAGACAACTAGTGACAGAATTTATTTTTGACAAAGGGTTGGATTACACGCAATGGCATCAAGAGTTGGATCAAAACGTGGTGCTAACTCGCGTTCGCTAAATTTAACCTCAACTCAGCGTGATGATTAGCTCACGCTGAGTTCGCTATTTCTACTATTTTTGCTATTTCAGCTCGTCGGTTTGAGTCGATTTAGTGTGATCTTGACACGGTGTCTTACAGTTACAGACTTTATCAATCTCAACCTTTGCCAGACCGCCACAACTACCCTGAATCGGTTTTCGCCGAGCCATTACGCCAATGCTCATTAAGAGCACCATCAATAGAAAAACGCCAAAAGCGATCAAGTACACCATGTTTATGACTCCTTTTGTGTTTCGTATGGGTTAGCGGTGAATCGTAAAAATACGCTGTAACTTTTTTAACGTTGTTGGGTTGAGTTTAGTCCTTGCTTGCGAAGAATGACAACCTTGCTTTGTTTGGCAGGGTTTCTGGTGTTTATGAATCGAAGGACGAGCGTAAGCCAGATCGGTGATTTCCTGAAGTTCAGTAAGGGTAAGCTGAGCCAATGAGCGGCGAGCTGGATAGGCGAAGACTTTGATACCTAGCTTAAATAGTGTCGATAGCATCGCCTGACCGATATTTTTTACGATTACAGCCTCGACTTTATGTTGCCGTAACAGCTCAAGCAGCGCCGCTTTTTGAGCGCAGCGTTGAGCTGGGTCATGAGGTCCAGTGACAACAACCCTTTGCTGCTCGGTCACAGAGTGAATCAATAAAAATTCGGATGCTTTGGAAAAATGGCTACTGAGTTTTTGACCTTGGCTGGGTATGGCATAGATCATATCAATATTCCTATTGTAGTGAGAGAAGAGTGAGAAGTGGATATTGTGCGTCAGTAATTAGCATATGCCAATTATTTTCTGTATTTTGCCTGTTTTTTATCTAAGAAATCGTGGGTTTATCTTTGAGTGGACTTATTGATTGTCGACAATATTTGTTGAGATGATTCGATAATACAACGCCACAATCACTAACATTTAATTTTTTCTATAATTAACGGGGTTTCTATCAGGTTTTTTGATTGTTGTTGCGATGGTTTTTTGTGCGACCTTAGTCTAAATTGTCGCCGCTTTGCTTGATTGTCGACAATTGGTTGTTTATGGTAAGCGGTATCAGCAAGTCGAGGTTGTTCGTATTAACCACTCATCAGCTTGATGAGCTCAGCGTAATGACTGATGCGAGGTAGAAGAGCCAAGTGAATAAACACACAGATAACGAAAAAGAACATACTAAATCGGAAAGTTTAACCGAGTTTTTGATAGAGGCGATTGTCTCTGGCGACATTGCTCCGGGAAGTAAAATTTCTGAGCCTGAGTTAGCTAAACATTTTCAGGTCAGTCGAGGGCCTTTACGTGAAGCGCTGATGCGGATTGAAGGCTTAGGGTTGATTGAGCGTATTCCTCATGTTGGGGCTAGAGTCATTAAGCTTTGTCAAGAAAAGCTGGTGGATTTGTACGGCGTAAGAGAAGCGTTGGAAGGAATGGCGGCTCGTTTAGCGGCGCGTCATATTACCGAAGACGAATTGTCTAGCTTAGAGCAATTACTCATCACGCATTCTCGTCATATTGAACAAGTCGATGGGGCGGGCTATTTTCATCAATATGGTGATTTTGACTTTCACTATCGAATCATTCTAGCCAGTCGTAACCCACAATTGATTCGTTTGCTGTGCGATGAGCTTTACCATTTGCTGCGTATGTATCGATATCAATCGCCTCGTTCTCATTCTCGACCGATTGCCGCCCTTGAAGAGCATAAATTTATTCTGCAGGCGATACGTCACCGTGATGAAGAGTTGGCGGAGATGTTGATGCGTAGACATATTGCTTATAGCCGGCGCTTAATTGAACAGCAAATTAAGCTCGATAATCATACTAAGGAGTGTTTATGAGCATCAGTCCGGGAGCTAAATTTAAGCTTGCCCTTCACCAGCAGCAACCTTTACCCATTGTCGGTACGATTAATGCTTATTGTGCGATGATGGCTAAACAGATCGGCCATCAGGCTATTTATCTATCCGGTGCAGGCGTCGCGAATGCATCCTATGGATTGCCGGATCTTGGCATTACGGCATTAAATGACGTACTGATTGATGTCGAAAGGATCACGAATGCTTGTGATTTACCCTTGTTAGTGGATATTGATACCGGATTTGGCGGCGCGTTTTCGATTGCTCGGACGATAAAGCTAATGGAAAAAGCAGGGGCGGCGGCGGTTCATTTGGAAGATCAAGTGGCTCAAAAACGTTGCGGCCATCGTCCAAATAAAGCCATTGTTAGCCAACAAGAGATGGTTGACCGACTCAAAGCTGCGGTCGATGCTCGTCATGATAGTGATTTTGTGATCATGGCGCGTACTGATGCACTGGCCAACGAAGGCATGGACAAAGCCATTGAAAGAGCGATTGCTTATGTTGAGGCGGGGGCCGATATGTTGTTTCCCGAAGCGATGACGGAATTGGAACAATATCAACAGCTCGCTTTGGCATTACAATCGGCAACCGGAAAAAACGTACCGATTCTTGCTAATATGACTGAGTTCGGCCAAACCCCACTGTATAGCAAAGCGCAATTGGCACAGGCTAGTGTTGCCATGGCCTTGTATCCTCTCAGTGCGTTTCGGGCCATGAACTACGCTGCAGAAACGGTTTACCGCCACCTATTGAACAACGAGCATCAACAGGCGTTATTAGACGCGATGCAAACTCGTCAGGATCTTTACCACTATCTCGATTATCACGCCTATGAGCAAACGCTGGATACGCTATTTTCGAAAGGCAAATCTTAAACTTTTCTATGCTGGAATGATAAGTACAGCGCGGTGGTTTATCGCGACAAGAGGATTGCCGCTTTAACCTCCAACTTTGAATCAACAAAACTTAATGCGAAAAGGAGTTCATCATTATGTCTTGTCCCTCATCCTCAGGATTACGTGGTCAAAGTGCTGGCAGTACGGCGCTGTGTACGGTGGGTAAAACCGGTACTGGTTTGACCTACCGCGGTTATGACATTACCGATTTAGCCAACCATGCCCAATTTGAAGAAGTGGCGCACTTATTATTGATTGGGCACTTACCGACTCAGCGTGAGTTAGACAGCTTTAAAGCGCGTTTGATGGATCTCCGAAGCTTGCCTCCCGCGCTTACCGAGGTCTTAGAGCGGATCCCCGCAACGGCTCATCCGATGGATGTCTTACGCACTGGCTGTTCGATGCTGGGCAATATCGAACCTGAGCAAGAGTTTGCTCAGCAGTTAGCCAGTGCCGAGCGAATGTTAGCTCTATTTCCTGCCATTATTGCTTATTGGTATCGTTTTAGTCATCACGGAGTCAGGGTTGATACCCAGCAACATGGTGAAGACTCTATCGGTGGCTATTTTTTGGCAATGCTTAGTGATCGTGCACCGAGTGTACTGTTTAAACAAGTTATGCATTGTTCATTAATTCTATACGCTGAGCATGAGTTTAATGCGTCAACTTTTACCGCTCGCGTGTGCGCATCGACCTTGTCTGATCTGCATTCTTGTATTACTGCCGCGATTGGTTCATTACGAGGGCCATTACACGGTGGAGCTAATGAAGCAGCAATGGCGATGATAGAGCCGTGGACGACGGCAGAGGAAGCCGAGCAACATCTGCTGCGTATGCTGGCAGAGAAGCAGACCATCATGGGCTTTGGGCATGCGATTTACCGTGAATGCGATCCACGTAACGCCTTGATCAAACAGTGGTCTAAGCGCTTATCCGAGCAGGTAGGCGATAGCCATCTTTATGCGGTTTCTGAACGAGTTGAAGCCGTAATGCAGCGCGAAAAAAACTTATTTTGTAATGCCGATTTTTTCCACGCTTCGGCCTATCACTTTATGGGTATTCCGACCAAACTCTTTACCCCGATTTTTGTGCTGAGCCGTTTAACTGGGTGGGCTGCACATGTGTTTGAGCAGCGGGCTAATAATCGAATTATTCGTCCAAGCGCGGACTATATTGGGCCCGATCCTCAAGATTGGGTTCCGATAGATCAGCGTGGCTAATCGTGACGCTGTCACTCAACGTGGTGGATTATTGAGGATCAAGAGAAGAGCATGAAGAGTCGTTTTAGACAAACCTTACCCGGAACCGAGATTGATTACTTTGACGCTCGCGCAGCGATTAACGCCATCAAACCTGATGCGTATCAGAGCCTACCTTATACCTCGCGGATACTGGCTGAAAATCTGGTGCGCTGTTGTCCTAGTGAACAGCTTATGTCAGCATTAACACAACTGATTGAGCGTAAACGAGATCAGGATTTTCCTTGGTATCCCGCACGTGTAGTGTGCCATGATATTTTAGGTCAAACCGCTTTGGTTGATTTAGCGGGACTACGTGATGCGATTGCGGAGCAAGGCGGCGATCCAGCGCAAGTCAACCCCATCGTCGAAACGCAATTGATTGTTGATCATTCGTTAGCGGTCGAGCACGCTGGTTTTGACGCCGATGCTTTAGCAAAAAATCGTGCGATTGAAGACCGGCGCAATGAAGATCGTTTTCATTTCATTGAATGGTGCAAACACGCGTTTAAAAATGTCAGCGTGATCCCCGCTGGTAATGGCATTATGCATCAAATCAATTTAGAAAAAATGTCGCCAGTCATCCAGTTGAAGCAAGGAGTGGCCTTCCCTGATACTTGTGTGGGGACCGATAGCCATACCCCTCATATTAATGCTCTTGGGGTTATTGCGATTGGTGTTGGCGGCTTAGAAGCGGAAACCGTCATGCTCGGCCGACCATCGATGATGCGTTTACCGGATATTGTCGGGGTAAAGCTTATCGGCCAGCGCCAAGCTGGAATTACCGCGACCGATATTGTATTAGCATTAACCGAATTTTTGCGTACGCAGCGAGTGGTCTCAGCCTATTTAGAATTTTTTGGTGAAGGCGCTCATCAACTGACGATTGGCGATCGCGCCACCATCGCCAACATGACACCAGAATATGGTGCTAGCGCGGGTTTGTTCTATATTGATCAGCAAACTCTACGTTATCTTCAGCTCACGGGCCGCGAGCCAGATCAAATCGCGTTAGTTGAGCAATACGCGAAACAGACTGGCTTATGGGCTGATGCGTTACTCGAGGTGCAGTATGAAAGAGTCTTAACCTTTGATCTCTCTCAAGTCGAACGCACCATGGCTGGGCCTTCTCAACCCCATCGCTGTTTACCTACCTCACAATTGGTTGAACGCGGTATCGCCCATACGCTAAGACAAGAGAGTACTCAATTCGGCTTACCTGATGGGGCGGTGATCATCGCAGCGATCACCTCATGTACCAACACCAGTAATCCGCGCAATTTGGTCGCGGCGGGATTACTTGCTAAAAAAGCCAATCAGCGTGGCTTGATACGTCAGCCTTGGGTGAAAAGCTCGTTTGCGCCCGGCTCTAAAGTGGCCAAACTGTATTTGGAAGAAGCCAACTTATTAACCGAGCTTGAAACGCTAGGCTTTGGGATTGTTGGCTACGCTTGTACAACCTGTAATGGAATGAGTGGTGCGTTGGATCCGGCCATTGAGCGAGAAATTCTTGCCCGTGATCTCTATACCACCGCAGTATTATCTGGTAATCGTAACTTTGATGGACGAATTCATCCTCATGCCAAACACGCTTTTTTAGCGTCACCACCGCTGGTTGTCGCTTACGCGATTGCTGGCAGTATTCGTTTTGATATTGAGCGAGATGCACTTGGTGTGGACAGTCAGGGGAGACCTATTTACTTAGCGGATATCTGGCCGAGTGATGAAGAGATTGATGCCGTGGTCGAGAGCTGCGTTAAGCCGCAGCAATTTCAGCAAGTGTATATTCAAATGTTTCAGCTACAGGATCCGACTCAGCAAGCGTCACCGCTTTATGATTGGCGTCCTCACAGTACTTACATCCGACGCCCTCCTTATTGGCAAGGTGCGCTGGCTGGCAAGCCGAGTTTAACTGGCATGCGTCCGTTAGCGATTTTAGGTGACAATGTCACGACTGATCACCTTTCTCCCTCGAATGCGATTTTAGCGAGCAGTGCCGCTGGAGAGTACTTAGCCAGTATGGGTGTTCCCGAAGCGGACTTTAACTCTTATGCGACTCATCGTGGCGATCATTTAACAGCGCAACGCGCCACGCTTGCTAACCCCAAACTATTGAATGAAATGGTCAGAGAGAACGGTCAAGTGGTACAAGGATCATTAGCGCGGATTGAACCTGAAGGGCGAGTTACTCGACTATGGGAAGCGATAGAAACCTATCTAGAACGTCAACAACCGTTAATCATTATTGCTGGTGCCGATTATGGCCAAGGTTCATCTCGTGATTGGGCGGCGAAAGGAGTACGTTTAGCTGGCGTTGAGGCGATCGTTGCCGAAGGCTTTGAGCGCATCCATCGCACCAATTTAGTCGGTATGGGGGTATTGCCGCTGCAATTTATGACAGGGATGAACCGTTTAACCCTTGATTTAGACGGCAGCGAGTTATTTGATGTCCGCGGAGTGATCCAGCCAAATGCCACACTTACGTTGACCATCACTCGCCGAGATGAGTCTTCTTTTTCGATTCCGGTGATTTGTCGCCTTGAAACGGAAGATGAAGTTGATGTCTATCAAGCAGGCGGCGTATTGCCCCGTTTTGCTCAGCAATTTTTAGTGAAAGAGTAGCCCCGATGAGTGATATTAATTCTAAGATCTCTATTGCCTCGGATAGTACCGTTGGTTCAGCGCGGCAAATAAAAATTCCCGCTACCTATTTAAGAGGTGGCACCAGTAACGGCGTGTTTTTTAAGCTCTCCGATCTTCCTATTGATGCACAATCATCCGGCGAGTATCGCGATAGATTATTGTTGAGGGTTATCGGTAGCCCTGATGCCTATGGCAAGCAGATCGATGGTATGGGGGGCGGAAGTTCCAGTACCAGTAAAGTGGCATTGATTTCAAAAAGTCAGCAAGCGGATCACGATGTTGATTATTTATTTGGTCAAGTTACCATCGATCAACCACAGATTGATTGGAGTGGTAATTGCGGTAACCTTTCCGCTGCGGTCGGTCCTTTTGCGATAGAGGCTGGGTTGATTGCCCCTGCTCGTATCCCTGAACAGGGTGTGGTGGCGGTAAAAGTATGGCAAACCAACATTCAAAAAACGCTGATCATTCACGTACCAATCGTCAACGGTCAAGTTCAAGAAATCGGTGATTTTCAGCTCGATGGTGTTGCTTTTCCTGCGGCTGAAATTCAGGTTGAGTTTGTTGATCCAGCTGAGGGGCAAGGCGCAATATTTCCGACTGGGAATCTACGTGACTGCTTATCTATCCCCGGTCTTGGTGATATTGAAGTGACGTTGATTAATGCAGGGATTCCGACCATTTTTCTTGATGCTCACCGACTGGGTTATCAAGGCGATGAAGGGCAAGAGGTGGTCAACGCCGATCTTGAAATGCTCGCTAAGTTAGAAATGATCCGTGCTTATGGCGCGTTAAAAATGGGTTTGATTGAGCATTTAGAACAAGCTAAAGCGCGTCAACATACGCCTAAAATTGCTTTTGTAGCGCCATCGAAAGCCTATCTCACCGCTAGTGGAAAGCAGATTAAGAGTGCTGAAGTTGATCTCCTGGTGCGCGCTCTATCAATGGGGAAATTACACCATGCGATGATGGGAACCGCTGCCGTTGCGATTGCCGCGGCGGCTTGCGTTCCTGGCACGCTCGTCAACCAAGCCGCGGGAGGTGGTCAACGAAGTCAAGTCACTTTTGGTCATCCTTCTGGTACCTTAACGGTCGGCGCGACGATAGAAGGAATGATTATCGAAGGACAGACACAGCCCGTTTGGCAAATCACTAAAGCGGTGATGAGTCGCAGTGCACGAATTTTAATGCAGGGTTGGGTGCGAGTTCCTGCGCCTTAACCATTTTTTGGAGATAGTGTTGAGCTATCTCTATGTTCATATTACATTCAGCGATTGATACTATGCTGGCTTAGGAAGCTTGAGTAATCATGAGATATCTGACTTATTGAGTATTGATTGCAACAGAATGCTCTTTGGCGCTGAAATTTTATATTTTCTATATATCTCTTATCGTGTTTTATACATTTTCTTTAAATCCATCTGATTAGTATGGAGGATCTCTATTCAGATAGGATGCGCTCAAAGCGCAATAGGAAAATGAAACCATCACAAAAAAGTACGTCTTCGCTTGCTCTATTGGCTGTCGGTATTGTTTATGGTGATATTGGAACTAGCCCTTTATATGCATTGAAAGAAGTGTTTTTTAGTCACCATCCCCTTGCTATTAATTCAACAAATGTTTTTGGCATACTCTCCTTAGTCTTTTGGGCTTTTATTATTATCGTGTCGGTAAAATATTTATTGTTCATTACCCAAGCCGATCAAAATGGTGAAGGCGGTATCTTAACCTTAGCAAGCATTGCTAAAGCGCATTGCCCACATGCAATGAAACCGGTTGTTCTACTATTAGGCTTATTAGCGGCAGGATTCTTCTTCGGTGAAGCGGTAATTACACCAGCAATGTCGGTGCTTTCTGCGGTTGAAGGGATCGCTGTAGCTAAGGCCAGTTTAGCCCCTTATGTTTTACCCGCTGCATTGGTGATCATTTGCGTATTATTTGCTATTCAAGTTTTAGGAACTGAGCGGATAGGCCGTTTCTTTGCGCCAATTATGCTGCTCTGGTTTATCACGTTGGGTATTTTAGGGTTGATGGCTATCGTCAAGCAGCCACAGGTTTTAGCCGCAGTGAATCCTTATTATGCTTGGCATTTTATAGCTACTCACGGTATCGGTACTCTTATTATCTTGGGTGTTGTTGTACTGTCAGTCACGGGTGTCGAAGCGCTATACGCTGATATGGGCCATATTGGCATTAAGCCCATTCGATGGGCTTGGTTTACTATCGTTTTACCTAGTTTACTGTTGAACTACTTTGGGCAGGGGGCGTATTTACTTCAAACACAAGGCCTAGAAAGACAAACCTTTTATGGCTTAGTACCCCATGCGTTACTCTGGCCATTGATCATTTTAGCGACGTTAGCGGCGATTATTGCTTCTCAAGCGGTGATTTCCGGCATCTTCTCATTAACTCGCCAAGCGATGAACTATGGTTATCTCCCACCATTAAAAATCACCCATACTTCAGCGCATTCTCAAGGACAAATTTATGTGCCTGCCGCGAATTTACTATTATTCACATCCGTAATGATGGTGATGGCGAGCTTTAAATCCTCAACAAATTTAGCGGCTGCTTATGGTATTGCCGTGACCGCGATCATGACCATCTCTTCATTATTAATACTAATTGTCGCTCGTTACTACTGGCAGTGGCGATTACGTTATGTGATGACCATGGGCGCTGTCTTTATTACCTTGGATCTCGGCTTACTGATATCAACATCGACGAAATTTAGTCATGGTGGTTGGCTGCCAATCGTGCTTGGTGGTGGTGTATTCCTTATTATGTACATTTGGCAGCAACAGAAGCGGCGTTTATTGGAACAATCGGGGAGTGATTTATCGTTACCCGCAATGATCTCGTCACTTGAAGGGGAAACCTTTCAACGTACTCAACGTACTGCGGTGTATTTTTCTCGTTCGAGTGATCATGTGCCTCGGTCACTGATCCACAACTTAAAATACAATAAGGTATTGCATGAGCGTAATGTGTTGATGACCTTTCAAAATGACTCTCAGCCTTATGTTCATCCCTGCCGTCGAGCGGAGATAACCCAACTGTCGGATACCTTTTGGCAAGTGATCATTCATACTGGATATCAAGAAACCCTAGAGATCGACCAAGTAATGCACTCTTGTGGTTTAAAAGGGCTATTTCTCCATCCGAATGAAACGATTTTTTTCCTCTCCGCTGAGCATATTCAAGCGCAAAAAATCGGTTTATGGCATGACTTTAAAGCTAGGCTATTTATTCTATTAAGTAAGCACGCATTACGAACCTCTGAGCGATTAAATATTCCCTCAGATCGATTAATAGAGATGGGCGTTTATCGGGAAATTTAGTCTCTGTCATTTACGTTACGAAAAAAATAAAAAGGCCAAGTAACGGTGTTTACATGGCCTTTTTTGCTAATAGAGAATGAAAGCTTATTAATTTGATTCGCGATGAATCGGCGATATTTTTTGCTGAGCGCGTCGGCGTACAGACCAACCAATAAGTAGGCTTACGACACCAATCAATAACGTCATCAACGGGGCGAGAATCAAAATATGATTGGCAATTTTCGATAAGTTATCAGGCAGTAATGACACGCCATAGCCTGAAAAGACCAAAAAAAGAACCCATGCAATGGCACTTAAGGGGGTGACCAGTAAAAAACGCGTTGGAGATATCGCATTTCTCAGTCCCATGACCATCGGCAATAAAGAGCGCACCACGGGTAAAAAACGCGCCATAAACATTGCCAGCAGGCCGTATTTATGAATTAAACGATCCGTTGTATCCCATTGTTTAGCAGGAACTTTCTCTAACCAAGAAGCCACCATACGCCATTCTTTTAATTGATGACCTTGGTAAAATGCCATTGCTCCTCCTAACCATCCTGCGATGATCAGCACGCCAATCACGGCGTATAAATTCAAAATGCCTACAGCAGCAAGGCTACCACACAAGATAACGATGCTATCACACGGTAGAGGCGCAGCAGGCAGGAAAGCACTCTCAACAAAAATCAGTAACCCGATGCAGAGATACAATAACGAAAGATCGATGTGCTGTAATGCAATCAGATCTTGATGCCATAAGGCAGAAAAAATAGACAATAGCGTATTCACAATATCTTTCCTCAATCAAAAAATAATAACGAGTGGTTTGATTGAAAAAAGTTAAGCGTGGGCAAAACGTGAATAGAGATTAGAAAATTGCAGCGCTTTGCGGATAAAAAACAGCGTGGATTGACTAAAGTAAAACCACAATATGATCGCCGCGACACTCAGCGCAAGGGCAAGATAAAAGGGAGTGTCTTTCTTTAGCGCGATATCGTCATTATCATCAGAGATTAAGCGAATGGGTGTTGTGCGATTGGGTTCACTGCGTACGACTATGGCGAGTGAATATTGTTCTGGATGCGCTTGTTCGCTAGCCACATGTTGATGAATCAAGGTAGGGGCTGCTAGTGGTTTCTCTTGAATAGCATTTAAATCAAGCCAGTTTGGAAAACTGACCAGAGCGATAAACAATGCAAACAGAGCAGACTGGATCATAAGACGATTATGGATAACTTGAAATTACCCAGAGTATGCGGCGTGTCAGCCATATCTGTAAAGTGTTTTTAACCGTCGAGCAAGAGATAACCCTAATTCATTCATCGAGGTTGGCGTACTCAACTATCTAAACAAACTATCATCCCTTAACCTATCATTTCCGTTGAATTTTTGTATGGATAATAACTAACGAATAAGGGTAAAGTGAGACCCAGACT
>NZ_BDJF01000015.1 GCF_001895205.1 Vibrio injensis | reverse complement strand
AGTCTGGGTCTCACTTTACCCTTATTCGTTAGTTATTATCCATACAAAGCATTTAAGAGGGACAGCCAACGCGTGGCATTTTTATTATGCGTTAGTTTTTGTGATTACGGTGTTATGCGGAGAGTTGGTAGTAGCGTTGTCTGCCCCTTAATGCGGCGTTAGGCTATTTATCACGACTGCCCATATTTATGACGAATGTCATACCATATGAATAACTTTGATGAGATATTGGTTTTGTATCTGTGGAAGTGGTGAGGGATTAAATGAAGCTCAATGTCGTTGCATACCTAATTAAAGAAGGCTACGAAGAGGCCGACATAATCAACCCTAAGAAAAATGCTAGGAAGATCGAAGTTAACATAAACGATAGCACCTACAGTCTCTACATTAAGAGCGCGAGATCTAAGCCTAAATGGAGTGATATTTTTTCCAATCATCCTGATGTTGACGAATCCATGTTTTATGCTGAGAGTATTTGTGGAATGTTTTTGGTAGAGGCAGAAGGAAGGTTAATTGCTTTTACATTCGGACACGCGAAGTCACTACTTTTTCCACATGTAATTCAGCGCGGTTTCGGACTACGAGTATCACTCAATATTGGTGATTCAGAGCAAATTAAATCAATAGATAAGTCAACATTAGACAAAGTTGCACTTAAGACACGCTCTCAAACTTCTAAAAATACAAACGTTTCAGATTTTGATTTCGAGTTCGATCACGAAATTTTAAAGTCAATATCTGCTGTTGTTGATACTGAAGATGAGGAACTAGAAATTGTCTCAGGTTACGACTCTGTATCCTTATATACAAAAGTAAGTCTTGAGGAACTACCTAAAATTGCTGACAGAATAATGTCCGCATATGCTTCGGATAAGTATTTGTCCAATTACCCTTGGGTCGACTTTATACAAGCCGTAACTGATCCGGAAACTATATCAATATTAAATGATAATATAGTTCAGAAATTTAGCGCCCAAGATTATGACTCAATTTGGATTGCATGTCCTGAAATAATTGATTATGGGGACTTTTCAGGTTTTGTGTATACAACAAGAGCCAAAAAAGGTTGTTCAGTTTGCATGCACCCTGAACTTGACTTGGAATCATATGTTAAAGAAGCTAAATTGAAGCTACCAACAAATGTGGAGACATTAAAGCGTAAACAAGTTTACGCTTATAACTCTGCTGAAATTCAAGTCAAGTCATGGTCAATTTTTCGTTGTCTAAATGGAGAAGTAGAGTTAGAAGGCGATATATTCGTTCTAAATGATTCCCAATGGTATAGAGTCGAAAGAAAATTCAGTAATTCGGTTAACGAGTATTTCAAACATTTACCTAGATCGAAAATCGACTTCCCACCATATGGAACTCTTACAGAAGGTGAGTATCTCAAAAAAATTGCAGATGGTGAGAACTTTGCCCTTTTGGATCAAAAATGGGTCCACCCTCAAGGCATAGGAACTCGAATAGAATTTTGCGACTTATTGTCTCAATGCAATGCATTTATTCATGTTAAAAAATATGGAGCCTCTTCGGTATTGAGTCATTTGTTTTCACAAGCCACTGTTGCAACTGAACTATTGTTAAATGATAACTCAGTGCTTGCACAAGTGAACAAGCACTTAGACGATACTTACTTGAGTGTTGTGTTTAACAAAGATGAGTCACCTCGTACGCATAGAGTTGTCCTCGCAATTATGCACAAAAAGAAAGGTGAGGTGCACTTGCCATTTTTTTCAAAAGTAAACCTGCGTCATCACAGTCGAAGGTTACAAAACATGGGCTTTACCGTTGAACTAGCTAAGATAGACGCATAAAAGCCTAACAAACGCTTCAAGAGGGACAGCCAACGCGCGGCATTTTTACTATGCGTTGGTTTTGGTGATTACGGTGTTATGCGGTAAGTTGGTAGTAGCGTTGTCTGCCCCTTAAGCGGGCGTTATACCTTATCGGAGAAAATAACATGGAGTTAGCTGTACCATCGCAAGAGTTTAAGTCTGCCTTTGAATGTTTTTATGATGACTTTGCTCAAAATGATGTTGAAAATGCAGGTTATTACCGTGATGGCAAAACTAATTTTACCAAGTACGTTGAACGATTAAGTGATGAAGCTGCTGGTATAAACTTACGTGAGGGTTATGTCCCGTGTAGTCATTTTTGGCTAGTTGACAATACAAGGTCAATTCTTGGCGCTATTCGTATCCGGCACAATATCGGCAATGAATTTCTTGCTCTAGAAGCTGGTCATATTGGGTATGATATAGCGCCTTCTTATCGTGGTAAAGGTAACGGTAAGTTAATGCTAAAGTTAGCGTTGCCAAAAGCCATTGAACTAGGTATTGCACGAGCGCTGATTACGGCCTATGAAGATAATTTTGCATCAAGAGGTGTAATTGAATCGAATGGTGGTGAGTTTGAAAAAATCGTTATGGGTAAAGTTTTTCCGAGGCCTTTGGCTAGATATTGGATTAACTGTCAGTAACGGTATAACAAACAATTCAAGCAGACCCTCAACGCGTGGCATTTTTGTTTTGCGTTGAGTTTGGTGATTACGGTGTTGTGCGGTGAGTTGGTAGTTGCGTTGCTCACCCCTTAACCGGGCGTTATGTTTTCGGGATAACTTGAGGAACAGAAATGGATTTCATTTGGTTGGTTTTAGCTTTGGGCGCTGCTGCAATATTCTACTATTTCGTAATATATTCGAAGCCACAGGATGATGATTGGCACAAATTACCGACACTTGAGGATTATTTGATAAAGCATCCCGAATGTAAAACGGCAGATTCAGAAAGTGCGAAATGCTTTAGTTGTGGTTCAGATAAAGTGATTTTTCAACCATTAACAGCTCATGCTGATCATCGTTATAAACATATTTGCTTATCTTGCAAAAAAACACTTTTTAGAAGTAAGGCAATAATGTCTTAAATTAGTTGATGATCCTAAGAATATTTACAATAAAATCATCTAGTTGTAATAAAACATAACAAACGGTTCAAGAGGGACAACCAACGCGTGGCATTTTTACTATGCGTTGGTTTTTGTGGTTACGGTGTTATGCGGAAGCTTGGTAGTAGCGTTGGTTGCCCCTTAACCGGGCGTTATGTGCACAATTGACTCATTAGAATAAATCACTATGTGAACCAATGCGCGCTAGTTGTAGTTGATCGTTAAAAACTCGATAGATTAACACTAGGTCGGGTTTAATGTGGCAGTCTCGAAATCCAACCCAATTTCCAGTTAACGGATGGTCAACATTCTTGGGTTCAAGCTTTTCGCCGCGTTGCAGCTTAGAAATAACATTGCCGACTTCAATGATGTCTGAAATCGGCATCTTAGTTATCTTTTTGAAATCTTTTTTAAATTGTGTTGAGTATTCGAGTTTATACATGCTTAACTTTGCCTTCAGTAAGCTCATTCAGCATAGCTTCAACGGATTCAGCTTTATGTCCTTTTCCTTCAACGAGCTCTTGAATTGCAGATGCAGTAACCTCGTTAGGCTGTGGAACTCGCAGCTCAAAAGGGATTCCACCATGATTAATAACCGCTTTTGCAAATAACTTTATGGCCTGTGATGTACTTAGACCCATCTCATCACAGACGTTTGTGAACGCAATTTTCGTGTCGTGGTCAATACGCGTGCTTAGCATTTCCGTTCTCATAAATAGTACCTTTGTGCATACAATGTATTACATAGTTAGACAAATTATATGTGCACATAACAAACGGTTCAAGAGGGACAGCCAACGCGCGGCATTTTTACTATGCGTTGGTCTTTGTGGTTTACGGTGTTATGCGTTAAGTTGTCAGTGGCGTTGGCTGCCCCTTAACCGGGCGTTATGCTTTATTGAACCTCAGCAAAATCAATATATAAATTTTAATGGGAAAACTCAGTCTGATTTGGAAATTTTCCTATTCTAATTTATTGATATTATGAGTTTATTGTTCTTTTTTGTGGCGATTGAAAGTTGAACGAGGCTTTTGTGTTTTTGTCGGCTTTTGCTCTGATAAATTGTGTACGCAAAAGGTTCGATTGTTGCTGAAAGGTCTCTTTCTTTGGCGTTGCTTGCTCATTGATTCCACAGGCTATTTCGCTTCAGTATGTTTGGGATCTCATGAACATCTTACTTGCTGACAGTGTTTGGTTAGCGCAAGTTTATCGATGATTGTGCGCTTTTGTCCGGCTTTGCTCTGATAAATTGTGTATGCAAAAGGTTCGATTGTTGCTGAAAGGTCTCTTCCTTTGGTGTTGTTGACCCATTGATTCCGCAGGCTAATTCGCTTCAACTTGTTTGGGATCTTATCGGCACCAATGATTGTTGAAAGTAGGCTGGTTTGTCATTTTGAGTTAAACTGCTTCGAACAAATGAACATTGTAAAAGTTCAATATAATCAATAAATAATAAAGCATAACAAACGCTTCAAGAGGGACTTCCAACGCGTGGCATTTTTATTATGCGTTGGGTTTTGTGGTTACGGCGTTATGCGGAAAGTTGGTAGTAGCGTTGTCAGCCCCTTAAGTGGGCGTTATGCTTTATTGAGCCTCAGTAACATTAAGGCACAAATTTTAATAGGAAAGCTTGGTCTGATTTTGGCGGTTTTTCATCCTAATCAATTGATAATATGAGTATATTGTTCTTTTTTGTGGCTACTGAAAGTTGAACGATGCTTTTGTGTTTTTTTCGGGTTTTGCTCTGATAAATTGTGTACGCAAAAGGTTCGATTTTTGCTGAAAGGTCTCTTTCTTTGGCGTTGCTTGCTCATTGATTCCACAGGCTATTTCGCTTCAGCATGTTTGGGATTTCATGAACACCTTACTTGCTGACAGTGTTTGGTCAGTTCAAGTTTATCGATGATTGTACGCTTTTTTCCGGCTCTGCTCTGATAGATTGTGCTCGTAAAAGGTTCAATTATCGCTGAAAGGTCTCTTCCTTTGGTGTTGTTGACCCCTTGATTCCGCAGGCTAATTCGCTTCAACTTATTTGGGATCTTATCGGCAACAATGTTTGCTGAAAGTAGGCAAGTTTATCATTTTGAGTTAAAGTGGATTGAACCAATAAATTTTTAAAAAGTTCAATTTAATCAATGAGTAATAAAGCATAACAAACGCTTCAAGAGGGACTTCCAACGCGCGGCATTTTCATTATGCGTTGATTTTGGTGGTTTTAGTGTTGTGCGGAAACTTGGTAGTAGCGTTGTCAGCCCCTTAAGCGGGCGTTAGACGAATATAGGGCAATCGATATTGCCTGTGGTAAAATAAAATAAATTAGTTCAGAACAGTTGGTTATCCTAATGTTAGAAGAAATCATTTCAAGTAAAAGAAATTCACTGAAAACAGATCGATTGGACATGTCATTTGGTGAATTAATGAATATGTACGAGGATGGAGATCTATTCATTACTCCAGAATACCAAAGGGTATTTAGGTGGTCTCTATTTCAACAAACTCGGTTCATTGAGTCTGTTTTGTTAGGCATCCCAATTCCTCCAATATTCGTAGCGGAAGATGATGAAGGTAAATGGGAGGTTGTTGATGGATTGCAAAGAATTTCAACCATTTTTGCGTTCTTTGGGCTTTTAGAGTCAGTTCCAAGTAAAAATAATTCAACTCTTACTGAAGGTGAAATGGTTAAAGAACTAAATGAAGTTACCATCAGGACCTTACCTTTGAAGTTGAAAACAACGATTAAACGGTCAGTTTGTCGAGTTGAAATTGTTCGTTGGGACAGTAAAGAAGATGTTCGCTATGAGTTATTCAATCGTTTGAATACTGGCTCAAGCCCGCTGTCAGAGCAAGAAATTAGAAACTGTATTTTCCGTTCGTACCCTGTAGACCTCAATCAAGTATTACGTGATGTCGCTAAAATACCTGAATACGAACAGTTAATCAGTCCTTCGTCAAAGAAGAAAGAAGAAATGTTCTTAGAAGAACTTGCTCTTCGATACTTCGCATTTAAGCACTTAGAAGGTAATTTTAAAACAACTGTAGCCCAATTCCTTACGGAGTTTATGCGCGATGTATCCAACTCGTCGATTCCATTCGACATTGAAGGTGAAAAAGAAGAATTTGTGAAATTTATTAATTTCCTACTAGATAAGTTTGGAAAAGAGATTTTTAGGCCCAAAGGAAACTTTGCTAACCATATTTTCGACTCACTAGCATATGCCGTTCCAAAGTCATATAAAACTATTGTCGGAAATGAGGCAGAAATCGAACGTTCGATTCGAAGATTGCTTGATGATCAAGCGTATAACTCTATTGGTACCAGTACATTCTCTAATATGAGAATTAGAGCCCGTATGGATCGAGCAATGGAGATTTTTGAAGGTGCATAGAGTTGTTGAAGAGATTTCAATAAACAATGAGTGGCGAGATGGTGAATTTGCAAAATATAAAGCAAATTCACTTAACGTAGAAGAGCAGCTTTGGTGTCGAATGTGCATCCCAATGATCTATGCGCACTGGGAAGGTTTCGTGGTCGATGCACTGAAAATCGTCTTGAAACATCTAAATCAACAGGGCTTACAGTCAACTCAACTACCAACCAATTTAGTGGTTGTTAGCCTCGGTGATGCGTATCGAACACTAAGTGGTAAACAGTCATTTGAACAGAAAATTCAATTTACTCATAGTTTTAATGAGTTGCTAGGTAAGCCGCTTAAGTTCAAAACGAAAGTTGATACAAAATCAAATCTTAAAAGTAATGTCTTTAAGGATTTATGTTTCGCATTTGGTTTTGATAGCTCAAAGTTTACGGGACAACTGGACGAAATTGATAGATTGGTAAATATACGTAATAGCATTGCGCACGGTGAAAATTCTATACAGCCAGATATGCAAAATATTGAAAAGTATATCACTGCTGTAAAAGATGCGATGGATTTGTTGCTGTATGAAATTGACGATTATCTAAGTGAGCAACGATACATGGCGTAAATATTCGTCTAACAAGGCGTTAAAGAGGGATTCGCAACGCGTGGCATTTTCGTTATGCGTTGATTTTATTAGTTTTTAGTGTAATGCGGTGAGTTTGTAGTTGCGTTGCTCACCCCTTAACGCGGCGTTATAACTCATAGGAGCAATAGTGAGCAAAAATTTGAAACAGTGGAAAAATACACTTAGTGCAAGTGAGACTGCAGATGGGATGAATTTTGCTCAACAAAATGCGAATCGACTGTTGAGTGACGCTGAAAAACTTTTTGAACTTGAAAGTTATCCGACGGCTTATTCAATAGCTGTGTTAGCAATTGAGGAAGCAGGCAAAGTTTCAATCTTACGTCAGTTAGCAGTCGCAAGAGATGGCAATGAAGTCAAGGATGCTTGGAAAGCTTATCGCACTCATACAAAAAAGAATGTGATGTATGTATTTCCATATTTGGTTGCAAATGGTTGTACAAAACTGCGTGACTTTGGTGGTATTTACTCCGAGAAAAACGATTTTCCAGAGCTACTAGACGATCTGAAGCAAATCGGATTTTACACAGATTGTTTAGGTCAAAAACATTGGTCAGTTCCTAGTCAAATAATTGGCAAAGAATCAGCTGATAATATCATCAGAATTGCTCGTATTTTGTGTAAGCATCAAACATATACTCCAAAAGAGATTGAGCTTTGGGTTAAACACATTAAGCCTGTGTGGAAATCCTCAATGCCAGAAATGAAAGTGGCTTTAAAGGCATGGTTCAATGAGATGGTCGATGAAGGTTTAGCTAAAGAATTTGATATTCCCTTCGAAGAGTTTGTCGGTTAAATGAGTTATAACAAACGCTTCAAGAGGGACAGCCAACGCGTGGCATTTTTACTATGCGTTGGTTTTGGTGATTACGGTGTTATGCGGTCAGTTGGTAGTAGCGTTGGCTGCCCCTTAAGCGGGCGTTATGCTTTATTGAGCCTCAGCAAAATCAATATATAAATTTTAATGGGAAAGCTTGGTCTGATTTAGAAGTTTCCCTGTTCTAATTTATTGATATTATGAGTTTATTGTTCTTTTTGATGGCTATTAAAAGTTGAACGAGGCTTGTGTGTTTTTGTCGGGTTTTGCTCTGATAAATTGTGTACGCAAAAGATTCAACTGTTGCTGAAAGGTCTCTTTCTTTGGTGTTACTGGATCATTGATTCCGCAGGCTATTTCGCTTCAGCATGTTTGGGATTTCATGAACATCTTATTTGCTGACAGTGTTTGGTTAGCGCAAGTTTATCGATGATTTTGCGCTTTTGTCCGGCTCTGTTCTGAAAAATTGTGTACACAAAAGGTTCAATTATCGCTGAAAGGTCTCTTCTTTTGGTGTTGTTGACCCCTTGATTCCGCAGGCTAATTCGCTTCAACTTATTTGGGATCTTATCGGCAACAATGTTTGCTGAAAGTAGGCAAGTTTATCATTTTGAGTTAAAGTGGATTGAACCAATAAATGTTGAAAAAGTTCAATTTAATCAATAGGTAATAAAGCATAACAAACGCTTCAAGAGGGACTTCCAACGCGTGGCATTTTTATTGTGCGTTGATTTTGGTGGTTTCAGTGTTATGCGGTAACTTGGTAGTGGCGTTGTCAGCCCCTTAAGCGGGCGTTATGTTTTTTTCAGGAAAATTATGATCAGAGAAATTACG
>NZ_BDJF01000014.1 GCF_001895205.1 Vibrio injensis | reverse complement strand
AGTAAGGCAATAATGTCTTAAATTAGTTGATGATCCTAAGAATATTTCCAATAAAATCATCTAGTTGTAATAAAACATAACAAACGGTTCAAGAGGGACAACCAACGCGTGGCATTTTTACTATGCGTTGGTTTTTGTGGTTACGGTGTTATGCGGAAGCTTGGTAGTAGCGTTGGTTGCCCCTTAACCGGGCGTTATGTTTTCGGGATAACTTGAGGAACAGAAATGGATTTCATTTGGTTGGTTTTAGCTTTGGGCGCGGCTGCAACATTCTACTATTTCGTATCATATTCGAAGCCACAGGATGATGATTGGCACAAATTACCGACACTTGAGGATTATTTGATAAAGCATCCCGAATGTAAAACGGCAGATTCAGAAAGTGCGAAATGCTTTAGTTGTGGTTCAGATAAAGTGATTTTTCAACCATTAACAGCTCATGCAGATCATCGTTATAAACATATTTGCTTATCTTGCAAAAAAACACTTTTTAGAAGTAAGGCAATAATGTCTTAAATCAGTTGATGATCCTGAGAGTATTTTCAATAAAATCAGATAGTTGTAATAAAACATAACAAACGGTTCAAGAGGGACAACCAACGCGTGGCATTTTTACTATGCGTTGGTTTTTGTGGTTACGGTGTTATGCGGAAGCTTGGTAGTAGCGTTGGTTGCCCCTTAACCGGGCGTTATATTTTTATGAGCCTTGATGCATTCTATTTGATGGTCTATCTTAAATTTGCTTATCTCAAGTTGGCTATGAGAACAGATAAGTAGGCTTATCATTCATGAAAAAGGTATATAATATGGCTTATGCACAATGGATTAGCATCACAATCGAACCTAAAAATTATGACGTCACTATCAAAAATATTCATAGTGATTGGGGCAAATTTTATCAAGGAAGTAAAGATAACGAAATTTCTCCGGAAGATATTGATGGCCGAGTCGTAAAAGCCGGTGAAAAATTCACGATATCTTCATGTGGTCGTTCAGATGCCGCTTCTGGAACAGAAGGTTCTTTCGATATATATCGAGATGACACGCACGTAGGTAACTACTACTGGGATTGTCCATGGGGAAGCAAGAAAAATACATCGACTTGGACAAATGATAACTCTAATTTTATAACTCAAGTAACGGGTGGTAATCTAGACAGTGGTGCGATCGGTAACGTAAGTATAGTTTCCGTATATATAGGCTGATCATCTGTTCATTTCTAGCATTTGAAGGCTCGATATATGTCGAGTCTTCTTTATTTCAGAGTATAAATATAACAAACGGTTCAAGAGGGACAGCCAACGCGTGGCGTTTTTATTATGCGTTGGTTTTTGTGGTTACGGTGTTATGCGGAAGCTTGGTAGTGGCGTTGTCTGCCCCTTAACCGGGCGTTAGCTTGCTAAAGGCTAGCAATACTAGCCTAAACTTGCCCTAATATCTGAAATGGTGATAAATAGCTTATTTTCTGCATCTTGAAATGCCTTAAAACCATAGCGTTCATAGAAATGTTTAGCGCCATCTTTTGCGTCAACAATAACAACGGGGAATGCCACGCTATCACTAGCGGCTAATAGTTTTCGTAGAGCATCGATAAGTAACCACTCGCCAAATCCTTTACCTTTATAGCGCTCATCGATAGCTAAGCGAGCAATGAGTCCGCCAGACGTTGATGACTGATGCTTTTTCTGTAACTTATCGGGTAATGCTTTTAGGTCAATGGGTGTCATTGTTAAAGTGTAAAAACCGATGATAAGTGAGGTGTTATTTTCATCCTCTAAAACAAATGTTCGGGTATTATCTTTTTTAGCTTGCTGACTTGCCATGACTTTCAAATAGTTATTAAGCGCATCAATTCCGCAGTTGAATCGGTTTCTATCGTGTTTATCTTTATCGAGTAATACCGTTTTCATCATTGGTTTTTGGTCTCGTAGCGTTCGGCGGCAGTTTTAAGCTTTTGATTTAATGTTGTTGGTTTATCGAGAGCTTCCATAAGTAAAATGGCGTCTGCTTGGCTTAATTTTAGTGTTTGCTCACGTTCAATCACTTGTTTTGCTTTTTCGATTGCAGCATTGAGTACAAATGAGTTAATACTAGACATGCCAGCGAGAGCGGCGGCTTTGGTTAATAAGTTTTGCGTATCAACATCAACTCTCGCAGTGATACGAGGTAAAGTGGTAGCCATAATGTGTTCTCCTTTGTGTCAAAATGTCACATCTTTATTATGGTGTTTAAATATACAAAAAGCAATCATTGTGTCACTTTGGCACGCAAGCTAACAAACAATTCAAGCAGACCCTCAACGCGTGGCATTTTTGTTTTGCGTTGAGTTTAGTGTTTACGGTGTAATACGGGAAGTTGGTAGTTGCGTTTCGGGCTACTTAATTGGGCGTTAGGTTTTCAGGGGGAATTATGGAATTACTTTTTGAAATTATCAAAACATTAGGCGGTGCATCAGCTCTAATAGCAATAATAGTGTATTGCTGTAAGTTGGTTATCGACACTTCAATTAAAAAATCATTGGAAGAATTTAAATCTGAACTTGCTTTTGAACAAAAGAAGCGTGAACAAGCCGCTTTGGTTGCGGAAGCCATAGCAGAATGGGTTGTACACCCAACAGAAGTTGATGACATTAAACAATTACAAAAACTGGTTTGGGAGGCAACACTTTGGCTTCCTGATGATTTAGCCAAAAACTTTAACGATATGCTCGCACATAAAGAAAAAACAGCTAAAGAAATGCTTGTTGATGTTAAATCTCATATTTGGCAAAAACCTACAACTTTAAAGCCAGACGATATTGTGCATTTCGAGGTGCGCAAGAAAACCTAACAAACGCTTCAAGAGGGACAGCCAACGCGCGGCATTTTTATTATGCGTTGGTTTTTGTGATTACGGTGTTATGCGGAAGTTTAGTAGTAGCGTTGGCTGCCCCTTAAGCGGGCGTTATGTGCTTTCGGAAAACGGTCAAAAGTAGTATAGAATCAGGTGTTTAAACTATTGGAAAGCAATCATGCCTAAAGTCGTCCAACAGCAAATTGGCAATATCGCCCTTGTCGTCGAAAACTACGATGATGCCATTGATTTCTATACTAAAAAGCTTCAGTTTTCGCTAGTTGAAGATACCGATTTAGGTGGCGGTAAGCGATGGGTTCAAATTTCACCACCCAATTCGAATGGGACAAATTTACTGTTAGCTCAAGCGAGCACAGATGAACAAACTCAGTTTATCGGTAATCAAACTGGCGGTAGAGTTTTCTTATTTCTACAAACGAATGACTTTTGGCGAGATTATGAGTTGATGAAAGAGAATGGTGTTGTTTTCAACGAAGCGCCACGAATTGAAGCGTATGGAACGGTTGTAGTATTTCAGGATCTTTATGGAAATAAGTGGGATTTGTTGCAATTAAGCAGCGATCATCGTTAGTACGCACATAACAAACGGTTCAAGAGGGACAACCAACGCGTGGCATTTTTATTATGCGTTGGTTTTTGTGGTTACAGTGTTATGCGGAAGCTTGGTAGTGGCGTTGGTTGCCCCTTAACCGGGCGTTAGGCTCAAAGAGGTTAATATGATATCAACAGTTGGTCTTAAAGCAGTGGCAGTTTTAGAGGGGAGTAAAGGTTTACTCTCTCTTATCGTTGCTATTGGTTTGCATTTCCTTGTTGGTGATAACTTGCAAGAATTAGCTGAATCGATAGTAAAACATGCTCATTTAAATCCAGCGAGTCACTTGCCGAATGTTTTTATAACAGCAATCAGTGATATTTCAAATATTAATATAAGTATCATTGCGTTAGGTGCATTAGCGTACTCATTAATTCGTTTTGTCGAAGCGTATGGTTTATGGAAATCATATGGCTGGACAAAATGGTTTGCTTTGTTGAGTGGAGCAGTTTATTTACCTTTCGAAGTGTATGGAATCATTGTTCGTCCAAGTATTTTAGGGGCAAGTGTTTTCGTTCTAAACATCATTGTGGTGGCTTACATGGCTAGAGTTGTGTTGTTAAAAAACGAGTTAAAACAATAGGCAAGTGATTTGAGCCTAACAAGAGACTATGGCGTCAAGAGTTAATTTTTGGCGCTGTTTGCA
>NZ_BDJF01000013.1 GCF_001895205.1 Vibrio injensis | reverse complement strand
ATGCAGTGATTTGGTAGTAGCGTTGGCTGCCCCTTAATGCGGCGTTAGCTGCTTACAAGTTCGCATGTTCCATTAGCTGTACAAGTTGGTTTTTTAGTTATATACTTGTCTCATTAAACGTACATGTGGAGGTTTTATGAGAATTGTATCTTTTACCGAAGCTAGAAATAGCTTGAAGAGCGTTTTAGATGCTGTTGTTAATGACGCAGATACAACCGTCATCACGCGTCGTGATTCTGAAGATGCCGTTGTTATGTCACTGGATTATTACAATAGCTTAATGGAAACGGTTCATTTACTTCGTTCTCCGGCAAATGCTGAGCACTTACATCGTTCAATTGCTCAGTTTAAAGCGGGTAAGGTTAGTCAAAGAGATTTAATCGATGAGTAGTCGTTTATTATCTTGGACTGATGAATCTTGGAATGATTATGTTTATTGGCAGACGCAAGACAAGAAAACACTTAAACGTATAAATAAACTCATCACGGATGTTAAGCGTTCTCCTTTCGAGGGCATAGGTAAACCTGAACCACTAAAAGAAAATTTATCTGGTTTTTGGTCGCGACGAATAGATGATACGAATAGGCTAGTTTATGCGGTTGATGATAGTGCTATCACAATCATTTCTTGCCGTTATCATTATTAATTTAGGCTTTATCGTCAGGCAGCTAACAAGGCGTTAAAGAGGGATTCGCAACGCGTGACATTTTTGTTATGCGTTGATTTTATTAGTTTTTAGTGCAATGCGGTGAGTTGGTAGTCGCGTTGCTCACCCCTTAACGCGGCGTTATGCCAATGGCGAAAAAACTAAGTTAGGAGTCATGATGGAAGAAAAGCATTGGTTAGATGTTGTTGCTGCAATAGGTAGTATAGCCACCCCAATAATTGTTCTTGTTATATCGTCAATAGGGTGGAAAGTTAAGCAAAACATTGAACGTAAAATCGAGCTAGAAAATAAGCTTCGAGATGACCGTATTGAAATATACAACCAAATATTGGAGCCATTTATTATCCTCCTAATGTCTGATGCTGCGTGGGAAATGGACAAGCGAAATAAAGGGAAAAATAAATCTGATGTTGGTACTGCAAAGATGCTCACTTTGGAATATAGACGTTTAGGTTTTAAGCTTGCTTTAATGGCAAACGATGAAGTTGTGAAAGCGTATAACGATATGATGCAATATTTGTACAACATGGGCGAAAATGGACAACCAGAGAACTTCCTGAAAGATATGATGAAACTACTGGGTACATTCTTGGTGGAAATCCGTAAAAGTATGGGCAATGAGGAAACCAAACTCGATTGTTGGGATATGTGTGAGTGGTGGATGTCTGATACTCGTAAAGTAAAAAACGGAATGTACTAACCCGAAAAATTGGCATAACAAAGCATTTAAGAGTGATTCGCAACGCTTGCCGTTTTCGCTTCGCTCAAAGTATAGGCAAGCGTCGCTCACACCTTAATGCGGCGTTAGGGCTTACAAAGATAAAGGTTAATAATATGAATATTTGGTGGTTAGCAATTGATCGAGATTTCACGTCTTATGAAGAGCTTAAATATCGAAAAGTTGTGGCTCAAGGTTGGCCGAAACTTGGTGATTTGTCTTTGTTGCTACCGTTAGTTACTAACAATTATAAAAATGAGTTCCTAGAAACAGTTAATGCCTTAAACAAGTTGGCTTATGGTGAAGAAGGTCATGCATCTAAGGTAATGTGGTCTCTTTTCTCAATGAAAAAGGGTGATCTTGTCGTTGGTATCGAAGGAACGACCGTTCGCGGAATTTGCCAAGTTAATCTTGATGCAAATGAAAGTTACCAATTACAGTCACCAAATGCATTTAACTACGCGCAAACTATTTCATCTGGAGTAAAGTGGGTTGATTGGAATGAATCAATATTAGGTACACCTCCAACTGCCCCAGCTAAGAGTGTACAAGGTGTGGCTGGGTTAAATAAAGAATACAATCGCGTGCTAGAAGCATGGGAAAAGTGCACCATTTAGCACCGCCCTAACAAACGCTTCAAGAGGGACAGCCAACGCGTGGCATTTTTATTATGCGTTGGCTTTTGTGGTTACGATGTTATGCGGTAAGTTGGTAGTAGCGTTGTCTGCCCCTTAAGCGGGCGTTAGCCATTCGGAGACAATTTTGAAATCAATCAGTATTAGGTGCGGAAACATTACGCCAAGTAGTGCAGAAGTTGAGCACGATGACGTGATATTTGGATGGCGTGAAATTGAATCAATTTTGACGAGCTATGCGATACAACTTGACTCACATAGAACTGTTTATGTTTCGTTGGACGTTAGTGACATTTGTGAAAAACTAATTCAGTTAAAGCCTGAAAATTGCGCCGAATTCTTTAGAACCTTCTCGTTAGATTTAAGTAAGCGTAATACAGAGCATCCGTTTAGTGCAAGTATTAACTTTTCGATTGAAAAAAACTTTGATGATGAGAATTGGAGTGAGCTTAAGTTCGTTGAGAGGGTGATGGAACAAATATTTTTGGTATTGAATATCGCTGTACGTGGCGGTTGCAATTTTGGAGATATTCAAGTTGGCGAAACTTGGAGGTCGCTCCATTGTGCAGATTTAGAAAGTGGTTGGCACTACTCATCGGTAAATGGCTGGCCGCGAATCAAACCAATCTCAGTTACAAAGTCTTGGTATTGGCTTGAAAAATATAGCTCAATATTTTTCAATCTCGCTAATACTTCAATTACCAAGGCAAGTGCCGTTTTACTGCATCTATCGTATAAAGGAGATATTGAGTCCACTGATGTATTACAGTTATCTCAAGTCATAGAAAATTTGTATCTAAGCAAAGGTGAGCCTAAAGCACGAGGATTAAACCGAAAACTTCCAGTCGTTTTAGGTCCTTTACCTCGTTCAAATAAAAGCCTAATACAAGACTTCTATAAACTCCGTAGTGACATTGCTCATGGAGATTTTCCATTGTTTCGTCCTAGGTACTCGGAAACAGATTTAGGATTTAAGGAGGCAGAGAAGCATTATTGGGAAATATCTCAAGAAATTGATAAAGGGGTCGCTGTTTTAATTGGGACGCTTCAATTTCTTATTGAGAATAATGCAAGTTCAATGTCGTTCAAAGAGTCAGTGTCCGTGGAAACAAATGGCTAACAAACAATTTAAGAGGGATTCACAACGCTCGGTATTTTTGCTTCTACTTCAAATTTAGTGTTTATAGCACAATTCTTTAGGTTTGGGTGGAGGCGTTGTTCACCCCTTAATTGGGCGTTATGCTTAATCTCACCAAATCAATCGGTTGTGGCCTTTTCTC
>NZ_BDJF01000012.1 GCF_001895205.1 Vibrio injensis | reverse complement strand
TGCGGGAAGTTGGTAGTGGCGTTTCGGGCTACTTAATTGGGCGTTATATTTCTCTTAAATTCAACGTGTTACAAATTTAAAAGTAAAGTGATAATGTGGGAGCTTTGCTGGTTTATGATTTCTTGTGATGGATAGCTGTTGATTTGATCAAGTATATCAATTCCTAACGAACATTATCGTTTGGGCTCATTTAGCTGCTATTTTGATTTGGTTTACATTAATGGTTTGTTTCTCTGAGATTTATCATCAGAATCAATTGGTAAGCTTGAGACAATTTAAAAATTAACTGTTTTTTTGTGCCAAAGTTAGCGCGGCTTAAGTTAAGTGCTTGATATTGTGTGCTATTTTCAAAGGTTGTTTGGTGTTTCAGTAGCTGTCTGGAACTGAAATATAACAAACAATTCAAGCAGACCCTCAACGCGTGGCATTTTTGTTTTGCGTTGAGTTTGGTGATTACGGTGTTGTGCGGAAAGTTGGTAGTTGCGTTTCGGGCTACTTAATTGGGCGTTAGTTTCTCTCAGGAAAATCATCAAAAATTCACGCACAAGGTTCTGAAAATTTAGCCTTTATCGTTCAAGCTGCACAATTTGGCTTTTGGGTTTTTCCTGATGCCGATTTGGTAGAAAGCGTTGAAAGTTCAGCGGTTTCAAAATCGCTGATAACCAACAAGCTTTGATGCTTCAATGTTGTCGGACGTTCAACTTGATCAGTTTGGTTTCATAAAAGGTTGAATCATCTCTGTGATCTGGCTTTCTTTGTCGCGGACTCTGAACGTTTTGGCAGCCAACGTCACAGCTTTTGGCGTTGGACGTGTGTTTGCGTGATGCTTTTGCGTAAAATGACTTTCAAGCAAATGAGTTTAAAAAGTCATTGTTAAACAATGGGCTACGAAACTAACAAACGCCTCAAGAGGGACTGTCAACGCGTGGCGTTTCCAGTCCCAATGAGCCGCGGTGGTTGCCGTTGTTGTGTTTGAGTGTAGTGGTAATGCGTTGCCAGCCCCTTAGGCGGGCGTTATGTTCTCGGAGTTAAAAAATGAATCTAGAAGACTTTATTTCACAGTCGTTATCTCAAATTGCTAGAGGAATTGAGAAAGCGAATAAAGAACTTGAAGACTCGCAAGCTTTAGTGAGTCCTGAGGGTGTAACAGAGGTTAAGCGTGAAAGCAAATATGGAAGTTTGAAAGTTGACGCTAATAAATGGCTGAAAGTTAGTGAAATCTCATTTGATGTGGCAGTAACAGCCACAAGCGGTACGGAAAGTGGTGGTAGGTTAGGGATTTCTGTTAGTGGGATTAACATTGGAGCTAATGGTAAATCGAATCATGGTGACACTTCAGAATCAAGAATCCAGTTTTCTGTTCCCATGGTTTTGCCGCAAGCGAAATACAAAAAGTAACGAACATAACAATCTGTTTAAGAGTGATTCGCAACGCTCGGCATTTTTGCTATGCGTTGAGTTTGGTGTTTAAGGCGGTTTGCAGAAGCATCGGTATTGCGTTGCTCACACCTTAACAGGGCGTTAGGTGCCAATCAGTTATCAAGAAGTAAATCGTGGAGAAAAAATGCAGTTTGCTAGTGCGTTTCAATATAAAAAATGGGCAAACGATGAGTTGCTTGAGTTAGGTGAAAAACAATTTTCACAGTTACCAGAAAAAGATGCGACCTTTTTCGTTCGGATTTTGAATCACACAACGGTCGTGGATAGTCTTTTTATCAGTCGTATTTTAGGTGAGCCCGAAAAGTACAGTGGTGACAATACCGTCGAGACTCCTTCATTGTCAGAGTTGCGACGAATCATGAATGAGCATGACTCATGGCTTATTGATTTTACAAAATCAGTGAGTGCAGACGAACTCAAACGTAATGTGATTTTCCGTTTTATCGATGGTGGTTTTGGACAGTTAACAATAGAAGAAATTTTGCTTCATTTACTGACGCATGGCAGTAATCATCGAGGTATGGCCTCAAGAGTGTTAGCTGAAAATGGTCTTGAGCGTCCGAAAGATACTTTTACTCGATACTTGCATGAAACAGAGCCAAAAAGACGATTGTGTTCAGGCACCTAACAAACGGTTAAAGAGGGATTCGCAACGCTCGGCATTTTTGTTTTGCGTTGATTTCAGTGGTTACGGTATTGTGCGGTGAGTTGGTAGTTGCGTTGCTCACCCCTTAACCGGGCGTTATATTTCTCTTAAATTCAACGTGTTACAAATTTAAAAGTTAAGTGATAATGTGGGATCTTTGCTGGTTGATGATTTCTTGTGATGGATGGCTGTTGATTTGATCAAGTATATCAATGACTAACGAACATTATCGTTTAATCGCATTTGGCAGCTATTTTAATTTGGTTTGCATTAATGGTTTGTTTCTCTGAGATTTATCATCAGAATCAATGGGTAAGCTTGAGCCAATTTAAAAATTAACTGTTTTTTGTACCAAAGCTAGCTCAACTTACATTAAGCGATTGATGTTGTTTGCTATTTTCAAAGGTTGTTTGGTGTTTCAGTAGCTGTGTGGAACTGAAATATAACAAGAGACTATGGCGTCAAGAGTTAATTTTT
>NZ_BDJF01000011.1 GCF_001895205.1 Vibrio injensis | reverse complement strand
ATTATTCCAAGCTTTGATTAGTGTACAAACTTTATTGTTCCTGAACAACTGAGTAACGTTATCCCGTGCACACCAGCCCATAAAACTCGGCTCGTGCGTAATACTTCTTGTGCGCTACGGTGAGGGGCAATGATTTGTAACAGCGACTCTAGCATGGTAGTCATGCCGTTGATTCGTTCCGCTTGCCATTCGGGGAGATCTTCGCCATTCATATTATGTTCAAAAATCAACTGCCAACGGTAGGGATGTTTTTGGGCAAAGTCATGATAACAATAGGCCAATTTATACAGTGCTTTTTTAGGATCAGCGCATTTTTTTACCGCTAACTTCGCTTCTGAAGCCAGCTCATCGAGCGTTTGTGCAACAACATGTAAAAGAAGTAGGTTATAGCTACCAAACACATTAACTAAGGTACTTGGCACATAACCTATCATACTGGCGATTTTTCTTAGGCTAAGTTCATGATAAGAATGCTTGCTTAAGAAAGCTTTGCTGGCATTTAAGGTAAGAGAGATCAACTCTTCACGAGTATGATCGTTGCGTCTGGCCATAAGTTGTTGTTAAACCGCATAATCAAAAAAGAACAATGTTCGATATTCTAGAGAGTGTCACACTATGCGTCAACTCAATAAGGCTGCAATATTCTGATACATGTCAGTCAGGCAAAAGGTTTGCTTAGCGTCTTGAAGTGACTATCATGACAAAGAATAAAAGCCTTTTGTACCTAATAAAATCCCCTGAGGAAATATATGAAGCGTTTGTTTTCTTTTATGGCGTTACTGATGATCACTGTGATGGTGATTCCTGATGCTGAAGCTCGACGGATGGGCGGTGGCAAATCGTTTGGTCAAAACCATCGAACGGCACCAGCACAAAACCACCAACAGCAACAAGCCGCTCCACAGCGCCAGCAAAATAATCAGCAACCTGCTGCGACGAACAGTCGCGGAGGCTTAATGGGCGGCCTAATGGGAGGCCTACTCGCTGGTGGTCTACTGGCCGCATTTTTCGGTGGTGCATTTGAGGGTATCCAATTTATGGATATTCTTATTTTTGGTTTGATTGGGTTTGCACTGTTCAAGCTCGCGCGTCATTTTCTGGCCGGTAAACCGGGGAGTTTGAATCCTCAGCAACCCGCTTACAATACCAATGTTCATCGTCAAAGTTTTGAGCAAGCTCCGGAGCAGGAATTTAAACCTGCAGCCAGTTCGGGCTTTGGTTCAAGCATGTACAGTGATGTCCCTCATAACTATCCACCGAGTTTTGATAAAATCGCTTTCATTAATGGCTCACGTGAGCATTATCGGATTTTGCAAGGTGCTTGGAATCACAACCAACTTGAAACAATTCAGGAGTACGTGTCTGAAAGTTTGTTCGCTGATCTGAAAGCCGAAAGAGAAAAGCTTGACCAGCAGCCACAAACTGAAGTCATGTATGTCGATGCAGAGATTGTTCGTGCCGATTACGATGATCGTAAAGCGCAGCTCAGTTTACAATTTACGGGTCGTTGCCGAGATTTAGGCGATGAAACGGAAGAAGAAATTTTAGATATTTGGCATTTAGAGCGAGATTTAACGCAACCTAATGCGCCATGGCTAATTGTTGGTATCCAAGGTTGATCATCCGTGTTGGATGATTGATGAACGCCCAAGCTTGTCTTGGGCGTTTTGCTATCTTGAGATAAGCTAATGCTACCGCTCACTACTAAAAAGGAAACATCATGTCAGAAGCGAACATTCAACACTTAACTCAAGAACAACAAGATAAAATCGATGCGGCAGTCTTTCGTCGTCTGTTAGCGCATTTAGATAATAATAAGGACGTTCAGAATATTGATCTCATGATCTTGGCTGGTTTTTGTCGTAATTGTTTTTGTAAATGGTATCAAGCGGAAGCTGAGGCAATAGGGGTTGAAATGGATATTGATAGAGCGCGTGAACGCGTTTATGGCATGAGCTACGATGAGTGGAAAGCGAACCATCAATTACCGGCAACACCAGAGCAAGCGGCGGCTTTTGCTGCACGCCAGCAAAATTCTTAATCTTGGTTTTATCCCCAAACACTTTATTCTTAGGTGGTTGGGGATAAGTGAAAAGAATTTATCGAAGCAACGGCTATTGTTTTTTAAGATTATACAAAGATGCTAAATCGCCAGTGATTCTCTCGCCATTGATGTCTAATTTCATCAACATATTTTCACCGACAAAGTATTGATTGGGTGCATCCGACTCCCCATCTAAGGTGATGACGCTGCCATTGTTTTCCCAATGGAATGTTCCTTGCGAGACAAATGGAGCGGCCTCTTCTTTGCCTTGGTAAACTTGGGTAAGTTGATAGGTCAGATCATCATTTAAGACCAAGGTATACTCAATGCCTGCACAATCCGCACAAGGGAGTACGCCTTGATAGGTCCCTTGCCAGTCTAAGCTATTGTAAGCGGTATGCTCACTCTTAAATGCTTCATCCATCACGGCTTCATCATCATTGACATCAACAGTGACTGGAGCGGTAGTTTGTGACTCGACAGGGGCCGAAGTTTGCTGCTGATTGTCACAGCCAGCTAATACTAGGGCGAGTGCACTGACGGTAAAAAGAGATTTTTTGATCATAGTTAATACCTTTTTTGAAACGGACGTTGTAGTAGCCATGTTGATATCTGAAGTTGCGACTGCTCTGGAGACATACGTTTAGGGCAACATCTTCAATCTGGCTTGTGAATAATAGGGCTATTATCCATCAAACGAAGGTAAAAATCGTCAGATAGGCGTCATGTTCTTGTCATTGGCTGTCAGAGAACTGTCATCGTTGTAACAAAAATGGTTGACTTGATTAGGGTCAACGGCCCTTAGTTATCTTCTAATCTTGTATCGTAAAAATAGCTTAATCCAGTTGGCCTATTTGCTGAAACGTCTCTAACTTATCGGCGTAAGGTGCTAAGTCACCGATGTTGTGCGCCAACCACTCTGGGTTGTAATAAGTATCCAAATAACGCTCACCACTGTCGCATAATAAGGTCACAATTGAGCCTTGTTCACCGCGCTGTTTCATCTCACTGGCTAACTGAAGTGCGCCATAAAGGTTGGTTCCGGTTGATGCGCCTGCTTTTCTTCCTAAGATCTTTTCTAACCAATGAATGGTAGCGATACTGGCCGCATCGGGGATTTGTCTCATCTCATCAACCACATTAGGAATAAAACTCGGTTCGACACGTGGACGGCCAATGCCTTCAATTTTACTGCCGCACTGCAGCGTTAACTCACTATTGCGCGTTTGGTAATAATCGAAGAATACCGAGTTTTCTGGGTCGACGACGCACAGCTTAGTATTATGTTGCTGATAACGGATAAAGCGGCCAATGGTCGCGGAAGTGCCACCAGTGCCTGGGCTCATCACAATCCAACTTGGAATAGGATGATCTTCCCGTTGCATTTGCTGGAAAATACTATCGGCGATATTACTGTTACCACGCCAATCGGTGGCTCGCTCAGCATACGTAAATTGATCCATATAATGACCGTTTAACGCTTGTGCTAAGCGGCGAGACTCGGCATAAATTTGATCGCTGCGATCGACTAAATGCGCCTTGCCACCATAAAACTCAATTTGTTCGATTTTCTTACGTGCTGTGCATTTCGGCATCACCGCAATAAAAGGTAACCCTAATAAGCGGGCAAAATAGGCCTCAGAAATCGCGGTGCTTCCTGAAGAGGCTTCAATAATTGGCGTATCTGGACCAACCCAGCCATTACATATCGCATACAAAAACAAAGAGCGAGCTAAGCGGTGTTTGAGTGAACCGGTTGGGTGCGTGCTCTCATCTTTAAGATAAAGATCAATTCCTGCAATGCTAGGGAGATCGAGCTTAATTAAATGGGTATCAGCCGAGCGTTGAAAATCGGCCTCGATTTTACGAATCGCGTTATTAATCCATTGATGGTCGGTACACATGGTGGCGTTCTCATAGTCATGGTGAGCAATAGCTCATGAGTTAATGCTGATAATGTACGTTGTGTTCGAGAGAAAAACTTGGTCATCTTGCTTTGTATTTGCTAGTTTAAGAGAATCATTTTCTCCTGTTATCTAATTTTGTAGCAAAAAGGTGAGAGATGGATCGAATAGATAAACAGCTACTGGCGATGTTGCAAAAAGACAGCACGCTATCGCTCAATGAATTGGCCGAGGCGGTCAATTTAACCAGCACACCATGTTGGAAGCGATTGAAAAAACTTGAAGAGTCGGGGGTGATCAGCCAACGCGTGGCGCTGCTTGATCCAGAACGTTTAGGGTTATCTTTTATTGCTTTTGTGATGGTGAAAACTAGTGATCATTCTCATGAGTGGTATCAGCGATTTGTGAATACGGTGGAGGATTTTCCGGAAGTGATGGAGTTTTATCGCATGGCTGGTGAGTATGATTACATGATGAAAGTACTGGTCAAAGACATGAAAAATTTTGACCAGTTTTATAAAAAACTGGTCAATAGCGTCGATGGTTTAAATAATGTGACTTCCACCTTTGCGATGGAGTCTTTGAAATACACCACCGCCTTACCACTATAGTGATAGTGGGGATGCTTTATTTAAAACGCATCACCCCTTCTTGTACCGCTGTTGCCACTAACGCCCCTTGCTGGTTATAAATCTCACCGCGTACTAAACCACGGGTATTGCTCGCGGTGGGGCTTTCAATCGCATAGAGCAGCCATTCATCCATTTTAAACGGGCGATGGAACCAGATGGAATGATCGATCGTCGCCACTTGGAAATTCGGTGTCATCAGTGAGACTTGATGAGGATGCAGCGCGGTAACGAGAAATCCCCAATCTGACGCATAACCGAGTAAGTATTGATGAATTAACTGATCATCAGGCACTTCACCGTTTGCGCGAATCCATAAATATTGTTTAGGCTCTTCTTTTTGTGGTTTTAACGGATTAATCACCGTCACAGGGCGGATCTCAATCGCTTTCTCACCGCAAAACGCGTTACGAATTTTTTCTGGCAGTAAATGGGCGATTTGTGCCGCTAGCTCGGATTCTGAAGCAAAGTTTTCAGGCCCTGGGATATTAGGCATCGTATTTTGATGTTCAAAGCCCGGCGCTTCACCATGATAAGAAGCGGTGAGATAAAAAATCGGTCGGCCGTTTTGAATCGCTTTGACTCGACGGGTGCTAAAGCTACGACCGTCACGTAGGTTTTCTACATCATAAATAATTGGTTTTTCAGGATCGCCCGGATACAAAAAGTAGCTATGGAAGGAATGGACGGTGCGATCAGAGTCTACCGTGTAACGGGCCGCTGAGAGCGCTTGCCCAATCACTTGACCGCCATAGACTTGGGGTAAACCAAGGTTCTCGCTTTCACCTCGGTACAAACCTTCTTCAAGCTTTTCAAGCTGTAGTAGGCGTAATAATTCGCTTAGTGGTTTACTCATGACCCTCACCCAATGATGGTTGCTTGTATACCCTTCCTACCTGTAGATCCAAGTTATTTGGGTATAGACTAAAATTAGTTCACTTAAGTATTAGCTGCTATTTTGTGAAAGAGGTCAAATATTTGTCAAGAGGGAATGTGATTTATGAAACATGTTGAAACGATACCTCGCCCCTTTGTTGATGAGATAAACGTCTAAAGTTGCCATTGATATTGGCGTAGTGAAATTTTTCCAGATGAATTGATCACAATCTGTTCGGCAAGCAGTAAAGCGTGTTGACGCGCTTTATCGGCCCCGCTCAACGATGACTCACCTCGGCTATTAATCACTCTAAACCAAGGCAGTTTGCTGCCTTGCGGCAATCGGCTTAACACTTTTCCTACCTGACGAGCATAGCCCGGATAGCCCGCTAAATGGGCAACTTGTCCATAGGTCGCTACTCGACCAAAAGGAATTTGGTGCACTACGGCAAAGATTTGTTGAGAAAATTGGTCCATACTCATAAAGCCCTAGTTCAATGGTTACCACGGATAGGTATAAGGAGAGGGTATGATAGTGTCGGTTATGCAATTTATGATCACCATAATCTTAGCGATTGTCTGCGGTCAAGCCCTAGGTTTGAGTGAAGGCAACTGGTCATTGATCGCTTTATTAGCGCCTGCATTATGGATGTTACCTCGTAGCGGGAATGCTGGTTTAGTGTTATTGATAGGTTTACTGACCTATGGCTTCACGCTGTCTTATCAGCCAGCCGCGTTATCTGTGAGTATGTGGGTTATCTTCCCATTACTGATGGTGGCTTTTTCTGCGCCTCGCCATAAAGGGGTCATGGTGATTTGTGGTTTAATTTTACTGACGTTGCAAGTCGGCATTATGACCACGCAGTCAGCAGGTAAGCTTGATGGCACTCCGGTGATGACGGTATTACAAATACTCTCGGTGAGCGCAATATGGTGGGCAGTTAATAGTTGGAAATACACGCCTTCATCGGTTCGCCACTGGTGGGCATTATTATTGTTGCTGCCTTTGTGGATTGCTGAATTTACCTTCGCGGTTGTTATTTCATTGTGCGTGACTGGGTTAATGGCCATCATCAATAAACTGGTGAAGCAAAGAGCACAGCATTGGCCAACGTTATTGTGCTGGACGCTACCGTCGGTGGCGTTTATGGGCATCGTGCTGGCTCCTGCTATCGAAGTACCCAAACCGGTCTTTGTCGTTTGGTTGTGTCTACTCGTGACTGCATGGATGACGGACTACCTACTAAAAAGCAGTGAAGAGCAGATAGAGTAGAACAAAACAGCAGCATCAGCAGTGGATGATGAATAAGATTGTTTAATTACTGCCCAGTTAACAAAGGTTTATTGATTTTATGCGGGCTGAGGGTTGCAATAGAGGAGGGGATGCCGGATAATCCTCGCACTCTTTAGCCAAGGCGCTAAAGTGCTCTATGGAGGCCCTGGTCCTCCCGCAACACTAGTTCGTGAACTTGGTCAGGTCCGGAAGGAAGCAGCCACAGCGGATGACGTGTGTGCCGGGATGTGGCTGGGGCTTCCACCCATCTAGCTTGCGCTAAAATTCAAATCTCATTCTTTTAAACGTATAAAATATCCCACATTTTCCGCCTATTTGGCTCGATATAAACGGAACAGCGAACTGAACTTAAACCGCTATCGTTCGTATTATTGATTACTATTTTCAATAAATTCAGTTTATTACGGAGTTAGTATGAACCAGATAAACCCAGCTAAGTTACGAAATAGTAAATGGACTGCGGTAAAGCCGCTCAAACGGGAAAAGCATTTTTTGATTTCAGAAGTTGAGTATGATGAAGATGGCGCAGTAATGTCATGTTTACTTGAATCCGTGCTGTCGAGAAATGAATATTCAATAGACTGGCTTGAACTCAAAAATGAGGAAAAATGGCTTCAAGGCTGGAAGTAGTTGCTCCCTTCGCAACGCTTTAAACGTTTTCTCCATACCACCTTGCAGATTTATTGCGCGTTAACATCGCAGCGTGACGATGCCTTGCAATAGCTTTTGTCGCTTATCGAAAGAGGCGCCGAGTGAGCTGGAATCAATTTCACTGCCCAATGTTGTTTAAGACAAGGTAGACTGAGAAGTTTTTAACGTGATTAAATCGGGAATTTTTTATGCGCAAGTCAGATAAGAAGATTGAGAATCTCATTAGAGAAGTGTTAACCGAAGTTTGTGAAAGCACGTTAAAAGATTACGATGGTTTCCTTTGGGTGACTCATACGGTCAAATACACTTCTTTTCCACAAAGCTTAGCAATAGTTTGCGTATTTGAAACCAATCAGTATCGAGCCAACTTTTTACTGGGAGAAGGCCGCCAGCATGTTTCAACCACTATCCAAAAGGCGTTTAATCAGGTAGGGGTACCATTAAAGAACGCCGATAAGCAAATCAGCTACGATATTCAGCAAAAGCGTTAGTGCGGCCATTAATCAAAGTGAATTGGGGCTGTAGGGGTATCAAAGGCTTTATTTTATAAGTTTTGAATAAAGCCAGAAAGTTAAGCCTAGCTTCTTGATCTGAACGATGAATCAAGCTCGCTTAAATTCAGAGCTATGCCGGAGTAAACTCATTTTTGCCCCAAAATGATTTTGCGGTTGCGCCAGATCACACTTGTTCAAGATCTAAATGGCTTAGTTTTTCTCATAACAAAATGCATAACCACGAACAAGAGCAAGCAACTCTTTGCCATTGGCGTGAGTAAAATACCAATCATTGGGCTCTGAGATTTCTAGCGCTTGGGCATGTTCTAAAATTCGAAAGCAATGATCAGCAAAGCCGGTTTCATTGCCACCGCACCCCAGATCAACGCGGCAACGGTGTTGATGGCTATTATCAAAAGTGACGGTGATATCCGTTTTGTCATAGCCACTGAGCGGATTTTGTAGCGCGGCCTCTAGTGCTAGCGCTTCAAAAGCAACAAAATCCATTTCAAGACCACTTTCGAATCGATTAGATTCAGACCAATTAACCAACACTGAAACCGGCGCGATTTTCATTGTTGTAGAGCCCGACTGATGCAACGGGGATACGTTGCCCGCTGTGAAAGCCTTAGTGCTGTGAACGGTTAACGAATTTAGATGTGACATAACTAGCTCCTTTGTTGATTGACGTTTTTACCGCCGTTTTCGCCCGACTTCCCGCCTGCTCACAGTGTTCGTAAAAAGCAAAAAACGCTTTATCTTTTGCTTTTTAGGGTTCTGGTTCTGTGAGCAAAGGATCAGAAGGCGGAGAAAAGGCGCGGTGAATAGCAACACAGGACGTAAATGCACATCGATGAAACCGTTCAGACAGCACTTGGCTTTCGCAGTGGAATGCTTTTTAGCCCTGATTGTGACCCGTAGGGACAAGACAATGAGGAATACGTCGTTTGTATTGCAAATTGGCTTGGTCGAGCCACCGATTGAGAGAGGAACGAGCTAAGAGGTTCGCGAGATAAAGCAGGTTGCCCGTAGTGTGCTTCATCGAGATAATAAGTTTAACCCAAATAAATCAATGCTTTTAGTGACTTTATGGTGGCGATTTTTTAGGATACGCATAAGTAATATGGCGATATTGATGACTTCATTATTTTTATCTAGGCAAAGCAAACCAACTGGTACAGACTATGTTTGAACAACTAAACGATGTTTTTTCTGCTGCTGCATTTAAATACCTTTCTGCCGTTGATGCCGATCCTGGGAGTTCGAATCAACATGAAATAGGAGGTTTAGTTGCAGCAGGGATTGGTTATCAGTTGGGAATGGTGAATGACGGTAGACCTGTTCATATACCTTGTACAATGGTCTACCTAGACGATGACGAAGCGACCACTATCTGTGAGGATCATGTTACTTGGTACGACGCAAGATATACCAGCCCAACTCGAAAGCCCGAGTGGAGACTTTACTATAAGTCAAACAGTGTGAGTGAGCGTTTTAGGCCTGGGGATTTTTTCTTAATAGCACGCACACATGAGGGAACACTACTCCTCGTTTTTTGTCCGGCAAACACTGAGTTAGAAGCTCAAATTCGAACTTTATTTGGTGTAAGAAACACAACAGCTAACTTACGGGGATTAACAAGTGTTGACTTTAACTCGAGCATAGCCGTCCCTATTCGGCTTATGTTTGCGCGTTACGGAATTGAGATTGGATCTGATGGCAGCAATTACCTAGATAAAATCTTAGAACGATTTGGGGCTGAATTCCCTAAAACGCGCGAATTTTCTACATTTAGCCGCGAGATAGCACCCGCTATTTGCCCCATAGAAACACCAGATAAAGCGCTGATCGCTTGGATGGAAACCGAGGAATCTGCATTTCGCCAATTAGAGAAGCATATCGTTAGGGAAAAACTCGTCAAAGGCTTTGGTGAAAATGGAGATGATGTGGATGATTTCATTAGCTTTTCACTCAGTGTACAAAACCGAAGAAAATCTCGTAGCGGGCATGCATTTGAAAATCATATAGAAACCATTTTAGTTGCAAATAACGTTCAATTTGAGCGAGGTGCCAGAACTGAAGGGCATAAAAAGCCTGATTTCATATTTCCTAATGCAGCGAGTTACAGAGATCCTTTATTCCCTGAAGAAAGACTTTTATTACTAGGAGCAAAGACAACCTGTAAAGACAGATGGCGGCAAGTTTTATCTGAAGCAGAGCGGGTGCCAAGAAAGCACTTAATCACGATGGAACCAGCTATAAGTACTACTCAAACCGATGAAATGCGCAGCCAACAACTACAACTAGTTGTTCCAGAACCACTTCAATCAACGTATCAGCCAGAGCAAACCAGTTGGCTAATGACCTTTGAAGGCTTTATCTATTTGGCAAAAGAAATGCAGAATGCCTAAAAAACAACCCGACCAGCGACTCCAGCAAAATACATAATTCAAAAAAGAAAAGTGAACCTTAAGTCAGGCAATATTGTGTGTTAGAATTTCACACAATATTCCCTTTTTAGAGCAAGTAATGCGCTACAACGAAATACTGAAAGGCGATCTCGAGGACGAGAAACGCATCGAACATAACCGAATTGCGACTAACAAGTTACTTAAGTTATTGATTGAAGTATACGATCAGAAAAACCTAGCCGAAAAATTCAAACAACTTGGTGGAAACTACGCGGAGCTAACGAGAGAAAAACTGAACCGATGGAAAGCAAACCCAAACATAACACCCATTATTTTCCACGAAAAAGCACTAGAAGATCTGAGACGCCAACTGCTACCAGCTAGACCAATACATTGGGATAAACCCGACTTTACCTTTATTGACCTGTTTGCTGGCATTGGTGGATTACGTAAGGGCTTTGAGGACGCGGGAGGGAAATGCGTATTCACGAGCGAGTGGGATGCTGCCGCACGACGCACATATCTAGCTAACCATTATGTTGATGACTGTGAGCTACCGTATTTTTTGGACCACCCGAGCGAAAATTCTGAAAAAAATACCAGTTATATGGACATTACTCAGATAACACAAAGCGGTAACCAAGATAAGACAGAGGAAGAAAAACAAGCAAGCATCTTAAAACACATCCCTAAACATGATTTATTGCTGGCTGGTTTCCCTTGCCAACCGTTCTCTTTAGCCGGAGTTTCTAAGAAAAACTCACTAGGGCGTGCACATGGTTTCGAATGTGATACTCAAGGGACGTTGTTTTTCGACGTAGAGCAAATTCTCATCACACGGCAACCTAAGTACTTTGTCCTTGAAAATGTAAAAAATTTAAAAAGTCACGATAAAGGGAACACGTTTGCCACTATTATCCGCGCTCTAGACAGAGCTGGATACTGGATAGCAGATATATCGAATGCAGGTGAAAACATTGAAGAGGCAATAAAAGAAGTTCGCAAACGTAAACAAGAGCCCACAATTATAGATGGATCTCTTTTCACGCCACAGCACCGTGAACGTATAGTCCTAGTAGGTATACGCAAAGACCTAATTGAAAGGCAACCAGATTTAGAACAATTTTCTCTTAAAAATATTGAGAGACCAGAGAAGCGTTACAACATATCGGAGATTCTTTGTGACTTAAATGCGACAGAGAAGGCCAAATTCACTCTGACGCCAAACCTTTGGAATTATCTGTACCATTATGCATTGAAGCATCAAAGCAAGGGCAATGGCTTTGGCTTTGGTCTTGTCGATCCAGAAAACCCCAATGCAGTTACTCGAACACTTTCTGCACGTTATCATAAAGATGGATCAGAGATCTTGATCAACCAAGACGGGCTAGAACCTGAGTACTTGATTAACAACAAAGAACACGGTATCAGAAAGAACCTAGAGCGAGCACAAGCATCTTTGCATTATGCAGAACAGTTAAAGATTAAGAACCCAAATTTGAGTGACAAAGAATACAAGCTAGCTATCAAAGAAGGGGAGAAAAAGTACGATGAAGAATACGGACGTTATGCAGCAGAGTTTAACTCATTGTATAAAACGCCTCGAAGATTAACTCCACGGGAATGTGCCCGGTTAATGGGTTTCGAAAAACCTGAGTTTGACCGCGATGAAACAGACACTGACTTTCGCATAGTTTGTGCAGATACCGCTGCATATAAACAATTTGGCAATTCTGTTGTAGTTCCTGTTTTTAGGGCAGTCGCAAAGCTACTTAAGCAATATATGTAATTGTATACAGCCTTATTGCTATAAAAGCCGAGCTAACATTTTAGCTCGGTTTAGGTGAGTTAAGCCTCTCTGGAATACGAGTTTGGTGGGCTTTGAGAAGCCTGAGTTTGACCTCAATAAAATTGTGAAGTGGTCAACTAAAATTGGCCACGGTTTTAGCATCATACATTTCCTTGAACGTGGCGACGATTTCACGTGTTGTCATGCCTTTGGCGTATAAGCTTAAAATCTTGTCGGCCATAGATTGAAATCGTGTTTGGTGTTTTCGGACTAGTTTGGGCACGAAGGAGGCATCGCGGTCACGCGGAACATCCAATTGGATCTCTCCATCATCGGTAATCAACCGTTTTGATGAATAACCGTTCCGACTGTTGTCAGTGCGAGCGGGAGCGTGCTTTTCATAACCAAGGTGCTCATCGAGTTCAGCATTGAGAGCGGTTTCAGAGCATTTTTCTGAAGTCATCAAGATCGGAAGGAACCAGCTTCTAGAGCTTTCTTATCCATATTGCTTATCCTTAGCCATGACTGGCTTAATTATAAGCAGATACACAATTTAAATTACAGGCTCGCAACGAAAACTACAGAACTAACTCTATCCAAAATCGCTTAGCATCATCCCAACCTAAGATTAGAGTACTACCTTCTTTAGCTCGATTCATAACCTCATTATTCTGAAAGTAAAGGCGGTGCTCAGAGCGTGTAGGGTTATTTTCGCGCGCATCATACCAAGTAACAAAACTCTTAACATAACTATCTTCGCCTCGAACAGAAAAAATGGCCTCAAAAGATTGTCTAGATTGGCCTAAGATTTTCTTTAATTCAACTACACCGTTTAATTCATGTTGATTAGAACGAAATAATTCCACCTCAACAGCAGTTAATGTTTTAATACAAGTATCAGTAAGGTTTAGTGCTCTTCTCATTATATTTCTCCATTTTATAATCAGTTACATATATGTAGACGTGACAGACTAAATTCCCCCCCCTAGAGCGGATGAGTTTGTTAGGCCACCAAAATAGAGGCTTACAATACTTTTGGCAATCCGTTAAATGCTAATTTAGCAAAATCACTGACAAAGTTTTGTCCTAAAACGAGCTTCATAAAGTAACCAGCAGAGTTTGATGCTAATAGTGTGATGGCTCGCTCAGGTGAACATAGGGGCTGTAGACCAGATGCGGGGTTGTTGCAGAGCGATTTGATGACAGATCCAACGTCATCTTCTGCCTTACTATTTTTTATTGAAGCACACCGAACATGAATTTTTTTCACAATCAACATTAAGTAACAACATTGTTAACTTAATTAAGGGCGAGTTATAACTGAGTCATGAATTGAACGGATGATCATTTGGTTTCATCTGATTGACACGGAAGATAACGCTGATGACTCAACATTTTACTTTTACCATTAAAAAGACTCGTCTTGATGAAAATTATCATCCAGCAGACAACACTCGTATCACCACGAACTTTGCTAACTTGGCGCGTGGTGAACATCGTCAACAGAACTTGCGTAGCGTATTACGCATGATAGACCAACGTTTTAATGAGTTGGCTTGTTGGGATAACCCAACAGGTGATCGTTACTCGGTCGAGTTAGACATTATTTCCGCCAATATCAAAGTAGAAAATAGCAGCGAAACCATTCCATCGATTGAAGTGCTAAAAACCAGTATTTTGGATAGCAAAACGGGGCAACGGATTGAAGGTATTGTCGGCAATAACTTCTCTTCTTATGTTCGTGATTACGATTTTAGTGTGCGTCTACTGGATTACAATAAAGGCAAAGCGCAATTCTCTGTACCAGAAGATTTTGGTCTTTTGCATGGTAACTTATTTAAATCATTCATTAACTCAGAAGGTTACCAACAAAACTTCACCAAGCCACCCGTGATTTGTTTGAGTGTGTCAGACAGCAAAGTCTATCACCGCACCAATAACCAACACCCAATATTGGGGGTGGAATACCAGCCGACGGATTTATCGTTAACGGAACAGTATTTCCAGAAAATGGGCTTAAAAGCTCGTTACTTTATGCCGAAAAACAGTGTTGCGCCTTTTGCCTTCTACTTCTTTGGCGATTTGCTGAACGATTACACCAATTTGGAACTGATTAGCACCATCAGCACCATGGAAACTTTTCAAAAGATTTATCGCCCTGAGATTTACTTTGCCAACCAGGTAGCTGGTGAACGTTATGAAGCGAACTTGAAAAGCGATGCCCACTCGTTAACGGATATTGTCTATGACCGCGAAGAGCGCACCCAACTGGCGATAAAACAAGGTAAGTATGCGGAAGAAGTCTTCATCAAACCTTATCAATCGGTTCTTGAACAATGGGTCGCTCAGTGCGCTTAATCGTCAACTAAACAGTAGAATAGCCAACATTATGACAAAATTACTCCCAACTTCGACGGCAGGTAGTCTGCCAAAACCGACTTGGTTAGCTCAGCCAGAAGTGCTTTGGTCACCTTGGAAATTAGAGCAACAAGAGCTAATAGACGGTAAATATGACGCTTTGCGTATTGCCTTACATGAACAATTAATCTCAGGAGTAGACATTGTCAGTGACGGCGAACAAACCCGTCAGCACTTTGTGACGACCTTTATCGAACATTTGCATGGCGTTGATTTTGAAAATCGACAAACGGTGAAAATCCGTGACCGTTACGATGCTAGCGTGCCAAGCGTTGTCGGCCCTGTATCGCGGCAAAAATCGGTGTTTGTAGAAGATGCAAAATTTTTGCGTTCTCAAACGGATAAGCCCATCAAGTGGGCACTGCCTGGGCCGATGACGATGGTTGATACTCTGTACGATGGTTATTATCAATCTCGTAAAGAGCTGGCGTTTGAGTTTGCGAAAATTCTTAATGAAGAAGCCAAAGAGCTAGAAGCGGCTGGTGTCGATATCATTCAATTTGATGAGCCGGCGTTCAACGTTTTTTTTGATGAAGTCAATGATTGGGGAATTGAGGCGCTTGAGCGAGCCATCGATGGGTTAAAATGCGAAACCGCGGTACATATTTGTTATGGCTACGGGATCAAAGCCAATACGGATTGGAAAAAAACCTTAGGCAGTGAGTGGCGTCAATACGAAGAGGTTTTTCCTAAACTGCAACAATCGAATATCGATATTATTTCTTTAGAGTGTCATAACTCTCATGTGCCAATGGAGTTACTAGAACTGGTACGGGGCAAAAAAGTGATGGTCGGTGCTATCGATGTTGCAACAAACCATATTGAAACGCCAGAAGCGGTAGCAGCCACCCTGCGTAATGCTCTGAAATACGTCGATGCCGATAAGCTTTATCCATGCACAAACTGTGGTATGGCGCCCTTGTCTCGATCGGTTGCACGAGCGAAACTTCACTCATTAAGCGCTGGCGCTGAAATTGTTCGCAACGAACTATTAGCGAAGTTGTCGTGTGTTAGCCAATAACCACGTATTTCGCTAGAATATAAACCGCTGAGCGTTTTAGTCACATGGTGCTAGGGCAGCCAGTTTATGGGTTTGCAGACACAACGGGGAGAGACAACATGGTAGCGATTTACATTATTTGTGGTATTGCGATGAGCATTGGTTTATTGGCTCTCTATGCACCCGATATTGAAAAATGGTGTGATAAACAATTGGGTAACCAAGATTAAGCTTGGTTATTTAATCCTTTTTCTTATCAATAAAGCTTACTTTTTAGTTCTTGCATCATCAATCACTTACTGTTGCTGGTAAGCACAGATAAATCCCCATAGGCATCAATCAATACTGTGATGAGGACTATTGATTGCCGCATCTAATTGTCATGCCATTCGTTATTAACAAGGCCGCTTAGCGGCCTTGATAGAGATAACTGAGGTGAGCAGCATATTTACTGACTTGATGAACTAGTACTACTGGCGGGTTCGATTTTTGCTTGATCGCGTGCTAGCTCTTCACTAAAGGTGCGCTTACGGTAAAAGAAAGTCACTACCGTGGAGTTGATAACAATAAACAGCGAATACATGACCGGAATTAACAAGATTTGTTGCTGCAATTCTCCGGCAAAACTTAAGCTAACCACCAAAGCCGCGAGAGGCCCATTTTGAATCCCCGTTTCTAATGATACCGTGCGCGCTTTTTGTGGATTAAGGCCAAGCAAGCGTGAGAAGAAATAGCCAAAATTAAAACCAATCAACCCGACCATGATAACGGCAACATAAACCGTCCAATGAGTGGTGAGTAGCAGTTGCCAGTTACGTGGCACCCAAGTGGCCAGCAAGAATATAATCACCAATGCCCCTAACACGCCACCCGTTAGTTCAACCACAGCGCCAATATTGGCATTTTTACGCCGCAACCAGATACCAATCAGAGTGGGGATAAGGAGCGCAAACAATAAGCGACCAATTTGATCGGGTGGGATACGCAGTGAGTCATCAATTCCTTGGGTATAGAATTGCATCAGCAGCGGAACCATCACAAAAGCCGCTATGGTTGAGCAGATGGTCATCATAATACTTAAACTAAGTAGACTGCGTGAAAAGTAAGCAAAGATATTTGAGGTGGTGCCACCTGGCATACAACCAATCAATACCATGCCGACCGTTTGCGCCGGGGTGAGGTTAAGTAGCCAAGCTAAAGCAAAAGCAATGAAAGGCATCAGTGCGTACTGCGAGCTGAATCCAACAACGATAGCCCTAGGGTGTTTAAAGGCGATACGAAAATCACGAAAGGTTAGGCTTGCACCCATGCCAAACATTATGATGATCATCATCACTGATAATAGGGTCTCTTCAAAAGCGCTTAACATGGTGGACTCCTAATGATCAGAGCGGGTGGGTTGGCCAAGGGCCATGGCACGAACATCTTTGCGCAAAACCTTGCCGACGGGCGTTTTCGGTAGCTCATCAACAAAGACCACTTTTTTCGGAACCTTGTAAGCGGCGAGTTCTTTTTTACAGTGTTTTTTCACGCTGGTTTCATCTAATCCTTGCTCACGCAACACCACATAAGCTTGAACTTGTTCGCCCGTGAGCGGGTCGGGAACGCCGACGACGGCTGACTCCATCACTTGCTCTAAGCCAGCAATCGCTTCTTCCACTTCGTTGGGGTAGACATTAAAACCACTGACAAGGATCAAGTCTTTTTTCCGATCGACTAAGCGTAAGCGGCCATCAGGATGCATGATGGCGATATCCCCAGTGTATAACCAACCCTCGCGCAGCGCATGAGCGGTTTCTTCCGGTTGCTGCCAATAGCCCTGCATGATTTGCACACCCTTAGCAATCAGTTCTCCCGGCTCGCCAAGCGGGACAGTATGACCGTCATCATCCACTAAGCGTAACTGAGTACCAGGCGTTGGAATGCCGATACAGTCAGGACGTGGATCGGTTAAGGGATTAAAACAGAGCACTGGCGAGCTTTCGGTTAGGCCATAACCTTCCACTAGCGGACAGCGAATGGCTTTTTGCCAGCGTTCGGCAACCGTAGCATGTAACGCTGTGCCGCCGGCTAACGCGGCTTTAAGGTGTTTAGGCGGAAAGGTCGTGAACCACTCTTCATTGAGTAGCGCGTTATACAAGGTATTCACGCCAGTCATCCAACTGATAGGGTAGTTATCAAACGCGCGCTGACAGTTTTGGATAGGCCTTGGGCTAGGCACTAGAATGTTATGCGCACCTTGATGCCAAAACTCCAACAAATTAACGCTGAAAGCAAAAATATGATACAGCGGTAGGGCAGTGAGTACGGTTTCTTGGCCGCTCGTGACATGCCCTTGGACCAAGCTATCCATCTGCTCTACGTTACCGAGCAAGTTACCATGACTGAGCATCGCTCCTTTCGCAACGCCCGTGGTACCGCCTGTGTATTGGAGCAGCGCGGTGTCATCGCGAGTTAAATCTTGCCAATACTTTTGCACATCCAGCTTGTCGTTTTTTTGGCATAGACGGCCAAGGTGAATCGCTTGATCGATGGAATGATGAGTTAACTGATGTGGTGGGATCACTTTATTCCAATATTTCAAGACCAGCTTAAGAATGCCGCGTACCACCGGAGGAAACCATTGGGCTAAAGAGGTCACGATAACATGCTGGATCGGCGTCTGTTCGATGACGTCTTGCAGTTTATCGGTGAACATATCGCAAATGACAATAGCTTTTACCCCAGCGTCATTGAACTGATGTTTCATTTCACGTCGGCTGTACAGTGGGTTAACGCTGGTTAAGATACAGCCAGATTTAAGCACGCCCATGACGGCAACGGGTAAGCTTAAGCAGTTTGGCATTTGCACCGCAACGCGATCACCAGCTTGCAAGCCAAGCTCGCCGCGTAGGTAATGAGCAAAAGCGGTCGACATCTCATCCACCTGTCCAAACGTAAGGCAGCCATTCATGCCATTGGGCATGCAGGTGGTAAAAGCTTTACGTTGGCGGTATTTGGCCGCTGCTTCACTGAGCATTTCAGGAATACTGCGCCAAGCATGGCTGGCTTTAGCATGACCTTGATGCAAAGCCAATTGCTCTGGAGTGTAAAGTTTGGCCCAAGGGGCTTGGTCATAAATCGCATCGTTAGACATGAAGTGCTCACTTAATAAGTTATCGTTGTTTTGATATCTGACTCATTAACGTATAGCACAAACCACAGAAGGTGCTGATTTTAGTCAGCAATTTCTGAATCTCTATCTTCGTAAGTGTGATTTATCCTAACGACTTGAAGTGGTCGTCTTGGTTGAAGAGGGTTAGCCATCTTTGAATTTACTCTTGGATTGACAGGATTGATCGGCGTAGGCAGCTTACTCACCGATCATTCTTTGCCTTATTTATCTGCTATCTACGCACCTTCTCAATCAGTTTTGCTCTTTCGGTTTTTATTCTGCTAGCAGAATTTTTTTAAGATCTGCTCTAATTGTATTTGTTCTTGTTCCGTGAGCACTTTCAACATGCGATTCATATTGTCGACATGGGCATTCAAGGCTTGGTCGATCAAACTTTGTCCTTGTTCGGTCAACATCACCTTACAACTTCGTCTGTCTTGATCGCTGGCAATACGCTGCACTAAGCCGCGTTGCACCAGTTGTTCAATGCGTGTACTGATCGCACCGGAAGAGAGCATCAAGGTTTGGTATAGTTCAGTAGGCGTGATGGCGGTATTGCTACGACGTATGGTCGCCAGAATATCAAACTCAACTGAGCTTAAATCAAAGCGTTGGAATACTTGATCTAATTGAGGTTTCCAAAGTCCATAAGTGCGGTTTAATCGGCCAACAACACCCATCGAAGAACAATCTAGATCCGGTCTGACATTGTGCCACTGTGCAAGAATGGCATCCACTTTGTCATTTGGCATGGTGTTATCTGATGACATGATCTCTCCCTCTAAATATATCTTTCTGAAAAGATACTTGATTAAAAACCATTTCTCTATTATTTTCCAAAAAGTATCTTTTTTAAGAGATACTTTTATGGAAGGTAACACTACTAAATAGGGTCAAAAATGAATACAACGTCAGGAATCAAGACGATGCTGCTTACTGCTATCGCACCTATCGTATGGGGCAGCACTTATATCGTAACCACCGAAGTACTACCGCCAAATTCGCCACTCATGGCTTCTTTAGTACGAGCACTGCCTGCTGGGATATTGCTAGTACTGTTTGCTCGAACTTTACCAGCTGGAAATTGGTGGTGGCGTTTACCTGTATTGGGCTTTTTTAATATAGGTTTCTTCTTTTACTGCTTATTTTTTGCAGCGACTGAATTACCAGGAGGAATGGCTGCATTGGTGATGTCATTCCAACCTATGTTGGTGATGATGATGAGTTGGATTCTTCTGAGTACACGCATCACCCCTTTGCAGTGGGCTGCGGGGGGAATTGGTGTTATTGGGATTGGACTATTAGTGCTTAATCAAACCGCATCTTTGAGCATACAAGGTTTATTGATCGCCTGTTTGGGAACATTCAGTATGGCCTCTGGTGTCGTTCTGACCAAAAAATGGGGGCGTCCTCAAGGCATGTCCACACTCGGATTTACCGGCTGGCAATTATTGTTTGGTGGCCTGTTTTTGCTGCCCACGACCCTATGGATTGAAGGCGTACCAGAGCAAATTACTGTGCTTAACTACCTCGGTTACGGATACCTGGGTGTGGTTGGCGCTATGCTGGCTTACTTTCTCTGGTTCCGTGGTATTGAGCAACTGCCAACGGTCACTGTGTCTTTTCTTGGTTTTTTGAGCAGTGTCTCGGCTTGCTTACTGGGTTATGTCGTTCTCGATCAAGCACTCACTTGGACGCAAATTTTTGGGGCAGGGGCGATTTTTATCTCCATCGTGCTGGCTATCCCGCGTTCCATCTCAACCACTTATTCAACAACACTGGCTTTCAGTTTAAAAAGAAATTGATATGAAACGGACTCTTATCTCTGGCAGTCAAAGCGGATACTCACAAAGTTTGAATGTAGCGAACTACTTAAAAGGCCTTGCAGAACCACATTTTAATCAGATCGAAATACTGGATTTACCGTTTTAGAATGAAAGTGTCTGGCAGAATAGTGATTACTAAGTGCTTACGAGACAGCGCTTTCGTCTGTGCACCGTGACATGGTCAATTTGGGCAAAACGTTTCTATTGCGAAATATTGCTGAACTGATACCGTCAGTGCCATTCGATACATGATAGTTCAAGGCAACGAAATGGAATATTTAGACGCGAGTGTGTGGATGGCCATAATGTTGGTTTTCATAGGCTCCTTTGTACAGACCGCGATCGGCTTTGGACTAGCTGTGGTTGCATCGCCGTTGTTGTTCCTGATTTCTCCAGATTATGTGCCAGCGCCGATCTGTTTGGTCGCGCTATTTATTTCGGTGCTTAATGCGATGAAACATCGAGAGAGCATTTCGATTGGTGGGTTAAAAATGGCCTTAATTTGGCGTATACCGGGTTCGATTGTCGGTGGTTTACTGTTGATGTGGATTTCTACTCAGGCCTTGGCTCTGTGGCTGGGTTTGCTAGTGCTGTTTGCGGTAGCAGTGAGTTTGCTGCCGCTGCGTATTGAACCAAATCCAACTCGGATGGGCATCGCGGGATTTTTCTCTGGCGTATTTGGAACCAGTAGTGGCATCGGTGGCCCTCCGATGGCGCTGTTGCTTCAGCATCAAGAAGCTAATCAACTGCGCGGTAATTTATCGGCTTTCTTTGTATTTAGTTCGATCATCTCGTTAATGGTGCAGTGGCCGACGGGTTTTTTAACGTGGCACCATGTACTGCTGACTTTACCGTTGATCCCCGCTGCTTGGTTAGGCTATCTGTTAGCCCGTAAAACCACGTATTCATTGCCGAAAGAAAAAATCCGCGTTGCAGCGCTGGTACTTTGTTTAGTCAGCGGCGCAACCGCAGTATGGCATGGATTATTCTAATTACTTATCTGCTCTTCTGATCGCCGATTTCACTATCAGCGTGACGAAATGGCGACAATCTGTGCGACGTTCTTACGTTCACATCAATAACAAAATCAGGAGGAGTAACTCTGATTTTCTCCTCTTGACTTCTCTAGCTGAAATCCCCTAATCCGATTGCCTCATTTCTTTAGGAGAGTACGCCCACATGAATAACTGAGCCTGTTATCCATTTTTTCATTTACTTTTGGATCGACAGGGTTAGTCGGCGTAGCCACAGTTGGATGCGATCCTTATCGGCGACGATTTTACAGCAACTGCTGCGTCAAGATATGGGCTTTGAAGGCGTTATTATTTCAGACAGCACGAACATGGGTGAATACTACTGAATACGGTCTAGCATGGTGAGTAACGGATATCTTCCAATCGTCCCTTTACCGATTAACGAATAAACAAAAGCCCGATGTTGAACATCGGGCTTTGTCGTTTTCGGAATCGACTGTCATCGGAAGGAGTTACCTCGGTTTAATCTCCGAGAGGCTGCCTTTCTAAACCGCCACGATAAGAGTCGAGAGCAACCTTGAGTCGGCGCAGTTTATCGCGAGAGCGTCGCTTATGATTAACGGCTAATGACATTGAAAGCACGTCAACCAAAGCCAACATCGCGTAACGACAAGCGGATGGCTTGTAGATGAAATCTGTCTCTTGGTGCTCGATAGGCAGAACCAAATCGGCTTGCTCGGTCAAAGGCGTGTCTTTCGGAGTAATCACAATGACTTTTACGCCGTACTGCTTTGCTAATTGCGCGGTTTCAATGATCGCAGGGGTATAGCCTGTGGCTGAGATCATCACTAACACATCGTTTGTGTCTGCAGTCGCCGCAATCATGCGCGATAACAAACCATCATTATAGGCCACAACAGGATAGCCCAGACGGAACAAACGATGCTGCATCTCCTGTGCTGCAATGGTTGAACCGCCACCCATACCAATACAGATCACTTGTCTTGCGTTGTGTAGCCAGTTCACGGCAGTGTCGATATCTTCTTCAACAATCAAACGGTGGTTTACGTCAAGGGATTGCTTGATCGACTCATAGATACCTTGGTAGCCACTTTGATCGGGAGGCTCAAGGATGAATCGTTGTCCAACCGTTAAAGTTTGTGCCAATTTGATCTTCATATCTCGCACGTTTTTACAGCCAATAGCTTTGGCAAAACGGGTGATGGTGGCTTCACTCACTTCTGCGCTTTCTGCCAGTTCAGTAATGCTGGCATTGGCGGCAGTTTGAATGTCGTCTAGGATCAACTTAGCGACCTTCTTTTCGGCATCGCGCAGCGCACTGAAACGCTCAGTGATTTGCGAAATAATATCGATTTCTAAACTCAAGCTGTGTTCCTATCTTTTACATGGAGGCGATTGTGCCGCCTCTACAGGTTTGGCATGAAGTATAGCGAAAAGCTTCACTAAGCTCATCATCAGAAACATGTTTTCACCCAATGAGTGACTTGATACTCATCATCACAAATTGCCACGGCACGCCACTTATCAAATGTTAAACATGGATGAGAGGTTGAGAAGGCAATTATATCACCCACTTGAAGGTCGCTATTTGCGTCTACTTCGATGAAGGCGTGCTGATCCATCACTGCGGTAGTTATCGCACTTTGAACAGAGATTGGCTCACCATCGCGGTATGCGCGTTCAGGGATTGGTAATCCGGCATCAAATGCAACATCACGTTTACCGAAGCCAGCAACTAGCTTAGTTGGCTCAGGGCGAGAAATGACATAAGCCCAAAGCTCTAGAGCCGATTCCAAATCACCGCCTAAATCACACGCAGCCCCTTGGTTGTTTTCAGCTCGCTGCATGACTTTATTTTGTGCGTCTAGGTAAATGCCTGTGTCATGAATCGCGTAGCAACCTGGGCGAATGATGGCGTCAAAATCTTCTAGGTTGGCGAAGCATTCAGAAACCACGTCATACCAAGCAGATCCTGCACCAGTAACCAGAGGTTTGGACTCAATCAACTTTTTGCTTTGTAGCTGAGCCGCGATTTCTAATATGGTGTTGAGAAAGTCACGAATGTCCTGTTCAGCATTGTCACCATGGATGACGCCTTCGTAGACCTCGATACCTTTAAGCGTAAGGTGAGGTTGCTGGTGGATGAGAGTAGCGAGCTCAACCACATCTTGCTGGTTTCGGCATCCACAGCGACCGCCTTCGACACCAAACTCAATCAGTACATTAAGCGGCAATTGATGTTCAGAGAACGCACGTTCTAGCGCTTTGATGTTTCGGCTTGAATCCACACAGCAATAGAAGTTGATCCCATGGGATTTAATCAAGTTGGCGATGATGGTCATATTCGCGCGCCCCACTAGTTGGTTCGCCATGATGATATTTTTCGCTCCGCCGAGAGCCGCAATCTCTGCCTGAGCCGGCGTTGCTACGGTAATGCCCCAAGCGCCGTTTTCTAATTGCTGCTGAAAGAAAGCAGGCGTCATGGTGGTTTTACCGTGCGGTGACAGCTTCACTTTGTGTTGATTGGCGAAACGCTGCATCCAATCGAGGTTGTTCTTTAATGAAGAAGATTTGATTACTGCAGCGGGCAGGGTGATCTCTTCATGGATCAAACTGTGTAATCCTGTCGAATTGCCCGCAACAGGTTGAGCCTTTTCTCCGTAACCTGGCGTGGTAACAAACTCATTATGATAGTTTTTATCACACTTTTGGCGATTGTCTTTCATAGCGCACCTACTTCTAACATGGTTTAACTGATTGATATTAAGTGTTTGTTGCTAACAACCATAAACAATATGTTAAAAAGTATCAAACAAATCTGAGTTTTTTGTGTGTTTCTTCACTGTTTAAATTTCAAGAATTATTAAGATGGAATCATGTTAATTTCGGACGAAGAGAGTGAAGTATGCTGTTCGACACCATTATCAAAAGCGTAGAGGTATTTGACGGTACAGGTGCAGCACCATTCATGGCTGATGTTGCAATTCATCAAGATCGTATTGAGCAAGTGGGTCAGCTAGACGAGCTTTCTGCAAAGAAGGTTATCAACGGTCAAGGTCTTGCGTTGGCTCCGGGATTTATTGATGTGCACACGCACGATGACATCAATGTGATTCGTTCCCCCGATTGCTTAGCAAAGATTAGCCAAGGCGTGACGACGGTTATCGTAGGCAATTGCGGAATTAGCGCAAGCCCTGCGGTACTCAGTGGTACTCCGCCAGACCCAATGAATCTATTGGGCAAGCAGGAAGATTTCAAATACCCAACTTTTGCGGAATATGCGAAGGCGGTACAAGCGGCGAACCCTGCGGTTAATGTCGCGGCGTTAGTTGGTCACACGACATTACGTAACAATGTGATGGACGATTTACTGCGCACTGCAACCGATGAAGAAATCGACCAAATGCGCCAAACATTGACGCAAGCGATGGAAGAAGGGGCATTGGGTTTAAGCTCGGGTCTTGCTTATGCGAGTGCCAAGCAGGCGAACGCGGACGAAGTCATGCGTCTAGCGGAAATTCTCGGTCATCACGGTGGTATCTACACCACACACATGCGCACCGAGTTTGAAGAAATCATCAGTGCAATGGAAGAAGCCTTTGAAACAGGGCAGTACGCCAAAGTGCCAGTGGTGATTTCTCATCTTAAATGTGCAGGTGCAGGCAACTGGGGACGTACGGTAGAAGTGCTGGATTTGATGGACAAGGTTTCTGAGCATCAAGACGTGTCTTGCGATTGCTACCCATATTCCGCTAGCTCTTCGACACTGGATTTAAAACAGGTTACGGATGAAATTGATATCTTCATTACCTGGTCTGAAAGCAAACCAGAGCACGCTGGCAAGATGCTGAAAGACATTGCTGACGAGATGCACCTGCCTCTTATGGAAGCGGCAAAAGCGTTGCAACCTGCGGGCGCGGTTTATCACTGTATGGTTGAAAGCGACGTTAAACGTGTACTTAAGTATAAGTTGACCATGGTGGGCTCAGATGGATTACCAAACGACCCGCATCCACATCCACGTTTGTGGGGCACATTCCCGAAAGTCTTGGGGCATTACTGTCGTGAAGAGCAGCTTTTCCCATTGGCAGAAGCGATTCATAAGATGACGGGTATGTCTGCCACACGTTACCAATTAAAAGATCGTGGAGAAATAAGAGCAGGCGCTTACGCAGATTTGGTTTTATTTAACCCAAATACAATTAAAGATACTGCAACGTACGAAAATCCAATTTCTGTCGCGCAAGGTATTGAATCTGTATTTGTAAATGGTGAGCTATCTTATTTAAAAGATAAAGTCACCGACAATAGAAATGGTGTATTTATTTATAGAAATAACACCTATCAATAATTTATAAAATTAATTAATTTTATAAATTAAGCATTATCACTGGAGAATATTATGTCAATTAAACGTTATGGTGTAGAAGGCGGCATAGGTACTGGCGGTCAACATTTACCATTTGCACGTGCAACAGAAGCGGGTGGCTTCTTATATGTATCAGGTCAAACACCAATGATTAACGGCGAAGTGGTAGAAGGCGGCATCGTTGACCAATCTCGCTTAGCGATTCAAAACTGCGTCGATATTATGGAAGAAGCAGGCTACAAGCTAGCTGACGTGGTACACGTAAAAGTGGTACTCACAGATTCTCGTTATTTCCAATCGTTTAACAAAGTATTCAGAGAGTTCTTCGGTGATCACCCACCTGCACGTATTTGCATGGTGTGTGATCTCGTGGTGGACGTGAAAGTCGAGGTCGATGTGACTTGCTATCGCGAAGATCGCCGATAGAAATTACACTTTATACCCTTCCTACTTGAAGCTGCAGCGGTGTTGGCTACGTTCGTTCACCCCAATCACATAGTTTGCCTATGCTCATGGGGATTCGCTCACTTGCCGCCTACCTGCAACTTCAAGTCGTTTGAGTATACCTAATTAAATGAAATAGAGTGCCGGAAATAATTACTTTCCTGTTATTACCCTTTTGGCACTCTCACTCCCTACATAAATATAATTTCATAAAGCAGTAGTGCGTAATATATTTATCGAAAGCTATAAAAATAAAATTAGATAATATATGGAATAAAATCTAATGCTTGCTGCTGGAATTATATCAATCTGAAAGATGGATTTTATATAAGAGGTGTTCAATGAACAGTACACTGTTTCTTACCGGCTTCGGTGCGTATGTCTTATTTTTAATTTGGTTGGGGTGGTTTGTTTCTCGTAACCAAAAATCAGGTGAAGACTTTCTACTCGGTGGTCGAGGCTTTCCTCTATTTCTCGTATTAGGTAGCACGATAGCAACCATGGTTGGCACGGGCTCAAGTATGGGCGCGGTCGGCTTTGGTTACTCAAACGGTTGGGCTGGTGCGCTTTACGGCATTGGCGGCGCAATTGGTATTTTATTATTGGCGCTGTGGTTTGCACCGGTTCGTAAACTTAATTTCATGACGATGAGTGAAGAGCTCGCCTACTACGTGGGTGCAAACCGCATCGTGAAGAACGTGGTTGGTCTGCTTATCTTTATCGCTTGTATTGGCTGGCTGGGCGCACACATCCTTGGGGGTGGTATGTATTTAGCGTGGATTGCCGATATTGAGCTCAGCACTGCGAAGATGATTATCGCAGCAGCGTTTACCATTTATGTTGTGATTGGCGGTTACACTGCCGTAGTTTGGACGGATACCATTCAAGCCATCATCTTGTTTGTCGGCTTCATTCTAATGGCGGTACTGTCTGTGCAGCACATAGGTGGTTTAGACAACCTTTATTCTGCTATGGACCCAGAAGCAGTTAGCTTCCTTGCGATTGATAAGCTTGGTTTAATTCCTGCGGTTTCTCTTGCTGTCGTGATTGGTGTGGGTGTACTTGCAACGCCTTCATTCCGCCAACGTATTTACTCAGGTAAAGATGTATCAACCATCCGTCGTTCATTCGTGGCGTCTGGTGTGCTGTACTTGTTCTTCTCAATCATCCCAGCAGTTATTGGCATGGCGGCGCATACTATGAACCCTGAACTGAACAACGCTAACTTTGCTTTTCCGTATATCGCAGCAACGATATTGCCAGCAGGCGTCGGTCTTATTGTTCTGATTGCGGGCTTATCGGCAACCATGTCGAGTGCAAGTTCAGATGCGATTGCGGGCGTGTCTATCTTACTGCGTGATGTTTACGTTATGTTCACAGGTCGCGTGCCAAACAAAGAGTCCATGTTGAATTACTCTCGCTTGGCTTTGATTGTAGTGATCGGTTGTGCATTGCTGTTCGCACTAACCTCGAACGACATCATCAGCTACATCACTAAGATGATCTCGACAGTCATGTCTGGTATGTTTGTCTGCGGTATGTTGGGTCGCTTCTGGAAGCGTTACAACTGGCAAGGTGCATTGGCAACATTGGCAGGCGCATCGATCGCTTCATTTGCAGTAATGATGAGCCCAGACCTGACCACTTTTTGGGGCAACCCAGTGATTCCATCTTGCTTATTTGCCCTAACCGCAGGTGTGGTAGTAAGCCTAGTGACTCCAGCTAACCAAGTTTCACCAGAAATAGCGAAAGCAATCCTTGATGATGAGCGTGCTCTGATGGAAATGGAATTGTCTGATAAAGGTCTTCTGGAACAAGATGCTTCTCTACAAAACCGCACAACTGCGGCAAATCAAAATGCTTAACAGAAGAGAGTTTCCGGCTCGATCGGAAACTCGTTCATAAGCGCCTAACAAACGGGTGGTTCCCCCCGAGCCACCATTCTAAATCTATCCAAATTAGGTGAACGATGACGGATTCATCCCATACCAAAATTGCTTTCTTTGGCGAATGTATGATTGAACTGAGCGGCGACCCAATTCGCAAAGGCTTTGGGGGCGACACGCTCAATACTGCGCTTTACCTCTCTCGCCTGACTAGTCAGCAACCAGTCCGAGTGTCTTACGCGACCGGTCTTGGGGAAGACGTACTTTCTCAAGAACTTCTGGAAAACTGGCAACAAGAAGGCATTGCAACTGATCTTGTTGAGATCTTCCCAGCTCAGTTGCCGGGGTTGTATATGGTGCAGACAGATCAAGAAGGCGAGCGCAGCTTTCTTTATTGGCGTGACAGCGCAGCTGTTAAAAGCTACTTCTCTACCTCTTCGCTCAATAAATTAGAGTCTGCGATTACGAACCAAGAACTGGATTACCTCTACCTAAGTGGCATCAGCATTGCGATTTTAAATGACGATAGCAAGGTAAGGCTTAAAAAGGCGTTAAGTCTGTTCTCACAAGGTGGAGGCAAAATTATCTTTGATAATAATTTCCGTCCTCAACTTTGGTCTGCAGAAGAGGCGAAACATTGGTACAGCCAAATTCTGCCTTTAGTCGACATTGCACTTATCACAGAAGACGATGATGTCTTAGTGTGGGGGGAAGAAGAAAGTGCCGAGCAACGCTGCCTTCGCTTTGGCTGCCCAGAAATCGTGATCAAACGTGGTTGCGAACCATGCAAACTGGTTTGGTCGCAAGGTGATGACAAACAAAATCTCAGGCATCAAAACGTAGAAAAGCAAAGCGCTTACGTAGCTGCCGAGAAGGTTGAGAAAGTGATCGACACCTGTGCCGCTGGCGATTCCTTTGCCGCTGGTTATCTGGCTGGGCGATTGACCGGACAAAGCTGTGAGCAGTCTGCTCAACTCGGTCACGCACTAGCCGCAACCGTTATTCAATATCCTGGCGCGATCATTCCAAACGACGCCATGACTCATCTCATTCGATAACTTCCGAGAACGTATTATGTCCCAAGCAATGATTAAACTACTTCAGCAATTCAAAGTTATTCCAGTTATCCAAATCAACAAGGTTGAGCACGCGATCCCATTGGCGAAAGTACTCGTAGAAAACGGTCTGCCAGTCGCAGAAGTGACGTTTCGAACAGAAGCGGCAGCCGATGCGATTAAAGCCATGCGTGACGCTTATCCGCAAATGTGCATCGGTGCTGGTACGGTACTGACGCCAGAGCAAATTACCCAAGCGAAAGACGCGGGTGCAGAGTTTATTGTCGCGCCGGGGTTGAATCCAAATACGGTACGTCGCTGCCAAGAAATCAACATGCCAATCGTACCGGGTGTGAACAGTCCAAGTCAGGTTGAACAAGCACTTGAGCTGGGTTTGAATTTCCTCAAATTCTTTCCTGCGGAAGCGAGTGGCGGTATTGCGATGGTGAAATCGCTACTGGCACCTTATGTCGATGTGAGTTTGATGCCGACGGGCGGTATTGGCAAAAATAATGTCAATGATTACTTAGCCATCGACCGTGTGGTTTGTTGCGGTGGTACTTGGATGGTTGCACCGAGCTTAATTGAAAACGAACAGTGGGACGAGGTTGGCAAGCTGGTTCGTGAAGCGGTGGAGCTGGTCGCATAACTCAAAAAAGTGTTTTGACCGAGTCACATGCTTCTTTGAAACAGAGTGACTCGGGTTGAATAACAACGATAGGATGGCGCGGATGAACAAAGGAACATTAGTACTACTCCTTTCAGGCTTAATCACAATTCCAACGGCAGCGATGGCGATGACTCCCAACACCGATCTTAACCTAATGCCTTACCCACAAAATGTAGAGCTGGGGCAGGGGAAAATCTCACTGGATAAATCCTTCAGTATTTACATCAAAGGCTACGATTCACCGCGGGTGCAGTTCAACATAAAGCGCACCATGGAGCGTTTATATCGCCAAACTGGCTTACCAATGTTGAACTGGCATACCGAGTCGGAAAAAGATGCAACCTTGGTGATTGATATTCGCAATGCGCCGAAGTCAGAGGTGCAAGACATTAACAGTGATGAATCGTATCAACTGGAATCGCGCAATGGTCAGATCATCATTCGCTCCGAACGCCCTTACGGTGCTTTTCATGGTTTAGAAACCTTTTTGCAGTTAGTGACTACGGATGCGACAGGGTACTTTGTTCCTGTAGTGTCGATTCAAGATGAGCCGCGTTTTCCTTGGCGTGGTGTTTCTTACGACACTTCCCGTCACTTTATTGAACTCGATGTGATCCTTCGCCAACTCGATGCGATGGCATCAGCAAAAATGAATGTCTTCCATTGGCATATGTGGGATGACCAAGCGATCCGTATCCAACTCGATAATTACCAAAAACTGTGGCAAGACACCGCAGATGGTGATTACTACACTAAAGATGAAATCCGCTATGTGGTGAATTATGCGCGTAACCTTGGTATTCGAGTTATCCCCGAAATCTCTTTGCCGGGACATGCTTCGGCAGTCGCGCACGCATACCCTGAATTGATGTCTGGTATGGGCGAGCAATCTTATCCGCACCAACGTGGCTGGGGTGTGTTTGAACCGTTAATGGACCCTACCAATCCCGAACTTTACAAGATGCTGGCGAGCGTGTTTGACGAAGTGGTCGAGCTCTTTCCAGATGAGTATTTCCATATCGGTGGTGATGAGCCTAATTACCAACAGTGGAAAGACAACCCTAAGATTCAGCAATTTATCAAAGACAATAACTTAGATGGTGAGCGTGGTCTGCAATCGTATTTGAACACTAAGGTTGAACAAATGCTGGAAGCACGTGGCAAGAAGATGACAGGTTGGGATGAAATCTGGCACAAAGATCTTCCCACTTCGATTGTGATTCAAAGCTGGCAAGGGCACGACAGTATTGGTCGAGCAGCAAAAGAGGGCTACCAAGGTATTCTCTCAACTGGTTATTACCTAGACCAGCCGCAACCAACCAGCTATCACTACCGCAATGACCCAATACCAAAAGGAATTACGGTAGATGACCAACTATATCAAGATGAGAAATTCGCGACTTATAATTGGGTGAAACCGCGCAACAAAGGTGGTCCGCGTACAGGTAATCTAACCATTATTAAAGCGACAGACGGCAGCTACCGTGCGTTTACCGATTACAACGGTAAGTCTCGCGAAGAGGTATTCATCATTGAGTACCTACCGGGTGTGAAATTTAGAGGCCACTTCGATAACTTTATGTCTTATACCGAGTTCAATTATGACTTTGCGGATGGCAAGTTGAAAGATAGTAGTTACCAGTTGATTGGCAATGTTCGTTGGCCTACGACTGGAGAATTAGTGGCGAGCAGTGACATGGAAGGCAGTGTAATTCCCGAGCCTAATGGCGGTTATCCGGCAGAACTGACCGAGAAAGAACAGCAGCTAATCTTGGGGGGAGAAATCACCATTTGGGGAGAGAACCTCGATTCAATGACCATCGAGCAACGTTTATGGCCGAGAAGCTACGCCATTGCTGAGCGTCTATGGTCGAGTCAAGACCTGACCGATGAACGCAGTATGTACAGGCGCATGAAGGTAATCGATACATGGTCTGAGATTTCCCTTGGCTTGCGTCATCATGCCGATGCCAATATGATGTTGAAACGTCTTGCCAATGGTGCGGACGAAACACCGCTACAAACGTTAGCGAAGTACATTGAGCCAGCTCAATACTACGCTCGTCACTGGGAGAAGTGGATCTCTACACCAAACGAAGGCGATTTATACAACCAGTACGAACGATTAAACCGCTTTGCGGACGCACTGCCAGTAGAAAGCCTAGCAGTGTACGAGATGCAAGATTTGGTCGTGGCTTATGCTCAAGGTGATATAACTGCGTTGGATGCGTTAGCGATGCATTATCAAAATATTAAATTAGCGGCGCAGCAAGCCAAACCTATTTTCGCGGCAAATGTGGCGTCGGTAGAAACAGTGCCAGTTGCAGAAGCTGCCATTAAAGTTGCCGATTTAGGTTTAACCTTGATTAAACTTGCTAAGCAGGGCAGTGGTATTGGCCAATCTGATGTTGAAGCGTATCAACGTATCATCAATGAAAATGCGATTATTTTTGATGAAACTATTGTCGCTATTGTCGTACCAACTGAGCAGTTGCTTCACACTTTAACTGATTGATAACTAAAAGAGATTGCCGTCTGGTATCACAGGCGGAATCTTATCGGTTTAGCATTATTATATCTCCGAAAGGTTTTCTCATGACATTAAATGGTCACTTACATTTTTATGTGGGCACCTATACTGATTCACCAAGTCAAAGTCATGGTATCGCGTGTGTCTCTCTCGATTCGACTACTGGCTTACTGACAATCAATAACGACCTCGTGCCAGACGCGATGAGAACGACACGCAATCCGTCTTATCTTACGGTTACCGAACATGGCTTATACACCTTTAATGAAGTAGAACGTTTGGAAGGTGCAGAGCTGATTTTTGCTGAAAATACAGACAGCTATGCATTGCCAATTGAAGGCGACTATCCTTGCTATGTCGACATCAAAGCCCCGCTACTTGCTGTGGCCAACTACGGTTCCGGCAATGTAAGTGTTTACCACATTGATGAGTGTGGTAAACCGTTGAAATCTATTGCAGAATTATATGTGGAAGGCAGTGGTCCCAATATTGCTCGTCAAGCCTCGTCTCATGCGCATCAAGCAACGTTTCTTAATCACACCAAGCAACTTGCTGTGGTCGATTTAGGCACAGATAGTGTCCATTTTTATGACTTTGAAAATGATGGTGAGGCATGCAACTTTTCACTCACACAAAGCGTCGCTATGCCTGCTGGGTCAGGTCCTCGTCATTTGGTTTTCAACCGTGAAGAGTCTATTGCGTACGTGGTGTGTGAATTGTCCGAAACGCTGGTGGTACTTTGCAAGCACGACGAGCAATGGAATCTGACTCAGCAAGTTAAGCTGCTAGCCGATGAAGAAAACAAAGAAGCGGCGTCTGCGATTCGTCTCTCTGCGGATGAGCGTTTTGTCTATGTCTCATGCCGTGGGCAAAACGTGATCAGTACATTTGATGTAACGAGTAATATCCCAGTTCAAATTGCGATGTCCGATTGTGGCGGTAAGTTTCCAAGAGATTTTGTTTTATCCCGTGACGGGCAGTGGATGCTCGTTGCTAATCAACATTCGAATAATGTCGCTAGCTTTCATAGGAATCCGGAAACTGGCGCTATCACTCCAACCGGATACTCGTGTGATGTTGGTGCACCTGTGTGCTTGGTTGAGAAACAATAATTAAGAGAAATAACATGACAATTCATCGTATTAATCCATGCAAACGTTGGTCTGATGTTACGGTATTCAACGGCATTGCCAATTTTGTTGAGGTGGCAGAAGCCGATACCACTGCGGATATGAAAGGGCAAGTACAACAGATTTTTGACCAAGCTGAGCAAATGTTAGCCAGTGTTGACAGTGATAAGTCGCGCATTCTATCTGTGACGATTTACGTGACGGATTTTGCTAACTTCGATGCGCTAAACGAAGTATGGGAGGCATGGTTCCCTGAAGGCTGCGCACCAAGCCGTGCTTGCGTCAAAGTTGAATTGGCGAATCCTGAACTCTTAGTAGAAATGGCGTTCGTCGCTGCAGCAGGTAAGAAGTACCAATAACCACTCATCGTTAGCTCTTGCCGGGATAATAAAATGCCATTTGTATTGAACAGAGTGGCATTTTTGTTGATGTCTCTTTGGGCTTTTGGCTAGTTAGTGCGATCTAGTCTAATCGAGTGATTTCTTAAAGCGCAAAGAAACGACGACTAAGCTCACCACAGTGAAACCAAGCACAAGATTAATGGTAGCTTTGCTAAGCTAACCCTTTTTTATCCTCTTGACTTCTTTAGCTGAAATCTCCTAATCTGGTTGCCTCATTTCTTTAGGAGAGTACGCCCACATGAATAACTGAGCCTGTTATCCATTTTTTCATTTATTTTTGGATCGACAGGGTTAGTCGGCGTAGCTCACTTTCCGATCATTCTTTGCCTCATTATTACCCGCATAGCTCTTCAATCAGGGTATGTGTTGGCTTTGAATCTTATTTTCGTTACAGCTTAGCGGCGGCGATTGTCCCTGACTTACAGGAGGCAAATCATGCCAGTTTTACAGGCTGATAATATCAGCTATCAATTTGCTAATGGCGATAGGCTGTTCGAATCATTGTCATTGGCTATCAAAAGTCAGCGTATCGGTTTAGTTGGCCGTAATGGTGTAGGTAAATCGATATTAGCGGCGATGTTAAGCGGTGACCTACCACCATCGAGTGGTACGATAACTCGAACGAAGTCGATGGCCATTTATCGTCAGCAACCTTCGTACTTATTGGCTAGCGGCCTGTCTATTGCTCAGTTTTTAGGTAAAGCCGATGTCCTTGAGGCGCTAAAACACGTTGAGTCCGGTGATTGCTCAGGGCATTGGTTCGATGTGATTGGCGAGCAGTGGGATTTGCCGCAGCAACTGACAAAGCAATTAAACGCCATGGGGTTACCGGCTGATCCTCACTTTGCTTGTGCACAGCTGAGCGGTGGACAATGGGCGCGATTGCAGCTTTGGCAATTGTTGAGTAGTCCGCTTGAATTACTGATCCTTGATGAGCCCTCTAACCATCTTGATGGGGCGGCCAAGCAGTGGTTGCTTGAGGCGATGAGGGCTTTCAAGGGGGCTATTTTGCTGATTAGCCATGATCGTTTACTGTTGCGAGAGATGGAGGAGATTTGGGCGTTATCTAGCCTTGGCCTACAAGTCTTTGGCGGGAATTATGAAGTGTACGCCGAGCAAAAACGTCACGAGTTGCAGGCGCTAGATCGCCAGCTTTCCAATCTTGATAAGCAGCAACGAAAATTGGTGATACAAGCGCAGCGAGATCGTGAAAAAGCACAGCAAAGAGCAGCGCAAGGGAACAAATTACGTAAAACGGGCAGTCAGGCGACAAGCTTATTGGATTTTCAGCAAGATAGAGCCACCGCTCGCAGCGCTAATCGCACTAAAAATGAGCAGCGGCGTCAAATTCATTTAGAGACTAAACAACAAGCATTAAAGGCGAGGAAAGAGTCTATTCGCCAGCAAAAACTCTATTTGGCAGATACCGTTAATCGACTGCGGTATGCTGTTGCCTTATTCGATGTGGTATTGGCTTTCGGGCGCAATGAACCCATCAGTTGGCAAATGAGAGCGGATGAAAAAATTCACCTTACCGGCGCTAATGGCAGTGGTAAATCAACCTTGTTGAAAACCTTACTCGGTCAGTTTTCGCTTAAGCAAGGCTCGCTGCAACGGAGCGCGCCAATGTATTATCTTGACCAACATTTCGCGGTGATTGTGCCGCAATTGTCAATGCTCGATAACCTGCTAGAGCAGTGTGATGGCATGAAAGCGGAGGACGCCAGAACATTGCTCGCGGGAATTGGTTTTCGTCGAGAGTGTGTCTTTCGTCTTGGTGGGACTTTAAGCGGCGGTGAGAAGATGAAATTAGCCATGTTGATAGCCAGTCATCAACCGCAGCAGCCATTACTGCTACTTGATGAACCAGATAACCATCTCGATTTGGATTCTAAAATCACCCTAGCGCAAGCTTTATATGATTATCGTGGCGGATTTATTCTCGTCAGTCATGATGATGATTTCGCCACAGAGTCGGGTGTGAATAGACAAATTGAGCTGTGATGAGTCAAGGTTGATTTTTATAACAGTGAATGCCTAAGAAAGATAAGGAGTGATTTTAAATCACTCCTTTTGTATTTAGGCCATAGTAATCTGGCAATCACTGCATCCACATCCGAGCGGAACGTGCCGGGATTGATAACATGTGGTAACGGCTATTCACAATAAACTCGTCATCGCTTAATACATCTTGATAAGGGCGATACCAATTGAATTCATGTTGATAGGTATCGATGGTAATGGGCTTTGCTTCACCACATTTATTAATGCCGACCACCCCTTGTTTGCCACGCTTGAACACCAGCAAGCATTGGTCGCTATGTATCATGGTCATCGATTGGCCTTGCATTGCGTTATGAAAACGTAACATTTGCAGCATAGTTGGTTGATTCCAAACGTTCGCCCAGCGACCATTATCTCTATCTTCGTTCGCCGCGAGGGCATCGCTGTAAATCAGCGGCGTGCCGCCGTCTTTGCCTAGGATATAGGCATAAGCGAGCTGTTCATCTTGCGGATCGAGGATCTGATAACGAAAACCATCGTTAGTTGGAATGTCATGGGTAATGGTAAAGGTAATCGCCCGTGCATGATCCAATGCTTGTCCATAAGCGTGTGGATCATGCAATAAGGTCATGGAACCCTGATAGGAAAATGCGGCTCGAATGGAGGCAAACAGCGGGAAGTCATAAGCGGCATGATTAGTGTTATTTAAATAAGGGGCTAGAAACGCATCATAAGTTGCATCGCCTAGGCCACCACTGGTGATCACTTCGCCAAAAACATGCATATCGGCAATGATATCAGGAGTAAACACCTGATCGATGTGGTATTGACTCATGTGTTTCACTGCGTCGATACGGAAGCCGCTGATGCCAATTTGCTTTAGTGCGCGCAAGTAAGCTCTTTGCTGTTCAAGGACCCAATCGTTGGCTGCTAAATCCGGTAAGCCGCGATCTCCCGGGCCACCGCATAAACGCCAATATTGCACATGGCCGGGGTTGCTCCAATCGGTAATACACCCTTCAGGATGAAAATCATACGCTGAGAAAAGATTTTGGGTTAAATCACCAAACAGAGTTTGCTGTTGGTAGTAGCTCGCTTGATTTGCGTAGTTGGTTAATATTTCACTGCCGGGATAGTTGAGGTCGCTGCGTTTCCAAGTTTCGTTCGCCATGTGATTGAGCACTACATCGGCATAAACACCCACACCATGGCTACGTAGGGCGTTAACCATGGCTTTAAAATCAGTTTTGTTACCGATCGGTGAGTCAATCACTCGAAGATCTTGAGGTTGATAGCGAGCCCACCATTCATAGCCACTGGATTTCATCGCTGGTGAAACCAGCACGTTTTTGTAACCCGCTGCGGCAATGTGCTCTGCGTGGGCTGTCACATCACTATATTTCCAGTTAAAAGCATGCAAGATGGCGTCAGCTTGCGCGCTGGTGGTAAAACCGGCGCTGATCAGCGCAGCGTAAGCGATAAGGTAGGATGGTTTCATATGACACTTCTCTTATTGTTATTGAATTGAGTCGCATCATATAAATGGTATTGTCATTGTGAATGATTTGATTGTTGATCATTGATCAAATTCAAACAGTGTAGGGAGGCGAATGGCAAAATTGTGGCACAGCTGAAAATTTGTACGATAGCTATTTTGACTTTGCTATGACTACAAACGGTGATTTTTATCACTCTTTGGGTGATGGAATAGGGCTAGGCATGCGGGCGATGATTATGCCGGGAGTTAAGATTGGTGAAGGTGCCATTGTGGCGGCTAATAGCGTTGTAACCAAAGATGTTGCCCCTTACAGTATCGTTGCTGGCTCTCCTGCTCAGTTGGTCAAATATCGTTTTCAAGCGAACGTGATTAACGAGCTGCTGGCGTTGAAAGTGTACAATTGGCCAGAAGAGAAATTCATGGCGCTCAAACCTTACCTGTGCGCAGCCGATATGGCTAGACTGAAGCCAGCTGTCACTCGTGATCAAGCAGGAGCGCTTAGTTAGCTTTTATCTTTTTACAAGCGGTTCAAAATATTCACACATCGGATGGTAAGCAATCAATCTAAAAGAGAGAGCCACGTTGCTCTCTCTTCTCGAACCGGAAAAACAGGAAAGGGAGTTAATATTGATAACTAAGGTGTAGTTTAATTTCTCGCCCAAGTGCGGGTACACCATTCATCAAATAAGGCTCGTAGTAGCGATCAGTCAAGTTTTTTATCACTAGACCGGTGCGTAGCCCTGCGACTGGTTTGACATCCCAGTGAAGGTAGATATCTTGCAATGTGTATTGACTGCTGGGCAGGTTAGATAACATGCTGTCCTTTTCGGTTTTGTTTTGAGCATCGTACCAGCGCACCTTCCATCCAGTGCGTAAACCGTCTATCCACTCATAACCTATGCCTAGGTTGATATTAAGAGGTGGTACATTGGGGCGGTTCTCATCGGCTCCCGTCGAATCTTTTAAACTGCCTTTATTTTTACCGCGAGCATAACTGGCTGAAAAGTCAGAATAGAAATTGCGCCAACGATATTGAGAAATCCAATCGAAACCATAAATTGTGTAGCCATCGAGATTAGTATTCCAGCTTTGTAACTTATCGCTTTCTTTGTCTAAGTTTACCCCTTGTCGATTGCTAACGTTATTATTGATATCGTTGAAAAACACCGTCAGCTCTGTGGCGAGGGTACTATTATCACCAATGAGATCCTTGGTATTGTGAATGACACTTGCTTGATAAGCATGAATACGTGATACCTTTAAATCACGTGCTGTGGCGGGGGCGCTGGCCATAGCAAACTGCACTGAATAGAGGTCATCAATGGTGGGTGCTTTGAGCGCATAGGCATAAGAGAAATTAAGCAGCGTATTTGGCGTTGATTGATAGTGCACTTCTAAACGAGGACTTAAACCTTGATGTGTAGTTTTGCTGTAATCATGTCCGGCATTCGGATTATTGTAATCGGGTGCCGAGTTACCTTCACCCTGACTTTCTATGTACTCATAGCGCAATGAGGGAATAATGCGCAGTGCATCGCTTAGGCGATAGTGATCGGCAACATACACGGCATAAGTGGATTGTTCACCTGATGGTTCAAAGTAGGGCGTATACCAACCATAGTTTTTCTCTGCTTTCGTTTTATAAGATGCATTATAAACGAGTGACTGACGATCCGTTTTTTCATATTGTAGCCCTACCACCAGCTCATGATCGATAAAGCTCGATCGGTTGGAAATATCTAAGTAGTCGCGTTGATAACTGAGCCAAGATTCGTGCCCATAATTGCCAACGGAAACAAACATTTTTTCAAAGGCAATATCTGGCCGCACCCAATGACGTTCGTTTTTGGAACGCGCTGCGGTTAGGGTGAAGTCGATATAAGGATTAGAAGGAATAAAGCGGTATGACAAGGTGGTGGTATTGTCTTGGTAAGTATTATACGCCGTATTTGCGTACTGTGCCGCTTCAAGTGAACCATATTTTTTGATGTTGAAGTCAGAGATTTCTGGCATTTTTCCACGCCGGTTAGCCCAAGGTTTACGTCCCTCATCGCGGTAGCGTGTACTAATAATATTCAATTGATGATGATAGCTTTGATAACCCGTTTTCAATAGTAGATTGTTTTGTTCAAACGCTGAATACTCAACCGTTTCACCGCCACCCACTTGTGTATCTTTAGAATCTTTGATTGAACCATTCGCTAAGAAATAAAAACCGGTATCAGTGCGTCCGTAGACACTTAAGGTTTGGCTATTTTCATTACCGTTGGTATTGTAACCGGTAGAAACACGAGTACCGAAGTTCTGTCCGTGGCCTAGGAGGTCATCAACCGTTTTCGTTTTAACGCGAATGGTCCCACCAAACTTACCATTGATTGCTCGGTAATCGTGAGTGCCTTTAATAATTTCTGTTTCGCCAATTAAGAATGGATCAAAAAAGAAGGTTCCATAGCGATACTGTTGAAAGCCGATCGGAGCACCGTCAACGTACACTGCAAGGTCGCTAGGGTCGCTGAAGCCATGAATATTAATCCGTTCACCTCCGGAGCGTGCCCCACCATCCAGTGTCGCGCCAGGCACTGATCCAACCAATTCTGCGAAGTTGGCGTATTGCTGTTCTTCAATCTGATCAAAATCAATAGTGGTTTGTGCGGGCTTAGCGATGGTGATCGGTTTGGCGTAACGTACACCAAGCACTTCAATGGATTCATCGGCTTTTTCAGTCGCGTGAAGAGGAATGCTGTGGAATACAACCAACGAGATTAAGCTTATTTTACAAGAAATAGGAAAATCAGTGAGCATGGTAACTATTTACTTTTATCGTTATTATCAAAGCGGCTGATTATAGGAACCTTTATTTATCATGTAAATGCAATTGATATTTATTATCGTTTGTTCTGTGGTGGTTATTATACCGTTCTACTAACGAGTGGGTAGCGCTAAATTTAAGTAGTATGGATCTCTCATTATGCCTTACAGAGAGACGTTTTTAGGGAGAGGTTATTTAATGCTTATAGAGATGGTATTTTTTATCAAAACGCGGATAATCTTGCTGGATAACAAACAAAGAAGAAATAACCCATGACTAATTTTCAATATTATTTTCATCCACTCCCTTGTTTTAACTGTAAAAAAACTACAGTGAGTACTGATTTGGGTTGGTTAACCACGACGATGAAAGAGGATGTGTTAGCACAAGTGGCGACAATCACGGCGCAAGACAACATCGAACCGGATCTTTCGGTTAAGGTGACGTGTACGAAAGACGAGGCGCGAGATTACTTATTGCTTAATTTTTACGGTTATTCTGAACAAGAGCTTGCTGAGCAAGTTGAAGTTGAAGCTGAAGATGAGCAAGAAGTGGCGGATGAGATCGCAGAGCTATTGGCTGATGGTAGTGACTCGATTGTATTTGAACACGAAATCGCCCTACAAAGTTGTACTAATTGCGATATTGATGGTGAGTAAAATTCAGCGCTAATTAGCGTAATACCTTCTTGATTTAAAGCGTGAGCAGAATGAAAATTACTCGCGCTTTTTGTTTCTGGTGCAACTCATCTGTGAAGTCAATGAGCATAGAAGCAAAGTAAATAAATTTGATAATTAATTAAATCTATTCCTTTCTAATTTTAACAAGCCCGCTTTGCGCTCTATGCCTCCCGCATAACCCGTTAGTTTGCCATTTTTACCAATGACTCTGTGGCAAGGGACGATAATGGAAAGTGGATTTTTTCCGTTGGCCAATCCTACTGCTCTGACCGCTTTTGGGTTACCGATGGCTTCTGCCAACTGTTGATAGCTCCATGTCTCGCCATAAGGTATTTTCCCAAGAGCTTGCCAAACCGATTGCTGGAATGACGTTCCTTTGGCGGCGAGAGGCAAACAAAATTCGGTACGCTGGCCAGTAAAATATTCTTCTAGCTGTTGTATGGTGTCGATAAGTAACGGGCATTGTGCGGATTCGATACCTAATTCTGTTGGCATGGTAGTTTCGGTGGCAAACCAAACGCCCAATAATCCTTGTGGAGAAGCCTGTAGCGTCATGATCCCAAAAGGACTTTGGTAATGGGTAAACGTATTCATGATAGTGGCGATTCCTATGCACTGTTCAGTCTCAGGTATAGTGTATTCATTACCCACAAACATACTAGTTATTTCTACCTTTAACGTCTTTCTGTTGAAGAGGGTACAAGCGAGAATGGGCACGTCTTTCTCTCTCACAAGTCAGAAAAAAATCCTTCATGGTTCATCACCGTGTTCTATGCTGATAGTAATAATAAAAACAATACGGCTTAATTTATTTTCGTTGATAAAAACCAAGAGGCAGTGTTATGACTATCAACAATACTATGAAGCTCGTATTTGCTGTGATTAGTGCGGGTATTATTATTAGTGTATTAACCGTATTGCAGCTCAATGGACTCATGCACCAAGTTGAGCGTATGGCGCAAGTTCGCTATCAATCTTATCAAGCTGCAGACGAACTTCGCCAAAGCTCGGATGACTTAACCCGTTTAGGACGAACTTATGTCGTCACGGGTGATGAAAAGTACGAAAAAATGTATATGGATATTTTAGATATTCGTAACGGAAAGAAACCCCGCCCAGAGAATTACCACACCATTTATTGGGATCTTGTTTTACAACATGGCCAAAAACCGAAACGAGATGGTAAGACTATCTCGCTTAATCAAATGATGAGTGATCTAGGTTTTACTGAACAAGAGTTTCGCTTACTGAGAGAAGCACAAGCTAACTCCGATGCGCTAGTGAACATGGAAGTCAAAGCCATGAACGCGGTAAAAGGATTGTTTGCTGATGCAAGTGGCAATTACACGGTGAGAAGAGCGCCGGATCGTAATATGGCTATCGAGTTATTGCACAGTAATCAATACCATCAAGAGAAAGCTAAAATCATGGCTCCCATTGATAAGTTTTTTACTGAACTGGAGAATCGTACCAGTCAACAGATGAATGAGGCCGCACAGAAAGTAAAAAGTACGGTGTTGATCGGTAATATCTCATTAGTGATTGTCTTTGTGATTGCCATTCTTGGTTACTTCATTGTCAATCGTAAGGTCGTGAAACCAATAGATAGCATGGCAACGCTACTGCAAAAAGTCGATACCGATTCAGATTTAACCCTGCGAGTGAATGATAAAAGTAATAATGAATTAGGGATTATCGGTTCAACCATCAACAAAGTCTTGGTTAGCTATTCTTCGACCATTACCAAAATTAACCAAGTTAATCATACTATCTCTGCTATCTCAGATACGATTCGTGATGTGACTGAGCAAAATGCAAAAGTAGCCAATCAACAAAGTCAAGAACTTGAAATGGCGGCTACTGCTATGGAAGAGATGACCTCCGCACTCTCTACTGTTGCCGAAAGTACCACCATGGCTGAGCAGTACGCCGGTAGCGCAGAAAAAGAAGCCAGTACCAGTAAGCAGGTGTTTAATAAAACGACTCATGAGTTTGGTGAGTTGGAAAGCGAATTTACCAAAACGTCAGAGGTTATTCAGCAATTAGCGAATGAATCGAATAATGTCGGCAATGTCCTTGATGTGATTAAGGCTATCGCCGAGCAAACCAACTTACTGGCATTAAATGCGGCGATTGAGGCGGCTCGAGCTGGTGAACAAGGGCGAGGATTTGCGGTGGTTGCCGATGAAGTTCGATCTCTTGCGCAACGAACTCAACAGTCAACGGGAGAAATTGAAACCATGATTTCTGCGTTGCAAGAAAAAGCAGAGCAGTCAACCAAAACCATTCGTTCCAGTGCCGATAAAATGCAATCGACACGTGGCAATATGGCAACGGCTAACGAAGCATTAGGCACCATACAAAACTCAGCCATTGAAATCCATAAGCTTAATACCTCTATCGCCTCAGCAACGGAAGAGCAATTAACAGTGAGCGATGAGATATCGAGTAATCTCAGTAATATTAAATCGCTGTCTTCGGATATGAATATTGCTATTAACCAACTAGGTCCTGTTGTTACCGATTTGCAGCGTAATGTCGATGATTTAAATGCGGCGATTAAACACATTCGAACTTAATAACTAGATAGATACGCCTATTAATAATCTTGACCCTCATTAGAGGGTCGATTTATAAACAGATAGAGAGTGTTCCATTTGCTTTTTAAGCATTAGTGAGCTTTATTAAGCTCGATGATATTAAAGAGTGCTGTATTTATTTTTTCCGGTCTCTTCAGCGTTGAATAACAAAAAAATAGATAAAGGAATTAGCCATGTCACAACAACAAAAATTCCGTTTAGTCACGAGAAGTGACTTTGATGGTTTGGTGTGCGCCGTATTGCTCAAACAGCTTGATTTGATCGAGGAAATTAAGTTTGTACACCCGAAAGATATGCAAGATGGATTGATAGAGATTACCGAGCACGATATTGTTACCAATTTACCTTATGTCAAAGAAGCACATATGGTATTTGACCATCATTTATCAGAAACCATTCGTAATCAAGGTTCTCGCCCCAATCATGTTATCGACCCGAATGCACCCTCTGCCGCGCGAGTTGTATGGGATCATTATGGAGGGGAATCAGTATTTCCGGAGCGATGGATAGAGATGATGGCGGCGGTTGATAAAGGAGATTCGGCCCAATTTACTCGCGATGAAGTGCTCGATTCCCAAGGTTGGAACTTATTAAATTTCTTGATGGATGCTCGCACTGGGCTCGGCAGATTCAAAGAGTTTCGAGTATCCAACTATAACTTAATGATGAATTTGATTGAGAATTGTCGTACCCAAAGCATTGAACAAATTTTGGCACTGCCTGATGTACAGGAGCGGGTAGATCTTTATCGCGAGCATGAAATCAAATTTAAAGAACAGATTCAGCGCTGTGGAGAAGTCTATCGTAATCTTGTTTTATTGGATTTAACTAATGAAGAAGTGATTTATGCTGGTAATCGATTCATTATTTATGCGCTCTTTCCTCACTGTAATATCTCGATTCACAAAATGTGGGGTTTTCAACAGCAGAATATTGTTTTTGCCACTGGTAAATCAATTTTTGATCGTAGTTCTAAAACCAATGTTGGTGCGTTAATGCTCAAATACGGTGGCGGCGGTCATCATGCCGCTGGAACCTGTCAAATTCCCTTATCTGAGGCAGACCGTGTACAAGAAGAATTGATTAAACAAATTAATTTAGACGGTTAGATTTGTCTCTGGAAAATAACAAACAGGGTACTCAGTACCCTGTTCATATTCTCAATATTAGAAATTAACAGCCATTGCGAGATAACCAGTTATAGGCAGCTCTCGCTTGAACTATCCCCCAACCGTAAAAATTATCTCTACCTGCGGCACCACGATCGAGAGCCGTTTGACTGAGTGACTGACGGATTCGCTCTGGTCGACATTGTGGAAAGTGACTCCAAACCAGCGCTGCGACACCTGCAACGTGAGGTGAAGCCATTGAGGTTCCGCTATAGCTTAAGTAGCCGCCATTATTACCGGTTGATAGTACCCCAACTCCTGGTGCCGAGAGTTCAACTTGTGAATTGAACTGTGAGAAGTTAGCCACATTACCACTTGAGTTAACCGCCGCAACTGAGACCACTGCATCATAAGACGCCGGGTATGAGAAGCCGCTGTTTCCTGAGTTACCTGCTGCTGCAACTAAGAGCATCCCTTGTTGGTAAAAGTTACGCATTGCGTTTTGTTCGGTTACGCTGCCTTGGCTACCACCTAAACTCATATTTACCACATGACTGCCTGCACTTTGACAAGATTGGATAGCTTGAATCAAATCCGAAGCGCGAGTCCAGACACCGGAATCGTTAAAGATTTTTACGTTGTGTAGGCCGACTAAGCCAGACGGTAGCACCCCAACAACTCCGACATTATTATCCAGTGCGACAATTGTCCCTGCAACGTGAGTTCCATGGCCATTGCCATCAGTGAACCATGAACCATGGCCAGAGAAAGTGCTGCCTGTGACTCCAGCGCTCGGTAGATCAACATGGTTGCGAAGATATCCCGAGTCGATGACGCAAACTTTACGATTAGCCGCATAAACGTCAGAGAGTTGATCGGCTTGTACCATACGGATTCCGTATGGGGTCTGTTGTGCGTAAGGCTCAATCTCAGCATCGAATAAATAGCGTATTGGGTCGACTTCGATCATCGCCACATCAGGATTATCGAGCAGTTGCTTGGCTTGAGTTGGCGTCATCTCAACCACTGAAGTATGTAATGACTCGAGGTGATTGATGACCGTTACTTGCTGAGTACTTAATATATCGGCGGCTTTTTGCAGAGAGAAATCTGTTTCTGTTAAGCCGTTTTGACTCATCCGCATTGGTCCGCTGGTTGCCCCAGGCACGTAGGTAACAAAATAGCGTTGTTCTGTTTGATGATTTTCAACAGCAACAGAGGGGGTAAAACTCGGTACTTCTTGATCCTTAAGCTGAGATGCTATTGCCAGTGAGATTGAAGTTGGCAACAATAACCCAGCCAGTACTGTACGTTTGACATTTTTCTTAAACATTTTTTTATCCTTGTAAAATGTTAGTGGCAAATACCACTCATCAAGGATCATTACAACGGCAGCCATTCGCCAGTTTTATAGTTTATTAATAAAGCTATTATTAGTTGGGTGAATGTGTTTGTTTTTATTTACTGAATTGTTATTTATTGGTTAATTCAATGATATTGATAGACTATTAAGTAAAAAAAACTGTACGTTTTTTGGTCTGCTTGATTTACAGCATGGCGATTTATAATGATTATTTATCCATTATAAATCGCATAAATATCTATCAAGCGGCAGAAAAAAACCGAAAGCAAAGCTTTCGGTTTTAGGGAAACGAAATACTGAAATTAACGAGTAGGATCAATGGTTAAAGGCTCTAACGTGACCAGTGCGTTATTGGTTGCCCCTGGATGATCAATATAAGGCTTATCTTGTTGAATAGTATAAAAAACATCAACAAAATCATCATCGTTAGTCAGCAATCCGCTGGGGATGGCATCGATAATTTTACCTGTGATATTGGCAATCACTGAATACCCTTGAGCTTCAAGATCAGGAATTGACTGTAGCACTTTTTCTGCGGCTTCAACCAACAGCTTAGCCAGTTCTTTATAATCGGTACCACTGTCTTGCTCCATTAATACGATATCAACCGCTCCCCAACGATAGCGCGCCCAATGGATCATTACTTGGTTAGGATAGTAATCTATCTTGTCATAATCCAAATAAGGCATGTCAACCACATCAATCGTCGGTTTATCACGACTAGGATCAACCCCTGTTACCAAAGCATAAATTTCAGCTTTACCCAAAATCCAAGGCTCTTTGTCATCTTCAAGGCGGATTTTTTTCAATACCGTGGTTGAGAGAGGTTGCACATCTGATTTATTCGCCACACTAAGGTTACGCGCTTGCGATGTCGATAGGAGGTCGTCAGATTGACTGATGGGTTGTTGTCCCAATTTTTGCAGTTCCTGACGCATAGCTTGTAAGCCTGCCTGTAGTGATTTTGCGCTGTTATTATCGACAACAAATACAGGAAAGCTTGGTAATTGATAGACGTCCAACTGGTGGATATTGCCATAAATGTCGAACGCTTCAATAAACTGCCAGGTTTGCTCATTACCTTTGGGTTCAAAGGCGAATAATGGCAGTTGGCCTTGTTGCAGATCTTTGAGCATGGTGCCGTCGGCTAAGCGAAGCTCTAATAACTCATCGGTAAACGCTTCGATACCTTGTAATGTACGAATCGTTTCATCCGCTTGTTTAACACGAGCACTTAATGTTGGACTTTGATCGTCACTCACTAAATCGGCAATCGAAACACTTAAATTATGGTTATTCAGTGTGCTCTGTAGTGAGCTTGAATATAAATTATAATGTTGACTTAAATAGTAGGCGATATCGCGTTTTTCATTACTGATAGCATCAGCGCGCTGTTGAGCGCGTAAAGCACTATCATCTTCGGATTTACAACCTAGCAGGGCGAGGGCCAATCCGGCAATTAGGATTATTTTTTTTATCATAAGAAGCTCTTTATGGCAGCAAATAAAACGGGGGTATTCGCGGTGAATTTAACATAATGATTGATTCCGTCAATCATATTGGCCGGGCAAATATTGAACGAAGATCAAGCATTAGACTTTTAGCTCTAAAATGTCGATTGAAATCAAATATCTAACCTGAAAATTTTTCATGTTGTATTTGAAGCTTATTCACTATGATCTTGCTCACAGTATGCTTCAATGCTTGAACCAATAAAGCAGTATGGATACAAGAATATGAGCAGATTGACCCTTCTTGATGGCGGTATGGGCCGGGAATTAAAACGCATAGGCGCGCCGTTTTCACAGCCGTTATGGAGTGCCCAAGCACTGATTGAATCGCCAGATCATGTCCGTTTAGCGCATCAGAGTTTTATTGAAGCCGGTGCTGAGATCATTACCGTCAATAGTTATGCCTGTGTGCCTTTTCATTTAGGTGAAGCACTGTATCACAGCGATGGCGCAAGATTGGCCCGTTTAGCGGCGCACATTGCTGCTGAGGTTGCACAGCAAGCGTCACATGCCGTACAGGTAGCAGGCTCAATTCCGCCAGCAATGGGCAGCTATCGCCCCGATCTGTTTCAAGCGCAACCAGCGCAGGCGATCACCCAAGCCCTGTATGCGGCGCAAGATCCTTACGTGGATATCTGGATTGCCGAAACCATTTCCAGCTTAGAAGAGTTGAGCATGATTCAGCAGGTCTTAGGGCAATCAAGTAAGCCTTGTTATTACTCGTTTACTTTGCAAGATGATGGCGATGTGGCGCTGCTGCGTTCTGGAGAGTCGGTATCGAATGCCGCTCAGCAAGTTGCTGCGGCAGGAGGGGCAGGGATGTTATTTAACTGTTCAGTACCTGAAGTGATGGCGGATGCTATTTCGCAAGCGAAAAATGCGTTGAATGGAGATAAAACCGGTATCGAGATCGGGGTGTATGCCAATAGCTTTGCGCCGATTAAAGCGCAACATGCGGCTAATCAAACCGTTCAGGCGATGCGTGAGTTCAGCGCGCAAGATTACGTTGAGTTTGCCAAGCAGTGGTATGAACTAGGCGCAACCGTGATTGGTGGCTGCTGCGGTATTACCCCAACCCATATTCGTGCTTTACAGGATTGGAGGCAGGCGCTTGAAAAATCTTAACTATGGCTTAGCTTTCCCGGCGATTATTTTGGTATTGGTATTACTGACCGTTTCAGCCCTTTATCCTGCCAACTCACAAGCCATGGCTGGACAAGCGATGGCGTGGGTCAGTCACTGGTTTGGCTGGTTGGTGCAACTAGCCAGTTTGGCGTTAGTCGGCTTTTTACTTTGGCTCGCCTTTTCCAAACATGGCCAAATCCGTCTGGGTGATGAAAAAACCGAATACAGCAATTTTTCTTATGGTGGGATGATATTCACCGCTGGTGTTGGCGCATCCTTGATTTACTGGGCGATTGGTGAGCCGATGTATTACCTACAATCGCCGCCGTTATTTGCTGAGGCGAATAGTTACCCAGCCGCCGCGTGGGCTGTGACCTATTCGATTTTTCATTGGGGGATCACTGGCTGGGCCATTTACTGTTTCCCCGCGATTCCTTTTGCCTATGCTTTTTATGTGCAGAAAAGGCGCACTTTAAAAGTGTCGAGTCTATGTTCATCCGTGGTCGGCAATCATCCGCTGGTCAGCAAAAGTATTGATCTGTTGTCGATTTTTGGCACGCTGGCTGCTTTTGCTAGCTCATTGGCGTTAACCGTGACGCTGGTGAGTACTGGGGTTGCCGATTTATTGGCGATCAATAACAGCCTTGGTCTTCAAGGGATCATTATTGCGTTGTTTGTTAGCTCATTAGTCGCGGTGATGTTCGTGGGCTTTAATCAAGGCATTAATCAAATTTCAAATTGGACAGTGACCTTGGCGATTGTGTTTGCGCTGTTTGTTCTGCTGGTCACTCAGCCTGCTTTTATAATTAATAATTTTACTGATTCATTAGGCGTGATGCTAGATAGCTTTTTTAGAATGTCTTTGTGGACCGATCCGGTTCAGCAAAGTGGCTTTGCTGAAGGTTGGACGCAATACTACTGGTTTTGGTATTACGCGTATTTGATCATGATGGGGCTCTTTATCACCCGTATTTCACGCGGTCGTACTATTCAAGAGGTGATCCTTTATACCCTTTCGATGGGCGCTTTAGGCTGCGCATTTTTCATCTCTATTTTCGGTGGTTATGCAGTATGGGCGCAAATGCTAGGTGGCTTACCCGTTCAAGCGTGGATGGCGGAAGGGGGATTAACCTACGCTGTGGTCGCTTTGATCAAAACTTTACCCGGCGGTGGTTGGATCCTCGGTTTGTTTTTAATCATCCAGTTTTTCTTAATGTTGACCACCATGTCGAGCGCCAGTGTCGCCACGGCGATGTTAACCACCAATCAACTTGAACTGAATGGCGATCCTGATAATCGAGTGAAGCTACTTTGGGCGGCGGCCATTGGTTTGATCAGTCTCAGTGTATTTTTAGCAGGCGGCGGTATAGAGACCATTAAATCACTGTGTGTGGTTGCCGGTCTGCCGATGATGTTTATCTATGCCATTATGTTGAAAGGCTTTTTACATACGTTAGGCATTTTACCCAGCCAAAGTGAAGCAGAAACGGTAACCGAGTGCCAGATTGTACTTAGTAAAGCGGAGTAACTGAACCCAAGCAAGCCGGAATTAACAACTGGCTTGCTTGGTACTGGCTAGCTTAAAATCATCGCGCTTTTGGCCTCAAGCGTGATGAGCATTTCTCCATGTCGATACTCATAATGTTGTGCGCTTAGCGCATTGCTAAACTCCCCACTGGTTAACCCCAACTGCCAGAGGGGCAAACATACGTCACGGGCATGACCAAGATTAATCGCAACCAGAACGCTTTGCTCCGCATAGCAGCGTGCAAAGACAAAACTGCTCTCATCTTGATACAGCAGTTGAAAATCGCCTATCTGCAAAGCGACATATTGTTTTCGTAGCGCAATCAGTCGTTGAAAGAAAGCAAAATAAGGTGATGTTGTCACTTGCTGCCAAGGCATACAACGACGGTTGTCGGGGTCATGGCTGCCTCTTAATCCAACCTCCGTCCCATAATAAATACAAGGCGTACCCACATAGGTGAAAAGTAGAGTGCTGGCGATATGAAATAACGGTTGATCGCCATCGATCAGCTCCATAAATCGTGCGGTATCATGGCTATCTAATTGATTGAGTTGCGCTAACTGATTCGCCCACGGGATTTTGGCTCTGGCTTCTGCTAGCCAATCGAGAAACTGCGCTACTTGGATATCGATAGGGTGAAAAGCAATATCTAAATGCGTGAGCAAGGCCCGTAAAGGATGCGCAAAACCATAATAATTCATCGCGCCATCTTCTTGATCGCCTTGTAGCCATTGAGTCGCTTCAAAAAAATGTTCACCCAATACATAGCAATCCGGGTTGATCTGTTTTGCCGCATCACGAAAGGCTTGCACGTAATGAGCATTATTTTTGGCACCTTCACCTTCACCGAGCATATGGATAACATCAAAGCGCCAGCCATCAATTTGATACGGAGGCTTTAGCCAATGTTTAATTACCGCTTGATCAGATTGATAAATAGCCGCTCTGACGTCAGGATGCTGAAAGTTCAACACCGGTAAGCTAGCGACTCCTTTCCAACCGATATATTCTTGAGTGTCGCCTTGGAAAAAATAGTAATCACGATAAGCGGATTGGACCGATTGATAAGCGCCTACTTCTTGATGCCAACCCTGTAAATTAAACCACGGATGCTCGGTAGAAGTATGGTTAAAAACCGCGTCGAGCACAATTTTCATCCCTCGCTGATGAAGATTATCACACAGCTGCGCAAAGTGTTGATTGGTACCTAAATGTGGGTCGACATGATAGTAATCCATGCAATCGTATTTATGATTACTAGGGGCATGAAAGATCGGGTTGAGGTACAGCGCAGTAACGCCAAGATCTTGTAAGTAATCAAGCTTTTCTTCTACCCCATATAGGTCGCCGCCATAAAATTCACAGCCGCCATTGCCTTGATGATTATCAACGGGCTCCCCCCATGCTTTAGCAATCACCGGTTTGCTGCCGCCACTGACACAGTATTCTCCGCTTTTGACGCTGATTTCCGGTTTGCCATTAGCAAAGCGATCCGGAAAAATCTGATAAAAAACCTGTCGACTAACCCAAGATGGCGGCTGATGTTGTGCATTGTACTTGAAGTGGTACTCACGGCTCGGGATTCGCGCGGAGACAGATTTCGCATCTAGCCACCACTGACCTTGTTCAGAGAGTACCTTAAAAACATAGTGAGTCACCGCGCGATCTTGATTTAGCGGGATAGTTGCTTGCCAATAAGTGAGCCGTTCATGAGTGGTTATATTGACCATCTCGACTAAATGTTCTTCATTATCAGGCTCATGACGCACGAGAATTTGGCGGCATGGAAATGAGCGTTCAATAGCTATGGTTAAGGTTAATGAATCTTGGTGGCGAGTAACCCATGATTCAGTTTGGCCGTGAAAAAGAAACGGGGCGCGCATATTATACTCCTTCATCATCGTACAATTTCCCTGCTGTTTTTCTCAGCAGGGAGCAGATCAGCAACTGGCTTACAAAGCTAAGTGTTCAGGGTCAATTTCAATAAAATGCGTGGAAAGCGGCTGAAAATTTATCTCGACATAACTGCGCTGCTTCGTTACCACCAGTGTGAGTGGTTGCTGATTGAGATGATCGATTAAGGCATATTCTCCCTCGCTCAATTGCCAATGTTTAATCAGCTCTTGGGGTAAATGCAGTGGCACGGTTTTACTTGCCGTGGTGCTAAAGTTAGCCGCAATAATCAATTTTTGCTCAGGGCAAGAGCGGGCAAAGGCAAACAGCGTATGTTGTTGCTCTGCAAAATGTGGCCAATTTTCAGCGTATAAATCGTGATAATCGCCCATCAGCGCAGGACTGCTTTTCGCTAAGTTGAGTAGCTGGCAGTAAAATTGACGTAGCTGGCGCTGCTTATCACTTAATTGCCCACCATCAAATCGACCGTGATTCAGCCATTTTTGATGCTCAGGTACGCCAATATAGTCAAAAATAGAGGTGCGTGACGGCTGACCAAATCCAGCATGTTCCGCCCCTGGTTCACCCACCTCTTGACCAAAATAAATCAAGGTCGGCGCACTGGATAAACAGGTAGAGATCAGCATCGCTGGTCGCCCTTGTTCAGCATCACCAGCAAAGTCAGCCGAGGCAATGCGTTGTTCATCGTGATTTTCTAAAAAATGCAACATATGATGTTCAATATCACGCATTTGATGCTCAATACTGCCAATGATCGCGGTTGATGCTTTGCCCTGCATGATGGCTTTTAACCCATCGTATAAATCGACTTTATCGTACAAATAATCCATTTTGCCTAACTGAATATAATCACGGTAAAGCTCAGGTTGATAGATTTCGGCCATTAAAAAGGTATTAGGTTTAACGTGCTTGATCGCTGAGTTCATAAAACTCCAAAACTCAATCGGTACCATCTCCGCCATGTCATAACGAAACCCATCAACCCCTTGTTCTAACCAGTAGAGCGCAATATCACGAAACTTAAGCCACGAGTTCGGCACTGACTGCTGCTGCCAAAAAGTAAAATGCGCTTGATGAGAAAGCCAGCGATAAGATTCTGGCAGTTCGGCGAAGTCTTTCTCTCCACTAGGAGTAATGCCGTAATTAATCTTTACCGTTTCATACCAATCGTCCACATCCGGTTTGGCCTGCCGCGAGCCATTGCCGGTCCATTTGGCTGGAAACTCTTGATAAGGCTCAGCCAGGAGCGGATGATTTTCACCCCCTAATGGTGCTAAGTGATCGGGCAGATCGGGCATTTGAAACGCCTGATTGGGTAGGTAATAAAAATTATTGTCTCTGGCATACTCAAGTTGAGTATTATCACTTTGTCCGAAGTCTTCGACGCCGGGAGGATTGTTTAATCCTTGATAGTGTCGCGCCACATGGTTCGGAACAATATCAATAATGACTTTTAAGCCAGCCTGATGTGAGCGGTTAATTAAGGCCAAAAACTCTTGGTTACGTTGCGCGGGGTTATCGGCCAAATCGGGATTGACTGAGTAATAATCTTTCACCGCGTAAGGCGAACCTGCGCGTCCTTTGACTACGCTTGGGTGATCATCACTGATGCCAAACTGGCGGTAGTCGGCCACTAAAGCATGATGATGAACACCGGTATACCAAATATGCGTTGTCCCTAATTGAGCAATTTCTTGCAAGGCTTTAAGCGTAAAATCATTAAACTTACCCACTCCGTTTTGCGCTTTTGTGCCCCAGGGGATGTTGGCGGTTTGCGTATTACCAAATAGACGAGTAAAGACTTGATAAACGTTTATTTTTGAAGAGGAATATTCTGGATGCATCGTCTAAAACCTAACTGCTATCAATAAGAAACCGCTTTAGGGTAGACAATGGTTAGATAATGCAACTCATCCCTTACTCAGCAATTTAGGGCGTAGATCGAAGGGAGAGTGAAAAAGTGTGAGCTAGGTTAAGCTATACGAATGAACGGAATGGTTGTTGCTATGGCCTGCTGGTGATTATAGCAAGCCACAGAAATCGAGAATTAAACCCCAGCGCGTTTCAGTAGCCCGGCCATCAGTGGCGAGCTGGATTTCACTTGTTTAGATTTGTTTTGTAAGCTTTTCACTAGCTGTGGCTGATTGATGTTTTTGGCAATATAAGCCATCGCTTGATAAAACCCAGCAGCAGAGTTGATTTTGGCTTTATCGTTGAGTGGTGCCAGCAGTTGAACCATAGCCGTGCCACTCATGCCATTCTCGATAGCGTGTTGCTGAACGACATCCAACAAATGATCCAAATCGGCCAGCGCTTCGGTGCTTTCTATCCCTTGTTTTTGCATTTCTTTGCGGTTGCGTTTGCGAATTTGTTTAATCACAAAGGCAGGCTGATTGATCTTTTTAAAGCCAAAATAACCAGCGGCCACGACAAGAACTAGCCCACCGACCACATAACCCCAGATAGAGCCAGAAGAAGATTCCACCATAGGTTGAATGGCATCAATACTGGTTGCGATATCAGACATACATATTCCTTACTTTAGAGAAAACTTAACCGCTAGGAGAGCGGATCAAGTGTGAAAAGACCATCATTGACTGACCTGCAAGGTGTTGCTTTGCGTTTTATCAACAATAGTGCAAAAGGCAGTCTCGGTTATATCATTTAATCGGCGCAATGTGATCGTTTTACGCTGAAAATTAAGCGGACAGTGACGACTCACGCACGATTAACTGGCCAAGATAAGTATGATGCAATGAGGTCACTGGCTGCTTATTAGCAAGCATCACCGCGCATTGTGTGGCAGCCTGAGTTAACTCGACAATCGGCAGCGCTACGGTTGATAAACTTGGAATGCCGTAGGCCGCTGCAGGTTCATTATCAATACCAACAACGGCAATATCCCGTGGTACGTGCAGGCCGTGCTCATGTAAAGCGCGAATGGCGCCAATCGCCATATCATCATTACAGGCAAAAATCGCACTAAAGTGGACACCTCGAGTGAGTAGCTGCTGGGTAGCATGGTAGCCCGAGTTAAGGCTATTATCGCCTTCGGCGATCAAATCAGGCTTGGGGTCAATATCAGATTGCGCGAGCTGCTGCTGATAAGCGGCGAAGCGGAGCTGTCCTGTTTCACTGTTGAGCGGTGAAGTAATACAAGCAATCGCTCGATGGTTAAGGGTTAATAAGTGCTGCATAGCAAGGGTCGCTAATTGAGTTTGATCTAAGCCAAAGCTTGCTATTGTTGAAGTAGAAAAGTGTCGATTTAATACCACGAGCGGTATGGCATGCGTTTGTTGCCACTGACTTAGCTCGCTTTCCGTTAAATGGCGGCTATAGATCATAATCGTGTCACAGCGTTGATTCGCCAATGTTTGCAGCGCTTCTCGCTCACCTTGAGCACTATTTTTACCATTCACTACCAGCAATTTTTTGCCCGCTTGCTGAGCCCCTTGTTCGGCATGATGCAGAATGCTACCAAAATAGCTGCTTTGAAAATGCGGTAAGCTTAAACCAATCGCATGAGAGGTATTGGTGGCCAGCGCTTGCGCCAAGGTATTGGGTTGATAACCGAGTTGTTGCATGGTAGCAAGAACCGCTTGGCGGGTAGATTCTTTTACTTGGCCATTGCCGTTCAGCACTCGTGATACGGTTGCTTTAGAAACTCCGGCGGCTTTGCATACATCATTAATGGTGGCCATGACAACGATTACTCCTAACTGATCCAGCCCTTTGTCACTTGAGCGTGCAAAGGGCTGGTGAGTGTATACCCTTCCGACTTGAAGCTGCAGGGGTGTTGGCTACGTTCGTTCGCCCCAATCACATAGTCTATTTATGCTCATGGGGACTTACTCACTTGCCGCCTAGCGGCAACGGTAAGTGGTTTGGGTATAGATGTAATTAAATAATTTGTCCGTTACTGGCAATCACTTGCTGATACCAGTAAAAGCTTTTCTTCTTCGAGCGCGCCATGGTTCCCGTACCGTCATCGTGCTTATCGACATAGATGAAACCATAACGTTTCTTGTATTCACCAGTGGTAAACGACACGCAATCAATACAGCCCCAAGGCGTGTAGCCCATCACGTCAACACCATCGTAGTTAATGGCGGTAGCCACCGCTTTGATGTGCTCGCTGAGATAGTTAATTCGATAATCATCATTAATTGAACCATCCGCTTGTACTTCATCAATCGCGCCAAGGCCATTTTCGACAATAAAAATCGGCTTTTGGTAACGCTCATACAGTTCAGATAGGGCAACGCGTAAACCGTCGGGATCGATTTGCCAACCCCAATCAGAAGCAGGTAGATATGGATTGAGACGGCTATTTTCAAATAAGGAGGTGGTTTGTCCTTCCTCTTTCTGGGTTGAGACAATATTGGTCATGTAGTAGCTGATCGCGAGGTAATCAGCGCAGCCTTCACGTAAAATTTGCTCATCCCCAGGGGCAATATCGATTTGGATATTTTTACGTTGCCATTCTTTAATCAGATAACTTGGGTAGTAGCCACGCACTTGAACATCACTAAATAGATACTTTTCGCGCATGAGCTCTTGTGCGAGTAATACGTCTTCTGGACGACAAGTGGCAGGGTAGAGCGGCATGATGTGGATCATGCTACCGATTTTAAAATCAGGGTTTATTTGATGACCTAATTTGACCACTTGTGCACTGGCAACAAATTGATGGTGCAGCACTTGGTACATCATCTGTTCAGGGTTTGGGTAATCGGTGTAGATCATCCCTGAGTTGCAATATCCCCAAATCGGCAGCTTCCAGTTACGCTGATTATTGATTTCATTAAAAGTGATCCAGTATTTAACTTTGTGTTGATAGCGTTCCATCACGGTCTGGCTAAATTTCACAAAAAAGTCGATCACTTGGCGATTCGCCCAACTTCCATACTGTTTCACTAAGTGATTCGGCATTTCGAAATGCGAGAGGGTAATGACGGGTTCAATGCCGTATTTCAATAGCTCATCAAACAAATCATCATAAAATTGCAGCCCAGCTTCGTTAGGTGTGGCTTCATCGCCGTTCGGAAAAATTCGTGTCCAAGCAATCGATGTGCGAAAGCATTTAAAGCCCATCTCAGCAAATAGCGCGATATCCTCTTTATAACGTCCATAAAAATCAATCGCTTCATGGTTAGGATAAAACTGATCGGATTCTACGCTATCGGTGATCACTCGCGGTACTTCATGCGCCCCTTTAGTAAGCACATCAACCACACTCACGCCTTTACCGTCTTTATTCCAGCCACCTTCTACTTGGTGAGCCGCTACTGCGCCGCCCCAGAGAAAATCTTTCGGAAAACTGTACTGTGTCATAGGTTACCCCTTAATAATTTTACCAGAAATAGGCTTAATCTGTGGCTAGTCTAGATCGTTTTTTACTCAATTGAAACCGGTTTCTGTAACCGGTTCCAATTTTTTATTATCGATACCATTTTTGCTGTGAAGCGCATAGAAATGATGTACTGGCCCATGGCCTTTACCTACGTGCAACTGGTCAGCATGTAAGATGGCTTGCGAGATATAATGTTTTGCTCGCGTTACGGCTTGCTCAAGGCTTAAGCCTTGCGCGAGGTAAGAAGCAAGCGCCGCCGAAAGGGTACAACCTGTACCATGAGTATTGCTGGTGTGGATTCTTCGCCCTGAAAAACACGTCACCCGCGAGCCGCAGATCAGCCAATCGTGACTATTTGCTGATGCAATAAAGTGGCCACCTTTAAGCAGCACCGCTTGGCTTGGCAAAGTCTGTAATGCTGCGATGATCTCATCAAGTTGCTGGTCGTGTTTTGGTATCGTACAGCCAGTTAATACCGCAGCTTCAGGTAAGTTAGGCGTGATAACAGTGGCTAGTGGTAATAACTGCTGCTTTAAGTCGTTGACGGCTTGATCGGCAAGTAATGCATCACCGCTTGTGGCGACCATCACAGGATCAATCACAATAATATTGGGTTGATAGTGGCGGAGTTTTTCAGCGACGATATGGATAATTTGGCTGTCAGCCAGCATACCAATTTTTACCGCTGCCACGGTAAAGTCACTAAAAATCGCATCCAGTTGACTGGCAATGTGTTCAATGGCAATCGGTAAAATTGCCGTTACCCCAAGGGTATTTTGTGAGGTGATGGCAGTAATGGCGCTACAAGCATAGCTACCCGTGGCGGAAATGGCCTTGATATCGGCTTGGATCCCCGCACCGCCGCCGCTATCTGAGCCAGCAATAGTTAATACGATTGGGATGGATGAAAGAGCAGATAAGGTGTTGGTCATGACAGGCTCCTACAGATGACGCATAGGAACTGACCAATGGGACCAAAATGGTCAATGTCACCTAAGAGCAATCGAGTGTGCGCCCCGTTGTCTTTGTAAGTAACATCGTTATTGGTGTTAATAGTTCCCTACGTCAGTGCTAACTGAATCAGGTTCAACGGGTCTCGCAATGCGATCTCAGCCTTAAGGCTCCCCGACTATATGGGTGCAATCTTGCATACTTAACGTTGTCGTCTATCTGTCACATTAAGTCGTGTGTAAGTGCTAACGGGTGTTATAGCAAGCATTAAAATAACAATCAATCGATAAAAAATACCCACTCAAAGAGCGGGCAAAGCGTAAGATTAACTGTTCTCTATTTGTCGCTTGGGTATTTCAAGCGTCTTAATCTTTTTTGCAGTTAAGGGGGATACCTTACGCGTTAGCACGAGCACCTAGTTTGGCTTTTTCACGCATACCGAGCAACAAGGTGAGAGCAAATGACGCAACAAAGGCGATGACCATACCGACCACGTAGTAGCCAATTTTATCAGGACTGATGGAGATAATCCCCGGTAAACCCGCTGCGCCTAGAGCGTGTGCTTTTACGGTAAATAAAGTAATAAAGGCACTGGCGATAGCGGCTCCGCAAATCGCTGCGATAAACGGATAACGCAGTTTTAAGTTAACCCCGAACATCGCTGGTTCAGTAATACCTAATAACGCGGTGACGCCAGAGGGGACCGCTATCCCTTTCATTTTAGTCTCTTTGGTGGTCAATCCTACGGCTAAAGCAGCAGCACCTTGCGCCACATTAGACATGGCTGCGATAGGGAAAATAAACGTACCACCGGTGATAGCGATATCAGCAAGCAACTGAGTTTCAATGGCAATAAAGCTATGGTGCATGCCTGTGATTACAAATGGTGCATAGACGAAGCCAAATAATGCGCCACCGATAAAGCCCGCTGATTCATACATCCAGTTTAAGCCATCGCCTAACAGGAATCCGACATCACGAGTTAAAGGACCGACGACAGTAAAGGTCAGAAAACCAGTGATAAAAATGGCTAGCATTGGCGTTAATAGGTTATCAAGTACTGAAGGGATGATTTTTCTTAACCCATTTTCTACTTTAGCCAGAATAAAGGTAGCGACTAAGACGGGCAATACCGAGCCCTGATAGCCGACTTTTTGGATTTCTAAGCCTAAAATATTCCAAGTAGGAATATCACCAGTTAATGAAGCGCTACCAAATCCCCAGCCATTGAGAAGATCAGGGTGAACCATGAGCATGCCTAAAGCTGCGCCAAGGAAAGGATTACCGCCAAATTTACGTGAGGCAGAAAAAGCCAATAAAACCGGTAAATAAACAAAAGGGGCGTTGGCGAAGGTATTGATCATACTCGCTAAATCAGCCAGACCGGGATTGGCGTCAATCAGTGATTGCCCTTCGATAAATAAACCCTGTGCCGTTAATAGGTTATAAAGACCCATTAATAAGCCCCCCGCGACAATCGCTGGGATGATGGGAACGAAAATATCCGATAAGCCTTTCACTGCACGTTGGACAATATTCTGCTTTTGTGCACCAGCTGAAGCCACATCATTGGTGGACATCTCAGCAAGGCCCGTCAACTTGGCCATTTCAGCATAAACTTGGTTAACAATGCCTGAACCGAAAATAATTTGGTACTGACCTGCAACCTTAAATTGACCTTTTACACCATCGAGATCTTCAATGGCTTTTTCGTCAATCAGTGATTCATCATTGATCGCTAAGCGAAGTCGAGTGGCACAGTGTGCGAGTGCTTGAATGTTGGCTTTGCCACCCAACAGCTCAATAAGTTGTTTTGCTATGACTGGATAGTTCATAACTCACCCCGGTTATTGTGAATAATAGGTATCCCTTGCGACTTGAAGCGACGGCGATGTTATTTGTCTGTAATTTCAAGTTGTTTGGGTAGTGCGTAGTTTCAATCGTTATGTTTTATTTGTTGGGAACGTTTGCAAGTGTAATAATCATCAACAATTGGCTAGAGGTCAAAAGGAAATCAATAGATCTGTGAATAGGATCGCCAAAATCTACCGTGATAATGAATAAAACAAAGGCAGAATCACGTAATAAAAGCGATAATAGCGCAGTGATTTTGCAATCAATCCCAATGTAATGATGGAATAAGAAAAAATGGCAAGTTTGCATGATGTAGCTCGTTTGGCTGGGGTATCAAAATCGACCGTGTCAAGAGTGATGAATGACGAGTATGGTGTAAAAGAATCTACAAAAATCAAGGTGTTAAAAGCTGTTGCTGAATGTGGTTATATGGTCAATCAGGTCGCTAAAGATCTTAAATCACAAAAGACCAATTTAATTGGCGTGATTGTGCCTCGAGTTTCTTCTCATGCTACCGCGCAAGGTGTTGATGGTTTGACCGCCATTTTTGAACAAGCAGGCAAGCATGTGTTGCTGGCTAACACTCATCAAATTCATGCTAAAGAATTAGAATATATACAAATTTTTAATCAGAAGCGGGTAGAGGGAATCATCTTCTATGCGACTCACCTTGATCAAAGCTTAGTTCAAGCTATTCAGCAATCGGTGGTTCCGGTCGTTTTAGTGGGGCAGGATGGCTCTTTATACAATATTCCGAGTGTCGTGCATGATGATTTACGTGTTGGCTTTGAAGCTGGTAACCGATTAGTTGCCGCTGGGTGTCAGCATATTGGCTTTATTGGTGTGCAAAGTGATGATGTGGCGGTAGATGTCCTTCGTTCGCAAGGGCTTGAGCAGTCATTAGCCCTTCATCAACGTCAGTTATTGTTTCATGCACGAGGCGATTTTTCGATTGAGTCTGGCTATCGGTTAGCTCAGCAGCAACTAAAAGATTTCCCACAACTTGATGGGCTATTTTGTGCAACTGATCGTTTAGCGATTGGGGCCATTAAGGCCCTGCATGAGAGCGGTCGAATTGCGGGTCAGCAGGTGAAAATATTGGGGGTCGGTAATGATGAGTTGGCTTATGTCAGTACTCCAAGTCTATCTACCTTTAATTATGCTTTTGATAAAGCAGGAGAAAATGCCGCGAAGATGCTGCTTGATCGCATCGCTGGTCAAGGTTTAGAAATGAGTAAAGTGGTGCTGACGTTCCAAAACGTTGAGCGTGAGACTTGTTAAATGGCGATTATATTCGATCGCGCTATATCTCACATTGATAATTTATAATGCCAGCTATCTAAGGTAAAAACTTGCTTTAAGCGTTTATCTCTTATATTTTGAGAACGTTCCCGAATAAGGTTAGGAAAGGCAATGAATCTTGATACTCTGATTGAGCTCGCTGGCGGAATCACCAATGTTACCCGTATTTTAGCCCCTCAAGGCTGGGTCACGGTTGCGGTAGATAATCGACAACTTGTTAAGCAGCCGCTGCCTACCACTGTTGTACTGGAAGAGGTATTAGGAGAGTGGCAACTTTCTACTACCAATCAAATGGATCCAGCGGTTATTTCTGAGCAAGAGTTAGTGGTTGTTGGACGCTCTATTGCAGAGCGCCAGCTTAAGCGTGCTCAAGCTTGCTCCTTGGCGATAGCAAGTCACTATCGTCCGCAGTGGCACATTTCTCCCCCGCAAGGTTTACTTAATGATCCCAACGGTTTTGTTTATCATCAGGGTGAATATTATCTGTTTTATCAATGGCACCCGTTTGCTTGCCAGCATAAAGATAAGTATTGGGTGCTACTTAAAAGCCAAGATCTTATCAACTGGCGTTGGCATTCGATTGCTTTAACGCCATCTGACTGGTTTGACAGTCACGGTGTATTTTCCGGTCATGCAGTCAGTGATGGTGACGATTTGTGGCTGTTTTATACCGGAAATACTCGATTAGGACAGGATAGACAGCGGCAGACCATGCAGTGTATTGCCAAAGCTGACTCTGAAGGTGGTTTCACTAAACTAGGCCCGGTTATCCGCACACTACCAGATGGAGTTACTGAGCATATTCGCGATCCTAAAGTGGTGTATAAACAGGGTCGCTGGCAGATGCTGCTCGGCGCGCAAACTCAGCAATTATCGGGTTGTTTGGCCGTTTATCATTCGGATAACTTACACGATTGGCAATTTGATGGATTGTATGGTCAAGAATTAGCGCCTTATGGTTATATGTGGGAATGCCCAGATATGTTTGAACTGGATGGCCAAAGCTTGGTTGTTTTTGGTCCACAAGGTATCCGCTCATCCAATCCTCATCACACCATTGAACACCACAATCGAATTTTCACCGTTGCCGACAATCAGCAAGGACAGTTACAGTTTTTACAGGGTTGGGAGCTGGATAGCGGTTTTGATTTTTATGCGCCGCAAACGGCACTGACACCAGATGGACGACGTATTCTCTGTGGCTGGATGGGGTTACCAGACGAGATTGATCATCCTAGTTGTGCTGATGGCTGGATCCACCAATTAACCGCGTTACGTGAGTTACGGTGGATAAATGGTTGCGTGATACAGAGCCCGATTCGTGAACTCACTCAGTTACGTGGCGAAAAACGCTCACTACATTTGACCGAGCAGGGTATCGACATTGGCGGTAAAAGTTATGAGCTACAGGTTATTTTACCTTGGGGGAGTGAGCTACATCTGATGAAAAATCGTCATCAGCAAGTGGTGTTATCCCTAGATGAACAGAGCCACACTTTACGCTTAGATCGCAGTCACACTGAGATCCGTCAAGGGGATACGATACGAGAAATCAGTCTGACCACTCAGCGGGTTGATTTACACATTCTGGTTGATCATTCGTCGATTGAAATCTTTATCAATCAAGGAGAGCAAGTGATGAGTAGCCGCGTGTTTACCGCGCCGGATGCTACGCAAATCGCTTTATTCGGCGCTGAGGTTGAAGCGGATTATTTTCCTCTTCAGGCAACCATTAGTCCTTTTGCCCACTAAATTTAACGGCTGTTGGTTCAACAGCCGTTATTTTAGGCTCCGCGATGGCGGCAAAAATCAGCTCGAAAGATAAACAGACCCTAGCAGTTAATAAACTCAAGTAATGCTTGCTGGTTAGGCAAAGCCGTCATCGCTCCTTTTTGAGTGGTGGCTAATGCCCCGCAGCCATGTGCCCATTGGATGGCTTGAGTAATATTTTCTTGCCAGTGATGGCTTGTGGCTAATTGGTATAACAAACCACCGACAAATGCATCGCCTGCTCCTGTGGTGTCGATAGGTTGTACGACTTTACCAGTGACGATCTCTTGCTGTTGGTTTCTTACCACGAGAGCCCCTTTGGCCCCCTGTGTTATAACCACCAACGGTAGGGAGAGGGGAGCTAAGACATTTAATCCTTGTTCAATGGTGTTGGTTTGAGTTAAAAATGTCAGCTCTTCTTCAGAAAATTTCACCACGTCAGCCTTACTGACCGCTTGCATCACGACCTCGATAATTTGATCCGGATTCTGCCAGACTTCTTCGCGCAAATTAGGGTCAAAACTGACATAACCGCCAGCTTGTTTAATTCGTTCTATAGCTGCAAATGTGCTACTGCGACTTGGTTCGTTAGCCAGAGCAATAGAGCAAGCGTGTAACCAGTCACCTTGTTTAAAGTTTGGGATATCTCTTGGCTGTAGGAATTGATCGGCACTCGGTTTGACCATAAAAGTGAAACTACGCTCACCAGAGTCGTCCAGATCAACCACCACGGTTGAGGTTCGTTGCTGCTCATCGAGAATAAGATGTTGGCAATCGACTTGTTCCGTTGTTAACGTTTGTTGGATAAATCGACCAAAGGGATCGTTCCCGACTCGACCAAAAAAAGCGCTTTGGCCACCTAATCTTGCAATAGCCACGGCAACATTGGCAGGGGCTCCTCCGGGGCATTTTAAGTAATGCTTGTCGCCTTCGGGAATTAAATCAACGACAGCATCCCCTGTAACCCAAATTTTATTCATTGTTATTTCTCCAGATAATGGTTTGTTCCAGTTTAGCTGATGGGCTAGGGAGTAAAAAGAGGCAACTGAATAGTAGAATATTTCGCTTCTTGAAATGTGATCATCTATAAATATACGAGGTAAAGTTAAGATTTTTAGTTTACATTTCGGTATCGTTCCCAGTTGGTTCGAAATTACGCTTGAACAGATTGACGAGAATAAAATCTCAGCGCAAACTGCGCTGGTTTTTCTACTTGATCCGGAGAGTTCATCATGTTTGCTCTACCACCGATGCTGGTCACTATTGGTCTGTTATTGATCAGTAATGTTTTTATGACCTTCGCTTGGTATGCCCACCTAAAAGATTTAGCCCATAAACCTTGGATCATTGCTGCATTGATCAGTTGGGGAATCGCCCTATTTGAATATATGTTTCAAGTACCCGCCAATCGTATTGGTTACACGGTGATGAATTTAGGCCAGCTGAAGATATTACAAGAGGTGATTACCTTATCGGTGTTTGTGCCTTTTGCGCTGATTTATATGAAAGAGCCTTTCCGCTTGGATTTTGTCTGGGCAGGACTGTGCTTACTTGGCGCGGTATTTTTTATTTTTCGCCCCCAAATACTTGAAATACTAACCCGTACGATGGGTTAACTGCTTGTGATCTGAGTATCGCCACAGTGGTTCCAACCAATCGATTTTGTAGTAATAATTCTTGCCGTGAATGCAATGTGATGGGGCAATATGATCAGCTTAGTGCAAGGTAGTGACCCTCTTCACAGAACGCAGGGCTTTAACAGGGGATTATTACAATAAGTTAGACGTTCTACTGTTTAAATGTTAATTTTTTGCTAAATTGACGGCGAAAGATACTGCTAATCGGGTTTCAAGCAGTGCTTATGCCCGACTTATCTAAAGATTGTTTCCCTTGTCGATTAAAAAGCGTCCGGTTAAGTAAGTGGTCGTTTATTAGTCACTAGGGCGTAACCGCAAACGCGCAGCGGTACGGCGTTATATTGGAGTAATTGCCTAATAATTGATGTGGGTTAAGGATATCATTGGTTAGCTTTACATTTTATTGGCAAATTACTTCGATGATTGCTAATGTGCGAAATTCTTTATTAGGTCTAGGTTATATTGCTTGGTTTTTGCGCTAAGCCACCTCATTCAGGCCGTTCTGAAGGCTTAATAAAGAGTCATGGATGCAAAATAAAAACTTGGAGTTTATGCATGTACAAAAATAAAATCACACAAGCCTTGTTACTTGGCGCAGGTTTAACTGTCGCTACGGCCTCTTTCTCTGCGCTCGCTGCTGATGTTCCAGCAGGGACTAAACTTGCTCCTGTTCAAGAGCTTATCCGTGGTAATGGCACTGAAGTTGCTTCTCTCGATCCGCATAAAACCGAAGGCGTACCAGAATCGCACGTGATTCGTGACTTGCTCGAAGGTTTAGTTAACCAAGATGCTGATGGTAATACCATTCCTGGTGTTGCCGAGCGTTGGGAAACCTCCGATAACCAAACTTATACGTTTTATCTACGTAAAGATGCGAAATGGTCGAATGGCGACCCTGTCACTGCGCAAGATTTCGTTTACAGCTGGCAGCGAGCGGTCGATCCTGCTACCGCCTCGCCTTATTCTTGGTATATGGAATACACCAAGATGAAAAACGCGAAAGAGATCATTGCCGGAGAAAAAGCCAGCTCTACACTAGGCGTTAAAGCATTAGACGATCATACTTTGGTGGTTGAATTGGATACGCCACTGCCTTATTTCGTGATGATGACTGGCCATACCACAATGAAACCTGTCCACAAAGGGACGGTAGAGAAACATGGTGATGAGTGGACTCGCGCGGGTAATTATGTCAGCAATGGCGCTTATATGTTGGACCGCTGGGTGGTCAATGAGCGTTTAGAGCTAAAACGCAATCCCAATTACTGGGATGATGCAAAAACAGTGATTAACAAAGTCACGTTTTTACCGATTGAAAACCAAGTCGCAGAGATGAATCGCTTCTTATCTGGCGAGATTCACATTACCAACGAAGTGCCGATTGAACATTTCCGCCGCCTACAACGTGATCACGCTGATTCGGTTTCAGTCGTAGGAAGCTTATGCACTTACTACTATGGTTTCAATAACCAAAAACCGCCTTTGGATGATGTGCGAGTTCGTAAAGCACTCTCTTTTGCTATTGATCGTGATGTCATCGCCAATGCGATTATGGGGCAAGGTGAAAAGCCAGCTTATTTCTTAACGCCAGAAATTACCGCTGGATTCCAACCAGAGATGCCAGCGTACGGCAAAATGACTCAACAGCAACGTTTGGCCGAAGCGAAAAAATTACTAGAAGAAGCGGGTTATAATCGCAGCAATCCACTGCGCTTTAACTTGCTGTACAACACTTCAGAAAACCACCGTAAAGTTGCTACTGCGATTCAATCGATGTGGCGTTCAGGTCTTGGCGTTAATGTCACTTTAGAGAACCAAGAGTGGAAAACCTATCTTGATTCACGCCGTGAAGGTAACTTTGACGTAACTCGTGCTGGTTGGTGTGGTGACTACAATGAAGCGTCATCTTTCTTGACCTTGATGAAGTCAAGCAACAGCTCGAATGACCCAAGATACCATAACGAAGAGTACGATGCTTTAATGGCCAAAGCCATGGCGACAACCTCAGAAAAAGAGCGTCAGGCGATTTATGCTCAGGCAGAAAAACTGCTTGCACGTGATATGCCGATTGCCCCTATCTATCAATATGTTAAATCTCGTTTGTTATCACCACAGGTCGGTGGCTTCCCGAGTAATAACGCTGAAGAAAAAATCTACACTAAAGATCTTTACCTCATAGCGAAATAATAATTGAGTGGTTAAACCACCTGTTGTTCGACTCTGCATGTACGTAATAGTGCATGCAGTGTCGTTTGTATTTTTTATTATCACAGATTGGAAAGAGTGAGTTTATGTTTAAATTCATCGTAAAAAGGATATTTGAGGCAATACCAACCATGTTGGTATTGATCACCCTGTCTTTCTTTCTCATGCGTTTTGCACCGGGAAATCCGTTTTCTAGTGAGCGCCCCTTACCACCAGAAGTTATGGCCAATATCAATGCTAAATATGGTCTAGATAAGCCTGTTTCGGTGCAGTACATCACTTATCTCGGTAATATTTTGCGTGGTGACTTAGGTCCCTCGTTTAAATATAAAGATTATACCGTGAATGAGTTGGTCGCGAGTTCACTGCCCGTGTCGGCAAAAATTGGTGCCGCGGCGTTTATCTTTACCATTATTATCGGTGTCTCGATTGGTACGATTGCGGCGTTAAAGCACAATACTTGGATAGACTATACGATTATGTCGACCGCAATGCTGGGGGTCGTCATGCCTTCCTTTGTATTAGCGCCGGTATTAATTTATGTCTTTTCCATCAAATTAGGTTGGTTTCCGGCTGGTGGCTGGCTCGATGGATCCTTTAAATATATGGCGTTACCAGTGATTGGTATGTCGCTGTTGTACGTGGCGACTTTTGCTCGAATCACCCGTGGTTCGATGATTGAAACCCTAAACAGTAATTTTATTCGTACCGCTCGAGCCAAAGGATTAAGTTATCGCTATATCGTGTTTAAACATGCGTTAAAACCCGCTTTACTGCCGGTTGTCTCTTATATGGGGCCTGCTTTCGTTGGCATCATCACCGGTTCGGTGGTCATTGAAACTATTTTTGGTTTACCCGGGATTGGTCGTTTGTTTGTTAACGCGGCATTTAACCGAGATTATTCCTTAGTGATGGGAATCACCATTTTGATTGGTTTCTTATTTATCTTATTTAACGCGATTGTCGATATTCTTCTGGCTTATATCGACCCGAAAATTCGCTACTAGTTTGAGGGCGAAAGCATGTTAAAGAAACAAGAACATTTACAAGCCATAGAGAAATTTACCGAAAATCTTGAGATTGAAGGTCGTAGTTTATGGCAAGACGCTCGTGTGCGTTTTATGCGCAACAAAGCAGCAATGGCGAGTCTGTGCGTTTTATGCTTCATCACCTTACTGGTGGTGTTTGGGCCGATGCTAGCTAATTTTAGTTACGATGAAACGGATTGGTATGCCATGCATGCTGCCCCTTCGGCAACTCACTGGTTTGGCACTGATGCCTTAGGGCGAGATCTGTTTGTCCGGACCTTAATTGGTGGCCGGATCTCCTTAATGGTCGGCATTATGGGCGCGTTTGTTGCGGTACTGATTGGTACTTTATATGGCGCGGCTTCTGGTTTTATTGGTGGTCGTACCGACCGAGTGATGATGCGTGTTTTGGAAATTTTATACGCGATTCCTTTTATGTTTCTGGTTATCGTTCTCGTCACCTTTTTTGGTCGTAACATTGTGCTGATCTTTGTTGCTATTGGTGCGATTGCTTGGCTGGATATGGCACGGATTGTTCGCGGGCAAACGTTAAGTTTACGTAGTAAAGAGTTTATTGAAGCCGCACATGTTTGTGGTGTCAGTCAATGGCGAATCATTACTCGTCATATTGTGCCGAACGTACTGGGTATTGTTGCAGTCTACTCAACGCTACTGATCCCGAGTATGATTTTAACCGAGTCATTTCTTTCTTTCCTTGGTTTAGGGGTTCAAGAGCCGATGACCAGTTGGGGGGCATTATTGCAAGAGGGGGCTAACACGATGGAAGTCGCGATATGGCAACTTATCTTCCCGGCTACTTTTATGATCGTCACTCTGTTTTGTTTTAACTACGTCGGTGATGGGCTGCGTGATGCGCTCGATCCTAAAGACCGATAACCCAACTTAGCTAAGGAATAGATAATGAACTTATTAGATGTTCAAGACCTGCGAGTTGAGTTCTCGACTCGGGATGGCGTGGTCACTGCGGTCAATGATTTGACTTTCTCTTTGCGACAAGGTGAGACCTTAGGCATTGTCGGTGAGTCTGGTTCTGGCAAATCGCAAACTGTGTTTGCTTTAATGGGCTTGCTGGCCAAAAATGGAAAGATCAGTGGCAGTGCTAAATTTGAAGGGCGAGAAATTTTAAACTTGCCCGAGCGTGAATTGAACAAAGTTCGCGCAGAACAAATTGCGATGATTTTCCAAGATCCCATGACGTCGCTCAACCCATACATGAAAGTCAGCGATCAGTTGATGGAAGTGTTAATGCTGCATAAAGGCATGAGTAAGGCTCAAGCCTTTGAAGAGTCTGTGCGTATGCTCGATGCAGTAAAAATCCCCGAAGCCCGTAATCGGATTACCATGTATCCCCATGAGTTTTCTGGTGGTATGCGTCAGCGAGTGATGATTGCGATGGCGCTGTTGTGCCGTCCAAAACTACTGATTGCCGATGAGCCAACGACCGCACTGGATGTGACTGTCCAAGCACAAATCATGGATTTACTTAATGAGCTGAAAAAAGAGTTTAATACCGCGATCATTATGATTACTCATGACTTGGGTGTTGTCGCTGGCTCATGTGACAAAGTGCTGGTCATGTACGCCGGACGGACCATGGAATACGCTGAAGTGGACGATATTTTTTATAATCCAAGTCATCCGTATTCAGAAGGGTTATTAAAAGCCATTCCTCGTTTGGATACAGAAGGGGATATTTTACCGACCATTCCGGGTAACCCACCGAATTTATTACGTCTACCACCTGGTTGTCCTTACCAAGAGCGGTGTCATCGGGTGACCGATCGTTGTAAACGTGAGGCACCATCGCTGCTGACTTTTGCCGATAATCGTCAGCGCGCCTGTTTTTCGGATTGGGAGGGATGGAATAAATGAAAGTAGCAAACAACCTATTGTTGGATGTGCAAGATCTCAAAGTACATTTTAGCATTCCAGCTAAATCACCGTGGCCATGGGCAAAACCATTCACACTGAAAGCGGTCGATGGCGTGAATGTGCGTTTGTACGAAGGGGAAACCCTAGGCGTGGTCGGTGAGTCAGGATGCGGTAAATCGACCTTTGCGCGGGCAATCATTGGTCTAGTCGAAGCGACTGAAGGGCAAGTGGTTTGGTTAGGGCAAGACTTAACCCGTCTGAATGCTGTTAAGCGACGCAATACTCGTAAAGATATTCAGATGATTTTCCAAGATCCATTAGCATCACTCAACCCACGGATGACGGTGGGCGATATTATCGCTGAGCCACTACAAACCTTTTACCCTGAGCTATCCAAGCAAGAAGTGAAAGATCGCGTTAAAGAGATGATGGCCAAAGTCGGTTTGTTGCCGAACGTGATTAACCGTTATCCTCATGAATTTTCAGGAGGGCAATGTCAGCGTATTGGTATTGCTCGTGCGTTGATCTTAAATCCGAAAATGATCATCTGTGATGAACCTGTCTCAGCGCTGGATGTGTCGATTCAGGCTCAGGTGGTTAACTTATTGCAGCAGTTGCAAAAAGAGCTGGGCTTGTCTCTGGTGTTCATTGCTCATGATTTGTCGGTAGTAAAGCATATTTCCGATCGGGTATTGGTGATGTATTTAGGTAATGCGGTTGAGCTGGGTACTTCGGAAGCTCTATTCTCCAATCCGCTCCATCCTTATACTAAAGCCTTGATGTCGGCAGTACCGATCCCTGATCCTAAGAAAGAGCGCAGCAAAACCATTCAGATGTTAGAAGGGGATCTGCCTTCGCCGATCAATCCTCCATCTGGTTGTGTATTCCGCACCCGTTGCCCACAAGCCACGGCAGAATGTGCGCAAACCAAACCGCAAATAAAAGGTAATGATATTCACGCAGTGTCGTGCCTACACGTCGAAATATAGCCTCAAGGCCCATCTCTACCACATCACCCCGAAAGATAGATCGTCTTTCGGGGTGATATTCAAATGGTTTTATTTGCTTCCCCATCAAAAATTTTGAACATCTAGGCCAATTCCCTACGGTTCTCTTCTTACGGCTTCATTTTATACTAGCGTATCAATACTGAGTGACGAAATACGTAAAGAGAGAGGTCAAGCATGGGTAGACTAGTCGCAGGCCAATGGCAGGACGTTTGGTACGATACGAAACAGAGTGATGGGCAATTTGTGCGTGAAGACGCAGGCTTTCGCCATTGGATAGAAAACACACCGAATGCTCGATTCACTCCCGATTCAGGTCGTTATCATCTGTATGTTTCTTTAGCCTGCCCATGGGCGCACCGCACGTTGATCTTTCGAGAGTTAAAACAGCTGACTGACCACATTGACGTAACGGTCGTGTGCCCTGATATGCTTAGCCATGGTTGGCAGTTTGGGATCCCCGAACCTTTATTTGGCCATCGTTTCTTGCATCAACTCTATACCCAAGCCAAAGCAGATTATACCGGACGAGTTACTGTGCCAGTATTATGGGATAAACAAACCCAAACCATCGTCAGTAATGAATCTGCGGATATTATCCGAATGTTTAACTCGGCGTTTAATTCATTAACTGGCAATGATACCGACTATTACCCATTGGCATTGCAAGAAGTCATTGATGATTGGAATGCTTTTATTTATCCCAATATTAATAATGGCGTTTATCGCTGTGGTTTTGCTACTACCCAGCAAGCATATGAAGAAGCGTATGAAGCACTCTTTGCTGCTTTAGATAAGGTCGAACAACATTTGGCAACGCATCGTTATTTGGCTGGAAAAGTGTTAACTGAAGCGGATTGGCGGTTGTTTACGACCTTGATTCGTTTTGATGCGGTGTATGTGGGTCATTTTAAATGCAATAAGCGACGGATTGCTGATTATCCTCATCTTAATGGTTATCTTAAAGAGTTGTATCAGCATCCGGGAGTGCGTGAAACGACGGATTTTTATCATATTAAGCGGCATTATTATTTTAGCCATAGCATGATTAACCCAACGCAAGTGGTGCCAATAGGTCCAGAACTTGATCTTGATAGTGCTCATGGTCGTGAACAGTTAAGTTAATCGACATTTGGTCGTCATGATTAAAAAAGCCCTCGAATTACATCGAGGGCTTTTTGTTTTCATTAACCTTGAGCAATCATTATCTCAATTATTTTTGCTCTTGGTCTGCTTGAATCGCGGTCAACGCGATGGTGTAGACGATATCGTCAACCAAAGCACCACGTGATAAGTCGTTCACTGGCTTACGCATGCCTTGCAGCATTGGACCGATAGAAACCAGATCCGCTGAACGCTGTACTGCTTTATAAGTGGTGTTACCCGTGTTCAGATCTGGGAAGATAAACACCGTTGCTTTACCTGCAACTGGAGAATTTGGTGCTTTAGAAGCCGCGACATTTTCCATGATGGCAGCGTCGTACTGCAGAGGTCCGTCAATGATTAAATCAGGACGTTTTTCTTGTGCGATACGTGTTGCTTCGCGCACCTTATCCACATCCGCGCCTTTACCCGATGTACCTGTTGAGTAAGAGATCATCGCGACGCGAGGCTCAATACCGAATGCAGCCGCAGAGTCTGCCGATTGAATCGCGATCTCCGCCAATTGTTCAGCGGTTGGATCTGGGTTAATCGCACAGTCACCGTAAACCAAAACTTGGTCAGGCAGCAGCATGAAAAACACGGAAGAGACGATTGAAGCGTTCGGTGCTGTTTTGATGATCTGGAATGGTGGAACAATAGTATTGGCTGTAGTGTGAACCGCACCAGAAACAAGACCATCGACTTCATTCGCTTCAAGCATCATGGTGCCGAGGAATACCGAATCTTCCAGTTTTTCACGGGCGACGACTTCTGTCATGCCTTTCGCGCCGCGCAGCTCAACCAAACGGGCAACGTAATTTTCACGAACGGCTTCGGCGTCAATAATTTCCACACCAGCACCAAGCTCAACGCCTTGTAGAGCAGCAACGCGTTTGATCTCTTCTGGGTTGCCAAGCAGTACGCATTTTGCAATACCGCGTTCTGCACAGATCGCAGCGGCTTTAACGGTACGTGGCTCATCACCTTCGGGTAGCACAATACGTTTGTTAGCACGACGAGCAAATTCAGTTAGCTGGTAACGGAACGCTGGTGGACTTAAGCGACGTGTTGCTTGTGTACCTTCAGTAAGCGAATCAATCCATGGGCCATCAATGTGGCTAGCAACATGTTCACTGACAAACTCAACGCGTTCTTTATCATCCGCTGGAACTTCAAGGCTAAAGCTTTGTAGGTTCAATGAGGTTTGCCAAGTATTGCCTTGCGCTTTGAAAATCGGTAGGCCAGTGTCAAAAGCTGGCTTGCAGAGTGATACGAGTTCTTGAGGAATATCATAACCACCGGTTAGCAATACCGCACCAATTTCTACCCCATTCATTGCAGCAAGTGCAGCAGCAACAATCACATCTGGACGGTCTGCTGATGTTACTAACAGTGAACCAGGCTTGAAATGCTCGATCATATTTGGAATAGAGCGAGCGCAGAAAGTAATGCTCTTAATACGACGGCTGTTGATCTCACCGGCATTAATGATTTCAGCATTTAAGTGCTTCGCCATATCAATCGCACGAGTCGCGATAAGGTCAATGCTCCATGGCACGCAGCCGAGTACACGAATTGGGCTACTGTTGAAGATTTGCATTACTTCAAGGTTGGCCTGTTTTGCACCATCGGCATCGTCAAAAATCTCTGACAAATCGGGACGAGTACGACCCGCATCATCGACTGGCGCATTGAGTTTGTTAATAATCACACCAGAGATGTTTTTATTCTTAGTGCCGCCAAAGTTAGAGCAAGCGACTTCAATACGCTCTTTGAGCTGAGTTGGATTATCAGTCCCAGGCGTGGCAACGAAAACAATTTCAGCGCCTAACGTTTTAGCAATCTCTGCATTAACTTGGTTGGCAAAAGGATGCTTACGTGTCGGAACTAAACCTTCGATTAACGTGACTTCGGCATCAACAATAATTTGGTTATAGCGTTCAACAACCGTTTCCAGTAGTACATCCATTTTTTCGCCGCCAATCAGTGCTTCGGCGGCTGACATGGCCATTGGTTCTGCAATTTTGATATCGCTACTATGACGAATAATGGTTGATGTTAAATCTGGCTGATCGCCACCGCTACGTGGCTGTGAAATTGGTTTGTAAAAAGAAACGCTTACACCTTTACGCTCCATGGCGCGTAAAAGGCCCATGCTCACGCTGGTTAAACCAACACCGGCACTGATTGGGACAAGCATAATAGTACGGGACATACGTAAAGTACCTCAACACTATCGATACAATCTAAATGAGTTAGATTGAAAGGAACAAAGCCCAACGCCGTATTCCGTAAGAATAGGTCTTGAGCCCCTAAAAAATAGGCTACATCTTGAGACGCTAGATAAACCTTGCCGATAAGTAACACTATCGGCAAGGAAGGAAGAGTCGCCTACAAGGACAATTAGATGCCTGCTAAGCGCGCAGTATCTTCAGCAATCACCAGCTCTTCGTTGGTTGAGATAACCATTGCAGGGATGCGGCTGTTTGCTGTGGTGATCACACCTTCACCGCCAAAGCGAGCTTTGAGGTTAGCGGCGCTATCGACTTCAATACCAAAAATCGCTAAACGATTTAGAACCATTTCGCGGATTGGACCCGAGTTTTCACCGATACCACCAGTAAAGACGATAGCGTCTAAACGGCCATCAAGGCTTGCAGTGTAACCAGCAACATATTTCGCTAGGCGGTGGCAGAATACGTCCATTGCGCGAGTCGCTTCTTCTTTTTCACCGTAGTTATCTTCAACAAAACGGCAGTCTGAAGTTACTTGAGTTAAGCCTTGTAGGCCAGACTCTTTGGTTAGCATCGTGTTGATTTGCTCAACCGAGTAACCTAATGCGTCGTGTAGATGGAAAATGATCGCAGGATCGATATCACCACAACGAGTACCCATGACTAGACCTTCAAGTGGTGTTAAGCCCATTGAAGTATCAACCGATTGACCGTTTTTAATGGCACAAACTGAAGCACCATTACCTAGATGGCAGTTAATGATGTTTAGTTCATTTTCAGGTTTACCTAAACGCTCAGCGGCTTCACGAGCAATAAATAGGTGAGAAGTTCCATGCATACCATAGCGACGGATACCGTGCTCTTTATAAAGATGGTAAGGTAGTGCGTATAGGTAAGCTTCTTCAGGCATGGTTTGGTGGAATGCAGTGTCAAATACAGCAACATTTTTCAGCGCTGGAAAAGCTTTTTTAGCCGCATTGATACCAATGATATGTGCAGGGTTATGCAAAGGAGCGAAAGTTGCAGCATCTTCAATCCCTTTTAATACCGAATCATCGATTAAAGCAGATTGAGTGAATTGCTCACCACCGTGTACCACTCGGTGTCCAATAGCTGCAAGGTTTTCAGCTAGTTCAGGTTTTGAAGCAAGAATGGTATCAACCATAAATGCGAGCGCTTCTTCGTGAGCTGCGCCATGACCTAATTGGGCTTCATGTTTACCATCAAGTTTCCACTTGATGCGCGCTTCAGGAAGGTGCAGACATTCTGCAAGACCGGAGAGATGCTCATTACCGTTTTCTGCATCAACAACCGCAAACTTTAGCGAAGAACTACCGCAGTTTAAAACTAAAACTAGCTTGGACATGTATAACTACCTGTATAATCAGTTAGGATAAAATTTAACCACAAGAATAGCTGAACCCGTAAAAAGTGAGAACTAATCTTGATCAATAACACGGTGAATATCCGTATAATAGGGACGTGACTGAATCAGTATAATCGTCGACGCATTCCATGCTGATTTCGTCTTACGGTTGCCTAAATTGTAAATAACAGCAACAATAAGATTGAGAGTCCGCAGAGGATAGCGATAATAGCTCAGTATAACAAAAAAAATTTGAAACAATATTAGCTTTCGTCAAATTTTTACGCCATTTGTTGAATCATTAAACTATTTTTTAGTCTAAGGTTCATCAACAGTGAAGGAGAAAGGGTATGGCCAACAGAGCAGGAATCATCCATAGTTTAAAAGATGGCCAAAAGTACATGGATACCTGGCCAATGCGTAAAGAGCTCAATTTACTGTTTCCCGAAGCACGTATTATCAAAGCGACTCGTTTTGGCATTAAAGTGATGCCAGCCATTGCGGCGATTAGTGTTCTGACTCAAATGAGTTTTCACAATCTCCAAGCTATGCCGCAAACTATCGTCATCGCTTTATTTGCGATCAGCTTGCCTTTACAAGGTATTTGGTGGTTGGGCAGTCGTGCGAATACCCAATTACCTCCTTCATTGGCTGGTTGGTATCGTGAATTGCATCAAAAGATCCTTGAGACGGGTTTTGCGCTGGAGCCTCTCAAAGCGAAACCCCGTTATAAAGAACTGGCTTTAGTGCTTAACCGCGCTTTTCGTCAGTTAGACAAAGGGGCGTTAGAGCGCTGGTTTTAACTAAGATATCGACGGTCATATGACCATATACACGAATAACACCGCGCCGCTGATTGAGCCGCGCGGTGTTTTGTTTTGGGGAGCCGATTAGCGCAGTTGATCGCGATAGCGTTGAAAGTGGCTTACGATGGCGTTGACGTCAGTCAGCGTGCGTATCTCTCTAAATAGCTCTGCCGCTTCTGGATACGCTTGACGTAAGTAGGAAAACCACTGTTTAACTCGGTTGGGGTAATAACGTCCCTTATCTCCGCGTACTTCATACGCTGAGTATGCTAATAATAAATCGACGACATCCGCCCAAACCATTGGTGGGTGGTTATATTTAACCATGTTGCCTAGATTCGGTATATTCAGCGCGCCGCGACAAACCATCAAAGAATCAACGCCTGTGGTATTCATGCAGGCTTGTGCATCTGCATGATTCCAAATCTCACCATTAGCAATGAGCGGGATAGTCGTTTTCTGGCGGATTTGCTCGATATAATCCCATTGAATTTCGCTGGCTTTGTAGCCACCCGCTTTGGTACGCGCATGAACGGTCAGCTCATCGGCCCCTGCCTGAGTTACCGCATCGACAATGTCAAAACAGTCATTAGGATCTTCCCATCCTAAGCGAATTTTGGCACTAACCGGAATGTGTTTGGGCACCGCGTCACGGCAGGCTTTAATCACTTGATAGATCAATTCAGGGTGTTGCAGCAGTGCAGCACCGCCTTTGCTTTTATTGACCATTTTCGCTGGACAACCAAAATTGAGATCAACGCCATAGGCGCCCAATTCAGCGGCGCGCACGGCATTTTCTGCCATCCATTGTGGTTCTTGGCCTAAAAGTTGGACTTTAATGGGGGTACCGGATTGAGTGCGTGAAGCGTGTTTAAGCTCAGGACAAAGACGATAGAAGACATGATCCGGTAATAATAAATTGACTACGCGAACAAACTCCGTGACGCAGAAATCGTAATCATTGATTTCGGTGAGCATTTGACGCATCAAATGGTCCAGAACGCCCTCCATTGGGCCTAAAACAACACGCATAATAAAGATTGGTACCGCCAATAATAAAGACGCGAGATTGTAGTGGTTGACGGGCGATGAGTCATCCTCTTTTGTCCTCTTAATTGTCGATTGTAGCAAGTGATACGCGGATCATGGCTGCAACTGACAACGGTTTACGTTTATACTGTGTCAATCTTAATTGACCGATACCGATAATTTATGAACTACCCACTGATAACGCTTCCTAAAACCTTCTGCTCAGTATCTCCTTTGTTTATCGAGGGCGTTATATTAGCGGCGAATTTTGCTACTCAGCCACTAGACCCTAAGCAGTGGTTAAGTGAGTTGTTTCCAGACCATGTTGATGAGCTGGAACCTTTGATTACCGCCCAGATCAATGCACAATATCAGCAGTTAAAAGCGAATCAATATGCGTTGTTGAACCTTTTATCGCAACACGCCAAGACTCGTGAACAAGGCTTAGCCGACTTTGCTCAAGGGTTTATGAATTTATGGCCGATGATTGAACCGCAATGGCAGACGATGAATCATTCCGATGGTGCATTACGTATGCTGCAAGCGCTATTGACGACCTTGATGTTAGCGATTGATGAAACGGGGACTCACCAGCAGATGCAAGCAGCGGGTTATCAATCATTGCCCACGTTAGCGCATATGATTGAACAACTGGATTTAATGGTTCATGAGGTGGCGTTAGCTGCCGATGAAGTGATGCTTGGTGCTAAAGCACAAAACATCAATCCTTATAAACAAGTGGGACGTAATGATACATGTCCATGTTCGAGTGGTAAAAAATTCAAGCACTGCTGTGGTCAGTAGCCAGACGAGAACGCATAACTTTAGTCATACGTGCACTTAGACTCGAACTTTTTCTACCGAATATTGACATATAAAGCAAAGAAAGCCTTTATACCTTATGGGTGAATAGATCGACACGGTTAATCATTCCGAGTTTATCTTTAGGTCAGGTTGTTAGGAGTAAAAATAAAATGAAAAAATGGATAGTCTTGCTCTTTTGTAGTTTTTCGGTGTTGGCAAGTCCCAAAGAGACGCTGAGTCAGCGCCTAGCTTTAACCGAAGGTTTTTCTGCCCAGTTTGATCAACAAGTGCTGAGTCCAGATGGGGAAACGGTTATGGAAGGTAAGGGCACTGTTGACGTGGCTCGTCCAGGATTGTTTCGCTGGGAAACCGTTGAACCGGATGAAAATATTTTGGTGTCTGATGGCCAAACACTGTGGTATTACAGCCCATTTATCGAGCAGGTTTCAATTTACAATCAGCAACAAGCCACGGAGCAGACACCATTTATACTACTCACTCGTAATCAAGCCAGTGATTGGAATGCGTACCAAGTGGAAGCGGAAGGTGATGTTTTTACCTTAACACCGATTACCTTTGAGTCTAATCAAGGACGCTTTCAGATCACGATTGATGCACAAGGTAAGGTGACCGGATTTACTGTCATCGAGCAAGATGGTCAGCAAAGTCGCTTCACGTTTCATGACGTCACTTTGCAAAAGCCACCGGTCAGCCGTTTTCAATTTGTTATCCCTGATGGGGTTGATGTTGATGACCAACGCTAATCAGGGAATGAATGAGTAATCGTGAGTAATTACCGTTTAGATTTTTCAGGGGATGAAGATTTTCGTCCTCTAGCGGCACGTATGAGGCCGCAAACCATTGAGCAATATATTGGTCAACAACATATTCTTGGTCAAGACAAACCACTGCGCCGTGCGCTGCAGAGCGGGCATCTTCACTCGATGATTCTTTGGGGCCCGCCGGGAACTGGAAAAACGACTCTAGCTGAAGTTGCCGCCAATTACGCAAATGCCGAGGTCGAGCGTGTCTCAGCCGTCACGTCCGGTGTTAAAGAGATTCGTGCGGCTATCGATAGGGCGAGAGAAAATCAGCGCGCCGGTCGAAGAACGATTCTTTTTGTTGATGAAGTCCATCGTTTTAACAAATCGCAGCAAGATGCTTTTTTACCGCATATTGAAGATGGCACCGTGACCTTTATTGGCGCGACCACAGAGAACCCTTCATTTGAATTAAATAATGCCTTGTTATCTCGTGCTCGGGTTTACAAACTTACCTCATTAAGTGTTGATGAGATTTTACAAACGCTACAGCAAGCCATTGATGACCCGCAAAGAGGCCTTGGCCTTCATCAGGCCGATTTTCATGATAACGTTTTACAACGGCTAGCCGAGCTGGTTAATGGCGATGCTCGAATGTCGCTCAATTATTTAGAACTGTTGTATGACATGGCAAGCCAAGATGCGCAAGGTCGTAAACAGATCACGCTCAGTTTATTGGCTGAAGTGGCGGGAGAAAAAGTTGCCCGTTTTGATAACAAGGGCGATGCTTGGTATGACTTCATCTCTGCAGTACATAAATCGATCCGTGGTTCAAACCCTGATGCAGCTCTCTATTGGATTGCACGAATGATCACTGCTGGTTGTGATCCGCTCTATATTGCCCGCCGTTTACTGGCGATTGCTTCTGAAGATGTAGGTAATGCCGATCCAAGAGCCATGCAAGTCGCTTTGGCGGCGTGGGATTGTTTCAATCGTGTAGGCCCCGCTGAAGGGGAGAGGGCGATTGCTCAAGCGGCGGTTTATTTAGCCTGTGCTCCGAAAAGCAATGCGGTCTACACTGCTTGGAAACAAGCACTTAATGATGCCCGTAATTTACCGGAATACGAGGTGCCAGCACATTTGCGTAATGCACCGACGCATTTAATGAAAGATCTCGGGTATGGCGCTGAGTATCGATATGCCCATGATGAACCGGGAGCATTTGCGGCAGGTGAGCATTACTTACCACCAGAAATGATAGGTAAGCGTTATTATCAACCAACCAATCGTGGCTTAGAAACTAAGATTGCGGAAAAACTCCAGTATCTAGCCGATTTAGATGCAAAAAGCCCACAAAAGCGCTATGAAAAGTAGTGGCTTTTGGTTATCTTTGGCTGAGTAAATTCAATACGTGTGATGTTGTTCAAAAAAACAACGCCTACGTTTCTTCACAACATTAAAGCATAGGATTAGCAATGCTGGATTCTAAATTACTTCGCACAGAGCTGGATGAAACAGCTGCAAAATTAGCACGTCGTGGCTTTACGCTTGACGTTGAAACCATTCGCACCCTTGAAGAGCAACGTAAGTCGATTCAAGTCGAAGTTGAAAATTTACAATCCACGCGTAACTCCATCTCCAAGCAAATTGGCCAGCTAATGTCGCAAGGCGATAAAGCGGGCGCGGAAGCCATCAAACAGCAAATTGGTACTCTCGGTGAGGATCTCGACAATAAGAAAGTTGAGTTAGATAAAATCCAAGCTGAATTAGAAGCGATTACGCAAATTGTACCGAATATTCCTGATAGTTCTGTACCAGATGGTAAAGATGAAGACGACAACGTGGAAGTGTCTCGTTGGGGAACACCGAAAGAGTATGATTTTGAAGTGAAAGATCATGTCGACTTAGGTGAAATGGGCGGTGGTTTAGACTTTGCCAGTGCAACCAAAATTACCGGTGCTCGTTTTGTGATCATGAAAGGCCAGTTTGCTCGTTTGCATCGTGCGATTGCCCAATTTATGCTTGATTTGCACACTGAACAACATGGTTATACTGAGCTATACGTTCCTTACTTAGTCAACCAAGAGACGTTGTTTGGTACAGGACAACTGCCTAAATTTGGTAAAGATTTGTTCCACACCGAGCCATTGACAGAGAAAGCCAGTGATGAGGAGCCACGTCGTTTTTCTTTGATCCCAACGGCAGAAGTACCGGTGACTAACTTAGTTCGCGATGTGATTTTGGATGAAGCTGAGCTGCCAATGAAAATGACCGCTCACACACCGTGTTTCCGTTCTGAAGCGGGATCTTACGGGCGCGATACCCGTGGTTTGATCCGTATGCACCAATTCGACAAAGTTGAGTTAGTACAAATCACTAAACCAGAAGATTCAATGGCGGCGTTGGAAGAGTTGACCGGCCATGCTGAGAAAGTGCTGCAATTATTAGAGCTGCCTTACCGCAAGGTTGTACTGTGCACCGGTGATATGGGCTTTGGTGCTTGTAAAACTTACGATTTAGAAGTTTGGGTTCCAGCACAAAAAACTTACCGTGAGATTTCATCATGTTCAAACATGTGGGATTTCCAAGCTCGTCGTATGCAAGCACGCTTTCGTCGTAAAGCAGAAAAGCGTCCTGAACTTGTGCATACTCTGAATGGTTCTGGTCTAGCGGTTGGCCGTACCATGGTGGCGATTTTGGAAAACTATCAGCAAGCGGATGGCCGTATTGAAATCCCTGCGGTATTACAAAAATACATGGGCGGTTTAACCCACATCGGTTAATTCCTGTTGTATTGTTATCTGAAACCGACGCCCAACGCGTCGGTTTTTTATTGGGCGCTAAGCAACACGCTATCGCTTAAAACGAGTGTTCGATCAGTGCTAACTTAGTTGAAAACAGGCGTCATTTTGCACAGCCATCTCGATAGCATCTAATAAGCTATTAATATCTTTAGCGTTACTAATATAAGGTGGCATTAAATATATTAAGCGGCCAAAAGGGCGGATCCATACGCCAAGCTCGACAAACAACGCTTGAATTACGCTCATGTTAACAGGGTGGTGGGTTTCTATAACGCCAATAGCACCAAGCCAGCGTAAGTCTTTGACGTGCCGATAGGCGGTAAAACTGGGTAAACGCTCGGCAAATTGGTTTTCAATATTCGCCACTTGCGTTTGCCAATCTCCTTTGGCAATCAGTGCGAGACTCGCGGAAGCGACGGCACAAGCTAAAGGGTTACCCATAAACGTTGGCCCATGCATAAAGCATCCTGCTTCACTACTACAAACGGTGTCGGCGACTGCTTTGCTGGTTAATGTTGCCGCAAGCGTCATATAGCCACCAGTTAAGGCTTTACCAAGGCACAGTATATCTGGCTGTATGTTTGCATGCTGACAGGCAAACAATTTCCCTGTTCTTCCGAAACCGGTAGCAATTTCATCAACGATTAACAGCACATTATACTGATCACAAAGTCGGCGTACTTCACGCAGAAATTGCGGATGATAGATACGCATTCCGCCAGCCCCTTGAACGATAGGCTCTAGGATCACTGCGGCAATCTGTTGATGATGGAGCGCAATCTTGCTGCGAAAATCGTCGATATCAGACTCTTGCCAACGATCATAAAAACCAGTCTTTGGTGAATCAGCGAAAATGTGCTCAGGTAAAAAGCCTTTATATAGGTTATGCATTGAGTTATCAGGATCAGTCACTGACATCGCGGCGAAGGTATCACCATGATAGCCATGACGTAGGGTAAGAAACTTCGAGCGTCGTTCACCTTTGGCGTGCCAGTACTGTAGCGCCATTTTTAGGCTGACTTCCACGGCCACTGAGCCGGAATCGGCGAGAAACACGTGCTGCAAATTATCAGGTGTTAATGCTAATAGCTGTTTACAGAGATCAATCGCTGGTTGATGAGTGAGGCCACCAAACATGACATGGGCCATTTTATCCACTTGCTGATGCACCGCTTGATTTAAAGCCGGATGATTATAACCATGAATGGCTGCCCACCAAGACGACATGCCATCAATCAATCCTTTACCATCTTCTAAGTAGAGTGTAACGCCTTGGGCATGAGTGACAGGATAACAAGTTAGCGGGTTAATGGTTGATGTATAGGGATGCCAAATATGTTGGCGATCAAAGGCTAAATCCATGAAAAGTCCATATTTAAGTGAGAGCTTAAAGTCATCTGTTGTAAATATTATTATTAATCTTTGGTTTACAGTTTAACCTTGGTTAAACATTGGACCAAACATAAATGGTACGGAATAGGATAAGAATAAGAAAATAGGCCATCAATAATGGTCTATTTGCACTCTATTGTAAACCTGTGGTCGATTTGTATGTTGACAGTCAGTGTCGCTTCAGTAGACTACAGCGCATAAATGTCACCAAGCAAGGCACATTGCTAAGGATTACACGTGGAAGTTCGTCACAATTGGACAAGGGCGGAAGTTACTGCGCTGCTTGATCAACCATTTATGGATTTGTTATTTACTGCGCAGCAAGTTCATCGTCAGTTTCATCCGCATAACCATGTTCAGGTCAGTACCTTATTGTCGATCAAAACTGGGGCTTGTCCGGAAGATTGCAAATATTGTCCACAAAGTGCTCATTATCGGACTGATGTTGATAAAGAGCGACTTATGGAAGTAGAGCGTGTTTTAGACGCGGCGGAAAAAGCCAAGCAATCAGGATCAACTCGTTTTTGTATGGGAGCAGCCTGGAAAAACCCCAAAGCGCGTGATATGCCATTACTCAAGGCGATGATTGCTGGTGTCAAAGAAAAAGGGCTGGAAACCTGCATGACGTTAGGCATGCTCAGCGCTGAACAAGCGCAAGAGTTAGCGCAAGCAGGATTAGATTATTACAACCATAACCTGGATACCTCTCCTGAATTTTACGGCAACATTATCACCACCCGTACTTATCAAGACCGACTAGACACCTTATCGCATGTTCGTGACTCTGGTATGAAGATTTGTTCTGGTGGCATTATCGGTATGGGAGAAAGTGTTCATGACCGTGCTGGTCTATTAGTTGAGCTGGCTAATCTACCGACTCAGCCTGAAAGTGTGCCGATCAATATGCTGGTTAAAGTGCAAGGAACGCCACTCGCCAGTGCTGAAGAAGTGGAACCATTTGATTTCATTCGTTTGATTGCCGTTGCACGGATCATGATGCCGAAATCTGCGGTGCGTTTATCCGCAGGGAGAGAGAAGATGAATGAACAGATGCAGGCACTCTGTTTTATGGCTGGTGCCAACTCAATCTTCTATGGTTGCAAATTATTAACTACACCAAACCCTGCTGAAGACAGTGATCTGCAACTGTTTAATAAGTTAGGTATTAACCGTCAACAAGCGATTCAAAAACCGGATCAAGTGACAGAAAACGCTCTGCTCGATCAAGTGATTGAACGTGTTGCATCAAGACCAAGTCATACGGATCTATTTTACGATGCTAGCCTTTGAGCAACGGATTGATCGTGCGCTCAATGAGCGAAACCAACAAGGCTTAACCCGCCAATTGTCTGCAGTACAAACCACAGATTCAGCGCAATTAGTTCACGCTGGGCGAAAGTATGATCATTTTGCAAGTAATGATTATTTAGGATTAGCGAGTGACCCATCATTAGTCGCAGCGTGGCAACAAGGCTTAGCTCGTTATGGTGCTGGCAGTGGTGCGTCGCCATTAGTGACAGGTTTTTCACCTGCTCATCAGCGTCTTGAAGCCATGCTTTGTGAGTGGCTAGGCTATGCGAGGGCGGTTTTGTTTAGCTCTGGTTTTAGTGCCAATCAAGCCCTGCTGTTCACCTTACTAGAGGAGGGCGATCTGCTATTACAAGATAAGCTTAATCATGCCTCGTTAATTGAAGCTGGCTTACTTTCTGCTGCTCAATTACGCCGTTTTCGGCATAACGATATTGCACATCTTAGTCAACTGTTGAGCACCTATTCATCAAACCGCAGTTTGGTGGTCACTGAAGGTGTATTTAGTATGGATGGTGATATGGCTCCCTTATCAGCAATCCAGCAGCATATTGATCAACGAGCATGGCTTATGGTGGATGATGCACATGGGATTGGCGTTTTGGGCGAGCAAGGCCGAGGAAGCTGCGCACAAGCCGGAATTCAACCCGACATTTTGGTCGTCACCTTTGGTAAAGCGCTTGGCTTATCGGGAGCGGCAATCTTATGCAGTGAGGCGTTGGGCGATTATCTAACCCAGTTTGCTCGTCATCATGTTTACTCTACGGCGATGCCGCCAGCACAAGCTTATGCGCTTTGTCACTCGATTCAGATGGTGCAGCAACAAAAGTGGCGACGAGAGAAGCTACAAGAGCTTTCTGCTATTTATGATCAGAAGCTTGCTGATGTCGCTGGGTTTGTTGCCACGGCAACGCCAATCAAACCATTGATACTCGGAACTAACCAACTTGCTATCACGGTCGCCGATCGTCTGCGTGAACATGGAATTTGGCTCAGTGCGATTCGCTCTCCTACTGTCCCTGCGAATAAGGCGCGATTGCGCATTACTTTAACGGCGAATCATAGTGCCCAACAAGTCACAAAGCTGGCTGACGCTTTAATGATGGCGATGGAGGGGCAATTATGAACCTCGCGGTTGGGGTAGAGCACACTGAGCAAGGGGCAACGAAAAAAGCCATTGCTCAAGCCTTCAGCAAAGCGGCATCTCGTTACGATCAATATGCGGCTTTTCAACGTGATGTTGGGCAACGGTTATTGGACACTTTGCCCAAACAACTGGTTGATTGGCAGGTGCTGGATTTGGGATGTGGTACGGGTTATTTCGCTCAGCAACTGCGATCACGGGGGGCGACTGTCGTCTGTGCGGATCTTTCATCAGCAATGTTGTATCAGGCTAAACAGCGTTGTGGGCATTATCGAATGCACTATGTACAGCTTGATGCAGAGGCGCTCCCCTTTAAAGCTGCTCACTTTGATCTGGTGTTTTCGAGTTTAGCCTTGCAGTGGTGTGAGGATTTAGTCGTTCCGCTGCAAGAAATTCATCGCATTCTCAAACCTCAAGGACAAGCAAGATTTTCCACTTTATTGTTTGGATCATTAACCGAGTTAGAACAAGCGTGGCAGAAGGTTGATGTACATCAACACGTTAAACGCTTTGCGGATGTGAATAAGATAAACCTTGCGTTAGCGCAATCTGACTTTACGCGATATCACTTAGACTTACCGACAATAACCGTGTGGTATGAGAGCGCTTATCAATTAATGCGCGATCTAAAAGGCATTGGGGCAACCCATATCCATGGCCGATCTCAAGGGCTAACGAGTCGCCACACGCTTGCTCAGGTAGAACAAGCCTATCAGCAGTTTGCTGGTAAGCAAGGGCTTTTACCTGCAACGTATCAAGTTTGTTTAGGGGTATTACAGCGATGATTAACGCAATATTTATTGCCGGTACGGATACCGATGTGGGTAAGACCGTGGCCTCAAAAGCAATTTTGCAAGCATTGGCCGCTCGTGGTTTGTCTACCATAGGCTATAAACCAGTGGCGGCTGGATGCGAACAGACAGAAGAAGGAATGCGTAACGGCGATGCCTTACATTTGTTGCAAGCAGCAACAGTAAAAATGCCGTATGAAGATATTAATCCCTATCCGTTAGCTTTACCTGCCTCGCCTCATATTGCCGCCAAGCATGAGCAAGTAACCATAGATACTACTCTATTGAGCGAAAAGTTAGTCAAGTTACAATCTCATGCTGATGTCGTACTCGTGGAGGGGGCTGGCGGCTGGCGGGTTCCTATATCGGATAAGGACAGTTTGTCTAGCTGGGTGCAGACAGAGCAATTAGCGGTGATTTTAGTCGTTGGTATCAAACTGGGTTGTTTAAGTCACGCTTTATTAACCGCTGAAAGTATTCGCGCAGATGGATTAAAGATAGTTGGCTGGGTGGCGAATCGAGTCAATCCTGGAACCGAGCACTATGCAGATATTATTCAATTACTAGAACATCGGATTGATGCACCAAAGTTAGGTGAGATTCCCTACATGCCAAGCATTAAGTGCCGAGATTTGGGTAAGTATATTGATTTATCTCCATTATTGATTGAGCAGCAAGAAGCGCTGACTTGTTAGAGAAACAAGGTCTACCTGAATGGTGAGACCTTGTTCATTTGAGTTTGCCCACGACTGAATTCTCATCGATAGGAAAGCCGAATTTAGCGTTTATTTGCAGCTGCTTTTCGTCATCGATTGGTCAACCATGGTTTGTCCTCGTGGGTTGCGTACCAAGAAACGATAACTAATGCCGACATCAAGATTGGCACGAATATCAGGTGTCGAGCAAAAACGTTGTAAACTGGATTGCATCACTTGATTAATTGGGGTTGCACCTTGTTGGTCGTTGTTATAAATCATCATCATTTCAATCATTGTCCCCTTGGCGCTGGCACGCATGATAGTCAAAGGGCCTTGTTCAATCGGGAGTTCGGCGTTTAATACGCTGGCGCGATTAGCAGCAAGCAATTCTAGGTGTTTTTGTTGATCAGCGGTTGAACTACAACCAGCCAACAGTAGCATTGTTAGTCCTACACAGGACAATATGGACTTATTCATAATTAAAACACTTTTTTGAAGGGTTTGACGATCACCTGAGCATAAACGCCCGCCGTGACGTAAGGGTCGCTTTCGGCCCATTGCTGGGCGGCTTGCAGAGATTGAAATTCAGCAATCACTGTTGAGCCAGTGAATCCCGCTTCTCCGGGGTTTTCTGCATCGATGGCAGGCATCGGGCCTGCAGTAAGTAGCCGACCTTCATCGCGTAATTCCTGTAAACGGGCTAAATGAGCAGGGCGAGCACTAAGACGCAATGTAAGAGAATTAGGCACATCTTGAGCAAAAATCACGTACCACATATTAATATCCTTGTTCGTGTGTAAAAGTAGATTATCCATCTACTCATCACTTTCGTTTGGGTCAGTATAGATTGATGTTAATGTACTGAAAGTAAACCAATTTGAAAATGCCCGTTAAGGATTAATATCATTAATCCTTAGTTATGTGATCACGCGCCTCTATGTTTTATTACTCGAGGCCGACCATCTGCATCAATCGCGACATAATTAAACGTGGCTTCACAAACTTGAAAGCGATCAAGTACCCCATCTTCTTTGATAGGTTTTACCCACACTTCAAGATTAATTGACATCGAGGTTCGGCCAATTTTAGTACATTCACCATAACAGCACACCACATCACCAACTTTAACCGGTTTTTTAAAAGTAATACTCGATACAGAGACGGTGACAATACGTCCGCTGGAAATTTCTTTAGCGAGAATACCACCTGCAAGATCGAGTTGTGACATAATCCAGCCACCAAAGATATCACCATTAGCATTAGTATCGGCGGGCATGGCCAGGGTTCTTAATAATAGCTGGCCTTTAGGAGAGTGTGCATCCTGATTCATTTTCGACATCCACAATAAACAAAACAGCGACCAAAACGGTCGCTGAAAAAAGAGATCAGATTATACCCTTAAAAAAGGATCAAGCTCAAAAGCGTTAACCTATGACGTTCGACCGTGATACTACTCAGCATCATTGTGTTCTTTAGGCAGGTGCTTATAGATATAAAAACCAGTGAGTAAAGTATAGGCAAACGTTGCGACAAGTAAGCCAAATACCTTGAAGTTAACCCAGACTTCTAACGAAAGTTGAAAGGCGATGTAAGTGTTGAGGAGGGCGCAAACAATGAAGAACATTACCCATGCCCAAGTGATTTTGGCCCAAATATCATTCGGTAGTGAAATTTCTTTGCCAAGCATACCTTTAATCGCTGATTTACCCAGTTTATGGCTGATAGCAAGTCCGATAGCAAACACCAGATAGACAATAGTCACCTTCCATTTTATAAAGTTATCATTATGTAAGAAGATGGTCATGCCGCCAAAAATAGCCACAAGAGCAAAGGTGATCAGCTGAATTTTTTCGACTTTTTTGACCAAAAAATAAGTAATCATCACTTGCAGTGCGGTTGCGGCGATCAGCGCGCCAGTCGCAATATAGATATCGTAAAGCTTAAATAGTACGAAGAAAATAATGAGCGGAATAAAGTCGAGCAGTTGTTTCATTATCAGATGAGGCCCAAAAGGAGACGATGGCGACAGTCTAGCGAAATAATCACTAAAGCAAAACAGATAATCTCTCGCCGTGGTGTTGGCTTACCCCAATCACATCGTTTATTTATATGATTGGGGGTTCACTCAGTTAGCGCCTAATTATCATTCCAAGTGGTTTGAGTATAGAAGTAACCATGATTATTTAATTCGGCTTTGTTGCAACTCACTTACTCTGGCTTGGCTAGTGACAATGTGTGGCGTTGATACTGGAAGCGCCTTGATTAACATAGAAAACCCCAAGATGGCTGAAGCGGTTGAGCCCATCAAAATACCGATTTTGGCGTAATCGACCATCGCACTTTGTTCTGCGGTAAACGCGAGAGTGGAAATGAAAATAGACATAGTAAAACCAATCCCACACAGTACCGCTACCGATAGAATCATGCGTAGGTTGACAGTAGGGGGCAGTTGAGCGACTCCAAGCTTAATCGCTAACCAACTGAACAAGAAGACACCGATAGGTTTTCCGACAAATAATCCTAGCGCAATGCCGAGCGGTAAGTGTGCGTTACTACTGACGATATTAATCGATGAAAACGTGACACCAGAGTTGGCAAAGGCAAACAGCGGTAAGATTAAAAATGCGACATAAGGGTTCAATAAATGCTCAACCCGTTTCGCCGGGCTCTTTCCTGCTCGACAAGTCAGGGGAATCAAGAAACCAGCGATAACACCAGCGAGTGTGGCGTGAATGCCTGAGTGGTAAACGGTAAACCAAAGCACAAGGAATAAAACAAAATACAGCGCGAGAGAGGAAAATTGCTTCTTGCCACAAAAGAATAAAAACAAACTGATAGTGAGGACGAACAGCAGCATCATGCCTGAAGGCTCACTGTTATAGAATAAAGCAATAATAAAAATCACCCCTAAGTCATCAATAATGGCCAAAGCCAACAGGAAGACTTTCAATTCAACTGGCACTCGTTTACCGAGTAAGCTTAGAATTGCCAAAGCAAAAGCAATATCTGTCGCAGCTGGAGCTGCCCAACCATTGATGGCAATCGGATCTTGATAATTAAAAAACAAGAAGATAGCGATAGGGAATAGCATGCCACCTAAAGCGGCCATTGCTGGTAACATGGCTTTTGAGCGACTATTTAATGATCCCTCAATCAACTCACGTTTTACTTCTAAGCCAATCATTAAAAAGAATAAAGCCATTAAGCCATCATTGATCCAATGACTGACGCTGATCCCAAAAACATAAAAGTTTAAAAATTGTTGATAAGAGTGTTGTAGTGGTGAGTTAGCGATGGCAAGTGCGGTGATAGCGGCAAGCAGGAGTAAGATACCACTGGCAGGATCACTGGTGAGAAAATATTTAATCCTTTTATACATTGTCATTCTTCCATTGTTATTTTTTTAGTATTGCTATAGCCGATAGTTTCAATCTAGTCGTTTAATGAAACGTTAAGTCTTCTATCAACATTGGTCTTGGGCATTGTCAGAGTAAAAACTCAACATCTGAGCCTATGATAGTTGACTGTGAAAATATTCGTCTCGTTTATATCGATTAAATCTTGTTTAACAATCGGGATTTCCGAATTGGAACGTAAATTGAAGGATGAAAAGTGAATACTTGGAGTCAGTTCACATTTGTCGCCAGAAGAGGAAATGAGAGAAAAATAGACTGGGTTTGTAGATAAAAGGAAGCGAAAAAATAGGCGACCATAAGGCCGCCTCAGTGAAACGCTAAGTGCTTAGCGGATAATTAGTTATCGCGTAGAGTGGCGTTTTTCATTGCCGAAATAAAAGTTTTCAGTTCGTCCAGCATCACTTCGGGCTCGGCAAGATGTTGCTCGATAATTTTTACTACCGCCGAGCCAGAAATCGCCCCAGCAGCGCCAGCCTCAATGGCCTGTTTCACTTGATCTGGCTCAGAAATACCAAAACCAAGTAGCGCTGGAGGCGCTGAAAATTGGTTAAGGCGATCTAATAATGCGTGGACCGGCATATTGGCTTTGGTTTCCGCGCCTGTCACTCCAGAGCGAGATAACAGATAGGTATAGCCGCTACCCAATTCTGCAACGGACTGTAAGGTCTCATCACTGGCGGTGGGAGGGGCAATAAAAATCGGATGAATGGCGTATTTTTTCGCCGCTGAGACAAACTCAGCACTTTCATTGGTGGGGACATCAGCGATCAGGACTGAATCAACACCTGCCTGTTGGCAACGTTGATAGAAATTGTCAATACCACGAGCGTAAACGAGGTTCGCATACATCAATAAACCAATAGGTAAATCAGGATACTGTGCTCGAATGGTGCTGATCAGCTCAAAGCATTGATCGGGGGTGGTGCCGGAGTCTAATGCGCGAATATTCGCCCCTTGAATAGTGGGGCCATCCGCCAAGGGATCTGAAAATGGCATACCCAGCTCTAATGCATCCGCTCCGGCTTCGATTAGGGTTTGCATAATGCGCAGCGATTGCTGTGGGTTAGGGTCACCAATGGTAACAAACGGAACAAAAGCGCCTTGGTTGTGCGCAGCCAAACGTTGGAATAAATGTTGATAACGATCCATTATAGTGCGCCTCGCTCTTCTAATAATTGATGGACGGTGAAAATATCTTTATCACCACGACCAGATAAATTGACCACCAGTAACTGCTCTTTATCTGGATCGGCATACGCCATTTTGATCGCATAAGCGAGCGCGTGTGAGGATTCCAAAGCCGCGATGATGCCTTCGTTACGCGCAATGGATTGAAACGCTTCTAACGCCTCATCATCGGTAATGCTTTCATATTCGGCGCGGCCAATGGCATTCAGGTGTGCGTGCTGCGGGCCAACGGATGGAAAGTCTAATCCAGCAGAAACCGAATAGGATTCTTCGACTTGGCCATAAGAGTCTTGCATCAGTGGCGCTTTCATCCCAAAAAAGATCCCCGTTTTACCGTGTTTGAGTGGCGCGCCGTGTTGATGGGTATCAATGCCTTTCCCTGCTGGCTCGATACCAATCAAACGCACGTTAGCTTCATCAATAAAATCGGCAAACATACCAATGGCGTTTGAGCCGCCGCCGACACAGGCCAATACGGCATCGGGTAAGCGTCCTTCACGAGCCAAAATTTGCAGCTTAGTTTCTTCACCAATGATGCGTTGAAATTCACGGACTATGGTCGGGAAAGGGTGCGGGCCTGCCGCAGTACCGAGTAAGTAGTGGGTGGTTTCATAAGTGGCAGACCAATCACGTAGCGCCTCATTACAGGCATCTTTTAAGGTTGCTGAACCAGAATGAACGGGGATCACCTCGGCGCCCATGAGTTTCATGCGAAAGACATTGGGACTTTGCCGCTCAACGTCTTTGGCTCCCATGTAAACCCGACACTTCAGTCCAAGCAGCGCGCAAGCGAGCGCGGTGGCTACTCCGTGTTGCCCGGCGCCGGTTTCGGCGATGATTTCATGTTTGCCCATCCGTTTTGCTAGCAAGGCTTGGCCAAGAACTTGGTTGGTTTTATGCGCGCCGCCGTGCAATAAATCTTCTCGTTTTAGATATAGCTTGGTTTTGGTGCCCTTGGTGAGATTGCGGGTTAGGGTTAGAGCGGTTGGGCGACCCGCATACTCTTGCAACAAGGTCATAAATTCAGCGCGAAAGTCAGGGTCTTCCTGCGCATCAATAAAGGCTTGTTCTAACTGATCCAGCGCAGGGACTAAAATTTGTGGCACATATTGACCACCGTATTCGCCAAAATAGGCATTAAGTTTTGCCATGAGTGATATCCTTTATCTTGTTATTGGTTGCGCATGATTCTCTTACCGGTAGCACTTTACCACGGCTATAATGATGGGTGGTTTGGGCTATTGGTCATGCGCAAGTCGGTGATTTAATAGTGCCTAATGGCAGAAAAGGCTAAATTCAGTTTATGTTGATCTTTTTTACCCGGTTGGCTTTCTACCCCTGAATTCAGATCTAACCCTAAACAGCCAAGGCTTGCCGCTTGTTGCGCGTTGTCTGGGTTAATTCCTCCCGCGAGCATTACGTTATTAATCTCATCGAGCAGTTGCCAGTCAAACACTTGCCCTGTGCCACCCGATTGAGCGCCAATTTGGCTATCAAACAGATGACGATCAATATGCTGTTGCAGAGTTGTTGGCTTGCTATCACGAACACCATAGGCTTTCCAGATCTCAATCTCAGTGGCTAATTGCATTCTTAATTGGTCAACGTAAGCTTGATCTTCATCGCCATGCAACTGTACCGCTTTGAGTGATAATTGCTGCGCAATATCGACCACCTCTTGCAGTGGGTGATTTTGAAATACCCCTACGTAATGCAGAGGTGCGCCGCTCATGACGAGCCGAGCCTGTTCGATAGTGACATAACGTGGTGACTTAGACACAAAAATTAATCCGCCAAAGACGGCTCCGGCTTGATAAGCTTTGGCGGCATCATCGGCATGGGTTAAGCCACAGACTTTATTTTCACCGAGGATGATTTTGCGCGTCGCCAGTTCAAGATTTTGTTCGGCCATCAGTGAGCTGCCGATTAAAAAGCCACTGGCATAATGGGCGAGATCACGCACTTGTTGATGGTGATAGATCCCCGATTCTGAAATGATGATGGCCCCTTTGGGTAATAAAGGCGCTAACTGTTTAGTGCGATTGAGATCGGTGGAGAGATCGCGCAAGTTACGATTATTAATGCCGATCACTTTAGCTTCTAGGTTGATGGCACGCGTTAGTTCAGCGTGGTCACTGACTTCGGTTAATACGCCCATGCCCAGTTGGTGAGCAATCCTAGCTAACTGCTGATACTGCTGATCATCAAGTACCGATAACATCAATAAAATCGCATCAGCGCCATAATGACGAGCCAAATACACTTGATAAGGGTCAACCATAAAATCTTTACACAGGATTGGCTGACTCACTTGCCCCCGGATGCGCGGGATAAACTCGACATTGCCTTGGAAATATTTTTCATCGGTTAAGACGGAAATGACATCCGCGTATTGATGATAAACCGAGGCAATATAATCCAAATCAAAATCTTCGCGAATCAACCCTTTCGAAGGCGAGGCTTTTTTACATTCTAAAATAAAGCGCGTCTTATCTGGGCTGAGGGCGTCATAAAATGAGCGATCGGCTGGTGTCAGCAAGGCTTGAAAACTCGCCAGCGGTTGTTTGATTTTGCGCTGTTCCACCCAGAGGTACTTATCTTGCACGATTTTAGCTAATACTTCGGCCATCTGAGTATCTTGGATTGAAATATGTTCAGAGAGTTGCTCAGACATAGAATTTAACCTCTTTGTGCTAATTGTTGAACCAGTTGAAACGCTTTACCCGAGTTCATCACGTCGATGGCTAACTGGGCGTTCGCTTTGAGATCGTCACGATCAAACAGGCGTAGTAGCAGTGCGACATTCACCGCAACCGCAGCCAGTTGAGCATCGCTACCTTTCCCTGTTAAAAGATGAGTAATAATGGCGCGATTTTCTGCCGGCTCACCCCCTTGAATAGCTGAGAGAGGGTATGAATCGAGGCCAAAATCTTCAGGGGTCAAGGTATATTGAATAATCTCACCATGGCGAATTTCTGCAACTAAAGTTTCACCATGAATAGCGACCTCATCCAGACCGCTGCCATGTACTACGGCAGCACGTTGCAGCCCCATTTGTAACATGGTTTGCGCGATGGGTAGCACGAGCTCAGGGCTGTAAACGCCCATCAGTTGGATCGATGGCCGAGCCGGATTAATCAAAGGCCCTAAGATATTGAAAATGGTGCGTGTTTTCAGAGTTTGACGCACGGGCATCGCATGGCGAACCCCTTTGTGATATTGAGGTGCAAATAAAAAAGCCACGCCTAACTCATCCATGGCTTGACGAGTTTGCTCAGCGCTCATCGCAAGGTTGATACCAAACGAGTCTAACAGATCAGAAGAGCCCGATTTACTGGAAACGCCTCGATTACCGTGCTTGGCGACTTTCACGCCGCAGGCAGCGGCGACAAAAGCGGCAGTGGTGGAAATATTAAAAGTATTCGCACCATCACCACCAGTACCGACGATATCGGCAAAGTCATAGTCTGGACGCGGGAACGGCTCAGCATTAGCAAGCAAAGCTTGCGCCGCGCCAGCGATTTCATCCGGTGTTTCGCCTTTCATTTTTAAGGCGGTTAAGACTGCTGCCATTAAAATGGGGTCAAGTTCACCACGAATGATGACGTCAAATAACTGCTGACTTTCCAATTGTGAAAGTGACTGCTGGGCATACAGTTTATCGATGATATGTTGCATAAAATATCCCTATCAATCTGTGTCTCTAAATGTAGGCGGAGAATCGTGGTTGAACTTATTTGCTCAGCGCCCAATCAATGGCATTGGCAAGCAATGTGGCGCCATAGGTGGTCATGATCGACTCAGGATGAAACTGAAAACCACAAATTTTGTCCTGCTCATGAACAATCGACATCACCAAACCGTCTACTTGTGCTGTGATGGTTAAACACTCAGGGATTTGGGTTGCGACCAGTGAGTGATAACGGGCGATAGCCATCGGTGAGGGTAACTGGCCATAAATCGCGTGACGCTGATGTTCCATCATTGACACTTTGCCATGTACGATTTCACCGGCACCAGCAACGGTGCCACCATAGGCTTCAATAATCGCTTGATGGCCAAGGCAAATGCCAATGATCGGCACTTTACCTTTTAAGCGCTGTAATAGCTCAGGCATACAACCCGCGGCAGATGGCGCACCAGGTCCTGGTGATAACACCAGCAAAGGATTATCCAGTTGCGTGATGGCGTGTTCAATGGTTTGCGCCGCAATGTGGTTACGATAAATGGTCACTTGATGACCTAAGGTACGAAATTGATCGACCAAATTGTAGGTAAATGAGTCAAAGTTATCGACAAACAAAATATTCGCCATGGGGTTACTCCTGATGCGCGGATTGAATCGCCGCTATCACGGCTTGAGCTTTACTACGTGTTTCATCGGCTTCAGATTGCGGATCAGAGTCATAAACAACGCCGGCCCCTGCTTGTACTTGTGCGATGCCATTTTCCACATACGCTGAACGGATGACGATGCAGGTGTCTAAGTCACCTTCTCCGGTTAAATAACCCACCGCACCGCCATAGCTGCCACGTCTGGTTTTTTCTACTTCACGGATAATTTGCATGGCACGGATCTTCGGTGCCCCCGTTAATGTGCCCATGTTCATACAAGCTTGATAAGCGTGTAGGGCATCGAGATCACGACGTAACTGACCAACAACGCGAGAGACCAAATGCATCACATGGCTGTAGCGGTCAACTTTTAATAAATCAGCTACGTGACGGCTACCAGCTTCGGCAATGCGCGCCACATCATTTCTTGCCAGATCAACCAGCATCATGTGTTCCGCGTTCTCTTTGCTATCAGCGCGCAGTTCAAGTTCGATACGGCTATCTAAATCATAATCAAGGGATCCATCGGCGCGTTTACCGCGGCGGCGGGTGCCGGCGATCGGATAAATTTCTACTTGGTTAGTCTCTGTGGCGTATTTCAAGGCACTTTCTGGTGAAGCACCAAACAGAGTGAAGTGTGCATCCTGCATGTAAAACATGTACGGACTCGGGTTGTTTTCTTTGAGCTTTTTATACGCGGCCAATGGTGATGGGCAAGGCAATCGAAAGCGGCGAGAGGGAACCACTTGGAAGATATCACCTTGCACAACCAAGGTTTTCAAGTAATCCACTGTGTTGCAGAACTCCGCATCTGAAAGTGTGCTGGTGACATTGATCTCAGCAACGGTTTGCGCTGGCGGCAGCGGTGTTGATTCTGCGCTAAGCCTAGCAATGGTTTGTAAGCGAGTTGTTAAGCGTTGGCGCTGCTCTTGATGGGCGCTAAACAGCGTCGCTTGTAAGCGGCAGTGCTCAGTTTTATGATCAATCACCATTAAGGTTTCAGCGACATAAAACACATAATCTGGGCATTGATCGAGAGCTTCTGCGCTGCCTAAAGGCTCGAAGTTGGCCACTAAGTCATAAGCAAATAAGCCGCCGAGGAAAATTGCATATTTATCTTGTTCACTCAGATCAAAGCTGTGTTGCACCAAGCGCAAGGCATCAAATACACTGGCTTCTTGCAAGCGTGAATCTTCATCTAATTGATCACTGAGCGGAGCAAAGTTCAGAGTTAAGCTATTATTATGGTCTAACTGATGGCAAACGTCAGCAGCAAGGTTATTGCTGAGTAACTCGATCAGTTGTTTGCCGTTATCGGTTAAGGCGAGAAAGGTGACGCTATGACCGACGCAAGTAATGCGCACCGCGGCATCAATCAGTAATAAGCTTTTGACGTCTTGTTTTGACTCAATATCGGCGGATTCAAGTAATAAGCAGTCGGCTTTATTGGCACACAAGGCATGGAATAAACGCGTTGGATCTTGTGTGTAAGGTAAGGTGGCTTTTATCACCTCAAGCTTGCCTAGTTGTTTTATCTCAATGGCTTTATTCATAAAGCCTCCTTGATGAATAGGTTTCTTCCTGCTTTGCATACTCGCATAATCCTGTATTTGACCCAATCGTCGTCTGTTGTATTGCTAGGGTATAGTGAAAGTCAGCGACCGGAGTCAATAAAAAAGCCCGCTCAGTATCGGCGGGCTTTGATTGTGTATTCGATTTAAAAGTACACCGTTGCCCACCAAGAACGTGTCCAAGCGCGCCACCAAGTGAGTTCAGCAGAAGCTGCACTAAAATTGTGATTATGGTTTTGGTTAAATTCTTGTAACATAGGAAGCCTTAATACGGTACTTTTGTATTTGCGTACTAGTTAACTAGTTCGAGAGCAGAAAGTCAAGCCTAAATAACAGGCAATAGATATGAAAATAGATCTCCACAGTCATACCACGGCTTCAGATGGTCGATTTAGCCCTGAGCAATTGATTGACCGCGCGTTAGAATTTAATGTTGATGTATTGGCAATCACCGATCACGATACGATCGACGGTTTAGCTCCAGCTCGAGCTTATATTGACGCTGGGCAACATCCCATCACCTTAATCAACGGTATTGAGTTTTCTACCGTATGGCAAAATAAAGATATTCACATTGTTGGTTTAAATATTGATCCTGAGAACATGGTTTTGACTCAATTAATTGCTGAGCAAAAACAGCATCGCGTTGGACGGGCTGAATTAATCGCTGAGCGACTCGCCAAAGCGACTCGAGATGGTGTGCTCGATGAAGTTAAGCAAATTGCTGGTGATGCGCCGATTACACGTGCTCATTTTGCTAAATGGCTTGTCGATCAAGGCTATGTCAAATCCATGCAGCAGGTGTTTAAGAAATACTTAACCCGTAATAATCCCGGTTATGTACCACCGACTTGGTGCAGTATGAGTGAGGCTATTGACGCGATTCACGCCGCTGGGGGGCAAGCGGTTTTAGCTCATCCTGGGCGATATGACTTGACGGCGAAATGGCTTAAGCGCTTAATTAGCGCATTTGTTGAAGCGGGAGGAGATGCTATGGAAGTCGCTCAGCTTCAACAAGCGCCGCAAGAAAAGCGCACTCTTGGTGATTACGCCATTCATTTTAATTTACTCGCATCGCAAGGCAGTGATTTTCATTACCCCTCTCCGTGGATGGAGCTTGGTCGGAATCTTTGGTTGCCAGCGGGCGTAGCAGCGGTTTGGGAGTCGTGGCAACACCTGCCAAACCAGAGAGTCGTGAGACTCAGCGAAGAGGAATAATCATGAGTCAATTTTTTTATGTTCACCCTGAAAATCCACAAGCGCGTTTGATTAATCAAGCGGTCGCCATTATTCGTAGCGGTGGTGTTATTGTCTATCCCACCGATTCTGGTTATGCGTTGGGTTGTCAATTAGAAAACAAACAGGCCTTAGAGCGGATTTGTCAAATTCGCCGTTTAGATGATAAGCATAACTTCACGCTTTTGTGTCGTGATTTATCGGAGCTGTCGTTATACGCACGGGTAGATAACACAGCGTTTCGTTTGCTCAAAAATAATACGCCAGGGCCTTACACCTTTATTTTTAAAGGGACTAAAGAAGTGCCGCGTCGTTTAATGAATGTTAAACGCAAAACGATTGGCATTCGTGTACCCGATAATAAAATTGCTCTCGATTTATTAGAAGCTTTAGGTGAGCCTTTGATGTCCACTTCATTGATTTTGCCTGGTAAAGAAACAACCGAGTCTGACCCAGAAGAGATTCGCGATCGTTTAGAGCACGTTGTGGATGTGATTCTCAATGGTGGTTACTTAGGAGAGCAACCTACGACGGTGATTGATTTCAGTGAGGACGAAATGGTTGTTGCACGCTTAGGTGCGGGTGACCCAACCCCATTTCAATGATCGTATCAGTCACAAAACGAGTGCTTTTTATTGGATTATTTGCAATAATATTCGACCGCGATTTTAAGATCGCATATTGTCATTCGACGTCTGAGAAGACGACATCATAGGTAGATAAATGAGCGAAAAGTTACAAAAAGTTTTAGCACGTGCTGGTCATGGTTCTCGTCGAGAGCTTGAAGCTCTGATCCGAGCTGGACGTGTAAGTGTTAATGGCAAGGTAGCTATACTCGGTGAACGTCTAGAAGATGAAAGCGCCGTAGTACGTATTGATGGGCATGCCGTTTCTGCTAAAGCACCAGAAGAAGTGATCTGTCGTGTGCTGGCTTACTATAAACCGGAAGGTGAGTTGTGTACTCGTCACGATCCGGAAGGCCGTCGTACCGTGTTTGATCGTTTGCCAAAAATTCGTGGCTCACGCTGGATTTCAGTTGGGCGTCTTGATGCCAATACCTCTGGTTTATTGCTGTTCACTACTGATGGTGAACTGGCTAACCGTTTGATGCACCCAAGTCGTCAGGTTGAACGTGAATACTTAGTGCGGGTTTTTGGTGAAATCAATGAAGAAAAAATTCGTAACTTAGTGCGCGGTGTGCAGCTTGAAGACGGCATGGCTCGTTTTGAAGATGTGATGTATGCGGGTGGTGAAGGGATGAACCATACCTTCTATGTGGTGATTAACGAGGGACGTAACCGTGAAGTGCGTCGTTTGTGGGAATCGCAAGGAACCACCGTCAGTCGTTTGAAACGCGTTCGTTATGGCGATATTTTCTTAGATAAGAAATTACCACGTGGCGGTTGGGCGGAGTTGGATCTTAAGCAAGTTAACTACTTACGTGATTTAGTAGAACTGCGTCCAGAAAAAGAAACCATGCTGGATGAATCGAAAGATAATACATCACGCAAACGTGAGCGTTCACGTAGCCAGAAGATCCGTCGAGCGGTGAAACGTCATGAAGAGCGAATCACGACCACTACCGCTAAACCGAAAAGCCGAGTAACTAACGGGACAACGACAGGTGGTTCGACAGGTAATGCACCTGCACGTGGTCGCCGAAAGCCGGGTTCAAGTACCCGTAATAGCGCACAAGAGCAGAGTAGCCGTCAAGGTACTCGGGCGCCGAACGGTAAAGCGAAAGCGCCACGTCGCCAAGGTTAAGTCTACTTATTGTTATTCGGTCGCTGGCTTGATAATAAAAGTCGCCAATCCAGATACAGTTAAATATAAAAATCCCGAGCAATGCTCGGGATTTTTATAGTAATGAAGATGATTATTGTACAGGTTTGGCTGAATATTGATGATAGTCAAGTACAATGCCGTTATCGTTAATGTCGATGATAAACTGAGTAACCGTGTTACTCGTTGCACCATGCATTAACTCTTCAGGAAGCTCTTCGTCACTGAATTCTGCTGCTAATCGCATTGCTTCCATAAAACGTGGCATATTAACATCAAACTGAAACAGTCCTTTAGACGTTAATGGTTGTTTTAAGATAGCTTCTGCGGAGGTTGCTGATTGGGCGCCAGAATACAGAGCAAGGTGTTTATCATTAAGACGAGCAAATAACGGTGTTTGTATACCCGTTTCAGCACTCACCAGTGTCGACAGATCCATTGGCTCACCATTGGCTTCAAGCGCCAAGTGTGCTAATTCGGGTACGAACATTTGAGCACTGAGTAAGAGGTTTTCAGGTTGATTTGCTGAAAGAGTGAAGAGAAAATCGAGTTTATCCAATTGTGGGCCAAAAGGATGTTCTGTATCTAAGGACAGATCATTCAGCGCAAAATGCATACCTTTTACACTGCCAAGCATACTTGCTCCTAGACTTAGCATTGCTGCTGGATTTTCATCGCCTAAACTCTGTTGAAAATCAGCCAAAAACTCACAAGAGTAGCTTGGTTGGCGTAGGTCATTCCAAATACTACCAACAGAAGTGGCTAATTTTGAAATATCTAAACCAAGGCCGATAGAAAAAATACGCTCTTGAGGATCGGTCACTTCAGGTAAAAAGCCACGTATTGCTTTGAGTGCATTAATGATCACTTGGTTATGGCTTTCAATGACCAATTTACCCTTGATCGCCGCTTGCCCATTATGCATGCTATATTCAGCAAGCCCGACAGTGCGTGGCCAGTTACGGCCAATGGCTGCTAACTCTGCTTGACAATTGGGGTGACGAAGCTCATCAAGAAATGGTTCAGAGGTTTGTTGTTGCAATGCCTCTAGTTGACGAGCAATACGGTTACTTCCTGGTTGAGTGAGGCCTTGGATAATCGCTTGATGATCTAAGTCGGCATAGTTGCTGTATTGTTTTCCATACTTAGTTTTTAGCTTACTAAAACGATCGCTTTGCGCAAAAGAGAGCTGAGGTTTTTCAATGCCCAACGCTAATTTAAGCGGATTTTCTTCACCTAACATGGGAATATCAAGCGTAAAGGTAGCGATTTTATTGTCGACCGCAATGATCAGATCAATATCTTCATCCCCTTCTTCAGTGAGTCGATAACGACGATAATTGACCTCACCTAACTGACCTGTTTGGTAGGTGGCTCCAGTTTCTTGTTCAACTTGTGAGATGGTTCGCCAAAACGTATCACTGTTTTCGAGCTGAATTTTGTATACAGGAATTAAGCCTAAGGTATACATGATAGGCTGAATGCTATCTGGTGTGCCGAGGTAGTTTTTCAGTGTTTGTTTATCGACCGCACTTTGTAAATAACCATCAAGATAATCAATAATAAACGCTTGTTCTGCAGTGAACTCTCTATCATCAAAATAGTCGTATAAACTCTCTTGGGCATAACCGAAAGCATGTAAGTATTGATAATGATCGTACTCTTCGGTAGTGAAAGAGACAAAAGCCGATTCGGCTGGAATAAGTGTTAATAAAGGATCGAGATCAGTATTGGCTTTAGAATCAAGATGGTAAAAATAGCCACCCGCCGCTGCCGTGGCAGTAATTGCCGCGGCAAGAATCAGTTTTTTCACTGTCAACTCCGTTGTGTCCCTACGATGAATCGTCAATAAACCGAGATTAAAGAGGGCTTAGTTATGATTGAAATAAGTCGCCCTACGTTATGTAGGGCGAGAATAAAAACCATATAATATAGTAATAACTATGCTATTCAATACGTTGTTTATTGATTAGTTATAAAGTTTGTTGCAGTTGGAAGTATCGACCTTGTTGAGCGAGTAGTTGGTTATGATGGCCTTGCTCTACAATTTCTCCTTGATCAATCAGGCAAATCGTGTCCATCGATTCAAGATCAACCAAGCGATGAGTGATAAAAATAACCGTTTTATCCGCGAAATGAGATTGCAGTAGCGCCATAATTTGTTGTTCAGTTTGTTTATCTAAACCTTCAGTCGGCTCATCAAGCAGCAAAATTTTTCCATTATGAAGCAGTGCTCTCGCGATACCAATCCGGCGCTTTTCACCACCGGAGAGCTGACGTCCACCATCACCAAGCCAAGTATCTAGCCCTGGACCATCCAATAATTTTTCCAGTCCGACTTGATGAAGTCGCTGTTGTAATTCTTCGTCAGTAACATCAGGTTTAGCCATCAGAAGATTATCGCGCAAACTTCCGTTTAGAATATCCACTCGTTGACTAACGACACTTATGGCCCGGCGTAAATCGCTCTCTTGCCAATTTTGCAAGCGAGTGCCACCAATAGAGATTTCTCCTTGCGATGGATCCCAATAACGACACAGCAACTGAATGAGTGTTGATTTCCCCGATCCAGTTTGACCGACAATCGCCACTTTTTTTCCAGCTGGGATGGCTAGATTAATTTGATTAACCACAGTTTTCGTGGTGTCAGGATAAGCGAAGCTGACGCCATTAAATTGGATATCCAATTGCTCAGAATGCTGAGTCGATGACAATGGAAAAACAACCTCGGGCTCACTCAGGATGACTTCGTTCAAGCGACGGGCGGAGGTTAGGGTTTGACCTAAATATTGAAATGCACCAGCAATCGGCATCAGTAATTCAAAGCTGGCCATGGTTGCAAAGGCCATTAAGGCAATCATCGGATCGGGAGCCTGACCATTGACGCCATCTGCCGCTAACCAAAGCATGAGTAGCAATGCCCAGCCGTTAGCGAGAAGCAAGAGGGCTTGCGCAAGTCCGGTGTAATGGGTATTGATCTTTTGGTTATATAACAGCTTGTCTTGGGCTGTGAAAATCGCGCTACGGTAGCGCTGTTCAGCATTAAAAATAACCAGTTCACTATAGCCTTGCAGCCAGTCTAGAGTCGCAATACGCATCTGTGCTTTATGTTCTGTTAGTGCTTGACCATTTCGTTTACCGAGCAGGTAAAACAGCGGCGGCCAAACGAGCAGTAACGTCAGTAAGATAGCGCCTAACGTTAACCCTAAGCTCATATCAAACCAGCAAAGTAGGGCGGTTAATGCACCAATACCAAAAACACCAACGGTTACAGGGTTAATCAGTCTTAGGTAGACATGATCCATCGCGTTAATATCAGCGACTAAGCGATTGAGCAAATCCGCATCACGCAGATTATTGATTCGTCCCGGAATTAAGGGGGCTAATTTAGTAAAAAAGAATACGCGAAGATCGGTCAATAGCTTAAAGGTGGCATTATGGCTAACCACTCGCTCACCCCAACGTCCAGCAGTACGCTGCATGGCAAATCCGCGGACAAAAGCCCCAGGTAGCATATAGTTGAACGTTTCTCTGGCAATGGTTAATCCTGCTACCGCTGCCGCCGATAAAAACCATCCAGATAGAGTCAGTAAGCCAATAGACGCACACACTGTAAAAAAGGCCAATAACATACCCAGTGATAAGCCAAACCAATGTTTTTTATACAGTTTGAGATAAGGTAATAATTCACGCATCTAAATTCCCCTTATCGGCATCTTTTCTGGTTTGGTTTGCACTAAGCAGGCGAGAAAAGAGTCCCGGTTGTTGACTGAGTTGATGAAAATCACCCCGTTGAACGATCTGCCCTTCTTGCATCACTAAGATCTGATCGACAGAGCGTAGAGGTTCGAGTTGATGAGTCACAAACAGCGCTGTTTTGTCACTAATTTGTTGCGTTAAGCTACGCATCACTAGCTGCTCACTTTGTGCATCTAAGCTAGCGGTCGGCTCATCTAAGAGCCAGAATTTACCGTTTTGTAACATTGCTCTAGCCAGTGCTAAGCGTTGAGCTTGACCAACCGATAAGCCACCAGATCGATCACTAATGGGGTAATCCAGTCCATGTGAGGTGACAAACTCACGAGCAAAGGCATCATCCAGCACTTGATTTAACTGTTTATCGTCAACGCTTTCTTTACCCAAAGTGACATTGTCACGAATGGTTCCGTGAACTAAAAGCGGGTTTTGTCCAATCCAACTGATCAAGGCTCGCCAAGAGGCATGGTCGATTTGACTTAATTCTGTACCATTGATGGTTAAACTACCTTGATAGGGCATAAAGCCGAGCAGGGCATTGACTAGGCTGGTTTTACCCGCGCCACTGGGCCCCACTAACGCCGTGGTTTGACCATGGGCTAATTGAAAAGAGATCGGGCCAACGAGGGTTTTGCCTTCTAGACTTAATACCGATAAATCTTTGGCAATAATCTCGATAGAAGAGGGATTGTCCATAACCTGATGACCCGATTGGACTTGTTTGATATCAATGCTTAAGAAATCCACCATACTTTCAGCAGCCGCAATCGCCTGTTGTTTCGCATGATAAAAGGTACCTAAATCACGTAGAGGCTGGTAAAACTCTGGTGCAAGGATCAAAATAAATAATCCAGCAAATAGAGTCACGCCAGTACCGTAATATCCAAAATTGAGCTCGCCAATAAAGCTAAAGCCAAAATAAACCGCGGTGATAGCAATCGAGACCGATGCAAAAAATTCTAATACTGCAGAGGATAAGAAGGCAATACGTAAGATATCCATAGTTCGTTTACGAAACACTTCCGAAGCGCCAAGCATTTGCTCAGTTTCTGCTTGAGTACGATCAAATAAACGGATCGTCGTCATGGCCTGTAAACGATCATAAAAATGACCGGACAATCGTTGCAGCGCTTTAAAATTTTTCTTGCCTGCATCAGCGGCTTTCATGCCCACTAAAGCCATAAATAGCGGAATAAGCGGAGCGGTGATCAAGAAAATTAATCCTGCTGCCCAGTTGACAGGGAATACCACCACTAAAATGATAAAAGGGATCAATACAGCCAAAGCCATTTGTGGTAAGTAACGAGCAAAAAAGTCATGCATTTCTTCGACTTGTTCGAGCGTTAAGGTTGCCCATGCACCGGCAGGTTTACCTTTAATGTAGGCGGGACCTAAATCACGAAGTTTATTAAAGATCAGTTGCCGAATGTAGGTTCTGATCTCTTGGCCTGCACGAAATCCAGCCATTTCTCTCGCCCATGAGCAGCCTGCACGCAGTGCAATGGTCATGGCCAGTAAGCCGAAATGTGTGATTAACGTTTGTTTATCTACTTGCTCGATGATTAGCTGATGAAGAATGCTGGCGATCAAGGCGGCTTGCCCAAGCAAGAGCAAGCTAGAAATCACGCCTAACCCTATAGCAAGCATTAACCAGCGTTTGGCCAGTTTGCTTTGCTGCTTGAGCCAAAGATTGAGGCTGCGTTGCTTTTTCTTATCCATTTTAAAGGCTTATTGATCATTATTATGAAAGGTAAGTCGGCTAGTATACAAAAGAAAACCCAACGGATATACCGTTGGGTTAGTCAGTTGTCACACAAGAGGCACAATCGATGGTTATTTATTTGCTATTGAGGCTATCAAGGTAGCGCTCAGCATCGAGTGCGGCCATACAACCTGTACCAGCCGAAGTGATGGCTTGACGATAGTTATGATCCATCACATCTCCTGCAGCGAAAACTCCAGGTACGCTCGTTTGGGTTGCATTACCTTCTAAGCCAGATTGAACCCAAATATAGCCATCTTTCATATCAAGTTGACCTTGGAAGATGTCGGTATTGGGTTGATGACCGATAGCAATGAAAACTCCCATGACATCGAGTTGTTCGGTTTGATCAGACTGAGTATCTTTTAAACGAACCCCGGTCACGCCCATCTCATCGCCAAGCACTTCATCTAACGTGCGATTAGTATGTAGGACAATATTACCGTTGTTGACTTTATCCATTAAACAGTCAATGAGAATCTTCTCTGAGCGGAAAGTGTCTCGACGATGAATAAGGTGAACTTCAGAAGCGATATTGGCAAGATACAAGGCTTCTTCGACAGCGGTGTTACCACCACCGACTACCGCTACTTTTTGATTACGATAAAAGAAACCATCGCAAGTTGCACAAGCAGAAACCCCTCGGCCTTTAAACGCTTCTTCAGAAGGTAGGCCTAAGTATTTTGCTGAAGCCCCCGTTGAAATAATTAGCGTGTCACAGGTGTATTCTTGGCTATCGCCTTTTAAGCGGAAAGGACGCTGAGAAAAATCAACCTGATTAATATGGTCAAATACAATTTCAGTTTCAAAGCGCTCTGCGTGTTGCTTCATCCGCTCCATTAAATTGGGTCCCGTTAACCCTTCTGGATCGCCTGGCCAGTTTTCAACGTCGGTAGTGGTGGTAAGCTGACCACCTTGTTGCATTCCTGTGACTAACACAGGGTTTAGGTTTGCCCGCGCTGCATAAACGGCAGCGGTGTAGCCAGCTGGGCCTGAGCCTAAAATAAGTAGTTTACAATGCTTTACATCGCTCATGATGACTCCGCTGTGAGTTCTAAAAAGTTAATCGATTGTAAGGAATAATGTTCGGGATGGAAAGGCATATATCCTGTCCGAATTTGCAGCAGCAGTGTAGATGATTTACCTTCTCTGCTACTGCAAGCCATTCAAGCCTGGTTATGGTATGACAACGGAATCTGCTTGATGACCGAGTTTTTTCCATTGGCGGTATAACATAAAACCAACCAATAAAGATAAACAGACGTTGGATATTGGAACCGCAAGCCATACGCCATTTAAACCAAAGAAATGGGGTAAAACTAACAAAAAAGGAATCTGAATCATCATATTACTCATAGTGATAAACGTCGCTTTATTGCCTAGTCCTAAGGACTGGAACCACGTTGCGGTGAGAATCAGAAATCCGTCTAAAAACATGGCACATAAAAACAACCGCATTGCCCATGTGGTGGTGGTGAGCAGCGCTTCATCTCCCTGAGCAATAAAAAATTGCGCAAAGAAACTGGGTGACCATTGAATTGCTAGAACCAGAAAAATACCGCTGCCTAGGGTAAATGCGCTAGCAATTTTAAACGTTGCTTTGACGCGTTGTTTAAGATTGGCACCGTAGTAAAAGCTGGTCAGAGGCTGCATGCCTCCTGCTGTACCTTCAGCCATCAGATAATAAAAAGTCAGTAGATAACCAGCAATACTATAAGCAGCAACATGGATGGCTTGACCATGTTTGAGCAGCAGCATGTTGTGTAGCACAATAGAAAAACTGATGTACATATACATCAACATGCTCGACAAGCCAGTTTTTAGAATGTCGAACATCGCTTTACCTTGCCAGTGAAAAGCTTGCTTTGAGATCGGCAGTTGGCTGCGACGGCTTAGTAGATAGTTTAAACAGATCATGACTGAGATCAGCTCACCCAACAAAGTGGCAATCGCGGCCCCTTGCAATCCAAAACGGAGATAACCAATAAAGAGCGCATCTAAGGCAATATTACTGATCGCACCAATTCCCATTGCGAGTGTGGCTAAACGTGGGGCTCCGGCGTTGCGTACTAATAGAGGTAAAGCAATGCTGGCTAATACAATTGGAGCGCCTGCCATCATCCAATATAAATAGTCGGCTCCTTGAGAGTAAGCGCCACCCGTTGCGCCTTGAAAATGCAAAAATGTGGGACTTAGAAAGTGCAGTGTGATCCCGAGCGGTAAACCGACGCCGATCAGCAGTAATAGGCCGTGAATCAAATAATTAGTCGCTTGCGAGATATCGCCTGCGCCCATTTTTAGCGACGTATGAGCGCCAGCACCCATGCCAATCATCATACCAAAGGCGAGTAATACGCCCACAAATGGCCACGCTAAGCTAATTGCGGCTAATCCATCGGCACCGATAAAGTGGCCAACAAAAATACCATCAACAATTTGATAGGTGCCACTGACCATCAGAGCGGCAATCGATGGTAACGTGTAGTGCCAAAACGCTTTACCGACTGAAGTGCGCTGTAAATTTATCATGTTGTTTCTCAATTAATAAGGACGAGAGGCCAGTTGAGGTGGATCCATGTCCCCAAGGTCTAAATCACGACAAGCTTTGACTAATAACTGTTCCAGTAGTTTTAGTTCATCGCTGGTTAAGGTTTGTTTAAAGTGTGATAGCGCAGGTTGATAAACATCTTGTTCATAATCTCGCATGGCTAACATTTTGGCGCTAGGGAAAAGTCGTTGCGCTCGGGCATCTTCAGGACAAGGTTCGCGAATAATGTAACCTTGCTTTTTTAACTTGTTAACCATGGTACTGGCGGAAGCTTTACTCACTTTCATCTGCTCGGCCAATTCGGTCAAACGTATACCCTGTTCGGCGTGAGTGAGCAGGGTATATAGATATTGTAACTCGCTGCTTGTTAAATCTAGATTACCATTTTGTTTCGCGTATTCACGCCAGTGGTGCCATAAATGCCATTCTAAATGTTGTAAACAATGTCTTAAATCCACGATGTTACTCCTCACTTTAATTTAGTTAGTCTAACTAACTAAGTGGGGAATGCAAGAGAATTAAAGCTCAGTTGTGTATGTACAAATTCTGGGTATGGCATGGGGAGTACATCAGTATGCAGAATGGATCGATTAAAGCTCGCTATTATTCTTTAAGGTAATGTATTTATTGAACTTTTTATTTTTTTAGACAGTCGGTCTAAAATTTAGCCCTTGAGAGGAATGGATTTAGATTTTATATCTAATATAAGTTTAAATTATGGTTTTTTATATCTTATTTCTTTCCATGGTTGGAATTTGTGGGCTGCCTGGCTTGAATAAAGCCTATTTCTCCGTATTCTTTATGTAAATGAAGTGTTAATGAAAAGTATTTCGCATGTGTTTTCATTAAGGAGTCAATAATGTTATCTGCACATGAAACAACCTTACAAATTACTCATTTAAGTCCAGAGGCTACACGCCAATTAGCGCCATCGTTTGCCACGCTGCCCCATACTGAGCATGCAGACGGTAAATATCGCTTGCGTCGTTATTCGGTGATTCAGTATCGAGATGGTCAAGTGGTTTCTCTTGGAAAAAATGAGTTTGTGCAAAGTGAGGACATTAACCATTTTCAAGGGGATATTGTTCGTCAGTTTGAGCCTATTCTTGCCGAGACTCTAAATAGTGAGGGAATGCGAGAGGTATGCGAGTTATTTATGCAGGCAAATGAGTTACCGAATGGGCAAGAGATAGAGATTCACCAAATTCGAGTCACGGCGATTTATGATGAAACTCAAGTGGCTCCAGAAGGGGTTCATCAAGATGGTTTTGATCATATCGCTTTAGTCAGTATTGACCGCCACAACATCGTGGGTGGCGATATTATGCTTTATAACGACTGCCATGAAGCGCCATTTTTCCGTAAAGTGCTTGATAATGGCGAGGTGGCTATACTGGCAGACAGTAAGTTATGGCACAACGCGAGTCCCATTCGCTCGGTGGATCACACTCAAGAAGGGCATATGGATGTTTTTGTTCTAACCGCTAAGGATGGTCGCCATGAGCTTCACTCCTGAACAAGCACGGGTGCAGTTTTCTGCTTTAAGTCAGACCCATCACGGTAGGCCGGTTTATTTCTTTGATGGCCCTGGTGGTTCTCAGGTGCCTCGCTCGGTGCTGCAAGCGATGACGGATTATCTGGGGCACTTTAATTCTAATCTTGGTGGTCACTTTTTTTCGAGTCAGCGGACAACGGATCTCACGTTACAAGCAAGAGAATCGGCCCAAGCGCTACTCAATGCTGAATCGTCGGGCAACATTATCTTTGGTGCTAATATGACCTCCTTGACGTTTCAACTCAGTCGAGCCATCAGTCGAGAATGGCAAGTTGGGGATGAAGTGGTTGTTACGGCCTTGGATCATTATTCTAACGTATCGAGCTGGGAGCAGGCCGCACAAGATAAAGGCGCACTGATTCATCAAGCGCGGATCAACCCTGAAAACGGTACGCTGGATGTTGATCATCTTTTAAGCCTGATTAATAGCAAAACTACTTTAGTCGCCCTGACGTATGCTTCGAATACGACAGGTTCAATCGTCGATGTCAAAAGGGTTGTCAAGGCCGCTCATGCGGTAGGGGCTCAAGTGTACGTGGATGCTGTCCATTATGCGCCGCATCATTTGATTGATGTCCAAGATTTGGAGTGTGATTTCTTAGCGTGTTCGGCGTATAAATTTTTCGGGCCCCACATCGGTATTGCCTATATCCACTCTCAATGGTTACACAGTTTGCAACCTTATAAAGTGGAGCCAGCAACGAATATTGGTCCCGGCCGATTTGAAACGGGAACGCAGAGTTTTGAAAGCTTAGCAGGCTTAGTGGCTGCGATTGATTATTTGGCTCAATGGGGAGAAAGCGGTGCACCTTTACGTCAGCGTTTGGCGCAGAGTTTTGCTCAATTTAATCAACATGAGCAGAAGTTGAGTGGTTATTTTCTTAGTAAGTTACAACAATTACCGCAAGTTCAACTCTATGGTCGATGGGAAGCAGACAGCGATAAGCGTACCCCGACGTTTGCGATTCGTATCGCTGATCATTCACCAGAATGGATAGCCAAGACGTTAGGCGAACAAAATATTTGTGTCTGGAATGGGCATTTTTATGCGCTGGGATTGATTCGTCAACTGGGGTTAGAAGCGAAAGGTGGGGTAGTGCGAATTGGTTTAATGCATTACAACACCGTTGAAGAAATCGATCAGCTTTTTAACGTATTGGCGCCATTGGTTGAGCCAGTATCGCTCGTCGAGTAACGCCGTCAGTCGCCATCGGGCAAACTTGTTTGCTCGATGGCTCGTTGGATTATTTCCGATATTATTCGTTGTAACTTACTTCTACTTCGTAAGCGGTGTATTTGCGAATGTTGATGACCCCGCTATCAAAAATCAGATATTGACCTTTAATACCTTGTAACACACCACTAACTAACGGCTGCTTATCAAAATTATGAGAGGTGATTTTGACTGGATGTTGTTCAACTGGATAACGAATTTCGGTGCCGTTCTCGTCCAACTCAATCACTGCATCGGCTCCAAATTGCTGCCTTAACTCTGCAATTTTTGAGGTTAATAATGGTGTTAATTTTGCGGCATGTTCGGCTAAAGGCAAAGGTTCTCCATCTCCTTTGAGCAGTGTTCGCCAGTTGGTTTTATCCGCGATATGCTTAGCCAGTTCGACTTCGAGTAAGCCTGAAATGTGTCGAGTTTTGACTTTATAGAGTGGTAATCCTTGAGTAGCGCCTTGATCTATCCAGCGTGTCGGAATTTGATTATGGCGAGTGATGCCGACTTTTAAGCTTGAGGTGTTGGACAGATAGACATAGTGATCGACCATACAGTGAGTTTGTGCCCATTCAGGTTCACGGCAGGTGCCTTGTTCAAAATGGCAGGTCTCTGGTTTCATGATGCACATATCGCAACTAGCAAGCTTCTTCATGCATACAAAGCAATGACCTTGAGAGTAACTTTTTTTGGTCTTTCTGCCGCATGAATTGCAAAAAATATTACCCGTATGATGAAGTGTCAGCGTTTTGCCGATCAGCGGATTAAGGTTGACCAAATGCTCGCCAACGGGAAGTTGGTAATGAACCGTTTGATGATGTTGAGCACGCATTTTTTGTAATACGCCGCGTATAGTTAAAGACATGACATCGCTCTTTTGTGTGTTGTTATCCCTTACTGACCGACACTTACGTTATTTATGGCCAAGTTAATCAACGGATTATTGAGATCCGTAAGCCAGAGCTTAGGTTATTAACGATGTGTTTTCGGTCGTTTGGGTTTGGAATTATAGGCTTATTATTGAGTCCAATCAGACTCATCGACAGTGTTCTCGCTTAGTGTACCACTATCACGAGATTCAGACAGGATAGGTTCTTTTGGGCCGAGGAATCTCGGTTGCGTATCGAGTAAATAGAGATCTAAAACGGCTTTACTTCTCGCGAAGACTTCACGTAAACGTACTTTATACCCCAGATGATTTTTAGGACCCGGCACCGCTAAACAGGTGGCATTAATGTCGTGATGTTGAGCGATAAAGAGCGCGCGTTCACAATGGAAACGTTGAGTGACAATCAAGAAATCGTCGGTATCAAAGATGCGTTTCGCTCGGACAATCGAATCTAAAGTACGAAAGCCAGCATAATCGAGATAGATCTGCTCATCGGGCACGCCCGCTTTGAGTAAATCACGCTTCATCGTCCAAGGTTCGTTATAAGATCGATGAGCGTTATCGCCACTCAGTAGAAAATAGTCGGTCTTGTCGAGTTGATAGAGCTCAACTGCCGCCTCAATACGGTGTAGATAATAATCGTTTAAGGTTCTGCCAAGGTATTTGCTGGTTCCTAAGACAACAGCGACATCAAACTTGGGTAATTTATTGATATCACTAATAATATATTGTTGTGTCTGCCAGCTTACCCAGCGGTCAATGGAAAAAATGACGGTCACTGCAATTAAGACAAGCAGTATCAGCAAAGCCACGCCGCGAAGAAACCAACGTAAAAGCGTTTTCAGTCGGCGAATCATTAAATTTGTCGGTTTTTTTGTGCCCATAAACCTATCACAATAAAACTGATCATGATGATACTAAACATCATGCCTCGCTCTAAGTTGGCCAGTGTGCGAGTTAAGTAAGGGCTGGCTTTGACAATCAGTAAACCATAGCCAAACGCATTGACGATAATAAAGACTAAAGTGCGGATAATAAAATGCTGGTTACGCATCAGGCGGCGTAGTAAGGCATTAACTTCTCCACCCAGCATCACCAACCAGCAGGCGATCAGCGCCATCGAGATTTCAGCGAGATAGGGGGCTAGATACTGACCGGCTGGGGCCAAAAAACTCATCATATCGGTACTCTAGTGATTAAAGCCTCGAAGCTGCTAACGTTGCACGACAAAACAGCGCAAACATTAACAGCTCCTATTAACGCTTTGTTCAACGGGACGGATTAAAAAGCGGTACGTTTGTAACGACGATAAGCAGGTTGCCAGAAATGCTGTTCAATGGCAACGTCCAAAGCTTCATCCGTAATTTCTAACGCAACACCTTGTTCTATCGCTTTTTTAGCAACAGCAAAGGCAATTTTCTTCGAGACAGAATGAATCGATTCTAGCGGAGGAAGAAGCGGCCCGTGACCATTAATCGCCAATGGTGAACAGAGTGATAAGGCTCGGCTCGATTCCATTAACATCTCATCGGTCACTCGTTTCGCTCCTACGGCGAGTACGCCTAAGCCAATCCCGGGGAAGATATAGCTGTTATTACACTGGGCAATCGCGTACGTCTTACCATCATGGATGACGGGAGCAAACGGGCTACCAGTGGCGACTAATGCTTCACCATTGGTCCAGTGAATAATATCGGCAGGCGTCGCTTCAACTCGACTCGTCGGATTAGAGAGGGGAAAAATAATCGGTCGAGGGCAATGCGCATGCATTTCTTTGATCACTTCCTCACTGAACAGACCCGGAGCACCTGAAACACCCACCAATACTGTTGGTTTGGCATGACGTACTACATCGACCAATGAGTAACCATTGCCTTCAGAAGTCCAATCTTGAGTATTGTCTTTTTTCTGTACTAGGCGCTGTTGGAAATCAAGCAGATTCGGCATCCCTTCTTCTAACAGACCCCAACGATCGACCATGTAAACTTGTGAACGAGCTTGAGCATCAGAGATCCCTTCTGAGACCATCTGGGCAATAATCGCTTCGGCAATACCACAGCCAGCGGAGCCTGCACCTAAGAAGGTAATCCGTTGTTGTGATAATTGGCTACCAGCCGCTTTACACGCCGCCAGTAGCGAACCTACGGTGACCGCCGCGGTGCCTTGAATATCATCATTAAAGCAGCAAATGCGATTTTTGTAGCGTTCCAGCAGTGGCATGGCATTTTTTTGCGCAAAATCTTCAAATTGAATCAAAGCATCTGGCCAACGATGTTGTACCGCTTGGATAAAATCTTCGACAAAGTTATCGTATTCGGCTCCGGTGATCCGAGGATGACGCCAGCCCATGTACATCGGGTCTGCTAAGCGTTGTGGATTATTGGTACCGACATCCAATACGATAGGTAAGGTATAGGCCGGGCTGATTCCGCCACAAGCCGTGTAAAGTGATAATTTACCGATTGGAATGCCCATACCCCCAATCCCTTGGTCGCCAAGGCCAAGAATACGCTCACCATCGGTCACCACGATCACTTTAACGTTATGGTTTGCAGCGTTATTAAGCAGATCGTCGATACGATCTCGGTTAGCGTAAGAGATAAATAGCCCACGGCCACGGCGATAAATATTGGAGAAGTTTTCGCAGGCGGCGCCAACCGTTGGAGTGTAAATGATTGGCATCATCTCAGAGATATGATTTTGCACTAAACGGTAGAAGAGGGTTTCGTTTGTGTCTTGAATATTGCGCAGATAAATATGCTTATCCATATCACTTTCAAAGCTACAATATTGTTGGTAGGCGCGAACGACTTGTTCTTGAATCGTTTCTGTTGATTCTGGAAGTAAGCCTTCCAAGTTAAAAGATGCACGCTCTTCGGCACTAAAGGCACTGCCTTTGTTCAATAAAGGGGTGCTAAGTAGCGCTGGACCAGCATAAGGAATATAAAGCGGACGTTTATCGTTATTCATTTGGTGCCTATGTAGGGTAGGTGGGAACAGATGGTTAAAAATGATAGCGGCTTATCAGCTAAGTTGTAAATAGATAAGCCTTTACCTTTAAGTGATTATTTTCATTATAGACTCAATTGAAGTTTAAATCGGTCACCTTCGACCACTTTTGATTAGTAACCTTCTGTTGACGTGATAAATACTAAGAAGAAACATAGTGGGTTAAGGTTGTTTGTATCTTGTTAAAAGATTGGTGGTTTATATTCCAGTTAGGTGGGAATCCTTCGCATAAAAGATTGTTTTTATATATCGTATTGCTATATAAGTATTCCTGCATAATAGTAAGCGCGCTAGGATAGATTTTTACATTGAGGTAAACATGCAACAATCACAACGAGTTTCTGTCGTGTTTGATTATGCGAGCTTTTTAGGTGCATCGTGTACGAAACGATGGAATTTTTCTGAAATATTAGCCTCTTTTGCTCCCATCTTTGGTACTGTCTGGCAAGATACGGTTAAACAGAGTAAAACCCACGAAGAGCGGTTATGGGATTTGGCGTTCAGTACCTTATCTAGCCGTAGAAGTGATGAAGCCAATCTCATCGCATTGCTCAAGTTAGCAAAATCAGAAGGGATAGAAGAGCTCAAACTGATCATGCCTTATGCATTGGAACCAGCTCAGATATCGTTGATCGAGAAAAGTGCTGAGGTTGTACTGCAGCCTGTTCAAGGGGATGAATTTTTGGTGATCATTACCCCATCTTCACCTACGATTTAACCTTTCTATCATTATCTGCACTCATCAATTCGATGATGAGTGCAGATAAAATGAGATTAAACAATCAAATCATAGTGTTCACGTAATATAGCGATGATCTCTTGTTTTGGGTTGCTGCTCAGCTTGATGGGGTGTCCAACAATTTTTTCTGCAATACTTAAATACGTGCGTGAAATATCCATCAACGTTTCTACTGGGAGTGCGTTATTTTTTGCCAACGCTTCGCGTTCTACCATGCGTTCTTTGTTGAGTAAAATATCTGGGTCGGGGAAGTAACTAAGTAAGAATTGACGGAAATCTTCTTTTGAATTTTCGACAATTTGTCCTTGCTGATAATATTTAGCATCCCAAATACGTGAAGAATCAGGCGTGCCGACTTCATCCATATAAATCAGTTTTTCTTGTCCGTTGGCATCTTTTACATAACCAAACTCAAACTTGGTATCGACAAACAGTTGTCCGATATTTTTTAGTGCTTCATTAATAACGTTAAAACCTTGCTTAAGCAGTGTTTCGTAAAGATCGATATCAGCAGGGTTGGTGAAGTTAAATGCAGTAAAATTCTGTTCGATGTCGTGTCGAGTGATGTTAACGTCATCGGCTTCAGGAACACCAGGGATCCCAGTTAAAATGCCTTTGGTTGATGGCGTGATCAAAAGTTCAGGGAGTAGGCTATCTTTTTTCAATCCATCAGGAAGGGCAATGCCACAAAATTCGCGTTCACCTTTAGCGTAAGCACGCCACATCGAACCAGTGATGTATTGGCGGCAGATCGCTTCGATTTTAATCGGTTTGGCTTTTTGTACAATCCATACTAAAGGATGGGGAATATCGACGATGTGGCTATCGGCTAACCCTTGTTGTTTGAAAAGGCTAAACCAATGGTTAGAAATAGCATTGAGCGCAGCGCCTTTACCTGGAACGCCTTTTAATCCTCCTTCGGCATGCCAAATACAATCGAAAGCAGAGATACGGTCACTGATCACCATAATCGCCAGTGGCGCATCTTTGGCAATCGGATAACCTTTTTCTTGGATCAATCGCTGGCTGTCTTGTTCAGTGAGCCAGTAAACCGAGCGGACTTTACCGCTGTGTACAGGCTGGTGAGTACGAATGGGGAGGTCGTCATTGACGGCAAGAACTTGATCAGCAAGGCTCATGAAACATTCCTATCTGGATTAAACAGCGTTGACAAGAAAGACCCTTTGGTCTGCAAACCGAACATTGGGTCTTGTTTATTGCACGCATCATACCAGAATTATTTTCTGTCGCCAGATAAAAAGCAAACGTTTGCTTTGCTGGGGTATCGATAAACTCTGTGTCTGTTTTAAGTATGGTGACTAATGGAAGATCGGTGAGGTTTCATTCAGGAAAAAAACTTCACATTGGTGCAGCTTTGCCATCTGTTGTAAACGACGCTGATTAACCTTATCGATATTTGCCGAGGCAACAATGGCACTGGCATTACCCGATTTAATGGCTTTGATCACTGTGTCTATTTCAGAGTCGGAGTGTGAAGCCTTCATATGAATAATTTTATGACACTGAATCCGGTGCATACTTAATTGTTGATAGCGAGGACGTGGACATTGTGCCGTATAGAGAATCCATTGGCGTTGTTCGGATAACTGCGCCAAACGAGATAATATAGGATGATTGAGTCGTGGCACGCAGTGGCGATTGACCGAGCAAGAGTCATAAATAGTATCTGAATAATGGAAGGTCGTGTTAAGCATAATACTGTCCTCATATACATGCTGTATGAATATACAGTAATCTGAGTATGGATATTGATCAAGCAATAATTGTGTTTGTTTTTTGTCCATCATTGGTATTTAGCTAGGACTTTTATCCTAGATGATTGATAAATAAGCGGTTGTTTTTTGAACGAGAGAGTAAGCCAAAGATGTGAATTTGTGATCAAATTGGCAGTTTATGAAAGGAGGAGAGAGAACAAGCAAAAATGTTATGGAACAAAAAAGCGCCCTGATGGCGCTTTAGGATTAGGACGCTTGGTGTATTTGTCGTTCACGGAAGGCAAGTTCATCAAGGTTGAATAATCTGACGTCCATTTTTGCCAGATCATGACAATTTGGACAAGAATAATGCGCTTTACCATCAATATATTCATGCTTGGTTAATTGGTTTGACAGTTTGCACCAATCGCACACACCGCTCACAGTAAACATCACTTTTGCCACCTTATTCTGTTTGGTGTTTAATCTGTGCAGATTATCGCACATGCTTAGTAATTAAGTTAAGTATCTGTTACTGAGTTTGCGATGCTAATCGTTTGCTTAGTGATTTATTTAGAAGGGGTTGCGATATGGTTGTTATAAATACTAACCTTTGTTTAACTTTTGAGTAATGATTTTTATTGCGCCGTTCAGGCGTTTCATCTCTTCTTCGCTGCCTTGCAGATCGGGATGATAGATCTTACTCAACTGCTTATAGCGCTGTTTGATGGTTTTTTCATCGGGTAATCGATGAGGGTGGAAACCGAGTAACGCACAGGCCAAAGAAAAAGTCTGATCGTGTTGATGATGGGTTTGCTGCTGTTGTTGTTTTTTAAACTCTTGATAGAGTTTATCAAGTTGACGTTTTTGTTGTTTAATGACGGCGGCTTGTTGTTGAAGTTGCTCTTTTTGCTCCAGATTCAATTGTTCAGCTTGATGCTGTTGTTTGGTTTTGATTGAACGGTAGAGAGACAAGATGCCCATAATTAACAATAGGCCAATTAAAACGAATAAAAAATCGCTCATCAACGACATCGTATGATCTTGAGTCTGGCGTTCTTGTAACGCCTTATCTTCGTCCTCGTTCCTTAAATCGTCCTGTTGCGCTTGTATTTCGAGATTTTGTAAGGCAATTAATTGATTGGCTCGGCGTTGATTGAATCGTTGTTGTAATAGCTCATTGTAGCGCTGTTCACCTAACGGATGACGATCGGCAATACTGTGATACCAAATTTCCGCCATGATCAAGGATTGCGGAATATATTCTCCTTGCTGATATAAACGCCCAATCGCTAAAGCGGCTTCAGCATCACCTAAGGTGGCTGATTTTGTATACCAAAGTAGGGCCTGAGTTGGATCAACAGGGTGGCCTAGCCCTTGTAAATAAGCGTCGGCTAGCGATGTCATAGCGGGTTGATAGCCGCGCTCCGCTGCTTGTAGAAACCAGTAGTAGGCTTGATCTGGCTGCTGCGTTTGTTGATAACTTAATGCTAATTGAAATTGTGCTTCAGGATTACCTAAACGAGCTTGTTGGCGAACTTCGTTGGTTTGTGCGACAAGAGGTGATGAACACACCAAGGTGAAGAACAGCAGTAACCAGGGTGATAAAAGGTGCATGCTTAGCGTGTCCTAATGAGTTGAAGGTGGAGTAACAGCATCGCCAGTAATAAGAAAAAGGCCCAATGATAGGCCTTTTAAGTATACTCTTGTTCACTCAACTTGCCTTGTTGAAGGTTTATTTTAGCGGCAAAATTTGAATGTCTACCCTGCGGTTACAAGCACGGCCTTCCACGGTACTGTTAGTACAAATTGGGAAGCGAGAACCATTGCCTCGCGCAATAGCGCGTCCCGGAGCGACACCTTGCGACAATAAGAAGCTGCGTACTGACTCAGCACGACGTTCTGATAGCACTTGGTTAGTGGTATCCCCACCAGTACTATCGGTATGTCCATCAATCACTAAACTTGTGTCTGGATATTCAACAAGAATTTTGGCTACACCGCGTAGTGTACGATGAATACTTGAGTCGAGCTGATAAGAGTTGGTTTGGAAACCGATGCCGTTTTCCATACGCAATAAAAGTTGGTTGTCGCCGACACGTTGAACTTGTACGCCTGAATGAAGTAACTCTTCTCGTAAAGCGGCTTCTTGTTGATCAAAATAGTAACCGACGCCACCCCCGACAGCGGCTCCACCCGTCGCACCAATTAAAGCGCGTTGACGACGCTGCTTCGCGTTATCTCCGGTAGCCAAACCTGCTGCCGCACCCGCTACGGCACCAATTAATGCTCCACGAGTGGCGGCATTCGTTTCTGTTTCGCCTGTTGTAGCATTTTGCCTTTGTGTAGCCGCACAGCCAGATAATGTGATGACCAATGCCATCGCCAAAGTAATTTTTTTCAATGTTTTCTCTCCGTGTTGGCAGTATGAGTTTATTTCCGCTTATTGGCTACGCTATGTGTAGTTTATAGCCTTAAACTTTTTAAGTTTGGTTGGAATTAGCCTGAAATAAACAAAACTTATCGAATAAAGTCAATCCATTGATCTAAATTTTACATTCGCATCACTTAACTGAGCGTTATAGACACAAGGTTATTTAAGTCGTTTTGGCGCTTGTGCACCATCAATCGGTCTATTAACGGAAACTTTACGGCCTTTTTTGAGCCCGACTTCATAATCTGCGGTGATGTTCTTCATCGCATCACGTAGCTGTTGCTTAAAGGTTTCTCGATCAATATTCTCGAATTCTTTATCAATGTAGCTATTGATTTTATTCATTGAGTTTTCATCGGGGGTGATAATGGGCAGTTTTTCCAGTGCACCTTCAATCCAACCTGATAAGAAAGAATTAACCCTTCGGGTCACTTCGCTACTTGATGTGCCACTGCCTGCAAAGCTGTTACGAAATTGTCCGGTATGTTCATTCATTTCACGGTAAACAATATCAAAGGCAAAAGCAGCAAAAATAGCGCGATCGGCTTCTCCGATAAATTCAACACGCTTCAAACCCTTATGGTTAATCAATACCGCTTCAACGCCAAACTTAGTATTGATACCACGAATAACGCGTAAAATGGCTGAACTGATTGAAGCGGGAAGTAAATGAGTCGATTGGGTTTTCCCCATCTTAATAAATTCAATATCGTCTTTATCAAGACCATATTTGAGCATCAATCGATGAGCCATCTTGATAGCATTAGCGGCTTCATTAACGTTGGCTGAATTCCCCAACTCAAGACATTTAGCTATTTTTTTTAACGCTTTTTGTTTATCCATTGAATTATAAAATCGGTTCCGCTGCACTAAGAAAAGTTAGCCATTTTACCGTTTTTATTGATGTAGTGAAAGTAAATGCCATTATTCAGTCATGATGGGGGCTTTTAACTGGGGGTACCCAAGCGGTTTGGCGTTGTAGTGTGGAGGGCTAGATTGAGTTTATTGAAGCTGGCTGCCTATTTAGACTGAAAGGGATTTCTTGTTTTCCGTCTCGCGGTAAGGCTTTGATAACTAACGATGAAAAAGTTGCGGATTGGAGTTATCCGCAACGTGATTATGCTTGATTAGTAGAGAGTTAGATACCTAGTTCATCTAATAGGTCTGAAGATAGGTCATTATCGACTTGACTGTTTTTGGTTTTATTGGCCATTTTTTGTTGTGTGTCTGCAAGAATAGAATCAGGACTTTCGTCTTCTTGAATTTCAAAATCTTCCAATTGGATAAACTCAGTACGATCCATCGCAAGTTCTAGATAGAAGATATTGTTGTTTTCGGTAGAGAAAGTCACGCGGCGTGCTTGTGGGCGATCTAAGTTGGTGTCTACTGATAAATTGACTTGTTTGTTCAGCGATAACATTTTTGGTTGGTTTTGGGTGATGTTGGTTTGTAACTCTTTGCGCACTTTATTGGTGAAATCACCCACCAGCTGGTTCATCAGCTCACCGAGTACATCGCCAACTTCGTCAGAAGTATGTAATACCGCGAGTTCATCTTCTGGCATGCCCATGTTGCGCATGTATTGGGTATACACTTCTAAAGCGGCTTTGGCGGTAAAGTTAATTACGACCAAACCAGAAAACCCGCCATCAAATAACACAAAACAACCGAAATCGGGCTTGAGGGACGTTTTGGTGATTTTTTGCACCATGGCTGAGTAGGTGATCTGTGAGCCTGTGGCTGAAGAAAGAACCGTTGAAACCGATTGGCAAAGTTTCAAAAGAATATCTTCTGTGGTAACGACTTTATTTTTTTTCATATCTAGGTCCATGAATGTGTCAGGGCTAAGTGGTTAATCAGTGACCGCTTAGGAAAATGGGTGACGAAAATGTCCATGTGTTTACTTAACGATAGCTGGATTTGGCAGTCATTCAACTCTTTCGTTATCTAAAAAATGGCTTAACGCTATTGTTGTTAAGATTCTGATTTGATCACTGATTTAAATGTTGTAAAGTGATCAAATTCAAAAAATAAATCAAAATTCACCCATTACGTAGCGCTGATTGGATCAGCGTAGTTCGGGCAGGAAGCAAATGTTACCAAGACTTCACCTCCAATCTGATGTTGATCCGGTTGTTTTAACTTTTTTACACGAATTAAAAACAGCTGGATTTACGGGCGATATCGAAACACAGTATGCCAGTCGCTTAGCTGTGTCTACTGATAACAGTGTTTATCAGCAGCTTCCACAAGCGGTTGTTCATCCTAAAACCAGCCACGATGTTTCTCTTATTGGCCAGTTAAGTATTAAACCAGAATTTGAACGTGTCACGTTTTCTCCGCGTGGAGGCGGCACTGGCACCAATGGTCAAGCCTTAACCAAAGGGATTGTAGTTGACTTATCTCGCCATATGAATCAAATCCTTGAAATTAATTCAGAGCAAGGTTGGGTTAGGGTTCAGGCTGGTGTGATTAAAGATCAACTGAATGATGCGGTGCGCCCTTATGGCTATTTTTTCTCCCCGGATCTCTCGACCAGTAACCGAGCTACATTGGGTGGTATGATTAATACCGATGCTTCAGGCCAAGGTTCACTGAAATACGGTAAAACCTCCGATCACGTACTTTCGCTGCAAGCGGTATTTGCCGATGGGTCAATATTAGAAACTGACGGCTCACGGGGCAACCCGCAAGTCAATAGCTACGCTGAAAGAGCCATGCAAGTTACCGAAGCCGTCTGCCGTAACCAGCGAGAGCAGATAGTTGCCAAGTTTCCGCCTTTAAACCGTTTCTTGACCGGTTATGATTTAAAAAATGCCCTTGATGAACAAACGGGGGAATTTAATATCACTCGTGTGCTGTGCGGCGCTGAAGGTTCATTGGCTTTTATTACCGAAGCGAAACTTAACCTCACACCAATTCCTAAAGCGCGCACGTTAGTCAATATCAAATATGACAGTTTTGACTCGGCATTACGTAATGCGCCGCTAATGATTGAAGCCAATGCACTATCGGTTGAGACGCTAGATTCAAACGTGCTTAATTTAGCTAAGCAAGATATTGTTTGGCACAGCGTCAGTGATTTATTGACCGATGTTCCGGGCAAGGAATTACTTGGCATCAATATGGTTGAATATGCAGACCAAGACCCAGAGCAGGTAAAACAATTAGTCACGCAATTGACCCAGCGTTTAGATGTGATGATCAGCCAGCAACAAGCGGGGATTATTGGTTATCAAGTGTGTGATGATTTAGCCAGCATTAACCGTATTTATACCATGCGTAAAAAAGCGGTGGGTTTATTGGGCGCGGCCAAAGGACGAGCTAAACCGGTTCCATTTACCGAAGATACTTGTGTACCACCGGAGCACTTGGCGGATTTTATTAGTGAATTTCGTGCGCTGCTTGATGAAAAAGGTCTCAGTTACGGTATGTTTGGTCATGTGGATGCGGGGGTATTGCATGTGCGTCCCGCGCTTGATTTATGCGATCCCAAGCAAGAATTGATGATGCATGAGATCTCTGATCAAGTCGTTAAGTTAGTGGCCAAATACGGCGGTTTAATGTGGGGGGAACACGGTAAAGGCTATCGATCTGAATATGGACCTGAGTTTTTCGGAGCCGAACTCTTTACCGAATTACGCCGAGTAAAAGCGGCGTTTGACCCGCACAATAAGATGAATCCCGGTAAGATTTGTACGCCGCTTAATAGCAGTTTTGAGTTGGTTAAAGTATCGGATACCAAGCGTGGCTATTTTGATCGGCAGATTGACGTTAAAGTCCGTGATAGCTTTAAGCAAGCGATGGAATGTAACGGCAATGGGCTATGTTTTAACTACGATACCAGCTCTCCGATGTGTCCATCGATGAAGGTCACTGCCGACCGTCGTCATTCACCGAAAGGTCGAGCGGGTTTAGTGCGTGAATGGTTGCGCCAACTGACTGAGCAAGGGATTGATATCCTCGATTTAGAGCAACAAGCTTTGCAGAAAACAGCCAGTGTTAAAACGCTACTGGATCGCGTTCGGCAGCGTATTCGTCCCTCCCATGAGTATGATTTCTCTCATGAAGTGTATGAAGCGATGAATGGTTGTTTAGCTTGTAAGGCTTGCGCTAGTCAATGTCCAATTAAAGTAGATGTGCCGAGTTTTCGTTCCCGTTTCTTAAATATTTATCACACGCGCTATCCACGTCCGGTTAAAGATTACTTAGTCGCGAACATTGAAACCATGTTACCGCTGATGGCGAAAGCGCCACAAATGGTTAATGCGGTTATTGGTCAACCATGGGTTGAGCGCTTAACGGCGGCGACAGTCGGTTATGTCGATACCCCCCGATTATCTATCCCGACCTTAGCGGCACGCGCTCGTCGCCATAATATTGTGCCGTTTGATCGCCAACAATTGATGGCGCTTTCTCAGCAACAGCGCTCTGAACATGTGATTATCGTACAAGACCCGTTCACCAGTTATTATGATGCGCAGGTGGTGGAAGATTTTATCGCTCTGGTCATTAAGCTGGGTAAAAAACCCATCTTGCTGCCGTTTAAGCCCAACGGTAAAGCGCAACATATTAAGGGTTTTTTACAGCGCTTTAAGAGTACAGCAACCAGTACGGCTGGATTTTTATCGCAAGTCGCGGATCTTAATATTGCTATGGTTGGGGTTGATCCAGCTCTGGTGCTTTGTTATCGCGATGAATACGTGGAAATTTTGGGCCAACAACGGGGTGAGTTCGAGGTGCTTACTGCACATGAATGGTTATTGCCACGTTTGGCTGAGATACCATCACCAGCCAACGTTACTCAAGCGAATATTGATCAAGGACAGGCACCACAAGCGCCTTGGTATTTATTGGCGCATTGTACCGAAAAAACCAAGTTACCTAATGCTGAAAAAGAGTGGGGACAGATCTTCAGTCATTTTGGTGCCAAGTTGCAGACCGTACCTGTAGGTTGCTGTGGTATGGCGGGTACCTTTGGTCATGAAGTCGATAAGCTACAGATGTCGAAAGATATTTATGGCTTAAGCTGGCAGCCAAGTTTGGATAAACTTCCTAAAGAACGCTGTTTGATGACGGGTTATTCTTGTCGTAGCCAAGTGAAACGCTTTGAGGAAATCCAGCCAAGGCATCCTATCCAAGCTTTATTAGAGATTTTGTAACTAACGCTAACGGTCATCTTCGGATGGCCGTTTAACTGATGAGGAGGGGAGTTATGCGTTATTTGGAACTGAAAATTCCACCGGTGGCATTGTTTATCGTGGCAGTGGTACTTTGTAATCGGTTAGCTCATCTATTTAGTTTTGCCGATCTTGCGCTTCCATATACTAAGCTCATCTTTGTCTTGTGCGTTATGTTATCGGGAGTGGTCGGTATTTCTGCCGTTGTACAATTTCGTCGTGCAAATACTACGGTCAATCCAACCAAACCGGACCAAGCTTCGACTGTTGTCGATTCAGGGATCTTTAACTACAGCCGTAATCCTATGTATTTAGCATTACTGTTGCTATTGATTGGCATCGCTTATTGGCATCACAACATAGTGAGTTTATTGGTCGTGATTGGGTTTGTTGGTTATATGAATCGGTTTCAGATCCAGCCTGAGGAGCGAGTATTAGAGCGGGTGTTTGGTGAGCGTTATACCCATTATAAAGCGCGAGTTAGGCGTTGGATATAGCTCCACCGATAACGGCGGAGCGGAAATGATTAGGCAGCTTGTGATAACTCAGCCAGAAAACGCACTTTGCGGTCGTTAAAGCGCTGCACTAAATCATCAATATCGGCTTGATTATAAGGCTTTAATCCACTGGCAACCATACGTTTGATGCCTTTACCGACTAATTGGCCTTGATCTTTAAAGGTAAAATTCAAGGTCACGACGCCTCGTTTACCATCCACCTCGAAGGTTGCGCCACTAAATTCAACTTCTGGATGACTAAGATCCAACCGCTCAAATTCCACTTCCATACTTTCATAAATCACCAATGGACGCTGGCAGTTGATCATCACTTGTTGCTGCTCCATCAGTGGCACCATAATATGAGGAAAGTTCATACCGGAAAACTGGACATAACTTTTTATCACATGCTCAATAAACACGGCATCGTGGGAAACTTCTCCCTCGCGTTGCATTAATAAATATTCTTTACCAGATTCATCCACCAACGCACTCATTTGGCTGCATTGATTTTCAACATGCAGCGCAATGCCATCACTGACCATGCCGGAGAAAGTAAAGCGCATTTTTTGGCTAATACCGTTCTTTTTCAAAAGCACTGCAAACAGCAGATCGCCGGGGACACAAAAACGCTTACTGTCTTCGTCGTGGATCGGATTGAAATCACCAGCCACTTTTTTAGCAAAATGGCTCGCTTGTTGGCGAGTAAATTGAAATTGATGTTCAGCAGATGAAAAATAAGGTTTAAGCAGCATAATCAACACTTGTTCATAAAAACTGTTGCCGATTATAGCCCCAAGAAAAGTTTTAATGGTCCAATCAGTGTTAAATTGTTCACAATTTGTGCCTTTTAACCAAAAGAAAGGTTTTTTAGCTTATAAAACAGCACTTTTTTAGCTAAAACCGTGATCGTGATTAAAAGCTTCACGTAGTTAATATCACGATAACTTAGCGATCAATAGTCATGACAAGTCATCAAAAGCCCTTTTTACCTGAAAAACTCTGTGTAGTGTGTAAGCGCCCCTTTCGTTGGCGGAAGAAATGGCAACGTTGTTGGGACGAAGTGAACTATTGTTCAGAGCGTTGTCGTCGTCAGCGGGGTAAAGCATGATCAGCCCTCCAGCCATCAACATTGTTTGGTTCAAGCGTGATTTACGTTTAAGTGATCATCCCCCCTTGTGCGCTGCATTAGAGAGTGGAATACCGACGCTGTTGGTGTATTTCTTTGAACCCATGCTGCTCAATGATCGTCATTATTCTGAGCGACATTGGCGTTTTGTCTGGCAATCACTACAAGATATCAATCAAAAGCTCGCTCGATTTGGTCATCAGATACTGATTGCTAACGTCTCAGCTGAGCAAGGTTTGGCGACACTAGCGACACACTTTTCTATTCAAGGTCTTTATTCTCATCAGGAAGTTGGTCTTGCTAATACTTTCGAACGTGATATCGCTATTCAGCATTGGTGTACAGAGCAGGGGATAACTTGGCATCAAAGTGCTTATGGCGCCGTACGCCGCGCGGCAACTCACCGTCAAGGTTGGGATAAGCACTGGCAAGCGATTATGCGAGCACCATTGGCAATGCCTAATTTAACCGCACAGAGGCTAATTTCTGTTTGTGCTACCGATTTAGGTTTGGATAACAATGTACCATCAGCTTGGCGACGTAAAGAGAAAGGTTTTCAAACGGGCGGTGAGACACTGGCTAAACAGACCTTAGACGATTTCTTTCAGCGCCGAGCAAAAAATTATTATTTCCAGCTATCGAGTCCATCACTGGCTCGTGTGTCATGTTCACGTATGTCCCCTTATCTTGCATGGGGCAACATCTCATTGCGCGAGATGTATCAAACGCTACTCAGTTATTGGAACACTGCTGGGTTAAGGCGGAGTCTAATTGCGTTAGCTTCACGGTTACACTGGCATTGCCATTTTATACAGAAATTTGAATCGGAATGTGAGATGGAGTTTCGCTGCGTAAACCGTGCTTATGAGGCGCTTCTGGCGCAAGCGTGTCAGCCAGATACAGAAGTTATTGAAGCTTGGAAAAGCGGCCAAACCGGTATTCCGTTAGTCGATGCTTGTATGCGTTGTTTGTATCATACCGGTTATTTAAACTTTCGTATGCGCGCCATGTTGGTGAGTGTGTTGACTCATCATATGAATCAAGATTGGCGTGCGGGAGTTGAGCATTTAGCACAACTCTTTTTAGATTTTGAACCTGGTATTCATTATGCTCAATTTCAAATGCAGGCAGGGGTGACTGGGATCAATACCATTCGAATTTATAATCCTCTCAAACAAGCTCAAGAGCATGACGCGCAAGGTGTTTTTATTCGGCAGTGGGTGCCTGAACTGGCAGAAGTACCACTATCTTTGCTGTTTGAACCATGGCAAATGAGTCCGATGGAAGCCATGATGTATCAATTGCCCGCCGATAGTCGCTATTTAAACCCTGTGATTGATGTGGCAACTCGCGCTAAGCAAGCGCGAGATAGGTTATGGACATGGCGTAAACGAGAGGATGTTAATCGTGAAGCTCAGCGTATTCTTGCCATTCACGCGCGGATGAATATGAGGTAATGGGGATTTTTGTACAAAGACGGGGGCTGGGTTAGCTAAATGTATAGTACGTATTTGTTCAGTTTTCTGATCTTTGACCAAATTTTGACGGTATTCCAGTTACTAGGTGTATTATTTTTTGGATAATCTGGTATCGAAACTGACCCGAACATTTGGTCGCAGACCAAGCAAATACATTGCTTGATCTGCATTGACAGTGAGCAACTGAGTCTCTGCTATTTGAGTATTGCTTAGCAAAGATGCTTAGACACTCATCACTCCATAATTAGAGAAGGCTTTTAAAATTCGGCCATTTTCTCGCCCCAGCGCAGACCGCATGTAGACTTGAGCTAAACTCTCAGCATCAATCGATACGAAACTAGGGAAATACTCCTGATAGGTTCCCAAAGATTCCGTTAATACCGTTGGGCTGACAATGTTAATCCTTTGCTTTGAGGGTAATTCAGCAACAACAGCAGAGACAAAATGTTCAAGCGCGCCATTAATGGTCGCCGCACTGACGCCATCCTTAATTGGAACATCGGCAATAATTCCACTAGTCAGAGTGATACTCCCTTCAGCGTTAAGATAACGACTGCCAATTTGTGTTAACTGAATTTGCCCAAGCAGTTTGCTCTTGAAACCTTGGATCCAGTCATCATGTGTCAGCATGTCAAACGGCTTAAACGCGACTTCCCCCATGGTAGCAATAATGGCATCCACATTGCCTATTTGCGCAAAACCTTTCTGCAGTGATCCGACATCTCGAAGATCCATAAAAACATCACCTTGTGAACGATTGACCTCAATAACTTCATGCCCGTTATTTCTGAATAGTTTAACAACCCCTTGCCCAACTTTACCTGCAGATCCAACAATAACAACTTTCATCGTACACCTCTTAATTAATACAGAAACAATACTAGTATTAGTAAAAAGGCTAAAAAAGCGCTTAAAATAACTACATTGTTGTAAAAATGAATCCAATATATGAATCTCACCCATCTACAATCGTTCATGGCTGTCACGAAACTGAGTAGCTTTAGTGCTGCCGCAGAACAATTAGATATTTCCAAAGGACAGCTATCAAGGCATGTAAAATCGCTAGAGCAAGTGATGGGATGTCAGTTAATGCATAGAACAACTCGACGACTATCATTAACTGAAGCAGGCCAAGCTTTATATGAGAAAGCTTGTGAGATTGATAGCCTAGCTCATGAAGCCGAACAGATCATAAAAGATCTCACTCAAGATAATTGTGGAAAGCTAAAACTGACCGCACCCAACGAGTTGGGCAACAAATTACTTCCCCCCATGCTAGGTAAATTTCTCGCGGCTTATCCTCAAGTGAGATTGGAATTGTGTTTTGAAAGGTCTTTACAAGATATTGAGTTTGGTAGTTTTGATCTTGGCTTGCGTACTACACTCGCGCACAGCGACAATCTTATTGCCCGTTTTCTAGGTCGCATTCGCTATGTGTTAGTTGCATCCCCTGAGTATTTACAATCACAGTCGATCTTGCATCCCAATGAACTGCAAGCGCATCAACTGCTCTCTTCTGGTGAAAGTGAATGGCTTTTAACTCAACAACAGGATCAACTATGTGAAGTCGCCGTTGCTCCCATAGTGAGAAGTTCAAACTATGCCACCACTCATTTATTAACTTTAAGTGGGCTTGGTATCGCAATGCTGCCGTTCTACCTAGTAGAAGAAGAGGTGGAAAAGCGCAATTTAATCGTCCTTTTACCACAGTGGCAAATCGCACCTTATGAACTTTACATGGTATATGCTAAGCAAAGGTTATACCCCAAAAAGTTACGAGATTTGCAGGAGACTATTTTTCAATGGTTTCAAGATAACCCTAATTATCTGATCCAGTAAAAAGTGTTGACTAGAGAACGCTTTTTATATCGTTACTTGGCAAAATTAATGATAGGACACTAAGTTATTATATGCATTAATCGTTCCTTTTTTCGTCGCGCATGGGTCGATTTGATGAATAACAGAGTTATTCGATGCATACCCACAAATATTATCCCTTGAATTTCTAGAATTTGCAGTCATTAGCTTGGAGTGAGTTGGGCACTTTATGCCTTGTTAATGATTTATTCAGGTATGTAGAAAGTTATAGTTATTTTGCAGTATGCACATAACTACAGCTACACTGAAATCACATGAGCATATGATGTTTACTGCACAGCTATCTTCGAAACCAACAGTGGATGGTCGTGTTTTTACTGACAGTGCAAGAAATTGCGCGAGCCAAAAAGGATCTCGAGAATGTCCTCTCAAAATATGAATAGATTTGATTTTATTTTCGACAAAAAAAATGCCATGGTTTTGGTGCTTGCTACCTTTATTGGGGGCTTTATTAGTTCTCTCGTAAAATCAGGTACTGAGGCTAATATGCCGCCACGTATAGCGGGTGAAATATCGCCGCCTGCCGCGAATATTGATGCTTGGTTAGGATGGCTAGGAGTAAACTCTCATTCGCTGGATTATGTTTATCAAGGCATTACTATCCCTGGTGCGGTTATGCTTTATCACTGGCTATTTAGTTTTGCTTTTGCCTTTGTTTATATTTTTATCTCAGCCATAGTACCCAAGATAAGACTTTGGTACGGGATGGCGTACGGAATTATAATTACCTTAGTTATGCATGGCCTATTGATCCCAGCATTAGGTTTTCGACATCCTGCGTATCTTGACGGGCAAGTAGGATGGTTATGGAATCTTAATGGTTATGAGTTTTGGAGCGAAATGATCGGCCATGTTTGCTGGTCTGTTTCGATTGAGGTGAGCCTTATTGCCGTCTTAGCGCTGCTTGGAAAACCGATAATAGGTAATTGGGCGAAGTAGGTTGTTTATAATGGCGGACATTTTATAAGCTAATCGAATGCAAGCTGCGCTGATATAACACAGGGATTGATCTGCCGATCAATCCCTGTGTAAGTGGGTTACCTATGATTATCACATGGTTACATGATGAGTAACACTTGGCAGCAGTCCTTCAGGCATTAAACTATTATGCACCGCTTGTTTAAGTAACTCGTTCGCTTGTTGTATATCTGGTGCAAAGTAGCGGTCTTTATCATAAAACGGCACCTTGGCGCGTAATATCTGCTTGGCCAATTCAATACGTTCAGAAGAACGATGCGGCGCGCGAAAATCTAATCCTTGCGCAGCTGAGAGATATTCGACCGCCAAAATACCACGGGTATTTTCTGCCATATCACGCAGTCTTCTGGCGGCAAAGGTTGCCATGGAGACGTGATCTTCTTGATTCGCTGAAGTGGGTAAACTGTCAATCGAGGCAGGATGCGCATAGGTTTTATTTTCACTCGCTAGTGCGGCTGCGGTCACTTGGGCAATCATAAACCCTGAGTTAACGCCGCCATTATCGACCAAAAAGGGCGGTAATTTACTCAGCGCACTATCAATCAACAGCGCCATGCGCCTTTCTGACAAGCTACCGATTTCGGCGATGGCTAAAGCGAGGTTATCGGCCGCCATTGCCACTGGCTCGGCATGAAAGTTACCGCCAGAGATAATATCGCCATCATCAGCAAACACCAGAGGATTATCAGACACCGCATTCGCTTCAACGCACAGCACTTCCGCAGTTTGGCGAATTTGCTGTAAACATGCTCCCATTACTTGTGGTTGGCAGCGTAGCGAGTAGGGGTCTTGCACCTTTTCGCAGCCTGAATGTGAATCGCCAATTTCACTGCGGCTATCAAGTAGATGACGATAGGCGGCGGCAGCATCCATTTGGGTACGATGACCACGCACGCGATGTATGCGTGGGTCGAATGGCTTACGGCTGCCTAACGCCGCCTCGACGGACATGGCGCCGCAGACGGTTGCCGAGGCGAACAGATCTTCGGCCATAAATAAACCCTGCAGCGCGAAAGCTGTTGAGGCCTGAGTGCCATTGAGCAGCGCCAGTCCTTCTTTAGGTGCCAAAGTAATCGGTGATAGACCAGCAATGCGCAGTGCCTGAGCACCGTCAATGATCTCCCCTTGATAACGTGCCTGTCCCTCACCGAGCAATACGGTGCTCATGTGGGCGAGAGGAGCTAGGTCACCTGAAGCTCCCACCGAGCCTTTTTGCGGTACGCAGGGGTAGACTTGATGGTTAACTAAAGTGATTAAAGCTTCAATAACCGACAAACGTATGCCTGAGAAGCCGCGTGCTAAGCTGTTAATTTTTAACACCATCATTAAACGCACGGTGTCATCATCCATCCATGCGCCAATGCCAGCAGCGTGGGAAAGGACAATACTTTTTTGCAGCGTTTCTAGATCTTCAGGGGCGATTTTGGTGTTAGCCAATAGGCCAAAACCGGTATTGATCCCGTACACGGTTCGGCCTTCTGTGATCACTTGCTCGACCACTTTGGTACTTTGTTCAATCGCCGGGACAGCACTGGGATCTAAACTCAAGCAGACAGGGGATGAGTTAATTTGGCGTAGCTGGCTCAACGTCATCTCGCCGGGAGTAATGGTTAAGTGATGCATGGGTTATCCTTATTATTTTAATTGAGCCAACTCTGCGTTAAGCATAGGTAAATCGAGTTTTTGTTCCGCCGCGCAGCGCTTGGCGATGTCGTAGCCAGCATCAGCATGACGCATTACGCCGGTAGCAGGATCGTTATGCAGCACCCGGGCAATGCGCTCGGCCGCATCGTCACTGCCATCACAACAGATCACCATTCCTGAGTGCTGTGAAAAGCCCATACCCACGCCGCCACCATGATGAAGAGAAACCCAAGTCGCACCGCTGGCCGTATTGAGTAGTGCATTCAATAATGGCCAATCAGAGACGGCATCAGAGCCATCAAGCATCGCTTCGGTCTCTCGGTTAGGGCTTGCCACTGAACCAGAATCTAAATGATCACGACCAATAACGATGGGCGCTTTTAGCTCGCCATTTTTGACCATTTCATTAAATGCGAGTCCAAGCCGTTGACGGTCTTTTAAACCCACCCAGCAGATACGCGCGGGTAGCCCTTGAAATTGGATGCGCTCACGAGCCATATCGAGCCAATTATGTAAGTGAGGATTGTCAGGAATGAGTTCTTTAACTTTTTGATCGGTTTTATAAATATCTTCCGGATCGCCCGATAAAGCCGCCCAGCGAAATGGTCCGATGCCTTCACAAAATAAGGGACGAATATAAGCAGGAACGAAACCGGGGAAGTCGAACGCATTAGCTACGCCTTCTTCTAAAGCCATCTGCCGAATGTTATTTCCATAATCTAAGGTCGCCGCACCACGTTGCTGCAAGGTGAGCATGGCTCGTACTTGAGTGGCCATCGAAGCTTTAGCGGCTGCCGTGACTTTAGCTTCATCTTCTAAACGACGCTGCGCGGCTTGCTCCATCGTCCAGCCTTGCGGTAAATAACCATTGAGTGGGTCATGAGCTGAAGTTTGATCGGTCACCACATCGGGCGTGATATTACGCTCAACTAACTGCGGGAAAATATCCGCGGCATTACCTAATAAACCGGCCGAGACGGGCGTCTCTGATTCATAAATAATGGCTAACGCTTCATCTAAGCTAGTGGCTTTTTTATCGACATAGCCAGTACGTAGACGATAATCAATGCGTGATTCATCGCATTCAACGGCGATCATTGAAAATCCTGCCATGGTAGCTGCGAGTGGCTGAGCACCGCCCATACCACCGAGTCCACCGGTTAAGATCCAACGCCCTTTGGCTTGACCATCAAAATGTTGTTTGGCAACCGAGACAAAGGTTTCGTAAGTGCCTTGGACAATGCCTTGTGAACCAATATAAATCCATGAGCCAGCGGTCATTTGCCCATACATCATCAGTCCTTGTTTATCGAGCTGATTAAAATGCTCCCAATTCGCCCAATGAGGGACTAAGTTTGAATTAGCAATCAACACTCGTGGTGCGTTTTTATGGGTTGGGAACACCGCCACTGGTTTGCCCGATTGAATTAACAGCGTTTGATCTTCTTCAAGACGCTCTAATACCTCGACGATTTTATCGAAACATTGCCAGTTGCGCGCCGCGCGGCCAATACCACCGTATACCACTAATGCATGAGGATGTTCGGCAACCTCAGGATCTAAGTTATTCATTAACATGCGTAGTGGTGCTTCGGTCAACCAAGATTTCGCGCGCAGAGTCGTGCCGTGCGGAGCACGAATAGTACGAGTGGTATCTAAACGAGTATCGTTATTGGGTGGTTGTGACATGGTGTTGCTCCTTATTCATGGTTCCGTTTACGGGTCAAACCCTTTTTATCATCGAGGATAGATGAATGACCCACTCAGCCTGTGTTGGGGCCGATAATGAGTGAGTCGTTTGATTGAACTTTAAATATTATCAGAAGGAGAGTTAGCACTCTGAACTTCAACCGATGATGTGGTAGCGTGTTGCTGATCTTGGTACTCAGTCATAGCACTGGCGATTTCCCAACACAGACGAGCAGCAAGTCGCGCCGTTTGATTATCGATATCATGGCTCGGGTTATATTCAGCCAGATCGGCAATCAGCAGTTTACTGATATGGTGTTGCAATAGATGATCGAAGTAGAGATGGAAATTATCTAAGCTAACACCTTGGGCGGCAGGAGCGCTGACACCGGGGGCGGTCGCCGCTGGAAAGACATCGAGATCAATGGTTAAGTAGAGATAATCACAATCGGCGATAAATGCATCCATTTTCTCGATTAACGCAGCATGATTGCGCTCGTTCAGGGTTTTATCATCGACATACCAAACACCAAGCTGATCGGCACGCTGGAATAGAGCGGTCGTATTGTTCGCGCGGCTGACACCTAAGCAGGCGTAATGAAAATCCCAGCCGATTTGTTGGCAGTGATCAGCGATTTGCATAAACGGGGTGCCAGAGCTGGGCTTGATAGATATCTTCTCACTGCTAAAGGATCTGAGATCAAAGTGAGCATCAAAATTGATGATCGCGATCTTTGGCGTTTTCATGCCTTGTTTGAGTAAATGTTTGCCCAACCCTTGAAAACTCGCCCACGCCACTTCGTGACCACCGCCAAGCACAATCACTGGTGAGTGTTCTAAACCGTCAGCAATTAACTGCGCACAACGGAGTTGGGATTGCTCTAAGTCATCATCATGGCAGTGAATATTGCCCAAATCGCATAACGAGCTGGTATGGTGCCAGGCTAAATTGGCTAATGCTTGTTTAATTAAATTCGGTGCATGTTTTGCGCCGATCCGCCCTTTATTACGCTCAACACCGGCATCACATTCAAAACCAACCAATGCAACGCTATGAGAGGCCTCGGTTAATTCATCAAGGTGTTTTATTTGCATGACATGGTGGACTCGCTTACCAAGTTCACCATCTTCAACATCATCACGACCCTGCCACTGATAAAGATGGGAAGGGGAAACGGAATTAGTCATGACAGGGCTCTCCATCAACCATACGGGCTTGTAAATAAGGGATACCAACTTGATAACTCAATTCGGCAGGATGATTAAGTGACCAGAAGGCCAAATCGGCATCATAGCCGACTGCAATTTGGCCACGGCTTGCCGCGACACCAAGAGCTTGTGCTGCATGCGTGGTAACGCCACGCAGCGCTTCTTGCGGGGTTAAGCCAAACAAAGTGCAAGCCATGTTCATCATTAAGGTCAGGTCGGCAAAGGGTGAAGTGCCAGGATTGATATCGGTAGCAATCGCCATGGGTACTTGATAGCGGCGCAACCATTCGATGGGGGGCTTACGGGTTTCGCGTAAAAAATAAAACGCGCCGGGCAGCAAAGTCGCGACGGTCGTTGATTGTGCTAATGCTTGTACTCCAGCTTCATCGAGATACTCAATGTGATCGACCGATAGCCCGTTATAGCGCGCCGTTAAAGCGCTACCACCGAGGTTGGACAACTGTTCTGTATGGCCTTTAATCGCTAAACCATGCTCAATGGCACACTGAAATACTTGCTCAGCTTGCTTAAGATTAAAGCCTACCGACTCACAAAACACATCGACACTGCTTGCCAATTGCTGCTCTGCCACTTGTGGAATGATAGTTTGACAAATGAAATCAACATAACTATCGGCTTTACCGGCAAACTCAGGTGGTACGGCATGGGCAGCAAGTAGGGTGGTGGTGATTTTCACTCGGCGGTGGGCTTCCAACGCTTTCGCGGCTTTGAGCATTTTAATTTCATCATCAAGCGTCAGCCCATAGCCAGATTTGATCTCTACACTGGTGATCCCGCTGCGTAATAAACCATCTAAGCGAGGCAGTGCTAACTCGGTTAATTGCTCTTGTGAGGCTTGGCGCGTCGCTTGCACCGTTGCCATGATTCCGCCTCCTTGGGCGGCAATCGTCTGATAAGAAATGCCATTTAAGCGTTGTTCGAACTCGTTGGCTCGTTGACCTGCATAGATAAGGTGCGTATGGCAATCAATCAGTCCCGGAGTGACTAACTGGCCTTGGCAATTGGTTCGCTGTGGATGGTCGGCGAAGGTGTTTGTGGTGATGTCGGCAATTTTTCCGTCACGGATGACAATTGAAAGCGGCTCACTGGGTTGATAGCCGATATCACCAGCTTGCATACTCACTATACGCGCATTGGTTAAGACGTGTTCCATTTCCCCTACTTAGCGAGCCAGAGGCTCGCGATGATACCGACTTCCTTGCTACTTGAAGCTGCAGCGACATTGGCTACGTTCGTTCATCTCAATTCAATCGCTGAGTTTTCGACTGTTTGAGGACGATTTTTCCAAACAGGTAACATTAGGTCGTTAAGGATGATTTAATGTATATACAATTAATAGGGTTAACAGATGATGAATGCAATAGTTATGTTACGAAAATGTGATCAGGTCTGTGGTTGTGGATAGACAATTTTCGAGCTCAATTTGTACTTACTGGCCGGATGATAGAGCTGAGCGAAGCTAACTAAATGCTCACCACTCCAAGTTCGGCGATTAAGCAGCAAGCAAGGTTCGTTAGCTTTGAGTAGCAGCGCTTCGCTGATTGGCTTGTCGGCGATCAAAGCTTCGACCGTATGCTCAATAGCACTGAGCGGGCAGGCCTCGGAAAGATATTGGTTAGGCGTAATATGAGTAAAGTCTTGTTGAAGGTAGTCAGGGGCATGCCTAGGGTTAACCCAGCGAACTTCAAGTTGTAATGGTTGGTCGTTCGCATAATGCAATATTTCACTATAAAACAATGGAGTAGCCAGCATTACTCCCAGTTGAGTGGCAAGAGTTTCATCGGCAATTAAAGATTGATGAGCGCGAACTTTATTATGATAACGCTGACCTCGACTGACGATTTCCTCGGCAATGTTACGTATATCTAACAGTGGAGATTCGGCTTTTTCTGGTACGGCGCAGACAAAGGTGCCTAACCGTGGACGACGTTGCAAGCGGCCTTCGGATACTAAATCTCGAATCGCTTTATTGACCGTCATGCGACTGACAGAAAATTGCTCAGTTAATTCCAATTCGGTGCTGATCCGTTCACCAACTGGCCATTGGCCGGATTCGATCTGGTGAATAATGTGCTGTTTAATTTGTTGGTACAGAGGTGAGGTTGGCATACAAATCCATTACATTTATTTATCTATACAAATGATTGATGAGCGAGCTAAAAAAAGCAAGTCTATTTGTTCGTATTTAGGCAGGAGATACGGCTATGCGCAAATTACTCGGGGTTGTAGATAGACGTGTAAATGAGTCAGCTATTTGTCTGGAACCCATTTGAACAGCCGTAGGCTTATCCGTTATAGTGTTAGCTCTTTATGTGCTAATAAGAGAGAAAAATATGCTCGCATCCTCGACCAGCATACCCACCGAAATGACTTTCTTTTCGCGGTTTGAAAACGATATTTTAACGGAGAAAAAAGTCATCACTATTCGCGATCACAGCGAGAAAGATTATCAGCCGGGTTCTATTGTTGAAGTGAGTACCTTAGAAGAAGGGCGTTGGTTTTGCCGTTTAAAGATCATCAATATTGAACCCATCCTGTTTGATGACTTAAATGAGTTTCATGCTCAGCAAGAAAATATGACTTTAACTGAATTAAAACAGGTGATCAGCGATATCTATCCAGGGATAGAAGAGTTGTATGTGATTCATTACCAACTAGTCGAATAACGATCTTTGGCTACTTAGCGGCCATGCTCAGTCGATTTTTCGGTTAGGATAAAAATAATGCCAACTCGTACTGAGTTGGCATTGTCGCTTAGTGGCTTAACCTAGATTAGTCGGCTAACAAAACGAATATTAGTCACGTTTCCAGCGAATATGACAAAACTTTTGTTCAGGATCTCGGCTCAGCAATAAACGTGCAAAAACGTCATCCAGTACGTCATTACTCTCATTGACCAAACCTATGCAAATTTCCGCATAGCGCTCTTTGTCGACGCTAAAGCCCACTTCCGCATCCCAATCATCACTAATATCAACCACCTCAGCTGCGCCGCGCTCATCAAACTGAGCGACGAACAGTAACACATCTGCCGGTTCAAGATTATCTTCCGCCATTTCTAAAAAAATGTCGTATGCGGTATCGATGGCTTCATCGTAAGAGAGTAAGTCTGTCATGTTTACGCTCGGTTCATGTATTTACGCTCAGCGGTATTGATCACAATGCGATCACCGTTAGCGATGTATTCAGGTACTTGTACCACTAGACCTGTGGCAAAGCGCGCTGGTTTAGTGCGTGAAGAAGCAGACGCTCCTTTGATTGATGGATCGGTTTCTTCAATCACCATCTCTACAGAAGACGGTAATTCGATGGCAACGGGTTTACCATCAACCAGTACCACTTGTAGACCTTGAATTTCTTCGGTGATAAACAGCAGTTCATCTTCGATATCGGCTTTTTTGAAGGTGAATTGTGAGTAATCTGCATTATCCATGAAGATATAGTCATCACCATCGACATAAGAGAAAGAAACATTGCGTTTGTTCATCTCTACCGTATCAAGAAAATCGTCAGATTTATAACGTTCGTCGACGCGAGCACCTGTGGTTAGGTCAGTACAACGTAGCTTGTAAATTTTAGAGCCACCACGGCCACCCGGAGTGGTCACTTCGATATCTTTGATTAACAATGTTTTGCCGTTAGAAACGATAGCAAAACCTTTTTTTAGTTCACTTGCCTTTGGCATGGAAAATACCCTTTGTGCTTGATTTCGGCGCATTATAACGAATGCTTTCTCAGAAAAGAAATGCTTCATGCACCACGGAAAAGAAAAAATTGCTGGAACAGACGTTGTTTCGCAAGATACGCTTAGTCATGATTTGGCTATTGATTCAAACGCGTGCATAGGAGAACATAACTTTATGTTTCACTTGTTGAGTTACTTTACGGCATGACCTTGTCGCCTATTGATGCAAAGCCGCCTTTCCAAGCTGATTATCAACCAGCCATTAATGAGTTGGTCTCTTTTTTGCGCGCTGGATTAGGAGATCAGCTACATAGTGTCTATCTGTATGGTAGCGTGGCTCGCAAAACTGCGCGTCCTCATCACTCTAATCTAGATGTGATTGTGGTGACTTATGGCTCAATCGAGAATACTCGCACGACATTAATCAATACCATCCGTTGGCGTTTTCAAAAGCGTTTCGCATTCATTACTGATATCAGTTTTAAAACTGCGCAAGTAAAAGAGGTGGCAAGTTTAGACAGTTTATTTTCTTGGGGGTTTTTACTGCGTCACTGTAGCGTTTGTGTCTATGGCGATAACCTCGCAGAATGTTTTGGTGACTATGAACCGAGTTGGGAAATTGCTAAACATTGGAATATGGATGTTGAAGATTGGTTATTGTTCTATCGTGATAAAATCGCGAAAACCAATGATACTGCACAACAAGTTAATGCTCAGCAGACGATTGCTAAAAAATTGCTGCGCGCGAGTTATTCATTAGTCATGTATCAGGACAAAAATTGGTTTGATGATCCACGGCAGTGCGGCGAGCAGTTTTTACGTTATTACCCAGAGAAACAAACCGAGATTGACCGTTTAAAGATTTTATTGAAAGGGCGAGTGATCCCCAAGCGTTCGGTAATTGGTTTATTAGATAGCTTTGGCCCATGGTTAGTAAAACAGTATAAGAAAACTGAATTTAAGATAGGTTAATGCTCTTGGAATTAAAATAACCCGAGTTGCGGCGCGATAATTTGCTCAAACTTACGGTTAATAAAAGGCAGAATGGCATCAGCAACCGGTTTTAACTGCTTATCAATGTAATGCTGATAATCGATAGGGCTCGATAAGTACTGTTTAGGCTCAGGGCCATTAAGTGTCATGCAGTATTCAATCGTGCCTTTGTTTTGATATTGTAAAGCTCGGCCCAAACGCGCATTAATTTCGTCGGCTAGACGAGCGGCGCGCACTTGAGGCGGCACGTTTTTTTGGTACTCGTGCAGCTTGCGTCGTAGCCGCTTTTGGTAGGTCAATTGGTGATCAAACTCTCCAGCCAACGTTTGCTCTACGGTGGTGCGAATATACTCATCGGGCTGCTCATTGTGAAATATCATCCAATACAGTTCAGACTGAAAACGTTGGGCAAGAGGTGTCCAATCGCTGCGGGCGCTCTCTAAGCCTTTAAACACCATTTTTTCCGTGCCGTGTTCACTAGTTAGGCCAGCGTAGCGCTTTTTCGATCCAGTTTCTGAGCCGCGAATGGTCGGCATTAAAAATTTGCGGTAGTGAGTTTCGTACTCTAATTCTAAAAAAGAGCTCAGGGCGTAGGTTTGCTCAAGGTGGGTTGTCCACCATTGGTTAATGTGCGAGACCAAGTCGCGTCCGATTTGGTCAGCTTGTGTTTGGTTAAATGCACCACCTAATGAAACAAAGGTTGAATCGGTATCACCATAAATGACCTGATAACCTTGCGCCTCAATTAACATTTTGGTTTGTTTCATGATTTCGTGGCCACGCATGGTAATACTTGAAGCCAGACGAGTATCAAAAAACCGACAGCCAGAGGATCCAAGTACGCCATAAAAGGAGTTCATGATGATTTTAATCGCTTGCGAAAAGGCAGGTTCATTGTTTTTCTTAGCGATATCCCGTGCGGCCCATAGCGATTCAATCATGGCGGGCAGAAAATGGCGCTGACGATGAAATTGCCCGCCGCGAAACCCCTCTACCGCTTGATGGGATGCCCGGCCAACGTCGATCGTTAACCCTTCAATTAACCCCAGAGGATCAATCAAAAATGAGCGAATGATCGACGGGTAAAGACTCTTAAAATCTAACACTAATACGGAGTCATACAAGCCAGGGCGAGAGTCCATGACATAACCACCTGGGCTAGCCATCCAGTTTTCCGAGTGTAGGTTGGGCGCGATATAACCTGCACGATGGAGTTGAGGCAGGTAGAGGTTTGTAAACGCGGCGACTGAACCGCCAATCCTATCTAGCTCTAATCCGGTTAATCGAGAGCGCTGAATAACAAAGTCTAGTAAATGGGTATGTTGGAAAATCTTCTCGACTAAAATGCAATCTTGCAGATTGTAATGGGCGAGCTGAGGTTTATCTTGTTGGTAAAGGCGATTGATTTCTTCCATTCTATCGTGCGGTTGAGTAATGGCTTTACCTTCTCCTAACAGTTGACGGGATACCGCCTCTAAAGACCAAGAGCGAAACTGATAGGTCGCGGTTTTTAAGGTATCGATTCCATCCAGTACCACGCGTCCGGGAATGGTAATAAAGCCTTGGTTCGTTTGCGCAGCCGATCGAAAGTAACTGGCCTGCTTAGCTCGGCCAAGTTTCAGCTTTAATTTGTGCCACTCGGCACGCTTATGCAGTAAGCGAAAGTCAAAATCAATCACATTCCAGCCAATGATCACATCTGGGTCGTAACGTTGAAACCAATCGACTAACGCACTCAGTAAGTGATATTCATCGGCAACCCATTCGATGGTGGTTTCAGCAGGTTGTGGTTGGCCGACCATGATCACGCGGCTGTCGATGGGGCTATGCAAACCGATGGAGTAGAGCAGGCCTTTTTCGGAGCATTCAATATCTAATGAAACCACATGTAGTTGTGGTAAGTAGTCGGCTTGTCGACATTTCGCTTGCCGAACTTGGCGATAGTTGTCGTAATGAGTTATCGCGCCCGTAAACTCAAGGCTACCTTGAATAAATCGCTCCATTAAATAGCGATCAGCCAGTTTAATATCAGCTTCTAACGTCATGATATCAGCATGCTGGAGCGCTTGGGCCAGTTGAGATGCCTGATGATGGCTAGCAAAATAACAGCCTGCCAGTGGCTGCTGGTTAAAGTCTTTAAGTTGCAGAGGGCGAATATCTACCGTTATCTGTTGCTGAGTCGCGATGGCTTGACAGGCTTGGATCTGTGATTGCTCGATAAAGAAGACCGCTTGTTCACCTTCGATAATCAATTGTGTCGGGCCATGATGGGTTGCCAGCCACAGCTCAATATGACTTTTGCCATTGATATCTCTTGTTTGACGAGTGAGAACAAAACCTGATTCGAGAGTCACGGTCAACCTTATTAATTGAAGCATTGAGATACCCTCTTCCAACGTGAAGTTGCAGGTGTATTGTCAACGTCACGTAGTTTTGGGTTATCACAAAAAAATAGCAGAAGATAATATCATCTTCTGCTATCAGCGTCAGGAGGCGTTGATGTTGGCCTATGTTCATGGGGATGATGAGAACCATCCGTGGCTTCCATCAAAGGCCAGCCTACGGCTGTTCAAATTGTTCTAGACAAATTTATCACTCACTTACCGCCTACCTGCAACTCCAATTGGTTTGGGTATATTGCAAGTTACATTTCGCTCTTAGTAATAAAAATAACCGGTGATTTTTGCGCTGATTTCTTCTTGTTGCCAATGCTGATAGCGAACTTCACTGCGCAGTGCCCAATGGCGAGCAAGACTCCAGTTCCAAGTCACATTAAGCTGGCTATGATGATCAGCATTACTGTTAAATAAAGCTAAGTATTGTCCTTGTAGCCCTAAACGATGCTTATCTGCCGCTTGCCAGAGTAGGCCAGCCTCAATCCCCGCACCAGTAGTGAAACGATAATCGGTCAGTGAACCATGATTGAATGCCAATGATGCTAATCCATAGCCATGCAGACGGTTAGGATCGCCCCACGCTTGTCCATAACCACCTTGCAAAAACCATCGTCCTTGACGTTGTTGTTGACTCGGCTGACGGTCAAAGCCAATTCGCATATTCCATGATGCACTAGAGAATAGATTGTGATTTGGCGCTACCGTCATGGCATCAAGCAGATACAACTTTTCTAAACGAGTGGTGCTATTTTGGTCTTGGCTTAATTGCAGATCCAAAAAGCTAATTTGCGCGCCAGGAATAAAGCCTTGTTGAGCATCTAATAAGTCGTGATAAGCGGCGCGCCATTCAAGGTTTAATGCCGATGGAGTATGGTGCCAATATTGCCCACCAACCCCGAATCGCGCCGAACCATGCCCTTGTTCAGGAGAAAAAGCCGGTATCGGTACAGGCTCAAAAGGTGATGGGGCGTTGATTTGGCTACGCAGTCGTAACAATTTGGTTAGTCGCTGAGCTGTTGGATCGCGTTCCAAGCCTTGATCATACAATTGAAAATTAAGCCACTCATAGGCAAATTCATAAATGGTGGCTAATTCTTGCGCGTTAAATTGGTTAGGATCAGGGAATTGACCTTGGGTCGCCAGTTTTGCTGCTTGAAAAAGCTCTGGAGAGACTTGTTGTGATTGATGAATTAAACGTGTACCGAATGATTCTCGATAACGAGGGGTATCAATCAAGCCTCGTTTAGCTAAGGCGTTGACAGTATCCGATGGAATCGCTTGAAAGGGAAAGTCCTCAACCAGAAAAAGATCATCACGAGCCAATTCCAACAAAGCGAGCAGTTGGTAAGAGCAGTTTTCATCCAAGAAATAGTAATCAAACTCGGCGAGTTGCATTTCCCATAAATGCAGTAGCACTCGCTCGACCTCTTGCGCCGTTAAATTTAGAGGATATTCCCAAATATCTCGTGACTCAATGTCATTGTATTCACGCACTTTACGATAATAAGGCATTACAGTGAATCTGCCCGGATAAAAACCAAACAAACCTTTCATCGCATATAATGCAGGGTTGTCATTGCCTTCGGGTTCGGCGGCAAAATTAATTGCAAACGCGACCAGCTCTTGATGACGAGTTTGATCTTTCGCATCAATTCGTAGCAGGGTATGACCAAACATCGAAGAGGGATTATTCATAAACGCGGTAGGAAAAACCAAGGTCATTCCTGCAGGATCGAGTACGCTGCGCCAATTATCTAACTCGGGACAATTAAGCTGAGCTTTGCGGCCTAATTGGGATTCTATCCATGTAAAACGTGCGGGATAACTGCAACGTGCTTGCTCTGCTATGGCAGGGTCAGAATGATAAAGTTTATCGAGTGTAGCTTGCAATTCGGCCTGTGGATTGGTTTTACCATTAGGTGCAAGGAAAAACGGTGTTGAATCGATGGTACTGCGATATCCTCCCCATCGCGGCAGATAGTGACCTAATTTTAGCCAATAGGGGTGTATCGCGAGCTCCATCGTATTCAGTTCGGAACTGGCTAGTACGGGGCGAGTTAATGCCATACTGAGTAAGAAAAACCCTAAGGAGCGCCAATGGCAACAATGTCTAGCAGAAAGTCTCATACTTATCGTGTTCGTTGGGGGCGAAAATAAATAAAGAGTGCCCTTATCGGGCACTCTAGAGGTAGCTTATTCATCAACCGAAAACTCTACCATTAGATTAGGTTTTCGCTTTGGTCAGGAATAAGCGATTAGATAGTATAAGCAGCAAGGGTTTGATCTTGAGCAACTAAAGCATTTAGATTAGTAAAGACTTCTTGTGAAGTCACGTTTTCAGATTGGAAAACGTTGGCAAAATTTTCTTTTGCTAGTTGATTAAATGCTGCTTTATCAGAAGCTTGAATTCCCCAAACTTCAGAAAGCGTTGCCAGTGTTTCGCCTTCACCACGTGCGATATCACGTGCAAGGTTATCAAGGTTACCATCGATAAATAGCGCAAGTTTTTGGGCAGAATTGATTGTGCCAGTACCATCACAACCTAATGTACCAAAAGTGATACCGAAGGTTTGGTTACCAGAAGTACCGTTAGTGGTTGCCCCCAGTACTTTAAACACTTTACCTTCCTTACCATCAAAGATCATAGTGCCGACACCACAACCAATATCAGAGTCTGCCATGACTGCGTTAGAAAAAGGGAGTGCTACAAGAGCGGCCACTGCGAATAGTTTTTTCATGTTTTATATCCTTAAGATTATCGTTTTAATATCAACCTATTCCAAATAGCGGTACCCGTTTCAATCGGGACAAAGAGTAATGACTCAGTGAGCAAATAATAAACGGTGTATATTCGAAATTAATTGATGGGACTTATAAATATATGAAATTGACTGCATTTTCAATCTAAAGTTACGATGCACTCTCAAAAAACGGTTATTTGGTATGATCTTTGTTCAGTATTAACCTTATTTGTAAAATAAAGGAGTGTTTTTTCATCATCTTCATATCGTGTGGGAATAAGGGAATATATTCTTCAATCATCACCATGATTGCTCTGCTTAATTGGATTTGGTTATGCTTGCTACTGATTGTTTGCTAAATTTAATGTTAGCGATTTATGGTGTTGAGTAGAAACGTTTTAATGAGAGCCTAATTGCCTATTAAACTGCACAGTTTGTAAAAGAAATACTTGCCAAACGTGTGCTTTCGGCACATATTCATTGGCAGCGAGCTAGCCATTTAGGTTAGACTAAGCGGCCATGCTGCATCTTTAAACACGATAAGATGCAGAGCGAATAGATAAGTGTGGAGATACAAGTTTGATAAGTGTTTTCCTTGTAGATGATCACGAGCTGGTTCGCACAGGGATACGACGTATTATTGAAGACGTCCGTGGAATGAACGTAGTAGGGGAAGCGGATAGCGGTGAAGATGCAGTAAAGTGGTGTCGTAGTAATCACACTGATATTGTATTAATGGATATGAATATGCCCGGTATTGGTGGATTGGAAGCCACTAAGAAGATTTTGCGTTTTAATCCAGACGTAAAAATCATTGTGCTCACTATTCATACTGAGAATCCGTTCCCAACCAAAGTGATGCAAGCTGGTGCTGCTGGTTATTTGACCAAAGGTGCCGCGCCCGATGAAATGGTGAACGCTATTCGTATTGTGAATAGTGGCCAGCGATATATTTCTCCTGAAATCGCTCAGCAAATGGCACTAAGCCAATTTTCACCTGCCTCTGAAAATCCGTTTGCTGGTCTATCAGAACGTGAGTTACAAATCATGATGATGATCACTAAAGGCCAAAAAGTAACCGATATTTCTGAGCAACTTAGTCTTAGCCCTAAAACAGTCAATAGTTATCGTTATCGTTTATTTGCCAAACTAGATATCAATGGCGATGTTGAGTTAACTCATTTAGCCATTCGACATGGGATGCTCGATACAGAGAAGTTGTAGTGGCTGATTTCGATTCTGCTTCCTTTTTAAAAAATGTCACCCATCAGCCCGGTGTGTACCGTATGTATAACACTGAGGCTGAGGTGATTTATGTTGGTAAAGCCAAAGATCTTAAAAAGCGACTGTCTAGCTATTTTCGTAGTAAAGTTGATAGTGAAAAGACTCGCGCTTTAGTCAGCCATATCAATAAAATTGACGTCACGGTAACGCATACTGAAACCGAAGCGTTGATCCTCGAACATAACTACATCAAGCAGTATTTACCCAAATATAATGTGTTGCTGCGGGATGATAAATCTTATCCTTATATCTTTATTAGTGCGCACAAGCATCCTCGTCTCTCTTCTCATCGCGGTGCAAAAAAACGCAAAGGTGAGTATTTTGGCCCTTATCCAGATTCTGGTGCGGTGCGAGAAACGTTACACCTGATTCAAAAAATATTTCCAGTGCGGCAATGTGAAGATACCGTGTACAGCAATCGTGTTCGCCCTTGCTTAATGTATCAAATAGGCCGCTGTGCGGCTCCTTGTGTGAGTAGCCTTATTTCTGATGCAGATTATGCCGAGTTAGTGAACTATGTACGGCTGTTCTTGCAAGGAAAAGATAAGCAAGTTTTGGAAGTGTTGGTTCGAAAAATGGAGACGGCTAGTCAAGCATTACGTTTTGAAGATGCGGCAAAGTTTCGTGACCAAATTCAAGCGATTCGCCGTGTCCAAGAACAGCAGTTTGTGGCTGAAGATTCACAAGATGATCTGGATGTGCTTGGTTTTGCGCAAGAAAAAGGGCTCGCTTGTATCCATATTTTAATGATCCGTCAAGGTAAGGTGTTGGGGAGTCGTAGTTTTTTTCCAAAAATTCCAGCCAATACTGAATCGCAAGAAGTATTCGAGAGCTTTTTAAGCCAATATTATCTCAATCATACTGATAGCAGAGTCGTTCCCAGTCGGATCATTCTTAATCAGGGATTACTAAAAGAGACTAAATCATTACAGCAGGCACTGAGTGAATTAGCTGGGCATAACGTTTATTTTCATGTGAATCCGACCGGTACTCGTGGCCGATACTTGAAGTTATCAAACACCAATGCCTTGAGCGCGATGACCAGTAAGCTGAATCATAAGATGACCATTCAGCAGCGTATTAATGAGCTGCAGCGTGTATTAGGTATAGAGAATATAGCTCGTATGGAATGTTTTGATATCTCTCATACTATGGGAGAAAGTACGGTTGCTTCTTGTGTGGTATTTAATCAAGAGGGGCCAATCAAAGCAGAATATCGCCGTTTTAATATCACTGGAATTACTGGCGGTGATGATTACGCAGCCATGGCCCAAGCTTTAGAGCGTCGTTACGCAAAGCAATTGGATGTGGATAAAATTCCGGATGTGATATTTATTGATGGTGGTAAAGGTCAGCTCAATCGCGCGTTACAGATCATTACTCAATGTTGGCAAGATTGGCCGAAGCGGCCACAATTGATTGGTATAGCAAAAGGGATTACTCGTAAACCTGGCCTTGAAACATTAATCACCACTGAGGGCGATGAGTTTCATTTACCCAGTGATGCGCCTGCATTACACCTTATCCAACACATTCGCGACGAAAGCCATAATCACGCTATTACCGGACATCGTGCTAAACGAGGTAAAACACGACGTACCAGTACGTTAGAAGGGATTGAAGGCGTGGGGCCTAAACGTCGGCAAGCTTTATTGAAATACATGGGAGGCTTGCAAGAAATTAAGCGTGCGACTGTTGAAGAAATCGCCAAGGTGCCGGGTATTAGTCACTCTTTAGCAGAAATTATTTATCAAGCATTGAAACCATAGTCAAAATGCAGCACCATTAACGCGCCATTGATCAGAGCCTACTATTATGCGTTTAAATATTCCTAACATCTTGTCGTTGTTGCGACTTTTTCTCATCCCTGTCTTCATCGTTGTTTTTTATTTGCCTTATAGTTGGTCTCCCTTTGCGGCTGCCATGATCTTTTTTGTTGCAGGTTTTACCGATTGGCTAGATGGTATGCTGGCGAGAAAACTTGGCCAAACGTCGCGTTTCGGTGCGTTTATTGATCCGGTTGCTGATAAGGTTCTTGTCGCTACTGCGCTGATTTTGATCACCGAGTATTATCATTCAATATGGATAACCATCCCCGCGGTGACCATGATTGGCCGAGAAATTATTATTTCTGCCTTAAGAGAATGGATGGCTGAAATCGGTAAGCGCGCTAGTGTGGCTGTTTCTTGGATTGGTAAAGTAAAGACCGTCAGCCAAATGTTTGCATTGTGGATTTTGATCTGGCGCTACGACCAATGGATGGTTTGGTTAGGATTTATAGCTCTGTATGTCGCGACTATTTTAACGTATTGGTCTATGGCACAATACTTAGCAGCGGCGAAAAATGATTTGCTAAATGAAGAACATCACTAGAAAAGCGGGCATTGGCCCGTTTTTCTATTTTTGAACACCGACGAGTTGGATGTCTACTGAGCTTGGTTGCGATTATTTTTTTATCACGTGTTTCTTGTTGATTAATTATCGTCGATTACGGATTGATAGCAGCTAATCAAAAATCTAGTAAAAGTAGATTTTTGCTTGTTATGTTCTGGATAAATAGAGACTTTTTGCTAAAAAAATAAACAAAAAAACCATTTTTGAATGCAAAGTAATCAAACGATTCAAAAAGCAAAAAAATTCTATTGACTGATCGCATCGAATCCGTAGAATGCATCCCGTACTCAAGAGCAACGCGATAAAGAAGCAAGCGGTTTGAGTTTCGAAGGCGCGTTGGCAGAGTGGTCATGCAGCGGATTGCAAATCCGTGAACCTCGGTTCGACTCCGGGACGCGCCTCCATTGCGACACTAGCTCAGTTGGTAGAGCGCAACCTTGCCAAGGTTGAGGTCACGAGTTCGAACCTCGTGTGTCGCTCCAAATTATATTAGCATGGCAAAAGCGGTGCTAAATTAAAAAATAAGTGTGCCCTGGTGGTGAAATTGGTAGACACAAGGGATTTAAAATCCCTCGACTTTCGAGTCGTGCCGGTTCAAGTCCGGCCCGGGGCACCATTTTTAAATAGTAATGTGATAAGATCACTTACTTAATGCGACACTAGCTCAGTTGGTAGAGCGCAACCTTGCCAAGGTTGAGGTCACGAGTTCGAACCTCGTGTGTCGCTCCAAAATAAAAAAGCCCAGCCAGAAATGGCTGGGCTTTTTTATTTTAACTATTTTCTGTTGAAAAACTTACGTTTTAATAAACAGTATCATATTCAGATTTGCGGACGTCCGATTGATTGAACTATAGCCTAGAAAATTTATTCAATACTGGAGTAAACAAGCAGTGACTAAGAGACCAGTAGTGAGTAGCCAATATCTTGTTTGTCTTTGATATCTTGTTGAAAAAACTGATAGCAGAATTCACGAAACCAGCGATGTTCAAGTGAGTGATGGTGTTTTGCATGCCAAAGTAAGTAATAATCGTGCCGAGGCAGCTCATAAGGCGTAGGAAAAAGGGTCACTGGGTACACTTGGGCGTATTGAGCGGCGATATGTAATGGTAACGTAACCAAGCAGTCGGTACCAATCATGGTTTCAATGGCAAGGCGAATTGAAGGTAACGTGGCAAAGATCTGACGTTTTTTTCGATAGCGCTGAAATAACGTATCAACTTGTAAGCTTTCCGTATGAAGTCCACTGACTAAAATATGCCTTGCTCGAAAGTAGTCATCAAGTGTGAGTGTTGTATTCTGCTCGATACGCTGTGACCAACGACAGACGACATACTGATCACTGGCTAATTTTTTACCATGTAAATTTTCAGGAACAATAACAGATAATGTGGCTAGTAAATCTACTTGGCTTTCCGCTAACTCGCTGAGTGCACGATCTTGCCATAGTGTTGTATTGAGTCGAGCACTGGGGGCTTGTTGATGAAACTCTCGGCAAAGTTGGGGCAGAATATCTGGTGAAATAAAATGATTGAGCGCGAGATTAAATGGCCGCTGAATTTTATGCACTTCACAATCGGCAGGTTGATAAAGTTGTTCCAGTTGTGTAAATACGGAAGGGAGAAGTGCCAGTAATGATTCTCCCCGTTTGGTTAATATAAATTGCTGTCCTTGCCTGATAAGTAACGGATCCTGAAACTCTTCGCGCAGTTGTTTAAGCGTTTTGCTGATAGCGGGTTGAGTAACGTTCAGTTTTTTAGCAGCATCCGTGAGATTTTTGGTCTCTAATAGAGCATATAGGGTCGGCAGCAATTTATAGTTAGGCATAGTATCCTGATTATAGCTTTTTCATCATCCAAACATCACAACCACCATGTTCAGTACCTTCAAGAGGTTTTGATAGATGCTCAAAACCCAATCGTTCATACAATGCAATGGCTGAAGACATACTAGAAAGGGTATCAAGATAACAGTACTGAAACCCTTGAGATTTAGCAAATTCGAGACAGCGTTCGGCGATGATTCTTCCGCCGCCGTAACCCCGGCTTTTGGCTAGTAAGAACAACTTTTTTAATTCGCAAACACTCCCACTATCTTGAAAAGGTGCTATTCCACCCCCTCCAACAATATCATTATCTAATAGAGCAACAAGATATAGGCTATGCCTATCCTGAGTGTAGTACTTACTCATAGTTAAAACTTCTTCATCAGCAGGTCCAAAACCTTCGCCGACTGCACCAAATTCAGCACCGACTTGTTTAATAATTTGGCAAATTGCAGCGTCGTGTTCTGCTTCAATGGGTAAAACTGTTAATGGCATCATCAACCTCTGGTCATAATCTTTGTGGTTCTAACCATAACGGGCAGCGTCATTTGAACAAAATCAATTTATGACAAAATCACTATAACTAAAAGTTATTTTGCAAGTTCCTAACTTGATGAGTTAGCGATGAATAAACAGGCAAAGAATGAAGGAAATGTGATTTCAATTTGGCTTTGACAGCGGCTTTCGTTACTATGTACAGCTTACTAAAAAACCCAAGAATCCCTTAATTCCCTCACGGGTGCCTTAAGGAAACTGCGCATCAGCAGACGAGGAAACAATGCAACATCTACAACAGATTATTGCTAACGCGACAGCAGCTATTGATGCTGCGGAGTCGTTAGTTGCACTGGATGAAGTGCGTGTTCATTATCTGGGCAAAAAGGGTGAGCTAACTGCTCAACTGCAAAGCCTAGGTAAATTACCACCAGAAGAGCGTCGTACCGCAGGTCAAGAGATCAACGTTGCCAAAGAAACCGTGCAAAAAGCGATTTCACTGCGTAAAGATGCTTTACAACGCGCTGAATTAGAAGCGAAGTTAGCGGCTGAAACGATTGACGTGACTTTACCGGGTCGTCGTATCGATAATGGTGGTTTACACCCAGTCACCCGCACGATTGAACGCATCGAAAACTTTTTTGGTGAATTAGGCTTTAGCGTTGAGTCTGGCCCTGAAGTTGAAGATGCCTTCCATAACTTTGATGCGTTAAATATTGCTGCTGATCATCCGGCGCGTACCGATCACGATACCTTCTTTTTTAATCCTGATTTGATGTTGCGTACTCACACCTCTGGCGTACAGATACGTACTATGGAAAACGGTAAACCACCGTTCCGCTTTATTGCTCCGGGTCGTGTGTATCGTAATGATTATGATCAGACTCATACACCAATGTTCCATCAAGTCGAAGGCATGTTGGTCGATGAAAAGGTTAACTTTGCTCAGCTTAAAGGCATTTTGCACGATTTTCTATGCAACTTCTTTGAAGAAGAAGTTGAAGTGCGTTTCCGTCCTTCTTATTTTCCTTTTACCGAGCCTTCCGCTGAAGTGGATGTGAAAGGTAAGAACGGTAAATGGTTAGAAGTACTGGGTTGCGGTATGGTTCATCCAAATGTATTGCGCAGTGTCGGTATTGACCCTGAGCAGTACTCAGGTTTTGCCTTTGGTATGGGAGTAGAGCGTTTAACGATGTTGCGTTATGGCGTGAACGATCTACGTTCGTTTTTCGAAAACGACCTGCGTTTCCTTAAACAATTCAAGTAATCCAGAGGCTTATCACTATGAAATTTAGCGAATCTTGGCTTCGTGAGTGGGTAAACCCTGCGGTTAGCACTGACGAATTGACCCATCAAATTACTATGGCAGGGTTAGAAGTCGATGACGTCCTCCCTGTTGCTGGCGTGTTTAACGGTGTTAAAGTTGGTCAAGTGGTTGAATGTGGTCAACATCCTGACGCTGATAAACTGCGTATCACTAAAGTTGATGTCGGCGAAGACGAATTACTTGATATCGTTTGTGGCGCGGCTAACTGTCGTCAAGGCTTGAAAGTTGCGGTTGCTACCGTTGGCGCTGTACTGCCAGGTGACTTCAAAATTAAGAAAGCCAAATTACGTGGCCAGCCTTCTCACGGCATGTTGTGCTCATTCTCGGAATTAGGGATTGACATTCAATCTGACGGAATCATGGAATTAGCGCCAGATGCGCCTATTGGTTGTGATTTTCGTGAGTTTTTAGGCCTTAATGATGTCACCATCGATGTAGACCTTACGGCTAACCGTGCTGATTGTTTCAGCTTACGTGGATTGGCGCGTGAAGTGGGTGTACTTAACCGTATGGATATTACTGAGCCATCGGTTGAGCCAGTTTTGGCGTCAATTACCGATACCTTAACAATTGATATCCAAGCACCTGCCGCTTGTCCGCGTTATCTCGGGCGAATTGTCAAAAATGTCAATGTGAACGCTGCGACACCGTTATGGATGCAGGAAAAGTTACGTCGTTGCGGTATTCGTTCGATCGATCCGATTGTCGATATCACTAACTATGTCATGCTAGAGCAAGGTCAGCCAATGCACGCGTTTGATCTGGCAAAGATTGAGGGTGGTATTGTGGTACGTCTTGCTGAGCAAGATGAAAAGTTAATTCTCCTTGATGGCACTGAAGCAACGCTTAATCCAGATACTTTATTGATTGCTGACCATAATAAACCATTGGCGATTGCCGGTGTATTTGGTGGTGAGCATTCTGGGGTAAGTTCAAGCACGCAAGATGTGTTATTAGAGTCGGCTTTCTTCGCGCCAGATCATATTCGCGGACGTGCACGTCGGTATGGTTTACATACGGATTCGTCAATGCGTTTTGAGCGTGGTGTGGATTACGAGTTACAGCAAGCGGCTCTTGAGCGAGCGACCCAACTCCTGATTGATATTTGTGGAGGTCAAGCGGCACCAGTCATCACGGCTCAATCTGATCAGCATCTTCCAAGTGCTAATAAAGTCGCTTTACGTCGTACGACATTGGATAATTTACTTGGCCATACTATCGCCGATGCTGATGTGGTAGAAATTCTACAACGTCTTGGTATGCAAGTAGAAACTACGTCACAAGGTTGGCTGGCGACTGCACCAACTTGGCGTTTTGATATCGCGATCGAGCAAGATTTAGTCGAAGAAGTCGGTCGTATTTATGGCTATAACAATATCCCTAATCAAGCACCTCAAGCAGCATTAAATATGAATGTCCACAAAGAAGCGCGTTTACCGCTCAAGCGTGTGCGTGATTTGTTAGTGGATCGTGGTTATCACGAAGCTATCACTTATAGCTTTGTTGAACCAGAACAGCAAAAACTAGTGGTTCCGAATATAGAACCCCTCATTTTACCAAACCCAATTTCTGCCGATATGTCAGCAATGCGCCTTAGCTTAATCCAAGGCTTGCTGAATACAGTGGTGCACAACCAGAAACGTCAACAGCCGCGCGTACGCTTGTTTGAGCAAGGTTTGCGTTTTATTCCCGATCAAGCTGCTGAAAATGGTATGCGTCAAGAACCTATGCTGGCTGGTGTGATCGCTGGTACTTGTAGTGATGAACATTGGAACATGGAAACGGCTAGCGTTGATTTCTTTGATCTAAAAGGCGATGTAGAAGCAATCCTCGATTTAACTGCGAATGGCCGAGCTTATCAGTTTACTGCAACGCAGCATCCGGCATTGCATCCTGGTCAGGCTGCTGCCATTGTACTAGATGGTAAAGAGATAGGCGTGATTGGTACCGTTCATCCAGAACTTGAGCGTAAATTTGGTTTAAATGGTCGTACTATCGTATTTGAAATCGAATGGTCAGCGATTAATACCAAAGTGATCCCAGAAGCGGTGGCTCTGTCCAAGTTCCCTGCAAATCGTCGTGATATTGCTCTGGTTGTCGATCAAAGTGTTGCTTCTGGGGATGTCGTTGCAACCTGTCAAGCGGCTGGAGGTTCGCTATTACGTGATGCTAAGCTGTTTGATGTTTATATTGGTAAAGGCGTTGAAGATGGTAAGAAGAGCTTAGCTATTGCGCTTATCTTACAATCGTCTGAGCGAACGCTAGAAGATGCGGATATTTCTGCTGCAGTGAACAATATTGTTCAAGCAGTGGCAAACCAATACTCTGCAACGCTGCGAGATTAACCTGGTTCAATACATGCAGTAATACCAAAAAGCAGATCAACGTGATCTGCTTTTTTTAGGTTTAATTTTAGAATTATAAAAACAACAGTATGATTTTTAAGATTATTTACAAAAATTCAAGATCAAGTTCAATAAAGATGACGTTTGTTTTTTTAGTCATACATTCTGATTTTAGTTATATATAATTACTTTTTTAGCTTTAAATTTTTTATTTAAAAAAATATTAGAGTTTAATCTTGTTGCTGTATGTAAAACGTACCATTCTAAAGGCTTCCCAGTCGATATCCTTCATAATAAAAAAGTTGGCGAAAATCATAAGCTTGGCATACACTTTTCAACAGAGCCGATATGTCTTTGATTGGCTGAACAAAAATGATTTTGATGCTGCTTAATACAGCAAAGTTTAACCTAGCTTTGAGGAAAGTTTATGGCGCTCACAAAAGCCGATTTGGCTGAAAACCTGTTCGAAAAACTAGGCTTTAGTAAACGGGATGCCAAGGACACGGTAGAAGTATTTTTTGAAGAAATTCGTAAAGCACTTGAGAATGGCGAACAAGTAAAACTCTCTGGTTTCGGTAATTTCGATCTGCGAGATAAAAGTGAGAGACCAGGTCGAAATCCTAAAACGGGGGAAGATATTCCTATTTCAGCTCGACGTGTCGTTACATTTCGTCCCGGACAAAAGTTAAAAGCCCGGGTCGAAAATATCCCAGTAGAAAAATAACAACACATCGTATCAGGCCATACTCTCCGTATGGCCTCGTTGTTTTTACTTAACCTGTTGATAGAAAAGCCTTTCTTAACTTTTGTTTTGGAAGCAGCCTCTTATTTTTAAATTAACCTAGTTTCATATCTCTGCCGCTATACGTATAACCACGCCTCTGTTCAATCAATAATAAAGTGCCTAAGTTTAAGTTTGCCTAAGCAACTGGATGCCAATAATGTGCCTGCCATCTTAATGGGCGATAGTCTTTCCCTATATGAATGGCGTATCTCATTAATTGTTATTCAAATTGTTAGGAAAGCTCACTGGCGCTTTGGAGTGAGTTATATGGTTACTTTTCCTCTACATCGTCAACGCCCATTAGTATTGGCCTGTTTGTTGGCTTTTTCTTCAGCGAGTTTGGCTGATCATCGCTGTTATTTTTCTGAATTAGTTCAAGCAGAGGATAGATTAGTTAGTATAATCGATGCCGATCACGCATGTTACAGTTCATGGTATAGCGCTGGAGTAGATAGCCTCAACGATTTATACAGTGAGCCGAGTATCGCGAGGGTTCAGGATGAACTCATGGATAAAGTCCATGAGTATCAAGGTCTGGCGGAGCAAGCGAAGGTCATTAAAAATTTAAGCGAATTTATTCGTGCGGCTTATTATGTACGCTTTTATGCCCAAGGCGAACATCAGCCGTTTTCTCAAGCACTAAGCGAGCGTATTGCACAAGCGATCAATCAGTTCCTACGCTCTCCTCATGTGATTAATCAAGGTCGTGAACAAGTCGATGCTTTTAAAAACATGAGCCTGATGGCAGATAGCATTAAACAATTGCCATTGACGATGGACAGTATGATGGCGCTATTGGCCCATTTTACCCCTGACACGGCCCAAAATACTCAATGGGTTGATGGACTGAATAATTTATTTAGAGCTATGGCTGGTCATATTGGACGAGATGAGTTTTATCAATACTTAGCTCTTAATCCACAGCATATCGATAATCTAGAACGATTTGCGCAAAATAACCAATGGGCATTAACCACGGATGCGAAATTTTTAGTATTTAATGCCGTTCGAGAAACAGGACGGTTATTAGCTTCTCCTCAGTTAGCCACTCGCCAACAAGCGAAACAAGTGATGCTAGATACGTTACAACGTTACCCGTTGGGTAGTGAACATGAAACGTTATGGTTAGCTGCGGTAGAAATGCTCCAGCATTTTGCTCCAGATGCGATTGCTGACATAAATATAGAAGCTCAAAAAGACAATCTGGCAGCGCGTATATTACCTAATTGGCACCAATGTGATGGCCCAGCGATTGTTCGTTCGCAAGATTTGACCATACAACAAGAGCGTGAAGTCTGTTCGGTTCTCAACGCGAAAGAGCAAGATTTCCATCAGGTTGTCAACAGCGGTGGTCTACCGGTAGCCGACGATTTGAATGACAAAGTAGAAGTTGTGGTGTTTGCGAATAACCAAAGTTACGTCGATTATTCCGCATTTTTGTTTAATAACACGACGGATAATGGTGGTCAGTATCTAGAGGGCAATCCAGCCGATCCGAACAATCGGGCACGATTTATCGCTTACCGTTATGCTAACGGTGAAGATGCGCTATCGATTCTTAACCTTGAGCATGAGTATGTGCATTATTTGGATGGACGATTCAATTTATACGGTGGTTTTGGTGAGAATCTTGCTCATGGATATATGGTTTGGTGGTTAGAAGGTTTTGCGGAATACATGCATTACAAACAAGGTTACGATGCTGCTATTCGCACGATTCAACAGGGAAAAATGAGTCTTTCTGATGTTATGGCGACCACCTATTCTCATGATACTAATCGTATTTATCGTTGGGGGTATCTCGCGGTGCGCTATATGCTTGAAGAACATCCTCAAGAAGTGGAGCGCTTGTTGACGTTGGCAAGACAAGGTCAATATGCACAGTGGGCTGAAATCGTTAAGCAGTTGGGTGCTCAGCACGATGAAGCTTTTTCGCGTTGGTTAGATACGTTAAAGCTTGAAGAACCAGAAACGGTGGATCCCACACCTGAGCCACCACAAGAGGCGCAACCGATAGAATTAGTGGTTAATCAACCAATAACATTACACGGTAGCTATCTTTCCGAGCAACGCTTTTATATCGATGTTCCTGAACGCAGTTTGAGTTTTCAGGTGTCGATAACAGGGCAAGGCGACGCCGATTTATACATGAGTTATAACCAAGTTGCTCATTATTATGACTATCAATTCAGTGACTTTATTAGTGGCAGTAGTAATGAAACCATTAACTTAGAACCACAAGCTGATGGTTATGTACAAGCTGGTCGCTATTACATTAGTGTTACTGGAAGAGCAGCGTTTTCTGATGTAATACTTTCAGCAAAAATTCAAACCGAGCAGGTCAGCTTGCCCCCCAAAGAGCAGGATGACTTACGTCCAATTCGACTAGAAGAAAACCAGAGTCAAACTTTGCTGGTTAATCAGCGTCGTTATGCCGCCATTTATGTTCCAGAGGGAGTGAGTACGGTTCAGGTGTGGATGACGCCAACACAATCCACAAACAGTAATGTTGATCTTTTTGCCAGCTTTGGCCAATGGGCAAGTCGAGCCTCTCATCAATGGGCTTCTACGAGCGTAGATAGTTATGAATATCTATCGATACCAGTAGAAAAAGCAGGTCATGTCTATTTCACTTTGGATGCGCAAGCACGAGGTGAGAATGTTGAGTTAGTGGTTTATTTTGATTAATCATAATAAGAATTATTGAACTCAGTTTAGTTTGCTCAAAAACTAACGCGTTGATAGACAAAACATCAACAAAAGAACGCAGAGCCAGCGAGACTCTGCGTTCTTTATTATTGGGGTAATAAATTTAAATTAAGCTGCTTGGATATTTGTCGTAATGTAAGGTTGCCAAGCTTGTTGATATAGGTTGAGAGATTGATGGCGAATTTGATGAATTTTGGCTAATTCCCAATCGTTAAGAGGTCTTTGCTCCCGGCTGGCTTGACGTTCAATACGTTGTATTTGTTCATACAAACGATGCTCAGGGCCGCTTTTTACCTCAGCAATGGCTTTTAAGTGCAATTGAACCTCGGCAATGATTTTACTTTTCGGTAGTTCGACTAAGACATTCAGGTCACGATAACCAGAGGCCGCTGGTGTTTTAAAGCGATTTTTTACTTTTACGATCGTTGCTTCGCGTCCTAACACTTCATAAGCTTCCACCAAACTTGGTACATCGTCAGCAATGATGGTTGCGCGTGCTAAATCGGTAATTCGTTCTGGTTGGCCATTGAGTTCTAATGCAATTTTTTCGAGCGCTCTTGAACGAGATTTGGTTCCAGAAAATAACGCTTTAGCAGATGTCAACATTGCGGCGCTAGTGCATAACGTTTCGAGCTCTAGTTGAGCATCACTTGCTTTTTGATAGAGTTCATCAAAGTTGCTATACGGTTGGATAACCGAGTGATGTGTGGTTTGAATACCGTATAAACCACTTAAACTATGCTTAAAACGTTGGGCATTGATTTCATTTTGATATTCTCCTTGAGGCGTTTGAGACGATACATTGACCGGAATGGTTGCGGCGAAGGCAGGGGCTCGGCTTAACATGAATAGCATGAGGGCCGTTGTTCTTAGCAATAGACTCATTCATTCTCCTTAGCTTGCGTTGTTTAGGTCAAAAGAAGGACTTAAAAGAACGCTAATCCAACAACAAACAGAAGCCACTAAGGTTTAAGTTGGGGTGACTGAAACGAATTCAACCTAAACGATCTTCTCTATTTCAATAATATGGCTTTGGTCACAGTGTTGAGACACTTGATTAGATCCACAGTTCCACATTCGAATGTAAAGAAATGTATATCCTTCACATTTGATGTTGAGCCTTATTGATGACAACAGCATAATGCAGCCTTTTGCGTACTTAGCGTATCAGTAAGCTAGTCGTCTTTTAATAATACAATGGTAGAGAAAAATGAGAGATCCAGAATTTTGGCATAACAAATGGGCGGCAAATCAGCTTGGTTTTCATCTTGATGACGTTAATCCATTACTCATGGAATATTGGTCAGCGACGTTACCACAACGCAGTGATAACGTTTTTGTTCCTTTGTGTGGAAAAAGTGAAGACTTAGTCTGGCTAGCTGCTAGGCATGATAATGTACAAGGTGTCGAACTGAGTCCGATAGCGGTAAGGGCATTTTTTGCTGAGCATTTTTATACGCCATTAGTGACTCAACTTTCTGCACAGCATGAGAGTTATCAATTTGATGAACTGACTCTTTATACTGGGGATATTTTCACCGCGCCATTGGTTCCGGTTGATATTATTTATGATCGCGCGGCCTTAATTGCCCTCCCAGAAGAGATGCGAGTACATTATGCTGAGCGCTTAAAAAGCTTATTGAATCCCGGAGGTAGACTATTACTGATCAGTTTAGATTACCCTCAAGAAGAGCGTAGTGGCCCACCATTTAGCGTCAATGAACAAGAAATTCGTCAGTTATTTAATGGCTTTGATATCCAGCGTTTAGCTCGGGAGGAAGTGAATGCACAGCATCCGGAAAGCGTTAAAAAAGGAGTCAGTTATTTTGCTGAAGAGGTTTGGTTGATAAAAAGATAAAGAACCTGAGGTTTTGGATAGAATGATATAAACTGTAATCAAGGATTTGCTAATCAAGCCCTTTTAAAGCCCCAGCCGTAGATAATAAGGATCGTTTTATGTTTTTTAATCAGCAGTCCAAACAATTAAAACAAGTTACTCAAGAGCGTGACCAGTTAATCGCCGCGGGCGATATTCTTGCGGCAATCGGTAATCATACCGCCTACATCGAGTTTACTCCCCAAGGTGAAGTGTTATCTGCAAATAAGCTTTTCTTGCAAGTGACAGGGTATGGTTTAGATGAGGTTAAAGGGCATCATCATCGAATGTTCTGTGCTAAAAAAGTGAGTGATTCTCCGGCTTATGCAACTTTTTGGCAGCAGCTTGCTCAAGGCCAGTCTCAATCGGGAACGTTCAGTCGTTTAACCAAAGGCGGACAAGAAATTTGGATCGAAGCGACCTATATACCGATTAAAAATCAGCAAGGTAAAGTCTATAAGGTGATTAAAATTGCCAGTGATGTGACTAAAGCGAAACAAAAATTAGATTCACAGGCGGCCGTTTTTAATGCGGTAGATAAATCGATGGCAGTGATCTCTTTTACGCCGGATGGGACAATTGTTGAAGCCAATAAAAATTTTTTAGCGGCGCTTGGTTATCAATTGAATGAAATTGTTGGCAAACACCACCGTATTTTTTGCGATGATGCGTTTCATCAAGAACATCCTAAATTCTGGATCGAATTAGCGAAAGGTAAGTTTCAAGCGGGATTATTTAAACGTTTGACTAAGTATGGTGAAGAAATTTGGATCGAAGCGACCTACAACCCTATTTTTGATGATCAAGGTAAGGTGGTTCGAGTCACTAAATTTGCTAGTGATATAACCGATAGAATACAAAGGTCAAAACGGATAGAAGAGGCGACTCTGATTGCCGAGCAGCGTTCTCAAGAAACCGTTTCTTTAACTCACGATGGCTCCAAAATGGTGGCAGATGCAGCCGCTAGTGCACAAGATATTGAAGCTACGGTCAATAAAGCTAATGAGTTAATGGGGCAACTAGCCGGACAATCTAAACAGATTGTGCAAATCGTTACCACCATTTCTAGTATCGCTGATCAGACTAACCTATTGGCATTGAATGCGGCGATTGAAGCAGCAAGAGCTGGCGAGTATGGCCGTGGATTTGCAGTCGTTGCCGATGAGGTTCGATCACTTGCAGCCAATACCTCTAAAGCGACCGATGAAATTAGCACTATTGTCAAAAGAAATACCGAATTAACGACAACCTCAGAAGCGAGTCTAGATAGCGTACGTGCCAAGGTGACGGAATGTAATAATCAGTTAAATATTACTAAAACATTAATTGAAGAAATACGTAAGGGTGCTGTGTACGTAGCGGAGACGATAGAAAAAATCAAGTAGAGTGGTGTTGCTCTTTTTGTTTAACGTGTATGTCTTTCCAGCTTGAAGCGCTTGACGCTTTAGCGATATTGGCTCGATTTTTATCTCTAATTACATAATTATTTATAATCATTGGGGGACCGTCTGGCCCCCTGCAGCTTCAAGGATGGTTCAGTACTCAATCTTTATCGCTTTAGAACATTCTATCGCTCTATCCGTTGCTTCCGTTGTCGTCTTACCACGCGTTAAAGCAACACCTAAACGACGACGCCCATCAATATCCGGTTTCGCAAATAAACGAACCTGAGCGGTTGGAATGCTTAGAGCGTCATCCAATCCTGAAAATTGGATGTTGTTTGAAAAACCTTGACCAAGAATCGCGGCTGAAGCAGAAGGCCCATATTGAGTTATCGTTCCGACAGGTAAACCGATAAATGCGCGAACATGCAGTGCAAATTCTGATAAATCCTGGGAAATCATCGTCACCATGCCAGTATCATGTGGGCGAGGGGAGACCTCATTGAAAATGACTTGGTCGCCTTTGACGAACAGTTCAACACCAAATAATCCATAGCCACCAAGCGCATTAACAATTTCCTCTGCTACATATTCAGCGGCTTTTAAGGCATTTTCGGACATCGCTTGTGGCTGCCAAGACTCACGATAATCACCGTCTTCTTGTCGGTGACCGATAGGAGCGCAAAAATGGACACCATCGATAGCGCGAACCGTTAATAAGGTGATTTCATAATCAAAATCAACAAAACCTTCGACGATGACTCGGCCTGCTCCTGAACGTCCACCTTGTTGAGCATAGTGCCAGGCTTGTTCAATATCCTCAGGGCTTCTTAAAACACTCTGACCTTTACCGGAAGAGCTCATGATCGGTTTACAGACACAAGGTAAGCCGATTTGCTCGACAGCGAGCACGAATTGCTCATAACTATCCGCAAATTGATAATTGGAGGTTGGTAGTGACAGCTGTTCAGCAGCGAGGCGGCGAATGCCCTCTCGATTCATCGTCAATTGAGCGGCTTTGGCGGTTGGGATAACCGTGAAACCTTGTGTTTCTAATTCGACCAGTTTATCCGTGGCGATAGCTTCGACTTCGGGCACGATATAGTGTGGTTGTTCTTGCTCGATGATTTGTTGTAGTGCTTGTGGATCAAGCATATCGAAAACATGATAACGATGAGCGACTTGCATCGCAGGGGCGTTCGCATAGCGATCACACGCAATCACTTCTAAACCAAGGCGTTGACATTCAATGGCGACTTCCTTACCAAGCTCGCCTGAACCAAGTAATAGCACCCGTGTTGCACTATTGAGAGTAGCCGTTCCCAACATAAAAAATCCTTATTCATACTCAATACCTAAGTGGCATTGACTTCTTCTTGAGAGATAAAAACAGCGGCAATGATACTGGAATCGTGTGAAAAAGAAAACGTTTGCTATTTGGGTTGGATGAAATCAAGTCGGGGCATGAGTGCGATAAATAAAATCGGGTTGTTATTGATTACTCATCAATATACTAACGCGACGAGTAATCAATATTGACTAAGATTAGAGTGCTAAATAAGACAAAGGGAGGTCTGGATTAATCACTTCGAGGGTCGCTTGAGTATCAGCTAAATGGCTGATTTGACCTTGTGCCATCTCGACTAACGCAGCGCCCGCTAAGTCGGTGAATTCTTCCCCTGCCATACGCAATTGGATTAACGCGACTTGTAACGGTGGTAAGCTTGGATTAAAAGCGGCATTCTCGGCATAAGCGCCGCTGTATTCAGCACCAGAAGCACTGCGCAAAGCTACGCCACTGAGATTATTGGTATAAGGTGCATGACTACGGTTGAGTGCGCAGATGGCGGTTTGAATTAACGCATCTTGATCATCACTACGGTAACCATGATCAATCGGGGTCATTAATGCAGATTGAATTCCCAAATCACTTGGACCAAAAGATTCAGGTAAATAATATTGTAAGGACTTTTCTTCACGTTGTGGCAGTTGAATGGTTAAAGAGGGAGCGGTGTTCAATTCATTCATAAACTGTCGGCAGTGACCACAAGGACTATAGTTGACCGTCATACTGGCTATGCCTTGTTCACCCTTCATCCACGCGTGACTAATCGCGGCTTGCTCAGCATGGATGGTTTGTCCTAGCTGCGCTCCGGAAAACTCCATATTAGCGCCAAAATAGAGCCGACCACTCACTCCTCGAGCAATCGCTCCGACATGAAAGTTGGAAATTGGCACGTATGCATAAGCCGCAGCGAGTGGCAGTAAAGCGACTCTGAGATCGGCGTCGTTTAATCCTGATAAAGTCAATAATTGATGGAATTGTTCAGCAGAAAGTGTCGCATCAAAGCGCTCGGCCGTGACGATAGGCGTTAGAAACTCGCTAAGCATGGCTGGCATTTGTGATAACGCTTGTTCGATTCGGCTATACATAATTCATCCTTAATTGGTCAATTGAACTCCATTTTAGATAATTACCATAGCTATTCCGTGATTAAAGTCTCAATTTTTTGTGTAAATTGATTTCATTTTTCATAATTAGAGTGAGGTCACACATAATACCCATCGAATCTCCCAAAATCTCAACAAGACCCGTTTAATAAAAAAGCCATAGACTAAAAGCAAACAGGCTAGGGGCTAAAATAGAGGTGATCACACCACAGAGTACCAGTGCTAACGAGCTAAATGCCGCATCTCGTGGATCTTTTTCAGCACAGGTTGCAGTACCCAGAGCGTGAGCAACAGTCCCTGTGGTTAAGCCTCTAGCTATTGGGTGGGTAATATTCAGCAGGTTATAAATGGGGTAGGCCATAATAGCGCCAAACAACCCGACGAGTAGAACAAGAATAGCGGCGATGGCAGGCTCTCCGCCCAAATTACTACTGACTTCCATTGCAATAGGTGTAGTGACGGATTTGCCCATCAAGGCGGCGACTAAGGTAATGTCTGCGTGCATTGATAAGGCAATAATGCTGGCCGTGAGCATAGACATGATGCTGCCAACGCCACAAGCTAAGAGAATAATTCGCCAATTTGCGCGAATTTGCGGTAATTGCTCATAAAGGGGATAAGCGAGCGCCACAACGGCAGGCTGGAGTAAATCACTGATCCAGTGATTATCCGCGTAATATTCTTGGTAAGGCACTTCTAACCAGATCAGTAACGGAATTAAGATGGCGATGCAGATCAACAATGGATTAACTAAAGGTGAGCGGTATTTTTGAGCTACCCAACGAGCGAAAAAAAACACCATCAGTGTTATGAGTAACCACATTATTTTTTGCCTCTTTTTAAAAAGCGATCAAGCACGTAACCTACTGAAATCAAGACAAGGGTTGTTCCGCCAATCGCGCTGGCGATAATCGGCCAAAGGTTAGTTGCTAACATGTCAAAATGGACCATTAAGCCAACGCTGATTGGTACGAACAGCAAAATCATATAACGGATAAAAAGATGAGCGCTAGGTCGTACCCAATCGACGGGAACAATACCACTGGCCAGTAAAGCAAATAAAATTAGCAGGCCAAAAATACTACCTGGGATAGCAATCCCGAGCCAATGTTGTAGGCTAACGCCAGCCCATAGACATAAAAAAATAAGCCCCATTGAGACTAGATACTGCGCAGTCGTTTTCAATAATTTGGCGAGCTTAGGTATCATGGTGTGAATAAACCCTTTTTGTAATAAGCCATTTAAGAAGTAAGCGCTTCAACATAGCGATACACCGCTTTTAGTAAGGCGATCTTTTTAGCATCGTGTTGATGTTGCTCGACCAAATTTTCTAAATTGAGCATATAACTTGGTAACTGAGTAGCAAAATAATCTTGGCAATGACTTGCCCAACGGCGTTGTTCCATTTCATTGAGTGTCCAAGGATAATGGCGCGCTCGATAACGGAACAGTAAAGGTGCAATGCGTTGATCACTGAATTGAATATCTAAATCAGCCAGTGACTCTGGCGCGGCAGAGCGAATAATGTCCATTGCCGCGCGATCGGCGGGAGAAAAGAAGCCATCATACAATTGGCAATCGACATCATTGCTCGGTGCAAAGTCTCGCTCACTACTGAAGACATTCACCAGTTTTTCACGAAGTGTCGGCTGCTGGCGGATTTGAGCCAGGTTGGCCAAGCATTGCTCGCGATCAATACCAATGGTGGCTGCATTTTCAGCCGTGAGGGTTTTCGCAGGAGCTAAAATGGGGCATTTATTTAAGTGAATCAGCTTAACCGGTACTGGCAATTCATCTTCTGCTAAATCATCATGTTTAGTATACAGGCGCTGTAAGAGTTGCTCGCTGGTTAACTCAAATAGCGGCTCGGGGTTTTTGGCTAAATCGACCACGATTACGGCGTTTTGGTTGGTGGGATGCCACGCAATGGGCACGACCCAACTGGTATAACTGCGTTCACGCCCAAGCATGCCTGAAACATGCATCAATGGGGTCATATTAACAATATCAACCAGTTCAATTAGCTTACGTTTGTGACGCATGGATAAGAAGTAATCGAACAACTTAGGTTGAGCGGCTTTAACTTTTTTCGCAAGTTCAATGGTGGCAATCACATCAGCCATTGCATCGTGAGCGTTACTGTGTTCTATACCATTCGCCTCTGAGAGATGCTCAAGTTTAAAGCTGGTAAAGCCTTCTTGGTTTTCAGGCCACTCAATGCCTTCTGGACGTAATGCATGGCAAGCGCGCATCACATCAAGTAAATCCCAACGTGAGTTACCTTTTTGCCAGCTCCAAGCATAAGGATCAATAAAGTTGCGGTAGCAGGTATAGCGGGTCACTTCATCATCAAATCGAATGCTGTTATAGCCCAAACTGATGGTATTCGGTGTGGCGAGTTCAGCATGAATGCGGGCAATAAATTCTGGCTCGGGCAGCCCCTCTACCTGCGCTTTTTGTGGCGTAATACCGGTTATTAAGGCGGCTTCTGGTGAGGGTAAATAATCACTCGGTGGTTGGCAGTAAATCACCAAAGGCTCACCGATAATATTAAAATCCATATCGGTACGCACACCAGCAAACTGGCTAGGACGATCTTTGGCTGGGCTTGTTCCCCAAGTTTCATAATCTAGGAAGAAGAATGTTGGTTGTGGATCAGCGCTGGAGTGAGTGGAGTTTTTCAAAGTAAGCCTTATCTTTCCGTCGAGTGATTAAAAGAGAGAGCCAGGCTCTCATTCATGACGTCGGTTTGGACATAACAATACAATCATAACCAGTCACAGAGAGCACGATCAGTGAACGAGATCGGCGGAGTATTAATATTCGGTAACTAGAAAATGATTGAGCAGTCTTGATAGGCTAAGTATCTGATCATATCCACTGACAATGCAAGAGCAATGGCGCTTTGCACTATCAATAGGCTTGCAATTGATGCCAATCTAAGCGCTTAAAAAAGCCGTTAGCGGGAACATTGGTTATTGCTGCACTTCGCTGTGCCAGTTAACCAAAATGAAAAACGATAACGATGTTTGGCAAAGTACAGGTAAGCTTTATCGGCCAAAGGTTTAATTAATCGCCAACGCAGTGGCGCATAGATCCAGCCTTTACCGACCAATTGCCAAGCGCGATGTACGGCGTCTAAGCCAAGGATTAACTGTTGAGACTCATCGAGCGCATGCAAAATAGTGCCCGCTTGCTTGATATCAATTTGCGGGTAAGCGCTAATCTCTTCACTATAAATATCAACCATCTTAAGTGCCTGGTTTTTATCTAACCGCCTCAGTGCATCCATTTCTTTAACGCACAATGGGCAAGTGGCATCATAAAATAAAGTTAATTGAGTCATGGTTGGGTCCGGTTAAAATTATCATGCTGATTATACGTCTTTGTGACGGTGTCGATCACCGTCTAGGGCTGCGCATACATTGGATGCTGGTATTAATTAATGGGTGATGATGACGACTATCCCATACCAATGCGACCTGACTGACAAAAGGCATGTCATTGATCTGTTGTACAACAACCGATCGATCGAGATGCTCAGTTAACGATAGCGGTACAATGGCAATGCCAAAACCGGCTTGCGCCATGGTAATAGCAGTGCGAAGTTGTGGCGCGGCGTAAGGCCGAGCAATATGCACCCCTGCATTATGTAAAGCCGCCTCAATACGATCGTACAAGGCTGGGCCAGTCTCACGAGGAAACATTAAGACATTTTCATTATGTAACTGGGCCAAATTGAGGGTTGGATGAGTGGCTAAACGATAGCTAATGGGGGTAACGGCCACGAAAGGATCATCAAATAAGATTTGTTGGTTAAGTGACTCACTGGCATAACAAGGCAGGCGCATAAAAGCAAATTCTAAACGCCGCTGTTTGAGCAATGTGACCAGCTCGGGCATTGGATGCTCAACAGCTACTAAATTGAGCGTTGGATATTGCTCATGCAAACGGCGGATATTGTCTAAAACTTCACGGCTACTCGCTGTTGAGGAAGCAAATCCGATGCGTAATTCCTGTTTTTCACCGCGCGCAATTTGCTCCAACTTTCGCTGACAGCACTCAACCTCTTGTAAAATGTGTTGCGCATCATGATAAAACTCTTCCCCAGCGGCAGTAAGTTCAACTCCGCGAGATAAACGTTTAAATAAGGCAACGCCTAACTCATCTTCTAATTTTTTGATTTGTTGACTTAATGGTGGTTGGGCGATACCTAACTGCTCAGCAGCGCGCGTAAAATGCTTAGCGTTAGCAACGGCAACGAAATACTTCATGTAGCGAAATTCCATCATTCATCCATATTTTTTTTATATCAAAATAAATCTTTTTTATATTGGATTTGTTGTGCTTCTCAAGTCAATCTAAATATACACTTTAGTTCATATTAGGTTTGAGTTATGCAACGTTTTATCTCTTCGGTCTGTTCTTGTCCTCAGCAAATTGCAGAGCAGTTTGCTCATTATCAGCAAGGCTCGGGAGAAGGGGAGATTTATCAAACTTCGCTGATGAGCGCCTTAATTGCTGGTGTTTATGAAGGTTCAACAACCATTGCTGAACTGCTTAAACACGGTGATTTTGGTTTGGGGACTTTTAATCAATTGGATGGCGAGTTGATTGCTTTTGATAGTCAGGTTTTCCAACTGCACGCCAATGGTTCCGCACATCCTGCTCAACTGGATCAAAAAACGCCTTTTGCGGTGTTTACTTTCTTTAAACCAGACATTGAACTGCCCATTAATGACACATTAACCCGTCAGGAAGTGCATCAGCTTATCGATCGTTTGGTACCTAGTGACAATGTTTTTTGTGCGATTCGCCTTGAAGGGGACTTTCCATTAGTCCAAACCCGTACTGTTCCTAAACAGCAGCGTCCTTATCGACCGATGCTCGAAGCGATCAAACAGCAGCCTACGTTTCATTTTGAACACCAATCGGGCGTGATGGCGGGGTTTCGTAGTCCGCGATATACCACGGGAATTAATGTTCCTGGCTATCATGAGCATTTTATTGATCAAGCGAGAACAGGGGGAGGCCATGTTCAGGACTACCTCGTTTCATCGGGGTTTTTACAAATCGGTCGTGTCTCGCGTCTAGTGATTGATACCCCGATATCAAGTGATTTTCTTGATGCCGATCTTATGCCCAAAAATCTTCATTCCGCTATCGAAGCGGCTGAAAAATAACCCAACACATCGTCAGTCAAAAGGAAATGTTATGTCATCTCATCACGCTTTGCGCAGTGGCGCGCAGTTAATTGCACAGCAGCTAGAGACCTTAGGCATTCGGTACGTATTTGGTATACCTGGTGCCAAAATTGATCGATTATTCGACGCGCTTGAAGATACGAATATCCAGATGATCCCAGTCAGACATGAAGCCAATGGTGCGTTTATGGCCGGTATCATGGGACGTTTAACCGGTAAAGCGGGCGTAACGTTAGCGACTTCTGGTCCGGGATGTGGGAACTTAGTGACTGGCGTTGCCACGGCTAATGCAGAAGGGGATCCGATGCTAGCTATTGGTGGTGCAGTAAAACGAACTTACCAACAAAAACAGACTCACCAGAGTATGGATACCGTGAGTATTTTTCGCTCGGTAACCAAATACAGCGCAGAGATCCAACATGTTGATGCGGCTAGTGAAGTTATGGCCAATGCATTTCGAATTGCTGAATCTGGGCGTCAAGGGGCATGTTTTATCAGTGTTCCACAAGATGTATTAAGTGATCAAACGGATGCGGATTTAGTTATCCCATCGAGTTATCGCCCAAGCGGTTATGCCGATTTAGCGGCTGTTGAAGAGGCAGCCAACCGGATCGGTAAAGCGCAGCGTTGCGTGGTATTGCTTGGTTTACATGCCAGTGATCAAGCTAACGCATCGATGATCAGTCAATTTTTACAAAAAACACAATTACCTGTGGTTGGTACTTATCAAGCGGCAGGTGCCGTAGATATTAACTATTATCACCATTTTGCTGGCCGAGTCGGATTATTCAATAATCAACCGGGGGATGTGTTACTGCAAGATGCGGATTTAATCATCACCATCGGTTTTAATCCTATCGAATACGACCCAGAGCTCTGGAATGCACGTCGTTGTCCGATCATTCATATTGATATGGAACCTGCACAGTATCAACAACATTACCAACCCTGTATTGAGGTTGTTGGTCATATCGGTGGAGCCTTACAGGCTCTTTGCGCACAGATAACGGAGTTTGCCCGCTTATCACCAACAGCACTATCGATTCTAGAAGAAGTAACGCAGCAAAGACATATCATCAAAAGCTATCCGATTAAGCAGAAAGCCGCAGGTTTTCACCCTTTAAGCTTGATTAAAACCATGCAGGCGATCATCACGCCCGATACAACCTTGTGCCTTGATATGGGTAGCTTTCATATTTGGATTGCGCGCTATTTAAGCTGCTTTCGAGCTCGGCAGATGTTGGTTTCAAATGGTCAGCAAACCATGGGAGTGGCGCTACCTTGGGCGATTGCTGCGAGCTTATTAAAACCGGGGCATAAGGTCGTCTCGGTTTCTGGTGATGGTGGCTTTATGCAATCGAGCATGGAGTTAGAAACTGCGGTGCGCTTAAAATGCAACATTGTCCATATTATCTGGGTTGATCATGCTTACAACATGGTAGAAATGCAGGAGCAACAAAAATATCAACGCAGCTCAGGGGTAAAATTTGGCCCTATTGATTTTCAAGCTTATGCACAATCGTTTGGTGCGCATGGATTTGCCGTGACTCAAGCCAATCAATTAATGCCTATCCTTCGCCAAGCCATGGCAGTAGAAGGGCCAGCAGTTGTCGCGATTCCAGTGGACTATTCAGATAACTACAAATTAATGCAGGCTCGTAGTGAGCAGCATCAAGATCCTGTTTTTCAAATCAATAATGAAGGAGTTTTACTATGAAAGGGTTAATCAATAAAGTTGCGATCATCACTGGTGCCGCTAATGGTATTGGTTTAGCGATTGCACAGCGTTTGTATGATGAAGGTGCTCAGTTGATGCTAGCTGACTGGGATCAAGAGCAATTGCTGAATGCTTTAGAGCATTTTGATAAGGCTCGTGTTGCCGCGCAAAAAGTGGATGTCTCCGATGCCCAGCAAGTAGCGGCCTTGGTACAAACTTGCGTAGAGCACTTTGGTCAACTGGATATTTTAGTCAACAATGCGGGGATTCATATTCCCGGAACGGTACTGGAATGCAGTGTAGAAGACTGGCAGAAAATTTCGGCAGTCAATATTGATGGGGTGGTTTACTGCGCCAAATTTGCCTTACCAGAATTACTAAAAACCCGCGGTTGTATTGTGAATACCGCGTCAGTTTCTGGTCTAGGTGGTGATTGGGGCGCTGCATTCTATTGTGCGACGAAAGGCGCAGTCGTCAATTTAACGCGTGCGATGGCACTAGATCATGGTTTAGACGGTGTTCGTGTTAATGCAGTATGCCCAAGCTTAGTGAAAACCAATATGACCAATGGTTGGCCTGATTCAGTGCGAGATAAATTTAATGAACGTATCCCACTAGGGCGAGCCGCTGAACCTAAAGAGATTGCAGCGGTAGTGGCATTTTTAGCCAGTGATGATGCTTCATTTATCAATGGTGTGAATTTGCCTGTTGATGGCGGCGCGACGGCTTCAGATGGGCAACCGAAAATCGTCTAATGCGTGATTTTTCATTATGACTATATCAAAGCCAGTATGAAATCGTACTGGCTTTTCAGTTTGAATCAAAACACAGTAATGTTATGAGAGATAAAGAGTTTTCGGCTAAGCATTCTCTTTATTCAGTCTGTTGCGCTGAAACTTCAAGCGGTTTTTGACATCGCGGTTAGCAATAATTTGCTGTTGATGGTCGATATCAGGGTTAGCTTTAGCCAGGCGATCGTAAAGTAAGACATTAACGCTGGCGGCTAAATTCATACAGCCTACGGTCGGGACATACACTACCTCATCAGCTTGATTAATGATGCTTTGAGGGATAGATCCATCTTCGGGGCCGAAGACATACAGCGCCTGTGGCGGATGAACAAATTCAGGCAGTGGCGTTGCCCCTTCCGCCAGTTCAACACAAACAATCTTGGTAGCGGATGGCAAATCGTCGGTGATCTCAGTGACTGCCATCAAGGGGATGCTACTTTGGCGGTTTTTAGTGTCGGTTTGTAGTTTCGCGGCTCTGTCGTAACGAGTCCCCGTATAACGAATCGCATCCGCTTGATAGCATCCAGCAGCACGTAATACACCACCGACATTGGTTGGGCTTTTGGGGTTACATAAACCAATGATCACCGATATTTGCTTACTCACAAAGTGCTCCTCTTAAAATTTGGGCGAGAAGTATAGCGCTAAATTTATAGAGAGTAAGAAAAATATTTTATGAAATTAGCATCATTTATCTATCTTAGTGAGTAAAAATAAATACTTATTTGTTATGGGTAGGTAATAGTAGTGAAATTGTAATGATAGTGTTATCTCGTGAAATAAAACGTTTTAATGAGCAAATTCCAAGTGACGTAGAACATTTTTTAATATTAGGAATATTAAAACTCCAATCTATATACAAGATCACTAAATGGAGAGGTGGTTACATAGACATTACATATTAAACTGAGCTTTAACTGGCATTAAAACCAAAATATTTAATTAAAATAAATGTGTTCATTGAATTATCACAAATCTGATATAAAACTAGTTTAGTATGATTTGGTAGGGACGCTGTTAGCCGTATTAGTTCTCTAACAAATGGACTAAGTAGTGCTGGTATTAATCAATATAAAGGAAATATGAAAATGAGTAATTTATTAGTAAAAACTAATGAATGGGTTAAACATATCACTAGTACAGATAAAATTATTTTACCTCAGTCGATATTTGAAAGGCCATCCTTACTAAGGATGGAAGGTGTTCAAATAGAGAACCCTGCACGTGCAGAAGCTGTCGGTGACTATAGACAGCAAGCAAATAATGCATCAACCCCAGGTACTGCACCTCAAAGTATTTTTGATGGTATGCAGACAGCTGTTAATATGTGTCGAACCAAAGCGGAATATAACCCATTAGACCCAGATGGTAAGGGCGATAAAACCCATTTTATTCAGTTTACTCAATATATTAGCTCGATGCCTTTTGTAACTTTAGATTGGGCGACAACGACACAAATAAAACAGCAGAGCAAAAATGCGGATGTGTTGATTAACTCATTTGTGGATGGATTTTGGGGTATAGAAAAAGGTGATAAAAATCAAATAGTAAAATCTGTTCAAGGGTTGGTTTCAGCAGCGTTATCCTATGCTAACCAAACGGAAAAAATGTCTAATTTTGCTCAAAACTTATTACAAGTAGATTCAGCAGGTAATGTTCAGTTTAGTCTTTATAGTAGTACTTTCCAAATATCCGCAACAGAGAAAAAAGGCATTATTACTTTCCATTCAGAGTATGAATTATCACAAGCGATGTATTCACTCTCCCCAACAAGTTGGGCTTCGGTTAGAGAGGCTTTCTCAAGACAATATAAAGTGACTGTTGATGACTGGATTAATGATATGACAACGCCAGTTAAACAAGGAAGTACAGTAAAAGCTCTCTGTTTAGAAGAAAGATAATACCAAATTAATCTCATGAACTAAGCTTACTGTATAAGTAAGCTTAGTTTTTACATGGTATAATTATACTTTTTAAGTTTCTATCGGTGATTTTTATTAGATACAAATTGGTATTTTATTCCAATGGTTTTTATTATGTTTATTATTGACAGTTTTTTAATTAATAGTGGATGATTTTATTAACTATATTTAATCTTTATCAATAATATCATTTAATAGTGCTAATAAGGCTTTGCGTGCTTGCTGGTGCAAAGGATCGGTATTCCATTTTTGGTGTTGAATCAGGTCAATATTAACCTCCCATGCGAAATTAGTGAATGTACCATTAATTCGAGTCAGTGCGTCAGGGACGCTTTGTGCGAGATGGTTAGGTAAAAAGGACCAGCCAAAGCCATTCACCGCCAATTCTAGAACAGTGTAATAGTTATCGGTGTACCAAATGTCTGGACTAAATGCTTGATTTAAACTACTAAATTGACTGTTTTTAGAGCGCACGGTGAGCTGTCGATATTGTCTTAACTCATCAATGTGTGTGATCGGTATGTTAGCCAGTGGATGATGTTTAGCCACAAAGACATCAAAGGCGATATGACCTAAACTGAAAAAATCTAAGCAAGTGGGTAAATCTGGTTCACTTAAAATCAGTCCAGTTGTCGCGCGCCCTGATTCGACTAACTCAATAATATCACGGCTCGAGGCCATTAAGCACTCGACCTGAAGATGAGGAAAGGTTTGTTCTAATTGACGTAAAGCAATCGGCAGTTTAGCCAGCGGAATCCCTTCATCCATCGCTAAAATTAATTGGTTGGCATCAGGAGTATAGAGTTGTGATGCTTTACTACTCATGCGAGCAAGCTGAATCAATGTCGCTTGTGCATAAGGCATTAACTCTTCCCCTTTAGCGGTTAGTTTTGGATAGCGTCCACTACGATCAAAGAGATCGACCCCGCAATCTAATTCCATATTGATGATGTGCTGACTGATCACTGATTGTGCTTTGCCAAGTTCTCTTGCTGCTGAGGAAAACGAGCCTGTTTCTACGGTTTTCACAAAAGCACGCAGTTGATCGATGTTGAACATATCGTTTTTACCGATGGTATCTAACTTTTAAGTATCCTTATTGTAGATAAAATGATGACTCTTGAATAGTTGAATTGAGGTAATTCATCATGGGTCGGAATGAGCGTATTTTTCACGCTGTGGTTTTCGAAATCATTGCACTATTAATGATGGTGCCCCTTGCTTCGTGGTTTTCTGGTAAAGGAACAGGTGATATGGCGTTAGTGAGTATCGTCCTGAGTGTTACCGCGACAGTATGGAACTATATTTATAACGTGTATTTTGATAAGTGGTTTGGTAGCGATCGTATTCAACGTGGTTTAATGATGCGGATTGGTCATACACTGGGTTTTGAAGGCGGATTATTACTGATCACCATTCCTTTTGTTGGCTGGTTTTTACAAATGTCGTTATTAGAAACCTTAGCTTTAGAAGCGGTCTTTATTACGTTTTTCCTCTTTTATACCTTAGGATTTAACTGGTTATACGATAAATATCAGCCTTATCGTGCACTAGGTAAATGGTTAAAAATAGGAAAGAGAGTAGAAACAAAGAGAATTTCTTCGTAACGATTGTTGCCACAACGCCCTAGCGCTCTTTAGCTCTAGGGCGCTTTACTTTATAATCGGCGCGCTTTCATCTGGGATAAAATCATGATTTCAAAAAACCAACTCAAATTACTGCGCGCGTTAGGACAAAAAAAACAGCGTAAAGCACACGGCTTATTTTTGGTTCAGGGTGAAAAAAACGTCCTTGAATTAACCCATAGCGCATTCAACGTTCAGCATGTTTTTGCCACAGCAGAGTTTCTAAACTCACACGCTGAGAACGTAGCGAGTTACACTTGCACTGAAGCATCATTGGATGAGTTGACCAAAGCCAGTACGTTGGTTAGTAATAATGCCGCGATAGCAGTGGTCGAGATTCCGAAGATTGAAGTCCCCAAAGCACAAGGTTTAATGATTGCTTTAGATGGTGTTTCTGACCCTGGTAATTTAGGTACGATTATTCGAGTCGCAGATTGGTATGGGATTAAACATATTGTTGCCAGTGTCGATTGCGCTGATCCTTACAATCCGAAAACCATCAGTGCAACTATGGGCAGTTTTGGTCGCGTTCAGGTGAGTTTGGTGGATTTACCTCATTACTTGGCACAAGCCAATTTGCCCATTTATGGTGCGTTTTTAGAGGGGGAAAGTGTCCATACAACTTCCTTTAGTGCCCAAGGTATTTTGTTGATGGGCAGTGAATCTCATGGTGTCCGCGAACTGGCTGCGCAATGGGTAACCGATAAAATTACTATCCCGGCGTTTGGTGGAGCAGAGTCATTGAACGTGGCGATGGCGACAGGAATTATCTTGGATAATATGCGTCGTCAACATAGTTAATCACTATTTTCGTGTACCCTATTGCTATTTGATATGGCTACTCCACATTGTTTGGGTATAAAGCAAAACACCAGCGCTCAGCTGGTGTTGTTGTGCGAGACCAAAATCAGGTAACCGGGCTATTTCTCTAGCATTGAGAGCTTATTTGGCACACCATTCCATTTACCTGCTTCATCCATGGCCGGCTTGACTTCGGTTTGTGTTGGCCAGATTTCTGCCAGCTCGGCATTAAGCTCAATAAATAGCTTTTGGTCGTCGGGCAACTCATCTTCTTGAAAAATCGCTTGTGCATCACACTCCGGCACACAGAGGCCACAGTCAATGCACTCAATCGGATTAATGACCATAAAGTTGGGGCCTTCGTGAAAGGCATCGGCCGGACATACCGCCACACAATCTGTGTATTTACATTGTATACAATTATCGGTGACCACAAACGCCATAACAGGTTGCTCTTTAATCAGTCAAAAACGAAGAAGGGGCATAATACGGATCCGAAGGCAAAATTCAACATTCTCTGCACGGAATGTTACGGTCAATGTGCTCAAATCTTTGCTGAATCGGGATTTAGTATGACATAGAAAGCAAATTCTCGTAAAATGCGCGCCATTGTGAGCCGGGCCTTAATGGCTTTAGCTAAGACACCAACCGATACGAGACATCACTTCATGATACGTTTAACTGAAATCAGACTCCCTTTGACACACGAAGAAGGCGAACTACGCGAGGCGATTGCCAAAAAACTGCGTATTCCAGCACAGCAAGTGCTCTCTTTTACTTTGTTCAAACGTGGCTATGATGCTCGTAAAAAAACGAATATCCAGTTGATTTATACCTTAGATGTGGAAGTTGCCAATGAATCTGAGTTGCTGGCAACGTTTAGTGATGATCCTCATGTTCGAATCACACCAGATATGGAATATAAATTTGTTGCTCAAGCACCCGCTGATTTGACTGAGCGTCCAGTGGTGATTGGCTTTGGTCCTTGTGGCTTATTTGCTGGCTTAGTGTTAGCACAAATGGGTTTTAAGCCGATCATTGTTGAACGTGGAAAAGAAGTGCGTGAGCGGACTAAAGATACGTTCGGTTTTTGGCGCAAACGGACATTAAACCCTGAATCGAATGTTCAGTTTGGTGAAGGCGGAGCAGGGACCTTCTCTGATGGTAAGCTATACAGTCAAGTCAAAGATCCTAACTTTTATGGTCGCAAAGTGATCACCGAGTTTGTTGCTGCTGGTGCACCAGAAGAGATCATGTACGTCAGTAAGCCACACATTGGTACCTTTAAATTGGTGACCATGATCGAAAAAATGCGCGCGACGATTCTTGAACTGGGCGGTGAAATTCGTTTTAGCACCCGAGTGGATGATATTCATCAACAAGATGGCAGAATCACTGGTGTGACGTTGTCCAATGGTGAAGTCCTGCATTCTCGTCATGTAGTACTTGCCGTTGGTCATAGTGCACGTGATACGTTTGAAATGCTTTATCAACGCGGTGTTTATATGGAAGCTAAACCATTTTCGGTTGGCTTTCGGATTGAACATAAACAATCGATGATCGATGAAGCGCGTTTTGGCCCAAGTGCGGGCCACCCGATTTTGGGCGCTGCCGATTATAAACTGGTTCATCATTGCAAAAACGGTCGTACGGTATACAGCTTCTGTATGTGTCCGGGTGGAACTGTGGTCGCCGCCACATCAGAAGAAGGGCGCGTGGTCACGAATGGCATGAGTCAATATTCTCGTGCTGAGCGCAATGCGAATAGTGCGATCGTTGTTGGTATTGATCCTGAACGTGACTATCCTGGTGACCCATTAGCAGGGATTCGTTTTCAGCGTGAACTGGAATCGGGCGCTTACCATTTAGGAGGGGCCAATTACGATGCACCAGCACAAACGATAGGTGATTTTCTGGCTGGGCGTGAGCCAAATGCTCTCGGCGATGTTGAACCTTCTTTTACTCCCGGTGTTAAACTGACCGATTTATCGAAAGCTTTACCTGCGTTTGCTATTGAAGCGATTCGTGAAGCTATTCCTGCCTTTGATCGCCAAATCAAAGGTTTTGCTTCGGATGATGGACTATTAACTGGCGTAGAAACTCGGACTTCATCGCCTATCTGTATCAAACGTGGTAAGGATTTCCAAAGCATTAACTTACAAGGGTTCTATCCTGCGGGTGAAGGCGCTGGTTACGCTGGTGGTATTTTATCTGCTGGGATTGATGGGATTAAAGTCGCTGAAGCGGTTGCGCGCGATATGTTAAAAGCGTAACGAATAGCGAGATATAACCTCAGTACTGCATCATCAAAAGCGCTCTTCGGAGCGCTTTTGATGTATTAATGCTCGAGGTTTATTTATTTCGCCAGCGGCTGGTGGAGCGAGATAGTCCATAATGCAGTGCACTGTGAATCAGTTTAGCGATAACACAAGTAAAAAATATTACCATAGCCATGGCCGCCGCAGGGGCCGTTCCGCCCGCTTCTTCTAAACTCATTACTACTACAGAGGCTAAACGAGAGTGAGGGCCATACAAGAACACTACGGCTGAAACGGTGGTCATTGCGTTAACAAAAAGATACAGCGCAATATCCAATATCGCTGTTAAAGAGAGCGGAAAGATGAGGCGCGAGAAGAGATGAATCCGACTTGATTTAAGAGAATCGCCAACGCTTTCAAACTCACTATCCAATTGCTTTAGAGAAGTCACTGCGGTTAAGTGTGCGACCGAATAAAAATGCACCACTGTTGATAATACCATTACCATTAATCCACCATAAAAGGCATTGAGTGGATTACTAGGATGATTGAAAAAGAAGATATAAGCGATTCCTAAAACTAAACCAGGTACTGCCATCGGTAGCAATGCGACAAATTGGTAGATTTTCGCTAACCAAGTCGGTTGTGGTGTGCGTTCAACTAACCACGCATTAAAAAAGACAACCGTAGTGCCAATAATCATGGTCGCCGAGGCCATTATCAGTGAGTTTTGATAAGGCTTCCAGCCATGAGCATCAAAACGTTCAAATTGATAGTTGGCGAAAGTGAGATCTAAATTGTATGGCCAGTAGGTAAATAATGAAGCCATTCCTGCCATCCCGAGAATAGTCAGGATAAATAAGCCACTTGGTGCCACACACAGGATACCAAATAGACTTTTACGCCATGAACGTGGTAGTTGATAAGGGACCGAACGTGCATTTAAACTGGCTACTTGTTTTTTGCGCACCCACAGGTCGGCGGTAAAGGCTAGTAGAGCAGGAAGTAACAGAATCACACCGACCACTGCGCCCATTTCAAACCGCTGTTGACCAATCACTTGCTTATAAATGTCCGTTGCTAAAACATTAAATTGACCACCAATGATTTTGGGCACGCCGAAGTCGGTGATCACTAAAGTAAAGACGACAAAGCTGGCGCTGACTAAGCCATAACGAGCAGAAGGCACAGTCACAGACCAAAAGGTGCGCCATGGGGACGCTTTTAAGCTTGCTGCCGCTTCATATTGTCTTGCGTCTGCATGAGAAAGTGCAGTGCAGAGGATCATTAGCGCGTGTGGAAATGTCCAAAATACCGAGCCAAGGACAATACCAATTGGGCCATAAATGGTCTGCTCAGCGAGTAAAAACTTGAAAATACCTTGATTACCAAATAGATAAATTAAGCTGATCGCCGGCAGTAATGAAGGGGCCAATATTGGGATCGTGAGCAAAAGACGCAGCAGATGGCTGCCCGGTAATCGGGTGCGTGTGAGAGCGTAAGCGGCTATAAAACTGAAAAAAATCACGATAACCGTGCTCATTGAAGCTACCCAAAGCGAATGGTAGGCCGCGGTAGTGATCCCGCCCGATGAAATATACGCCGCGAAATTAGCGAGCCCGACAAACTCGCCTTGTGCATTCATTAGGCTGCGACTAAAGAGCGCGTATAATGGCCCCAATAAAGTGATACTCAAGAATAGTAGACCAACTGCGAATAAAGCCGTTAACCAAAACCGTTCGTTAAAACGCCATTCTTGAGACCAAGTGAGAGAGGATTTTGACTGCGAAATCCTAGTTGATAACATGGTGCTTTCCTTTTTTTAACTCACTATGCCGCAAAGCAATGAATGCTCTCTGCTTGCAATAATACGCCCACATGATCGCCAGTACGCAGTTGTAAGCGCTGAGCAAGACTAATGGTGACATCGGCATAAAGTTCTTCTGTAATGCCTTCGATCACTAAAGCACAGCGTAAGAAAGCGCCCATAAACTCGATGTGATTAATTTGTGCTTGAATATGACTTTCGTGAGTCGCAACGAGGGAAACATGCTCTGGCCTTACAGCAATACGTAGGGTTTTATCGACTAGGCATGGATGTTGTGTTGCTAGAGCTTGTTGTACCGCACTAAGTCGATGGATCTGGCTCTGTTGTGTCGGCGTCATGAAGTTCATTTGACCAATGAAATGGGCAACAAAAGCACTGGCAGGCTGGTTGTAAATTTGCTCTGGAGTACCAATTTGTTCAATGACACCGTGGTTCATGACCACGATACGATCCGCCATGGCTAAGGCTTCCTCTTGATCATGAGTGACCATAATCGTTGTTACGCCTAAGCGTTTTTGTAAACTGCGAATCTCATGACGTAAATGAGCACGAACCTTAGCATCTAAGGCGGATAATGGTTCATCCAGTAATAGTAAACCCGGTGCAGGTGCTAAAGCTCGTGCAAGAGCGACACGTTGCTGTTGACCTCCGGAAATTTGTGCGGGAAATTTATGGGCATGTTCGGAGAGTTCAACCAAGTCGAGTAACTCATTGACACGTTGTTTAATTAAGCGACTTTCAGTTCCTTGGCAACGTAGGCCAAACGCAACGTTATCGAACAAGCTCATGTTAGGAAACAGCGCGTAAGATTGAAAAACGATCCCAAAATCACGTTCTTTGACGGCCAGTGTGCTGATGTCTCGTTGGCCTTGTAATAACGTTCCGCTATTTTGTTGCTCTAATCCGGCGATAATTCGCAATAAAGTCGTTTTTCCGCACCCAGAAGGACCTAAAAAACAGATCAATTCACCAGGCTGAATGGTTAATTGAATATTATTTAGCACTTGGGTTTCACCAAACCATTTATTGATATTTTCAAGAGCCAGTTGGCTGCCTTGGCATCGCATGATGTTCTCCTTAACTAAGCTCGGATAAAAGGGGTAAATAGGCGGCAACCAGTCTCCGCTATTTGCGACAAATCAGAAACTGGTTAACCATCCATCGATTATTTGGCTTCAGATTTAGCGTCGTAACGACGTTCCCATTCGCGTAAAATCCGTTCACGATTAGCCGCTGCAAATTGGAAGTTATTATCAATCAGTAAGCTTTCTGCATTGGTTGGGAAGTATTGAACCGGTTTCGCCACACCAGGCATGGCAACAATGGCATACCCTTCATTGTACATTTCCATCGCCGCCTGACTGATTGACCAATCAACCAGTGTTTGAGCGGCTTGTTGTTGCTTTGTCCCCGCGATGATCGCGGTCGCTTCCATATCCCAGCCGACACCTTCAGTTGGGAAAATTAGCTCAAGGGGGGCGCCACGTTGTTTTTCACGTGCACCACGAAAGGCAAAAGAAATACCGATAGCGGTTTCTCCGGTAGCGGCATGCACACAAGGACGAGATCCGGAATGGGTATAATTTTTGATGTTAGCGTGTAACTTATCCATGTACGCCCAGCCCTGTTGTTCACCAAACAGCTGTAACCAAGAAGAAACGTCTAAATAGCCAGTTCCGGAAGAGGCTGGATTTGGCATTACGATATGGCCGCGATAGACAGGTTTAGTAAGATCTTGCCACGATGTTGGCATCGGCAAGTTGTGTTTTTTTGCTTCAATAGTATTAAAACAAATGGCTGCCATCCAAGCATCCATACCGACCCAATGAGTGGGTTGTGCACTGTCTTTAAATTTAGGCGATAGTTTTTCGACACCCTTAGGTGAGTAAGGCAGTAGCATCCCTTCATCTTGCAGCAACATTAGACTGGTTGCCGCCAGCCCCCAAACCACATCGGCGCGAGGATTGTTTTTTTCTGCCAATAGACGAGCCGTAATGACACCCGTTGAATCGCGTACCCAGTTAATTTTAATGTCTGGGTGAGCTTGATTGAAACGCTCGGCGTATTTTCGCAAATCATCTGACTCAATGGCGGTGTAGACGGTCAGTTCTGTTGCGTAAAGCATAAAAGAAAAACTTGCCGAGAGAGCCAGTATTCCTTTGGCCAAAATGTGTCGTGCTGACATGGTTAACTCCTAATAACGTATTTGTTGAGTGAATATTCTTGGTGAACTTTATTATGAATACGTTAAGCAAGTTAGATGACGAAACCGTTACGCCGCTGTATCAAATGACTTAGAATTTCTTATGTTAGCCCTAATAAATCAGCTTGTGTTGCATGGTGCTTGGCAACTTCACGGCGGATCCAATCACAAAAAGCCAATACTTTGGGGCGATGATCGCCTTTTTTCCACACGAGGTAATGTCCTCCGGTCGTTGTCATGCTCGCTGGATGCGCCAGCACGAGGCTACCTTTAGCAAGAGGTTCGGCGACCACAAAATTACGCGTCAGTAAGGCAATATCACCGTGACGAACCGCTTGAATTGCTAGGGTAGTGGTATCGAACTCTAAGCAAGGTGCATCGGCAATCTCAGTGATACCTTGTTGACTAAACCAATCGAGCCAAGTTTCTCGATAACCAATAATGGCGGCTCGTGGCCAATCTAATAACTGTTTTGCACAAGTGACGTTACCGTAATGGTTTATGGCTTGTGGGCGGCATACCACTTGCCAGTATTCATGAGTTAGCCGTTCGACTTGACGTCCATCCCAGTCTCCATAGCCGTTGTATATTTCAATATCAGGCTGACTTCTTTGATCAGATTGGCTCCATGGTGAGGTGTATAACCGAACTCGAAAGCGGGGATAATCTTTTAAAAAATTTGGCAATCTTGGAGCAAGGAAATGCTCAGCAAATGTATTGGATACACGCAGTGATAAGGTGTTATTACCTCGCTCACCAAACAGGTCTTCAGTTCCGATCCGTAATGAGTGAAAAACCTGGCTTAATACTGGCTGATAACTTTGCCCGGCATCCGTCAGTCGAATGCCTTTCGCTTCACGAATAAACAATGTGGCTTTGAGATGATGTTCTAAAATTTTTACTTGTTGGCTGACCGCTGCTTGCGTGACATTGAGTTCATCGGCTGCTTTGGTAAAACTGCCTAAACGAGCTGAGGCTTCAAATGCACGTAACGCATTCAGAGGGGGTAACTGACTCATGATTAACTCCAATGGGATGTGGTTTAACCATAAAGAAGAAAGATGAAGCTTCCATGACAGGTATTAGTAAATATAGGGCTAAGACCGAGCTAGACTCGCTATACAAACGCATTTTGGCTTGGCATCCTATATTAAGGATTCTTAATTAGGAAAAAATATGGAACTGGCTCTGTTTGATTTAGACCACACACTGATTGCCACTGATAGCTCAGCACAGTGGTGGCATTACATGTCGGAGATAGGTTGGCTGAAGAAAGAGAGTGCATTGCATCATCAGCATGCGCAAATGATGGCTGAATACGATCATGGTATACTGGATATGCATGACTATTTAAAGCTCACCCTTGCTCCTCTTGTCGGTAAGGAGTATCAGCAAGTCAGTCAGACAGCGGAAGCATTTGTGCAGCAGCATTTATTCAAGCAGTTATATCCGATGGCTCAACAATTGATCAGAGAGCATCAACAAGCTGGACGTCGAGTCGTGATCGTTTCAGCCAGTGAGGATTTTTTGGTGCGTCCTTGGCAGCAGTTATTAGCGATTGATGCCGCGATTGGTATTGAGATAGAGACACAGCAAGGGTTTATTACCGGACAGGCGCGAACCCCGTTGAGTTATCGGGAAGGAAAGGTGGCGGTAATTAATCGTTGGTTGGCCGAACAGGGCATCAGTGCTAGTGATTGTTATGCCTACAGTGATTCACATAATGATATTGCCATGCTTGAGTTTGCCAGCCATCCAGTGGCGACCAATCCAAACCAACAGCTTAAAGCGCGAGCTGTAGTGTCTGATTGGCCGATCATGCATTTTTAGTCGTTGCAGGCATTATCAAGCAACCGATCTTTTTCGCTCCTCAAGTACGATATCGTACTTGAAGGTATTGTTCTTTGCGAATCAAGACCAAAGTGTCAAAAGCTCCCCCAGCATTCCTATACGGTGGTAAAATGCTGTACTTTTTCTCCAAGCTGTTGAGAAGCATCACTTAACCGCTCACTGACCGTTCTTGCTTGTGTTGCTTGTTGTTCTAGCCCATGAGTTTCTTGACCGAGCTGATAAATAATACTTTTAGTCTGCTTTGCGACACTGGCTTGTTGATGGCTAGCCGTGGTGATCGATTGGTTAACCTGAGCAACTTCTTCAAAGGCTTGACGAATGTGTTTAAGGACCTGTTCAGAGTGTTCCGAAAATTCAACACTGGCTAAAGCTTGTTGATTTGCCGATTGCATCGCCGTGACCGCGTCATTAGCGCCTTTTTGTAATCGAGAAAGCACATCGTTAATCGAACGGGTAGCTTGTTCAGTATTGCCTGATAAATTACGTACTTCATCGGCGACGACAGCAAATCCACGACCGGCTTCACCCGCTCGTGCCGCTTCAATTGCGGCATTGAGAGCTAATAAATTCGTTTGTTCAGCAATGGTCTGGATGACGGTTAATACTTGGGATATTTCGGTAGATTCTTTATGCAGATGGCGAATGATTTGTGCTGAGTCATCGATCGATTTTGCTAAGCTTTTTATTCCAGTACTGGCTTTTTGTACGGTATTCGTTCCTTGTGAACTCAATGCTTCCGCTTGGGCAATCACGGTTTGCGCATATTGTGTGTGTTCACCGACTGCATGAATGGTTTGCTCCATTTCATCCATCGCTTTTGTGACGCTTGCGGTTTGTCGACTTTGAGTGTTGGCTTTGTCCTCAACCGTTTCGCTTACCGCGAGCATACATTGAGCATTTTGGTGTAAATCGACACTTTTATTTTCAATTTCGATGATCAAGTGACAGAAATTATTAACCATAGTATTGAGCGCTTGCGCGGTTTGTGCGACTTCATCTTTTCCTTGCACCGTTACTTGTGTTGTTAGATTAGAAGAATGAGCAAGGTATTGAATGCTATTACGTAATTGGCGTAATGGTTGCTGAATGGATCGTTGGATCAACCAGCCGAATGCCGTGAGCAAGATAACCCAAGCGGCTCCACCAAAGAGATAAAAATGCATCATTCTAGCCGTCAAGAGCGTTGCTTCTTGTTGAACGTCATCGGCTTTACTAATTTGCTGGTTAACTAATTGATTCAGTGTGTCACCGAGCGGAACCAATACTTGATTAATTTCATTACCAAACGTTGATTCGTTGAGAATTCGGATCATAATTGCATCACTGCCTGCCCTTGATATCCACTGCTGATAAAGTTCGATAGCTTTTTGCAATTGCTCATCCGCTTGTTGACTTAATGGGTCGAGCACACCGCTTTGCGTCCGTTGATAAGCTGTCCAGTGAGTTTCCACTTGGTTTATTAACTGTTCTATTTTTTCTACGGTATCTTTTTGACTTGCCCAGCCGGTGCGATAGCGTCTTAAGTCATCTAAACCTTCTTGTCTCAGTAAAGAGTGGGTCGCCAAAATATCACTCAGTGGTAGTAGATGTTGTTGATAAAGCCGCGTGAATTGCCGGTCTTTTTCCTGAGCGGCCTCAAATGAGAGTCCAAGTGCGATCAGTAAGCTGATGATGGGTAAGGCACTTAAGCAAAATAAGCGAGTACTAATGTTGAACTGGTTTAATTTAAACATAATGATAACCACCGTTAGAAAGAGGCTCTCGCTATCACTGCCGTGTTTGAGTAGTAAAATACCGAGAATACGCTGGATTATTTCTCTTTTAGATGACGACGATGTTACAGAATGTTTGAAAATTGAGCGTTGAATCAATAAGTATCGAGTCTAATCGCTCGCTTTGATGATAAGTTAAAGTGCACAGTAGAAAACAGAGTGGTTAATTATTACTTTTTCCTATCAAATTAATACGTAGATTCTATTAGCGAAGACCCCTTTATTTCACTATATCTAATCAGACTAAAGTGGTCTTTTTAGTTTGCGTTACGTACAACCTGTTCAGCGCTGATTCGGCATACGGCACAGTAAAAACTGTTTTGTCTGAACGTCTGATACATCGGTGTGTTGACCCTATTTAGCCTATTTTTTGCATTAAATATCAGCAAGCTTAATAACAAGAAATACTAATAATTTATTGATACTTATTTTTGGAGGAAGCCATGGACTTTATGTCTCAATGGAAAGTAAAAACGCGACTTGCACTGGGCTTTGGCATTTTAGTCTGTTTAATGTTGCTGTTAACGATACTCGGTATTCAGAAAGTAAACTTAATTGACGATACTTTGTCACAAATCACCGACGTGAACTCACTCAAACAGCGTTATGCGATTAACTATCGCGGTAGTGTACATGATCGCGCAATTGCGATCAGAGATGTCGCGATTGCACGAAATAATGCGGAACTCAACGCCCTAGAAAATGAAATAAAAAACTTAGCGCGTTTTTATCAAGACTCTGAAAATAACATGCAAAAAATGATTGCCAGTGGCGTGATATTTACACCCAAAGAGCAGTCCATTTTACGTAATATCGAACAAATCCAGCAGAAAACCTTACCCATGGTGCAATCGATCATTAATGATAAGAAAAGAGACATTAATGCGAATGTAACGTTATTAGATCAGGTTCGTCCGGCATTTGTTGAATGGTTGAATAGCATCAATCAGTTTATTGATTATCAAGAGGAATTGAATCAACAAATGACACCTGCAGCGCGTGAGCAAGCGAGTGGTTTTCAAAACTTAATGCTGCTGCTATCGGGAGTGGCGATCGTGATTTCATTACTCGTCGCTATCGTCATTGAGAGAAGCTTTCGTCAATCATTGGGTGGTGAGCCATATGAAGCGCAATTGGCAATTAAACGCTTATCAAAAGGTGATTTAACTCACCGCTACGGGCAAAGAGCGAAAGACAGTATTTTCGATTCGTTGTCGGGTATGTCATTAACTTTAACCGCTATCGTCAGTAATATTGTTCAAGCTTCAACTAAGATCGTTGGCCAAGTTTCGGAGGTTTCTGACGGCTCGAGTCGAGTATTGAATTCGGCCAAACAACAATCTCATTTAACGGCAGATACCCTTGCCCGATTAGAAGATATGCGTCATACGATTGATCAAATTGCTGATATTGCTAAACAAACCGAAAGTAATTCGGTCATGACGACAGATAATGCTCATCACGGACGCGAATTAGTCTTCTCGGTCGCGAAACAAATGGAAAAAATTGCTCTTACGGTTAACTCAACCGTTGAACAAGTCAAGTTACTTGAAGCAAAGACCAAAGATATTGGTGGAATATTAAATGTGATCAGTGGTATTTCAGAACAAACCAATCTGCTCGCATTGAATGCTGCGATTGAGGCTGCACGAGCAGGAGAATCGGGTCGAGGATTTGCTGTAGTGGCTGATGAAGTGCGTCAATTAGCTAAGCGTACCGGTGAAGCTACCTCGCAAATTGAATCATTGATCAGTGAGGTGCAGTCTCAAACCGCGATTAGCGTTAAGGCAATGCAAGCGACACAACCTCAGGTCGAAGAGGGTAACCAAAAAACAGCACAAGCCAGCGACCTGCTCATCAATATAGAAAAACAAGCGAAAGATACGCTTCATCGGATTCGAGAAGTGGTTTCAGCCACAGATGATCAAGTTGCTGTGGTTGGTGAAGTGGTCTCAGCGATGGGGCAAATCTCATCCATGTCGAGTGAGTCTATCCAATTGATGGCAACCAATGAAAAAGCGGGCCATGAGCTAAATCGTTTAGCCAACGAACTTAAAAAAGAGGTCGCTTATTTTAATATATCGGACAATCGATAAGTCGATACGATGAAGTTTTTTAAAATTATCAGCAACGCTCAGCCGATTAAGGGACATGTTTGATTGGTGGGATATCACCCCACTGAACGATACTTTTTTCGGCTGAGTGCCTAGGGGAACGGGATAGAGAGTAATAACGGGAAATTTTATTTTTGAAAAGCATCCATCCTGTTTTAGACAACGTACTACGCTGAGTATTTTCATAAAAAGAATAGGGCGATAGCATGTTTTTTGGTGATGAGTATTCAAGAATTATTGAAATGGCATGGGAAGATAGAACGCCTTTTGAGGCGATTTATCATCAATTTGGTTTAACTGAAGCACAAGTTATCACTTTGATGCGGCGTAATTTGGCGTCACGCAGTTTTAAACGATGGCGAGCCAGAGTCAGTGGTCGAGAAACCAAACATCTTAAATTACGGCCACCTGAAGTTGATCGTGGTTACTGCCCGACTCAATATAAACCTCGTTAACCGGTTTATTGATTGGGGATCATGGGCAGGTCTGCTAAAGTGGCGGTCTGCCAGCGATCAAGTTGATAGCGCTGGAGTACCTAAGACTAGGAAAAACTTTGACCAATAATGATATTTTCTGCGCTTTGCGCACGACGTTTGCTTTTAACGACCAAAATCTATTAGAGATTTTTCATCTCGCGGATAATGAGACGACACCAGCACAATTCGCCTCTTGGCTGAGCAAGCCACAAGCATCAGAGTTTGCTGAACTGAGTGACTCACAATTAGCGAGTTTTTTAAATGGTTTGATTAACCTCAAACGTGGTAAGCGTGAAGGCCAAGCGCCAAAGCTAGAAGAAAATTTGAATAACAATATGGTGTTGCAGAAACTCCGTATCGCGTTAAATTTACAGGCCGATGATTTACTGGATCTTTTCCAGAAGGTTGGCCTTGAGTTTAGTAAGAACGAAATTGGTGCTTTTTTCCGTAAGCCGGATAATAAACATTATCGAGAGTGCAGCGATGCAACGTTACGTCAGTTTTTACAAGCGATTGAGCATCATCCACCAGTTGTCGTGCAGTAATCATTAGCCAACAAATTTAATAAACGTCGTGAGAAGGGAGCGATTCCTTCTCACGATTTTTTGTTATCTCTCTTCACTGATGTCGAGTGGTAAACTGAATTCAAAACAAGCGCCACCTAAATTATGGCTTGAGGTGACGATCAGATGCCCATGATGTTGACGAGCGATCTGTTCAGCGATCGCTAATCCTAATCCAAAACCACCACTGGCTTTATCTCGAGCAGAACCGACGCGATAAAATGGTTTAAAAATGTGTGGCCAATGTACTTCGGGGATCCCCGGGCCATCGTCTTCAATCGTGACTTTCCAATCGATATCATCATGGCTGATACTGATTTTCACTTGTTGTTTGGCATAGCGAGATGCATTACGTACCACGTTGGAAATGGCGCGATTTAATAAATTACTATCGACTAACGGTATTGGCCAGAGTTGTGGCGCTTGTAATTCAATGGGGACTGGTGACTCAATTTGCCATTTTTCAATTTGCGTTGGTAGCCATTGTGCTAGGTCGAGGCTGATGAAGGTTAACGGCGTGGTTTCCATTTTTCCTAAGCGAAGCAGTTCGTTAATCATCTCTTCGAGTTCATGGATATCATCTTCGATACCAGCAATGTATTTATCTTTTTGTTCTGGCATATCTTGCAACATATCAAGCTGGCACTGAATGCGAAATAGTGGGGTGCGCACCTCATGAGCAATCGCGTTAGTGAGCATTTTATGACTTTCTATTAGCTGAGAGATTTTATCAGCCATGGCATTGAAGCTACGATTTAGGGTCCCCAACCGCATGGAACCTGTCTCTTTTGCTCGGATACTTAAGTCACCTTTGGCTAAGGCTTGAGTAACTTGTTCGAGGTGTTTGAATCGCCACATAAATAGCTTCATCATCAACATGCTGTATACGGCAAAGCAACCCATTAAAACCAGAAAAATAACCCAATCTTCGATATCTAAAGCAATCCAAATCTCAGCTTCTGGATCGCGATAGATGTGATAGATGGTATCGGTCGGATTGAAGGTAAATATAGAGCCATCGTCGTCGGTGGTAAACACCCCATGATTGGCCAGCCGCTCCTTAACTTGAGCCGTTAGTAAAGGGGAGTTTTCAGGCAGCGCCTCAATGATCAACCAGTTTGCATCGGCAATCGCTTTGAGTTTTTCTTTGGCAACGTCAACCCCATGCTGATCGGCCACAAACTCCAAAAGCTCAAGACTACTTTGAATTTGCTGGCTGCGTGCGACTAAATCAAGATCAGGAGAGAGCCAGTCATTAATACTGACATAACTGACTAAAGTGAACATAAAAATACCGACAAGAGCAAGATAAAGCTCTAAATAAAGACGTTTCATAGTCTCCCTTTATGACCAGCTTTCTGGGACAAATAAATAACCTTTACCACGTAAGGTTAAGATACGTTTTGGGACCGAGGAGCTATCCCCAAGTTTACGGCGTAAAATAGCTACTTTGTTATCAATGGTTCTATCAAGCCCATCGTATTCAATACCACGGGTTTCTTTGACTAAATACTCGCGTGAAAGTACTTGCTCAGCATGACTAGCCAGTAACCACAAAAGGTCAAATTCACTGTCGGTGAGCACAATATCTTCTCCGGCAAGAGAGCATTGACGAAGTTTGTGATTGATACTGAGCTGCCCAAAGTGAAGTTGATGATCATTGTCTGGATGTGGTAACTCGGTTTGTTGCTGGCGGCGCAGCAACATGCGGATTCTCGCCAGTAATACCCGAGGTTTAATCGGTTTATTCACAAAGTCATCAGCACCTAATTCAAGAGCGGCGACATGGTCGATGTCATCGTCACTGGCGGTTAAAAAGACGATTTTTCCTTTGTAGTCGTTACGAATGTCTCGACAAATCGATAAACCATCTAAACCGGGTAGCATCAGGTCGAGAATCACTAAGTCAGGCTGAACTTGCAAAATCAGGCTGCTTGCTTGCAGGCCATCATGAGCTAGATGAACCTCAAACTCATTATTTTCCAAATAGCTAGTCAACAGCTCTGCTAGCTTTACATCGTCTTCGATAAGTACAATTTTCATAAGTGAATCATCAGTTAAAAATAGCGTGGATACAATAGGAGCAGACAAAACGGTACATTATGTGGCGCTGTGTAAGGCTTGCATACATAAGCGTACAAAACATGAGTTGTGTCACAAAAAGTAAATAACTATAGTTCGGGTCAATACGTTAATAGTACGAGTATCGTCCCATGAATTCTATACAACCCTATGAGAACCGTACGCGTTTAGTCGGCCTCGACTTTTTACGCGGTTTGGTCATTTTTATGGCTATCTTTGAACATTATACGGGGTATTTAAACTATTGGTATGTGGATTTTTTTCCTAAAGAGAGCGATTTTTATGAGACATTATATCGTTCACATTTACCTATGTTGGGGCAACTTGTCCCGATGGACAGTTTTACCGGTCAAGTCTCAGCGTGGTTGATCCCTTGGGTGAGTCAAGTCTATTTGGCGTTAGCGGCGTTTAATCTCTCGGCGCGATCATCTGAACATATGCGGGCAACACTAGTGAAAAAACTGGCTCTATTTTTGAGCATTATTTTTGTGTTGTATATTGAAGGTTTTATTATTGCGCCTAACTTTGGTGAGGCAATTTCATTTTATCCAGTCATGCTATGGATGACGTTACTGGCTTTTTTCTCTATTGTTTACGCCTTTTTTGGTATCCGCGGCATGTTGGTGTTAACCGTATTGAGTACTGTCGTCAGTCAGCTTGGGGTAACGTCATTACTTGAGCATGCTGAGCTATGGATGCAAACCCATGTACACCCAGGCTATGAGTTGGATGCACGGTTAGACCTGTTTATGGCCAGTGGATGTTTTGGTTTTCTCTATGGGTGGGTATGGCATCATTACGCTGAAAAACGTGATGCGCTGAATAAACTTGTTTTGGGCGTTGCGTTGGTGGCTTTAACACTCTATTTCTTAAATGGTCAAGCGGCGACGATTGATCTACATGATGTGTATGCCGAAGAGCATGCTTTAGCAGAAGATACTATTGGTCGTCTCGGGATCTGGGGTACGGAATTTCTAGTGATTGGTTTAATCTTAACACTGCATCAAGCTGGGATCCGTTTAAGCTGGCGTCCTCTCAATTGGATAGGCATGTACTCATTAACCGTGTTTATTTTCCATAAGTCGATTTTTATTTTCTTATGGGGACCGCTACTCACTTGGGCTTCAGCGAAGATGGGAACGACCTTACCGAATAATTTCTTGCTGATATTTACCTTATGTTCATTATCAGTCGGCATCATTTATCTGTTTAAACGCTCAGGCATTATTTGTCATCTGATGGGTGATCATCAAGATCAGATGTGGAAGGATGTTTACCGTCAGAAAAGGCTACCCGATGCTCAATAAAACGATGATTCTAGGTTACCAAACTATCGTCGTGTTCACGCTGACCCTATGGGTCAGCGTTGTTCGTTGTGATGAATTTAGTCTTGGTGCAAGTTTTGGTATTGATAGTCCAGCGGTGAACTCATCAACCAAATGGCAATGGTCACCGAGTATCGCTTATGAAAAAGAGACTGAATTTGGACTGCTCTTTGCTCAGGGAGGAGAAGCGGGGATCGCTTTGCCTGTGCCATATTCGGACAAGGCTTATTTTACTGTCGGCCCTGTCTTATTGAGCGAAGAGCAGGGATCGTCACGAGTCGGTTCCAGTTTGCGTATCGGTTATCTATTTACGGAATCACTGTCGGCCTCATTAGCATGGCAAAAGGATTGGTCAAATGCCGTTGGAGCGCAGTGGCTGATTGATGGCTCCTATCAGCTTAATGATGAGTGGAGTATCAATGGTTGGTCTCGCTATGCAGATAAACATAATCAAGCATTACGTCATGTCTCTGGTACATGGCGTGATGTTGGCCTAAGTGTTGAATGGGAAACGCCGTTTTTATCCGATTGGGTGAGTACAGTAGAGGTTGGCGTTAATCATCAAATGGATAGGCATTTTACCGAGCCAGTGTTGAGTTGGAGTGTGCGTTACCTGTTTTGGTAATCATCATTAGCTGCCATTCAGTGTCGTCTCTCAGCAAGATCTTCTGTGTTGAAACGGTCATAGCTTGGTTAGGATTAAGACAAAACCATACATTTCAAGACGGAATGGTTTTGATGTTTCTTCTTATAATAGACGTTGTTAATCATTGATAGGATCGTTGTTCACTATGTCGAAAACATTTGCACTTTCTCCGATTATGGGCCTGATGGCTTGTCTTGGACTTCATTCTCCTCATGTGTTGGCGGAGCCTGTTGCTTGGGATCAAGCCGGGCAGGTATGGCAAACCCAGCAATCGGCGCACTTTATCGTGCATTTTCGCAGTGAACTTGCTAGTAGTGCAGCGCGCGCATTAGATATTGCGGAGCAGGTTCATCAAGAGCTTGCGACTCAGTTTTCACAAATGCCAGTGGAGAGAACTCATCTCACACTTGTCGATGATTATGATTACTCTAATGGCTGGGCAACGCCACTGCCTTATGCACAGATACGTCTGATCATCAATCCACCTAGCGATGTGAATGGTTTAGAAGGTAATGATGAGTGGCTGCATTTACTGATCCGTCATGAATATACTCATATTATCCATATGGAAATGAGTGATGGTGCTGTTACCATCGGACGAGGCATTGTCGGTCGTCATCCTCTTTTATTCCCACATGCTCTTACCCCTTCGATGCTATTGGAAGGTTTGGCGGTCTATATGGAAAGCCAAAATGATCATGGTGTTGGGCGGTTGCATAATAGCCACTTTGCAATGCAGATGCGCATGGAAGTGGCGAGTGGTGAGTTAGCCGATATTGAACAAGTGGTGGTGGCGAATAAGCGTTTGCCCCTTGGTAGTAACTATTTGTATGGTGCTTATTTTGTTCAGTATCTAGCCAAAACTTATGGTGAAGAGTCTGTTCAGGCATTTTTAACGGATTATAGTGGCTATCTGGTTCCGGGGCTTTTCTTAAATCTCAGTGCCAGACACATTTTTGGAAAAGATTTTTTTGCACTTTGGGAAGAGTTTCGTACCGATTTGAACACGCAGTTTGCTGATCAACTGACTTCGAATACGTCGTTTACTTACCATGAGCTTGACGCTCAGCCATTTGAGTATTTGTTAGCCCATGACAATGACACATTACTCGCTTGGCGTCGAAATGGCGACGATCGCGCTAACCTTGCTCAATGGGATGCAAAACGTGGTCAATGGCAGAGCCTGATCAGTACCAAAAGCTTAACCAGTATCGACTCACATCCGACGCAAGGGCTAGTGGTTTCGCAAATCAATTCGTATGTCGATGGGCGTGTTTTTAATGATCTGTATCGTTATGTTGATGGTCAATGGTTACGGTTAACTGAGCAACAACGTTTTGTACAAGCACGTTGGAGTCACGATGGGCAAAGCATTTTTGCGGTCCGTCACCAACAAGGTCTGGCTGAGCTATGGCAAATCGAATTAAACGGCAAGCAAACGCAATTGTGGCAGGGTGAACCCAATTGGGTATTAGGTGATATGGCTGTATCACCAAACGGTGATATTTATGCCGCCGTGAAAGCACCTTTTCAGTCGTGGAATATTATGCGTTTTGATCCGATAACGCAAAGCTGGATTGCGGTGACTGAAACCGCGGCTACCGAACATCAACTGAGCTTTACTGCGCAAGGCGATTTACTGTTTAGTGCCGATTATACTGGGCGTTATCAGATTTATCGTCTTGATTTACAAAGCAATATCATTGAACAATTAACCGCAGAAATCGGTGGAGCATTTTCACCACAATCGGGGCCGGAAGGGATTGTTTATCAAGCGTATGAGCATGATGGTTACCATCTACGCCGTGTGACGAGTACTCAAGGACTTGCTGAAATAGCGCTGTCGACGCTACCGGTAGCGAAAACTGTTAATGCGGCTCCGATAGCCACGGTCACTGCGACAGAGAAAAGTCAGCCAATCGCATATTCGCCATTATCAACGTTAGCACCACGTTACTGGATGCCGGTCTGGCAGTCAGATAATAATCAATCGTTATTTGGTGTTGCTACTAGTGGCTCCGATGTATTGGGCCGCCACCAATATGAGATCATGGCAGCGTGGGACAGTAAAAATGCACTGGCTGCTTATCAATTCGGTTATCAATACGATAACCGTTGGCAAGCGACATTAAGTCGTGAGCATGAGTTTAAATTTAACGCATTAACGGGTAAAGATGATCGTATTGTTCGTCAGGATGATTTTACACTGCAGCGTAACCATTTATGGCATGGGTTTGATGACCACTTAAACGTTGGCGTTGGAACCTATTGGCAGAAAGAAGCGTTGGTCAAATCTCCTCAAGGTTCTCACTATGCGGACGCAAGTAATGAATGGTTGGCCGGTAGTGCGATCCAATGGGATAACCGTGAAGGCTTATTGAATATTCCCGGTTACGCTTGGGGACATTACGCTGACTTAGTATGGGAAACCAACATTGACGGTGATTACTCAGGACAGAAGTGGCAAGCACAATGGCAAGCGAACTGGGATTTGCCCGGACGTTTACGCTTAACAACGCATTTGGCTGTTGGTTATGCCGATGCCAAAGCCAAACCTTTTGAACTTGGTGGTTACACGGGGGACGAAGGACAACTTTACGGTCGTAATGAGCTTAAACTACGCGGTTACGGTTCTGCGGCGCAAGTGGGCCAGCAATATGCCACACAAAGTATTGAGCTAAGCCGTTTGCTGTATCGCGCTGAGCGAAACTGGGGTTTGTGGCCAATTGGCTTGGGTGACATTTCTGCGACCGCGTTTGTTGATTCTGGTTCCAGTTGGAATTCTCAACAAAGCTACAGCGCATTAACGGGCATCGGTGCTGAGTTACAAGTTGATGCGATAATCTTATATGGCAATGCGTTACCCATTCATATTGGATATGCTCATGGTTTAGACAGTAAGCTGGGTAAAGATGAAGTGTATATTAAGCTAACGGCGGAGTTTTAAACTCGCACCACTATCGGTTGGAAAAAGGGCAGAAGAGTTTCTGCCCTTTTTTATTGCTGAATCGATCGATAACTCCTCGATTTGCGTATCAATATGAAATTTAATCATCGGTTACTTTTTATGTCCATACGTTCTCTTTATTGGTTTACCAATGATTTACGGATCTCAGATAACCCATTGCTGGCTCAAGCCGCGCAAAACAGTCACCAGTTGACTTGTTGTTATCTGCTCCCTTCGTTAACGCCTTTAGAGCAACGTTTCCAAGTTGTGGCTAGTAATGGTTTGGCTAAGCAGACCGCTTTATACGATCCTGAGCTGAGTTTCATTCGTCGTTGGCAGGGGGAAGCGGATCATCACAGTATTGATGTTGTTGATATGGTTGATTGGCCTGTCTCTCCAGCGCAATAAGCGTACGATTATTGCGCAAGCGATGCTTCATTCACTTTTTGTCATCATTCTCATCGATTCGATACACCTTTTGCCTCGGTTATGCCGCAAAATTTTGATATACATCAAACTTCTTTGTGTTTTATATCGAACCGATCGAAATCAACCCTATCAGGCACTAACAGCACGAATAAAACTTACCACGAGTAAACTAAATCGGAGCAGAACTCGTAATTAACAAGTAAGTTAATAATCGTTGTGTCGTTGCCTACGGTTTTTTTAGATTGAGGAATACGTGATGTTAGATACCCTCATGTTGTCGCGGATACAGTTTGCGGCCAATATTAGTTTTCATATTTTATTTCCGACCATCACCATAGCACTAGCATGGATTATGGTGTTTTTTAAGTGGCGCTTTGTTCGTACTCAAGCTCAATTATGGCTTGATTTGTACTATTTTTGGGTCAAGGTATTTGCGCTTACCTTCGCTCTTGGGGTTGTCTCTGGTATTACCATGAGTTTCCAATTTGGCACCAACTGGCCGGGTTTTATGGAAAAAGTCGGTAATGTTGCCGGACCATTACTGGGTTATGAAGTGATGACCGCTTTCTTCATGGAAGCGACCTTCCTTGGTGTGATGTTGTTTGGACGGGGTCGTGTTCCGGAATGGGTACACACCTTAGCTACCGTACTGGTTGCGATTGGTACTTCACTTTCTGCTTTTTGGATTTTGGTTCTCAATAGTTGGATGCATACGCCGACGGGTTATGAGTTAATCGACGGTGTTGTACATGTAACCAGTTGGAAAGAAGTGATTTTGAATCCTTCAATGCCTTATCGTCTCGCCCACATGCTGCTTGCTTCGTTGCTTACTGCTAGCTTCGTTATCGCTGGGATCTCGGCTTATCAGTATCTACGTAATTCACAGCTTAATGCTGCGAAAGTGGGCATGAAAGTGGCGATTATCCTAGCTGCTATCGGTATTCCGGTGCAGATTTTGGTCGGGGATTTACATGGCTTAAATACGCTTGAACATCAGCCTGCGAAAATCGCTGCGATGGAAGGAGTCTGGGAAACTGAACAAGGTGCGCCATTACTGCTCTTTGCTTGGCCTGATGAAGTTACGCGCAGTAATCATTTTGAAGTCGGGATCCCTAAACTAGCGAGCTTGATTTTAACTCATGATCTCAATGGTGAGATTCAGGGTTTAAATGAGTTTGCGCCGGATCATCCGCCGGTCAAGCCTTTATTCTTTGGTTTTCGGATCATGGTGGGAGTCGGGATGTTGATGCTATTGGTGAGTTGGTACGGTGCTTGGCGATTGCTACGCCAACAATCATTACCGAAACCTTACTTATACACTTTAGTCGCGATGACGTTTTCCGGCTGGGTAGCAACTTTAGCGGGTTGGTATGTGACAGAAATTGGTCGTCAGCCTTGGTTAGTGCAAGGGGTACTACGAACCTCAGACGCGGTAACGACGGTGGCGAGTAGCTCCGTAGCCACGTCATTAGTGATGTATTTAATTGTCTATGCGGTCTTATTAGTGGCTTATATCCATACCCTGTTTTATTTAGCCAGACAGTTTTCATCATCCACAGAAACAGTAACGACTAGTGAGCAAAAGGTATAAATATGATTGCGCATCTACCAGAAATTTACCTATTACTCTTAGGTTTTAGTGTCTTCATGTATGCTGTCCTTGATGGTTATGATCTCGGGGTTGGTATTTTATTACCGCGTAACAATGAGCAGCAACGCGACCGAATGATCGCTTCTATTGGCCCTTTTTGGGACGCTAATGAAACGTGGCTAGTATTAGGTATCGGTATCTTATTGATAGCCTTTCCAGCTGCGCATAGTTACATTCTCACCGAACTCTATATACCAGTTGCCATTATGCTGATCGCCTTGATTATGCGAGGTGTGGCGTTCGATTTTCGTGCCAAAGCGAAAGCTGATCACAAAGATCATTGGGATTTGTGCTTCAAAACGGGTTCACTGCTCGCGGCACTGACTCAAGGCTACATGATTGGTCGCTATGTGATGAGTTTTGAAGAGTCCACTCAAGCTTATGCCTTTGCACTGCTCAGCGCGTTGTGTGTCACTGCGGCTTACGTGTACATTGGTGGCGCATGGTTAGTTTTAAAAACTGAAGGTGAATTACAAAAACGCGCTGCACGTTGGTCTCGCCGAGCGGGTTGGTTAGCGGCATTAGGTATTCTAGCGGTCAGTGTCGTTAATCCGTTATTTAATCCGATGGTCGCTGAGCGTTGGTTCAGTTTTCCTGAGATGTTACTGTTGGCTCCGGTGCCATTAGTCGTGTTAGCAACCATTTTTATGGTTGATCGTTATTTAAGACGGGTGCCCGTAGAGAATGATATGGGCGTTCAATGGCCATTCTTTGGGGTAATGTTGATCTTTGCTTTAAGCTTTCTTGGTTTAGCTTACAGCTTTTTTCCGGATGTGGTACCCGGTGTGATGACAGCGCAAGAATCAGCCGCGTCTACTGCCAGCTTGTTAGTGGTGGGGATTGGGGTAGTGATTGTTATGCCGATGATCTTGCTTTATACCTTTGTTGTCTATCGGATTTTTAAAGGTAAGGCGACAGACTTAAGCTACAAGTAATAGCGTATAGTGGTATTGGAAAAATAATGGCCTCGAAAGAGGCCGTTATTTTATGGTGTCTAGATAACCTTGCAGGCAAAGCCTTTCAGATAAAAACCTTCCGGGTATGCCGTGTCAACGGGATGATCGGCGGCTTGTTCGAAGCGTTCGATAAACTTGACATCGCGACCGGCATCCAGCGCTGCATCGGCAATAATTTTTTGAAACAGGACTTGATCCATCAAACCCGAGCAAGAATAAGTGAGTAGGGTGCCACCGGGTTTTAAAATTTGCATCGCCAACATATTAATGTCTTTGTAGCCACGACAAGCGCCGTTCAGTTGAGCTTTAGACTCGGCAAACTTCGGTGGGTCCATGATCACCACATCGAATTGCGTGCCTTGCTCTCGGTATTCGCGCAGCAGTTTGAATACATCGGCATTCAAAAACACTGCGCGTTTTTTGCTAGTATCAAATTCATTGAGCTCGGCATTCATTTTTGCATTATCGAGCGCAGGTTGTGACACATCAGCATTAATTACCCGCTTAGCGCCACCTTTTAACGCGTATAACCCAAAGCCACCAGTATAAGAGAAGCAGTTGAGTACCTCTTTATCTTTAACGTATTTCATCGATTGCTGACGGCTATCGCGTTGATCAAGATAAAAGCCAGTTTTATGGCCACCAACAATATCAACACGGATTTTAATGCCATTTTCTTCAATCACCACCACCTCTGGTGGAACTTCTCCGTGCAATACACCAACGCGCTCTTCTAAGCCTTCTTTCTTACGCACGGCAACGTCTGAACGCTCATAAATATGACAATTGGCAAAGCAGTGTTTAAGGGCCGTGATCAAGTGCGGTTTTTGGTATTCAGCACCGGCACTGAGTAGCTGACAGACTAAATAGTTATCATATTTATCAATCGTGATACCGGGCAAGCCATCCGACTCCGCAGCAATTAGGCGATATCCAGTGACGCCGTCACGCCCAATCAGTTCGTCGCGCAGTTTTTGAGCTTGCTGAATACGTTTGATAAAAAAATCACTATCAATGTTTTCATTGTTAAAGCTCCATACACGAGCACGAATTTGAGAGTGGGGAGAGTAAGCCGCTTTCGCTAACCATTGTCCATCATGCGTGTAAATATCGACCGTTTCACCGAGTTGTGGATCGCCTTCAACTTTGCTAATGCCACGAGAAAAAACCCAAGGATGTTTACGACGTAAAGATTTATCACGACCTTTGACCAGATAGATTGCAGGAGTCATTGCGCTACTCAAAAAGATTAATAAAAATGGGCAGGCATTGTCATGCAACTTGGGGTGAAAAGCAAATCAGAGTATTACTTTGCTTTATCAATGCTACGGCATTAACTATACGTTCACCTTCAGTACTTACAGTACTTATATCGCTATTGATATTCATGAGATAACTATCCTTCATTTTCCTCTTCCTCTATAAGGTTACCAAATGGTTATCTACCTACAACGGCAAGTCGCTGAGAGATATACTCTACTGGAAATGACTTTGAAATGGAGGAGAGTATGAACAACCTAATAAGCGAGACGTTTATCGTGTCGGGAAGAGTACAAGGGGTTGGCTTTCGTTACCATACCGCCTTACAAGCATCGAAGCTAAGTGTGCTTGGTTATGCGAAAAACCTTCCTAGCGGTGAGGTTGAGGTGCTGGCGGTTGGTCAAGCTGATCAGGTTGAACAGCTTTTTATGTGGCTACAACAAGGGCCAAAAACGGCACGGGTGGAACACGTGAGGCGCAGTCAAGTCATCATCGATTCAGTGCCATCGGATTTTCAGATTTTATAGCCTATGAGGGAGGCTGAGCCACTGCCAGCCTTCCGTAGCCTTGTTAAAGTGAATTATAAGCATTTCGCTGGTTTAGGTAGACCGGCCAGTTTGGTCGCTTGTTTGGCTGGCCCTTTCGGAAACAGTTTAAACAGATATTTACTGCTGCCTTTTTCCGGTCCGTGGGCTTTTTCCATCGCCTTAACCAGCATACGAATCGCGGGGGAGGTTTGGTATTCTAGATAAAATTGGCGAACAAAATGGATTACTTCTAAGTGCGCATCACTCAACAGGATTCCCTCTTCTTTAGCTAGAATCTCTATCATTCCTTCTTCCCAAAGGGTGTGATCAAGTAAATACCCTTGTGCATCGGTTGCAATGTTTTTACCGTTGTAGTCGAACATCAGTTTCTCGCCAAAATTGAAAAGTGCGCATAGGGTAATGGAGGCTTGGTTTTTGCTCAAGAGAAAACAAAGGCCCGAAAGCAAGCTTTCGGGCCTTTAGGTAATGTGATTTCAGTTGTGTCGCGATTAATCGCGCATGATGCCAAGAATCGTCAACAAGCTGATGAATAGGTTGTAGATTGAAACGTAAAGGCTGACGGTCGCAGAGATGTAGTTAGTTTCACCACCACGAACAATTTGCTGAGTTGTTAACAAGATAACACCGGTTGAAAACAACACGAACATTCCGCTCATTGCTAGGTGCAGCATTGGCATTTGTAGGAAGATGTTTGCCACAATACCGATAAGTAGTACCACGAAACCAGCCATCAGTACGCCACCAAGGAAAGAGAGGTCACGTTTGGTGGTTAGCGCATACGCTGATGCACCCATAAAGGCTAAGGCAGTGCCGCCTAAGGCGGTTAGGATCACATCACCCATACCTGCACCGATGTACATGTTGAGGATTGGACCAATCGTATAACCTAAGAAGCCAGTAAATAAGAACGTAAACACAAGGCCAAGGCTGTTGTTACGGTTTTTCTCAGTTAAAAATAACAGACCATAAAAACCGACCAGCATAAGAATCAAACCCGGGCGTGGTAGGTTCATTGCCATTGATACCCCAGCGACAACAGCTGACCATAATAAGGTCATTGAGAGTAGCGCGTAGGTGTTTCTTAACACTTTGTTGGTTTGTAGAGCACTGTCATAAGACGAGGTGCGTGAATATATTGGACTGTTCATACTCTTCCTCATAGAAGGTGTAGTTAACTATGTAGACAGTAATGGGGTGAAAAGTTCACTATTTCAATCCCATAACTGTATTTTTGTTTACGAGAATAATAATCAAAAAGCGCGAATTAAGTGTGAACAAGTTGTAACACGATATTACTTTGGTTTGCTGTTCATACTAGAACGAGACGCTCGCGCTTGTGAATAGGTAACGCTTATTCTACGTTAAAATAGACGTAATAATAAGAAACTTTTAGCGTATAGGTGGTGCATACATAATTCCTCCGGCGTTCCACAATGCATTGAGTCCACGTGGTATCGCTAAAGGAGAACCGTCTCCGACATTACGTTGGAAACTCTCATTATAGTTGCCTACTTGTTTAATGATTTGATAAGCCCAGTCGTTACTGAGGCCCAGCGGACGACCTATTTCTCCTTCCACACCGAGCAAGCGCCTGATTTCAGGATTGGCCGATTTGAGCTGTTGGTCGACATTAGCTGAAGTAATGCCGAGCTCTTCAGCATTAATCATCGCAGCGAGTGTCCAGCGAGTGATATTTAACCAGCGGTCATCGCCTTCGCGAATCACGGGGCCAAGCGGCTCTTTGGAAATGATTTCTGGCAGAATAATGGCTGAGTCTGGTTTCGCTAAGTTCAGTCGCAAGGCATACAGCCCAGATTGATCCCCGGTGATGGCAACGCAACGTCCTGCATTGAAGGCGCGTGCGATTTGTATTGCAGTATCAAAAACCACGGGTTGGTAACTCATACCGTGATGGCGAAAATAATCATCCAAATTCAATTTGGTGGTGGTTTCTGATTGGACACAAATCGGTTGATTATGAAGCTGGCTCACTTGGGTTAGGGCGGACTTTTTATTAACCATAAATCCTTGCCCATCATAAAAATTAACGCCAACAAAGTTGAGCCCCATTGTGGTATCTCGCTCGAATGTCCATGTGGTATTGCGAGAAAGCACATCGACTTGTCCAGATTGTATGGCTTTAAAGCGTTCGCGAGCGGTTAAAGGGACGTACTCCACTTTATTCTTATCGCCTAATACTGCCGCCGCGACAGCGCGACAGTAGTCCACATCCAAACCTTGCCACTGGCCTTTAGCATCGGCATCGGAAAAGCCAGCTAAACCAGTGCTGATGCCACAGGTGAGTTTTCCTTGGGTTAATACGCGGTCTAAGGTTGTTGGCGATGCAAGAGCGAAATGAGCGGTTAACGATAATGAAACCGCACAAACAAGAGTAGTCAATCGATTCGCCATAAGAAATTCCCTCTTTGAGCAGAAGCGCTCGGTCAATTTGTCAGTTATTATAAGCGTAGATAAGATAAGTCACTTCCACCAAGTCAAATTAATGTTAGATTGCTTCAACAACCCATCTATTGTTAGTGTTGATTTTTTGTTAGCATGAATCGATTGAATTAAAAGGTAAAAGACTAACATGCGCTATTTTCCAGTGTTTCTTGATTTGTCCAATAAAGCCGTTTTAGTGGTGGGTGGTGGCGAGGTGGCGTGTCGCAAGATTGAAGCTCTGATGCGTGCAGGTGCTCATATTACGGTAGTGTCGCCTCATATTACCCCTCAGTTGCAGGCTTGGGTTGAGCAGGACCGTTGTCACTGGATTCAAAATTTCTACTCATCAAAGTTTATCAGTGCTGATTATGTACAAGTCTGGGCGACCACTGATAATCCTGATCTCAATCATCAAGTGTTTCGTGATGCCAAGTCTGTCGGCGTCTTAGTCAATGTGGTCGATGATCAGCCTTATTGTGATTTCATTACTCCATCGATGATTGAGCGCGGCCGAATTCAACTGGCGATCTCCAGTGGCGGGGCTTCTCCAGTCTTAATCCGCAATATTCGTGAAACCCTCGAAAGTGTTTTACCGCAAAACCTCGCATTATTAGCAGATTTTGGCGCTTCGAAACGTAATTCCCTCAAAGAGCATCTCTCTACCGTTGATCAACGCCGTAAGTTTTGGGAGCTATTTTTTGCGCAAACTGCGGTTAAAAATGCTACCAGCCGTGAAGCGTTAGAAAAACAGTATTGTGCGGCACTAGAGCAGCCGATGGATGAACGAGGAGAAGTGACGTGGATTGAGTGTGGTAGAGATGTTGAGTTGCTTTCACTAAAAGCGTTACGTTATATGCAACAAGCTGAGTTGGTGTTGTTTTGTGACTCTTGTGACCATGAGTTTGTTAACTTGTGCCGTCGTGATGCTGAGCGCGAACCGTTTAGCCATCCTGGTCAATTAAGCGAACGTTTAGCCAGTGCAAAACAGGCTCAGCAGCGTGTAGTGATATTAATCCCTTCGGCACGTCAAGAATATGTGCTTTTGCAAGGGCAAGAAAAAGTGCTTAAACAAGGTAGCGAAGGGTAGTATTCCCTTGATACCTAAAACACCACTCTAGTTTGAGAGTATAAAAACCCCCGAATCATTTAATAAGGGGGTTTTTAAATGGTGTTTCTTAACGTAAAGCAAACTGCTCAATCGCAACAGCAACACCGTCTTGATCATTGCTCAAGGTAATATGGTCCGCGATGCGTTTTGTTTCTTCCATAGCATTGTCCATGGCAATACCGAGTCCTGCATATTGCAACATATGGTGATCGTTTTCAGCATCCCCCATACACATCACTTCAGAGGCCTGAATGCCTAAGTGTTCAGCAATCGCTTTTACGCCAATCCCTTTATTGCTTTTAGGATTAAGAAATTCAACAAAGAATGCCGCACTTTGTACAATCGTGAAATCTCGATAGAACTCAGCCGGAATTTTCGCGATGGTTGCGGTTAACACTGCTGGCTCTGCGACAATCATTGCTTTGATGATCGGATGATCATCTTCCAACTGGTCAAAGTCCATCTCAGTGATGGAAATGCCATTTATAGTCGCTTCAACTTCAGTATATTGGCTGATTTTCGGGGTGATCAAACCATGAATTTGACTAAATGCATGGGTGTTAACGCCCAGCTCTTTGGCTAATTGTGCGACCCGTTTAGCCAAGCGGCCATCAATAATTTGTTGATAGATAACTTCCCCCGTACCGACGTTTTGCACCATCGAACCGTTGTAATGCAATACATAGTCTTGATCTGAGGTGAGGTTTAAAAACTCGAGTTTATCTTGCATCCCCGCGAGTGGGCGACCAGAAGCGAGGACCACTTTTATCCCTTGCTCGCGGGCTTTGGCTATCGCTTGTTGAGTGCGTAGAGAAATCTGCTTTTGGCTATTGAGTAAGGTGCCATCCATATCGAGTGCGATCAATTTATACATGTGTTACCTAATAAAATGACTAAAAAGAGAGTTACCGCTGGATTTATCGTTTTTAGCACATTTGCCATCGTGTAACGGATAAATCGCTTGGCTTGAAAGTATGACAAGATACGTGTTTTTTATGAAAATCTAAAGTCAGTTTATAGAAAGGGTGTGATTGAGCTAGGTGAACGAACGTTATGCGGTTAACACTAACGTCGCTTCAAGTAGGAAGAGATCAGTGCCTAAAAAGAGAAATTATTGATGATCGGCGGGTTTAAATTGACCTCAAGTTGAGCATCTATTAAGGTCTGCGACCTAACGTTTTATCAGCGCAAATATAGGCCAATGACTTTGTACAAAGTGAATGAAATATTTGAAACCATCCAAGGGGAAGGCGTTTTCACTGGTGTCCCAGCGGTATTCGTACGTCTTCAACAATGTCCAGTAGGTTGTGCTTGGTGTGATACTAAGCAAACTTGGGATGCAGAGCCACAAGATCAGCGTAGTTTCGATCAAATCATTGCCAAACAAGGCGATAGTCCAACATGGTGTCAAGGCTCTGCGGAGCAGATCATCGCTCAATATCAGCAGCAAGGCTATACAGCCAAACATATTGTGATCACAGGTGGTGAACCTTGCCTTTATGATCTTGTTCCGTTGACGGAGGCATTTGAAGCGATAGGTTGTCAATGTCAAATTGAAACCAGTGGTACGTTTGAGGTTAAAGCCAGTGTGAAGACTTGGGTGACAGTGTCACCTAAGATTGCAATGAAAGGTAAGTTGTCAATTGTGCCGTCGGCGCTGCAAAGAGCCAATGAGATCAAGCACCCAGTGGGGACAGAAAAAGACATCGCCCAATTAGAGGCGCTATTAGAGCAAGTCACGGTCAGTGCTGATACCATTATTGCTTTACAGCCGATCAGTCAAAAACCACGGGCAACCCAGTTATGCATAGAGACTTGTATTGCTCGTAACTGGCGTTTATCGATCCAAACCCATAAATACTTAAATATTGCTTAAGGGAATCCAACATGAATAGAGCGGTCGTGGTATTCAGTGGTGGGCAAGACTCCACCACTTGTTTGGTGCAAGCTTTGCAAGAGTTTGAGGAAGTTCATGCGATAACGTTTGATTATGGACAGCGACACAAACTTGAAATTGAAGTCGCTCAACAATTAGCACTCAAATTGGGCGTAAAAGCACATAAAGTGATGGATGTTGGCTTGTTGAATGAACTGGCGATCAGTTCACTGACTCGCGATGATATTCCGGTCTCTCATGAATTGCAGGCCAACGGTTTGCCCAATTCCTTTGTTCCGGGACGCAATATTTTGTTTCTGACTTTAGCGGGTATTTACGCTTACCAAATTGGCGCAGAGACGATCATCACTGGAGTGTGTGAGACCGATTTTTCAGGGTATCCGGATTGTCGAAATGATTTTGTCAAAGCGATGAACCATGCTTTGGTGCAAGGTATGGATCGTCAATTAACCATTCGTACCCCTTTAATGTGGCTAAATAAAGCAGAAACATGGGCGTTAGCCGATCAGTATCAAGCTTTGGATTTAGTGCGTAACGAAACGCTGACCTGTTACAACGGCATTATCGGTGACGGCTGTGGCGTTTGTCCTGCTTGTCATCTACGTAAAGCGGGCCTAGATGAATATTTACTTCATCATCAAAAGGTTACTCAATCTTTGCTTCATAAGCAAACTATCGATAAAGCATGAGTAAAATAGAGTTTTAAGCGTAAAAAAGTGTAAATACTGTGCATAATAACAGTATTTGCGCTTGACAAGCTTAGAGGCTGAGCTATGCTGGTTATATAACCAGTGGTAAGGAGGTCTCTATGTTGTGGGAAACATTAGAACGCGTTAACCGCCTACGCCAACAGGCGATATCAAACCCTGAGTTCATTCAATCAGCCAAAGAACATGAGCAAACGTTAAAACACGTTGAGCAAGAGTTCGAACCCAAACGGCGTCGAAAAGCCAGAGCCAACAAAGTCAAAGCACTGGCTGATATTTATCAACAAACCGAATTTAGTCATAACCCTTCAGGTATACAACACTGATCTTGTATTCCACTCAGCCTGTTAAGGTTGAGTGGATCACTGACTTTCTACCCTTCACGTTAATGGTTTACTGCAAAACGTTTTGATTAACCAGAGCTTTTCACAAAATATGGATTGGTCTGTGTTTTCTCAGAACCTAATTCTGAACGTACTATGCGATTCCACAATGCCGAGTTAAATTGTCCTTTCGGTATCGAGGGGTAGAGGGTTTCCAGTTCTTCTTGCGCAAAACGGATAAACTGTTTTTTCTGTTGTTGATTATATTTGTTCAGTACAAGGTTGTATTGCTTAATCCACTCGGTTTTAAACGCACGTAAAGTCGGTTCAGCTTGCTCAAGAGGTAAATTGGACAGATAAATTCGTTTATAAGCTACTTTTCGATCGATCATAGTGAGCATCGTTGTTTGGATGTATTTACCATGACGGGTAATAGAAATGTCCTCGACAGAAAATGGCGTTAAACACCACCCTCGAGGCAAAAAGTTAGTTTGGCGATACTGTTGGTTACGTATCGTCAGTGCTTGGTGTAAAACAATATCGGAAGTACCACGAAAGGTCGACTGCCATTGACCTATACGAACTTGTATTGAGCCGGGGAGGCGAAATACATTCATAAATTTATCTGCGTTCATAGACATATCATACAACTGCTTTACTTAAGGTGATCTATCCTTCCGATTGGGTTTTGAGCTGAACGGTGAGTCATCATGACAGCCGACTATCATACCGTAATCATTGATAAGATAGCGAGTATTTTGTCATTAGTGATGGTGTGTTTCAGTCGCGATTCGATGAAAGGGAATATGTTGGATTACTTGACGAGGAAAATGGCGATGCAGCTTCGATTGGTGATCGAGGCTGCATAGGATTAGCAAACTGGTTCGAGAGGTGTTTGATGCTCAATATCACGAAGATGTTCACCTACTTGCTGCATTTTATACATTTGTGCGTAACGTCCTTTTTGAGCCAGTAATTCTTGATGTGAGCCTTGTTCGACCAGTTCACCATGATGCAAAACTACAATCTTATCGGCTTCCATAATGGTTGATAGGCGGTGGGCAATCACCACTAAGGTCATGTCATGACGTAATGCATGGAGACTACGTTGAATTAATGCTTCCGTTCCTGAATCAATATTGGCTGTTGCTTCGTCTAAGATAAGTACCTTAGGTTTAGCAACTAAGACTCGAGCCATAGCTAATAACTGTTTTTGTCCTGCCGAGAGGTTAGTTTGGCCTTGTCCCAATAAAGTCTCTAATTGTTCGGGATAATGTTGAATTTGTTCAGCTAACCCAACTTGATGTAACGCTCGCCAAATTGATTCATCACTGATCTTGCGTCCAAGAGCCACGTTATCACGTACGGATGAGGGCAAAACATGAGGATCTTGTTGCACCATAGCGATGTCTTGCCTTAATACTGCTTTATCTAAGCTATCGATAGATCTTCCATCAATTAATAATGCATTGTGTTCTACAGGATAAAAGCCCATCAATAATGAAGCGATGGTGCTTTTGCCACTGCCCGTATGGCCAACTAAAGCGACAAAGTTTTGATGAGGAATCGTCAAGTTAATCTGTTTGAGTACAGTTTGTTTACCATCGTAACTGAATGAAAGGTTATTGAAGCTGATCGCACCACTGGCCAGTGGTCGGTTATCTGTTCCGTAGGTTTGTTGTGGCGCATCGATCATCTCAAAAATTCGTTCACTGGCAACTAAGGCTTGCTGTAATAACGCTAATTGTTGGGTCATTTCGATTAGCGGTTCGGTTATTCGTCCGAGGTAACTAATAAAGGCGTAAAGCACACCAACACCGATCAATTCAGTGCCACTAAAACCAAAGATAGCCACTAAGGTCAATAACGCTATACCAGCCAACAGATCCATTAATGGACGAAGAAGAATGCCATTTAAGGTAATCACCTTTTTACCAGCATTGAAATGCTCGGCAGTCAGTTGCTTGAACTGTTGGTTAAAACGTTGTTCTTGGCGCATTAACTGAATCACACTCATGCCTTGAATCGATTCACTCATATTGCCATTAATATCGGTCAGAAGATCTCGCATGACTCGGTATGCGGGGGTGCTGAGCTTTTGGAAAAGAAACATAAATCCAACGACGATAGGTAAAAGAACCAGTACCACTAATGTGAGCTGCCAACTGAGTAGCCACATCACTACCAGCATCACAGAGATCATCACCATATTTCTGATCACTGAAGCGATCAGCAATTCATAAAATTGCTGTAGCGATTCGGTGTCGTTGGTTAACCGTGAGACGAGCTTGCCGGTTGGAGTATAATCAAATGCAGCAAGGGGCTGTCGAAGGACACTGTTAAACGCTTGTTTTCGAATGGTTTTAATCACCCCTGTGGCGACAATATTAAATTGAATACTTTGCAGATACTGAAAGAGTGCTGAGCACAGGGTAAGACCAAGGTAACCCGCCGCTAATAGAGTTAACGCTTGCTGCGAATAATCTCCTTTAGCAATGTGTTCATCGATAAAGTGTTGGATAAGCCAAGGCCCGCCCGCATTCGCTACTGCGGCGATGAATAAAAACAACAGACCAATGATCATCGGTTTGGGCTGTGAAAGAGGGTAAGTAAACAGGCGTTTTATGGTTTGCTTTCTCATGTTTATTCTCCCTCAATCGCTTGAGCCAACTGTTGATATTGATACATTTCTGCATACCAAGCGTGATTGGCAAGCAATGACTGATGCCGACCGCGTTCGGCTATTTTTCCATGGTTAAGGACAATAATTTCATCGGCTTTTTCCAAAGCCGTTAAGCGGTGAGCGATGATAATCAAAGATTGCTGCTGGTTACTCGTTGCAAGGTTACGCAAGATGGTATGCTCAGTACGTCCATCCACCGCTGATAATGCATCATCGAGAATCAATATTTCAGCATTCAATAACATCGCACGTGCGATCGCGATGCGCTGTTTTTGCCCTCCAGATAACGTGATGCCTTTTTCTCCAACCTCGGTATCGTAACCCGCCGGAAACTTCAAAATATCGTCATGAATACAAGCCAGTTGTGCCGCTCGATAAACCTCTTCCTGAGTGGCGCTCGGACAACCTAGGGCAATATTGTCAAATATCGAACGAGAGAATAGAAAAGGCGATTGGCTCACCACGGCAAATTTACTGCGCCATTGATCCAATTTGGCTTCTTTTATCCGCACATCACCATAACGAATCTCCCCATGTTGTAACTCTTGTTGCCGCAGTAGTAAGGCGACTAAGGTCGATTTACCGCTGCCCACTGGGCCAGCAATACCCAACATAGCCCCGGGTTTTAGAACGATATGACACTGTTCTAAAGTAGCGGGAAGTTGTTCATCCCAATGAAATTGCTCGATATGAATTGTCAGAGATTGTGCTTTGTTTGGTAATGAATGAGTGCCACTAGTGATGCTGGGGGCTAGATCAAACACTTCTTGCAAGCGCTCCCATGCGGCTGAACCTCGTTCTAAGATATTAAATAAAAACGCAAATGCTAACATCGGCCAGATCATCAGACCGAGGTACATAGTGAATGCAGTAAGATCGCCTAGACTGATTTCCTGCTGTTCAACAAGGTAAGCGCCGACGCTGATACTGATGAAAAACGATAAGCCAATCGCTAATTGGATCGCCGGATCAAACCGTGCATCGACACGAGCAACAGCAATATTTTTATCCCCAGTTTCGTTGACCATCGTCTCAAAGCGCTGTTGTTCTTGGTTCTCTAGGCCAAATGCCCGCAACATACGCACACCATTTAATGACTCTTGAGTCATGTCGGACATATCAGAGAAAGCTTCTTGAGCGACTTTAAATCGCTGATGAAGGATGCGAACAATGAAAAAAATCGTCAATCCAAGAAAGGGCATAGGCAATAGTGCCATTAGGGTTAGCTTCCAACTGATTTGAGTACTCATAATGATCAGTACAGCAATACCGGTGATCAGTGAATCTGTCGCGGTAAGCACACCTTCACCTGCCGTCATAACTATATTTTTCACGTCATTGGTGCCACGTGCCATGAGGTCGCCGGTTTTATAGCGTTCAAAAAAACGTGGTGGCTGGTGTGAGAGGTGTTGATAGAGACGATTACGCAGAATACTGCCCAGTTCAAAACTGGCACCAAATAACCAAATACGCCAGAGAATTCGACAACCATAGATAATAAGGATGACCACAAAGAGTCCACCCAGCCATTGTAATATTTCATGGCGAGTCATGGTGTTATCGACGATACCATCCACGATATGACCAACCGCTTTCGGTGTAATAAGCTGCATACTTGAAATAAGTACGAACAGTAAAATAGAACCGCAATAGTGTTGCCAGCGTAGCCTAAAAAACCAGCGCAAATGCCAAAATATTTTCACGACATTCTCCTAAATTATCGATAGCGTTTGGGGGGATTGGAGACATTCTCCTCCCTGATGATTTGATAGCGTCGAGATTCAAACATTTTGCTTTCCTAACGTGCGACGTTGAGGGCGCAGAAATAATAGCAACCAAAAGCGTGCAGATAATGTGGGGAATCACAGACTGATTTTTACGCGTATTAGTTGTGGTTGTTTCTTTGTCAATATTCAGCGTTATTCAATGCGTTCAACGCATTAGATACATTATCTACGGGGTGTGAACAGACGGTCCGTTTGTCATCTCAAGCCGTTTAGGGAGATTGAACATACTATTATTATCCGATGGTCAATTAATACAAGATCAATTGTTACTAATGTTAAAAAACGGCATAAAACAGTGAATGAAAAGTTGTTTTAGCTTAAAAGATGATTGTCTATGCTAAATACCCGCTGTTTTACAGAGACTTAGCTGGTTATGGAGTGAATTTTTTATCCAGTGAATCACGATCGTCAGCATGATGAGTGAGTGACGGTTCTGTTTAGATGACAAAAATGTAATCTTGAGGTCATGTTGCTGACAGGCAAGCTGTACTACGCTCAGTGTATTCCAGCGACCAAACTCATGTTTACATGTGTGTTTAGTGGTTAAGAAATGACTAAATTTCCATTAAGTTTTTATTAAGTTGAGGTATTTATGTTACGTAAAGCAAGATTATTGACCAGTGTTTTGGTGATGTTTAGTGCAGTGACTTTTGCAGCCACCGATGGGCACCAGCATCATGCCAAACACAATACAAAGATGGCTTCACCATCAGTACAATCAGCATCAGTAGCAGCTTATCAGGCCATTAATGATCAAATGCACCAAGCCATGAACATCAATTTTACCGGTGATGCCGATGTGGATTTTGTCCGTGGGATGATTCCTCATCATGAAGGCGCGGTTGAAATGGCGAAAGTGGTATTAGAGCACGGTAGCGATCCTAAAATTCGTGCTTTGGCACAAGCGGTCATTGCAGCACAAGAAGAGGAAATTAGTATGATGCAACAATGGTTAGCAGAACGTGGCCTTAACTAATTCGTTAAAGCTCATGCTTAGTTATGTTCTCGTTAAGTATTGTTATCGTTTGGTATTTACGAGAACATAACACCATCTGTCCTGAACTATAGTAGCGAATGATGAAAATCTTGATCGTAGAAGATGAAAAGAAAACCGGCGATTATTTACAGCAAGGATTAAATGAAGCTGGTTTTGTGGTTGATCTGGTACGTGATGGCATTGATGGATTACATCTGGCATTAACAGGAGAGTATGACCTCTTAATATTGGATGTTATGTTGCCGGGACTGGATGGGTGGGGGGTGTTAAAGACGATTCGTCGTGCTGAATATCATATGCCGGTGCTGTTTTTGACCGCTCGGGATGCGGTCGACGATCGTGTGTATGGGCTTGAATTGGGCGCTGATGATTACCTTATCAAGCCCTTTGCTTTTTCAGAGCTGCTGGCACGAGTGCGCACTCTATCGAGGCGAGGGAAGGCTCAGAAAACGGACCATTTACAGGCAGTAGACTTAACGCTTGATCTAGTGAAACGTCGAGTAATACGAAATGGACAACGAATTGATTTAACGGCGAAAGAATTTGTTTTATTGGAGTTATTATTGCGCCGTCGAGGTGAGGTTTTATCGCGTTCATTTATTGCCTCACAAGTGTGGGATATGAATTTTGATAGTGACACCAATGTGATTGAAGTGGCGGTGCGTCGTTTACGAGCGAAAGTCGATGATCCTTTTGAACCTAAGTTAATTCGTACCGTTCGAGGAATGGGTTACGTACTCGAGGCTGATGATACGTGAAATTAGCACAATCTCTAACGATTAGATTAGCGGCGCTGTTTGCCCTGATGGCGGGTGGATTATTGATCATTATGGGGGTGTTAATTGAGCGATCAGTATCACTCCACTTTGATGAATTAGATAGTCATGAGTTAGTCACTAAGCTAACAATGATAGAAAGGTTGTTGTCGACCACGACGTCTTCTCAGTCACTGGATAGTCTATCTGCTCGTACGAGTGAGCAGCTCGCTGGGCATGATAATCTCGCCATATTGATCTCAATGACGGATTTAAGGTGGCAATATGCTTTACGTGGTGAACATTTTGAGCCGATTAAGGCCCGCTTACTGACTTCCGACCAGCCTTTTTTTAAGTGGCACGATAAATCTGGGGCTAATTTTATTGGTATTGCCACCCAGTTTTCGCTGCAATTACCTGAGCAGACAGAAGTTAACGTGCTGGTCGGGTTAGATATCTCTCATCATGTCCATTTTCTCAATACGCTACGATTACAATTAGGTATCGGGATTGGTATCGCAACGCTGTTTGCGGGTATCTTCGGCTGGATGGCCGCTCACAAAGGCTTAGCACCAATGCGAACGATTGCTGGTACAGCAAGACGATTATCAGCACATAGTCTTGGTGAACGTTTATCAACAGAAGAGGCACCCAGCGAGATACAAGAGCTGGTGAAAGCGTTTAATGGCATGCTAGAGCGCCTTGACGAATCGTTTCGTCGTTTGAGTGAGTTTTCAGCTGATATTGCCCATGAGTTACGTTCACCAGTCTCCAATTTAATGACTGAGACCCAAGTCGCGTTATCACGTTCTCGCTCTGCAGAAGAGTATCAAGAGGTATTACATTCTAACCTAGAAGAATTTGAGCGGTTAGCGCGGATGATTGCGGATATGCTGTTTTTGGCTAAGGCTGATAATGGCATGCTGCCGAAGCCAGAGCAAACTGTTGCGCTTGAATCGGAAGTGCTCGCTCTGTTTGAATTTTACGAAGCCTTGGCCGAAGAGAAGGGCTTAACGATGAGGCTCACCGGAAAAGGCACAGTGCTTGGTGACCGATTAATGTTACAAAGAGCGCTATCTAACCTTTTATCTAACGCGATTCGGCATACGCCCACCGATCAGCAGATTACGGTGGCAATAAACACGGTTAACCATCACGTTGATATTATGTTTAGCAACCCAGGTGAACCTATCCCTCGTGAGCAGATCCCCTTAGTTTTTGAACGTTTTCACCGAGGTGATCCTTCTCGTCTACGTCAAGGTGATGGTTCTGGCCTTGGTCTGTCTATTACTCGCTCAATCGTTGAGGCCCATCATGGTGAAATTAAGCTTGAATCTGATCCTCAGCAAACGACATTCACGATACGGCTCCCCGCTCATCCATAAACAGCGGTGAAAATACCAATATAATAAAGGACAGCTACCGCGACTGTCCTTTATCGATCTTAAACACCTTCGTCACAACTGACGATTAATGTTCAATCAGCTGTAGGCCATACGGCAAAGCATCACCAAAGACACGTTTTGACTCATTCGCGGAAAGCTCACTGACGCTATCGACCAGAGCTACCCATGCATCAGGAACCTTACTGTGTTTCAGTTTACTTAACACATCACGACGCATTGAATCACGAATATCAAACAAGCGATCACCCGTTTTACGGCACATCATCACGGTGGCAAAAGCAATCATCGGTTCTTGTTGCCAGTTTTGTTCAAGCAGAGTGGGTAACCATTGTTCGGCTTGTTCACGCGCAATGACCGAATGTTGACTTCCGTATAATAAGCTACGTGAGGCAAGTCGGCCAAATGCCCACCAGTGAGCTTGAGTAAAGCTCGTTTGGTTGAGAGCTTTACTTAAAAACCAAGAGGCGAGCAGAACTTTATCTTCAACATCCAGATGTTCTAACGATGCCGCGAGTCTTACCATCGCTTCGTAGCCCATCTCTTGCGCTACTTTCGCTGTCTGCGGATTTTTCATCGCACCGGGATGCAAGTATTTAGCAATGTCGGCGAGAATTTGCTCCTGTTGAGCTTGATTTAGCCCCCCAGAGATGCGTCGCCAAAATACCCACCAATCGCTCCAACCTTGTTGATTTTGAAACTGAATACCTTGCTGATAGAGACCCCATACCTGATCGATGCGCCATGGGTCGGTGCTATCACCAAAACCAGGGCGCAACGTAAACCCGGCCAAACGTAGCCAATGTTTTTCGTGTGCTTCTGAACGGCGACGACGTTTACGACCTTGTGCGAATACATCAAATAAATGACGCAGGGTGGTAAAATCCCAGTCGTCACGTTTACCCAATTGTTTCTCAAGGGTTTTGGTTAAGGTTTTGATCTCGTTATTCGCTGCACTTTTGGTATTACCGCTGTATAAACGAGCGATTAAAGCTTTGCATTCTGATAAGCGAGGATGAAGAGAAGCTGGTTGCTGCATCGCTTCGGTTTGCCGACGAACTTCAAATTCTAATTCCCAGCGTTTACTTTCATCGTCAACGTGAACACACTCTATTTTCAATGTACCGACTTCGGTTAACTGACAAGCAAGCTGTACTTCAATCCGTTCTTTTTGATTCGCATGTAAAACGCTCCCCTCACCGTCGAGGCTGGTAATGTATGGCGGTAAAGGGCTCAATCGTTCGGGTTCAACCTTGACGACCATACCATTTTGTATGGGCGTTTTTTCATCAATAGCATCATAACTGGAGGTGAGAAGGTTAAAACGAACCGGCTCACCTAACGTTAACGAGAAGCGCCGACCCGTTAAACGGATCTCTTGTCCTTCTTCACTGCCTTTAGCGAGTAAACACAATGCTTTGCCTAAATGATTTTTTTCTGGAAGATGCAAGAAATACGAACGAGGTGAGCCGCCGCCAATTTTCAGTTGTGCGCCGCGTCGGGCTTTAGCAAACGCGACAGCACCAAGCGCCACTGCCCAATCAGGATGAGGATTATCTAACACCGTTATTGGCGCACCTCGCCAATCGGTCAGCAGTTGGGTAAGACGTTCAGTAATTAACGGGCTATTAAAAACCCCACCGTTGAGTAATAAGCCAACCGGTATGGCCGCTTGGTGAGCGGTCAGTTGATCGAGTGCTGAGAGCGCTACAGATTGGTGCTGATGAAGAAATTCAGCAATATGTTTACTTACCGCAGGGTCGGCGACGTAGGGCAAGCCAAATTCGACGACCGCACGACGCCGCTTATCAGGCAACTGAGAGAATTCAGACCGTGGAAAGAATCCCTCCAGAGCAATCTGATGTACTTCTTGGCGAGTGAGAGAGATGCTTTTACTGCCGCCGAGCAATTTAGAACCGCTGCCGAGTAGGGTGATTTTGATGTTTTCTGGCGCATCATGAGAGAGTAATTGTTCTTTTGCTTGTCGGGTTTGCTGAATCAATTTACTCAGGCTCGCTGCACTCAGTTTTTGATTATTATTGAAGCGTTGTTCTGCGAGATGAGCGAGGGCAAGATCGACGTTATCACCGCCGAGCATTAAATGTTCACCGACACCAATGCGATTGAGGCTTAAGCTTTGCTGATGATTGACTTCAATTAAGCTCAGATCAGTGGTACCGCCGCCGACATCACAAACTAAAATCAACGGTAGATCACGCAGTTGTTCACTGGCTGTAGCAGAGTGCCGAGCATACCAATCGTAGCAAACCGCTTGTGGCTCTTCCAAGAGGATGATTTTAGATAAGCCAGCTAATTGCGCTGCAGAAAGAGTGAGTTGCCGTGCTGTTTCATCAAATGAGGCTGGCACTGTGACCACAACTTCTTGATTTTCTAACCGATCTCCTGGATGGCGGTGATTCCACGCTTGACGGATATGGTTTAGGTAACTGGCACTGGCAATGACGGGGGAGACTTTTTCGACATCGCTCGCTCCAGCCCAAGGTAAAATCGCGGAGTGTCGATCAACATTAGGATGAGATAACCAGCTTTTGGCACTCGCTACTTGGCGACCTTCAACTTTGGCACCGAGCGATCGAGCCCATTCACCAATGATCACCTGAGGAAGATCACCGCTGACCGGTTGATGTTGCCAAGGTAGGGTAAGATCAGCAATATTGACTTGATCGGCTGCCGGATGATAGCGGAAAGAAGGCAACAGTGGTTTGCGCACTACCTCACCAGGACCAATTAATTGATCAATCTCGAACAGCGTCACTGGAGAATGCCGTAAATCTGTATTTAACTCGCAATACGCGACGACAGTGTTGGTGGTGCCTAAGTCAATGCCCACCAGAAAACGAGGAGATGTCATGACAACCTTTTTCGTTAATAAAAACGACACTCTGAAAGTGCCGTTTGGTAATGGATGACTAAGCGGTCGGTTGAGCCTCTTCACGCACATTGAACTCAACATGCCACGTTTGCCCATTATCCGCGGCGATAGCCTCAAGGCGCAAAGTGCCTAATTCAGTGACTCGGGCGGCTAAAGTGACGGGGACAATCTCACCTTCGCGACGGCCTTCTGATACTGGTAAGGTAACTTGAATTTCTGGCAGCTCTTCTAACTCATCCTCTTGCCAATGATCCAGATGAGTCCCTGCGGTATCATCGCGGCGGGTTGTCGAACCAAAAAACTGAAAGTTAACCGGTTGACCAATCACCAAACCAAAAGTTTGGCTGGGGACGTCGACGTTCGAGCCTTCTTCCATGCCAAATGGCGCAACGCAGAGCGCCTCCATCGGTGGGGCCATACCGGGAATCGCTGGCATGGCGCTTTCAATGCCGACGTAGTAACTCGAAGCGATACCACCACGAATCCGTACCCCTTGACCACGACGTACGGCCCCATAATAAGCCGCCCCACTGGCAACCGCTAAGTCTAAATCAACACCAGTTAGGCGTTTAGCGATTGGAGCACCAGCCTCGATTAACCATTGATTTATGGTGTCTTGCAAACGCTCTGCCAGAAGGGATGATTTTAACACCCCGCCATTAAACAATATGGCGGTTGGTTTAATAAAAGCGTTTGATGGTGATGCTTGGCCGAGCATGCCACCAAGAAACGGGTTGAATTCTTGGTCTGTTGCCTCTGTGGTTGCGTTCGCTTGTTTGGCAAGAAATGCGGCAATATGGCGAGTAATTCCGGCATCTTGCGCATAAGGTAGGCCCATTTGGGTCAATGCACCACGGTTACGTTGCTGTGGATGATCATTAATCGTCACTTTAGGGAAGAAGCCCTCAACCAACATTTGTTGAACGTCGTGCTGCGTTAATTCGGTTTTCAAGGTGCTACCGAGCAGTTTGGAGCCGCGACTTGGCACAACAATCGGCATGGCTTGCCGTTGATGGTCATTCAATAATGCTTCTTTAGCATCACGACAAGCGTGAGTCATTGCTTGCACTTGCCAAGGTTGTAGCTCTTTACCTTCTTTGGCTAGTTTCATTTTTAAATGGTAAGCAAGAGCGAGATCCATATTATCGCCCCCAAGTAAAATATGCTCACCGACGGCGATGCGTTTTAAAGTTAATGTCCCTTCATCTTCGGTCACTTCAACCAGTGATAGGTCAGTTGTTCCGCCACCAATATCGACCACCAATACAATATCACCCACGTTGACCTGATCGCGCCATTGCTCATGGCTATTATCGATCCAGCTATACAGTGCTGCTTGAGGTTCTTCGAGTAAAGTCAGATGGTGTAAACCAATATTCCGCGCAGCTTCAGCCGTGAGGTCTCGTGCTGCCGGATCGAACGAGGCTGGCACGGTGATAGTGACGTCTTGATCGCTCAGTGGATGACCGGGATGAGCGTGATCCCACGCCTGTTTTAAGTGTTCAAGGTAAAGCTCGGTAGCGCGGAGAGGGGAGATTTTCTCGACTTCTTCGGGGCTACCAGCGGGTAAAAATGCTTCACGACGATTAACGCCGCCATGGCATAACCAAGATTTAGCACTGGCTACCAAACGAATCGGCGTTTTCGCACCAAGATTACGGGCAATCGCTCCGACTAAGGCATGGGGTTTATCTGTCCACGGTAACACACGAGACGCAGGATTCATTTCGTGCTCATGGGGTTGATAGACAAAAGAACCAAGCTGATTGAGTGATTCGACGCTACCCGGTGCGCTAAGCTGGGGAATCGGCATGACTTGTACACTCGCGTGTTCGTTTCGTGTATCGCTATAAGCAATCACACAGTGAGTCGTACCTAAATCAATACCGACACTAAAAGTTGCTGATGATTGGGTGGAGAGATCGTGTTGATGTTCCATTATAGCTCTACCTCTGCTGGGGCAATGATCGAGGCATCATAATGCTCAGCCAGTTTTGGTAAATGAATGGCGCTGGCTTGCCAACCTTTGTGGATCAACGTACCTGTAAACGGTGCTTGTCCCGTTACATTGCCGACCAAACGAATCGCTTGCGAGTTGAAGCCTTGTTCAATGGTGATGCGTGTTTCTTCGTCTTCCGGACGAATCGGCACCAAAGTTAGATACTCTTTGAGAACTTTTTGGCCACCCGAATGAATAACGCGAGCCGCTGCACCGACTTCTTCGTCAGAGAATGCGCTGAGTTCTTCTTGTAAAAAGTCAATGAATCGGGCTTCTTTTTGCAAAATAGCCAGCAGTTGCAGTGCAGAGTCAGTCGATGTCGTGGCAAGTTTAGATTCAACTTCGACCACTTTCTCGACCACTTTTTCTACTTCGATAATCTTTTCGACTTCAATAATCTTCTCAACCGGTTTTTCCACTTCGACGATTTTCTCAATCGGTTTTTCAACGAGGGTTTCTATCACACGCGGTTTACGAAGAATCAGTAATAAAACAAAAAATAGACTCAAAATAGCAAGGACAGCGTGGAGCATGTCGATAGTGGTTGGCATAGCGCTTAAATCGAAGTTCATGATGAATTCTCAATATTAGGTCTAACAAATACAGCGTGCTGCGGTATTTTGATGATCAGAATAGCTTGATAAATAAGGGCAGATATTAGCATATTCAACCGATGAGGCATGGTTAAATCGGTGTTTTCAGGGGGAGAGAACGACTATTCGTTCGCTTTTTAGGCGCTCAACGTGGTGATTTGCCGAGTTTGTCGACAATCGTTTTAAAATTGCGGTAACCAATCATGGTGTTACGGTTTAATCGTCGAGTTTTGGCAGAGAGTTGGGTAATATTTGCAGCTAGTTGAGTCTAATCACGGAATAAGCGAATGAACTACAACCGAGTGGTGTGTTTTGACCTTGAAATGTGTTGTTGGAATGAGAATGGTGTCGGCACTACCGGAGAGATCATCGAAGTGGGGTTGGCTGAAATCGATCTCACCGCGGGTAAAATTGTTAAGCGAGCTCAATATTATGTACAACCAGAGCAGGATAAAATTTCTGAGTTTTGCGTTGAACTAACGGGTATTACTCCGCGTACAGTGGCTAAACAAGGACGCCCATTGGCCGATGTGTTGCGTTCGATGGTGAAAAATTTTGGAGGCAGTAAGAAGATTTATGCGTGTTGGGGAAGAGACGATTTGATCTTAGCCAAGGAGTGCGCTGAAAAAGGTCTGCCCATGCCGATCCACGAATGTGTCAATTTAGCGACATTATATCGTCTTCAACATCGTTTAAAAGATAAACGAATCGGGCACCGAGCAGCGCAAGAAGCACAAGGCATTGATTGGGAAGGGCGGCAGCATTCCGGTTATGTGGACGCTTATAACCTCGCTAAACTGGCACTAACCATGCTTTAAAGCTGGTTTTTGCGTTGTTTCTATGGCAAATCTCTCAATAAAAACGCGATGACAATGCTCAAAGGAAAAATCTGACTTAAACTGGTAGTAATCAATGGATAAGTAAGGTTATCAGGATGAAATTTACCAGTATTCGCCAACAGGTTTTAACCTTCAGTGTGTTAGCCCTTCTATCAATTACTCTTGCGGTGATTGGTTTTAGTTATCATAGCAGTCAAGCTTTATCCGCTTCTGTTAATCAACAGGTTGATCAAGAGCTGCGTCGTCAAGCGTTGCAAAATATGCAACTTATCGCCAATCAGGAGGCGTCTGGAGTCAAAAGTCGTTTTGATCAAGCAATGCTGATCTCACAGTCGTTATCGAGTAGCTTAGAAGGTGAACGACCTTCCCGTGAAGTGGTCACCGAGATGCTGCGCAGTGTTTTTCTTCAGCACCCCGATCTGCTGGGTATTTATACTGGCTGGGAAGCGCATCAATTCGATGGCGATGATATTTTCTCTCTCGGGTTACCGCATAGTAAAGATAATGGTCAATTCGCCCCTTATTGGAACCGTTCAGCTTCGGGGCAATTAGGGATGCGTCCATTAGGTAATATGTACGATAAAACCGTTTCTTCGACAGGTGTACGTAATTCTGAATGGTATTTATGTCCTATCGAAACGGGCAGAAATTGCGTTATTGACCCAGCGAGTTACGATATTCAAGGTGTACAAACCTTATTGAGCTCTTTTGTCTCTCCCGTGATGGTTAATGGTAAAGCGGTTGGCATGGTTGGCGTCGATTATTCGTTAAACTTCCTGCAACGTATTGCTGCTGATACCCAAAAGCATATTGACCGTCAAGCGCGAGTGATCATCCTCAGCCCGAAAAATATCGTGAGTGCCGATAGTTCAGAAGCCGGAAATGTTGGTAAAGCCCTCCAGCAGACGGGTGTGGCTTCACTGATCAGTAAGCGTGTGGTTGGACAAAGCCGGATTGAAGATAATTCCGTGATTGCATCAGCACAGTTTCGTGCTCATGGCGTGAATGATCATTGGGAAGTTATTGTTATCCTACCCGTTTCTGTAGCACTAGCTCAAGCCGCTGTGATTTCGCAGCAGTTAGATCAGGGCTTCTCCGCTAATCTTCAAGGCCAGCTTTGGGTCGGTGGTTTACTCATTCTACTAGGCATTATCGCGATGTGGATTATGGCATTGTCAATCAGTCGTCCGATTCAAAAGCTGGTCGGTTTGGTTGAAAAACTCACCCAATCTGGCGGAGATTTAACTCAAACGATTAAAATTGATCGCCGTGATGAAACCGGGCAATTGGCTCATCATTTAAATACCTTTGTCGGTAATGTTCGTTCGATAGTCTCTGATGTTGCCCAGCAAATGGAGGGTTTAACCGAAAGTACACAGCGTTCGGCTTCTTATGCGAAACAAGGGGTCGATCAAATTCGACATCAACGAGCAGAAATCGAGCAGGTGGTGACGGCAACTAATGAGATGTCCTCTACCGCACACAGCGTTTCTGACAATGCTCAAGAAACCGCCAGCGCGGTGACTCAAGCTCAGCAAGAAATTAACCAAAGCCAGCGCGAAGTTGAACAAAGTGCTGAAGGATTGAAACGTCTAGCTAATGATCTTCTCAAATCTGCGCAAGAGATAGAAGAGCTGGAAGCGCAAAGTGAGCAAGTGGGGTCAATCTTGGATGTCATTCGAGCCATCTCTGAGCAGACTAACTTATTAGCATTAAACGCAGCGATCGAAGCGGCGCGTGCTGGCGATCAGGGACGTGGTTTTGCCGTGGTGGCTGACGAAGTGCGTAACCTTGCCACGCGCACCGCGCAGTCCACCGATGAAATTCAAACCATGATTGATACTTTACGTCAGCGCAGTAAAAAAGCGGTGGCCACAGTGAATGAAAGTCGTGAACAGAGTAATAACTGCCAAGCGTTATCACAACGTGCTGTTGATGCTTTAAAAGAGGTTCGCGCGCAAAGTGAACGTATTCAAGACATGGCGCATCAAATCGCTACCGCAGCAGAAGAGCAGGCGGCAGTGACTGAAGAGGTTAATCGCAATATTGTGGCGATTAATGATGCGGCGAATGAAATTGATAATGGTGCCAGCGCGGCGAATCAAGAGAGTCGCGACGCGGCGAATCGGGTGAGTGCGGTGAGTTCGCGTTTAAATCAGTTTAAATATTAACGAACGGTCTTAGAGGCCTTGATGGGTGTATTGCTTAGCTCCCATCAAGGTCATCGTGGAATGCAACATTAAAGAAAGTAAAAACAGCAAACAAATAAACCATCAAGCGAAGGTCGCGTTAATTCGAGAACTTCGCTTTATTTTTTCGGATTAACAACCATCAATTTCGCGCGAATAAACTGACTGTGGTCAACGTACAGTAACTCAGCCGTTTTACGGATCACCGCATCCTCCAGCGGATCAATTTCGCCATCGGCGTGGGCCACTTCCCACATCGCTTTTATTAACTCAAATCGTTTATCTTGGGTTAGATCTCGCAACTGGGAAGTAAATTCATACAGTGATGCCGATTGGCGTATTTGCTGCTCAGCACGGGTAATCAAAGCTTGTGCTTCATTCTCTTCTACCGCGAGTAAGCGTTGCAGTAAGGCTAGCTTAGCTTGTCGTTCTGTGGGGGTTATTTTTTGATCTGAGCCAGCGACCTCGCTTAATAAACAAGCGATAGCAAAATTAGGGCTAGGAGAGGGTTGACTTAGATCTTGCCCGTCGAGGAGTTGTTTAAATAAGGCGGTAATAGTATTAAACATAAAAAAACCTTTTCTGTATGCGCTATCGGTGAACCCTAACTATTGGAGGAGAAAATGGAGCCACAGTTCCCTTGTCGTTACAGAATAGGGTGAAAGAGAGTGGTGATTTAAGTGGTGAACCATTCAAATACCTAGAGTTCCCAGTCACTGACCATTTCGACAAACTCTGAACTGCTTTGTTCATGGGCAAGCAGCAGTAAGGCAACCAAGGCTTCAACCTGAACGCTCTGCGGATTAGGTTCATTGAGCAATTGAGTAATACGCTCGCGGATCAGATTAATTTCATGCTGGACAAAGCCGCGGCCTTCTTCTTCGCCTTCTCCTTCTTCAGGAGCATTATCAAATTGCAAAAACAGCATATCGTTATCATGCTGAGTGCCGACTAAGCGTTCGGGTAGCCAAAGTTCTCCCATAACGACTTCAGGGTCACAATCAGCAGGCAGATCATCCAATCTCAGTTTCAGTTCAGAAGCTTTCACAATATTTTCTACTTGGTTAGGTATCTTTCTATTTTAGCGGCCAAATGACAATAAAACTAAACCTTCTTGTATGCAATGGGCCTTAAACGAACAATTAATCGTCGAAATGCATTTCTTTGCTGGTTAGTGGCTTAAGTCCGTATGATTTGCTCAATACGAAGTACCGAACAATCCACAAGTTTGTGATACAATTCAGACAATTTTATGCAAAGAAAAGAATAGGTAACGCTTTGACTCAGTCACAGCCTCATTCAGAAAAAAACACAATGGCAAAAGCCAATACAGCCAAATCACTACAACAAGCGCTGCAACAGTGTTTAATCAAAGATCGTTTTCGTCTCAACAAGCGGATCATCGGTGCCAGTAAAATTGTTAAAGAGCAAGCAAGAACGGCAGTCTTTGATGAGATTGCTTTAGATATTGCTCGTTCCATGATGGTGGTTTCGCAGCGAGAAGCGCAAAAGATGACTATCGAATACCCAGAACAGTTACCCGTTAGTCAAAAGCGGGATGATATTGCGCGGACGATTGAGCAGCATCAAGTGGTGATTGTCGCAGGGGAAACCGGTTCTGGTAAAACCACTCAGTTACCGAAAATTTGCGCTGAACTTGGACGCGGCAAATATGGGCTGATTGGCCATACCCAGCCACGCCGTTTAGCTGCTCGCTCGGTAGCGAATCGTATTGCTGAAGAGATGCAGTGTGAGCTCGGCGGAGTCGTTGGTTATAAAGTTCGCTTTAACGATCAAATCTCGGAACAAACGCAAATCAAATTAATGACTGACGGTATTTTACTGGCAGAAATTCAACATGACCGATATCTCAATCAATACGATACCATCATTATTGATGAAGCCCACGAGCGCAGTCTAAACATTGATTTTATTCTTGGTTATTTACGCCAGTTACTACCGCGCCGCCCTGATCTCAAGGTGATCATCACCTCGGCAACCATCGACCCTGAGCGATTTTCGAAACACTTTGATAATGCGCCGATCATTGAAGTATCAGGCAGAACCTTTCCGGTAGAAACTCGTTACCGGCCATTGGTTTCCGAGACTGACAGCGATCGCGATCAACTCGAAGGTATTTTTGACGCGGTGGATGAGCTGTGCCTTGAAGGTTTAGGGGATATCCTGATTTTTATGAATGGTGAGCGGGAAATTCGTGACACTGCGGATGCGTTGGCCAAACGTAAGTTACGAGATACCGAGATTGTGCCTTTGTATGCCCGTTTATCCTCTGGTGAACAAAATAAGATTTTCCAACCCCATAGCGGCCGGCGGATCGTACTTGCCACCAACGTGGCGGAAACCTCGTTAACGGTGCCAGGGATCAAGTATGTTATTGATCCGGGCACCGCGCGGATCAGCCGTTACAGCTATCGCACCAAGGTGCAACGTTTACCGATTGAACCGATTTCTCAAGCCAGTGCTAATCAGCGCAAAGGACGATGTGGACGTGTTGAAGAAGGGATCTGTATTCGTCTTTATTCAGAAGAGGACTTTTTATCTCGCCCTGAGTTTACCGATCCGGAAATTTTACGCACCAACTTAGCGTCAGTCATTCTACAAATGACCGCGCTAGGCTTAGGCGATATCGAGGCGTTCCCATTTGTTGAAGCGCCAGACAAACGTCATATTCAAGATGGGGTTCGCTTGTTGGAAGAGTTGGGGGCAATGAACCCTGAGATCAGCGACCCGAAAAAACGCCTGACCACGATTGGACGCCAGTTGGCTCGTTTACCGATTGACCCACGTTTAGCACGAATGGTGCTAGAAGCGCCGCGGCTCGGCTGCTTAAAAGAGGTGATGATCATTGCCTCAGCGTTATCGATTCAAGACCCAAGAGAAAGGCCGAGTGATAAGCAGCAAGCCTCAGATGAAAAACATCGCCGTTTTGTCGATGAAGACTCGGATTTTGTTACCTTAATCAATCTGTGGCATTACTTACAAGAGCAGCAAAAGGCCTTGAATAGCAATGCTTTTCGTCGTCAATGTAAACAGGATTATTTAAATTATTTGCGCGTTCGTGAGTGGCAAGATGTTTATTTCCAAATTCATCAATCGATGCGTGAAATGGATTATAAGCTCAACGATCAGCCGGCCAATTATGACCGTCTGCACAGCGCCATTTTGGTGGGTTTGCTGTCACACATCGGCAGTAAAGACGCTGAAAAAAATGAGTATCAAGGGGCTCGTAACGCAAGATTCAATATCTTCCCAGCTTCTGGTTTATTTAAAAAACAGCCAAAGTGGGTGATGTCGGCGGAATTGGTTGAAACCTCGAAACTGTGGGCGCGGATTGTCGCCAAAATTCAACCGGAATGGATTGAGCCTCTTGCTAAGCACTTGATCAAACGCAGTTACAGCGAACCACATTGGTCGAAGAAAAGTGCTGCGGTGATGGCGTATGAAAAAGTGACTCTTTATGGCGTACCTATCGTTGCCAAACGTGCGGTGAATTATGGCGCGATTGACGTGCCATTGAGCAGAGAGATTTTCATTCGCAGTGCTTTGGTGGAAGGTGATTGGCAAACTAAACACGCTTTCTTTAAGCAAAATCGTGCCTTGTTACTTGAGGTAGAAGAGTTAGAGCATAAATCGCGTCGCCGAGATATCTTGGTGGATGATGAAGAGCTGTTCCAATTTTATGATCAACGAGTCGGCGCGGAGGTGGTTTCAGGACGTCATTTTGATGCTTGGTGGAAAAAAGCCAGCCGTGATAACCCGGATCTACTCAGTTTTGAAAAAGAGATGCTGGTTAAAGGCGATGCCAGCCATATCACCGAACTCGATTACCCTAATTTCTGGCACCAAAATGGGATTAAGTTAAAGCTCAGTTACCAGTTTGAACCGGGCATTGATAGTGACGGTGTCACGGTGCATATCCCACTGCCGATCCTTAACCAAATTGAGCCGCAAGGCTTTGATTGGCAAATTCCGGGTTTACGTCATCAATTAGTGGTCAGTTTGATTAAATCGCTACCGAAAACGCTGCGTAAGAACTTTGTGCCAGCGCCAAACTATGCTGATGCTTTTCTAGCCCGGGTCACGCCATTAGACATGCCATTACTGGATGCGCTGGAAAAAGAGCTTAAACGAATGACAGGCGTGGCTATCGAGCGCGAAGATTGGAATTGGCAGCAAGTGCCTGATCACTTAAAAGTGACTTATCGGGTAGTGGATCACCGTCAGCGAAAACTCAATGAGGATAAAGACTTATACGCATTGAAAGAAAGCTTGAAAGCTAAGGTCCAAGAAACCCTATCGCAAGTGGCAGATGATGATATTGAGCAGAAAGATCTCCACACTTGGTCGTTTGGTGAGCTGCCGAAAGTCTACCAGCAAAAACGTGGCGGTTTTGAGGTTAAAGCCTATCCGGCGTTGGTGGATAATAAAGACAGCATTGAAATTAAGCTATTTGAAACGGAAAGTGAGCAGCAAACTGCCATGCAAGCCGGACAAAGGCGGTTAATTTTGCTTAATGTGCCATCACCGATCAAATACTTACACAGTAACTTGCCCAATAAATCTAAGCTTGGCTTGTATTTTAACCCTTACGGTAAAGTGCTGGATTTAATTGATGATTGTATTGCCTGTGGCGTTGATAAGCTTATCGAACAGCATGGAGGCATGGTTTGGCAGCCAGATGCCTTTGAAGCGCTGAAAGAATATGTTCGCGCTGAACTGGGGGATACGGTGGTCGAAATTGCCCAGCAAGTAGAAACCATTTTAACCACCGCCTACAACATCAATAAGCGTTTGAAAGGCAAAGTCGATTTCACGATGGCTTTTGCTTTGTCGGATATCAAAGCACAAATGCAAGGGCTGATTTTTAAAGGCTTTGCCACCGAATGTGGCTGGAAAAAGCTGGCGGATATTTTGCGTTACATGAAGGCCATTGAACGGCGGATGGAAAAGCTACCGGTTGATCCCAATAAAGATCGTTTGCACATGTTGAAAATTGAATCTGTGGTCAATGAGTATAAAACCTTATTGAATAAAATCCCGAAAGGGATGGCAGTGCCTGAATCGGTCAAAGAGATCCGGTGGATGATTGAAGAGCTAAGAGTGAGTTATTTTGCTCAGCAACTCGGTACACCTTATCCGATTTCGGATAAACGGGTCAAACAAGCGATCGATGCCTGTTAGGCAAGCTACAAGTCACCGCCCATCGGGCGGTGACTTCAAATGATAAGCGGATATATTATTGATCTTTATTCACTATCTGTCCTTTCGTTCCTTGAGGTGCAGTGAAGATGATTCTATAATTTCCGGTAATGCATAACATTGGCTTAGCAGCAAGCGGCCAGACAACTATCAAAAGGTTAATTATGAAAAAAACGTTACTTGCCCTCGCGCTATTGGGAGCCTCTTCTGCAGCAATGGCAGATGCTTTGGTTTACGCTGGTGCATCGGTTGGCCAATCTGATTACCGTGGTGATAGCAGTACGGCTTACAATTTGCACGTTGGGACCGGAATTCTGCCATTTTTTGCGGTTGAAGGTGGTTACACAAAATTAGGCGATTTTAAAATTAATGGTATTGAGACCTCTGCTTCAACCATGTATGCCGCACTAAAACCAAGCATTGATTTTGGCCCTTTGCATATTTATGCGCGTGGTGGTATCCATTCATGGAAAACAGAAATCAACAACAGTAAAGATGATGATGGTTTCGATATCATGTATGGCGTAGGCGCTGAATATTTTATTATGGGTCCTTTTTCGGTAGGCGCGGGTTACCATCGTTATACTCTCGATAAGAAAGACGTCAGTGTGCTTTCCTTTAACGCAACTTTCCATTTTCTATAATCGCTTTAGCGGTTAGTCGCTAAATCGGTTTATCACTCAGTTGATAAAACATCAATAACGTCCTTGGAGGTTTTGTTTTTCTCCAAGGGCGTTTTATTCTCGTCAATTATGTATTTAACCAATGACTGAACGCCACTCTTGGCCAATGTGCATTAATGTAGTCAATAAAAGCTTGGGTCCTTTCTGGTAAAAATCGCCGTTGAGGGTGCAGTAAATAAACATCAGCCCCTTCTATATCCCATTCTGGCAATAGAGGAACTAATTGCTGCTGCGTTAGCTCTTGGCTAATCAATCCTTTCGGTAAACGAGCGACTCCCATATCTAGGAGTGTCGCTTGTAAAATCGTATCTAACTCTTCTGAACTTAAGCGAGCTCGGGGGGTAAATTGAAATTGTTCTCCGGTGAGCCGATGTTTAAACACCCAAGCCTGTTTGGTATTTAGCGTCAGTAGCGGTAATGTTTGCAACTGTTCAGGATGATTTAAGGTTAAGGTAGCGGCGTAACTGGGAGTCGAGCAGAGCTGTGATGGATTATTGGCTAGCTTACGAGCGACCCAATCGGAATGTGGCTGAGGACCAAAACGCAAAGCGATATCAATATCGTGACGCGTGAAGTAATCCATGCCGGCACCGACTTGAAAATGGATATTAACGTTGGGATGTTGCTGACAAAATTCTAATGCAAGTGGGCTCAGTTGATGACGTAAGGGGATAATCGGTGCATTAATGACAATCGTGCCACGATATTCTTGTTTGGCACGTAAGGCGATTTCTTGTTTCGATTCGATCTCAGCAAAGAGCTCGGCATAGGTCTCAAATAATTGTTCCCCTTCTTTGGTTAAAACAATTTCTTTACTATTACGGATCAGCAAGATGCTGCCTATATCATGCTCAAGCTGTTGGATTCGGCGACTTAGAGTGCTGCTAGAGAGCGCTTTTTGCTTAGCGGCTAAGGCGAAGCTGCCGCAGCGTACCACCGTAAGAAAAAGCGCCAGATCGTCTAATTTCATCATAATCCCATATTTGCAATTGACGATCCCATTCTATCCTATTTTAGATAGAATGATATTCAGTTATCTTATCGTGATGCGCGATAGACTGCGCTTTCTTCAATCTTGAGTTACCGAAGCTGCGCACCCTCTGCGCTCATTCGCTGATTATTTACCCATTTAACGTTATGTTGTATTGGTATCGTTTAATACCAGAGGATTTATGTCAACCGATTCGACTTATTCAGCTAATCCGAAAATTATATTTGCCAGTGTAGCGCTGGTGATTGCCTTAGGCTCTTTAGAAAAAAGCATTGTCACCACACCCTTAGCTTTGATTGGGCAGGAGTTATCGGCTGGAAAGGCGCTTACTTGGGTGATTACCGCTTACTTATTGGCCGCGACAGCAGTGCTACCCGTTTATGGTAAGTTGAGCGATCTATTTGGTCGGGTACGCATGCTCAATATCAGCATTGTCATTTTCATGATTGGCTCGGCGCTCTGTACGTTTGCGATTGATTTACCGAGTTTAATTGGTGCTCGTGTTATTCAAGGTATTGGTGGTGGTGGCTTAATTGCTCTCGCCTTTACCGTGATTGCGGATTCGATTCCTGCCCGTGAAGTAGGCAAGTACCAAGGTTATATTTCCGCGGTGTATGCGGTATCGAGTATTGCTGGGCCATTATTGGGCGGTTATTTTGCCGATCATTTAACGTGGCGCTGGGTATTTGGAATCAACTTGCCTCTTGGTTTGGTAGCATTATGGATGGTTAATCGTTACCTCAGCCACTTGAATAAACGCCGTAATAGCCGCTTTGACTGGCTTGGTGCCGGATTATTGATGATCGCCACTACCATGTTGCTGCTGTTGCTTTCATCACACTCGTTTATACCGAATGGCTGGGGTGCGTTTATTTTATTGGCAAGCCTTGTCATGCTCGTACTGGTAGAAAAACGTGTGAGCGATCCTATTTTACCCGCTCGTTTAGCGCGTTTACCCAACTACTTAACCGCCATTATGTTGGTGATGGGATCGCAAATGTTGATGTTTGCGCTGTTAGTTTATTTACCGTTACAACTGCAATGGCAGAAGGGGCTTTCTCCATCACAAAGTGGTGTTGTGATGGTCATTTTCATGTTTTGTATCACGGCGGGGGCTTATGTTGGCGGCAAGTTAGTTGCTAAGTTTGCTCGTTATAAATTGTTGGTAGCGTTAGGTTTTGCTTTGGCGATGATTGCGCTATGGCAAATTCACTATGATATTTGGGTTAATTTCGCGCTCGGTTTTGCAGGAATTGGACTTGGCTTAACCTTGCCCGCACTCAGCGTTGTCGTGCAAAGTGTGTTGCCTGCTCGCGATCGTGGTATTGGCATGTCGTTATTTAACTTTGGTCGTGAGTTAGGTGGGGCATTAGGGGTGGCATTTTGCTCGGCGTTATTCTATCTACGAGTTCCCCAAGACGTGACGGTGAGTGAGCATGGCGCTGAGCAGGCGCAAGTTGCTAGCCATGTGTTAGCTCAAGGCTTTAGCTTGGTTTATATCGGCATGAGTGTTCTAGCACTTTGTGCCATGCTACTGACTATTCTCAAGCTGCGTCGTGATGCATTAACCGTAAAAGCACCAGTCACAGAGTAGCGCTATTTACTTTTTGATGCTAACCCATGCGCTCAACACTAATCGGTGTTGGGCGTATTTTTTTTTGTCTTTATTGGCTAGAATTGCTCTAGTTTTTATTTCTGTTATGGCAAGACAATGTCAACAATTATCCTATCAGCGGCTCAGGTAAATGATTTAGAAGTACTCAATCAGTTGATGTTTGAGTTACACGACGAGCATCACCGTGCTTGCCCAGCTTATTTCAAAACCGCTCATGAGATTGAGCAAGAGAAGAGCATTGCTCGTTATTTAGATGATCCGGAATGTTTGGTTTACGTTGCTAAACAGGGGGCTCAGATCGTTGGTTTTATTACTGGGCATTTTTGTGAGTTAATTTCGAGTGTCAGTCAGCCCATTCCGATGGGCAGTATTGATGAGCTATATGTTGTTCCCTGTTATCGCCAACAAAAAGTCGCAGCCTCGCTTCTTGCTCATTTAGAGCAGACATTCGTTGACTATGGCGTCAAAGAAATGTTTGTTGAGGTGTGGGAGTTTAATCAAACGGCGCAACATTTTTATCAGCAAGGGGGATTTGTTCCGCATATACACTGGTTGCGCAAATCCCTATCACAACAGAAGGTGTAACCTTGGTGTTGTTCTGGCTGGTCTTCATTAGGATGAGGATGCTTTCCCCTTTGTTATTGTCGAAAGATCGAGGGGTTTAGAGTAGAAATAGCCTTGTTGATATTGAACCCCTTTGTTGGCAAGGTATTTGGCTTGAGCGGCATGTTCCACTCCTTCCGCGACGATATTGACTTTCAGCTGATGAGCCAGCTCAATAATGGTGTTTAAAATTGGGGCACTAACCGATTGCACGCCAATCGAATCAATAAAGCATTTATCGATTTTTAAATAATCGAAAGCGATATGTTGCAGGACCGATAACGAGGTTTGTCCTGTGCCAAAATCATCAATAGAGATCATCACGCCAGCTTGCCGTAGTTCATGTAAAACGGCTTGTCCTTTTTGATCCAGCAGTTGGCGTTCAGTAATTTCAACCACTAATTGAATTCCTTGAGTCGCCAGATGAGTGGCACAAAGGATTAAACGATGAATATGTTTTTGATGCGAAAGATAACAAGGCGGAACATTAATGCTAAGGTGTAATTGCTGATGGTTAGGTAAATACTGAGCGTCTTTTTGGACTTGATTAATCACATAATCGGTGACTTTATTAATTAAGCCATACTCTTCTGCAATTTGAATAAACGTATCGGGTTTAACAAAACCCAATTTAGGATTAATCCAACGCAGTAACGCTTCATAGCCGACCACATTTTGTTTCTGGCTATCGATCACTGGTTGATAGACTAAAAATAGCTCGTGTCGTTCTAATCCTCTTTTTAGATCATCGAGTAGGCTAGTTCGGCCAGTAAAAAATAAAAATAGTGCATAAATAAAGAAAGACAGCGCAATCGAAGCTGGAAGGGCACTCAGTAGATAAAAGGTTATCTGTTCGGTGACAAAAGAGTCACTAGCGACAATTTGTAACGTAAACAGTTTATTAGCGGAATTCACTTTTACATTATGTTGCTTAGTAATAAATTTACTATTAGCTGGATAGTATTCATTACCGACTTTGACGATTAATTTCGCGATACGAGTATCGGTATGATAACCGAGACGAGCTTGAATATAACCTTGATCGACAACAGAAATGGCACCACGATAGGGATTGTTTTTATCGGCATCAATGACTAATAAAGTGCGCATGGCTGGATCGTTTTGCAAGTCAAAGAAGCGTTCTTTACTGGTGATAATACCATCTGGATAGTAGTAGCTGATGTCTGACTGCATTTCTCCTCGTTTGGATGAACAAACGATCTGTTGATCTTCAACGATCAACATTTCACGCAATAAACTTTCAAACAGTAAGTCTTCTTGAATCTGAGCGCAGCTTTTGTTGCTGTATAACGCTTTGGCATTTTCATCATGGAGATCAGCGACCAGACTATCGATTCGTTTGGCGTATGAATCAGCAATCGTATTCAGTTGGCTATTAATGCTTGTGACGCTGGTGTAGTAAGCGTAAAAAAAAACGATCGGGATAGGGATAAGACAAGCAGATAATATTTTTTTGAGTAGGACTCTTTTTTTATTTTGCAATGCTTTTGACCTGTATTTCTAACTTCGTCTTAAATTTGAAACGGATTGTACACAGATTGCGCATTATAGAGCAAGCGAGCCAAGGCACAAGGCATAAGTTATCGAAGGTTCCGTTTTTTTATGCGGTTGTATACACGCATCGATTAAAGATAGTGCGCAATCATTGATTTCACCAATTCGTTATTTGTTGCGTCATCTAAGGCAAGATTAAAAAATAACCCTGCATTAAGTTTGCTAAGTAGTTAAATCCTTCATTTTTTACACCTGTATAGATATTTATACTCACTAAACTCGGCTCTTTCGAGCGAGGTTTGTCAGTAAAATGACAACGAGATTGATGAGCCACTGGCGGCTTAAACGGATTATGGCTTTTCAATGTAACAAAAATGTTACATTGTTGGTGTTTTTTAGGGGCAGTATTAGGTATTGGCTGATCGTTGCGACTTTATTGAATCGTGCCATGGTTAATAGAGATTTCGACCCTATAAAGGAAACCTAGACATGACATCAATAAGTAACCCTCTTGGTACCGATGGTTTTGAGTTTGTTGAATACACGGCAGCGGATGCGCAGGGGATTGAAGCACTAAAACAGCTGTTCACTTCTTTAGGTTTTGCTGAAATCGCGAAACACCGCTCTAAACAAGCTTGGCTATATCGTCAAGGGGATATCAATTTCATCATCAATGCTCAACCTCATAGTCAAGCGGCTGACTTTGCAAAGCTGCATGGCCCTTCGGTCTGTGGTATGGCATTTCGAGTCAAGGATGCAGCAAGCGCATTGCAACATGCCTTAAGTTGTGGAGCCAAGGCTTATCAAGGTGAAATAGGGCCGATGGAATTGAGCATTCCAGCGATTTATGGGATTGGTGACAGTTTGTTGTACTTTGTCGACCGCTATGGCGATAAAAGTATTTATGATGTTGATTTCTTATTTTACGACGATGCAGAGCAGCGTTTGCAGCACAAGCAGGTTGGTTTATGCGAAATCGATCATCTGACTCATAACGTAAAACAAGGCAATATGGATAAGTGGGCTGGTTTTTATGAACAGCTGGCGAACTTTAAAGAGATTCGATATTTCGATATTGAAGGCAAGTTAACCGGGCTTGTTAGCCGAGCGATGACCTCACCATGTGGAAAAATTCGTATTCCAATCAATGAATCGCGTGATGATAAATCACAAATTGAAGAGTTTTTGCGTGAATACAATGGCGAAGGGATTCAACATATCGCCTTGAGTACCACCGATATTTATCACACCGTACGTACGTTGCGATCGCAAGGTATGGAATTTATGCCTACCCCAGATACCTACTATGAGAAAATTAATTCGCGCGTTCCCGGTCATCATGAATCCGTTGATGAGTTACGCGAATTGCGGGTATTGATTGATGGTGCACCGCTCAAAGATGGTATTTTGCTGCAAATATTTACCCAAACCGTTATTGGTCCAGTCTTTTTTGAAATTATTCAGCGCAAAGGCAATCAAGGTTTTGGCGAAGGTAATTTCAAAGCCTTGTTTGAATCGATAGAAGAAGATCAAATTCGTCGTGGAGTATTGGATGATGCATAAACCGTTTACGTTTCCTCATCGCGAAGGAGTGTTTTCGAAACAGGCTCATGCGGATTTTCCTGAGCAAGCGATCTATGAGCGAGAAGCTGGGCGCAGTGGCTTTTTTGGCGCTGCGAGTCACTTTCATCATCAGCATCCACCCACCGCATGGACCGAATGGCAGGGCGATTTACGGCCCAGAGCATTTAACTTAAATCACTTGAGCCACTCTGAACAATCCTCCCCTTGGTCTGTCCCTCATTTACTGCATAACCAAGAGGTGAAAATCCGGGTCTGGCAGCTTAGCCAACCAATGACCCAATTGGTGCGTAATGCGGATGGCGATGAATTATTATTTGTTCATAAAGGCAGTGCCGAGCTGTTTTGTGATTATGGCCATATGACGATTCATGAAGGGGATTATGTGTTAATTCCGCGCTCAACGACTTGGCGTTTAGACCCTAATGAACCGTTGTTTTTGTTGATGATCGAGAATACGGATGCCGCTTATGCGTTACCAGAAAAAGGCATTGTCGGTCAGCACGCTTTGTTTGATCCGGCGGTGCTTGAAGTGCCGAGCATCAATGCACGTTTTCAGGCGCAATATTCGGAGCGTACTACGCACGTTGAAGTTAAACGTCATGATCAAGTCAGTGTGATCACCTATCCTTTTAATCCTCTAGATGCGGTAGGCTGGCATGGCGATCTGGCGGTACTGAGATTGAATTGGCGAGATATTCGACCGCTAATGTCCCATCGTTATCATTTGCCGCCATCAGCCCATACTACCTTTGTTGGGCAAGGGTTTGTAGTCTGTACGTTTGTACCAAGACCGATTGAAAGTGATCCCGGCGCATTAAAAGTGCCGTTTTATCACAATAATGATGATTATGATGAAGTGCTGTTTTATCACGCGGGGGATTTCTTTAGTCGCGATAATATTGAAGCTGGTATGGTGACGTTTCACCCTGCGGGTTTTACCCATGGCCCACATCCGAAAGCGTTCCAAGCCGGATTAAAAAACAGTAAAACCTTTACCGATGAAGTCGCGGTGATGATTGATACTCGTCACGCTCTGCAATTTACCGACGCGGTTAAAAAAGTAGAAAATCCTCAGTACGTTTATAGCTGGAAAGAGCATAAGGATACGCCATGAAGTTAGCCACGTTAAAAAATGATACGCGAGATGGTCAATTGGTTGTTGTTAGTCGAGATTTACAACGCTGTGTGGTTGTTGATCATTTAGCTTCGACATTACAGCAAGCACTTGATGATTGGCATAAAGTAGAAGGGCCATTACAAGAAATTTCACATGCTTTAAATGCGGGACAACTGACGCATACTTTACCGTTTGTTGAGGATAACTGTAACTCGCCGTTACCAAGGGCCTTTCAATGGGCGGATGGTTCCGCTTACGTCAATCATGTGCAATTAGTGCGGCAAGCCAGAGGGGCAGAAATGCCTGCCAGCTTTTGGACCGACCCATTAATGTATCAAGGCGGTTCGGACAGTTTCCTTAACCCACGAGAGCCCATCCCACTTGCAGACCCTCAATGGGGGTTAGATTTTGAAGCTGAAGTGGCGGTGATCACCGATGATGTGCCTATGGGGATAACCGCCGATCAGGCTGGGCAATATATTCGCTTAGTGATGCTGGTGAATGATGTTTCTCTACGTGGGTTAATCCCTAATGAATTAGCCAAAGGTTTTGGCTTTTTTCAATCGAAGCCGAGTTCTGCTTTTTCTCCGGTGGCAGTGACTCCGGATGAACTCAATGCGGCGTGGGACGGCGCTAAGTTATCTTTGCCATTACTATCAACTTATAATGGTCAGTTATTTGGTTGTCCTAATGCAGGGGTCGATATGACGTTTGATTTTCCTCAGCTGATTGCTCATGCCGCGAAATCTCGCCCTTTATGCAGTGGTACCATTATAGGTTCTGGAACCGTATCGAATAAGCAAGGAACTGAATATGGCTCGTCGATTCAAGAAGGCGGTGTCGGCTATTCGTGTATTGCTGAGTTACGTATGATTGAGACCATTCGAGATGGTCAGCCCAGCACTGCTTTTATGCAAGTCGGGGATACGATTAAACTGGAAATGCTCAATGAGCAAGGAGATAGCGTATTTGGTGCGATTGAACAGACGGTTGTTGACTGGCGGAGCTGATGGATGAGTAAGCTAAAGTTATATGGCTATTGGCGTTCCTCCGCCACTTATCGAGTGCGCCTTGCCTTAGCAATTAAGCAACTGAGTTATCAACAGTTTCCAGTTGATCTCATCGCTCAAGGTGGTGAGCAGCACAGCGAGATATTCCATCAGCTTAATGCAAGTGAATTAGTGCCAGTGTTAGTTGATGGTGATTTCGTTCTCAGCCAATCACTGGCGATTATTGAATATCTTGATGACCACTACCCGCAGGCGCGGCTTATTCCTGTCTCAGGTGAGGCAAAATATCGCGTGTTGGCGTTAGCTCATGATATCGCAATGGATATTCATCCATTAAATAACTTAAGGGTTTTACAATATTTATCACAAAACCTTGCTGTGGATGAGCCCCAAAAAACGCAGTGGTATCAACATTGGATAGCGGTAGGTTTTCGCGCCATTGAAGAAAAGCTGACTATAAGTGCAGGGCAATATTGTATCGGCGATGCACTTTCTTTGGCGGATATCTGCCTGATTCCTCAAGTGTATAATGCAGAGCGCTTTGCCGTTGATATTAGCCTTTATCCAAATATCATGCGTATTACCAATACGCTGCGTGAGCGAGCCGATTTTCACTCAGCCGCACCGGAAAACTGCCGCTGAGTGAAGAGTTTAACTTAGGATGATTAAGCGATAGCTCGCTGGGCTAATGAGGTCGGGCATAAACGCCGACCTTGTTCGTCAAACAGATGTAAGTTATCTACATTGGCTGATAGGTTAAGCGTTTGATCAATATCTACACTCATTTCAGGTGTTACCGCAATAAAATCGCTGGGGTTATCTAAACCAGCGATTTTACCATGTACTAGCTGATTGGGTCCTAGCGGTTCTACCACGCTGATTTGTAAGCGTAGATTGAGGGTGTTTTCATTACTTGACAGTCCAGCGTGCTCAGGTCTGATACCGAGAGTTAACGATGGCGCGCTAAGCTGTTGATATTGAGGCAAGAAAACCTTTTGCTGCGCAACGTGTAAATCGCCTCTATCTAATGATGCCGGGATAAAGTTCATTGCAGGGCTACCAATAAAGCTGGCCACAAAGGTGCTGGCGGGTTGATGGTAAACTTCTTTTGGGCTACCCACTTGCTCAATTTTTCCTTGATTTAACACCACAATCCTATCAGCCAGTGTCATGGCTTCTACTTGATCATGGGTGACATAAACACTGGTCACGCCGAGTTTGCGTTGCAGTTTTTTTATCTCCAACCGCATATGCGCGCGTAATGCCGCATCGAGATTGGATAATGGCTCATCAAACAAAAACAGCTGCGGATCGCGAACAATCGCTCGTCCCATCGCTACACGTTGACGTTGACCACCAGACAACTTGGCGGGTTTTCGATCCAAATAATCTTCAATTTTTAGGGTTTTGGCGACGTGATTAATTTTTTCAGCGATGGATTTTTTATCCACACCACGATTTTTTAAGCCATACGCCAAGTTATCGTAAACGCTCATATGAGGATAAAGAGCGTAATTTTGAAATACCATCGCAATATCACGTAGCGCAGGTTTTTCGTTATCAACTCGACGACCGGCTAGATGGATCTCTCCACTGTTGATGGGCTCAAGCCCCGCAATCGAGCGTAGAATGGATGATTTTCCACAACCAGAGGGACCGACTAAAACGATAAACTCCCCTTTATTAATCGCCAGATCTACGCCCTTAACGGCCTGATGACCATTGTCATAGGTTTTAACTAACTGCCTGATATCCAACATAACATTGTCCAGTTTTTGTGGCGAAGTAGGGGTAACTAAATGCATGGCGTTATTTTTCACTTTCGACTAATCCTTTAACAAACCAACGTTGGAAGATGACAACAACGAATACCGGTGGCAGCATGGCTAAAATCACCATGGCAAAGGCGTAGTCATAACGTGGTAAACGAGTTTCATTGATATTATTGAGAATTTGTTTAATGCCCATCACGATGGTGTTGTATTGCTCATCGGTGGTCATCATGATTGGCCACAAATACTGATTCCAACCCACCACGAACATAATGATGAAAATGGCGGCGATCATGGTTTTCGACAGCGGCAGTAATACATCGATAAAGAAACGAATCGGTCCGGCATTATCGAGCTGTGCTGCTTCCATCAATTCATCTGGAATCGTTTTAAAAAACTGACGAAAGAAAAAGGTTGCAGTGGCTGAGGCAATCAAAGGTAAGATAAGTCCTGTATAACTATTGAGCATTCCTAGGCTTGATACCACTTCATAAGAGGGGATGATTCGTACTTCTAACGGCAATAAAAGCGTGACAAAAATAAGCCAAAACCAGAAGCTGGCATAAGGCAGCCGGAAATAGACCAAAGCGTAAGCCGCAATCATCGAAACCAAAATTTTTCCAAACGCAAAGCCCAGTCCCATGATCATCGAATTGGTGATCATCGATTGCGCGGTAACATTGCCCGAAAATCCATGGCTTTTGTGCCACGCTTCTTCATAAATGGCTAAAAATTGATCGCCCATTCCCCACTGTAAGCCGTCGCTGATGATGGTGTTGGGATGATGAGTCGAGCTGGCAAAAATCAACCAGATTGGCACCAGCATAAATAAGGCTCCGGTGATCAAAATTAAGTGATCGAATAGGTTATTACTTTTCATTTTGCTTCCTTAGATATAACACCTTAATAATGAACACGTTTTTCAACGACACGGAACTGGATAAACGTTAGCCCCAGAACGAGTAGTAATAAGATCACAGATTGTGCTGAACTGCCGCCTAAATCAGCGCCAACAAATCCATCACGATAAACCTTATAAACCAAAGACGTTGTTGAGCCGCCAGGTCCGCCGTTGGTCATGGTATCGATCACGCCAAACGTATCGAAAAAGGCATAGGTGAGGTTAATCACTAAGAGAAAGAATCCAGTCGGGGCAAGCAAAGGAAAAGTAATGGTCCAAAAACGTTTGGCATCACTGACGCAATCGAGCGTTGAGGCCTCTTTGACGGCATAAGAAATGGACTGTAATCCGGCGAGAAAATAGATGAAATTGACCGCGACTTGTTTCCATACGGAGACCAGAATTAATGCGAAGGTTGCATCGAATGGATTGGTTTGCAGACTAAATTGCCATCCAGCAATCGCAAACAGGTCCGTTAATAGGCCAATGTGAGGATTAAACAGAAAACCACCAATAATGCCCGCCACCGCGGGAGCCACAGCATAAACCCAAGTTAGAGTAACCTTGTACGTTCCTTGCCCGTGAATGATGTTGTCTGCTTTGACGGCCAGTAGCAGAGCAAGAGCGAGTGATAAAAAAGAGACGATGATAGAAAACAGTAAAGTGAAGCTGAGTGATTTCAAATATTCATGAGATTGAAACAGCATCTGATAGTTTTCCAAGCCAATAAAAGTAGAGGACATCCCCCATGGATCTTCCAGCATAAAGGAAAGATAGATCGCTTTTGCGGCCGGATAGAGAAAGAAAATAGCGATAATCACCATTTGTGGCGCTAACAGTAAATAGGGCAAAGGGGTATGAGAAAATTGTTGTCGACGTTCCACGGTTATTTCCAATCATAAAAAATGGTACTGAATGGTACGGCTATCTTCGCCATACCATTCAATGAGCGAGACTCAAACAACGAAGCCGTTAGTCTTAAGCCTGTTGTAATGACAAACGTTACTGCACAGTACGAGCAAAACGTTGCAGGAGATTTTTACTTTCGTCTTCGACTCGTTTGAGGCTATTTTCCACCGACGAGCGTCCAGCAAAAATATTGTCGAACTCGCGGTGCATGACTTCACGTATTTGTGGGTAGAAACCTAAGCGATAACCTTGTGTCCATTCGCCGGAAGGTAGACTTAACTGTTTTACGCCTACTTCAGCATCGGGATAGGTTTGATAATATCCAGAGGCTTTGGTTAGGTTATAAGCGGCATTCGTTACTGGTACATAGCCGGTCGATGTGTGCCAATTCATCTGTACTTCAGGCTGAGTAAGATAAGTAAAGAAAGCTGCGACGGCATTTTCTTCTTCTTTAGTATGACCACTTAAAGCAAACAGAGCTGCGCCGCCAATAAAGGTATGAGTGCCCTGAGCGTTTAATTTTTCCCAATGTGGTAAGTAGGTAGTACCTAACTCAAACGGGACTCTATCGCGCAGTCCACCGAAGGATCCCGATGAGCCCATCCACATCGCCACTTCTTGGCGTTCAAAAGGCGTTTGGTTGGCATCCCAGTTACTTCCGTAATATTTGAAGTAGCCCTTATCTGACCATTCTTTAAGCTTATTGAAATGCATCAGCATATCTTGCGAATTAAACATCAGTTGTGATGAAAGAGAGGCATAACCATTGTGCTGATCAGAGAGCGGTAAGTTATGACGAGATTTGAAGTTTTCAAACATAATCCATGGCGTATGCGATTGTGAAAAAGTAACGTAACCTTTTGCTTTTAGTTTTTCGGCTAAGACTTCAAGTTGTTCATACGTTTGTGGTGCCGTTGCTCCAACTTTATTTAAAATATCTTTGTTGTAATAAAGAACGGGAGTGGAACTGTTGAAGGGCATACCGACCATCTTTCCTTGGTTATCTGCATAAAAGTTACGCACGCCAGATAGATAATCTTGAGCATTAAATGAATAACCGGCATTGATAAGAATATCTTGCACTGGTTTTGCCACACCAGGGACATTCATTATGGTTGCAGCTCCGGCATCAAACACTTGGAGAATATGCGGTGATTGACCTGCACGAAATGCAGCAATGCCTGCGGTTAACGTTTCGGTATAGTCCCCTTTGTAGATAGGGGTGATGGTATAGTCCTTTTGTGCAGCATTAAAATCTGCCGCGAGTTGGTTGACCGATTCTCCTAGTTGTCCTCCCATCGCATGCCACCAAGTGATTTCGGTTGCCGCTAGAGTGTACCCAGAAAAAGTGGTTGCCATCAGACCTGCTAGCCATAGCTTATGCATTGTATTTCCCTTATTAATATTCAATTGGAGTGAAAATAGTCGTTCGCTGGATAGGGTGGCGGTCAAATATTTCAATTTAATGTAATGTTCATTTCACTTTGATTTTGTGATGGTTTGTTTTTTGTAATGCGCCAGAGTTAACATTTTTGTTGGTTTTTTGTTTCTTTATTGTTTCTTGTGGTGGTATGGTTAGTTCTATTTTCTTCAGGACCGACCAGTTAGAAACTTTGTGAGAATTCATACCCTTCGCGGCCATATCCAAAATTTATATTTGGTTGATTATCCCGATAAGCTGATGCTATTGGACGGAGGATGTCGCGCCGATGTGCCTTTGATACTGAGTTATATCGTTGATCAACTGCACCGCTCCGTTACCGATCTTAAAGTGGTGGTGGTCACTCATATGCATCCTGATCATGCTGGTGGTGCACATCTATTGCGGCGTCAAACCGGCTGTAAGATAGTCTCTGGTGCGCAAATGGGTCATTGGTATCAAGGTGGGCTAGGGATTGTGATGTTTTGGGCTGATTTAGCTTTGGCGCATTGGATGGCAAAGCGCTTGGGTAAACCAAGGCGTCGTTTATGGTTTCCGCGTAAATTATCTGCGGATCACCAATTGGCCGATGGTGAAGCGATCCCCGGTTTTTCTGAATGGCAAGTATTAGAAACGACAGGACACACCGATAGAGATATTTCTCTCTTTCATCCACAGCAAAGTATTTTGTACGTCGCCGATTTGATCGTCGAAGTGAAAAAACAGCTGATTTCTCCCTTTCCTATTTTTTATCCTAAACAGTATCGTCGTTCGGTTGCACGGGTATATGAACTCAATCCGCAACGTTTATTACTGGCTCATGGTGGTGAAGCCATACTTAATGAGCATGCCTATCAACATTTAATGGACACGACACCGACAACGCCTGCCACTCATTGGCGAGTCGTTAAAATTAAGCTTAAACGTTTTCTGTTTACCCCATTGGCTCATTTTTTCCCTCGTTGATGACTGATTAAGCCTTAATCTTATTTTCAGAACACGGACGCCTATCTTACGAGCTTTACCAACCATATTTCAGTCGTAGTGGATAACATTATCTACTCATCGGAGTTGATACTGTTAAATCGATTCCATTATTCGATTCCATTATTTGCGTAGTTGATATCTGACTGCTACTTTTTAATTGAGCTTAATTTTGTTATGCGCCCAAGTGCTTTTTAGTGTTAATGGATTAGCGCTAACGAATAAGTCATCTAATAATAATCATAATTTTACGTTAGTTCGGCATAGGATAACTGCACATATGTTAGCGCTCAGGCTTGTTCCTCTATTCATGCCTGCCCTAGTGTTATCGGGCATGGTTGTGATCTATTCGAGTTTACCTCTGTACATCAGCGCGTTGTTGGTATTAGCCTCAATGGCTAGTCTGAGTTACGTCGCTTGGAATTATGAATCGTACATTCAGACCGTCAAACAGCAAAAAAAACAAATTGAGCATCTCTCGGCCTCACAGGAGTCTCAATTAGAGTCTTATCATTCATTAGAACCTTTGTTTCTCGAATCATTGCCTGTATGGGCTCGCCATATTGATTCCGCTAATCAACATTTAACCGATTCAGTTTCAGAGTTGAGCCAGCAGTTTTCTCAACTGGTGGAACGGCTCAGTCATACCTTATCTCTCACTGGGGTGAACAGTCACGGTAAAGAGCAATCGGTAACCGAAGAAATTCATCAATGTCGTAGCATGCTCAACAACGCGGTGGATGCATTACGAGCTGGGCAAACACTAAGACAGCAAGTATTGAGTGAGATGCGTGAATTAATGAAATACACCACATCACTGAAAAAAATGGCTGGAGAAGTGGTTGGTATCGCAGATAAAACCAATTTATTAGCCCTCAATGCCGCGATTGAGTCCGCGCGAGCTGGGGAAGCCGGAAGAGGTTTTGCCGTGGTTGCCGATGAAGTGCGTGGTTTATCTCAACAATCAAGAGAAACCGCCAGCAAGATGACAGAGCAAGTGAATAGCGTTAATGCTGCCATCGAGAAAGCCTGTGAAATGGTTGAACAGGTCAACAAAGATGAAACCGAGCAAATGAACAATACCGAGCAATGTATTGATGAAGTTATCAACCATTTTCAACACATAGTACAAACGTTAGATGAACAAGCTCAAGGGCTCACTGAAGATGCCCAACAAGTTAAAGAGACGGTGACACACGTGATCATCCGCCTTCAATTCCAAGACAGGGTGAGCCAAATTTTAGAGCAAATTACTCGTAATTTAACCGAGTTAGGCGATGCTATTACCTTAGTGCAACAAGATAGAAATCATCCGATTGTCGGACAATTATCGCCGCAAAAATGGCTCGATAAAATGAAGAGTAGTTACACCATGATTGAGCAGCATCAAGTTCATACGGGTAAAAAATCTACTCATGGTAGTAAACCGGAAGTGCAATCTGACATTACCTTTTTTTAACGAACAGCAAACCATAAGCAGGAGGTTTGAAGATGAGTAAAACGATTTTGGTTGTTGATGATTCTGCAGCAATTCGCCAAGTTGTTAGCCTTGCTCTAAAAGGCGCAGGTTACCAAACGATTGAAGCCATTGATGGTGCTGATGCGCTAAGAAAAATTCAAGGCGTTAAAGTCCACTTGGTGATCAGCGATGTCAATATGCCCAACATGGATGGATTGACCTTACTAAAAGAACTGAAAAAACAACCTGCGACCAAATTCACGCCCGTGATCATGTTGACCACGGAATCAGAAGCTTCGAAAAAAGATCAAGGCCGTTTAGCCGGCGCGAAGGCTTGGGTGGTTAAGCCTTTCGTGCCTGATCAAATGTTGGCAGCGGTGAATAAACTGATGCCAGCCTAGGAGATAAGGTATGCAGATCCTCGAAGAAAACGATCAACACGTCAAAATTGAGTTATCCGGCGAGTTAACGATTTATCAAGCGCAGGAAATGTATGAGTTTTTGACGCCATGGGTTATGAAGCCGATTGATTTATTGATTGATGCTACACGCATCACTGATCTAGATACCAGCGCGATTCAATTATTGGTGATGGTCAATAAAGCGAAACGAGAGCAACAGCAGCAATGTTTGTTACTGGTAGAAAATCCTTTGTTTATCCAAGTGATGGCTAAATTAGGGGTTAATGCCCTTAACCACAATTTGGCATTGCAGCCCAATACGTAATGCGCGAATAGGAGTATAAACATGGATCCGATGCTGTTGGCTGCACTTGAAACTTACTACACCGAAAGCCGTGAATTGTTAGAAGGTATGGAGCTAGATTTACTCGAGCTTGAAGCGGGTAATCATCAAGATTTAAACGAGAGACTCAATGCTATCTTCCGTGCTGCACATACGGTTAAAGGCTCGGCGGGCATTTTTAATCTCGATGCGATTGTTCACTTTACACATAAAGTGGAAAACCTACTTGACCAGTTACGCTCAGAGCAATTGGTCTTGACCGATGAAGTGATCAGCCTGTTATTTCGCTGTCGTGATCATATGTTAACTTTGCTCGATGAAGCACAATTTGAACAGCAGCATCACGCGGATAACCAGAAAATCAGTGAAACACTGATTGAACAATTAAACGCGTTTCTTGGCGATCAACCAGACGTGAAAATCAGTGAAGCACCGATCGAAGATAACCCACTGGCTACGGTGGATGCTCAGCGTTTTCTATGGGTAAAGTTTCCGCAAAGTGCTTTACAAGATGGGATGGATCCGCTGTCCTTTTTTGCTTATTTAGCCAAATTAGGCCAAATCGAACAGATTATTTTCGATGACAGTGGCTTACCTCAAGAGTGGGCAGATTTTGACGCGGAAAATTGTTACTTGAGTTGGCAGATAGCGCTCAGTAGTGATGCTCAAGATGAGGAAGTTTTAGCGGTTTTCGAATTTATTCGGGACGAAGGTGAGGTGTATTTATTTTCTACCAATCAGTGTACTCCAGCCTTACTTGATGAATTACAACAGAAAGGTATGCACAACCTTGAGCATTTTCAAGCCTGTGGCTTACAACTGGATCTCATGTCTGAGCCGTTGATTGACGCTGAGTCACCGATTGAAGTGCAAGAAGACCCCGCTCAATCCATCACTCAGACTAAGCCGGTTAAATCGGACGTTGCCGTGGCAAAACCAGCGGCGAATGAAGCCGTCAATCGGGAACAAAAAAGCTTACGTGTTGATGCAGAAAAGCTTGATACGTTAATTAACTTGATTGGTGAATTGGTGACCGCTGGGGCTGGATGCGCTTTACAAGCCAGCAGTCATGCTGATAGCGCAATGCAAGAATCGGTTTCTCGGCTCAATGGCTTATTAGAAGAAGTCAGAGATGCGGCATTAAAGTTAAGAATGGTACCGATTGGTAATACGTTTATCCGTTTTCAACGGGTCGTACGCGATGTTGCCAAAGAGTTAGGTAAAGAGATCCAGCTTGATATTCACGGCGGAGATACCGAGCTTGATAAATCAGTGGTCGAGAAAATCGGTGACCCGCTGATGCACCTGATCCGTAATGCGATGGATCATGGTATTGAAATGCCGGACAAAAGGCGAGAAGAAGGCAAAAGTCGTGATGGGCTGATCACCTTAAATGCCTATCATGACTCAGGCAATATTGTTTTGGAGATTACTGATGATGGCAAAGGACTTGATGCTGAAAAACTGCGCTTAAAAGCCATCGAAAAAGGTCTGATAGATGAGCATACGGTATTAAGCCGAGATGAGATGTATCAATTGATTTTTGAACCGGGTTTTTCTATGGCGCAAGAGGTTTCTAATCTCTCGGGACGAGGGGTTGGTATGGATGTGGTCCGTCGAAACATCAATGAATTACGTGGTCGAGTCGAGATAGAAAGTGAGCTATCGATAGGCACCACAGTTCGACTAATTTTGCCATTGACTCTGGCGATCATCGATGGATTTTTAATTGAAGTCGGCGATGAAGAGTTTGTCGTTCCTCTTGATGCTGTTAAAGAATGCGTTGAACTTCATCATCCAGTGACTAAGCAAGGGATAAAAGTCAGCAGCCACCTTAATTTGCGTGGCAGCGTTTTACCACTGATTGATTTACGCAAACAGTTCAACTTAAACAAGCAAGCACCTCGTCGGCAAAATGTGGTTGTAGTTCAAACTGGTGGACAAATGGCCGGATTGGTGGTTGACCGATTATTAGGAGAGTTGCAGACCGTAATTAAACCGCTCGGACCTATTTTTGAGAATATCCAAGGGATCAGTGGCTCTACGATTTTAGGGAATGGGGATATTGCCTTGATTTTAGATATTCCTGGCTTAACACAGCAAATGATTCAACAAGAATCGCAACAATTTGCGCTTCATTAATATCGACAGCGCACAAGGTATCAGATTAAGCGCATAACGCGCGTCACCGCTATAAGGAATCTGGCAATGTTTAAGGATCTATCAGTAAAAATTAAGCTCAGCCTACTCATTGGTTTGTTAGGTGTGTTATTAATCGGTGTTGGTTCGGCTGGCTTATACGGCATGAGCAAAATGGTTGATGGATTGAGAAGTGTTTATCTTGATCGAACCATTCCGATTGGTCAGTTAAATGACATTAAAGTTCGCTTCTTACAAAATCGAATTGCAATGGCATTTGCTCAGTTGTATCCCGATGATGAGAATATCAACGCTCAAGTCAAGAACGTAGAAGATAACTTAAAAGTAATTGATCAAATCTGGTCTCGATACATCACGACAACGTTAACCGAGGAAGAAGCTCGGTTGGTCAATCAGTTTCAGCGCGACAATAAAATTTTCATTGAACAAGCCATTGAACCCACGTTGGTGGCATTAAGAATGGGCGATATTGCAACTGCCACCTCATTAGCATTGGAAAGAGTTCGACCTTTATATCCCCCCGTTGCTCAGTCTTTGGATCTATTGGTTGACTTGCAAATTCAAGAAGCAGCAGCCGAATATAATAGAGAAAGCACATTGTATGAAACGCTACGTTTGGTATCCATCTCTTCGATAGTGGTTGGACTGATTTTGGCTTTCAGTTTTGGGATTGCTTTAATTCGAGGGATTTGTGGCCCATTAGAAAAAGCGGTCCATCTATCTCAAGAGTTGGCGAAGGGCAACTTAACCACCAAGTTAGAAGCAACCAGTAAAGATGAAATGGGGCGTTTGCTTGATTCCATGCAACAAATGGTTCGTAAATTATCGAGTATTGTCGGTGAAGTGAATGGGGCAAGTAATGCATTAGCCTCGGCATCCGAGCAAGTTTCAGCGACGGCGCAAAACTTAAGTCAGGGCGCGAGTGAACAAGCAGCGAGTGTTGAAGAAACGACCTCTTCAATTGAAGAAATGTCAGCTTCTATTGCCCAAAACACCGAAAATGCCAAAGTAACCAATGGCATAGCCAGTAAAGCGGCTTTGGAAGCCCAAGAAGGGGGGAACGCGGTAGGTAAGACGGTTGCGGCGATGAAATCAATAGCAGAAAAGATCAGTATTATCGACGATATCGCTTATCAAACTAACTTATTGGCTTTAAATGCAGCGATTGAAGCGGCTCGGGCTGGTGACCACGGTAAAGGATTCGCTGTTGTGGCGGCAGAAGTAAGAAAACTGGCCGAGCGCAGCCAAGTGGCTTCGCAAGAGATTGGTGAAGTAGCGAAAAATAGCGTTGCCTTGGCAGAGCAAGCTGGAAGTTTGTTAGAAGAAATCGTCCCTTCGATCCAAAAGACCGCCGATCTGGTACAAGAAATCAACGCGGCATCTATGGAACAAGCCACGGGGGCCTCACAAATCAATCAAGCGATGGAACAGCTCAACAGTGTTACTCAACAAAGTGCATCAGCATCCGAAGAGTTAGCCTCCACGTCCGAAGAAATGAGTAGCCAAGCTCAGCAGTTACAGCAATTGATGACCTTCTTTAAGACCGATGAGCGACAAGTGAAATTGGCGAATAAAAAACAGCAACCCTCCGCCAAAGCATCGCCTGAAGTATCAAGAGTCACTCAAGACGATGATGATTCGGACTATGTTCGTTTTTAGGAGAATCGTATGATGGGACAGTTAGCGACACCCAACTTGGCAACGAGTATCAACGATCAGCAATATTTAACTTTTCTGTTGAACGGAGAGATGTATGCGTTTGCGATACTTAATGTCAAAGAGATCCTCGAATACGGAAAAGTAACCCCGATCCCTCGTATGCCTAAATTCATTCAAGGGGTGATCAACTTACGTGGTGAAGTGGTTCCAGTGATTAATTTGGCACATCGCTTTCAAATTGAGGCTCGCGCGATCACGAAACGAACCTGTATTGTGATTATTGAAGTCGATACCGATGATCAGCGCCAAGATTTAGGGGTGCTGGTGGATAGCGTTTCAGAGGTGATTGATATTCCGATGAGCGATATTCGTGCTGCGCCGGCTTTTAGTTGCCAGATACGGACTGACTTTATTCGCGCGATGGCTCAGTTACAGGATAACTTTGTCATCATTCTAGCGGAAGATAAAGTGCTATCGGTTGATGAGCTCGCTATGGTTGATAAAGTTGCCAAGGAGCTTGGTAAGAGCTAAGAGGTGTAGTATGGCTTTTCTTGAATCTGTCTATGCAGAGTGTCAGCCACAGTTATCGGATGAGACATTCGTTCGTTATCAACGCTGGTTATATGAAAAAGCGGGGATCTCTCTTAACGTAACGAAAAAATCGTTAGTTATTGGTCGCCTTAATGTTCGTTTACATCAGCTTGGATTGAAAAGTTATGAGGCATATTTCGATTTCTTTGCCTTAGCACCAGACAATGCCGATAAAAAAGCAGAGCAACAGGTAGTGATTGATTTACTGACCACTAATGAAACGTATTTTTTTCGTGAAGAGGCACACTTTACGTTCATACAACAAGAGGTGATCCCCAACTATTATCCCCAAACACTGCGTTGCTGGAGCGCGGCAAGCTCATCAGGTGAAGAAGCTTACTCTCTGGCGATGTTATTAATGGATAACAACCCAAGACCTTGGCAGATAGTGGCGACCGATATCAATAGTCGGGTTCTATCGCAAGCCAGTAGCGGAATTTATCCGCTATCTCGAAGTAGTAATATTCCATTGCATTATTTACAAAAATATTGCCGTAAGGGAATAGGGGCGAAAGCGAATACGTTCAAAGTGATTCGTTCTCTACGTGATCGGGTCACTTTTCAGCAAGCCAATCTACAAGAGAGCTTAGCGCGATTTGGGCATTTTGATCTGATTTTACTGCGTAACGTGATGATCTACTTTGACGCAGCGTCTAAGCAAAAAGTGATCGATAATATTCAGCGGCAGCTCAATCCGGGGGGATATCTACTCATTGGTCATGCAGAGACGTTGCAGTCGATTAAAGCGCCATTAAAGCTCATCCGTCCATCGATTTATCAAAAGCTATAATAATCAGCATGATGGCAGTGAACAATAAATCAGCGTCAATTATTGCTATGGCTCTTTTACCTCGATAGGTAAGGTTAATGATAAATAATAAAATACAAGTTCTGATTGTTGATGATTCAGCAGTTGTAAGGCAGGTGCTCAGTCAAATATTAGTCGATCAACCGGATATCGAGCTACTTCCCGCCGCTGCGGATCCTCTATTTGCCATGAAACGCATGGAAAAAAATTGGCCCGATGTGATCATTTTAGACGTTGAAATGCCGCGTATGGATGGCATTACCTTCTTGAAGAAAATCATGGCCGAGCGACCAACGCCAGTCATTATCTGTTCAACGCTGACCGAAAAAGGCGCTCAAGTGACCTTAGAAGCGTTACAAGCCGGAGCAGTAACCATTATCACTAAACCTAAAATGGGTTTAAAAGATTTTTTAGAAGATAGTGCCAATCAAGTGCTGCAAGCCGTTAGAGGAGCCGCTAAGGCAAAAGTTAAAAATTTGTTCAATGCTTCAGCATCAGCATCTCATTCTGACAAATCATTATCCACGGAACATAAATTTCAGACTCAGCCAGCAGCCCCATTACCGATCAATTCATTACTGAGTAGCGAAAAAATCGTCGTGATTGGTACTTCGACTGGGGGAACGCAAGCCTTGGAATACGTTTTAACTCATTTGCCGAAACATGCACCGGGGATCGTTATTGTCCAACATATGCCAGAAAAGTTTACTGCAATGTTTGCTGAGCGCCTCAACTCATTGAGTCAAATGACGGTTAGTGAAGCTAAAAGTGGCGATCGAGTGCTACCGGGAGTCGCGTTGATTGCTCCTGGGGGAAAGCATACTAAGTTGTTGCGTAGTGGCGCTCAATACAAAGTCGAAGTGTTTGATGGTCCTTTAGTCAATCGACATAAACCGGCCGTCGATGTGTTGTTTCGTTCCGCCGCTCAACAGGCCGGAAGCAATGCATTAGGGATCATTATGACTGGGATGGGCGATGATGGAGCCAGAGGGTTAAAAGCGATGTTTGACCATGGTGCGTTAACTGTCGCGCAAGATGAAGCCAGCTGTGTCGTTTTTGGAATGCCAAAAGAGGCGATTGCCCTTGGTGCAGTACAAACCATTTGTCCTTTAGCGGCGATTCCTAAACAAATTCTGCGTTTTACTCAGCACATCAAGTGAACGCACTCTATTTTTTATTCGCGTAACGACAATGAGCGTGCAGCATACGGCTTCTGATTTGCCGCAGCAGCGGTATAACTGGGTTTATTGGTTTCTCCATTCTGGTTATCTTCTTGTCTCTATTTAACTTATGGGCATGGCGTTATTTATTATCTCCCATGAGTATTATCTCTACTATCGATAGAACGCTTTACATTGTTTACACGAGTTATCGCGTCTAGCGCTGATTTTAATTGAAAATACAGTTGATAATGAGAGCCTTTATCAATAACATATCACTATTCTCATGTGGTAATTGATGACAACGATGAATTTAACCAAACCAAGCCTCATTCTATTTTCAGCGCTTAGCGTGTTATCCGCTCATGCCAGTGTGCTGGATGATGCAAAGACAATCCAAAAAAACACCAATCACGCATCAGCGGTGAGCCAACAAAAAGTCGATAAAAGTGCTGAAGCGACTTTATCTCTTCAAGCGGACATCGAGCGATTAAATGAAGAAGTGAAAAACCTAACTATTTATCGTGATCATTTACTCTCACTAGTGGCTAGCCAGGAAAATGAAATGGCAAGCCTAGATGAGCAGATTATTGAAGTGCATCAAACTCGTCAGGGGATTGTGCCTTTGATGTATCAAATGATCGATGGCTTAGATATTTTAATCAGTGAAGATAAACCCTTGCGTCTTTCCGCTCGCCAAGAGCGTCTCGAGCGATTAAAAGAGTTAATGCCACGTTCTGATGTGAGTGATGCTGAGAAATATCGCCGAATTCTTGAAGCGTATCAAATCGAGATGGATTACGGCACGAAATTGGGGGTTTACCAAGATCAAATCACCTTAGCCGATAAAGACACGATTGAGGCGGACATTCTTTACGTTGGCCGAGTTTCATTATTGGCTCGCAATCGTAATGGTTCACGCTATTGGTCTTGGGACCAAAAGCAAGGGCAGTGGCAAGCATTATCGATTAAATCGAAAGGGGATATTGATACCGCCTATCAATTGGCTTATCAGCAAATCGCACCAACGCTGCTTTATCTACCGGTTTCTCTTACTCCTGCGGAGGCAAAATAATGATCACTAAGCATAGCCTTGCTGCATTGAGTTTAAGCCTACTATTACTTCACCCAGTTCATGCAAGTAGCGGTTTGACCGAACAGACACAAAATGAGAGTCGAGTACAACGCAGTCATAATGTCCAGCGTGAAGCAACATTTCAAAAAACGGAACAGCAATTACGCGATGAAAGAAAGGCTCTGATAGCGCAAAGAGATCGCTTACAAGCAGAAGCCGATAAATTGTCTACCCGTTTTAGCCAAAATGAAAATAGCCTTGCTCGTCTAGAAGAAAAGCTGCGTTTAGAAACGGGCAGTTTAGGTGAGATATTTGGCGTCGTTAGACAAAATGGAAAAGAGTTACAAGCGACACTAAGTGATTCTGTAACGGGTGTTGATCGTCAATACTATGCTCCTGTGGTTGATCAGATTGTTGCGGCTCAATCATTACCTTCGATGAAGCAACTGATTGGTTTATGGCAGGCAATGCAAGAGCAAGTGATTGCCAGTGGCGAAATCAGCACGAATACGATTGCTTTTATTGATGGTGAAGGCAGAACGCAACAAGTGGATGCGGTTCGACTTGGTGCGATGGCTTTAGTCACTGAGCAAGGTTATGTCAGTTGGAATAATCGCCGTCAAGACGCGGTAGCTTATCAACAGCAGCCTGCTCAAGGTGCGCGTTTCTCTTCATTAACCGATCTTAAACAAGGAGACATGCAATCGCTGGTATTAGATCCTTCACAAGGTCTTCTATTTGAACAGCTTGCGTTAACTCCAACATTGAAGCAACGCCTTGATGCTGGTGGCGTGATCGGTAATATCATCTTGGTATTACTCGCGATTGGTTTAGGAATTGCGGTTTATCGAGGCATTGTATTAGTGATAGCTCGACAACGTATTCAACAACAACTTAAGCAATCTGAGCCAAACAGTAATAACCCATTAGGCCGAGTGTTATCGGTTTATGACAAAGAGCAAAATCGCAGTGTGGAAGCACTAGAACTGCGTTTACTTGAGGCGGTGGTTGATGAGCAAGCTGGTTTAGAAAAAGGACTGTCGATGCTGAAGCTTTTTGCTGCCTTAGCACCGATGCTTGGATTGCTCGGTACCGTTACGGGAATGATTGAGACTTTCCAAGTGATCACTCAATTTGGTAATGGTGATCCTAAAGTCATGGCGGGAGGTATTTCTATGGCACTGGTGACAACCGTATTGGGTCTAGTCGCAGCAATGCCTCTATTGCTGGCTCACAATATCTTAAGCTCTCAAGCAGAAACGATTCGTACCATCTTAGAGAAACAAGGGATTGGACTTGTTGCTGAACAAGCAGAACGTGAGTCTCTAGCGGTGAATACTAAAAAAGCCGTCAACCACGCAGCGGCGTAAGGGATGAACATGAATCAAGCAGATGGGTTATTTTCATTGCAAAAGCTCTTTCTGCCCCTTTCCGAGTTTATGGCTCAGGGTGGAACAGTACTCTGGTGGCTGGCCGCGGTAGTCGCGGTCTGCTGGTTGCTAGTGATAGAACGGATAATTTACTTATTAGTTACCTTTCCTAAACAGCGTAAGCAGTGGATTGAACAATGGCACGCGCGTGACGATCATCATTCATGGCATGCGCAAGCGATTCGTTCTGGATGGTTGGGTCAAGCACACATTCAACTCACTCAATACCTTAATTTAATTAAAGTGTTGGTGGCTATTTTTCCGATGTTGGGTTTACTGGGTACGGTTACTGGGATGATTTCGGTGTTTGATGTGATGGCGACTCAAGGTAGCAGTAATCCCAAATTGATGGCATCGGGAATCTCTTTGGCGACGATTCCGACTATGGCAGGCATGGTCGCTGCTTTAGCGGGGATGTTTGTTTATGCTCGGTTGGCGAAAACGTGCCGTTTATATGAATTGAAGTTAGAAAAATCCTTAAGGAGTCAGCGATGAGACTGGGCCGACGTTCGTCCAATCAAGAGGAAGCACAAATCGATTTAACCTCGATGTTGGATATTGTGTTTATTATGTTGATTTTCTTTATCGTAACCAGCTCATTTGTCCGTGAATCTGGGGTTGAGGTGAATCGTCCATCCGCCTCAAATGTGACAGCACAAAAAGATGCGGGTATTTTTGTTGCCATTACCTCAGCAAACGATATTTATATCGATAAAAGACAAATTGATGTTGAAAGAGTGCAGGCCACATTAGAGCACTTATTACTTGAGCAGCCAGAGGCTGCCTTAGTGATTCAAGCTGATGAGCATGCTTACAATGGAACCGTTGTCAAAGTGATGGATGCGGCGAAAGGCGCGGGCGTGAAAAGCATTGCATTGGCGGCGGAGAAGCGCTGATGCTACGTTTATTGCTGGCTACGCCTTTTGCGGCTTTGATTTCAGTGAGCTTATTTTCATTCATGGCTTGGATGATCAATAACGATGGCTTGCGCTCACCGACGCAAAATAACGCTCTCAGCTTTACTATGGTGATGGTTGAGCAAGAGCAAGAGGTGCAGCGCCGACAACGCGCTGTGCCTGAACAGCCTAAAGTGCCACAGCCTCCGCCACAATCGCCAGTGTCTAAGCAACAGAGCTCGGTGACCAATACGTTAACCTCAACATCGGTTCCCACATTAGGTCTCGATACGGCGATCAATGGTATTGCGATCAATGTACCCACTCTTGGTGATTTTGGGGCTAATCAGCAGGCTTTACCGCTGTATCGTGTTGAGCCTAACTATCCAGCACGTGCTTTAAAACGCAATGTTGAAGGCTATGTTCTACTGCGTTTTACAATAGATGAAACGGGACGACCAACGGATATTGAGGTGGTGGATGCCAATCCGCGGCGAATGTTTGAGCGTGAAGCGATGCAAGCCTTACGGAGTTGGAAATATCAGCCTAAATTGCTGGATGGGCATGCGGTTTCTCAACCCGGTCAAACGATTAAATTGGAGTTTAAGTTAACCAAATGATCAGACGATGGATAGTTTACTTATTGCTGATTGGTTCTACTTCTTCTTTTGCGGTAGAACTCAGCCCTTATGCGGCGAATAAAGCGCTGCAAGCAAATCAACTCGCTCAAGAAGAGCGTTTTGCCGAAGCGATCGAACTATTAAGAGAAACCAAAGTAAGCCGAGGATACGATAAAGCGTATTTTGACCGTATGCTGGGGGTTTTTTATTGGCAAAATGAGCAGCTTTCTTTGGCGATACGTTCGTTGACAGAAGCGGTGGGTAGCGGAGAATTGGTTGATGAGCAAGGCTGGGCCACTCGTCGCATGTTGGCCGATTTATTACTTATGGATCAACAATATCAATCCGCCTTACCGCATTACTATCAGCTTGTAAAAGAAGTGATCAAAGACGGTAATGAAAAGCAAACCACTAGCGAATTATGGCTGAGGATTAGCCAAGTCCATTATCAATTGCAGCAATGGGCCAAGACATTATCGTCGATTGATCGCTATGAGCAACTAACGTCAATCGATGAGGTGACACCACTATCGCTGAAACTTGGTGCTCAACTTCAGCTCGAACGATGGAAGCCAGCGATTGTAACCTTAAAACGCTTGATTGCTTTAGAAAGTGACAAGAGCAGTTGGTGGCTACAATTGGTGAGTTTGGAGTTGCGTACTGGGCAACCGAAAGAAGCCTTGAGTAGCTTGGGCTTAGCCAAGTTACACGGCATTGAACTCAATCAGCAAGAGTTAAGATTGCTTGCTCAACTGTACGCTCAAAACGGAATTCCTGAGCGAGCGGCTCAAATTCTTGGTTCAATAGAGAATGCTGACAGTGATCTTGATTTGATCACCGAGCGAGCTTCTTATTGGCAACGAGCCAAAGAGTGGGATAGAGCGATTGAAACTTGGACTTTAGCTGCGCAATTTGATGCTAAATACTATTGGAACGTCTCATTACTCTACAATCAGCAAGGTGAATATCGACAAGCTTTAAGCGCACTGGATAAAGTCACTGATAAAGCGCGTCAACCTGAGGTTGCTTTAGCTCGTGCTCGTGCCCTGTATAAGTTAAATCGACTCGATGATGCGTTAGCTCAGGCTAAAAGAGCTCAACATTTACAACCTTCCAATAATGAAGCTCAAGGCTGGATTAACTATTTAACCCAGTTGCGTGAAATTAACTCAAGGCACCAAGCCTCTTAGAATCGTGGTTTTATTACCACTCTATGCCCCATCTACTCTATTGTGAATATCATTATTGATGATGATCTTTAGGCTAGATGGGGAGTGAATCTCGTGTATTTAGGGCATCAATTAGTGTGAAATACCTCGCTAGTTGTCTTTTTCTGTCACTCAAATAACTGCTGATGTGGGCATACTTTCCTCACTTTTAAATCAGATGTCTAGCGCATCATTAGAGTGAAAATTTGAGGGCAAGTAATGTCATATAAAATCTCGTTAATTACCGCTTCGCTGCTGCTTATTGCACCAACTATAACAATTACGCCAGTTTGGTCTGCCGATTACCAACCGTTACCCATTGTCTATGCAAAAGAATATCGCCAAGGGATTGAGTTAGGAGATTATTGGCAAAGTGAAAAATTGGATGGTATTCGTGCGATTTGGGATGGGCAACAACTCACCACTCGTAATGGCTACCCGATCCATGCGCCTTCATGGTTTACCGAACCGCTGCCCAGCTACCCGTTAGAAGGTGAATTATGGGCGGGACGCGAGCAGTTTTCTTTTGTTCAACAAACCGTATTGGATAGACAGCCTTCGGATTCGGCTTGGCAAAAAATCAATTTTATGCTGTTTGATCTGCCCACGATGGAAGGCGATTTTCGGATACGGTATCAACATTTAATTGAGATAACGACGAGCATTGGAGCGAAACATATTCAGTATATCGTCCATCAGCCGATTGAATCAGAGCAGGCGTTGCTAAGTGACCTTGAAACACTATTCGTATTAGGTGGGGAGGGGGTAATGCTACGTAGAGTTGCCGCCGATTATCAAGCTGGGCGCAGTGATGATCTCCTCAAGTTAAAAAAACATCAAGATGCAGAGGCCCAAGTGATTGGTTATCGGCCAGGAAAAGGTAAATATACGGGCATGATTGGAGCACTGATTGTACGTACTGAAGACGGTATTGAATTTGCGATCGGTAGTGGTTTAACGGATCGATTACGCCAAACTCCACCTGAAATAGGCTGTTTAATTACTTATCAATATAATGGTTATACCGATTCAGGCATCCCTCGTTTTGCTCGTTTTATGCGTAATCGAGACGTTATATGTTAACGGCCGACGCTGACTGAACAGCGTTGAAATAATTGCTGCCAATAGTGTACGTGTAATGCAAGGGCATCACGAAATTGTTGGTGGCTGTCTTGCACGGTAAAGTGGCTCTTCATATTATCGTTGGATTCAAAAATGATTAAGAACTCTTCTAATTGAAGATAGACACTATCAATCCGAGTTAATGCTGGCTGAATTTGTTGAATATAATAACGGTTGAAGACATTTTGTAAGTAATGAAGACGAGTACGATCTTGGTTTGGACCGCATAAGATTGCGCTATCGTTATCTTGTAATTGCCGAGTCGTCGTCTTAAGCCAACGCGTTGCATTGTCTAATGAAAACTTGAGTGAACCTAAAATTCGCTGTTTTTCAAGCACCTCTTGATAAGGGGTAATCGTTGTATCGGGTAAGCTTTGCTCAAGTACTAGACGTTGATGAACGGTAGTAAAGGTTTTTAACGCTTGAGTTAATTCACTGAGTTCGATGTTATTTGCTAACCACGAATGGCTGGTCAGCTGTGCGCGCATCGCCACGCTGGTATAGAGTAAGTTATACCAATGTTTATGAAGATCTTCTCCTTTAATTTCAGCAATCGTTTTTAGTTGTGTACTGACGCTTTCAGAAAGCGAGTTTATTTGCAAACAGTGTTCGATGCCGTTTAATAATTGTATCTCGTAGTCAAACCCTCGAAATTCATCTTGGACTCGACCAAGGGAGGAGTTTCTTTGGGCAATGAGTTGAAAAAGCTGGCATTTTCTTAGTTCATAACTATCAAGTAAGCCCAAAGTCCGTGGCGTGATCGTCAGCTCAATGTTGCGTTTGTCCGGTAACGTTTGCGATAACATCTGGGGATTGGTTAACCGCTCGGCTTGTTGAACGTTGGCAATTCGAGTTAAATAAGTAGAAAAATCACTCTCTAATGATGGATTAGAGTTATCACAGCCAGCCAATACACTCATTACGACAATCGCATACAGATACTTAGTCAGTATTTTATTTCTATTGGCTTGCCGAAAATGATTGTGATACACGGATTGTCCTCCTAAAACCATCTTTGTCTGTATACGTAAAATAAAAAAGCCAAGTTCAGTCAGAGTCATCACTTGGCCTTGGTTATTACGACTTGAAACTACCGTGTTTTTAGCTACTTAGCAGCAAATTGCATTTGTATCTCTTCATCTTGGGTTTGCATCCAATATAAACGTAAACCAAGCATTAAAGCCGCAGAGCTTAAGCCAACAATAAAGCCAATCCAGAAACCACTTGCGCCCATTGGCTCAACAATCCAGTCGGTCATCGCCAACACATAGCCGGTCGGTAAACCTAAAATCCAATACGCAATGAAGGTACGATTAAAAATCGCCGCCATATCTTTGTAACCACGTAAAGCGCCTGCAGCAACTACCTGAATAGCATCGACACATTGATAAATACCAGCCAGAATCAGTAGCTGCATTGCAAGGGTAATCACTTCTGAATTATTGGTATACAACAAAGCAATCTCTTGTCGAAAGATCAGGGTAAAAGTCGCGGTCAACAAAGAAGCCGCGACACCGACCAGCAAACCTACATTAGAGGCAACGGCAGCACCGGGGAGATTATGCTGACCAATAGTATGTCCAACACGGATGGATACGGCAGCACCTATACTCATCGGAATGACGAAGACTAATGAAGAAAAGCTGAGCGCAACTTGATGTGCCGCGACCACTAAAGAACCAAGCGGAGCGACTAATAAAGCCACAGCGGCAAAAAGTGTTACTTCAAAAAATAATGCTGCAGCAACAGGAAAACCTAATTTAAACAAGCGCAGTTGTGCTTTTAGTTTCGGCGGATGAAATTGCCCAAATAGGTTAATGTGAGCTAAACGGTTCGATGTGACGACATAAGCCAGTAACATCAAAAACATGATCCAATAAACAATGGTAGTCGCAACACCACATCCCACACCACCAAGGGCGGGCGCACCAAACTTGCCATAGACAAAGATCCAGTTGAGTGGAATATTAAATAGTAAACCCAAGAAGCCGATGACCATGGCGGGTTTGGTTAATGACATTCCATCAGTGAAACTGCGTAAGGTTTGAAATAACAAGAAGGCTGGAACAGCAAACATGACAGCAAACATATAGCCGATGGTTTTTTCTGCCATTAGCGCTTCTACGTCCATAAAGCCTAAAATAATTTTAGTTTGGAATAAGACCAAAATGATCGGTAGCGACACCCATAATGCTAATATTGCGCCTTGTTGTATTTCAAATGCGATCTGTTCTTTGCGTCCAGAGCCATTAAGTTGGGCGACTATCGGCACCAATGCCATTAGTAAGCCAATACCGAATAAGATCGAGGGCAGCCAAATACTCGCTGCGATAGACACCGCAGCCATATCTGTCGCACTCACGCCTCCGGCCATTACCGTATCGACAAACCCCATCCCTGTTTGGGCAATAGAGGCAATTAATACAGGGGTAGCCAGTTTAATTAACGTTGAGGCTTCTTTTTTATAACGTTGCACACACTTCTCCGAAAAAGGAAAATCTAGGTCAAATAGTGACTCAAGAGATAAAAAGGGAGGTACTTTCGAGTACTTAGGGTCTAGAGAGAATGATAAAGAAATGTCACACTAAGCACCACGAAAATCTACCGGAATCACATTATGTTCACAGGTATTGTACAAGGGACGGCAAAACTTGTCGCTATCGATAAAAAAGCACAGTTTCAAACTCATGTTATCGATCTTCCAGAGCCTCTCTCTAGTGGCTTAGCCGTAGGCGCTTCGGTGGCGCATAACGGTTGTTGTCTAACGGTGACTCATATTAATGGGCATCAAGTTTCTTTCGATCTCATGCAAGAAACCTTGCGCTTAACTAATTTAGGTCAACTTAATGTTGGCGACGCAGTAAATATTGAGCGAGCGGCTAAATTTGGCGATGAAATTGGTGGTCATTCAATGTCTGGGCATATTATCTGCATGGCAACAGTGGTTGATATTATCGATTCAGCGCATAACAAAACCTTATGGTTTGAAATCCCAGAATCGCTAATGAAATATGTATTACCTAAAGGATATATTGGCCTTGATGGTTGCTCATTAACGATTGGCCAAGTGGAAGCGAATCGATTCAATGTTCATCTAATACCAGAGACGTTGCAGCGTACGTTGTTTGGATCTCGTAAAATTGGCGATAAAATTAATGTAGAAATTGATCCTCAGACGCAAGCGATCGTTGATACCGTTGAACGGGTGTTGGTTAAGCAATCTTAGTCACGAAGTGTTAAGGGCGTGTTGAAAAGCGCGCCCTTAAGAGAATAAATACCATTAAATTAAAAAATTTGTTCGTCATCGGCATCAATATAAAGATCAATACAATCTTGCTGTTCATTAACTTGCATATTAAGGTGAATAGCATGGCAGCACGCTGGACAATCGTCATAGAAATCTTGGCTGCCATTACTGGAATCTAAAGTGATGCGGATTGTATGACCACAGTGTGGGCATAGTACCGCTCTCTCCGTAAAATTCTTCATACCGCTTTCCTTACTGTTACTCTCACATCGTTAATCTTAGCCAGTAAAGTTGCTTAAAACAGAAAATTAAGTGCAAAGTTTGTTCCCCTCGAGACTTATTCCATCAAGGACGATGTTTGAGTTTATAAAATCATCGTTGATGTGCTAAACCTATAAGTAGGTCGTTAAACAATAAGATGGTTATTATGGATCTATTTGCTGATTATCGCTCCCAAGACAATTCAGGAGCAGAGAAAAAAAGCCCCATGACGGCAAGCATAAAGCCTTGGCAAGTATTGCTGGTTGATGATGATGAGCAAATCCATCAGATCACGCAAATCGCTTTATCCGGTTTTACTTTTCAATCCAGAAAGTTAGAGCTGCTTTCTGCATTATCGGCTAAAGAAGCGAAGCAGGTACTTCAAGATAACCCAGACATCGCTTTGGCGCTGATTGATGTTGTTATGGAGACGGAGCACGCAGGCTTGGATTTGGTGGAATACATTCGCCGAGAGTGCAGCAATAAAAATATCCGTTTAGTGTTGCGTACAGGGCAAGCGGGACAAGCGCCGGAAGATAAAGTCATTCAACAATATGAGATTGATGACTATAAAGAAAAAACTGAATTAACGACTCAAAAATTGCGCACATTAATGTACTCGATGCTACGTTCTTATCGCGATTTATGCTTAATCGAAGAACAAAAACAGGGATTAAAGCGAGTAATTCAAGCATCGGCACAAGTACAAAATACCACAACCTTAAAAGCGTATGCCGAATCAGTTCTCAATCAACTTACGTCACTATTAAAGTTACCCGCTTCTGGTTTTTATTGCGTGGTGCGTCCGAAAGCAGACGGTACTGCAACTTATGCGTTAACTTTGGCCGCGATAGGTGGGTTTGTTGATCTCTCTAGTGAGTGTGATTTTTCACATTTACCTGATGAAGTCGCACAGCGGTGTCAGCAAGTATTAAATAATCAACGCTCTGAAAATTTTCATGACGCGGCTATTCTTTATATGCTCGATAGTCGAGGAACTGAAAATTTATTATATATTAATCTATTAGAGGAGTTGAGAGAGGCGGATGCTCAGTTGCTTGAGATTTACATGCAAAATATTGCACTGACCTTTAATAACTTAAACTTACAGCTTGATTTACGAGAAACATCCAAAGAGTTGGTTTACAACCTAGCTAATGCGGTAGAAGCAAGAAGTAAAGAAACGGGGGCACACGTACAACGGGTTTCCTTGATTGCTGAAAAACTGGCTGAGTTGTGTGGTTTACCAGAGCAAGAGGTGTACATGATAAAAAACGGTTCACCATTGCATGATGTAGGTAAAGTCGCAATACCGGATAGTATTTTGCATAAACCAGGTAAGTTAACGGCTGATGAATGGGAAATTATGAAAAAGCACGTTGACTATGGTGTTGAAATACTGAGTAAATCCAATCGTCCACTGATTGTGAAAGCAAAAGAAATTGCTGCTAGTCATCATGAAAAATGGGATGGCAGCGGTTATCCCAATGGATTGGTCGGTGAACAGATTCCCATCAGTGGTCGTATCACCGCGTTAGCGGATGTGTTTGATGCTTTAGGATCTAAACGTAGTTATAAAGAGCCTTGGTCGGAAAATGATATTAAAAATGAATTAACCTCTCAAAATGGTAAACATTTCGACCCAAATTTAGTTAATTTATTAATTGAAAATTGGGAATATTTTATTGCTATTCGTGAACAGTATCCTGATTAAGTTTATTTACTTATTAATTATAGGTGTTGTTATGAGTTTTTTAATGGGTTGCAATCGATTTTTTATATATGCATCATTTATTGTCTTTCCTATTTTATTTTCTATTAATGCAGAAGAAAAAGAACAATCTAGGAATGAAATTATTGCCCATCTGGGTGAAATTCCTGGGTTGATTAATGCTGATGGTAGTGGGCCTTTTGTTGATTTAGTACGACGTATTGATGCAATTGATCCTAATGTAAATATTATTATTCATGTTTATCCACTCCATCGTGCTATTTATGGTGTTGTGAATGGTCAAGCTGATTTTGCATTGCCAGCGATTAGAGTGGATGATCCGGATGACAAACTGGCTTACCGGTTTAGTAGTCGTTCTTTTGGTTTAGTGGCCTCTGTTCTTTATACTAATAAGGATAAACCATTTAGCGTCGATCAGCTTTGGGCGAACCCTAATCATTATATAATCGAAGCATTTCCTGATGATATGCCTTTTCCAGTAATGCGCTCTAATAGTATTAATACATCATTACTTAAACTGTCTTCTGGTCGTATTGATGGGTTTGTTTGGGCACAAGAAGAAGCCGACATTGCTCTAAGAAGTCTAAACCTGACAAATATTTATCGCCAGCATTTTTATGACCATGAGGATGTATTTATCATTCCTAAAGGGCCTAAAGGTGATTGGATTGATGATTATTTAACAAGAATGATTGATAAACTTAAAGATAGTGGTGAGTTAGAGGCTATTTATAAAGCGATCCATCTACCTTATGATGATTGGCAGTTCTAATACTTATTAAAAATAGTAGCTAAATTTCAGGGATGTTATGATGAGAAAAGTAATTACCGTAGTAATACTACTTACGGGTATATTTTTATCCATATCGACAATGGCATTAGAAAGAACATCGCTTGCAATTTGTGGGGATGGCAGTGGTTGGCCACCTTATCATTTTGAAAAAGAGAGAAAAGTAATTGGTTATGACATCGATGTTTTAGAGGAAATTTTCTCGCCATTAGGCCTAACGATAACGGTAGATCTACCACCATGGCAACGTTGTTTACGTGAAACAAAATTAGGTCGATATGATATCGCTTTGAGTGCCGCTTATAGTGAAGAGCGAGATGAAGATTATATTTTAACCGATTATTATTACACTCTTCAACCTAGTTATGTATACTCATCAATCACTTATCCTGAAGGATTACCTATCCGAACTGCGCAAGATCTCGATTACTTAAGAACTTGTGGCTTACAAGGATATAACTATACAGGGTTTGGCGTTGATGATAGCAAAGTTCGTAAAAATAGCAGAACCTTTGAGCAGGTCGTAAAAATGCTAGAAGCGAATCGATGTGATGTCTTTCTCGCTCGTTATGAAATATTGGCTGGCTTTAAAGCATCAGAGGGAATTGATCATCTTACTAATGGGTTAAAAGTGGTCAGTATTCCTGGCATTAGTGGTGATAAATTTTATATGCTTATTTCACGCTCAATATCTGATGGTCAAGAGCTTAAATCTATCTTTGATCAGCGAATACAACAGTTACGATCAGCGGGTCAACTGGATAAAATGATAGAAAAATACTTCACTGAATAACCAATAACCCACTTATCTCGAACATTTAATCATTCTTCTTTAGTGTCATCAATCACTAATGGTAGTTTTTTAGGGATACGAATTATAAATTTAACACCATGATTAATCTCAGATTCAAAAGTAAGATCTCCGCATAATTTTTGTTTGACTAAGTTAAACACCAAGTTTAGTCCTAAACCAGAACCGCCATAACCTCTCTTACTGGTATAGAAAGGTTCAAATATCTTGTGATGTAAATGGCGAGCTACACCACAACCATTGTCTTGATATTTAATTAATACACTGTCATTGATTTCCGATAACTGAATCGAGATTTTTGCATTAGGTTGCTGGTCGAAAGCATGATTAACACTATTGAGTACTAAATTAGTGATAATTTGCGTAATCACACCCGGTAAGCTATTCATTTTTATTGGACCGCTAGGGCTGATAATTTCCGGTTCAACAGGAATTTTCCTTGTCTCGGAATGCAAACTGGCCATTAAAGCATCTAAGGTTTGTACAAGCTCAAATTCGCAGCGACTTTCAGATACTTGATCTACGGCTGTTTGTTTAAAATCTCGGATCAATTTTGCTGCTCGATTTAAATTGTTTTCGAGCATTTGACCACTAGAAGTCATTCTTTGCATTAATTCTGAAAATTCAGTGCTGGTTAAGGTTTGATTAGAAAACGCTTGATTGAGTGCCATGGCAGTTTCATTAATGACAGATGCGGCAGTCACAGAGATACCAAGAGGAGTATTCACTTCATGGGCAACGCCGGCGACCAATCCCCCTAATGCCGATAATTTTTCGGCTTCAATCAGCTGTTTTTGCGTCGCTTTTAATTGCGCCATGCTCAGTTCGAGATCGTGAGTTCTAATGACGACTTGTTGTTCAAGACTTTCATTTAACTCATGCAATTGAAGTTGAGTGTTTTTGAGTGAGGAGATATTTAATGCCGTACCACGAAAACCAATAAAAGTCTCCTCTTTATAACGAGCGATAGCTTGTAACATCAGATATTGCTTGCCAGAAGCTTGTTCTATTGTGACTTCACAGTGATTAAAATTGCGTTGTTGATCGAGAGCAATCAATAGATCATCAGTTTTAGAAAAACAGTCAATGTCATTAAAAGTAGGTTTTTGTTCGAGATCGATTTTTAAGGTATTTATCATGCTTTCTGAACAATAAATTAACTCTCCTTGTTGATTGGTCTCCCATAGCCAATCTGATGAGACTTGTGTGAAATCAGCCAGCCGTTCTTTTTCTTGTTGGATATTTTGATATAGCTTGGTGATATTAGCCGTAATACGATTAGCTTCGTAACCAAGAAGATCAAGCTCATCATTTTTTTCCATCACCCATTTATGATTATTTAACTGTAAAGGTAAAGCGGGGTGCCTTGGATTGTAGCGGCGTAAATACTCAACGATTTGAAATATTCTCTGATTAATACTGGAATGGAAAACTATTAATAATATCCCACATACAAAAAGAGTTTTAAACGCGTTAATCGCTAAAGTGGTTAAAAATTGTTGAAAGAGGGCGGTATAAATTTCTTCTGCATTAGACTCAACATAAATGGTACCAATGGTTTCAAAGCTCTGATCAGGCAAATTGAAATAAACCAATGGATAAGTATCGGTGATTGGATAGTTTTCCACTTTTTCTCCGGCGCTCAATACCGTTTGGACCGACTGTATTTCTAAGTATTGAATTTTTGGGAGGTTAACCAATAGGTCGAGATGCTGTTGTAATAGCGCTAAATCGTAAGACCATAGTGAGCTAACGAGCAGCTCGGAATGCACATTCTCTACCTCATAATGTTTTTGGTTGATGTCATTGATCTCTTGTCTATAGTCCCAGTAGATTTGTAGCAATGTTGTCGTGAGGGTTAAAATACCACTCAAGATCACCATAATGATAATGATACGTCTGCCTATCCGACTTGAAAAAGGATTGCTTACGGCATCTGTGTATTGTTGTGTCATTACATACCTTCCAAATAGTCAGCGACTTTATAAAGTATAGCTGGTAAATTTAATTAATCTGTGTAAAAGCAAATAGATAAATAGTGAGGTATTTGATGATTTACACCACAACAGAAACCATTCCTGGTAGAGAGATTGTTGATATTCTTGGTGTTGTAATGGGCAATGTCGTTCAGTCTAAGCATGTAGGGCGAGATATTATGGCCAATTTAAAGGGAATCATTGGCGGTGAGTTGCATGGCTATACTGAACTACTGACTGAGGCTCGTGGGGTGGCGATTGAGCGTCTACTGGTAGAAGCAAAACAACTCAAAGCGGATGCTGTGGTTGGGGTTCGTTTTACCACCAGTGCGATTACGAATGGCTCTTCCGAGGTATTGGCTTTTGGTACGGCGGTCAAACTAAAGTGATCATTTGAGGTTTAAAACCAACACGGTATGTTTTAGAGCATGCCGTGTTGGGATGAGTGGGTTCGTTAGATAGGGATCTTGTTATTCCTACCTTGAATTTAAAAAGCGAGAATTTTCTGTATCGCGTCATCGGCTTGATTTAAATAGTGACCACCAAATTGATTACAATGATTAAGGCGATGATAAAGATTATAAATTTCTTTACGTTGTTGGTATTTATTGTCTAGAGGAAGTAGGCTTTGGTAGCCTTGATAAAATTCATCTTGGAATCCTGTCACTAACTCTGTCATTGCAATATCACATTCACGATCACCCCAATAGCAAGCCGGATCATAACAAATTGGCCCGGTGACAGAATGGGCAACGTTACTAAACCAGAGTGCACCATGTAAAAGAGAAGGTTTAGGTGTGTGAGAGGTCAGTTGCTGTTTAATCACATCGACAAATTCATCAATGTTAACTAAAAATATCCCTTTTTCTTTGAGTAATTGTAGTTGCCAGCCGATACGCTGCTCTGCAAAGAAAAGATGCCATTTCTTATTCCAGGGGTTGGGCTGAAGGACTTCACCGAGATAATTATCTTCATCAAAGCCGTACTCTTTTTGTTCTCCCCACCGATGAAGTTTCGCCATCTGTTGACCGAATCGATACTGGTTATTGAGGTCATCTAGTGGTTTGGTTGGCAAATAATCTAAGATAATAAAGGAGTGATTTTTGGTCACTCCGACGACTATCGGTTGTGGAACCAAGACGGATTGACTCTCTGAGAGCAGACGCAGACTATTCGCCTCCGCTTCGTAAAGAGGTAAATTGTCACGATGGTTAACTTTGACAAAGTAGCGTTCATTGCCATTAGAAATCATGTAACAATCATGAATATCTCCCGCTTCTAATCTGCTTTTTTCAACAAGATCAAATTGAAATGTTAGGGCCGCTGATAGCTGTTGCACGATGGCTTGCCACATAATGCTTTTCCCATGTCGATGAACTTACCGATAGTTTAGGTGAAATAGGTGAGGATTTCAGACTTCAAATGCACATAATTTCATTTAGTTAGCGTTTGACGGAAGTAAAAAGAAATAAATGTGATTACAATCAAGTTTCCTAACCATAACCCGCGGCACATTTAGCTGTACACCAGCTTTAAGATACAATAATGTCATACCTTAAATCTTGCCACGCTCTTGTAGTTAGGCATTCATTAACAGCAAAAGCGACCTATAATTTGAGAAAAGCTAAGACATAACATAAAGATTCTCAGTCATTAGACTGTGAAAAAGTGTGTTGATGACTTAATATTACTCAAGGCAACGTTGATTCTGGCAATAAGCGGTAAACGGAGAAGAAAAGTGGTTGTAGAAACCGATGGTTATTTAGCTCTGATCGAACATTTGGCGATGAACATGGATATCTTTACCCGTGATGGTGATATTGGGCAAGAGAGCGTTGAAGATGTCATTACCGATATGATTGCCAGTAACATCATGGCGATCTTCGAGCAAAATCCAGAGTTACACTCAAGTGTTCGTTTTCGCTTGTTAAAAGAAGCGGATTTAGTTGTCGATGATTTAGGTGAAGTCCTGACGAGTGTTTGGCATAAACCTGCGACCAACGAGCAAATTTTATTTCTTGATGAGTATGTCGCTTTAGTTAAAAACTTATTTGATACCGCAGTGAGTAAGTACGACTGATCTGAGAGTCTTAATCGGATTAGGTAGAGATGCTCATGCCAGCCTTGCCACTGATGACTAAAGTGGCTTTTCTATTCTTCTGATTTGCCAAAATCTTGCAGCCCAGTAAGGGTTATCTAATCTTGATATGGTTACGCCTTGCGAGGTTGAAGCATGAACGAAGCTTTTGTTTCCTAAATACACCCCGACATGGCGAGTAGAAGATGAAGTTTTGAAAAAAACCAAATCACCGTACTGTGCGTCGCGGTAGGCGACAGCTTTGCCTTGTTGACTCTGTAACCATGTGGTTCGTGGTAAATGATGCTGCCAGACATCACGAAAGGCGATTTGTACAAAAGCTGAGCAATCAATGCCATTTCTACCGTTTCCTCCTAATTGATAAGGAACGCCTTGCCACTGCTGATACACGTTAAATAATGACGTGTCTGGCCATTGCTCGGCCTGCTGCCAATTTGATGCCTCTTGTTGGTTTATTTGTTCTTGCTGTGATGCGCACCCACTGATAATCAACAGTGATACCATTCCGACCGTTTTTAATCTCATACTATTTCTCTTAATCACGACGAAAAGGCTGGCTAAGCATTTTATCCAGCCATTGTTCTCTGCTTTTCTGAAAAAGGGGTAAGCCGATCATCATTTTATCGTGCCCATGCTCGGGTTGATCACGATAAGTACCGAATAATCTATCCCAAATTGACAAACAGAAACCAAAATTAGCATGAGTTTCTTTAGGGATAATCGAATGATGAACTCGATGCATATCAGGTGTTACGAGCCATTTTCGCAGCCAATAATCAATCGGGATAGCTAACTTAGCATTACTGTGATTAAACATAGCACTTGCGTTAAGGATGATTTCAAACAATAAGACCGCGCTAGGTGGAATCCCGAGTAATAACACCGTGCCAATTTTTATCCACATTGATAACAGTATTTCGATAGGATGAAAGCGTGCTCCTGTTGTCACATCAATATCTTGATCCGCATGATGCATGCGATGTAAGCGCCAGAGATAAGGCACGCGATGGAATAAGACGTGTTGCCCATAAATGATCATATCCAATAAGAGCAATGAAAGCAGAATGACTAGCCATGAAGGAAGAGTTAAGTAGTAAAAAATACCTATCTGCTGCTCTTGTGCCCATTGGGCAGCAGAAAATGCGACGATAGGCATTAATAGCATAATTAATAAGCTATTGAGACCAACTAAGCCAAGATTATTAGCCCAGCGTAGCCATTTATTCTGGGTAAGCATTTTCCTAGGACAGAGGACTTCCCATATCGCACAGCTGATCAGTACGACACCGAAAATAATCAAACGAACCGTTTCTGGTTGCATGCTTAACAGCCTCCTTGGAAGATAAACCGGATGTTCTCATCGTAAAACACTAGCCGCTCATCGTCGTGAGCGGTAGAATCGCCGTCCCTATTTTATCATTGTGTGCGAGTTATGAGAGTCCACGCTTTTCATCGTTTGTATCAGGAACGTCTACAGCAATCAACCAAACCTTTTCTTGCCCGTGGTTCAAAAATTTCTCGTTGCTCGTTTTGTCAGGTCGCGCAACAATACTGTTTGTGTGATTTTCAACCGAATATAGAGACTCAAGTCGCGGTGATACTCTTAGTCTCTGACAATGAAGTATTTAAACCGAGTAATACTGGGCGTTTGATCGCTGATACGGTGAAAGAAACTTATGTGTATCAATGGCATCGAACTCAGCCAGATCCTCATTTACTCTCATTATTATCTGACCCGAAATTTTTCCCTGTTGTTGTTTTTCCAGCCCAAACCGATCAAGATAAACAACGTCAACTGACTACCGTGGCCGAGAATAGAGGAACACGTAAACCTTTATTGATCTTTATTGATGGTAGTTGGCGAGAAGCCAAGCGGATTTTTCGTAAATCTCCCTATTTAGCCGCCTTGCCTTTATTATCGATTGAGCCTGAAAAAGTCTCTAGTTACTTAATGCGTAAAGCCAGTAAGGATCAATATCTCGCCACCGCTGAAGTCGCGAGTTTAGTGCTCTCCCTTTGCGAAGAACAACAAGCCTCAGAAACACTACAACTGTGGTTTGAAGCATTTAAAGAGAGTTATCTGTTCGGTAAAACTCAGAATTTGCTCCACATTAAAGGAGAAAGACCGGCTTTGCAGCACTGGCAAGATTACTCAAGTTCTACGTTATTGGGATCCCAATGCCCATAACAATAAAGTGAACTGCCTCTAACGTTACATAAAGGTATGCTGGTTTCCTGTGCAAACGGGCAGCAGAAAACGATAAACTCGGGGATGAGTCACGGATAAAACCATCGCTATGATGGATAATATCGGCGTTTTTATTTTTGATATTTTAACCCAAGGTTGGGTGTTGAAGGAGAGATAAGCATGTATTACGGCTTTGATGTCGGTGGCACAAAAATTGAGTTTGGTGCTTTTGATGAGAATTTACAACGCGTGGCGACAGAACGTGTCGCAACCCCTACAGAAGACTACGCTTTATTGGTCGATACGCTGGTTGGATTGGTGGCTAAATACGATGCTCAATTTGCTGTTGAAGGTAAAATTGGCCTTGGCTTACCGGGGTCCGAGGAAGCCGATACAGGGAATGTATTGACAGTTAATATCCCCGCAGCAAAAAACAAACCTTTACGAGCGGATTTAGAAGCAAGAATTGGGCGTACGGTCAAAATTGAAAATGATGCCAACTGTTTTGCGCTTTCCGAAGCTTGGGATGAGGAACTGAAAAATGAACCGTCAGTGATGGGATTAATTCTCGGTACTGGTTTTGGTGGCGGTTTAGTTTATGAAGGTAAGATATTCTCTGGTCGCAACCATGTGGCAGGTGAAGTAGGCCACATGCGTTTACCGATCGACGCTTGGTTTCATCTTGGGGATAATGCACCACTGCTTGGCTGCGGATGTGGTAAGAAAGGCTGTTTAGACAGTTATCTCTCTGGTCGTGGTTTTGAGTTACTTTATCAACACTATTATGGTGAACAGAAAAAAGCGATTGATATTATCCATGCCAATGAAGCCGGTGAAGCTAAAGCGGTTGAACATGTTGAGCGCTTTATGGAACTGCTGGCTATCTGCTTTGCTAATCTTTTCACCGCCAATGATCCGCATGTTGTCGCTTTGGGTGGCGGTCTTTCAAACTTTGAGCTGATTTATCAAGAAATGCCTAAACGTGTACCTAAATACCTACTACCTATCGCAAAATGTCCAAAAATCATTAAAGCGAAACATGGTGATTCAGGTGGTGTTAGAGGCGCAGCTTTTCTCAACATTAAGTAATTACTGATTGTTGCACATTCAAATAAAAGTGGGCTTGTCATTCGACAAGCCCACTTTTATTGATAGAGTCGTTGTTTTTACAAGAGCGCTAATTGGTTTTCTTTGGTTTTTTACCAACGCCATGATTCTCTTTCGCTTGTAACGTGATGACCCCAAAACCGAGCTTTTTAAAATAATTATCACGGTAATTACGTACCGCTTTAGTATCCGAAATCGCCTCTAGCTGCAGTTCCATTTTTAAATAGTCTGATATATCAATACCTTCGGCTTCCGCAACCGCTTCATGAATATTACGGTGCTTTTGATAAGAAAAGGTTAAGGTTTTTTGCTGTTCTTTATAGGTATAAATAATTGTACGAACCATGTTTTGCTCTTGAACAAATTGTCATGGGCTAAATTCTGCCTTGAAGTGGGATGATTGTCACGCTTTCACCGATATTAACCTTGTCGACTGCGGGTTCAATTTCAATTAAACAGTTTGCCTCACTCATCGAACGAAGAATTCCAGAGCCTTGTTGCCCCGTTGTACGTACGGTTAACTGTCCATTGTGGTCAATATGGTAAATGCCTCGGCTAAACTCACTGCGCCCTTGGCGTGAACGTAGTTCTTCGCTGGCGATGGCCTTTATTTTTAATGGTTGCCAATTTGTTTCGCCCTGCATTTTACGCAGTGCAGGCTCGACAAATTGCATGAATAAAACCATGACCGCGACAGGATTTCCGGGCAAGCCAAAGAAAGGACGCGTCGCGATATGACCAAAAGCAAACGGACGACCGGGACGCATATTAATCCGCCAAAAATCGATATGCCCCAATCGGTTTAATACTGATTTAATAAAATCGGCGTCACCGACAGAAACGCCTCCAGACGTGATAATCACATCAGCTTTATTGGCGCCTTGCTCAAGAGCGTGTGTCATGAGTGTTTGATCATCGCCGAGAATACCAAGATCAATAACACGGCAACCAAGATGGGTCAGTAAGCCAATCAATGTAAACCGATTGGCATCAAAGATAGTGTCTGGTGTGGCTTGGCTACCCGGGGCTTGTACTTCATCTCCAGTGGAGAAGATCGCGACGCTGAGACGGCGAAACACCGAGATTTCGGTCATACCGAGTGAGGCTAATAAACCCATTTCGGCCGATTGGATACGCTGTCCCGGTAAAAAAACGCGGCTGCCTAAAGCGATATCTTCCCCTGCTTGACGAACATGTTGCCCAGCTTGAATCGAGGCGTGAGAAAATGAGATCAAAGATGATTCGACAACCGCTTGCTCACGCATCACCACTGTATCGGCATTATCGGGCATGGCCGCTCCAGTCATGATTTTCACACATTCACCTAACGCCAAAGGGGAAGCATAACGTTGGCCTGCCATCACTTCTGCGACCTGTGTATAGCGTTCGCGTTGTAAATCATCACTGCGGATGGCATAGCCATCCATCGCAGAATTACGATAAGCAGGGACGTTCACTGGTGAGAAAACTGGCTCAGCAATAACTCGGCCATAAGAATCACTGACCGCAATGCTTTCAACGTCACTTAAAGATGAGACGGCAGAAAGAATTTTTTCGAGCCCTTGTTCTACCGAGAGAGAGGCGGGTGACAAGGTGTCGCAATTGGCTTTAGCTACAGAAGGCTTTTGAGGCTTTAGATCAGAGTGCGGTTGATAATGGTCTACATAGTGCAAAATAAACTGACTTATCGCTTCAATATCATTGATGTTCATTTGCGGTAACGAGGTATCAACGGTTTCATCGGCGGCAATGGCAATAATATTGTGGTCACTGGGATAGAGCCAAGGTTTGGCCAGTGCCGCTCGATGGAGTTCAATTTTGGGAAAAGCGATATTTTTGCATCCTTCAACCAGAATTAAATCGAGTTGTTGTGAGTCAAAACGCTGCAAAAGGTAATCAAATTCCGCTTCAGCATCGACAGTTTCGGTCATTAACGCGTAACGTTTTCGTGAAGCGACGAGCATTTGCGATGCACCGGCCTTACGCAAGCGATAGCTATCTTTACCGGGTACATCGACATCAAAATCGTGATGAGCGTGTTTTAAGACTCCGATACGCAATCCTTGCTGGGTAAGATGGGGGAGCAGAGTTTCCAGTAATGTTGTTTTTCCCGTTCCAGAATAAGCGGCGAACCCCAGAATTGGTAGAGTAGGACGTGACGTTGTCATGTATTTAACGCTCCAAATTGAGTCAGTTCTTTTGGCGTATTTAAATTAAAAAAGCAGGCTGGTGAATCACTAAAGTCGACCTGTTGGGTATGGCATTCATCGTAGAGTAAAACGATTTTACGATCGCCACGCGCTAAAAAGGCATCCAGCTTAGGTAATACTCGCCGATGAAATAAGGTGAATACGGGTTGTTGATGCTGGCCATCAAAGGCAACTAAAATCTCACTCTGTGGATTGACCGCAGCGCAGAACCTCTCGACCAGATCATCGTTAATTAATGGACTGTCGCAAGGCACAAAGCCCACCCACTCTGTTGGAGAATGAGTTAATCCAGCATGAATTCCGCCCAGTGGGCCAGGGAAGTCCTTAACAATGTCACTGATCACTGGTGCATACTGTTGATACTGCGTTTGATTTCGATTGGCATTGATAAAAATTTGCCTTGTTTGCGGGCGTAGTCTTTCAATAACATGGGCAATTAATGGTTGACCATTAAGGAGGATTAATCCTTTGTCGTCGCCCCCCATGCGCCGAGCTTGCCCTCCGGCTAAAATGACCCAGCTAGTGTGAGATGGAGGTAACATTGCGATTCTCTGTGGTAGTAGGGGAAATAACGTGTAGCCGTGGTGATTCAAACAGCTGATGTTCTTTTATCCACCATTGTTTATGACACAATTCGGTTAATGGATTATTTTGATGACTGGTGATCACCAAGCTGCAGCCACGATTCAGTAAATCGTTGGCCATTATAACTAATCTGGCAATAGATTCCTCATCCAGTGAAGCGCTGGGCTCATCCATTAATAAAATAGCAGGATTCAAGATCCATGCTCTTGCCATCGCCACACGTTGCTTTTCACCTCCGGAAAGTACAGACATGTGTTCGTTCGCTAAACTTTCTAACCCAACCATACGCAAGGCGACTATTACTTGGCGGCGTTTTTCTTGGCTTGATAAGGCACAGAAACGGAGCCCATAAGCAATATTGCGATAGACGGTATCATCAAATAAATAAGGGGTTTGATGAAGATAAATAATGCGCGGATTAGCTCTGCAACCCAATAAGCGTTGCCACCAAACGCGATGATGAGAGACCGAGCCCGTCGTTGGTTTCAGCAATCCAGCGAGAATCTTTAATAGCGTGGTTTTGCCAACGCCATTATCGCCTTTAAGATAAACCGCTTCATGAGGGCCTAATGTTAACGTCGGAATATGGAATAAGCCTCGATCTTTGAAACGCATGGATAGCTGATGGGCAGTAAGTGATATCGACATGTGACCTCGTATATTATGCGCGTAGATAACCTTTCCCTCGCATGCTAGAGAGCAAAAAATTCAGAAGGAGCGCTAAGCTGAGTAATACCATTCCGAGCGCCACTCCTTGTGCAAACGCGCCTTTTTGACTTTCCATCGCAATCGCGGTTGGGATATTACGTGTTAACCCCATAATATTCCCGCCGACCATCATTGAGCAGCCAACTTCGGTGACAATACGCGAAAAACTAGCGATCACGGCTGCACAAAGTGGAAAGCGAGTTTCCCACATCATGGTCAGAGCTATCCGTGGTAGTGATGCTCCTAGGGTCATCGCGGTTTCGACTGAACGCCGATCACTCGATTGTAACGCGCCGTGCATCATGGACACTAAAATCGGCAGACAGATGAGCATTTGACCTAAAATCATCGCTTTTTGGGTAAACAGTAGTTGCCAATCACCTAGAGGTCCTGCTCGAGACAGTAACATATACAGCAGTAAACCAATCACCACGGTGGGTACGGCTTGTAAGGTATTGATCAGCGAAAGCAGTAACCATTTGCCCGGAAAGTGACTGTAGGCTAAGACAAAAGCCAGCAATAACGCAGGCAGTAAAACTAACCCCACTGCGGCTAAAGAGACGCTAAATGAGACGGCGACAATATGCCAAAGTTCAGCGTCGAAATTGAGCAGAAGTGCTAACGCATCGAGTGTCGTTTGCCAAAGACTCATTACGGCTTACTCATTGGCATTGGCGACAAATAGCGCTTGTCCATGGACTCGAAACTGGTTAATTAGTTGCTGGCCCTTAGGGTTGACTAACCAATCACTGAATACTTTGGCGCCTTGATAATTGGTATGGGGATAACGTTCCGGATTCACTAAAATCACCTGATACGGATTAAACAGTAAGGGATCGACTTGATACAAAATCACAAGGTCGAGTTTATTCTGATAAGCTAACCACGTTCCTCGATCGGTCAAGGTATAAGCTCGCATTTCCGATGCCATGGTCAGAGTGGGGCCCATGCCTTGACCTACCGAGCGATATTGAGAAAAAATCGGCTTTATCTGATTCGCTTGCCAAATCGTCAGTTCCTTTTTATGGGTCCCAGACTCATCTCCGCGAGAAATAAACAAATGGTTATGCTCGGCAATTGCGCTAAAAGCCTGTTGGATATTGTCTTGTTCGCTGACTTTTGCAGGGTCATTTTGAGGACCGACTAAAACAAAATCGTTATACATAACTTTACGTGGCAAAATACCATAACCCTTCTCGATAAATTGCGCTTCAGCTTTTGGGTCATGAGTCATCACAAGATCCACATCGCCATTTTCACCCAGTTTTAACGCTTTTCCCGTACCTGTTGCTAAAACATCCACCGTATAGCCTGAGTCTTTTTTAAACTCATCCAATAAATAATCCAGTAAACCAGAGTGATAAGTGCTGGTGGTGGTGGCTAAACGAATGCGTAACGAAGCATCGGCGAAAGTGAAGTGGCTATTGCTTAACAATAACAAGCAAGTCAGCAAGCGCAGTAAGGTCTTGTTCATATCCCTATCGATTTTTAGTGGTGGTTAATGCTGTGTTGACAAGCAAAGTCGATGCCAATATTGAGTCTTGAAATGGCTTACTAAACATCAATAATTTCAGCGAGTTGCTATTCCTTTGACTCAGGCCGCGTGACAATTTGTTCAAGCTAAGACAAAATGTCTCAACTTATCCTGATAAATGATAAGGTTTTTTGTCTCTCTATTTATAGTAAAACCCAAGGGAAATCATGGCTTATTTGAGTGATCGTAAATCAGCGCAACACTACCACGCTTTTTCGGTATTGGTGGTGGATGATGAAACAGGCATGCAGTCTATTTTACAAAAAGCATTACGTAAGTGGTTTTCGAAAGTAGATTGTGCTGGATGCATTGATGAAGCAGAAATACTACGCGCGACGACCCATTATGATTTGATTATTTTAGACATTAATTTACCCGGCCGCTCAGGGATTGAATGGGAAGCGATCTTTGCTGAACAAGATCAGCGACCCGATGTGATCTTCATGACGGGTTACGCCGACTTAGAGACAGCCATCAGTGCGCTGCAGTTGGGCGCTGCTGATTTTATTCTCAAACCATTTAACCTTGAACAGATGCTCAAAGCGGTTGAACGATGCATGGATAAGCGGTTACATCAACGCATGCAATATGCGTTACAACGTGACGTCCAACGTCATTGTGTTAGCCAAATTTTGGGGCAATCGCCACAGACCGAGCAACTCAAACAATTGATTATGCAATTTGCTCCTTCTCGTGCTTCCGTGTTGATTGAAGGTGAATCTGGCACGGGGAAAGAGTTGGTGGCGCGCGGCATTCATGAAGCCAGTGGAAGGCAGGGACCGTTTGTGCCTGTTAATTGTGGCGCAATTGCCCCAGAGCTCTTAGAGAGTGAGCTATTTGGACATACACAGGGCGCTTTTACTGGCGCTAAGAAAAATCGTGAGGGCCTTTTTCGGGTTGCTCATGGTGGAACCCTGTTTTTAGATGAAATCGGTGAGATGCCACTTAATATGCAATCGTCTTTGTTGCGAGTGTTAGAGCAGCGAGCGATCCGTCCGGTTGGCTCAGAAAGAGAGCTGCCAGTTGATGTACGAGTTGTGGCTGCGACAAATAGAAATCTGTTTCAGGAGGTAGAAGAAGGCCGTTTTCGCGCCGATCTCTATTATCGATTAAATGTACTCAAAATTGAGGTCTTGCCGCTACGAGCGCGCAAAGCCGATTTGCATGAGTTGGTGCCTTTTTTTACACAAACCCTGTGTGCAGATCTGTCGTTGCCGACGCCTAAATGGGCCCATGAAGATATTAATGCACTGTTTGATTACGACTGGCCGGGGAATATTCGCGAATTAAAAAACCTCATTGAGCGCTGTTTATTAATCGGTCAACCGTTAGCGCATTACTGGCAGCCATTACCCCGTGATGGTCAAAACAGTGACATTGAAGTGACATTGTCACAATTATCATCGGAAAGTGATAGACCAAACCGAGAGGAAGCTTGTGGTTATCCGACGGATTGGAGTTTAAAACAAGTCGAGAAGGCGCATATAGAACAAATCGTTGCTTTTCATCAAGGCAATAAATCGGCAGCCGCTCGGGATTTAGGCGTTGCTCGCAAAACATTAGAGCGAAAATTCAAAGAGTGGGAAAGTGATGAGCAAATCAAGGTGCGCTAAACCTTCATGGTGGCGAGCTTGGCACCATCGCTTCCGAAGTATGGTCCGCTACCGACTGTTGATTCTGACTTCCGTACCGATAGCCGTCACATTAATGGCCTTGATCGGTATCAGCTTTTATTGGTCTTTGCATTACACGTGGCAAAGTGTCTTGGTGGATGTATCAGAGCGCTTGGGGGTTGCTCAAAATAGTGTGACGCTATTGCAACAAAAACAGGCCAGTTATGTTCACGCCTTCGCTGATTCTTATGATTTTCAACATGGGCTTCGAGAGGGTTATTACTACCAGCCAGAGTTTATGGATTGGGTTCAGCAACAGAAAAAACGTTACGAATTAGACTTTCTGCATTTTCAATTGGTTAACACGCTAGAACAGCAGTTCCGTTATTTGGATCTGACGCGAAAAGAGTCTTTTTTTGATGTGCTGAGTGCGGCTGAATTACAGCAATTGGATCCCGATTTAGCGATTCGCGCACAAACCCCGATGTTAAACGATCGCTCGGTAGAATCGCGTGGATTAGTCAGCCGAACTGTTGTTCCGATCTTGATTGATCAAAAGATCATCGGTTTTTTAGAAGGAGGGTTGCTGCTCAACAATAGCACGTTACTCGTCGACCAAATTCGAGATTTAATCTACCCCGTACAAGCCAATCGATTAAGTCCAGCAGGCACGCTAACGTTATTTTTGGATGATTTACGGGTTAGCACTAATGTACCGTTGGATAGTTCTACTCTAGCTGGACGAGCGATTGGTACACGAGTCTCTCAACCAGTAGCCGATCAGGTATTAAGACAAGGTGAGCAATGGGTAGATAAGGCGTATGTCTATGATGCTTGGTATATCAGTGCTTATCAGCCACTTCGTGATCAATATGATCAAGTTATTGGTATGCTTTATACGGGCTATTTACTGTGGCCATTGGTTAAAATTTACTTAACCAACATTGTCGAAATGGGCAGTATGGCATTGATTTTATTGCTTGTTTCAGGTTTTTTCGTTTATCGCGGTTCACGTGATTTGTTTCGCCCCATTGAACGTATCCATCACGTTGTTAAACAGGTTCAAGTTGATCAAAATAAACGTATTGGCTCATTAGGGTTGGATGAAAAACATGAGCTAGCTCAACTGGCGAAACAGTTTGATCATATGCTGGATTTACTGCAACAGCGTAATCAGCAGATTCAGCACGCTGCCGATGAATTAGAAGAAAAGGTTCAATCGCGCACCGCCAGTTTGCATGAAAAAACTCAGCAATTAGAACACCACATTCAGTTATTGAATCAAACTCGTAATAAATTGATTGCTCATGAAAAACTGGCGGCACTTGGAGAGCTAACCGCAGGTATCGCGCATGAGATTAATAATCCTACCGCAGTGATTCTTGGTAATGCCGAACTTATCCGTTTTGAGCTGGCAGAACAAGCACCAAGGGTGGCCGAGGAAATTGAGGCAATCTTGCTGCAAGTCGATCGGATCCGCAATATTACTCGCAGTTTACTGCAATACAGTCGTCATGGTGGCGTGCAAGATAAAATTACCTGGCAGCGTGTTAATCCAATTATCGAAGAGAGTATTACACTCGTTAAAGCGGGCAGTAAGAGACGCGACGTTGAGTTTATTACACACTTGCAAGCGCACTGCTCTGTTGAAGTGAATCATCATCATCTGTTGCAGATTTTAGTCAATTTACAGATCAATGCTATTCACGCGATGCAAGGCAAAGGTCAACTGATCATTAGTAGCGAAGATTGGCAACAAGACGGAAAAGTATTCGGCGCGATCATTCATGTTCAAGACCATGGCTGTGGAATCAAACCTGAGCAACTGAGCAAAATTTTTGCCCCTTTTTATACAACCAAAAGGCAAGGAACGGGGTTGGGGTTATCGGTATCACAGAGCTTACTCAGTCAAGTTGGCGGTGAAATTCGAGTTCACTCTGTTGAGGGACAAGGCAGTACTTTTAGTATTTACTTGCTGGCGAAAGCGGAAAGCCCGTTATTGATCACGACGACTCACTCATTTTCTGAATAATCCTTTTCTCTGAATGAGTGATGGCACTCATTCAGAGAGGAACATCAATCTTTTCACGTAAGATTAGCCTTTGATATCAAAATCAATTTTTTCTGCGCCACTGTAGATTTCAAAACGCAGGCCTTTCGCTCGCGCAATGGTGGTAATACCAAACTGATTGGCCAAGTCTAAGCCCATTTGAGTGACCCCAGAGCGAGAAAGTAGGACGGGAATACCCATTTGCGCAACCTTAATCACCATTTCAGAGGTTAACCGTCCAGTCGTATAAAACAGTTTGTCATGACCCGAATCCCCTTGCAGCCAGAGTTCGCCAGCTAATGTATCGACAGCATTATGCCGACCTACATCTTCGACAAAAGAGAGCACATGGTTATTTTGGCAAATCGCACAGCCGTGAACGGCGCCGGCTTTTTTATAGGTTTGATTATGATGGGTGAGCGCCTCTAACGTTGCGTAGATCTGTGACTGTTTCAAGCGTGTCTGTGGCACTTGATAGCCTTCTAATTGTTGCATGACATTGCCATACATCGTGCCCTGACCACATCCAGAGGTAACGGTTTTTTTCTTAAGCGCCGGTTGAACACGGTCTATATTCTCTTTAGTCACCACGGCGGCTGAATGCGTTTGCCAATCAATGATCACTGATTGAAGTTGCTCTCGATCAGAAATAAAACTTTGATTTTTTAGGTAGCCGAGCACTAACGCTTCGGGGCGAGAGCCTAGAGTCATTAGCGTCACCACTTCTTGCCAATTTAACAGTACGGTTAAAGGGCGTTCACAGGCGATGGATTTGCTTAATGGTTCACCATATTGATCATAAACCGTTACTTCCATGGTTTGTTGTGGATTTTCAGTCGGCTGAATGAGAGAGAATGCTGACACAAAATTTTCCTATACCGATGCTAAAAGTGTGTTAATCGCCAATCGTGATCGATGATACGAGTGAGGCAGAGATAAAGAGAGCAGCAAATATCATTCCATATTCTCTTTTTCGTCGTATGTTATGTCGATTAATGGGGGTGGCGTAATAATTGCTTAAATGAGCATATGTTGTTGATGGTATTGACTCAAGCAAGGATTTACTCTTCATGGCTTTCCCCATTTCACATTCAGTGCCGTTGATCAAAAACGAATTTCAATGGTCCATTGGCTGCCTACTTCATTTACGCTCGTTTAATGTTGGGCGTTGGGTAACGAGCCAATGGCAATTAAGCGGTTTTGAATTAATGCCTCAGGTTGAGTTCAAAGCGCGAGCCGTATTGGAGCTCTTTCGCGATGAGCGAAGCGATTATCGATTTAACCTCAGCTCGCGAGAGCCTAAGTTATTCGTGATCGTAGAAAATAGTACCGATGATGATCAACCCAAACTGGTGTGCATTACCGCCTCGCAAGGTGTGGCGGCTCGTTATATGGATAGCGACTATGTAGTACTTTCTGAGCCTATGCCTTTAGCGGTGCAAGCGTGGATTGAAGCCTTCATTGGTCGAGAAGGCGAATTGCTCGACTACCGTTCTAAAAAGCGTAAAGGTGCCGGGAGATCATGTGGCAACTGATTCTTTCTTTAATCGCTGGTCAAAGCGTAAATTAGATCAAGCAACGGTATCAGAAGACGAGGTTATTGAGGCATCGGATAGTGGCGATAAAGCATTACCGAGTGATCTACAATCTGAGAGTGATTCTGAACTGTCTACGACCTTAACCCGCAATCAGACAGCCTCTCCTGCAGAGTCGGTGAAAGAAGAGAGCCTTGCTACCGAAAATGAGCTTTCCACGCTATTGGTTTCGGCTTCTGCTGAGTTGAAAAAAAAGGCGTTACGGCAGCTTTTTTTCAATGGCGAGTTCAATCAAGTCGATGGTCTAGATGATTATGATGGTGATTATCATGCGTTAAAACCCTTGGCGAGTGAACTAGCACAAAGCGTCCGTGAATGGCTTATTGATGTCGACCCATCGAATGCAGATCTGATACCTGAACACCAATCTGAACACCAAAATAACCATAACCACTTCGCTCACCATCAACCAATTATGCCGCGTGATCGGATGGATGAAGATGAGGCAGTATGGGCGGACAAAAAGTAGGGACATTTTGTCTCACTTCTTAGCTTGCTAATGAGACAAAATGTCTTATTGGATTCTTTCTGATAAGAATTTCACTTAAATTGCATACAAATCAATTAGATAAATTATATTTTTAATTGGAACGTTATTTGCTAAATCCATGTAATAAATAAGGGTAGGCCAATGAGCCTGCTTTCAGCATGGAACTGAGCAATGTTAAACGACTATCTACAACAAGCCTCCAGTGCTTCTGGTCAAGCGCGTTGGTTTGCGCTGCAACATACTGTTGAGCTGCAGAATTTGATCCCACCAACGGTTAGTTATCAAAGTGGTGGTCATACATTATTAATTGGTCCCACCAGTTTGATTGAACGTGCGGTCCAACAACTGTCTGCAATGGGCTCTTTGACGCTTTTATCGATTGACGGCCATCAGGGGCATTCAAGCACACTTTACTTTGCCGATTCGGTACAAATCAGTGGCTATTTGGGGGCATTCGATATTCAGGTGGTCAATCGTGGTCAAAGTATCAATTTGGCACAAGCGGCAATTGGGCAAGCATGTTTTGATATTGTATTGGATCTCTCACTCAGCGGAATCATGAGTGAAGAAGTGCCTGTTCCTGGATACTTTCCTGTGGGGCGAGGCGAAAACAAACTCGTTGAAGCGTTAGAAACCATTCCAACATTAATCGGTACTTTTGATAAACCGAAATATTTCCGTCTCAATACCGATTTGTGTGCACACAGCTCACGAGGGGTGAAAGGTTGTGAGCGGTGTGTTGATGCTTGTCCGGCGGGTGCGCTTTCTAGTGAAGGGTCAGCACAAACAGGACACCGAATAGAAATCAATCCCTATCTTTGTCAAGGTATTGGAACGTGCGCGACGGCTTGCCCAACGGAAGCGATCCACTACGCTTTACCTAACCCTACCGATACACAAAAGTTTGTTGAGCGACTACTTAACCATTATTTTCAGGCCCAAGGCGAAACACCGATCATTCTTTTTTGCAGTGATCGCCACGAAGCTCATCATCTTATGGCGCTGAAAGCTTTACCCGATAATGTTATTCCGGTGATGCTAGAAGAACTTCTTTCTGTCGGTATGGATACTTGGTTCGCGGCACTGGTTAATGGCGCGACTCAGGTACTGTTTGCAGCTAGCCAGCATATGCCTGCGACCGTATTGCGTATTCTTCATCAAGAAGTGTCGTTAGCACAAACACTATTAGCGTCATTAGGCTTAGACAAGCAGCGGATTGATATTTTCTATTTGGAATCGCTGAGCGAAGGACTCCCAGTTATGTGTGAAGAAGATTTGATGCTTCGATTGGGTGAGCTCTCTGGTAATAAACGCCAACGTTTGTATCAAGCATTAGATGCACTTGCCAGTCAGTATCAACCAGACTCCATGATTCAACCACTGAATAGCTCAGCCCCTTTTGGTTCAATTGAGTGCGCCAGTCAAGATTGTACTTTGTGTATGAGCTGCGTCGCGGTCTGTCCTACGCGAGCTTTGCATCATAGTGGTGATATACCTGCTTTGCATTTTACTGAACAAGATTGTGTGCAGTGCGGTTTATGTGTCACTGCATGTCCTGAAAAAGTCTTGACGGCGGTACCAAGAATCAATTGGGACCATGATGAGCGACAAGCAGCGCAGGTGTTACATCAAGAAGAGCCAGCTCGCTGTTTACGTTGTCAAAAAGCATTTGCGCCTCAATCAATGATCACCATGCTGCAAGATAAGTTACGTGGTCACTCTCATTTTTCAGATCCCATGTCTCTGAATCGAATCGCCATGTGCGAAGACTGTCGAGTGATTGATATTTTTGAAGCGATGGCTGAAAACCCAGAGCAGCAACTTCACTATTAAGGCGATGTTTATGCAAGTTACAGACACTATCCGCACCGATATTTATCTGATGTTAGCCTCCTTATTTCGCGCTCCTCCTAGTCAGTCACAATTGCAGTTTTTGGCTGACTTAGAGATTGAAGATAACTCAAGCGTAATGAGCCGGTGTTGGTTAGCTTTAAGACACGCCGCACAACATACTGATGTTGATAGCCTTGAAGAGGAATATCAATGGCTATTTATTGGTATCGGAAGAGGTGAAGTGGTGCCCTTTGCCTCATGGCACCTGACTGGATCATTAATGGAAAAACCTTTAGCGGATCTTCGCCAACATATGGCACAGCTTGGTTTGCAGCGTTCAGACTCGGTGAAAGAGCCAGAAGATCACATTGCCGCCTTATGTGAAAGTATGGCTTGGTTGATCAGCGATACGCCTGAGCAACAAGGTGAGTTTTTTCATCGCCATATTGGTCCTTGGTTTAATCACCTAGTACGACAAATTGAGCAAGCCGAACATGCGAATTTTTATCGAGCGGTATCTCAAGTGTGCAAGGCATTTTTAAGCCTAGAGAGTATTCAGATGACACCAGCTAGCATTGCTAGTCAAGGTAATACCCATGTTATGCATGTCAAAAACACCATTGAGCAGAATGTCAGCGAATGATAACAAACATCCTACGACGGCAGTGGAACCATCACCGCGGTTATATGGAAAAAAGGAAGGAAGCGATGAAAAAACAATCAGATATTAATCAGAGTCGGCGCACGGTATTAAAAAGTATGGCCGGTGCCGCCGTTGTCGGAGGTGTGGTGGCTTCCACTGGTCAGTCTGCATTAGCGGTAGAGACAGCGGAAGAGGCGACGCCACAGCCATTACAAAAAGGGTATCACGAAACTCAACATATCCGTGATTACTACGCGAGTTTATAGGAGCCAATAATGAAACTGACCAAACGTTCAGAGCAGGTCGAACAGCCAAATACATTAGGACTCAGTCGTCGAGCTTTTATTCGCAACAGTTCATTAGCTGCGGGTGGTGCGGTTGTTGGTTCCGCTTTATTTGCTCCTGGAATGATTAAAAAAGCTCAGGCAACCTCGCGATCTAATCAGGTTAAAACGGAAGTTAAGCGCACCATCTGTTCGCACTGTTCCGTTGGCTGCGGCATTTATGCTGAAGTTCAAAATGGGGTTTGGACAGGCCAAGAGCCGGCTTTTGATCACCCCTTTAATGCGGGTGGGCATTGCGCAAAAGGGGCAGCCTTACGCGAGCATGGTCATGGTGAGCGACGTTTGAAATATCCAATGAAGCTTGAGGGCGGAAAATGGAAAAAGCTCTCATGGCAACAGGCAATCGATGAAATCGGCGATGAGATCCTAAAAATTCGTCAACAATCGGGACCAGATTCGGTCTACTGGCTTGGCAGCGCTAAGCACAGCAATGAACAAGCGTATCTCTTTCGTAAAATGGCCTCATTATGGGGAACCAATAACGTTGATCACCAAGCGCGAATTTGCCATTCCACGACTGTAGCAGGCGTTGCCAATACTTGGGGTTACGGTGCAATGACCAACTCCTTTAATGATATGCATAACTGTAAGTCGATGTTGTTCATTGGCTCGAACCCTGCGGAAGCACATCCGGTCGCAATGCAACATATCTTGATCGCCAAAGAGAAGAATAATTGCAAAATTGTGGTTGCCGATCCTCGTCGTACGCGCACCGCAGCCAAAGCGGATCACTATGTGTCATTGCGTCCCGGAACGGATGTCGCCTTTATTTGGGGCGTGCTCTGGCACGTATTTAACAATCAGTGGGAAGATAAAGAATTCATTCGCCAACGTGTGTTTGGCATGGATGAAATTCGTCAAGAAGTGGCGAAATGGACACCTCAAGAGGTGGAACGGGTTACCGGAGTGAGTGAGTCGGATGTTTATCAAACCGCGAAGCTACTCTCTGAACATCGCCCCGGTTGTATCATTTGGTGTATGGGCGGCACTCAGCATACAACAGGAAATAACAATACTCGTGCTTATTGTGTACTTGAATTGGCTTTGGGGAATTTGGGTAAACCGGGTTCCGGTGCGAACATTTTCCGTGGTCATGATAACGTTCAAGGAGCAACGGATTTAGGGGTGCTTTCTGATTCGTTGCCTGGTTACTATGGCGTCGCAGAAGGGGCATGGCGTCATTGGGCCAAGGTGTGGGATGTTGATTTTGATTGGATAGCGAATCGTTTTGATCAAGGGACTTACGGTGGCACTAAGCCAATGAATAGTTTCGGAATTCCGGTATCTCGTTGGATTGATGGCGTTCTGGAGAATAAAGACAATATTCAACAACGAGAAAATATTCGCGCTATGTTCTATTGGGGTCATGCGGTTAACTCGCAAACCCGTGGTGTAGAAATGAAAAAAGCGATGCAAAAACTCGACATGATGGTGATTGTTGATCCTTATCCAACTGTTGCTGCAGTGATGAATGAGCGCCGTGATGGCGTGTATTTGCTGCCGGCCACAACCCAATTTGAAACTTACGGCAGCGTGACCGCGTCAAATCGCTCTTTGCAATGGCGTGATCAAGTCATTGAACCGTTGTTTGACTCCAAACCTGATCATGAAATCATGTACTTACTGAGTAAAAAACTCGGTTTTGCCGAGCAACTTTGTAAACACATTCGAGTTGAGAATGATCAACCACTCATAGAAGACATTACCCGTGAATTTAATAAAGGGATGTGGACCATCGGCTATACCGGACAAAGCCCTGAACGTTTAAAAGCGCATCAACAGCATTGGCACACTTTCCATAAGACCACTTTAGAAGCTGAAGGGGGACCGATTCATGGTGAGACTTATGGTCTACCGTGGCCTTGCTGGGGGACTCCAGAGATGAAGCATCCTGGAACGCATATTTTGTATGACACGTCTAAACCGGTTGCTCTGGGTGGAGGGACGTTCCGAGCTCGCTATGGTGTTGAGTTTGAAGGCCAATCACTACTCGCAGAAGATAGTTTTTCAAAAGGCAGTGAGATTGAAGATGGTTATCCGGAATTCACCGATAAATTGCTCAAACATTTAGGATGGTGGGACGATCTGACAGACGCTGAAAAAGTCGCCGCAGAAGGACAAAATTGGAAAACGGATCTTTCTGGCGGTATTCAACGAGTGGCGATTAAGCATGGCTGCATTCCATTTGGCAATGCGAAAGCTCGTGCGATCGTGTGGACATTTCCGGATCGAGTGCCACTACATCGTGAGCCTCTTTACACACCAAGACGCGATCTCATCGCTGATTATCCTACTTGGGAAGATAAAGACGCGATCTTTAGAATGCCGACGTTATACAAATCGATTCAAGATATCGATAAATCCCAAGAATATCCGATCATTCTGACTTCTGGGCGCTTAGTCGAGTACGAAGGTGGTGGTGAAGAAACCCGTTCAAACCCTTGGTTAGCCGAACTGCAGCAAGAGATGTTTGTTGAGGTGAACCCTAAAGATGCCAATGATCTTGGTTTCAGGGATGGTGACATGGTATGGGTTGAAGGGGCAGAAAAAGGGCGTATTCATGTGAAAGCGATGGTGACTCGTCGTGTTAAACCCGGTATGGCGTTTATTCCTTTTCATTTTGGCGGAAAATTTCAAGGTGAAGATCTTCGTCATAAATACCCACAAGGTACCGATCCTTATGTGATTGGTGAGTCAGCGAATATTGCGACCACTTATGGGTACGATCCTGTTACTCAAATGCAGGAAACTAAAGTCACCTTGTGTAACATTCGTAAAGCGTAAGGAGTAAACCAATGGCTAAAATGAAATTCCTTTGTGATACCAAACGCTGCATCGAATGCAACGGCTGTGTCACGGCCTGTAAAAATGAAAATGACGATGCTCTGCAATGGGGTATTCAACGTCGCCGAGTGGTCACACTCAATGATGGCGAACCTGGAGAAAACTCGATCTCGGTAGCTTGCATGCACTGTACTGATGCGCCTTGTATGGCGGTTTGTCCGGCGGACTGTTTTGTCAAAACGGAAGATGGCATCGTGCTGCACAATAAAGATCTTTGCATTGGTTGTGGTTACTGCTTATTTGCTTGCCCGTTTGGTGCTCCGCAGTTTCCTAAGCAGTCTGCCTTTGCTGAGCGTGGGAAAATGGATAAATGTACGTTCTGTGCTGGTGGACCTGAAACGGAACCCGGCTCACCAGAAGAACGTCGTAAATATGGTGCTAACCGGATTGCTGAAGGTAAATTACCGATGTGCGCTTCCTTATGTTCGACTAAAGCACTACTGGCTGGTGATGCAGCGGTGGTTTCGGATATTTTCCGTCAGCGAGTGGTAGAGCGCGGTGCTAAAAATGCTGGGTGGACCAATGGCGAAGATCTCGCTTTCGATGCCACAAGGAGTTAAGTAGCGATGCAATATCGGATAAAGCGTGCGTTTCAGCAGGTCTTGGTGCTATTGATCTTAACTCTTAGTTGTTTATCTCTCCCATTATTAGCCAATGAGGGCGAGTCCACTAATCACAATGTGGCGCAAAAAGAGATTTCTCAATTAGCGGGTGCCGACTTTTGGCGTCAAGTGAGGCAAGGTCAAGAAGGCTATACCACATCACGTTCTCCTGAGCATGGCGTGTTAATCAGTACACCGGGTGAGATGTGGTTTGTCTTAAAAGAGAAATGGATGTCTCCTGCTGGAGCAGTGGCGATTTTTGGTAGTATTGTCATGGTTGTAATGGCCTATTGGTTGATGGGCCCGATCATGCTTAGTCAGCCAAGAACGGGGCGAAAATTAAAACGTTGGTCGCGTTTGGATCGAGCGTTGCACTGGAGTATGGCGTTTACTTTTCTTACCTTGGCGTTCAGTGGTTTAATGTTGGTTTATGGTAAACACTTTCTTAAACCTTACATTCCTACCGATTGGTGGGGAATGGTCATTTATTCCGCTAAGCAATACCACAATTACGTTGGCCCCTTATTCTTTGTGTTGCTGATTTTTATGCTGCTGAAATGGTGGCGAAAATCTTTATTCAATAAGGTCGATTTCCAATGGTTTTTAAAATTGGGAGGAATGGTGGGGAAACATAAAGGAACCCATCCTTCGGCTGGCTTTTCCAATGGTGGTGAAAAGGCCATCTATTGGTTGTTGATCGTATTTGGTAGCTTTGCCGCGATCAGTGGACTTATTTTAGACTTTCCGATTTTTGGGCAGACGCGCCGCGATATGGAACTCTCGAATTTGATCCACATGTTCTCCGCTTTAATCCTTATTTGTGGCTTTATTTTCCATATTTATATTGGTTTATTTGGTATGGAGGGGGCATTAGAGGGAATGGTAACGGGTAAAGTTGATGAGACTTGGGCCAAAGAACATCATGATTTATGGTATGAAGAAGTCAAAGCGCGAGGCGAAATTGAAGCGGCTGACCATCAAGTTCCAAAGGTACAACAGGAGAGTCATGATGATCCCCGCCAGTAAAAATAAATCCGTTTGGTTTGTGTATATCGCCAGTTTGCTGACACCCTTTACCGGGTTACTTTCCGGGGTGATTGGCATCATCTATGCTGGTTATCGGTTGGATAAAAACCAAGATGGCGAGGTGGCGAATTCCCATTATTACGGATTAATTCGCACTTTTTTCTTATTCTTAACCTTTTTTGTGGTGCTAATTGTCACCGTTGCTACGGCAAATGGCGTTCTGATGGGAGTCAACCGTTATTGGTTTAGTAATACTTGGTTAAGTACGATTGGCTACGCTATCCCTTACCTTGGCGCGATCATTGCCTTAGGTGCCATTACCTTATGGTTTTGGCGCATGGTGCAAGGTATGAAGCAGCTACGAGCCGATATTGCTCATCGCCCGACGAAAGGTCCGAATCTTTAATCATCACACCCAGCGAGTCTGGGTGTTTTTTCGACTATTGTCTAAGTTTTGAAATTAGGGAGGCTCGTTTATCAATGCTAAACTGGTGTAAAGATTGAAAATAAGGAATGGATGATGAATTTTCCCTATCGCAATATTGTAGTATTGACTGGCGCGGGGATATCTGCGGAGTCGGGTATTCAAACCTTTCGGGCCCAAGATGGATTATGGGAAAACCACCGGATTGAAGATGTCGCTACACCGGAAGGTTTTGCTCGTAACCCTGATTTGGTACAAGATTTTTATAATCAGCGCCGTAGAAAACTGGGTTCTTCTGAGATTCAACCCAATGCGGCTCATCTTGCTCTTGGCGATTTAGAGCGACAACTGAATGGTTCAGTAACCATCATTACCCAGAATATCGATGATCTGCACGAGCGAGGCGGTAGTCAAAATATTATTCATATGCATGGTGAGTTATTCAAAGCTCGCTGCAGCGTATCGAATCAAGTGGTTGAGCAAAAGGGCGATTTATTGACTGGCGAACAGTGTCATTGCTGTCAAATTCCGCAACAAATGCGGCCTCATATTGTTTGGTTTGGGGAAATGCCTTTAAGGATGGGGGATATTTATAGCGCATTAGAAAAAGCCGATTTATTTGTCTCTATTGGTACTTCTGGTGTGGTTTATCCGGCGGCTGGTTTTGTGCATGATGCGAGGATGCATGGCGCACATACGATTGAAATTAATTTAGAACCGAGCGCGATTGAGAGTGAATTTGCTGAAAAACGTTATGGCAAAGCGACGCTGGAGGTCCCTCGTTTAGTTAAAGAGCTATTAATGCTGCAAGATACCCCAAGATAAGAAGAAAAGAAGCTCACTTTTTGGTAACGTTACATCGTTTTCGTCTAGCACTGAAAAGAGAGCAGAAAAAAGCGGCATTAGCCGCTTTGATATGAATCGAATGGTGATTACTTCACTTTTAGGCGTTGGAAGTAGTTATCGTATAGTATCGATGCTTCGCCGACATCATCTTGCCATTCACCGCTATCCATTACTGATTGTGGTGGAAAAATATTGGGGTCATTGACAAATTCGGCAGGTAATAGCTTATGGGCTGTTTTGACGGGTGTTGGGTAGCCAATTTCCAGCGCAATTTTTGCTGCATTTTCTGGACGTAATAAGAAGTCGATCATTTTATGTGCCGCTTCAATATTTTTCGCTCCTGCAGGAATAGCAATGCTGTCCATCCAGAAAATAGCGCCTTTTTCTGGCCAAATAATCTCAATATTGGCCCCTTCTTGACGCGCCATGTAGGCTGACCCATTCCACAGCATCCCAAGCGAAACTTCTCCCGCTAAAAACGGGTTGGCAGGGAAATCAGAGTTAAAAACCAAGACATTTGGCATCAATTTAGTTAGCTCTTGATAAGCCGCTTCAATTTCTTCTGGATTGGTACTGTTTGGCGAGTAACCTAATTTACTTAAAGCGATATGGAACACTTCACGAGCATCATCCATTAGCATGAGCTGACCACGCCATTTGGCATCCCATAAATCACTCCAATTGGTCAACGCTGATTTATCAAGCATATCGGTATTAATGCCGATACCTGTTGCTCCCCAGATATAAGGAATTGAGTAACGGTTTTCGGGATCAAAAGATTTATTGAGAAAATTAGGGTCAAGATCCGCAAAATGGCTTAATTGATTTTTATCGATAGGTTGCAGCATGCCTTCTTTGCGCATCTTAGACACAAAATAAGTTGAAGGAACCACTAAATCATAACCAGAGCCTTGAGTTTTTAACTTCGCGTACATGCTTTCGTTTGATTCGTACGTCGAATAAATAACTCGGATACCCGTTTCTTTACTAAATTCTTCTAGTACATCGCTAGGGATATATTCCGACCAGTTATAAAAATACAGTTCGGTATCGTTGGCCATCGCGTGGGTAGTGAATAGAGTCGCTGCGCATAGTACGCCCGCATACAGTTTACTTTTCTTCATTACAATTCCGTATTTTGGTAGCAAAAGCCCAAATAGGCTAGAGAGATTAGCTAAATCAGCCGCCAAGTATATCAGCTCACAAAAAAATAGGCAGCTAATGCTGCCTATTTACTTAATACCGTTGGTTTATAAACCTGATTTTAAACGCATAAAGTAGTTTTCATACTTAATGGTTTTATCTCCCACCGCATCTTGCCATTCCACGCGATCTAAATCTTCTTGAGATGGGAATAGGGGGGCGATATCTTTGAACTTCGCATTCGATTCGGCAACACCTGTTAAGTAGCCAGTGTCACGAGAGATTTGCTCAGCGATTTCAGGACGCAGTAAAAAGTCGATCATCTTATGGGCGGCGTCGACATTTTTCGCGCCTGAAGCAATAGCGAAGTTATCGACCCAACCAATACCGCCTTCTTTCGGGAAGATCAGTTTAATCGGTAATCCTTCATTTTGCGCTGCCGCTGCAGAGCCATTCCATAACATCCCTAAACCAACTTCACCAGCAAGATAAGGGGCTGCAGGGTTGTCAGAGTTAAACACCAAAACATTCGGCATTAATTTACGCAATTCTGCGTAGGCTTCATCAATTTGCTTATCGTCAGTGGTATTACCGGAATAGCCGAGTTTACGCAGAGCGATATGGAATACTTCGCGAGTATCGTCCATTAACATCAATTGTCTCGCTAGCTCAGGCTTCCATAGGTCACCCCAGCTTTGGAAATCATTCGGATCATACATATCGGTATTGACTGCCAAACCAGTAATGGCGACCACGTGCGGAATTGAGTAGTCGTTGTTCGGATCATAAGGTTTATTCAGGTAGTTAGCGTCTAAGTTACTGAAATTAGACAGCTTAGACTTATCTATTTTCTGAATCATACCTTCATCACGCATTTTGGATACGAAATAGGTCGAAGGAACAATAAGATCGTAGCCCTGATTATGGGTTTTTAGCCTGGCGTATAAAGTTTCATTTGACTCATAAGTTGAGTAAATGACTTTGATACCGGTTTCACGAGTAAACTGTTCAAGGATATTACTGTTAATGTAAGGTCCCCAGTTCATGAAAACCAATTCTTTATCTTGCGCGATAGCTGAATTTGACAACAGTGAAAGCGCACATGCACTACCAGCTAATAAAGTAGCCCATTTTTTCATCGACGTTAGCTCCAAACCAAACGTTGCCCATTAAGGCGTTACATAGAGAAACAGAATGGTCATGGTGGCCATTCTGTTTCGTGTTTTTTAACCTACAGTGAGTATATTACTTCACTTTTTCTCTGGCTAACAACTGTGAAGTGATAACAAGGATTAATGAAACCACTAACATCACGGTTGCTAACGCATTCACTTCTGGTGAAATCCCGACCCTAACCATAGAGTAAATCTTTAAAGGGAGAATTTCATAGGTTGGTCCTGTCACAAACGAGCTGATGATGACATCATCGAGTGACAAGGTAAAACTTAATAACCAACCTGCTGCAACTGCTGGCTTAGCAAGTGGGAAAATAATATTTTTCAATATGACCCATTCACTCGCTCCGAGATCTTTTGCCGCTTCTAACATCTTCACATCAAAACCATTCAAACGGCTATAAACAGTGACCACCACAAAGGGTAAGCAGAAGGTGATGTGCGCAATCAAAAGAGTTAGAAAGCCCAATTGAAAGCCAAGGACTAAAAACAGCGCCAGTAATGAAATTGCCATTACGATATCGGGTGACATCATGACGACAAACAGCATGCCATTGACCATTTTCTTACCTTTAAACTGGTAACGAAATAGGGCAACAGCTGTCAAACTACCAATAATTGTCGCTGCGGTCGCTGAAAATACCGCAATATTGATAGAGTGCCAGGCGGCTTGCATCAAGCTGTCATTATTAATCAAAGCATGATACCACTTGGTCGTGAAGCCACCCCAACGAATCCCAAAGCGGTTGTCGTTAAAAGAGTTCACAATCAAAACAATAATCGGTAGGTACAAAAATAAGTACACTAAGCTCATAAAGCTAAATCGAACTGTCTTTCCCATTAGCTTAGCTCCGATTTCTTATTCAAGAGTTTACCTGCTCGATAATACGCGTAGAGCATGACGGCCATGGCTAAGGTGAGGGCAATACTTGTCGCTGCACCAAATGGCCAGTCTCGGGCGTTGAGCACTTGGCTCTTAATGACGTTACCGATCAATAAGTTTTTCGCGCCTCCCAGTAAATCGGAAATATAGAACATTCCTAATGCTGGTAGCAGTACCAGTAAACAACCGCCAATAATGCCGGGCATGGTTAAGGGTAGAATGACTTTAATCAGCGTTTGCAACTTGTTCGCACCAAGATCTCGTGCGGCTTCTATATAAGTATGATCGAGTTTCTCGATCGCAGAATAGAGAGGCAGAATCATAAATGGCAACAAGATATACACTAAACCAATCATTACCGCCGTTTCGGTGAACATGATACGGATCGGAGTATCGATGATGCCAATGCTTAATAGTGCTTTATTCAAAATGCCTTGAGTGCCCAAAACAATTTTTAATCCATAGGTACGGATCAGCGAGTTAGTCCAAAACGGAACAATCACTAAAAACAGCATAATAGGACGCCATTTTTGCGGCATTTTGGCAACGATATACGCAAATGGATAGCCGACCACAAGACAGATTAAGGTCGCTACGATAGCCATGTAAAATGAGTGCAGCATCACTCTGGCATAAATCGGATCCATTAAACGAATATAGTTATCGAACGTAAAGGTAAAAGCGATTAAGTTCGATTCATCACGCGTTAAAAAGCTGGTCACGATGATCATCAGATTGGGGATCAGAACAAACAGTCCTAACCAACCGACAATCAAAACAATGATCGCGTTTTGTAGATTAAGCTTGTTGCTCATCATTGAGGACGACCTCCCAGCTTTCAACCCAAGTGATGGCGACTTTCTGGCCGATAGAGTGGTCTACGTCTGGATCATCCTCGTTAAAGAATTCACTCACCATAACGCGCATGCCTGACTCTAATTCAACCACCGACTCTAACGTCATGCCTTTATAAGTTCGATCGATAACATGGCCGACAATACCCGCATTTTCAGACTCTTTAATCTCTTCAATGCGTAAATCTTCTGGGCGCAGCAAAACTTGCAACTTATCGCCGCTAGTCACGGGTTGATCATAATAGACAATCGCAGGAACGCCTTCGATCTGTACGTTAATGCATTTATCATCAATACGATCTTGAGTGACGGCATTAAATACGTTGATTTCACCGATAAAGCGGGCAACAAATAAATTTTTGGGCTCTTCATAAATTTCACGTGGTGAACCATCTTGCTCGATGCATCCGTCGCGCATAACAATGATTCGATCCGACATGGACAACGCTTCTTCTTGATCGTGAGTCACGAAGATGAAGGTAATGCCCAGTTGACGTTGGAGTTGCTTCAGCTCAATTTGCATTTGTTTACGCAATTTGTAATCGAGAGCAGATAAAGATTCATCCAACAATAACACTTTTGGTTTATTGACTACGGCACGAGCAATCGCAATACGTTGCTGCTGACCACCAGAAAGCTGATGTGGCTTACGTTGTGCCATTTGCTCTAAGCGAACCATGCGTAGCGCTTCCATGACTCGTGGCTCAATATCTGCGCTTGGTACTTTCTGCATACGCAATCCGAAGGCTACGTTATCAAACACGGTCATATGAGGAAACAAGGCGTAACTTTGGAAGACCGTGTTGACATGCCTCTGCTCAGCAGGAACTTGAGTCACATCTTGACCGTCAAGTAAGATTTGGCCATTATCGACCGTCTCAAAACCAGCAATCATTCGTAATACGGTGGTTTTCCCACACCCTGATGGGCCAAGTATAGTTAAGAATTCACCGTGATTGACATCTAAATTCAGGTGAGAAATGATCTCTTTACCATCAAAGCTTTTGCTAATGCCAGATAGACGAATAACTGGCTTTCCTACCGAGTGTTGTTTGTTCAACGTCTGTTTTTCTCCCACAGTGGTTGTATACCCAAAAATGGCAAAAACGTCGTTGAATGGTGCATTCAAGCAATCGTCCTTGACGGTTTTGAGTATAGGAGCGTGATATACAGTGCATTATTATTCCCGTTTAGCTCAAAGTGCCAGCACAGTTTGCCATCACTTCTTAGCTGTTCGGGGATAACACGAAAACCAGTCATAAATCAGTATCATGCTTGGTGCATTTATTGATCGAATTTATACACTGGTTATACCTTTTCAAAGGGCGCATCATAATTAGCATACCCGACGAAATCAAAGTATTTTCTTATCTTGAAACAGAAAAAATTTTGCATCGTTGAGTGATGATTCTTTACCATGCCCCGTTAACGAATAATAAAGGCTTTAAAGTGGTCAATTATCAGCCATATGAAGCATAAAGCAAGCTGAGTTTAACAGTAAGATTTTAGACTCGACGGTATTTCAGTATAATGAAAAACTATCTCCGTTTGTTTCAAAAGCATTTTGACAGGCCAAACTAGGGCGAAATATGAGCAATAATATCGAGAAAGACTTTAACTTAGGAGGAACGTTGCAACGCGCTCTTTCTGGTGATTATCAACTTAAGATAGGTGAGATACTAAAAGAAGCATGGGACTGTACCCTAAAACACTTCCTGTCTTTTTCTCCTGCCATTGTTATTTTGGTCGTGATCCAATTGGCAATTTTTATTATTGCCTTTAGATTGATGGTCGGTGACCCATCGGTCATTTTTTCTTTATTTGCTCAAGAGGGCAATATCCCTCCGGGCGTTATTCAAGGGATTTTGATTGCTAACTTTAGTTACGAAGTCGTCAGTGCTCCGATTTATGCTGGAGTGAGTTTAATGGCTATGAGTCATGCTGCCGGGCTTAAAACCAAGACGAATCACATCACTAAAGGATTGCAGTTCACCATACCGGTAATTATTGCTTCATTATTGAGCCTTGTATTACAAGGAGTTGCAGGGATGGTTTTCCCACTCCTCTCGATGTATTTTTCATTGGCCTTTAGTAATTCGATTTTACTGATCTGTGAGAAGAAAGTTCCCCCAATGCAAGCGCTGTGGTTATCATTACGTGCGGTGAACAAAAAACTACTCCCTTTAGCCGCTATTTACGCTTTACTGATGTTGATGTTCGTAGCTGCCGTCCTGTTTTATGGCATTGGCTTAATCTTTGTTTTACCTTTCTTTTTTCATGTGAAAGGTATTATTTACCGCAATATGTTTGGTATTCGTCTACAAATCGTTACCACTAACAAAACCAATAGCGATGATGATCATGATGCAAATTCACAAATTTTTAATGCGTAAACGCCTTATCCTTATCGGATTAGTGATCGTACTCATTGGATGGAGCGTTTATTATTCAACTCGGACTACTGATCCCCGGCCGGTTGAGTTAACTGGCCATGCCGTATCTGCAGCACCTGATTTTTCATCGATAACGGATATAGCAGAGAAAAAAGAGGCGTTTTTTTCTTATTTAAGACCAGGAGTTGCGTTCGAGAATCAGCGTATTTTACAAGAAAGACAACAATTGCAACGATTAGCAACCCGTTTTCAGCAGGGTAAACTGTCAAGCAAAGATAAGACACTGGCGGCTCAATTGGCTGAACAATACGGATTAGCACTGAATAAGGGCAATCGTCTGAGCGGGGAGTGGTTGAACGCGATGTTGCAGCGTGTTGATGTTTTACCCGAAGCGTTGGTACTGACTCAAGCTGCTAATGAGTCCGCTTGGGGAACCTCGCGTTTTGCAACTGAAGCGAATAATTATTTTGGTCAGTGGTGTTACTCTCCGGGCTGTGGTGTCGTTCCAGCAGCAAGAGGCGCAGGAATGACCCATGAAGTTGCCAAGTTTTCTTCGGTGCAAGAATCGATTCATCGTTATTTTATGAATGTGAATCGTAACGCGGCTTATCGTGATTTGCGCAATATTCGCCAACAGCTGCGTAAAAATGACGAAAATTTATTCAGTGTGGATAGTGCGCTGGCTTTGAGTAATGGATTATTGCGTTACTCTGAACGTGGAGCAGATTATGTACAAGATGTACAGGCGATGATCCGCCATAATCAAGTCTATTGGGTAGAGCAATAAAGAAAAATTTTATCCGATCAATCATTAACCTGAAAATACCAATAAGGCTGCCCAGTGGCAGCCTTATTGGTATCTGTGCAACTTGTTATCAAGAACATGCTACAAGTTAGTCACGTCTAATTTTAATGCAGGATCAAACGGCATCACCGTATCGTCTTCATCGAGAATGGGCTGAGGAACGGGCTCTTTATCAAAACCAATATCACCACCATTAATAATGCCAGAATCACGATTGATCGATTTAAAATCAAATAATTCAAAGTCGGCAAGATGGCTAGGCACCACATTTTGCATGGCTCTAAACATGGTTTCTATACGACCTGGAAACTGTTTATCCCAAGCATTAAGCATTTGCTTAATATTTTGGCGCTGCATATTAGGCTGCGAACCACATAAATTGCACGGAATGATAGGATAAGCGCGATGGTTTGCGTACTTGATAATGTCTTTTTCTCTGCAGTAAGCAAGAGGGCGGATCACGACATGCTCGCCATTGTCAGAGACTAACTTAGGTGGCATCCCTTTCATTTTTCCGCCGTAAAACATATTTAAAAACAACGTTTCAATAATGTCATCACGGTGATGGCCTAAAGCAATTTTAGTGGCCCCTAACTCCTTCGCAGCGCGATATAAAATACCACGGCGTAGACGTGAACAAAGAGCACACGTAGTTTTACCTTCGGGAACTTTATCTTGGACGATGGAATAAGTGTCTTCTTCAATGATCTTATACTCAACGCCTAATTCTTGAAGGTATTCAGGTAGAATATGTTCAGGGAATCCGGGTTGTTTTTGATCAAGATTGACCGCGATGAGTGAGAAGGTGATCGGTGCGCTTTTTTGCAAACTCATCAGAATGTCGAGCATCGTGAAGCTGTCTTTGCCTCCTGATAAACAGACCATGATTCGATCGCCATCTTCAATCATGTTGAAGTCAGCAATAGCTTGCCCCGTATTACGACGAATACGTTTTTGTAGCTTATTGAAATTGTAATGTTGGGCTTTAGTCAACTCTTGAGTTTGCTCTGTCATTAGCTTTCGTTCTTTAATCTTCCAAACAAAATGAAGTGCGTATAATACGGATCTGCTGACAAGATGCCAGTATTAAGCATCCTCTGTAACAAAAAATCCCCAGCCCAAAAGGGCGGGGATTAATAAAGAGTGAGCAAAGTATATTTAGCTAGCGATGTTAGGATCAAGAGGACTAACATAACCGGCGGGTTTTAAAGCAAGTACATCACAGTTAATTTTATCAATGACTTGTTCTGCAGTGTTGCCAATGAATACCGCGGAGAGTCCAGTTCTACCTGTGGTTCCTAAAATAACCATCGCCGCATTCAGTGTTTTGGCAGCTTCCGGAATAACATCTTCGGGTAAACCTTGTTGAACAATGGTTTGGCTTTCATCTAAACCGTGTTTTTGTCTTAGCGCTTTCATTGATGTGAGGTGATGACCACGCACCGCATCGGTGTAAGTTGTCGGATCAAACTCTGGTAGCTCAATGGTGATATTGGCTGGAGTGACTGGATAAGCGTTAACTAAATAGGGCGAAGCGCCAAGACGTTGAGTTAAATTGAGTAGTTGTTCTACCATTATATCGTTGAGCTGAATGTGGGTATCGACCTCTGAACCCACATGTACAGAGGCGATAATGTTGGCATTCTCAGGCCAGTGGCTGTGTTTAACCAGTAAAACAGGAGTCGGGCATTTACGCAGTAGATGCCAATCGGTAGGCGTAAATATTACCGACTCTAAGACATCATGCTTATGAGTGCCTTTGATAAGAATGTCGTGCTGACCAGAGAAAACTTCTGCAATGATAGCTTCATAAGGACGATTGTGCCAAACCACCTTCACTTCAAATTGAATAGATGAGTCTACATAAGGTTCAGCAACGCTTCTCATCCATTGTTCACGTTGTTGAATCACGCCTCTACGCATCGCATCTCGTTCATCAATAGACAGCATTGAGGTCATGTCATAAGAAAAATCGTAAATCGACATGAAGAAAGTGATATGGCTAGGAGATTGGCTTTTGGCTGCTAGCTGAACTGCTCTGGCTAATGCTGGTTGTTCATCGTGATTAATGTCTGCAACAACTAATATTTTGCTATAGATACTCATAACAAACTCCTTGTTTGTGGAGGAGGTCAATAACTCACAGACCTTAGAGATACTTTAACGCAGTTGAAGAGAGAGTTTTAGTGAAGAGAGTAAGTTTTTTAAGAAAAGTATGATGCAGCTCATCATAGTGCTGCATCATCGCCATGAATCAAGAATTATTTGCTGTCTTTTGATACGCCGGCTAATTGCATTAGAGCGTCATGATCCAAAATTGTGATGTATTTGCCTTTCACGCTAAGCATTTCTGACTTTTGAAAACGCCCCAGTAAACGACTGATGGTTTCTACGGTTAAACCTAAATAATTACCAATGTCACCACGAGTCATGGTTAAACGGAACTCACGAGGGCTGAAGCCTCGTTGCGAAAAACGCGTTGATAGATTGTACAAGAAGGCGGCTAGTCTCTCTTCGGCGTTCTTTTTGGAGAGTAGTAGGATCATCTCTTGATCGCCCTTAATTTCGTTACTCATCAACCGCATAATTTGTTGGCGTAACTTAGGCATCTTACCAGAAAGGTCATCTAAGATTTCATATGGTATTTCACAAACCATTGAGGTTTCTAATGCCTGAGCGAAACTTGGATGAGAGTCGCCAGTAATCGCATCGAAGCCAACCAAATCACCAGCAAGATGAAAAGCGGTAATTTGTTCATCACCTTGTTCAGTGATGGTATAGCTTTTAATGGTTCCTGAACGAATCGCGTACAAAGAGCGAAGTTCATCCCCAGCTTTGAAGAGAGCTTGGCCTTTTTGAATCGGCTTTTTTCGCTCAATAATTTGGTCAAGCTGGTCCAGTTCTGATTCGTTCAGTGTAAACGGAATGCAAAGTTGACTGATGCTACAGTCTTGGCAATGAATGGCGCAGCCACCAGATTGAATACGCTTTGCCGCAGGCTTTTCAGAAATCATAACAACCTTTCACTAAATTGATGTACATCAAGAATTCTAGCATTCATTATCTTTAAAGGATAGTGATCGATAAACAACTAAAGAGCGTAAGCGGGGTTTGTATTGTTAATTGATATCATGGTCACGGTCGTTAACATTTAAAAGCCGATGTAGTACTCTCTTTCTGATTTAACACGCTATACCCAAACAATTTGGAATTGAAGGTAGGAAGGGTATATGACGCAAATATCATTTTTAATTAGGATAGTAATTTATGCCTGCAGAAAAGCTCACCAAAAATAAACTTATTCAAATAATAATCATGCTGGTCATTTTGCTATCAGCCTTTACCTGGCGCACTATAACTCATATAAACGAAGAAAAAAACATCGTTGAAAAAGAATCAACGACTGAAAATCAGACTATAGACCACAAAAACAACCAATCCTTACAATACAAAAACAGTCAATAAAAAATTATCATGGTAAAATCACACCATTAATGCATTTTTATTAGCCTGATATATGCAATTTACTACTGCTTTTACTCATGTTTCGACGACGAAAGAGGCCATAGCGCAGCTAGCACAAACACTGAAGCCGGATGGTTTGTCTAACCTCATTTGTTATTATTCACAAGAATATCCCGCTGAACAAATACAACAAGAACTCCGCCTAAATTTTCCTGGCATTCCATTTATTGGCTGTTCTTCCTGTCAGGCTATCATGACAGATAAAGGAGTTCATATTGGGCCTGTTGTCGCTTTAATGGCTATTTATGACCGCTCTTATAGCGCTTATGGAACAGGTTTAGTCGAGTTAGGCCAAAAGGATGATCAACGAGCTGCTTATGTAGCAATACAACAAGCATTACAACAAGCTAATAGAGTAGGAGAAGTTCCGAGCTTAATTCTGTTGCATTCAACACCGGGACATGAAGAAGCTTTTATCGATGCGATTGATGCAACTTTTGGCACTCACGTTCCTATTATCGGTGGCAGTGCCGCTGATAATCATATTCAAAAACAATGGTCGATCATTACCCAACAGGGATGGAGCTCTAATGGCATAGCTTTGCAGCTATTTTTTCCATCTAAGCCACTAACTTCAGGTTTTAGTGCTGGTTATTCACCGACTGAGTTTGAAGGTGAAATTACTCAAGTTAATCATCGATGTGTGCAAAGCATTGATGGTGAACCAGCTTCTGCGATTTATAAAGAGTGGATCAGCGATCACTCCAACATCCAATTTAATGATTTACATTTATTTGAACACGTGACTCGCTTTCCGTTGGGGAGGGTGGCCGGATATGTTAATCAACAGCCTTACTATAAATTGTGTCATCCTATTCGAATGCTGAATGATGGATCGCTTGAACTATTTGCTACGGTTAATGAAGGCGAAAAAATAACACTGATGACAGGTTCAAAAGAACAGCTGCTGAATCGAGCATCACGGGTGATTCAAGATGCTAATACACAAAACTATCATGCGTCATTATCCCTCGGTTCAATTATCATCTATTGTGCAGGTGCAATGCTTCGTTTAGGAAAAGACATACAGCTTGTCCATAAAAAACTGATCGAACAAATGTATGGCCAACCTTTTATTTGCCCATTTACCTTTGGTGAACAGGGACGATTCATTGGTGGCGAGAATGCCCACGGAAACCTAATGATAGCATCAGTTATCTTCTATGAGTCAGAATAGACAAAGATGATAGAACAAGACAAAAATGAGCAGCTGAGTGAGGTGCTACTTGAGTTAGAGAGAAGTAAAGAAAGAGAGCTTCGCTTAGCGGAAGAGAATCGCGTTATCCTCAGCGCGATATCGGCGCTTAGTCACGCTGATAATAAATATCAGATTTTTGAAGAACTTAAAAATGTCCTTCATCGATATATTAATTTTGATGACTTTGTTGTTATTGCTAAAAATGCGCCAAATTCGTTCTTTACAACGTTTTTGTCCTCAAATATTGCTTTTCAAGGTAAGCAGTGGATTAATGGTGATAAATTTCAACGAGTATTAGAAGGCGAGTGTATTATCCTTTTTGAGCCGACTAAGCTTGCCGAATTTCAAAATTTAAATCCATTTCTACAAGAAACCATTAACTCAGCATTAATTACTGGCATTCAAACCCAAACCAGCGATTCTGTATTGCTGCTTTTAGGCGGTAGGAAAGGGCAGTTTAGTTTGGAGACCAAAGCAACACTGCAACGCTTTCGTCCACTTCTAGAGCGAGCCATCAATGATATTGAGCATAAAGAAGAGCTACAAAGCTTAGTCCGTATCAAAACTCATGAACTCTATATTGCACAGCAGCAAGCTGAGCATGCAAATCAAGCAAAGTCACAATTTTTAGCCATGATGAGTCATGAGTTGAGAACACCGCTCAATGCTGTCTTAGGTCTCATTGATGTTTTGCGTGAAGATTCTAATCGCTCTCAACTCGACTTATTAGAACAAATGGAAAATTCAGCCGAGCTGCTGTTAGTGATCATCAATGATATTCTGGATTTGAGTCGAATTGAATCGGGACATTTCAAGTTACAATGTCACTGGGTTCATTTGCATAAAAAGCTTGTGCATGCATTGTCTTATCATCATAAAGCGTGTGTGACTAAAGGGATCCGCTTTAATGTTCGTACTTCAATTTGTGACCATTATGAGTATTGGGTTGATCCTGTACGCTTAATTCAAATCCTGTTCAACGTCATTGGCAATGCGATTAAATTCACTGAGGCAGGCTCCGTAGATGTCCATTTAAGTGCAGCAAGAAATGAATTGGTCATCCATGTCGAAGATACAGGCATTGGGATTGAACCGGAGCGAATAGAGCATTTATTTTCTCCATTTATTCAAGCTGATAGCTCAATTACACGTCATTACGGTGGCACTGGACTTGGCTTAGCGATCACCAAGCATCTTGTTGAATTAATGAAAGGAACAATTTCAGTCACCAGTTGTTTAGGAAAAGGCAGTAACTTTACCATTCGTCTTCCCGTCAATTCACGACAAGCAGACAGGAATGACACCAATACCTTTGAACCCATTTTAAAACAGGATTCAAACCATCAAAATAGTCAGAGGCATATCTTGGTCGTTGAAGATACCAAAACGAACCAAATGGTCATTCAGTTACTCTTATCGCGCTTAGGTTACAATGTCACTATGGTCAGTGATGGAGAGCAAGCGGTATCATTAACAGAAACCAGCCATACCTTTGATTTAATTCTAATGGATATCTCGATGCCAGTAATGGATGGAATTGAAGCAACAAAAATTTTGCGTTGTAAGAATATCCAAACGCCGATCATCGCGCTTACAGCACATGCAATGCAAGATGATCACGCGATATTTCGACAAGCGGGTATGAATGATGTTGTCTTAAAACCCATTCGTAGCCAAGAATTACAGCGAGTCATTAAACACCATCTAAAACCACGATGAAGAAATTGGCCAATCAGTATATTTAATAATTACCATATTGTTCAATGTGCAAGCATGAACCAATATGGTAATTATATACTTTATGGTAAATAGACTTATGTTTAATGCAATAAGCAAAAGGAAGAATAGAAGTGCGGTAAGGATAAGTCTGGTGTATCTACATGTGGATCATTTAACATAATATACATAATGCGAACTATGAGTGGTAGCAAAAAGGGAATATGGAATTGATTCTGATCGTCCACTCTAAGATTCTCTTCCCCATTAGGTATTCCCATACGCTAGTCAGATTTTTTATAGCTAAAATTATCGACCTTTTTTGGCTTTGGGTCCTGAGGTTTTAAAGCCTTGATGAGGAAACACATTGCGAATCCGTTGTTGGACCTTCTTCGGCACTTGTTTGGAAAAGATAAGTTTCATTCCGGTTCTTTGATGATAAACCTTCATATGACCATCAAATGGTGCTGATTCTGCTATCTCACAGACATTGTGTTTAAAGGTTGCGGGAAAATGTCCTTTGCTTGCTACGATATGACCAGATTTAAACGTGACTTTTAAAATGGGTCTATCAATCGCTACTAGCCAAAAAATACCGATTGCCGCAATCACAATAACATACAGCATTTCATTCACTCCTAATTGGATAACAATTTATTAAGATCTTCTTTTAAACTGCTCACAGCACGGCTTGCTTTTTCACTACGCGATGCTTCACTAAGTAGATATTCAATAGCATCTGATAATGTGCAACCTAACTCGTTAGCTCTTGAAGATAACTTCTCCCACACACGATAATCGAGATCGATTGATTTTTTACGAGTGTGCAATTGCTCAGCATTGAAATGCCGCTTTCGCTTGGCACGAATAGCTTGTTTTAGCTTGTTTTCTAGCTCAGGAGCCATATGCTGTGCGATCCAATCAAGTACTAATGTGGGTTCATACTCGATAGATTTGAGTTTTGTTATCGCATTTTCCACTTCACTACGATCAATGTGGCAAGTGATTGACTCGCCATCTTTCCATTTTTTTATCAAATACTGCCATTTCCAACCACATTCCAAATTTTCGAGTTGTTGATATTTCATAGTCGGCAAGTCCATATAAATACATAGTGACAGGGTAACTCAAGCTTTGCTGAGTTTCAATCACAGCAATAAAAAATACTCTGATGATCATTCCTGATAGCAAAGCTATTCGCGGTCAGGGTTTTTCTATATAATTTCAATCCTTTTAATCACTTCGATGACTCAATGACACAAGATATCTGGCGTTTAGTAACGCCCCAGTATGATGATTTTAATGAATCACTGGCTCAGTTTGCACAATTAACGGCGGTGCCGTTTTTCGACACTCAACCAAGACTGTTACAGGCGATTGAACGTTTCATACATATACAGGGTTTTAGCCGAGTTCTGCTGATCAATGCGCCAGATAACTCCATTTATCGTTGTTTGATTAAAGAGCATCTTGAAAACACCCATTGTGTGCCAGTGATTAGAACTGAAACACTAGACATGGCCATGTTGTTTGGTCAAGTTACCGTAAAAAATGGTCAAGTTATTCATCAAACGCATGGATTACTTGACCAAGCAGATAATGGCTATTTGATTATTTCAGCGAATTTACTGCTTGCTAACCCACTCTGCTGGCCGATGCTAAAAGCTGCCGTGCTCGGTGAACCAGTATCTCCGATTAATGTGAGTAAAAAATCGCTACTGCAGACACCTATCAGTCAATCTTATAACATTAAATTGATTGTTGTCGGTGATCGTCATCAACTCGGTGATATCGATTTTCTCGATTCAGACATTCATGCTGGATTATGTTTGTTTAGTGAAATGGAACTCGATATTAAAATTGAAAATGATCGCATGCTGACCTATCTAGGTTATTTGCGTTGGCTAATTCAGCGTTACGATTTGCCTTTACTTACGCCAGATGCGATTAAAGCTCTAATGACGGCGGGCGCTCGTTATACTGAGGATCAACATTACGCTCCACTTTGCGTGATGTGGCATCGTTCATTACTCGAAGAATCTGCTATCGAATCTCAAGGTCAAACTATTGAACAGCAGCATGTGGAGCAAGCTATTAATCAACGCTACTACCGAGCTTCTTATCTGCCAGAGCGAGCGTTAGATGACATTCTCGATGGACAAGTGATTATTGAGACACAGGGTGAACAAGTTGGCCAAGTTAACGGCCTAACAGTTATTGACGTCGCAGGTCACCCAATATCTTACGGCGAGCCTGCACGAATATCTTGTGTTATTCATTTTGGTGATGGTGATATTGCTGATGTCGAGCGTAAGGTCGAGCTTGGTGGTAATTTACACGCTAAAGGGATGATGATTATGCAAGCGTTTGTCAGTAGTGCTCTTCATCTTGATGTCCCCTTGCCTTTCTCAGCTTCAGTGGTCTTTGAACAATCATATAGTGAAGTGGATGGAGATAGTGCCTCACTCGCTGAATTGTGCTCGTTAGTCAGCGCCTTATCAGAATACCCTATTGATCAACAAATTGCTGTTACCGGCGCCGTTGACCAGTTTGGCCGAGTTCAAGCCGTTGGCGGGCTCAATGAAAAAATTGAAGGCTTTTATCGGGTTTGTCAGCATCATGGTTTTACTGGCCAGCAAGGTGTGATTCTTCCGCACAGTAACTTAAAACATCTCGCTCTACATTCTCAAGTCGTAGAAAGTATTAAGAACGGTGAGTTTAATATCTGGCCGGTCTCCACAGTCGATGAGGCTATTCCAATTTTGATGAATAAGCCGTTTAGAGGCGATGATGAAGAAAGCGTAATCAGCAAAATTGCTGAACGTATTGAATTTTTTGAAAAACATATTCAACCGCCCGGAATAGTCGAAAGAATAAAAAATTGGTTTATCTAACACTGATCGGAGTTGTTTAGCGTACATGCGTTCACTAACATGCTTCCTATCTGAAATTGGAGTAGTACTATGCACAATAAACGTGACTCATATAATCGTGAAGATCTTCTAGCCTCAAGCCGTGGTGAACTATTTGGTGAAGGTTATCCTCAACTGCCCGCGCCTAATATGTTAATGATGGATCGGGTAAGTAAAATGTCAGAAACAGAAGGCGATTTTGGTAACGGACTGATTCTCGCTGAATTGGATATCTCTCCTGATCTTTGGTTTTTTGATTGCCATTTTCCAGGTGACCCTGTAATGCCTGGTTGTTTAGGTCTGGATGCTATGTGGCAATTGGTTGGTTTCTTTCTCGGCTGGGTTGGCGGCAAAGGTAGAGGAAGAGCGCTAGGCGTTGGTGAGGTAAAATTCACTGGGCAAATTTTACCTACCGCCAAAAAAGTGACCTATGAGATCCACATGAAGCGCGTGGTTAACCGTAAGTTAGTGATGGGGCTTGCTGATGGTAAAGTTTTAGTTGATGGCAAAGAAATTTACGTCGCGAAAGATTTAAAAGTGGGCCTTTTCCAAGACACTTCTGCTTTTTAAAAATAATACTTAACAATGAAGCAGCTTTAATGGCTGTTTTATTTTGCCATCAACAATAAGTTATAGTGCGCTAGTTAGGTATTATATAATACGGAATAAAATAAAAAGCCCCTTTCGGGGCTTAGAACCATGTTGTATGTGGCAAATTATTTGTAGAGACCTGAGTGTTTATCATCTCTGGCGTCACGCCAACCACCTAGCCAATATGAGCGAGCATCTGTTTGTTGGTAAGGGCACTCCTCAGGAGAACGGCCGTTCAATCCTGCTTTATACCCTTGAGATTGCGCTCTTTCCAGGCGATCACGCTTTTGTCTCTTCATAGTGCAGTCCTCATACAGTAACTTGTTTCTAACTTACAACTATTAAAATGATGTGGCGTTTTTATGACCACATCATTAAGAATCGACCAAAAGCGCTCCTTTCTCAAGCAATAAAAAAGGCATAAGTCCAAAATTGTGAACCTATGCCTCGTTTGACAAATTTTAACTATTTTCTACGGAACCAAAGTAAGCCACCAAGAATCAAAGACCACAATCCGAGTCCAGCACCATTACGCTCTGCCACTGGATCATCCGTACCTCGAGGAGAAATATTCTCATAGGTCTGCCCCGCAATTGGTACTAGTTTAACTGCGACCGTTTTCTCTTGTCCTTTTCCTGCACCACATTGGGCATTGTGCGCGGTAGAATCATAACCACCAGTACATTTTAGTGCGGTGGCCGCGATTATACCGGCATCATTAATATCGGTAGCCGCAATAATTCGATATTGGTTATTGTCTCCAGAAAACGCCCCACCATTGGTTAAATCATCTAATAACCACGCACGGTTGTTGAAAATAGCCTGGCGTTCAGGAACACTACCTTGCTCTAAAGTGCCATAAGGATAGATAAATCCTCGCTTACGACGCGGTTTGCCGCCTACTTCGCGAGTTTCTTCGGTATCAATCTGACCGACGATTTCATTAAAGTTATTGATGGCCCCCGCTTTACCCCCCGCTCCAGCAAAAAATATACTGCCATTTAAGAAGTTAGCTTTAGGATCGTTAATCTCTGGAACAACAAATAACCGATTAGCGTAAGCTCCACTTTCAGCGCGAGATAATTTAGCCTCACCAATCGCAATGCCATTCTTATTCACGGCCGTTAACAGCGAATTAGAGTGAATAAAATCACCGCTAGTACCGTTTTCTCGCACGGTTGCTCCTGCAACTGGCTTAGTAATCCAATTGCTTTCTCCTACTTTTACCGAAGAAACGCTGGCTTGCATAAAGTTACGGTCGTCATAGAAGGTGTTATAACCTACCGCGTAAATATTACCGCCTTTGACCGTAACATCTCGCAGACTACCTTGCGCTAAACGATTATCTCGTTCTGGATTTGTCGTTTGCCAAGGGATTTCCGTTATTTTACCTGATCTGTCCCAAATCGCGCCTTTAGAGGTGTAAAAGTTACCTTGGTTATTTGTTTTTTCGTGAGCAATACTGCCGACCGTGTAAGTTTCATCGGTTTTCCAAGCGCGAGTTTGCAAGCCATCATTGATATCGATCAATTCATTGGCGACTAAGGCTTTCACCGAGTTACGTCGTGAACCAGTAACATCACCGACAGTAATTTTAATTCCGATAGGCTTTGCATCTGAAGTTAAACTATTGACGACGACATTATTATTTTCATCAATGGGTGTCGCTTGATCTTCAACAAAAGCAATAGAGTTTGGCGTTTGATCGCCATTAATTTCTTTTTTCCAAACATTCCAACGAATGTCTGCCCAAGTTTCACAAATGGCATAGCGTAGAGCCGTACGACAATAACGCTCAAAATCTCTTGCATCATCTTGTACATAGATAAATCCGTTATCTATCCCAAATGGTGCCTCTTCACGGTAACTAAGACCATCGATAGCTTGTCCAGCATGGGTGGCGACAAGGCGAGTTTCACCGGCAAGTTTAAACGATGATGCACAATCTGTTGTCCCATCGGCAAAGCAACCTAATGGATTATCATAGGCAACATTACCCGGTTGAATCGCGACCCCATAAACACTTTCAAAAGCAAAAGTAGTTGGTGGAGTAACCTCAATCACTTGATACAGTGCCGCTGAGGCCGATGTGGTTGACAGAATCATCGCGCTGATCGCTGTCAGCTTAAACATGTTACTACTTATTGGTTTCATTAACTTTCCTGTTGCATCGCTTCAAGCTCTTCCCAACGCTCAAAAGCTACTTCGAGCGCCTGCTCAGTGGCCGCTAGCTTATCTAATATCGGTTGTGTGTGCTCTACAGGCTGGCTGAAAAAATCAGCGTCATTGATTTGCAGCTGTAGCGTCTCAATCTCAGTTTCAAACTGTTCAAGTTTGGCAGGCAGTTCTTCTAACTCACGCTGCAACTTATAAGATAATTTTTTAATTTTCGGTTTTACTTCGCTGGCTTTAGCTGGTTTATCAACAGCTTTAACTGGCTTTATCGGCTCAATATCCGCAAGACGAGTCTGTAAGGCCTGTTGTCGCTGCTGCTGCGCATCATGATATCCGCCAACGAACTCTTCAATAACGCCATTACCCTCAAAAATCCAACTGGTGGTCACGGTATTGTCGACAAACTCACGATCATGGCTCACCAATAATAATGTACCCTGGTAATTGGCAAGCAAATCTTCTAAAAGTTCCAATGTTTCTATATCTAAATCGTTGGTTGGTTCATCGAGCACCAATAAGTTATTGGGTTTTAGAAAAATCCGCGCCAGTAATAAGCGGTTTTTCTCACCACCAGACAGAGCTTTCACCGGCGTTCGAGCCCGTTTAGGCGCGAAGAGAAAATCTTGCAGGTAACTTAACGCATGACGTGGTCGCCCTGCAACCATCACCTCTTGTTTACCATCAGCAAGGTTATCAATCACCGATTTCTCAGGATCGAGTAGCTCTCGATATTGATCAAAGTAAGCGACTTCAAGTTTCGTACCACAATGCAAACGGCCACTGTCAGCGGTTAATTCACCGAGTAACAGCTTTAATAACGTACTCTTACCACAGCCATTTGGGCCGATTAAGGCGATTCTATCGCCACGCATGATATTAAAGCTGAAATCGTTAACGATCGATTTACCATCAATCGAATAACACAAATGTTCCGCTTCAAAGACAATTTTGCCTGAGCGGGAGCCATCATCAATCTTAAGGTTAACTTTGCCCTGCACTTCACGTCGCTGACTGCGTTCTTCACGAAGTTTTTTCAGGGCTCGCACTCGTCCTTCATTACGAGTACGGCGTGCTTTAATGCCTTGGCGAATCCACACTTCTTCTTGAGCTAATTTTTTATCAAATTCAGCATTTTGCATTTCTTCAACGCGTAATTGCTCTTCTTTCTCAACTAAATACTGATCATAGTTACCGGGGAAAGAATTTAACTTGCCTCGATCTAAATCGACAATGCGTGTTGCCATCGATTTAATAAAAGTTCGGTCGTGAGAAATAAAAATAATCGAACCACGAAAATCTTTCAAAAAGCCTTCTAACCATTCGATGGTCGTCACGTCCAAATGGTTGGTTGGTTCATCGAGCAGTAATACATCTGGCTCGCAAACCAAGGCGCGAGCTAAAGCGGCTTTACGCTGCCATCCACCGGATAAATCGGTAAGCTTAGTTTGCCCATTCAATTTCAGGGCGGTTAATACATTATTGATTCTATCTTCAAAGCGCCATGCACCAGTGTGATCCAGCTGCTCTTGAACTGCTGATAATTTCTTAATATTGGCATCGGTGGGCGAATGGGTAACAAGATCCAAAAGATCTTGATAGATCTTAAGCTGCTCACCAGCCTCTGCTAGACCTCCGGCAACATAATCATACACAGTACCTTCTTGATCACGAGGAGGATCTTGTTCTAAACGTGAGACCACCACATCTTGCATGATCTGCATCTTGCCATCATCGAGTAAGACTTCTTTTGCCAACACCTTCATCAGCGTTGATTTACCTGCCCCGTTGCGACCCACAAGACATACCCGTTCGTTTTCTTGCAGCGCAAAATCCGCATGATCGAGCAAAGGATGATCACCGAACGCTAGTAACCCATTATGAATGGTAATTAATGCCATGTTTTTTCAAACCACTGAGTTAATTGATTAAAACAACAAGGTGAAGAGAATATCTCCACCAAGTAAGCTGAACATTGGTTACATTGTCACTTAAAATCACACTAAACCAGGTTGCTGCGGTTGATGAGTGATTAACCAGCAGTTATGGATTTGCTTGTTACGCTCGAAATCCATTGGCAGTGTTTGAGTTGATATATTTTGCGCCAATAAACCAAGCTCTTGCAGCGAGTCCATGTCCATTTTGAAATGACGCTTATTATTTGAGAAAACTATAGTGCCACCTGGGCGCAGAATACGCTTAAGATTCTTCATCAATAAAATATGGTCTCTTTGCACATCAAACGACTGTTCCATTCGCTTCGAATTAGAAAAAGTCGGTGGATCAATAAAAATAAGATCATACTGGCCTTTGGCATTATCTAGCCATTGTAAACAGTCAGCTTGTTCAAACTGGTGCTGTCTTCCTACTTGACCATTGAGCTTCATGTTCTCTTTTGCCCATTCTAGATAGGTATTTGACATATCAACGGTCGTGGTCGACTTAGCCCCACCACACGCAGCGTGTACGGTTGCCGAGCCGGTATAAGCAAAGAGATTTAAGAAGTCGCATCCTTTCGCCATTTGACCTAAACGGCGACGCGTCAGCTTATGGTCGAGGAATAAACCAGTATCGAGGTAATCATGCAGATTGACCAACAATTTGACACCATACTCGTTAACCGCAAAGGTTTGAGATTGTTGAGCCATCTTTTGATACTGAGCACTGCCTTTTTGACGTTCACGGACTTTTAATACGACCTTGTTGGCATCAATGCCCGTTACTTGAATCGCAGCACGGATAATATCGGTTAAACGACGTTTGGCGGTTTCTTCAGGAATGGTTTTCGGTGGTGCATACTCTTGGATGACCAATTGATCCACATAAACGTCAATTGCAACGTTATATTCAGGCAAATCTGCATCATAAATACGATAGCAGTCTAAGCCTTCGCGTTTAGCCCATTTGGCAATTTTAGCGAGATTTTTTTTCAAACGATTGGAAAAATCAGGCGCAATCTGCTGCGTCGGAGCTTGCTGCATCCCCTCTAATTGAGCCTGCTCCCGCTCAGCAATCAGGTAATTCTTTTGGTGACAAGGTAACGCACCATTATTTAATTTAAACTGTTTTTCTGCTCGCATGCGCAAACAGCTTAATAACTCATCCGAACCAGAGAAAATAGAGGCTTGGCAGCCGCCAAACTCTGTTTTTAATTGAGCGCCGAAGGCCGTGTACAAGGCAATAAGACCGGGATGAGTGCCTAATCGCTCACCATAAGGTGGATTACAAATGATCACTCCCTGAGTAAACTCTGCAGGACGAGTCAACTTCGCAGCATCACCAACGTCAAATTGAATTAAGCTCTCTACACCGGCTCGACGTGCGTTGTCTTTAGCCATTTGTAAAACACGGCTGTCATTATCAAAGCCGAAAAACCTTGCGTCAGTTTTCTTGACACCCTTTCTCGCTTGCACCGTTGCTTCAGCTTTCACTTCTGCCCACAGCTCTGGTTGAAAATCTTCTAATGCTTCAAAACACCATTTGGCTCTTTTTAAACCCGGAGCAATATTCGCCGCCATCATCGCAGCTTCAATCAATAAGGTACCAGAACCACACATTGGATCGAGTAAAGGTTTGGTACTTTCCCAGCCACTACGTAATACTATCGCCGCCGCTAATGTTTCTCGCAATGGAGCTCTACCCGATTCAGGGCGGTAACCACGAATATGTAAACCCGCTCCTACCATATCAATACCAAGTAGCGCTTTATCTTTATGTAAACGAACGTGAATTCTTACATCGGGTTGCTCTTTATTGATCGAAGGGCGTGGCAAGTTTTTCTTAGTAAAACAATCAACAATCGCATCTTTAACCTTCATCGCACCATACTGGCTATTACGAATTTCACGGTTAGTTCCATTAAAGTCGACGACAAACTGCTTCGAACTATGAAAATGATTAACCCAGTTAATCGCACTAGCGGAAAGGTATAAGTCCATATCATTTTGGCAGGCAAACTCGGCAACAACGCGAACAAATCGAGAAGCTAATCGACTCCATAAACAGCAACGGTAAATCTGTTCATTGGAAGCGGTAAATTTCACCCCAGCCTGAACGGGTTTTACATTAGTGATGCCTAATTGTGTGAGTTCTTCGGCTAATAGATTTTCAAGGCCGTTTGAGGTTACTGCTAGATATTGATTCATAAGGTTCTTTAACTGGTAAAAATGGCCTCAGATTATAACTGACATTAAAGGTCATTCCTAAAGTTAAACAGAGCATTTTACAAAAAATCATCCCTATTCATGGCTTAACTCTTTATCGATATCTAAACCCCTTAGCATGGCAACTGTTCAAGTAAAGACAACTCTATCTGATACAAACTTACTACAACATCACTGATGGCTATCCGTTAATAATTTTCTTGACTGATATTACTCATTTATCAGCAACGTTTTTATTGCTCCAACAACGAAGTGAGTATTTATTCACTGCCAATCTGGACTATACCAGAGCTGGTTATTGGTTGTAATAAAACGCCATTTGGGCGCAAACAAGGAAGTTTTTAGGCCTTACCGCTTAATTAGCCCCCTTCATTTGTGTAACTTTTAGGAAATTAATTGCTCAATTTTGCGCAGAATATCGCGCTCTTTCCGTCGATAAAAAATGCTCGGTGAGCGTTTTTAGTAAACTAGAGGCAAAAAAAATCGGCAGAATGCCGATGGGAAATAAAACAAAGGAACGAAATAGTGAGGAGATTAACTAACCAAAGCAACTCGCTCTGGCTGAAGGATATGATTGGCGATAGACATTCGATCATGCATGACCTTAATCACTTGTCCAAACTCTAATTGCTTCGTACTGCTTAATGTAAATGGCGCTAACTCTATTAATACACATAAACTCGCACTCTCTCCAACCTCAAGTACGATAAAAAAACCTTGATTAAAGCTGTTCACTAAACTAACGATATCACCCTCTTCAGGTTTAATGTCAGTAGCTGATTGATAATCAAAAAACCAGCTCTTTGGCTGCACTGGCTTATGGAAACGCTTCGCCGCTACGCAATACAGTGCCAACTCGACTTGACGAGGCTCAGTGAGTTGAAGGCCACTGACTCGTTCTTTATAGGTTTGGTAATCGGAAGCATCATCAACTGTAAATGAAGGATTTGAGAAAGCTGAATCCACCAATAGGTTGCGACTCAGATTGGTACGAAAGACCATCTCTTGTCCAAGGTCCAGCATCAAATAGCCTTCACTATCTGAATAGTACCAACTCCATTTATCACTGGGCTTTAGCATTATTCCGGCTCTCTATTTGCTGATAATCAAACCAATCAGATAAAAATTTCTTACCTATTAGTGCATTCTAGGAAGCATGGAATAAAAAAAAAGAGGAAATGAGTTACTCACTTCCTCTTTATGTCACCTTGTCACTTTTAAAAAATCAGAACCTAATTCAATTCGTTATAAGTTCTTTACGATATCACTGACCAATTTAGGGCCATGATAAATAAAGCCACTGTACACTTGGACTAACTTAGCACCGGCGAGTAATTTTTCTTTCGCTGCCACATAGCTATCCACGCCACCCACACCAATAATTGGAATTTGTTCACCGAGTTGTTGATACAGTAGTTTTACAACTTCAGTACTGCGTGATTGCAGTGGACGGCCACTCAGTCCCCCTGCCTCATTGGCAAACTTCATGCCTTCCACTAAAGAACGATCTAAAGTGGTATTGGTGGCGATTACCCCATCAATATTGTACTTGAGTAAAGATTGGCAAATTTGCTGCAATTCATCATCGGTTAAATCTGGAGCAATTTTTAATGCGAGAGGTACATATTTATTGTGCAACTCAGCGAGAGCGGTCTGCTTCTGCTTTAAGACACCGAGCAACTCATCTAGAGCTTCACCATATTGTAACGTTCGTAATCCTGGTGTATTAGGTGAAGAAATATTTACCGCGATATAACCTGCATGAGGATACACCTTCTCCATGCAGATTAAATAATCTTCAGCTCCCTTTTCAATTGGCGTGTCTTTATTTTTTCCAATATTAATTCCAATGATGCCATCATAATTCGCTTGCTTTACTTTCTCGACTAAATGATCAACACCTAGATTATTAAAGCCCATTCGATTGATAATGCCTTCCGCATGAACTAAGCGAAATAATCGTGGCTTATCATTACCAAGTTGTGGTTTAGGTGTCACCGTGCCCACTTCAATAAATCCAAAGCCCATCGCGGCAAAAGCATCGATACATTCGCCATTTTTGTCGAGCCCAGCGGCTAAACCAACAGGATTTTTAAAGGTGAGTCCCATGCATTCGACAGGACGATGAGGAAGGTGTTGACGATAGAAGAGATCAAGCGGTGTACCGGTAAAACGTTTGAAATTTTGAATGGCGAGATCATGCGCCCTTTCAGCATCCAATTGAAAAAAGCCAGCTCTGGCTAAGCGGTAAAGCATTGTGCCTCCGAAAAAAAAGCCCCGTATAAACGGGGCATTATTATTGACCTATTCGTAACACAATTCAATGCTTATTCGGTCGCCACACAATTTAAGTTGAGCAACATCAATTCACGCATCGCTACTGAAAACTTAGCAAACTCATGAACCGAGCCCACTTTAAATTCATTAAGAATGTTTTCCCAACGCTGCAATGAAATGCTGTTATTGTCCATCCAACGTTGCAGAGCATGAATGACATCGGCAGTCTCTGAACCATTGACCGCATTGAGCACTTGCGCTGTTAATTGACGCTGCTGCCAGTCGAGATCTTCTCTAAATGCCGCTCTTGCCAATGCCTGCCAGTTATTTTCAACCGCTTGGTTATTAATCTGTTTTAAGAACCAATGAATCGACAGACGATCACCCAAATTAAAGTATAATTTAGCGACATGCTCAACTGGAATCGCCTTCTCATGAGAGACTGTGGATATATCCAGTACAGAGTAAAGACTGGATAGACGAGCAACATAATGCGCTAAATCCGAATTGATGCCTTGCTCTATCCAGCTATTCGCCAGCAGATCATGTTCAGCAACTTCATCAGCCACCAGCAAAGTATCTAACTGACGAGTAATACTGCGTACATCCGATTGGTACTGATCAATGAGCGCTTGTACGGACTGTTTTCCAGTGCGATTACGCAGCAACCAGCGAGAGAGTCGACGTAACGTTCGACGAACTTGGAACATCACTTGATATTGAGCACTCGCAGTGGCTTGATTATCCAACGAGCGAACTTGCTGCAATACGTTGCCAAGTTCGAAGATTTCACGTGCAGCGGCATAAGAATGAGCTATATCCGTGACGCTAGCTCCAGTCTCTTCTTGCAAACGCGTCACAAAATTGCAGCCCATTTCATTAACCATTTGGTTAGCTAACGCGGTGGCAATGATTTCTTTGCGCAGTGGATGGTTGTGCATCTGCTGCGAATAGTCACCACGTAACTTTGATGGGAAGTACTGAATCAATTGCTGCGCATGGAACTGATCATTAGCTATCTCATCACAAGCCAACTCCTCTTTTAAGGCCATTTTTCCATAGGCCACCAGCACGGCAAGCTCTGGTCGAGTTAATGCAAAACCTTGTTTCTCTCTTTCTAACAACGTTTCGTCATCAGGAATATGCTCTAAGGCTCGGTCAAGATAGCCCGTTTTCTCCATGTGGTGAATAAAACGAATTTGCTCTTTAACCACCTCAACGCCCAATTGCTCGGTCACCGAAATAGACTCTGATTGAGTGTAAGCATCTTCAATAACAATTTCACCGACTTCCTCTTCCATGGATTCTAGGATTTGGTTGCGCTGTTTTACGGTTAGATCGCCATTGGCAACTAAACCATTCAAGAAGATCTTAATATTGACTTCATTATCCGAGCAATCAACCCCACCTACGTTGTCAACGAAATCGGTATTCACTCGCCCACCAGTGAGCGCGTATTCTACCCGCCCTTGCTGAGTCATACCTAAGTTGCCGCCTTCACCAATAATTTTCGCTTTGACTTCACGACCGTCAATACGCAGTGCATCATTCGCTCTATCGCCAACATCGGCATGCGATTCTTTCGAGGACTTAATATAAGTGCCGATCCCACCATTCCACAGAAGATCAACCTGCATTTTCAGGATCATCTTGATCAGTTCATTAGGAGCAGCTGACGCTTTCTTAGTACCAAGCATCTTTTGTATTTCAGGGCTGAGCGTGATTGATTTCGCTTTGCGTGAGAAAACGCCGCCACCTTGCGAGATCAAGCTTGGGTCATAATCTTCCCAGCTAGAGCGAGGTAATTGGAACAGACGTTGCCGCTCTTGCCAGCTCTTTTGAGCATCTGGACTTGGATCAATAAAGATATGCAGATGGTTAAAAGCGGCTTGTAAACGAATATGTTGCGATAACAACATACCATTACCAAACACATCGCCCGCCATATCACCGATACCGACCGCGGTAAAATCCGTCGTTTGACAGTTAATACCGAGTTCACGGAAATGACGTTTAACCGATTCCCAACCACCACGAGCGGTAATGCCCATGGCTTTATGGTCATAACCATTAGAGCCACCAGAAGCAAAGGCATCTCCTAACCAGAATTGGTAATCCGCCGATACTGAGTTTGCTAAGTCAGAGAAGGTCGCTGTCCCTTTGTCGGCAGCGACAACCAAATAAGGATCATCTTCATCATGACGAATCACATTACGTGGTGGAACTATTTCACCTTCAACAATATTATCGGTGACATCTAATAATGCTTGGATAAAGCGCTTGTAACAACGTTGTCCTTCGGCAAAGATTTCATCTCGTCCCGTTAGTAAGTGCTGTTTCTTACAAACAAAACCGCCTTTCGCTCCAACAGGAACAATCACGGTATTTTTGACTTGTTGGGCTTTTACTAAGCCTAAAATCTCGGTCCGGAAATCTTCTTGACGATCAGACCAACGCAAACCACCACGGGCAACTTTACCACCACGTAGATGAACCCCTTCCATATCCGGCGCATAGACAAAAATTTCAAAGGCCGGAACAGGGGCTGGAATATCAGGAATTTCCCGTGGTTTCAACTTCAGAGCTAGCCAAGGTTTCGGTTGTTGCTCTTCATCCACTTGGAAATAGTTGGTACGTAACGTTGCACAGATCATTTCCATATAGCGGCGAAGAATACGATCATCATCGAGACTTTCAACATGATCCAATTGCTCGGTTAATTGCGCAATCAACTCCGCTTGACCTTTCTGTGAACCTTTAAATTTAGGATCAAAACGACGCACAAACAGATCAACCAACCCTTTCGCTAAGTCGGGGTAATGATTTAAGGTATCTTCAATATAGTGTTGACTGAACGGGAAACCAACTTGACGCATGTAACGTGCATAAGCGCGTAAAATAGAGATCTCGCGTCCGGTTAAAGAAGCGCCAAGCACTAAGCGGTTAAAGCCATCACTCTCTAATTCACCATGCCAAATGGCTGAAAATGCTTGTTGGAAACGATCGCGTGCTTCACGCAAATCAACTTGCTTCTCGCTCTTATGCAGCATAGAGAAATCTAAAATCCAATAGACTTGTCCATTAGTCTTCGTCACTTCGTATGGTGATTCACCGATGACACGCAAGCCAAGATTTTCAAGCATCGGCATCACATCGGACAGATGAATCGGCTCATCGCGATGATACAGTTTTAAGCGGACTGCTTTAGAATCTTTCGCCTCTTCTTGAGGACGATAAAATAGCATACCGAGTTTATTTTCTTCGTTCAGGGCTTCTAATCGTTCAATATCAGACACCGCTGAGCCTGGCATGACATCTTCTTTATAAGAGCGAGGAAAAGCGCGTTGATACTCTTTGGCTAATGATAAACCTGAACTTTCGCCAAAATTGGCAATAATTGCTTCGGATAAACGGTCATCCCAGCTGGTTGATGCTTCCATTAAATTTTGCTCTATCTTCTTAACATCAATATTGGCACTGTTATTTTCTACCCGCACAATGTAGTGCGTTCTTGCTAGCGGGCTTTCAGAAAAATAGGTAGTGAATTCTACTTCTTGTTCACAACCAAAATACTGCTTTAATAAGCGCTGTGTTTGACGGCGTAGTTCGGTGTTGTAACGCTCTTTAGTAACATAAACCATGCAGCTAAAGAAACGGCCAAAGGGGTCTTTGCGAACAAATAAACGGATCAGGTCGCGGTCTTGCATCTGCACAACCCCCATCCCGACTTCCAGTAGCTCTTCTTCTTTCGCTTGTAAAAGCTCGTCGCGAGGATAGTTCTCTAAAATATTATGTAGGGCCTTATAAGCATAAGACCCTGCACGATAGCCACTTGCTTTAAGAATCCGTTGTACCTTCTCGCGAACCAGTGGAATGCTTTCGACCGTTTGGTTATAAACGGCTGAGGTGTATAAACCCGTAAAACGATGCTCACCGATGACTTTACCATTGGCATCAAATTTTTTAATACCAATGTAATCGGTATACGCTGGACGATGAATGCGCGACTGTTTGTTGCCTTTAGTCAGGATCAGTAAGAAAGGCTTCTTCGCTTCTAAACGAGCAGAATCGGAAAATTGTGATAATTTTACACCACGAACCCGTTTGGGATCCGAGAATAGGCCTAGTCCCGCTTCTGGCGTAGGGCGAAGCTCGGTGTCATCATCATGATTGACCAGATCAAATTCTTTGTAGCCCATGAAAGTGAAATTATGTGCCCCTAGCCAACGTAAGAAAACAAGGGTTTCTTGGTAATGTTCAGAATCGACAGGGATATGATTTTTATCCGCTTCCAATTGTTCAATCACTTGCTCAAGCTTACTCGCCATTGGCTTCCAGTCTTGAACGACCAAAGCCGTATCACTGAGGATTTCTAACAGCTCTTCTTTTAGCGCCGTCATCTCTTCTTTGCTGCTTAGTCTATCCACTTCAATGTGAAAAAGTGATTGCAATGCGCCAGCGCCTTGACCAATGCTCAGCACCGCACCGTTATTGTCTCGTTCGATGTGCGTTGGGCCGTTTAGCATTAAGTGCGATGTTAAATCGAGACGACTTAAAGTCATTTTGATTGAATCAACAAGGAAAGGAGTATCGGGTACGACAATTTCAACGATCGTATGAGTCGATTGCCAACCATGTTTACTAACGGTTGGATTAAATACACGTACTGAACGTTGGTCGGCTTTCTTCTCATTAATATGATGCCAAAGACTGACCACGGCACCGTATAAATCGGATTCATTACGTTTACTAAGATCGTCTTGCGCAACATTACTAAATAGGTGTTGACCAAGTTGAGTAACAAGAGGTTGGTGAGCAAGCTCAAGTTTGTCTTGAATTAGCTGGTATACTTTTTCAAGTAGAACCGGCATCAAACTTTCACGCGCGGTCATATGCGACTCCAAATATTAGAATTATAGGCTGGTAGGGTATGCGCTAAGCATAGTTGTAACTTACGGTAATGCGAGGCCTATTGTAGTGCTTTGCTAACCGTTCGTTAACGCATTTGGACGCAATTGATAGTGAAATGTTTAATAATGTGACAGGCGTAGCGATTCAAATCACCACAAATTTACCTCAGGACAGCATATCTAACTTTATAAACTTATTGTTTTGGTCAGTTGTTAGACGAAATCGACCTTTTACTCCAATTTGGCTAAGAAATGGGCGAAATTTTGCAGCTGGTAATTGTAAACGTAAGCCATGTTCGGTGGTAACTAGGATGTGACTAGCTAGCCCAGAATAATGAGCTAGGAAAGTTTGATAAGAGATATTAAGAGAGAAAAAATAATAGTTCATAATTGTACTGTATAGAGTGCTGGAAGCGACTTCCCCTTCCAGCACCCGATCAATCAATAAGTAGCGAACAAGTTAGGCTTGTTCAAGCGCTTTGCTGACTTTTTCAAATAAGTCACGTGCAAGATCATCCAGTGACTGTAACGCTTCTAACTCCTGTTTCATTAATGCTTGTCGCTGCTCGTCATAACGTCGAAACTTGAGTAACGGATCAATTAAACGAGAGGCCACTTGAGGATTACTGCTGTTTAACTCACGCAATATCTGCCCCGCAAAGCGATAACCATCACCACTAGGCGCATGGAAATTAACCGGGTTCATGGTAAAAAATGAACCAATTAAGCTACGAATGCGGTTAGGATTCTTTAAGCTAAAAGCGGAGTGTTGCATCGTGGCTTGAATAACATCCAAAGCATCTTCAGCAGGATTCGATCCTTGCAAAGCAAACCATTTGTCCATCACCAATCCATCGTGTTGCCATTTCGCACTATAATCAGCCATCAGTGTTTCTCGACAAGCCAGCTGAGCACTATTTGCTGCGCTCATTGTGGCAATCGTATCGGTCATATTATTGGCTTGCTGATACTGACGTTGGACCAAACGGTTGCCTTGCTCAGTGAAAGCCAATAAACCTAAACAGGTATTACGTAAAGTTCGCTGGCCAATCGCCGCATGCTCAATAGAATATTCAGTCTGAGTTAATGAATGATAAGTGGCACTGAGTTCATCTTCTAGCTCAGTGGCTAACATCACTTTCAGTTCATGCAGTACTTTGGCAATCGCATCGACATCCACCTGCTTATACCAACCCGATACTTCATTATGATTCGGCAAAGCCAGCATTTCAGCGATAAAAGCTGGCTCAAGTTTATCACTGAGCAGCACACCACGAAAAGCATCGACAACCGCTTCAGGTAAGGTGACTTTTTGTTGTTGCTGAGCAGCTTCAACATTCGCTCGAATGTATTTTGCCAACAACATCTGCCCAGCATCCCATTGTGCAAAAGCGTTAGTCGCATGCATCATTAAAAAGATTAATTCTTGGTCGGTATATTGATATTCAAGTTTTACCGGAGCAGAAAACTCACGTAATAAAGATGGGATCGGTTGATTGGTGACTTTCTCAAAGACAAACGTCTGCTTCGCTTGAGTCACACTGAGGACATTAGAAACGGGCTTTCCATTACACTGTAACGGAATAATTTCACCATTTTCATGATACAGCTCAATATCAAATGGAATATGCAGTGGCAATTTTTCTGGCTGATCATGTGTTGGCTCTGTGCTTTGTTCAACCGTTAACGCATATGTTTGAGCTTGCTCATCATAATGACTCGTCACTTTAAGTAGTGGTGTACCCGATTGGCTATACCATAAACGGAATTGAGTTAAATCAATACCGCTTGCCTTTTCCATTGCTAAAACAAAATCTTCACAGGTTGCTGCGGTACCATCATGACGTTCAAAATAGAGCTTCATTCCTTGCTGGAACGCTTCTTCACCTAATAAGGTATGCATCATCCGAATCACTTCACTGCCCTTTTCATAAACGGTCAGGGTGTAGAAGTTATTCATTTCTATCACTTTATCCGGACGGATAGGATGCGACATTGGGCTTGCATCTTCTGCAAATTGCGGGCCACGAATAATCCGAACATTATGAATGCGATTCACCGCTCGCGAACCAAGATCAGAAGAGAATTCTTGATCGCGGAATACCGTTAAGCCTTCTTTTAAGCTTAATTGAAACCAGTCACGACAAGTAACTCGGTTGCCCGTCCAGTTATGGAAATATTCATGGCCAATCACCGCTTCAATACCAAGATAATCAGTATCCGTCGCCGTTTTCTCATTGGCTAAAACAAATTTTGAGTTAAAAATATTTAACCCTTTGTTTTCCATCGCCCCCATATTGAAAAAATCGACAGCTACGATCATATAAATATCCAGATCGTATTCTAAGCCAAACCGCTGCTCATCCCATTTCATGGAATTTTTTAGTGAAGTCATCGCATGACCTGCGCGATCTAAATTGCCTTTATCGACAAAAATTTCTAAATCAACATGACGACCAGAACGAGTGACAAACTGGTCACGCAAGACATCAAAATCCCCCGCGACCAAAGCAAATAAATACGCAGGTTTAGGATGAGGATCGTGCCATTTTACCCAGTGACGACCATTATCGGTCTCACCTTGGGCAACTTTATTACCATTACTTAGCAAATATGGGTATAAGGCTTTGTCGGCAATCACTGTACTGGTGTATTTGGCTAACACATCTGGGCGGTCAAGGAAATAAGTGATGCGACGAAATCCTTCTGCTTCACACTGAGTACAGAAAGCCCCACCGGACTTATAGAGCCCCTCTAATGCAGTGTTACTTTGAGGATCGATTTCCGTCACAATGGTTAACTCAAACTGCTGAGGTAGTTGAGTTATTTCTAAATGAGCCTCTGACTTGGTAAAGTGTTGCCACTCTTCACCATTAATTTTTAATGATGTTAATACTAGCCCTTCACCATCTAGCAATAGTGTTGAGCTTTCAGCCTTTTGCTCAACGTGAGAAACCGCCGTAACGACAGTCGCGTGATCATGCAAATCAAAGGTTAGATCAATACGATCAATATAATGAGAGGGAGCCAGATAATCTTTACGATACTTGGCTAATGGGCTTGTCGCCATGGTCGGAATCCTTTTTGACATAAACAGATGAAGAGTAAGGTTGAGAAACCTTGATGTTAATCAACTGATCTTAATCTTGTTTTCACCAATAACAACCCCTAGACCGAAAAAATGAGAGATTTTAATCCGCTGTATAACCAATACGCGATATTGGGTTTTAGCAATAAGGTCAAAAATAAAGGTAATAAATCGATAAAACGCCAAGTTGATAGCTCTGCTAAAAAAGAAAATCTTCAATTGGTGCAACATTGTAGAGAAAAGATCGACTAACGAATTCGATTTAATTCGGCGTAGAGCATGCCCTGTTCAATGTCTAACGTTAAGCGATTTTGGTTAAGTTGAAAGCGCGTATTATGTTCACCATGGGGATACAACAGGACCAATTGTTCATCTTCGGTATAAAACACCCCTTGTTGCACGGTTTGATTACCATTTTGTCCTGTTGCACGAAAAAAGAAGATGAAATCAGGTTGTAAAATTAAATCGAGGCTTTGTAAATTGAGAAGCGATTGATCACTGCCAGCCAATGAGTCTCCTGACCAAGTTCCCGCTAACGGGCTAGTTAACATCTTGGTAAAAATAACGCCATTCAGCATTAGTTGATTATGATTCGCTTGATAAAAATAGTGCTGTGGTGTGCTGCTATCGATACCAAGAATCAAGCTATCTTGATTGAGCGAATATTGCCCTTGCCAGTGATCAACACTGTAGTCTTTCTTTTGTATATCGATTAAAAATGAATAATCCGACTTGAGAGTTAAGCGAACGACGAGAAAGTTTTCTTTAGATTTCTCTGGTGCAGAGTTAAACAAAAACCAATCGCCAAGCAAAAAAGGCACGTCAAACTGAGTCAGATCTTGTCTTGAGTGATAACGCGCTTCTAACTGTGGGCTCGTTGCCGTTAAGCTGAAGCAAGCAATAAATAGTGCAATCCATTTCATCGTGCCCCCTAATGCTTTTATTTTAAGCTTAGGCGGTTTCAATTTATAATGCGAAATTTCGATGAAAATCACATTATAAATTCTTCTTATCTGCACACTTATTTCAAATTAACAACGATAAAACAAACGGTTATAAAAAAGCGAGCCAGTTGGCTCGCTTTAACCCATCAAGATAGAAAAGTTCAAATCTTGAGCATATCCACCATGATCGATACTGATTCATTCAAATAAGCATCAGGAGTTTCATAATCTTTTGGAACATCACTCAAGGTCGCAAAAGGTTCTTTACCAAGCGACGCTTGACGAAGATTAATTCTATCCAATCGCTGTTTATCGGCTTGTTCCATCTCTTGCTTGCGTTGCTTTTCATTTAAAGACAGTAAGTTATCGTCTTTTTCTGCTTGATATTTTTCAATATCCTGCAAGATAAAGCCAAACTCTTGATCCGCTAAGATTCGAGCTTGATGGCGTTGATCGAGTTTAGCGATCGTCGCACTAAAGTCATGCAACACTTGATATTTGACAGGATCAATTCGGTCCCAAGGTAGCGCGTTCTCTTCAACACTTTCCCCTGTTTCGCTAGCATCGATAGCACTCGGGAACACAATATCAGGGATCACACCGCGATTTTGAGTACTGCCACCATCAATTCGATAAAACTTCTGAATAGTATACTGAACATAACCAAGCTCTTGTTCAAATAAATCATAGATATGATTTAAAGAGCGATGTTGCTGAACCGTACCCTTACCAAATGAATTTTCACCAAGAATAATCGCTCGACCATAGTCTTGCATGGCTGCGGCAAAAATCTCAGATGCGGAGGCACTAAATCGATTAATCAAAACCGTCATTGGACCTTGATAACTAATTTTGCCGTCAGTATCACTATTAACATTTACTCGACCATAACTATCGCGTACCTGCACAATAGGACCACTGGTAATAAATAAACCAGAAAGTGCGGTAGCTTCCGTTAATGCGCCACCACCATTATTCCGTAAATCGATGATAATACCATCGATTCCGCTGGCTTTTAGCTCAGTCAATAACTTATCGGTATCTTGTGCTAAGCCAACGTAAAAGCTAGGTACTTCAAGGACACCAATCTTTTTGCCATCTTGTTCGATAACTTTAGACTTAACCGCTCGGTCTTCAAGACGAATTTTATCTCGGACAATAGTGACAATGTGACTTTTTGCGTCATTACCTTCCGGCAAGACCTGCAGTTGCACTTTAGTGCCTTTCGGCCCTTTAATTAACTGCACGACATCATCGAGACGCCAGCCAATCACATCAACAATATCACCTTTGTCTTGACCAACACCGATAATGCGATCTCCTTCACTCAACTGTCGACTGGTCGCCGCAGGGCCACCAACGACTAACGAGCGAATCACTGTATAATCGTCCGTCATCTGTAGTACCGCGCCAATCCCTTCAAGAGATAAATTCATCTCTGATTGAAACTGAGCAGCATTGCGAGGAGATAAATAGCTAGTGTGAGGATCAATCTGCCGAGCAAAGGCATTCATATAGACTTGAAAAACATCTTCGCTGTTGGTCTGAGTTAACCGCTTGATCGCATTGTTATAACGTTTAGCCAGCGTTTCTTGAATTTCTGGCCAGGTTTTCCCGGTTAATTTCAAGTTCAATGCGTCAAATTTAACGCGCTGACGCCATAACTCATCGACTTCCGCTTGATCTTTCGGCCATGCCGCTTTAGAGCGATCACGTTCGATAAACTCATCACTATCGAAAGTCATTTCATGATCAAGAAGCGACAATGCGTATTGGAAACGCTCAAAACGTTTACGCATTGAAAGATTATACAATTCAAATGCTATCTGGTTATTACCTGCTTTTAGCTGATCATCTAACTGGGTTGACCAAGGCTTAAAAGCGTCAATATCGGCCTGAGTAAAGAGATTACGATTGTAATCCAACATGCCAATATAACGGTCGAAAATAGCTTGAGAAAACGCATCATCTAAAGAGAAGTGTTTATAGTGAGAACGAGTAAAACGAGACGTTACCCGCTTACTGGCGGTTTCATGTTGAGCTTGTGGAGTAAGAAGAGGTAAATCCTCAATCTTGAGATTGGCTTCTATCGCCTGAACAGAAAAAGCTGCCAGCCATAGGCCAGCAGCAATTGATGTTAATTTTGAACGGCATTTCATGCTTAGGAATGTCTCCTTTAAGCGCGCAAGTGCTCCGTCTTCACAACCATTTGTAGGCCGTTACCGAGTTGAACACGCACATCTTCCTTATTAATTTCAACGATGGTCGCAGCCATGTTGCCTTTGCCCATGTTCACGTTTACTTCTTTGCCAACTTTCATTTCATCGGCTTGTAACACGCGTGTTTCAACTGGTTTTTTCTCTGTCTTTGCCGTCACATCTTGTGTTTGTGCACGACGTGGTTGAGGTTTTTTCGCTTTTGGCTTGGCTTTATTGGCCTCTTCACGCACTTTCTTCGCTTGCTCTTTACGGCGCGCATCAACGCGAGCTTTGCTTTCTGCTAACGCAGCTTGAGCATGATCGACATGTTGCTGTTCAAGTTCACCACAAGCATTACCATCAAGATCAACACGAACCGCACCAGCTTTAACACCGTGCAGATAACGCCATGACGAAGTGTACTGTCTTAGCGCTGCACGAAGTTGAGTTTTGCTTACTTTAGGATCTTCATTAAGACGCTGAGCAAGATCTTGAAAAATACCAATTTTAAGAGGCTTAGCCTCACCTTCTAAAGTAAAGCAGTTAGGGAAACATTCAGCAATATACGCAATCACTTCTTTGCTGTTTTTTAACTTTTCAGTGTTTTCCATGAGGATTCCTGGTTGATGCGGCTGGTCCGCGGGGCATAAATAATAAAATATGTTCGGTATTATAGTGACCTGAGTACGAAAAACCACTGGCAAAGGCGAATTTATGCCTTGTTCGCGTGTGAATTAAGCACCTTTTCTACTTCCGTCATTAAAAATACCAGTCCTTGCTGGTCAATTTCTGAAAAGCGAGCAATAGTTGGGCTATCAATATCTAACACACCAGCCAATTGCTCGCAGATAGTGAACGGGATCACCAATTCTGAGTTACTGGCTGCATCACAAGCGATATGACCAACAAAGGCATGCACATCATCTACGCGCTGTACCGTATTAGTTGCAACAGCCGTCCCACAAACTCCACGCCCTACTGGAATTCGAACACAAGCGGGCTTACCTTGAAAAGGGCCTAACACTAATTCATCATTCTGTAAGAGATAAAAACCAACCCAGTTTAAATCGCTCAGTTCCATATTTAATAAAGCACTTAAGTTCGCTAAGTTAGCCACTAAGTCAGTTTCAGATTCGAGTAAAGCCACCGCTTGTTTCGTTAAACGCTGGTAATCTGCTAAGTTCATATTCATTCCCAATAAAATTAAAGACTTCACTTACTGTTCTTCGTACAATGCCTATCAAACTAAATAGGATGCATTCTCATTATAATGATCAATAATCATGACACTATTAGCCGTTCTTGGTTGATAACTCAAGTAAAAAAACATCAACGCCCACTGCTTTTTGCCAATTTTATTGCTATCGCTGCAACATTAATCAGTGTGCCTATCCCCTTGTTAATGCCATTGATGGTCGATGAAGTTTTGCTTAATCAACCTGCTGGTGGTTTGGCGTTAATGAATACACTCTTGCCCTCTGATTGGCAAACACCCACTGGATATATCCTATTCACTTTATTACTGGTGGTGCTCATGCGCACCGGTAGCCAACTGCTGAATATTATACAAAGTCGGCAGTTTACACGGGTATCAAAAACGGTTACCTACCAAATGCGCTGTAAAATGATTGATAAACTAGGTCGAATCAGTATTCGTCAGTATGAAACACGAGGCAGCGGTGGAATTAATGCCCATCTGGTAACCGATATAGAAACAATCGATCAATTTATTGGCTCAACATTGAGTAAATTTTTAATCAGTTTGCTGACGGTATTTGGTACAGCCTTAGTACTCTTATGGCTTGATTGGCGATTAGGATTATTTATCCTATTGGTTAACCCAATTGTTATCTATTTTTCCCGTCTACTAGGCAGCCAAGTCAAACATCTCAAAAAACGCGAGAACCAAGCATTTGAGAAATTTCAAAACCGTTTAGTCGAAACCTTAGATGGTATCTATCAGCTTAGAGCAGCCAACAAGGAACGGGAGTTTTTAACTCAACTTAAAAACAATGCCGACGAAGTACGAGCCAACGCCGATAAATACGCTTGGCAAGCTGAAGCCGCGGGACGCCTATCCTTTTTACTTTTTCTACTGGGATTTGAACTGTTTCGTGCGGTCGCGATGTTAATGGTGCTATTTAGCGACCTGACTATCGGACAAATTTTTGCGGTTTTTGGCTACTTATGGTTTATGTTAGGACCCGTACAAGAACTGCTGGGTATCCAATTTTCGTGGTATAGCGCGAAAGCGGCACTGGCCAGAATCAATACGTTATTACAGCTTGAGGAAGAGTATCGTCCAATCAGTAAAGTCAACCCATTTACTCAGCATCAACCAGTAGCGGTCACACTCTCACAAGTGAACTTTTCTTATGATGGCGAGAAAAAGGTGCTTGATGAACTGTCTTTAACCATCCCCGCGGGCAAAAAAGTCGCTTTAGTCGGAGCAAGTGGTGGTGGCAAATCAACCTTAATTCAATTACTGCTTGGAGCATATCGGGCAGATTCAGGTGAGATTTATTTTAATGGCGAACGGTGTGATGATATTGGTTTTGAGATTATCCGCAGTCAAATTGCGGTGGTATTACAACAACCTATACTTTTCAACGACACTTTAAGGCATAATTTAACCCTTGGTGGTGATTATGACGACGACTCGCTTTGGCGTGCATTAGAAGTAGCGCAACTGCAAGATATCACTCATCAACTCAGTCAAGGATTGGATACTCCTATTGGTCGTAACGGTATCCGCTTGTCTGGTGGCCAGCGCCAACGCTTAGCTATTGCTAGAATGGTATTAAGTGATCCGAAATTGGTGATTTTGGATGAAGCAACATCAGCACTCGATACCGCGACCGAAGCTGCACTGCATCTTGCATTAAGTGGATTTTTAAAAGGACGAACCACGCTGATTGTTGCCCATCGTCTGTCGGCCGTGAAACAAGCCGATTTGATTTATGTATTAGAAGATGGGCGAGTGAGTCAAATTGGTACACATGGAGAGTTACTTGAACAGCAAGGACTTTATCAAACATTATATGGCGCTATTCAGTCATAACTCTATTTGGCTTATGATACTCCCCGCCACTTACTCGGTGACAACGTCACCGAGTGTCGAGTAATGACTGATGACTAGTACGCCGCTCTCTCAACATTCGTCGAGCACCAGTAACCTTCGTCTGTGTCAGGGGTGTGAGCTACCGGTGGATATTGTTGATGTGCCTCGTGGTAAAAGCGCCTACTGCCCTCGCTGTGGAACCCAACTTTATCGAGGTGGCAGCCCTTCATTATCGGGTAATTTAGCGATTGCCGTCACCTGCTTACTGTTGTTTTTTCCTGCTCACGCCTTTGACTTTTTAACTATCCGTTTGATCGGCGTAATGATCCCAGCATCGTTATCTGGGGGGATCATCGCTCTAGCGAATGAAGGATACGTGATTCTGGCTCTACTGGTGTTTTTTTGCAGCTCCCTAGCCCCATTTCTGGTCTTTGCCTCCATCGTTACCGCCCATATTGCGCTACATTATCACTGGTTTCTTGGTTTACGCTATTCGGTCTGGATCATGCAGCAATTAAAAGCATGGGCAATGATTGATGTCTTTTTGGTCAGCGTTGCGGTTTCAAGCTTTAAATTAAGCGATTACGCGGATATTTTTATGGGTCCTGCGCTGTTTAGTTTGGTGCTCTTGCAAATTTTCACTGTTTTATTACTCAGCCGAATTAGCATTCGCCGCTATTGGGAAGCGTGGAAACCCGAGCAAGATTACCCTGCTCAAACGGATAAACAAGTTCATTGCCATCATTGCCACTTATCGCAACACGAAAACGCCCGTTGTATTCGCTGCCATCACCCACTTCATCATCGAAAACCACGTTCTATCGAACGGACTTGGGCCTATGTTATCGCCGCGAGTATCGCCATCATTCCCGCCAATCTGCTACCGATCTCCATATTAATCACCAATGGGCAACGTCTTGAAGATACTATCTTATCGGGTGTTGCTTCGCTGATGAATTCAGGAATGTATGGCATTGCCGCGATCATCTTTGTAGCCAGCATTGTCGTTCCTGTGATTAAAATTTTAGGCCTTATCTATTTATTGTTGGCGATTCAATATCGACGCAGCCGTTATCATCGTCAGCGAATGAGCATTTTCTATGCGATAAAATGGGTAGGAAAATGGTCTGTTCTCGACTTATTTGTGATTGCCATTATGTTGACCTTGGTCGATCGAGGGCAGTTACTTAATTTTATCCCTGGTGATGGCGCTCTAGCCTTTGGCTTTGTGGTCGTCTTAACCATGTTAGCAGCCGAAAGCCTTGATCCCCGTTTATTGTGGGATAATTATCAGCAAGAGACAAAACACAGCGAGTCTTGTAATGAATAAACCACCAATGACCCAAGCGTCTTATTCCCCGCAAATCAAATCCAATAAAGGGATTTCCCCATTGTGGATATTACCGATCCTCACTTTATTGCTCGCGGGTTGGCTGGTCGGTAAAGCGATACATGATGCTGGTGAACGTATCCAAATTCATTTTTCTGATGCACAGGGGCTCGTCGCAGGCAGAACCACCATTCGTTATCAGGGTTTAGAAGTCGGTATGGTGCGGGAAATAAAACTTGCTCCCGAATTAGACAGTATCTATGTCGAAGCAGATATCTATCCCGAAGCAACTCAATTGCTTTCTGATACTACTCGATTTTGGTTAGTGAAACCCACCGCAAGTTTGTCTGGTGTTTCAGGATTGGATGCTTTGGTCTCTGGTAATTATATCGCCTTACATCCAGGTGGTCCTGGGCAAGAAAATCATCCTCAGATATACCACGCTCTAGAGCGTGCACCATCCGATTTAGTCTCCAATGGTGGACTACAGATCACTTTGCGGGCCAACGATCTTGGCGGAATTTCTATTGGCTCGCCCATTGTTTATAAAAAAATTCCGATTGGTGAAGTATTTAGTTATCAACTTGCCAAAGATGCACAATCCGTCGTGTTACAAGTCTCAATTGAATCTGAATATCGCCATTTGATCACCAAAGAAAGTCGCTTTTGGAATGTGAGTGGCATTGGCACCTCATTAGGCTTTGATGGTATCGATGTTCGTTTAGAAAGTTTGAGTGCCCTAATTGGCGGAGCGATTGCTGTTGATTCCCCCGATGGCGGTGAACCCGCAGCTCAATTCAGCGAATTTCGTCTCTACAGAGATCTCAAAACAGCCGGACGCGGCATTCCGATCACGATTACACTGCCTGATGACAGTGGGATTAACGCTTCGGGAGCGCCCATTATGTACCGTGGATTGGAGATAGGACAGATCACCCATCTACAACTGAATGAGGATAAGACACAAATTATTGCTCATGCCGCGATTCAACCATCATTAAATGAACTACTCACAACAGGCAGCCAGTTCATTTTACAAGAAGCAAAAGTTTCACTATCTGGCTTAGAAAATTTATCGAACTTAATCAAAGGTAATTACCTTACTTTACAACCGGGTGAAGGTGAACGTACTCGACAATTTACAGCGCTAAGAAAAATTGAGTATCAACAATCTCAATCACATACTTTCTCCATTACCCTTACCGCTGAACATGCTTATGGTTTGACGTCAGGGGCTGAGATTTTGTATCGCGGAGTACGAATTGGCATCATCAAGGATGTTCAACTCAGCGCGGATCAAGTCGAATTTCATGCCGTTATTGAACAACAATACCAATCATTAATTCGTTCCAAAAACCGTTTTTATGTTGATGGATCAATGCGTGCCGAGCTTGGCCGCGCCGGCATTAATCTCTCACTCCCCCCCGTCAAACAACTCCTGAGCGGTACTATCAGTTTTATTAGTGAAGGTGAAAACACCGTACTTGAACGCTATTCTCTGTATGCTAACCCATCATTAGCAGAACTGGCGGCGTATCAGCAATCCGGCTCTCGCGCCTTGCGCCTCCATGCAGAAACCCTGCCTCCGGTACAAATTGGCAGCCCACTGTTATTTCGTCATCTCCCCGTTGGTCATGTCACTCAATTTAAGTTACAAAAAGAAGGCGTCGAGGTTGAAGTTAATATTGATAACCAGTACCAACATTTAATTAATGATCAAACCGTATTTTGGAACCATTCAGGTATTGAAGTGAATGCCTCTTTAAGCGATGGGCTTCGTATTCAAGCAGCTCCGCTACAAACGCTACTTCAAGGTGGCATTGCTTTTGATACCTTGCCAGGAGTAGAAAACAAGCTCGACGGACATTGGAAGCTTTATTCGAGTTACCAAAAAGCACAACAATTTGGGGAAGCCATCACATTACTGGCAGAAAATAGCGACGGTATCGTCAAAGGTACTCCAATCAAATATCAGGGAGTACAAGTCGGTGAAGTGATCGCTGTTGTACCAAGTTTTAGCCAAGCACAAGTCACCTTTTCTGCTCGCATTCAGCCCGAATACGCTCCTTTTATTACTCGCGCAACGAGCGTATTTTGGGTGGCTAAAGCTAATGTGAGCTTACAAGGTATTACTAATTTAGAAAATCTAGTCTCACCGAGTATCGAAGTCTATCCAGGGCAAGGCGCTGCGCAGCATACTTTTCACCTTGCTACCCAACCTTACTCGCCAAGTGGTGTTAGGTTCACTCTACAAACGGAATATCGCGGATCGATTAATATTGGTACCCCGATTTTTTACCGTGATATAGAAGTAGGGCGAGTGATTGACATCCAATTGGGTGCGTTTGCAGATCGAGTTATCTCGACCATCGATATTGATCCCAACTATGCTTACTTAGTCCGTCGCAATAGTCTATTTTGGAATACCTCAGGCGTTGATGTTTCGATAGGACTGACGGGAGCAAACATCAAATCAGGCACCCTAGAAAGTATGGTTCGCGGTGGAATTACTTTTGCAACGCCAGAACAAAAGCAGCTTGCTCCTCCTGCTCAAGCTGGCCAATCTTTTTATCTTCACGCCAAACCACAAGAAGAATGGAAACGCTGGCGAACAGCGATACCTAGACCTTGAGATAAACTTCAAGTCTGGTCGCGATGTGTATATAATCGCGGCCAGAATCCGCTTATCGAGACACTGTTTTGCATTCCACCGTTACGCTACCCGAAGAGTTCCTCTCTACCATTGCTGAAATATTGCCCTCAACACTCAACCTGAACGATTTTATCGCCGCCTGCCAACGGCCACTCAGAAAAAGTATTCGTGTTAATACGTTAAAAATATCTGTGGTTGATTTTCAAACCCGAGCGGCAGGAAAGGGATGGCACCTAGAACCTATCCCTTGGTGCGAGAGTGGATTTTGGATTACTGCAGATGAAGAACAGGTTCCACTTGGCAATACCGCAGAACATATGGCGGGCCTATTTTACATCCAAGAAGCCAGTTCAATGATGCCCGTCTCTGCCCTATTTATGCAATCTGGCACGCCTTTTGAGTATGTATTAGACATGGCAGCAGCGCCGGGATCCAAGACAACACAAATCGCAGCGTTAATGGATAATCAAGGCGTATTGGTAGCAAATGAATATTCGGCCAGTCGAGTGAAAATTTTACACGCCAATATTGAACGTTGTGGTATTCGTAATAGCGCTCTGACTAATTTCGATGGCCAAATCTTTGGTGGTTGGTTACCTGAGCAATTTGATGCAATCTTGCTTGATGCTCCCTGTTCTGGTGAAGGCACTGTACGCAAAGATCCTGATGCGATGAAAAACTGGAGCAAAGCTTCGGTAATGAGTATCGCGCAAACCCAGAAGTCGTTAATTGAAAGTGCTTTTCAAGCGCTCAAAGTTGGCGGCGTGTTGGTCTATTCAACCTGCACATTAAGCCGTGAAGAGAACCAAGACGTCTGCTGGCATTTGAAACAGACTTATGGTGACGCGGTCACATTCACTCGTCTCGATCAACTTTTCTCGAGTGCTGAACAGGCCATTACTGAAGAAGGTTTTTTGCATATTTTCCCACAAGTTTATGACTGTGAAGGATTTTTCGTCGCTAAAATCACTAAATTAGCGTCAGTGGAAACGCCTGCTGTAAAAAAACGCTTGGGTAAATTCCCATTTGTTAAAGTTAGCCCTGCACAACGCCTTGAGATTGAGCAACAATTATATCATGCACTGAACATTCGTTTACCAGAAGACAGCCACGTGTGGTCACGTGATGGTGACATCTGGCTCTTTCCCTCGGCTTTAGAATCGCTACTCGGCGAGCTGCGTTTTTCTCGAATGGGGATAAAAATTGCGGAGCAACATAAACGGGGCTATCGCTGGCAACATCAAGTCGCTACAACACTGGCAACCGGACAAGAATCGCAATCCGTTGAATTAGATAAAGATCAAGCTCGTGATTGGTTTATGGGGCGTGATGTTCGACCAGAAGAGACGACAGGTCAAGGTGAAGTGATCGTTTGTTATCAAGGCGATGTGATTGGTCTAGGGAAATGGGTCGGTAATCGGATCAAAAATGGCTTACCACGAGATTTAGTGCGCGATAAAAATCTGTTTTAAAGCCAATGAACATTCCACACTGATGATATTAATAGACGGATTTAAAAGCATTGCTGCGCGTTAAGGAATGATAAGTATCAAACAGTGGGCACTGGTCTATACTTTATCAATATCCCCACATAATAGCCAAACCAAGGGGATAGCCGTAAATCGCGCTTAACTCCCCTTCTGGCGCGTTTCCCAAGGCCCAAAACCTAACGCTGTTTTGGGCCATTTTTTTGGTCAACAATACTCAATCTAGCTTAAACGAGACGAATACCGTCTTTTTCAATCACAATCTTTCCTTGCTTAAATAAACCACCGATGGTTTTTTTAAACGTACCCTTGCTGGTCCGGAAAGTGGCAAAAATCTCTTCTGGAGTCGATTTATCGCTAAGCGGTAAAAAGCCTTGTTTTTTCTCTAACATGGATAAAATTTTGCTACTTAACTCATCCATTTTTTCCACACCGACTTTTTGAAGAGCCAGATCGATTTTGCCATCAGGACGAATACTTTTGATATAACCTTTGATTTTTTTACCGATAAACAGTTTTCCAAACACATCCGATGGGAAAATCATCCCCCAATGCGCTCCATTAATGATTGCTTTAAAGCCCAGCTCTGAACGCTCAGCAATAATCAAATCAACAGGCTGGTTAACCTTATAATGCGCTGGTATTTTATCTAACCATTTATTAAATTTAGTGGTACCCACAATACGGCCAGACGCTTTATCGGTATAAACATAAACTAAAATCGTCTGTCCTTCGTTAAAGCGCGCACGTTGCTCACTGTAGGGGATCAGTAAGTCTTTATCTTTAATGCCCCAATCAACAAATGCTCCGGTATTATTCACACCGACGACTTTCATTAATCCCCACTCTCCGACTTGAGCGATAGGTGTCTCTGTTGTCGCGGCTAATTGATTCTCTGAATCAAAGAACAGAAACACATCAATAAATTGCCCTAGCTCTACGCCTTGTGGTGCATAACGTTTAGGTAATAGAGTGGTACCGAACTCTCCCGCATCTAAAAAAACACCAAAATCAGTGATTTTTACGACTTCTAAGCTATTAATTTGGCCAATGTTAATCATGTAGAATTGTCTCACAGCAAATTTGCAGAGATTATACGTGATCTCTGCTATCCTTTCTCGCAATTGTATCGATAAAATTCAGCAATTTTTCAGGAGCTTTCGTTGATCACGGTAGATAAATACGACGCTGTCACGTTGAGGATTGCCACTCAAATGTCAGGCAGTAAAAAACTCGATTTGGATGTTTATCTTTTTATTCCTGGGGAATTAGGGCTTAGCCCAGAAATCATTTCAGAGTCGGAGTTCTTTTATAGCTCCATTCATCAAAAGCGCTCCTATTACAGTGATAAAATTCTGCTGCCACTTGTCCATAGCCGATTAGCACAACGCGGCCGACTCTCATCAACTCAATATCGGGTAAGTTTGAGTTTATTTGCTTATCAATATGTTATCGCCTTAGATAGAGCCGTTAATCAGCTTAATGCAACCAGTGACACCGTCACCGCAGATGAGGTTGATACGGTTATCGAGTTATCGCTCGATATTCTAAAACGATTACGTAGAACCATTCCTTACGATGAGAACCTTAAACGTTACTACGCCAATATTGATAACTATCTTTCTTGGTATACCGAGCAAAAATTTCTGTCGATAGTCGCTCACCTTACTCGTGATAATGACTATAAAACCATTAAAGAACGCCTCATCACCTTAGTTGAAAAAGAGCAGGCTCATCGGGCCTTAAATCATTACAACTCCGAAAAAGCTGGCACGGATGTAACCCGCCTGAGTAATAAGATGCGTTTATTACGGCGTCTTATTGAACATCCGATCATTCTTAATGAAAAAGTGACCTCTCTGGGCAATAACGTCAAACGGGTGGTTAAAGGGGTCGTCACAGGCTTAATCATGGTCGTGGTAACACTTACTGCCATCGTCGCTCGTGATTATCTAGGAGAGATTACCGCCTCCTTTATCATTGCGATGTCGTTTATTTATGCCTTGCGTGAGATATTTAAAGATGATTTACGCAATATACTGTGGCGCTGGATCCGTAAAGGCAAGCCCAAATGGCGGCGACGTTATTTTGATCCAACGACAGGGACTCAGGTTGGGCAAAAAGATGAATGGCTAGATTACCAATCGTTATCTGAGTTACCGGAAAAAATTCAAGCCATTCGTAAGAAACGGATTGTCCATCGTGAAGAACAAATTCTTCACTATCGCTCGGAAGTCGATATGTCAACATCACGCTTTATGAGCGGTTATGAAGAAACCCGTGAAGCGATGATGATCGATTTACGTCCGTTAACACGCTTAATTGATAAAAGCTCGACTCGTATTTATCAACTCAGCAATGGTCAAGTCAGTCGGGAAGCGGTCGAGAAACGCCACTTGATTAACTTAATTGTAAAAGAAAAAGACCATCGGCAAGCCGCCCGTTATTATCGTTGGAAAATCGTGATTAACCGGAGCAAAATTGTCGACATTGAAGCAATTGAGTTAGATTAAGTCACTCTCTTTACGCTGATTATTTTGATTTCACCGCTTTAACAGACAACGTTAACCAAAACTCTGCCATTGGCTCATTACCATGCTGTGATGGGCAAGTGGCGACGATTTTGACCTCTCGGTTTACGCGTTGGCCGGTAGCGATGGTTTCATCCAACATGGCATCAATCGCAGCGCCATCGACGCAATGAAAGTGGACATCCCCTTCCGGTCTTTTTAAAAATTCTGCTTTGACGGCTTTAAATGCTAAAGAAATAACTTCTCCACGCTGCTGAGCTTTGTGCATGGCCATAAAGCCACCAGCTACATCCGCACCTACGGCAAGTACGCCAAAATACATGCTATTTAGATGATTTTTATTCCTTCTTTTCAGCGGAATACGGACTTCAACCGCTTGATCATTTAACAGCAGGATTTTAGGTCGACAATACCAAATAAGGGGTACCTTAAAAATACCGAAATAATTAAGATAGAAATTGGCTTTGGTTAAAGCAGAAAACATAATTAGACTTCCCTGTAATCTCATCAGACCAGTTCACTCGATAGCCAAGGAAATGTCAACGAAATGTTATAAAAAATCAGAAGCCAAGTCATTTTTACTTGGCTTCTGATTAGCTTAATGTTTTAAAGAAAAAACTCAGTAATAATAAACCGAATCTGGCTGAGCGACTTCAGATAAAAAACGCTGGATCTTCTTCGATACATTCTGTTCGCTCACTAATATACTCAGCGGTTTCTGCGTTTGATGGGCTATTTTAACGGCCATTTCGGCTAACTGAAACACGGCGTCATTGTCGCTGGGTTGATAGCGTTCAACAAGAGTATCGGCACTATTATCAACCGCTAAGGTAAATTGGGCAAGGGAGTCCCAATCCAATAGCATCCCATCAAAATAAGCCAGTAAACGTTCTGCCAATAGTGCAGCGGAAGGCACTTGGCAAACAAATGATACCTTTAACCCATGTAAACCACGCGGTAAACCTTGTTCGGCGAGGCTATCAATAATTGCGGCGGCGTCACTCAACGAGCGAACAAAAGGCACGACGATTTCAATAGGATGCCCTTTACTGATCAACCTTTTGATCACGTTGCACTCCAACTCAAATGCATCAGCGTATTCAATGGCCGTTAATCGAGCGACACCTCGAACTCCAAGCGCCGGATTTGATTCAACCGCGACTTTTTCTCCGCCCAGTAAAGTACGGCTTTGTGCACTATCAGCACTACTTAAACAAATACGAATGCTTTGGTGATGTGGCTGAATACCTTGTTCAATTCGCTCCACTAACGTATCAACAAAATGCTCAGCAATCGTTTGATCATTTAATAATGCCTGTAAAGAACTTTTCTCTAGCTCGGATAACTGATCTTGATCCGTGACCAAACCAGGATAATAAAAAATGCTATCTGCGATCAGCTCCGAAATGGCAACAAACAAGGTTGAACTCAAGGTTTGTTGAGACCATTGAGGTAAGGTATTACCTTGCTCAAACGGCTTATTTACTGAAGAAGGTGATACAACACTCATAACGGCTCCATCTGTTGTTGATTACTGTAGGACGAAAATACCGAGTTCATTGACCAAACACAAGGGCAAAAATCAATATTAATTCATAAAAAGAGAATAAAAAATCACCTTTACAGTTTTCATCATCCACATTTCTGCTAAGTGGTTTATTCTCTGGGTTAAATTCGTTATCTTTAGCGCTTCGCAATAAAAAAATAGGCAATATGATGCCATTAAAAACTGATGAATTAAGAACTCAAGCCCTTGGCCCAATGCCAACGCCGGCTGAATTAAGCCTTGCACATCCGGTTACCGATGAGGTTGCCGAGCGCATCGCTCACTCACGTCAACAAATTGAACAAATCCTATCAGGTCAAGATGATCGTTTATTGGTGATAGTCGGCCCCTGCTCTGTGCATGATACCCATGCAGCACTAGAATACGCACGTCGATTAAGCGCAATACAACAACAGTATAGTGAACAACTGTTCATTGTCATGCGTACCTATTTTGAAAAACCACGCACCGTGGTTGGCTGGAAAGGTTTGATCACCGATCCTAATTTAGATGGCTCCTACGCGTTGGAAGCGGGCTTAAACAAAGCACGCCAATTATTACTCGATATCAATAAACTCGGATTGGCAACCGCGACCGAATTTCTCGATATGATCACGGGGCAATATATCGCCGACCTTATTAGTTGGGGAGCAATTGGAGCGCGCACAACAGAATCGCAAATTCACCGAGAAATGGCCTCCGCTCTTTCCTGCCCTGTCGGTTTTAAAAATGGCACTAATGGTAACGTCAAAATTGCTATTGATGCGATTCGCGCAGCTCACGCCTTACACTATTTCTATTCGCCCGATAAAAATGGGCGCATGACCGTCTATCGCACCAGCGGTAATCCATATGGACACGTCATTTTACGTGGTGGTGAAAGTGGTCCTAACTTTGACATCGATTCAATTAATAGCGCCTGTGCTCAGTTGGCTGAATTTAATTTACCTGAACGATTAGTGGTTGATTTTAGCCATGCTAATTGTCAAAAACAGCATCGTAAGCAGCTTGAGGTTGCTGAAGAAATTTGTCGTCAAATTGAATCCGGTAGCCATAAGGTAGCGGGTATTATGGCTGAAAGTTTTCTCATCGAAGGCAATCAGTCCATGTGTGATTTAACTAATTTAACTTATGGTCAGTCGATTACTGATCCTTGTTTAAGCTGGGATGATACGGCAACCATGATTACTCGCCTGGCTCAAGCAATAACCACTCGACGTGCTCAATAAGATAAGGAATTTTCATTATGCCTTCTTTTGATATTGTTTCAGAAGTTGATACTGTAGAACTACGTAATGCGGTAGATAACTCTAATCGTGAACTCGCCACGCGTTTTGATTTTCGTAATGTCGACGCCAGTTTCGAACTTAAAGACGAAACAGTGAAATTGGCCGCTGAAGATGATTTTCAACTTAATCAAATGTTGGATATCCTGCGCGGCAATTTAGCCAAACGCGGTGTTGATGCACGATCTATGGAGCTAAAAGACTCAGTTCATTCAGGTAAAAACTGGTACAAGGATGTTGTATTTAAACAAGGAATCGAATCATTACTGGCCAAGAAAGTGGTCAAGATGATCAAAGACGCCAAGCTCAAGGTACAAGCCTCTATTCAAGGCGATAAAATTCGAGTCAGCGGTAAAAAACGCGATGATTTACAAACGGTGATCGCCTTTTTAAAAGACAGCAACCTAGAACAACCTTTCCAGTATAATAACTTTCGTGAATAACTAAAAATCCAGCCTCTATCAATATAGAGGCTGGATTTTTCGGTCTTTGACCGTATGATGCTACAAACCTATTTCAGCCGATAATGATTTGATTTCTTGTAAATCCAGTTGATGAACTCGCAGCATTTGTTCCACTTGACTTAATCTTGAACTCGCTGCATCTTGCCTATCACAAGCATCGGATTTTGCATCCCAAGATTGGCCTTTTAAATAAACATCACACTCTTTTTTCAAGATGGGCAAGGCTTCCTGCAACTGCTTTTGCTCTTTTTGTAGTTGTTCAACTTCTTGCTTAATCTTTAGCTCTTTTTGAAATAACTCTCGTGAACGCTCAAAAAGTATCGATTGCATATCAGCCTGACGATGTAAACGTGCATTTTGCTCATCAGCACTTTGCAATGCATGGTTTTGCTTTGCTAATTGCTGATCCAACGATAAGTTAACTTTTTCTAACTCTGCTATTTGTTTTTCTAATTGATCTAGCTGCTCTTGATATTGGCTTTTTTGCTGATCAAGATGCTCTTGTAATTTAGCTTGCCACTCTTGCTCTTGTTGCTCTGTTTGTTGAGCGCTTTGTTCTTTTAATGCGTTAGCATTGTCTTGTAATGCTTGTACATTGACCTGCAAACCAGCATAAGCCGACTGCCATTTAGTCTCCGTCACTGACGAACCGACTAATCCCCCTAATGCTAACCCTAGTGCTGCCGCTAACCCGATATAAAGATAACTGCGTTTGTCACGCTGTTCGATGACGACAACATCTTGATCCTCATCTGCTTTTTTTTGATTCACATTGACTCCCAATTTAGCATCAGCGAATTAATTCAGTAACCACAAGCGAAGCGGTATAAAGAGCAAAAGCCGATAATAAAACAATCACCACCCACTTTTGAAGCTTCTCATTAGTTCCATAGCGGATTAAAAGAAAAGCAAGAACAATCAATACCCCAATAAAAATTAATCTGGTCATAGTATGCTCCGGTTTTATTTTGCCTACTTCAATAATATGCGGTAAGACAAGTGTAGCTCTCAAGCCAGTTGCTGCTTGCTATTTTATACCATTTATCAGCCTAAATGGGTCAAAGAAAAATGAATTAACCTGCTGTTATGTCAATAATTTAATTCGATCCACATTGACGACGGCGCTTTTTCGAACAACGCGACCTTTTTGCTCTTAATCACCTTATCAATCCCAAATCATTTACCATTAAATTTGTAGATGACATCACACTTTATTTTGGTTAGTATCGCCAAGCAAATTATTGTAACACTAGATAATTGTTCCGTTGAAGACAGCAGGAGAGTGGTTATTAACTAAACTACAACACTTAGTTAACTATACCCGCCGAAGAAGTAAATCTTTCAGGTGCTTTATTCTTTTTTGAAGATAAAAGCGAGGACTGTTGTTGGAGGAACCTCTGGAGAGAACCGTTCAATCGGTCGCCGAAGGAGCAAGCTGTGCTGGATACATCAGTACAGTGAAACTCTCAGGCAAAAGGACAGAGGAGTGAAAGGTTTTATGATTCTAAGCCTTATGGCTTTGCTCATTTTGCTTAATACAATGCTGAACATGGCGGTTACCACGGGTATCGTGACATGGTTTTCTTGTGCGTTGCTTTTTCGCTGTGAGTTTGACTGAATATATTTATTCAGCCCCCTTTCCTCTTCTCCTTATGTTGACACTATTAAGGGGAAATAATGACCAATCTACAAACACTGCTACAAACTATTGACCACTTTATTTGGGGTCCACCACTGCTTATCCTCCTAGTGGGAACCGGAATCTATTTTACGTTTCGCCTAGGCTTACTTCAGTTTCGCTACTTACCCTCTGCTATCAAAATGGTGTTCAGTAAAGAGCCCGATGATAAACAAGGTGATGTATCCAGCTTTGCTGCACTATGTACAGCACTTTCTGCCACCATAGGTACTGGTAATATTGTTGGCGTCGCAACCGCAATCAAATTAGGGGGGCCTGGTGCACTCTTTTGGATGTGGTTAGCGGCTTTGTTTGGTATGGCGACCAAATACGCAGAATGTCTACTCGCCGTTAAATACCGTAAAGTCGATGACAAAGGACAGATGGTTGGCGGACCGATGTATTATCTGCGTGATGGAGTTGGGTCAAACACGTTAGCGATTTTATTTGCGGTTTTTGCACTTGGTGTCGCCTGTTTTGGGATCGGTACTTTTCCACAAGTTAATGCCATTTTAGACGCGACTCAAATTTCTTTTGGCGTGCCACGAGAGATGCCCGCTGTCGTACTGACCATCCTTGTTGCTTTCGTCACTGTCGGTGGTATCCAATCCATCGCTAAGGTCGCAGGTAAAGTCGTACCTATCATGGCGCTTTTTTATGTTGTTGCGTGTTTAAGTGTCATCATCAGTAATGGTGACAAACTACTAGAAGCGATTCAACTGGTGCTGGTTTCCGCCTTTACGCCAACCGCAGCGAGCGGCGGATTTTTAGGCGCCAGTATTATGTTGGCAATTCAGTCGGGGATTGCACGTGGTGTATTTTCCAACGAATCCGGCTTAGGCAGTGCGCCAATGGCGGCAGCGGCAGCAAAAACAGACTCTTGTGTTAAACAGGGTCTGATTTCGATGACAGGCACCTTCTTTGATACGATCATCATTTGTACCATGACGGGTCTAGCCTTGATTTTAACTGGTGCATGGCAAAGCGATTTTTCGGGCGCAGCGATGACAACGCATGCCTTTGCCACGGGGCTTAATGCCCAGACGCTTGGACCATTACTGGTTTCTGTTGGATTGATCTTTTTCGCTTTTACAACGATTTTAGGTTGGAATTATTATGGTGAGCGCTGCGTAGTCTTCTTATGGGGAACCAAGGCTGTGCTGCCTTATAAAGTGATTTTTATCGGATTAATTGCTTCCGGCGCCTTTTTACATCTTGATTTAATCTGGATTATTGCCGATATCGTTAATGGCTTGATGGCGATCCCTAACCTGATTGGCTTAATCGCTTTACGTCATGTCGTGATTGCTGAAACTAAACTCTATTTTGAAGCGCAATTACCAGCGTTAACCACCATTAAAGTCAAAGCCTAGTTTACTCTTTTTACTGCTACGATTAACTTTAACAATAAAACAACAAAGGGCTTGAGATATTCTCAAGCCCTTTGTTGTTCAAAAATTAATGGCTACTCAATGTCATCCGTCATTAATTTAAAGCCTAATCCGACCAAAACCACCCCGGTTGTCCCTTCCATCCAACGCATAAATGCACTATTTTTCAGTAAATTTTTTGCCGAACTCAACGTTCCAGCCAACCCACACTGCCAAAGCATTGCAATCACAAAATGAATCGCAGCCATTAATAACGACTGTAAAAGCGGCGAATGTTCGGGATTAATAAACTGCGGCAAAAAAGCCAAGTAAAACACCGCCGTTTTCGGGTTTAATACGTTAGAGAGAAAACCTTCACGTAGTGAACGACGAACATTTAACTGTGCATGTTGCAAAGTCACAATGTCAACACCACTCGGTGATTTTGCTAAAGCACGCAAACTCGACAACCCCAGCCAGATCAAATAAGCCGCACCAACCATTTTCATCAATTGAAATAACTCGGCAGATTGAGTCAGAATCGCCGAAATGCCTATCGCGGAAAACGTAGCGTGAACGAATAAACCGACGCAGATCCCCAAACTGGTCACGCAACCATCCGCCATCCCCGCTCGCGAGGTATTACGGATCACTAACGCGGTATCTAAACCCGGCGTTAAGGTTAAAATGGTTATCGCAATTAAAAACGCTTCAAAATTCTGAATATACATAATCTCTCACACCAGTCATCAATAACAAATGCGTAGAGACAGTGAGCCAGTGATGAACATCACCGATACTCTGCCTTCCCTAGCCATCATTGTGATGCTGAATAGCTGAACGATTCAGATCACAAAATCGTTATACCTGAGAGTGAATCACTTGTCTGTAATATTTTTTTACTTTTTACGCACTTTAGGGATTTAAAAACCGGCTTCACTAAAACGCTCACTCAAGGCAAGTAACTGCTCAACCCCTTGTATATCAGTAGCTTGTAAAGGAATCGGATAACGATTGAGATGAGCAAACTGGCGATTAATCTCTTGTAAATGCTGTTTTTCTTGCTCTCGGCGCTGAGCTAAGAAAGTGCCATCGGCTTCGATGGGTAAAATACGATTAATAACGATACCTGCCACCGGTAGTTTTTCCTCACTGAGTGCTTGTACGGCACGCACGGTTTCTAATATTGGCAGTTTTTCTGGCGTCAGCACAAATAGAATCGAAGTCATGCTGCTATCGAGAAATGTCTCACGTGTACGCTGTAATAAACGTTGGCGATTGAGTAAAATTTCCGCAATCGCCTTATGTCGCTCATCAAGACCATTGGTGGCATGCTCTTCTGGGCTGACCAAAGGGTTAGCAATATCTTTGCCTGCTCTCGGTGTTAAGTGATCAAGCACCTTGCCAAATTTATCCGATTGTTGATTACTCTTGAGCAGCCCTTGTGTCCAAGCCGCCATCGCTTCCGGTAAAGCCAGTAAACGCAAAGTGTGGCCAGTGGGCGCGGTATCAAAAATCACCAAATCATAGTGCTGCAAGCCATGCTCTAATGTACGAGCTATGCATTCCAATAACGCCGCTTCTTGCGCTCCAGGCGATTGACCCGTTAAACGAATTTGCCGTTCAACAGCCCCATACAACTCGGGGCGGGTAAAACGCTTTAACTGACTGATCACCTGCTCAAGGTGACGAACCACCTCTTCATCGGGATCAATTTCTAACCCATCGACATTGGGAGCTATACGAGTGATTTTATCGCCAATGGGGCGATCAAAAGCATCGGCTAAGCTGTGCGCAGGATCAGTTGAGACGACTAAGACTTTGCGCCCTCTTTCTGCCGCAAGTAACGCTAAGGTCGCAGAGGTAGTGGTTTTTCCTACTCCACCTTTACCACCCACTAAGATCACCCGTTGAGTGTTGAGTAATAACGACACAACTCTTTCCTCTCGATTAAATATCTGTGATTGCATGATGGCCCAGAACTCAGCAACAACGAAACTGATCTAAGGGCGAATGAGGCATGCCCATGCGCAGATGCCAATCATGAAAACGCTCCATTAATAACGGTTGTAATTCAAGTGTGTAATAACTGGCGGGATTAGGCACGCCCATCATTTCCGAGAAAATCAACAACATAAACAAATCGTCTTGCTCGCGCTTAGCGCGAGCAATAGCCGAACGATACGGCGCATTATAAATTTCTTCTGCGTAATGATTAGCGAGCTTAAAACAAGCACGGATCTTACTCAGTTTCATTTATCGTTGCCTCTTTCTTACTTTTAATCAATTTGTTCAAAGCAGAAGCGCACTCTAAGGTAATCAAGATTGCGGCAATAAGTACGATAATATCGAGTGTGAACAAGAACCAATCTTGCTTATCGTAAAAACTTTTTAATTGGATCAATAAACCTAAGGTGGTCATGATCAGTAAAAAGACCAAAGGAACTAAGGTGTAGTACATCGGACGCCCTAAACGCACCAACATCACGGTAATCACCAATAGTGTTAAGCCTGCTAACAACTGGTTAGTGGTACCAAATAACGGCCAAATCAGTAGACCACCAGAGCCGTCACCACCAGCACCAAAGGCGAGTAACACACATGAACCGACCGCGAGCAAGGTTGCTGGCAGGGCTTTTTGCATCCAACTTATGTTATAAATGTTGCCCCATTCTTGGAAAATATAGCGCTGCAGACGTAGGCCAGTATCCATGGTCGTGCCAGCAAACAAAACCACCATCACAGTTAATAATGTTTGTGACAGCGTGGTATCTAATCCCAAACCTTGCTGTAAGATATTAGCTCCGCCATTAATAAACGCGCCCACGCCACCTTGACCAAAGCCATGATAAACCGCTTGCCAATCAGCTAAAGTCGCAAAACCTGCGGTGGCCGCAATGATCGCCGCTAACGCTAAAGAACCTTCACCAATCGCGCCAAAGTAACCAACAAAACGGACATCCGGTTCTTTATCTAACTGTTTCGACGTGGTGCCACTTGCCACTAGACCGTGGAAACCAGAAATCGCGCCACAAGCAATGGTCACAAACAGCAATGGGATCAGTGATGGCGTCCCCTCTGGTAAATTGGTGTTGAACGCTGGAGCCACCACATCAGGACCGGCGAATAAAACCGCCCCGTAAACTAAAAACAAACCGATGAATAATTGAATACCGTTAATATAATCCCTTGGCTGCAGTAACATCCAAACTGGTAATAAAGAAGCGATAGCTGCATAGGCAAACAGAATGATGATCCAGCTCTGTGTAGGATTCAAACCCATCAAAGTATCAGGTAAAGAAAGTGGCATCATAGGGCCAACATAAATCATTGCATATAGAGCAATGACTCCTAGTAGTGAGACCATCGCAAGCCCGATATAACGACGATAAATCAACTGACCAATCACCAACGCAACCAAAATGGCTCCCCACACAGGGATAGTCGCACTGGGAAAGCTGATTAACTGACGGGCAATGACCACTGCGAATACCGCATTGACCATCAGTAGTACAAGGAAGATAACGATCATAAACAGACTGCGTGCACGAGGACCGATAATATCGCCAGTTAACGCACCGACCGATTTTGCTTTATTACGGTTACTGGCCCAAATCGCTCCCGCATCGTGTACCCCAGCAAAGAAAATCGTGCCAAAAACGACCCAGATAAAGGCTGGAACCCAGCCCCAAATCACGGCAATGGCAGGACCAATAATCGGTGCAGCCCCAGCAACCGATGTAAAATGATGCCCCCATAAGACGTATTTATTGGTTGGTACATAATCGATACCATCATTCATTTCATGGGCGGGGGTTCGAAAATGCGGGTCGACTTTAAAAATTTTTTCACAAATAAATTTCGAATAAAAAATGTAACCCAGCGCCATGGCACCTAAGCCCATCAGCATCAGGAATATTGCATTCATGTCTACCTCCACTGTAGCGTTCATTATTGTTATGCACGAAAAGATAGTAATACCTTTACATTCACCTCAGAAATAAAAACACAACAAATTTGAACATCTTCGCAACCTATTTGTACTATTAGTGAGCCACTTCTCAGTTAATTTTTTCTCGTTGACATTAAGCTCTTCCATATAACCTACACAGAACTGGCTAAGGAAAATAATAGATAACGTATGTAAATCAAGACTTCAGACAGAAGACAGTGACGGATCATCAACTAGGGATAGAAATTTAGCGCGTATCAGACTCATTAATTGAGCTTAAACAACAACGATTAGCCAGCACAGTCAGAATCCCCTATTCTATAGACTCTGTTTTCTAGCACTGCAAATCAAGGCTCCACGTATTCTCCGTCGTGAGCCAAAGCATCATCGAATAAGGAAATCAACATGGCTTTTACCGCTCTGATTGAACATTTTAAAAAAATTGCCCATTTTCAACATCTCAGCTCGATTTGTGGCTGGGATCAAGCTGCGGTTATGCCCGCGGGCGGAGCTCAAGCTCGCTCCGAAGCGATGGCACAATTATCCGTTCATATTCATCAGTTACTGACCGAGCCGCAACTGGCCGAGTGGTTCGCTCGCAGCCAAGAACAACTCCAAACCGCAGAGCAAAAAGCCACTTGGCGAGAAATGCATCGTCAATGGCAACTGGCCAATGCACTACCAGAATCTTTGGTTAAAGCGCAATCCCTAGCAGGCTCGCAGTGTGAGCACGCTTGGCGCAGTCAACGTAAAAATAACGACTGGACTGGTTTTGAAAAAAATTGGGCCGAAGTAGTCAAACTGTCTCAAGAAGAAGCGCAAATTCGAGCAGATATCACCGACTTAAGCCGCTACGATGCCATGCTTGATCTCTATGAACCGGGAACCAATAGCCAAGCGCTGGATAAGGTCTTTACCGATGTAAAAAGCTGGTTACCAAGCTTAATTGAGCAAGTCTTAGAAAAACAGCGCAGTGAGCAAGTCATTCTCCCTAAAGCCCATTACCCAGCCAGTGAACAAAAAAAACTTGGCTTAGAGGTCATGAAACTGCTGCAATTTGATTTTAACCATGGCCGATTAGATCAAAGCACACATCCATTCTGCGGCGGCGTACCGAGTGATGTACGGATCACCACCCGCTATAATGAAGCTGAGTTTACTCAATCGTTAATGGGCATTGTCCATGAAACCGGCCATGCGCGTTATGAGCAAGGCTTACCCAAAGCCTTTGCGGGCAATCCGGTTGGTCACGCTCGTTCAATGGGCATTCACGAATCTCAATCGCTATTTTTTGAAATGCAGTTGGGCCGTAGCGCGCCATTTATTGAGCATTTAGCCACTCTAGCTCAGCAACATTTCTCAGCGAATGAAAGTGCCGTGTTCGCCGCTGATAACTTCCAAAAACTCTACACCCGTGTGGAAAAAGGCTTCATTCGCGTTGATGCTGATGAGCTGACTTACCCAGCTCACGTTATCTTACGTTATGAGATTGAACGTGATCTAATGAACGGCCACATCAAGCACACGGATGTACCAGAGTTATGGAATGAAAAAATGGGCGACTATCTTGGCCTTTCCACCGTTGGCAACTATCAAAATGGGTGTATGCAAGATATTCACTGGACAGACGGCAGCTTTGGCTACTTCCCTTCTTATACGCTTGGCGCTATGTATGCCGCGCAATTTATGGCGACGATGAAACAAGGTGTTGATGTAGAAGCAGCGATTGCTCGTAAAGATCTCAGGCCTATCTTTACCTGGTTGAGTGACAATATTTGGAGCAAAGGAAGCCTACTGACAACTGACGAATTGGTGACACAAGCCACAGGCGAGGTACTTAACCCAATACACTTCAAGGCGCATTTAGTGTCGCGTTATTTGGGTTAATCAATCAACGTAGCTAACACCGCTGTCGCTTACGACAGGAAAAAGACAGATCCAAACGGGAGACTTTTCGTCTCCCTATTTTTATTGTTCAACTTGCTTTAATGTCTTGATCCATTTAGCTGGGACACCACCAACCAAAGTGTCAGGAGCAACATCCTTGGTGACAACAGCTCCCGCTGCTACCACTGAACGAGCGCCAATCGTCACGCCTTGGCAAATAACAACATTTCCTCCAATCCAAACATCATCTTCAATGACAATTGGCGCGCACTGAAAAGTCCAACCACGCCGCTGCTGGTAATCGAGCGAATGGGTCGGCGTATAAAATTGGCTATTAGGACCAATTAAAACGTTATTACCAATCGTGATCGGTGCATTATCCAACATCGTCACTCCCATATTGATGTAAGTCTCGCTGCCAATGGAAATGGTTTTCCCGTACTCACAAAAGAACGGCGGGCAAACCACCGTATTATCACCGATCTGCTTGAATAATTTCTCAAGATAGGGCCGAGCCGCAGCAAACTGACGAGAATTTATCTCTTTAAGTAGATCAAAAGCTTGGTTTCTTAGTATCGCAAATTCCGGACTATCTGAATCATGCTCTAAACCTAAGGTCATTTTTTCAAATTCATTCATAAGGCAAGAATTCTCTTTATCAAATCAACTATCTCGGTATAAACGGATCATAAAATCAATTCAAGGAAGTCACCCACACTCTACAGATTGATGACTAAACTCTGACTCGATTGATCATCAGATAAAAATCGCAAAACAAAAAATCAATTGCATTTTGCAAAGCAAACTATGAAACAAAACGATATTAAACTCAAATAAACACCGATTTTATGAGCATTACCCCACATAAAAAGTTGGCACGCTAAATGCTTTATATAGAATGATCCTTTTAAGCCGAGGATCACCTAGCCAACTGACGTTGTTAGTGAATAGATTTTGTTCACATTTTTAGCCAGCCGCCTCTTGCGACTGGCTTTTTTATTTTCTACGTGATTAAGATCAGGTTGACGGACGCAGAGGCTTTGAACCGAGCAGAAAACTGCTATACCCTTGCTGATGAATTGAATCATTCGCTAAAAGTGACCCTGTCATTTAAAATAACCATAATCAACAAGGAATCGTGATGCAGCAAGATCTGACTGCTTTTATTGACAATGGCGTGCAGTACACTCCACACTCCTTTACCCTGCCCTTAAACTACAGCGACCCGGATTCAAGCACGATTTCGGTTTTTGCGCGGGCGATTCGTTTAGTCTCTGATAGCGAGCAACAAAAACCTTGGTTGGTGTATTTCCAAGGTGGGCCTGGCTTCCCTGCGCCGCGCCCTAATGGTTTATCTGGCTGGTTAAAACGGGCGCTGCAAGATTATCAAGTACTGCTTCTTGACCAGCGTGGCACGGGTAATAGCTCGGTGATCTCCCACCAAACCTTATCCACCATGAACGCAGCTCAACAAGCCGAATATTTATGTCATTTCCGTGCTGATAATATCGTGCGCGACGCAGAAGCCATTCGTGAAGCGCTCGGAGTGAAGCAATGGGTGATTTTAGGGCAAAGCTTCGGTGGTTTTTGCTCGCTTACTTATTTATCTCTCTATCCAGAGAGTTTAAAACGCGCCTACATTACCGGTGGCGTACCCTCGCTCACCGCTCATGCTGATGAAGTGTACCGCGCGACGTTTGCTCGTACTTTGGAGAAAAACCACGCCTTTTTTGCTCAGTTCCCCCAAGCGCAAACCTTATGTCAGCGTATTGCTAATCATCTGCTTAACCATCAGGTTCACTTACCCAATGGCCAACTATTTACTGTTGAACAGTTTCAGCAGATCGGCATCAACTTTGGTATGAGTGACAGTTTTCTGCCCACTTATTACCTACTGGAAAACGCGTTGATCACGGTCGATGGACAAGAAGTCTTGAGCTATGAGTTTCTTCATCAGATGCTTATGCAACAAGCATTTCAAACTAACCCTATTTACGCCATTTTGCATGAGTCGATTTACTGTCAGCACAGCGCTTCAAATTGGTCCGCGCAACGCATTCGCCAAGAGTATCAAGTCTTTGATTACCAGCCGAATCAGACTTTCTTATTTACCGGTGAAATGGTTTTCCCTTGGATGTTCGAACAATACGCTTGCTTAAAACCACTGCAAGCGGCAGCACAGCAACTGGCCGCCAAAAATGATTGGCCTGCACTGTATCATCCGCAAGTGCTAGCGCAAAATAAGGTGCCGATCACTTGCGCGGTTTACGCTGATGACATGTTTGTTGATATGGATATTAGCCGCGCGACCCTGAAGCAAATAGCAAACTCAACCGAGTGGATCACCAATGAGTATGAGCACAACGGACTTCGCGCCGATGGCGAGCGAATTTTAGATAAATTAATCACCATGGGCGACCAAATCGCTGCAAATATTGACGCTCAAAAAACGAATGGCTTAATGGCGGTTTAAGCCTGAAATTAACTTTCGTGACATCCAGATCATAAAAAGCGCCGTTGGCGCTTTTTTCTGTCAACTAAACCAGCATTTAGCAAAGCAGTTGCTGCAATTTATATTCAACCATAGGATCGCCGGGCACGATTTGTTGCGCAAGCTCCAATAGCTGTACTGCATCTTGTGGGTTTTCATCCTGATGCTTGACGGCAATATCCAGCAAAGGCTGAATATCAATACTCGTTTGATGTTCCTTAATATGCGCTTTCTTCTCAGCCATTAAGGCATGATGAGCGGTACTCAGCAACCCTAAACGATGCCTAGAATTTGCATTAGCTTTATTCAGGCACTGATAGTAATCCTCTTTAAAGCGCAAAGCCCTGGTTTGATGTCGAAACTGAGCAATATCAATATGTTGATTCTGAATAAAGTCCACCGCCACTTGCTTGTAAAAGCCAAATTGATTCAGATAATTAGCATGAGTTCCGTGCCCCATACCAAACACTCTTAAGTGAGTTAATTGGGCGTAGCGTTTCGCATGCAATCGGTCGATGTGATTCGTCGGGTCGTAAATGATGTACCCCTTCGCATCCCCTAAATCAAGATCGTGATAATCACCTTGCCAATCATATTGCTGTGCCAGTTGGGTGCTCGATCGGTTATCCCAAGGGACAATCTGTTGGTTTTTAGTGCTCACCGGATAAAAAAGCAAAACTTGATTTAGCCTTAATAAATTGGCGAACGCGCCCACCGCAAATCCACCACGACTCAATCCATAGCCTAGTCGAGACTGAAATGGACTCAACAACGTGGACAATTGCTCTAAAAAGAAAATTAAGTTGCGACTACGAAACCAATTACTTTTCCCTAAATGCTGAAAAGCAATAATGTTAACCTCTTGCTTTTGCGCAAGACGATAGCCCCAAGGCGAAAAATTCGAATCTAAGTCCTGTTCCTGTAAATTCGTCCCTGCTGGTGAGAAGGTAAATAACAAGGGTTTATTTAAATCAACAAATTGATATTTCACAAAAATGTCGTCAAGTAAATCCTCACCAGACATCGGTAACTTGGCCTGTTGTTCGTCTTTGGAAAGAGACGCCCATTCATCCAGCCAATACAGTAACTTCATTTATCCTCCATCTAAATTGCATTACGCAATTGTGTTTAAAAATACCGTGTATTTCCCCGCTTATTCGGGCTCTTTCCTCTCTAAAAACCATTGCTGAGATTGTTTATGGCAATCATCAACATCTATCTTTTGTTCGTTGATGAATTGCTCAGCAATAGAGTTATAAAAACGTAACTTTTCAGTATCATCTGAACGAATACCATGTCCCATTCCTGAAATTGGCACATGAACTAACTCTGGGTAACGTTGGGCATGCAGGGCATCAATAGAGTCGGTGGGGTCGTAAATAATATAGCCTTGGGCATCACCTAGGTCTTTATCATGGAATTTCCCCTGCCAATCAAATTTTTGGGCCGCCTCGGTACTGGAACGAGTATCCCAGGGCACCCGATGCTTATTTTTGGTACTTACTGGGTAAAACAGCAGCACATGATTAAGCTGCAATAAATTTGCAAACGCCCCAATCGCAAACCCACCCCGGCTTAAGCCATAACCTAAGCGCAGAGGAAACGGGGTCAGCAATGGCGCAAGTTGCTCAAGGAAATCAATTAAACTCGGACTACGAAACCAGTTCGTCATTCCTAGGTGCTGAAAAGCAATCACATTAACCTGTTGCTGCTGAGCGAAATCATAACCCCAAGGGACATAATCAGCATGCAACTCTTGCTGACGTACATTACTGCCCGAAGGTGAAAATAGAAATAGCAACGGCTGGTCAAGATCCACCAGCTGGTAACGTATAAATACATCATCAATCAGGTTCGAGCCTGTTAACGGTAATCTAGCTTGTAACGCTGGGCGAGAAAGCGATAAAGCTTCATTGAGCCAATACAGTAACTTCATGACTTCCCCGAAGAAAAATTAAACCGCGCACTTTAACAAGAGACTATGGCGTCAAGAGTTAATTTTTGGCGCTGTTTGCA
>NZ_BDJF01000010.1 GCF_001895205.1 Vibrio injensis | reverse complement strand
ATTCAAAAGGTCTTAGTCGTTTGACTAAGACCTTTTTTGATCTAGGTGTAATATTATCAACGAGGAAGCGGCAGAGCAGCGGATCCCGCTGATACCAAAAATACGGCGTGTTGGGAGTTCGAATCTCTCCATCCCTGCCATATTTTAAGAAGGCCTTAGTCGTTTGGCTAAGACATTTTTTGATTTAAGAGCCCTACCGTTGTTAGCTCGGTTGGTCCCGAAGCTGACTATTCCACCGCTCCTTGATGAATACTGGTGTTGAGTGTTATAAAAATAAAAAGCCTTAACTTACGTTAGGGCTTTTTATTTTTGGCTATTAGCTTTATTCGAACACAAAGATTGCTATCTGAAAGTGGAAAATAAGGCAAAAAATAGCCCTATAGTATTCGCTTTATAGGGCTATTTTCATCTCAGTGTTTAGTGTTGTCTGACTCGGCCTGCTTGGCTTTTTCAATCATTGGGGTAATGGTAGAACCTTGCACTAAGATGGAAAACACAACTACAGCATAGGTCATTACCATTACCAATTCTTTCACATCAATTAATTTATCTGGAATGACCATTACCCCGGCGGGGATAGAGAGCGCCATGGCTAACGCTAAGCCTCCTCTCAAACCTCCCCAAGTCAGAATTCTAACCGACCATGGGTTGTAATGACGAAAGCGTTTAAAGCCCAAATAAGATACCCACACACTCAGATAGCGTGCACATAATACCAGTGGAATGGCAAATGCCATTAGAATCCAATCTTCTTGATGAAATTCAAATAGCAACATTGACATACCGATCAACAAAAATAGTACGCCATTTAAAAATTCATCCACTAACTCCCAGAAATGATCTAAGTGCTCTTCACTCTCTTTAGAAAAACCGATAAAACGTGTCCAGTTACCGATCATAATGCCAGAGACTACCATGGCTAAGGGACCGGAGACATGGATGACATCAGCAAAAACATACCCTGCTGTTGGGATGCCGATAGTGAGTAAGAGCTCCATAGAATGGTCATCAGTAGCACTGATCAAGTAATGAAAGAGTAGGCCAAGCAAAAAGCCATAGGCAATGCCGCCTAATGCTTCTTGAGCAAATAGCGCAGCCACACTGCCAATCGTTGGCGTTTCATGACCAAAAGCAATAGTGAATAGCGTGACGAAGATAACCAACCCGAATCCATCGTTAAATAACGATTCACCTTCAATTTGGGTCGAAATACGCTTTGGGGCATTCAGTTTTTTTACAATCGCTAGTACAGCAATGGGGTCAGTAGGGGAGATAAGAGATCCAAACAGTAAACAGTAGATTAGATCGAGTTGAATACCGATAAACTGACAAAAGGCATACAAGACTAGACCGATGAAGAAAGTAGAGAAAAGAGTCGCTCCTAGAGCGAGCACGGTAATCTCCCACTTTTGCTCTTTTAAATTAGGAAGTTTTATCCCTAAACCACCCGCAAAGAGTAGAAACCCCAAGATTCCTTTCAACAAAAAGCTTTCAAAGTTAATCCTAGTAACGGTATCAGTTGCGATTTGTGCTAGATAAAACCAGTCATTTTGCCCTGCAATGATGATCAATATCGAAAGTATCATTGAGCCTGCGGTAATGGCAATGGTGGTTTGCATTTTGATTATTTTACTGTTGATAAAAGCAATCATCATCGCTGCAGCTGATAAAAAGCATAAGGTATAGTAAACCGACATTCTCTTTCTCATTATGTAACAAAGTGTGATTAAAATTTTCGTTGCATCGATAACAAATAGCAAACATTTTCTAACATTAAAATTTTAGGTTATGGCACGATTTATCCAGTTATTAATCTCTTTTTAGACGTCTAGATTTCTAACTAAACTGTGGTAGGATGAGAAATAAATACCAGGGAATGAGGTTTAACGGTGGGAAGTCAGCTATCCAAGCAAATAGAACAGCAACTCAAACATAGAATTCTGCTGATAGATGGTGGTATGGGCACCATGATTCAGAGTTATCAGTTACAAGAGGAAGATTATCGAGGCAGCAGATTTTCTGATTGGCACTGTGATCTTAAAGGTAACAATGATCTGTTAGTTTTATCGCAACCACAATTAATTAAAGAGATTCATCATGCTTATCTAGCCGCTGGCGCAGATATTTTAGAAACCAACACCTTCAACTCGACCACTATTGCGATGGCTGATTATGATATGCAGTCATTAAGCGCAGAAATTAATTATGCTGCTGCGCAACTAGCACGCCAAGTCGCCGATGAATGGAGCCAAAAAACACCCGATAAACCTCGTTATGTTGCTGGTGTACTCGGCCCGACCAACCGAACTTGTTCGATCTCCCCCGATGTGAATGATCCAGGTTATCGTAATGTTAGTTTTGATCAACTGGTTGACGCCTATTCAGAATCTACTCGTGCGTTGATTGAAGGTGGTTGCGATCTGATCATGATTGAAACGATTTTTGATACGCTTAATGCGAAAGCTTGTGCTTTTGCTGTTGATTGCGTGTTTGAAGAGTTAGGTTACGCATTACCAGTCATGATCTCAGGCACCATTACCGATGCCTCAGGGCGAACGCTTTCCGGGCAAACCACGGAAGCCTTTTATCACTCTTTACGTCATGTCCGTCCGCTCTCTTTTGGTTTGAATTGTGCACTTGGTCCTGACGAATTACGCCAATACATTGCTGAGTTATCAAGAATCTCAGAAAGTTATGTCTCTGCTCATCCTAATGCGGGCTTACCGAATGCGTTTGGTGAATACGATCTCGGTGCGCAAGAAATGGCAGAGCATATTGCTGAATGGGCACAAGCGGGATTTCTGAATCTGGTTGGTGGTTGCTGTGGTACGACACCTGAGCACATTGCAGCAATGGCGAAAGCGGTTGAAGGGGTGGCTCCTCGTCCACTACCTGAGCAAAAAGTCGCTTGCCGTCTTTCTGGTTTAGAGCCGTTGATCATTGAGGCTGATACCCTATTTGTTAATGTCGGTGAGCGAACCAATGTCACTGGCTCGGCACGTTTTAAGCGTCTTATTCGTGAAGAGTTATACGATGAAGCTTTAGATGTGGCTCGTGAGCAAGTCGCTAACGGAGCTCAGATCATCGATATTAATATGGATGAAGGCATGCTTGATGCCAAAGCCTGTATGGTGCGATTTTTACAGCTGTGCGCTTCGGAACCAGAGATCTCAAAAGTACCGATTATGGTGGATTCATCAACATGGGAAGTGATTGAGGCGGGACTAAAGTGCATTCAAGGTAAAGGTATTGTTAACTCGATTTCTCTAAAAGAAGGTAAAGAGAAATTTATTGAACAAGCCAAATTGGTTCGCCGTTATGGTGCGGCCGTGATTGTGATGGCGTTTGATGAAATGGGGCAAGCCGATACCCGTGAGCGTAAGGTTGAGATCTGTACTAATGCGTATCGAATTTTAGTGGATGAAGTTGGTTTTCCAGCAGAGGACATTATCTTTGATCCCAACATCTTCGCCATTGCCACTGGCATTGATGAACACAATAACTATGCGGTGGATTTTATTGAAGCCATTGCGGATATCAAACGCGACTTACCTCATGCGATGATTTCCGGTGGTGTGTCTAACGTTTCTTTTTCATTTCGTGGTAATAACTATGTTCGAGAGGCGATTCATGCCGTATTTCTCTATCACTGCTTTAAACATGGCATGGATATGGGGATCGTTAACGCCGGTCAACTAGAAATCTATGACAACGTGCCACTCAGTTTACGTGAGGCAGTGGAAGATGTGGTGCTGAACCGTCGAGCTGACGCGACAGAGCGCTTACTTGAGATAGCGGAACAGTATCGTGACAATGCCGTGGGTAAAGTGGACGATCCGGCTTTACTTGAATGGCGTAGTTGGCCTGTAGCAAAACGTTTAGAGCATGCATTAGTTAAAGGTATCACTGAATTTATTGTTGAAGATACCGAGGAAGCTCGTCAGCAGTCTTCTCGGCCATTGGATGTGATCGAAGGTCCATTAATGGATGGCATGAACGTAGTTGGTGATTTGTTTGGTGAGGGTAAGATGTTCTTACCTCAAGTGGTGAAGTCGGCGCGAGTGATGAAACAAGCGGTCGCGTATTTAGAACCCTATATTAATGCCTTAAAACAAGCCGGGTCGACCAACGGTAAGATCTTACTCGCGACCGTAAAAGGTGATGTACATGACATTGGTAAAAATATTGTCGGTGTTGTATTGCAGTGCAATAACTACGAAATCATTGATCTGGGTGTGATGGTACCGTGTGAGCAAATACTGAAAGCCGCCAAAGAACAGCAAGTGGATATTATCGGTTTATCCGGTTTGATTACCCCTTCACTAGATGAAATGGTTCATGTGGCGAAAGAGATGGAGAGACAGGGATTCAATCTGCCGTTGTTGATTGGAGGGGCAACAACGTCTAAAGCACATACCGCGGTTAAAATAGAACAAAACTATCGTCATCCGGTTGTTTATGTGAATAACGCATCCCGGGCAGTGGGAGTATGCAGTGCTCTGCTATCTGATGAACTACGACCCGCATTTATTGAAAAGTTAGATCTCGACTATCAACGTACTAGGGATCAGCATGCTCGAAAAACCCCGAAAACACGACCAATCAGTTTGGACAAAGCTCGGGCCAACAAAGTCGCTATTGATTGGCAATCTTATACCCCACCAGTACCGGCTAAGCCTGGTGTTCATGTGTTTGACAATTGCTCGATTGCTTTGTTGCGTGAGTATATCGATTGGACGCCCTTCTTTATGACTTGGTCTTTAATGGGAAAATACCCAGCCATTTTGCAGCACGAAGAGGTAGGAGAAGAGGCTCAGCGCTTATTTGCTGATGCCAATGCATTATTAGACCGAGTGGAACAAGAGGGATTACTGCAAGCTAAGGGGATTTGTGGCTTGTTTCCTGCCGCCAGCGTGGGTGATGATATTGAAGTTTACGCGGATGAAACACGTAGTGAGGTTATCCATGTATTGCATCATCTGCGTCAGCAGACGGAGAAGCCGAAAGGTGCGAACTATTGCCTTGCCGATTATATCGCGCCGAAATCATCAGCGAAACAAGATTGGATCGGCGCTTTTGCTGTCACTGGAGGCATTGGGGAAAGGGAGCTGGCTGATGCTTATAAAGCCCAAGGGGATGATTATAATGCGATCATGATTCAAGCGGTGGCGGATCGTTTAGCGGAAGCTTTTGCTGAGTATTTACATCAGCAGATGCGTAAAGACATTTGGGGCTATGCGAGTGAAGAAGAGCTTACCTGTGATGATTTGATCCGCGAAAAGTATCAGGGGATTCGCCCGGCACCCGGTTATCCGGCTTGTCCTGAGCACACTGAAAAAGGCACGCTATGGCAATTGCTATCGGTTGAAGAAAATATAGGCATGTCGTTAACCAGTAGTTACGCGATGTGGCCGGGATCATCGGTCTCGGGATGGTATTTTTCTCATCCAGATTCACGTTATTTTGCCATAGCTCAGATCCAAGAAGATCAAGTTCAAAGTTATGCTGAGCGTAAAGGCTGGGATAAATTAACCGCCGAAAAGTGGCTTGGCCCCAATATTAACGGTTAACACTCCAAGCTCGGCAGGTCGCATCATGACGACCTGCCTGTTTGAGTTTAGTGTTATTCAAATAACTCTTGATGCAGCTTTTGAATGACCGATTTAGCAACGTGGCTATTGACTAAAAAGCAGAGATTATGGGCGCTGGCGCCATAACAAATCATTCGTAGATTAAATTCATCTAACACACTAAAGACTCGTTTGGCATAACCGGGCCTATCTTTCATTTTGTTACCAATCAGCGCGACTAAGCAGAGATCGTGTTCGACTTCTACCGTACATAAAGCCTCTAACTCTTGGCGAACGTGTTGTGGTAATTCAGGGTTGCCGCCTGATGTATCGGTTTTATCTAAGGTTAGCGATACACTAATTTCTGAAGTCGTGATCAGATCTACAGAAATTTTATGTTTGGCTAATATTTCAAATACTTTGGCTAAAAAACCATAAGTATGGAACATATTCGCACTGCGCAAAGTGACCATCGTTTGATTACAGCGTAGTGCGAGGGCTCGAAATAGTGGGGTACTGTCGACCTGTTGGCGGATCCAAGTGCCTCCCTTTTGTGGTGCTTTGGACGAGCCCACAAAGACAGGAATACCATGACGAATCGCAGGTACTAGAGTTGAAGGGTGAAGAATTTTAGCACCAAAATTGGCCATTTCTGATGCTTCACTAAAACTAATTTCAGCAATCGGAGCCGCTTTGGCGACAATCCGAGGATCGGTAGTATACATTCCCGGTACATCGGTCCAAATTTCTAGGCCGCACGCTTGCATTGCTTCGGCGATTAACGCTGCGGAATAATCACTGCCTCCTCGACCAAGGGTGGTGGTATTTCCATCTTGGTCGGCACCAATGAAACCTTGAGTGACGACAACGTGTTGTTGGCAGAGTGGCTGTAATTTTTCGGTCACTAAAGCTTGTAACTCGGCTAGCTGTGGTTCGGCTCGACCATAATGATCATCAGTACGCATCACTTGACGAACGTCAAAGCGCACGGCATCGACACCACGCTCACAAAGGATTTGAGTGAGTAAATAAGTGGACATTAACTCCCCGCAAGCGACAAGATGATCAGTCAATTTTTTGCTGACTTCAAATGCGGCGGCATCCGCTGCTCGGCGAACGGTCTCTAAGATGACATCTATCTCAGTACTGACCTTTTGCGGAGCGCTTAAAGACTCAATAATAGCGTAGTGAATATCCGCTAATTGTTGAATAATCATCGCGCGCTGTTGGCTATCTTGTACTCCGTTTGCCAATTCAACCAGCAGATTGGTCACTCCTGAACAGGCACTGATCACCACCAATTTAGTGGTGGGATTATTTTCGATGATCGCTGCACTGCAGCTCATCGCTTGAAAATTAGCAACACTTGTTCCGCCAAATTTAGCGACATTGAATGCGTTCACAGCATGTCTCCCAAGACTTCCTATAAATGAAAAATGGTTGGTAATCCAACGTCCAATGTTTTGAAGAGTGTGAACTGAGAGCAAATAAAGAGGGATAACGGTTAATCGATGTCCTCAGAAGCTCTTCACCAGTTTCGTCTGGTGACAGTCACAGGGATTCAGCCCATGCAACCGGTAAATCAAAGCCTCACCTTTGTTTTACCTCGGCACTGCTCCCCATGGATCGTTTGTATTGGAGTTGAGGCTCCACAAATGATCTGCCTGGGCAGTGCTCCTCTTCTGCTATACCTTCGAGACTTAATGTACTTTGTTGGTCTGTTTGATATAGATAGCGCATTCATTGAACGGTTTTGTTGCATTAATGTCAATTGCAAATGTTGTCACTAATGCAAATAAAAATGATCAGAATGTGAATATGGTTCGATCACTAGACTTCGGTCGCATTGTGATACGAGATAATTTGCATTAACCTCAACCACTCTCGCCATCGAAACAGCAAGGAGCAACCATGGCTATTAGCAGTTTTATTCCACCTCGTCGGATATTGATGGGACCAGGTCCTTCAGATATTGCCCCGCAAGTATTACAAGCGTTGAGTCGACCAACCGTTGGTCATCTTGACCCATTATTTATCGCCATGATGGATGAACTAAAGCAGTTATTACAATACGCCTTTCAAACTAACAACGAATTTACCATTGCGGTATCAGCACCGGGTAGTGCGGGCATGGAAGCTTGTTTCGTTAATTTAGTTGAGCCCGGCGATAAAGTGATTGTCTGTCGTAATGGTGTGTTTGGTGAACGAATGCGTGAAAATGCCGTTCGTTGTGGCGCACAAGTGATTGTGATTGATGATGAGTGGGGGAAGCCAGTTTCAGTTGATAAAGTCGCTGCCACGTTAGCAGCGCACAGCGATGCAAAAATTTTGGCTTTTGTGCATGCAGAGACGTCAACAGGGGCTTGTAGTGATGCACAATCTCTCGGCCAGTTAGCCAAGCAATACGGCATGTTGACAATTGTTGATGCAGTTACATCACTGGGTGGTGTACCGCTATTGGTCGATGAGTGGCAACTGGATGCGGTGTATTCTGGAAGTCAGAAATGCCTATCTTGTGTGCCAGGTTTATCACCATTAACTTTTTCTCCCGCTGCGATTGATAAAATACATGCACGTACTACAGCACCTCAAAGTTGGTTTCTTGATCAAAGCTTAGTCCTTGGGTATTGGAGTGGAGCGAGCAAACGCAGCTATCATCATACGGCCCCCGTCAATAGTTTATACGCTTTACATGAAGCATTGCTATTACTGCAACAAGAAGGATTGGAGAATGCGTGGGAGCGCCATCGCCGAATGCATAATGTTTTAAAGCAAGGCTTAGAAAAACTAGGGCTCACCTTTGTGGTTGATGAAGCAAGCCGTCTGCCTCAATTGAATGCTGTGTATATTCCTCAAGGTGTGGATGATGCAGCACTACGTGAGCATTTACTCAAGCACTACAACTTAGAGATAGGTGCTGGATTAGGGGCGTTAGCCGGTAAAGCATGGCGAATTGGCTTGATGGGATACGCTGCTCGCCCAGAAAACATCGCCTTGTGTCTCAAGGCATTGGAAGATGGACTCGCTTTACAGCGATAAGTCTGAATGTATAGTGTTTTAAACCGCTCAATTTCCCCTAAATTCATGAATGTTTATAGGGGATTTTTACCTTATTTTAAAGACAACTTTTACTTGAGAGGTGAGCGGATCGTTCAATCACAATCTCTCGCTAGAGGCTGGGTTACTCACAACGTCTGATGGTGCTAGAGAAGTATTTGGCGAAGTGAAATCGAGCGTTGGGAAGAGAAACTGCGCTTCTGAACGGATTTGCGCTGCACGACTGTCATCACCTAAACCTTGGTAGGCCAAGATCAGGTTACGATAAAAAGCGGGCCTTGGTTTATGCTGAATAATCGATAACGACCAATCGATATAAGGCTGGATATAATCAGCTCGTTGCTGATGCAAGCCTAGATTGAGATAGGTACTGTAAATATTCCAGTCGAAGCGATCTCGCCATACCAATGGATTGGTGACCTTGTGTAAAATATCAGGATTAGGTGGATTCGATTTTTCGAATTGAGTCAGTACATAATTACTGTGCAGTGACGTTAGCATATATAAGCTAGTGATGATGGGGAGCACTAAGCTTAGGATACGTAGTAACGAACCACTGAGCTGGCTAAAAGATAAAGTGCGATATCGAGCAACTCGCTGATCAATCCAATACAGCAAAACCACAAAGCTAATCCAGTGAATCGCCGAGTGATAAAATGGGTACTCCAATTGACTATGTACAACAATAGGTACGAGAAGTGCAAGCATCGCGAGGCGAGTGCCTTTTTTCGCAGTGCGGACTTTCAGTAGTACAAATCCAGCAGCAATCGCCATTCCTAGTAGGGGTAACAATCCACCTTCAACGCCCCAAAAAAGTAGCTCATTATGTGGATGATCCATCGCGGGTAATCCCGCAGGATAATTCGGATTGAGTTGATGTTGACGCGCGGTGTACAGCAAATATTCGGTTTCAAAATTACCATAGCCATAACCAGTAAATGGTTTTTCAATCAGCATGTCTACGGTTTGGGGAAAGGTATAGCGTCTTGGACTCTCAAGGTCGGCTTTACTGGTCACCATATCACTGGTACTTTGGCTGTACATAGCTACAAATCCGAGTAACACTCCCGCAAGGCTGGCGCTGAGCCAATAAATCCATCGGCGACGGGGCGCAAATCGATAAAGATAAGGCAAAATCATCATCGTCCCTAATACCGCTGATAACCAGCCAGTGCGTGAGGCTAATACAACTAATAGAGGCAGAGTCAGTAGCGGCGTAAGATAGAGCAGACCAATTTCAAATAGTTTGGTGTGATATTTTTTAGGTTGGCGAGCCAATAAATAGCCTGATACGATCAGTCCCGTTGCCATAAAACTGGCCATGACATTCGGTTGCTGGAAAATGCCGTAAGGTCGATTCGCTATTGTGTTATAACCAAACCAGTTATTGGGGCTTAACAGTAAATATTGATACAGCCCAAATAATGTCTGAATAAGAACCGCGAGTAAAATATACCATAGTAAACGTTGTTTATGTTTATTACTCCAATAGAACTGTTGTAAGCAGATAAATAACGCTAAGCCAGCCCACAATCCTGTTAGCCGTCCAACCGTCCCTGCGAAATAGGCGTTTCCATACAATAGTGGTGTGCTTAAAATGCAACAACTAACAAAAAAAACGACCGTTAATTTAGAATAACGTAGGTTTTGATTCAGTGCGATTTGATACCAACCAATGGCGATGGTGATACTGACGGCTATCCACGTAGTCGGATTAAACGATAAGGCTAACCCTGAACCACCTGGATTGGGCATAAAAAAATGCATTGCGAGTAAATACACGGCGCCAAGGGCTATCAGGAAAGCTTTATTTAAAGGGGCTCTCGGAATCGTCGGTTGCAGTTGAGTACCACTGAGTAGCAAAGTCGCCATAACTCTCACAATCTATTGTTGAACATCAATCCATTCTTGCTTAAATGCAACCAGCCATAAGTGACTGGTTGCGTTACTTTAGCGTTTTTTGGTACGGCAATATAGCCTTATTGATTCAGTAGGGGCTTTAAAAAACGTGCAGTATGTGAATGAGTGACTTGTGCCACTTCTTCTGGAGTACCTTCGGCAATAATTAAGCCACCGCCTTGACCTCCTTCTGGACCCAAATCGACGATCCAGTCAGCCGTTTTAATCACATCAAGGTTGTGTTCAATAACCACGACGGTATTGCCGCGATCACGCAAACGATGTAGTACGGCCAGTAATTGCTGAATATCATGAAAATGGAGTCCAGTGGTTGGCTCATCAAGAATATACAACGTTTTACCGGTATCACGTTTGGATAATTCACGTGCCAGCTTGACGCGCTGAGCTTCGCCTCCGGATAAGGTCGTGGCTGATTGTCCTAAGCGAATATAAGATAAGCCAACATCGATCAGCGTTTGTAGCTTACGTGCAATCACAGGGACAGGTTCAAAAAACGCATGGGCTTCTTCAATGGTCATCTGCAGTACTTCATCAATACTTTTTCCCTTGTAACGAACTTCTAAGGTTTCACGGTTGTAACGTTTACCTTTACATGCATCACAAGGGACATAAACATCCGGTAAAAAATGCATTTCAACCTTGATGACGCCATCGCCTTGACACGCCTCACAACGTCCGCCACGAACGTTAAAACTGAATCGGCCGGGTTTATAGCCTCGTGAACGAGACTCTTGAGTACCTGAAAATAGCTCACGAATAGGCGTAAAAATACCGGTATAGGTTGCGGGGTTAGAACGCGGCGTTCTACCAATCGGGCTTTGATCGATATCGATCACCTTATCAAAATGTTCAAGGCCTTTAATTGCTTTATAAGGTGCGGGTGTTGCCGTCGTTGCGCCATTTAAAGCAGTATGGGCAATGCTGAAGAAAGTATCGTTGATTAACGTTGATTTACCAGAGCCAGAAACACCAGTGACGCAGGTAAAAAGTCCGACAGGCAGAGAAAGATCGACATTTTTTAAGTTATTACCAGACGCGCCAAGCAGCTCTACTGTTTTACTCGGATCTCGAGGTACTCGCTGAGTCGGAATGGCAATTTTTTTTACGCCACTGAGATACTGACCAGTCAATGAATGTGGGTTGGCGATGATCTGCTCCACATGACCTTCGGCAACGATGGTTCCACCATGTACTCCAGCTCCGGGGCCGATATCAATCACATGATCGGCCATACGAATCGCATCTTCATCATGCTCGACGACCAGTACAGTATTGCCTAAGTCGCGTAAATGGGTCAGCGTTTTTAGCAATCGTTCATTGTCTCGTTGATGTAAACCAATCGACGGCTCATCCAATACATACATCACGCCAACCAGTCCGGCACCAATTTGACTGGCTAAGCGAATACGCTGTGCCTCACCGCCGGAGAGTGTTTCGGCACTGCGTGATAAATTGAGATAATTAAGCCCGACATTGACCAAAAACTGTAAGCGGTCATTAATCTCTTTCATGACTTTGTCGGCGATTTGCGCTCGCTGACCTTCGAGTTGCATATTAGCAAAAAAATCTAAGGCGTCGGCGATACTGAGCTCGACGATCTGCGGCAACGTCGTGTCGTTAATAAATACATGACGAGATTCAAGACGTAAGCGAGTACCATGACAACTACTGCACGGCTTGGTTGAGATATATTTAACCAGTTCTTCCCGAACCGAATTAGATTCGGTATCGCGGTAACGGCGCTCTAAATTATGTAAGATACCTTCAAAAGGATGGCGTTTTACGCGAATATCACCACGATCATTAATGTATTTAAACTCGATTTCACTTCGTCCAGAGCCATGCAATACCACTTCTTGAATGCGTTTAGGGAGTTGATTAAATGGGCGATGGAGATCAAAATCGTAATGTTCTGCTAATGCATTCAGCATTTGGAAATAGTAATAGTTCTTTTGGTCCCAACCGCGGATAGCACCTTGCGCTAAACTTAAATTAGCATCTTGGATCACTCGGCTCGGGTCAAAATACTGCTGCACCCCTAAACCATCACACGTTGGACAAGCGCCTGCTGGATTGTTAAATGAGAACATCCGAGGTTCTAACTCACGCATGCTATACCCACAGTGTGGACAAGCAAAGTTAGCGGAAAATACTTGTTCCTCACCTGGTTGATCCATCGGCGCAATGACGACAATCCCTCCAGAAAGCTCTAAGGCAGTTTCGAACGATTCGGCTAAGCGTTGTTGAAGATCGCTACGCACTTTAAACCGATCGACTACGACTTCAATGGTATGTTTTTTATGCAGTTCTAACGTTGGTGGATCGGAAAGATCACAGGTCTCGCCGTCAATACGGGCACGAATAAAACCTTGTGCAGCGAGATTTTCCAGCGTCTTAACATGTTCACCTTTGCGTTCTTTAATGATTGGCGCCAGTAGCATCAACTTACTGCCTTCGGGCATTTCGAGTACTTTATCAACCATCTGACTGATGGTTTGTGCTGTTAATGGCACTTGATGCTCAGGGCAACGCGGTTCACCCACTCGTGCATAAAGTAGGCGTAGATAATCATACACTTCGGTAATGGTACCGACAGTCGAACGAGGGTTATGCGAGGTAGATTTTTGTTCAATCGAAATAGCAGGCGATAAGCCTTCAATATGATCAACATCGGGTTTCTCCATCAATGACAGAAACTGCCGAGCATAAGCGGATAACGACTCTACATAACGACGTTGCCCTTCTGCATAGAGGGTATCGAAAGCCAGCGAAGATTTCCCAGAGCCGGAAAGGCCTGTGATCACAATCAATTTATCGCGGGGAATCGTCAGGTTAATGTTTTTCAGGTTGTGGGTACGCGCCCCACGTACTTCGATTTTGTCCATCCGAGAAAGTCTACCGTAATATCAAGTAGGGTCAGTATTACATAGAGTGAGATTTGTGCAAATATTCACTGGATAAAAAAACAGTAAAAAATAAGCCATCATCATGATGGCTCGGTCAATAACGTATTTAGAAAAGCTGAATCATCAACCTTTAGTGGTTGATTGCTTGGCTAGAGCTACTTTTTGTTCATTCTGTTGATATAAATGTTCAAAGCAGTAATTGGTTGCTTGGATATAGCCTTCGACACTGCCGCAATCAAAACGTTGACCTTTAAATTTATAAGCCAATACACAGCCAGATTGAGCTTGTTTGAGCAGTGCATCGGTAATTTGAATTTCGCCACCTTTACCAGGCTCGGTTTGCTCAATTAAATCAAAAATATCAGGAGTTAAAATATAACGCCCAATAATGGCTAAATTGCTCGGCGCTGTCCCCGGCTCTGGTTTTTCAACCATGTTGTCGACACGGAACAGATCGTCTTTGATCATCTCTCCAGCAATCACACCATACTTATGTGTTTCTTCAGCAGGCACTTCTTGCACGGCAACAATTGAGCAGCGGAATTGCTTATACAGCGCGACCATTTGTGCTAAGACCCCTTGCTCGGCATTGACACATAAATCATCGGCGAGAACTACAGCAAAAGGTTCATCACCGACGAGTTCACGGCCTGTTAAGATTGCATGCCCTAAGCCTTTCATTTCACGTTGACGAATGTAGGTAAAGTGAGCAGTATCAATGATTTGTCGAATATCGATCAGCAATTCTTCTTTGTTGGTACCACGAATTTGGTGTTCCAACTCATAGTTCATATCGAAGTGATCCATGATTGCGTGTTTGCCGCGTCCGGTAACAATACACATTCCAGTCATACCAGCTTGAATCGCTTCTTCAACCCCATATTCGATCAGTGGTTTATTCACCACTGGCATCATCTCTTTTGGCATTGACTTGGTCGCAGGTAAAAAGCGAGTACCATAGCCAGCTGCGGGGAAAAGGCATTTATTAATCATTAGTCAAAACCCTATTGTTATTAAAGTGCAGTCGCTATAAGCCCATAAAGACTGTTGATCTTTCTTGATAAGCTTAATGCGCAACAATAGGCTAACTTTACCATGTTCTGATCGTGTGATTGAGCACATTCTGTGTTGGGTTATCGAAAATGTGCAACGCTGCCTATTATCGATAACATTCTAACAGCCCGATATCATTACTGAAAAATGTGGTGATTGGCCCAAGATATCGCTTGCGCTCGGTTTTTTACCGCGAGCTTTTTATAAATTTGGTACAGATGAGATTTTACGGTCAGTTCGCTGATAAATAGGTTTTTCGCAATATCATCGTTGGAAGCTTGTGCTTGCAAACAGCGTAAAATCTGTATTTCCCGAACCGTAAGATCGAGAGTGGCTTTGGTATGTTGCTCATGAAATGCGTAACGAAAATGATGTAATAATTGGTTCGAAACATGACGAGGCAACCAATTTTGGCCATTAATGATCTGCGCCAAGCCATGGGAAAGTTGCTCCGCGCTATCGGTTTGGTAAAAGAGCCCCTTTAAATTACCAAAGCTGATTAATAAATCTGTGGGTAATCGTTTGTCGACATTGAACAAAATGGTTTCCAGATAGTGAGTGGTCAGTTTTAAAGGACCAAGTCGATGACGAATCGCGCGATGATCTTGATAATCAAGCAGGAGTATCTTGTGCTTACTATGCCGATATTGTTGAACCAATGGTTCAGGTTCGACCTTTTCTATTGGAATGGCAAGTTGATGAAATGCTTTCTGTAGCTGGCTCGGTGTTGCTTGATTTACGTCTGTCGTCAGATAGTAGATGGTGCGCGCATAACTCGATTTGGGCATAGGATTCATCCTGATTGATATACAAACACGGTTTGTTCAGCATGCCGGAATATCAGTGACGATACGAACGGTTAATCAACGCTTTGCGTAACATATCCATGAGCTAAGTAAATGATACTATTGTCAAAACTTGAAATAACGACAAGGATCGAAAAAATGATCAGCGTGTCTGGATTTTCTCTTTTGCTGATAACAGATTAAGTGCGGAGATTGGTAGTAGTCACAAAGCGTGTTATTCTTTAGCACTATATTAAAAAACCAAATTTGATGACGGAGCAGAACATGGCAACCCGTGGCGTAAATAAAGTAATTTTGGTCGGTAACTTAGGGGCTGACCCTGAAGTTCGCTATATGGCAAGTGGTGCTGCGGTAGCAAATATCACTCTGGCAACCTCAGAAAGCTGGCGTGATAAAACCACCGGCGAGCAACGTGAAAGAACGGAATGGCATCGCGTAGCCTTATATGGCAAACTCGCTGAAGTTGCGGGTGAATATTTACGTAAGGGATCGCAGGTTTATATCGAAGGTCAATTACAAACTCGTAAATGGCAAGATCAGAGCGGCCAAGATCGTTATACCACCGAAGTTGTAGTGCAAGGTTATAATGGCATAATGCAAATGTTGGGCGGTCGTCAGCAAGGCGCAATGCCTGGACAAGGTGCTCCTCAAGGTCAACAAAGTAATTGGGGACAGCCACAACAACCCTCAGCACAGCAATCAGCGAAGCCGTCTGCACCTCAGCAAGCTCAGCCACAATATAATGAGCCGCCGATGGATTTTGATGACGATATCCCGTTCTAGCAATTTGATTTTCAAAAAAAGCCGCGAAGTTCGCGGCTTTTTTATATAGTTAAGACTAAGCACAACTGATTGAGTGACTTAAAGAAATTTAGGACACCCCAATTTCACTTTTATAGCCGATGAATTAAGAAAGGAATTCAGCTTCATGCGGTATACACCAACACTTAAATTGAGCACACGTTTAGTCGCTTTTGTGACCTTAATTGTTACTAGTGCTATGTTCATCTTATTTATTGGTGGTGCACTCTCGTTTCAGCGCATGGGACAAGATTACCTCAAACACTACTTAAGTGGGATTGTTGACGTTGTCGATCAAGAGTTACACGATCCTCAAGCGGCAAACTCAATGCCCGATTGGATGCCTAAAATCTTGCAGGCATCGAGTATTGTTGAGCTAGAATTGATGACTTCATCCGAGGTTGTTTATCGGTTTTACGATAAAACGTCGAGAATTACAGTCGATCGCTTGACTCAGATGAGCTTCTCATTGCCCAGTCATCCTAGTTACGTCATTCATTTTAAAGCGGTCCCGCCTTATCTAGGTTATAACTACTCTTTTGGTGCCATGTGGTCGATCACTTTAGCAATTGGAGTGGTCATTTTTTGTTTGGTCCGAGCGACAAAATGGTTGCGTGAACAGTTATTAGGATCTGAGTTATTGGAAGAGCGCGGACGGATGATCTTAGCTGGACGTGTTGAGCAGTATGCCAAAGGAGATGAACGAGAGTGGCCTTATACGGCGAGTGAAGCTATCGATGTACTGATTGAAGAGCTACAAGATGCTCGTCAAGAGCGAAGTCGATTTGATAGCTTTATTCGTAGTCAAACCTTTCTTGATCAATTAACTGGTGCCGCTAATCGAGTTCTGTTTGATAGCAAACTAGAATCAGCTTTACTGGAAAGTGGTGCTCGTGGTGGGGTCATCATGATCCGACTCGATGAACTGGATACCGCGCGTGAGCAGCAAGGCAAAGTCATCATTGATGATTTTATCGTTGAAGTGGGTGAATGTATTGCAAATGTCATTGCCCGTTACCCCGATGTGGTTCTGTCACGCTATTATGACTCTGTCTTCGCGATTTTTATGCCTCACCAAACCTCTAAAGATGTCAGTTATGTAGCAAGTCAATGCCTTAAGTTGCTTGAGCGTTTAAGCCCGCCTTATCCTTTAGAACGAGAAAATTGGTTTCATATTGGGATGAGTATGTATCAAGAAGGAGAACGACGTGGGCGAATCATTGATGAAACAGAAACCGCGTTACGCAGTGCTCAGATGCAAGGGTGTAATGCTTGGAGTCGATTTAAGAAATTAGTTACGGTCGATGAGGAGCGCGGTAGCGTACGTTGGCGAACCTTGTTTGAGCAGAGTCTCACTCCTGAGAAAATCCGTTTATTCCGGCAGGCGTGTTATTTAATTAGCGAAAAGAATCAATTAACATTGATTCATGATGAGTTGTTTGTCCGCATTTATGATCCTGTTCAAGGCATGCTCAAGGCCTCGCGTTTTAATTCTGCTTTAGAAACCGTTGGTTACGAAGCGATGCTTGATCGCGCAGTCTTCATCCGTGTACTACAATTATTGAAAAACCAAGCATCTACAGATCATTACTCGATTAATTTACATGTTGTTCCCTTTGCCGATAAACACTATTGGCGTTGGTTTCGCCATGAAATCATGCAGTTACCTTATGCTTTACGCACCCGGTTGTCTTTTGAGTTTGCTGAGGGGCGCTTAGTTCAACATTTAGATTATATGCGCCCAGTACTAAGAATGATTGCCGGATTAGGATGTCAATTGGTGGTTGGGCAAGCGGGACGAACGATTGTTGCTACTCATTACATTAAAGATTTACGAATTAATTACCTTAAATTACATCGCAGCTTAATTAAAAATATTGATCAGCGGCACGAGAATCAACTATTTGTGCGCAGTATGATTGGAGTTTGTGGGGGAACAAGCACCCGAGTGATTGCCGTCGGTGTAGAAACTCAAGCCGAATGGCAAACGTTGATTGCCCTTGGCATTCATGGTGGACAAGGTCGATGGTTTGCGGCAGAGCAACCTTGGATCACGGCCCCTGATATTGAACCGCCCTCTGTCAAGCCGGGCAAAAGAAATCGATGGCGGACTAAGTAGAGATAAATGAAGATTAATACGCTGTTTCATAAAATCACGCGTCGAGCGCAGCAAGACCGAAAACTATTTGCGGTTGTACAGCCGGACGCGATTTATTTCTCTGCTACTCAAGACTCACCGGCTACGACGCGTTATCCGCTTAGTGACGGAGCTTGGTTAACCTCGCTGTGTCAAGCACTGCAAGCTAACCCTGTTAAGGGGGATATCGTTGACGTGGTATTGCACGCTCAACTGTATCAATGTTATCAAATGGATAAACCAGCAGTACCACGCGAAGAGTGGTCTGGTGCGCTGCCTTTTTTGCTCAAAGATTTGATCAGTGAAAAACCCACTGAGATTGTCGCTGATGCTTATGAGTTAACTGGTAGTAACAAAATCCAAGCTTATGTGATCAGTATTAAGGTTATTTTAGATCTCGCCCAAGCATTACAAAACATTGGCTACCAATTAGGGCAAGTGATCCCAGAGCAAGAAATTTGGGCGAATAGTGTTCCAGTACCACACTTTTTGTTATTACAGCGCAGCAGAGAAGGTCAATTTAAGTTAGATGCCTTTGTTGATCAGCGTTGTTATTTTCAGCGAACTTTACGTGGTGTGATTGCACCGGTGACTGGAGAAACGAGTCCAGCATTGCAATTGGATGGCTTAGCGCTTGAACTCCAACGCTCAATTGATTATCTCTCTTCACAATTAAAAGGCGTCGCGCTTAATCAACTTAAAGTGTGCTGTGACGATGAAGATCATCACCAGTTAGTGGCTGCACTGAATGAACGGCTGAATGTTAAAGCGAGTCCTTTATCTGAAGAACAAGAGCTTTCGTTATCTGGGCAGGTATTAGCCCACCACTTGCCTTTAATGACTCGACCAACATTAAACTTTTATCCGCGGCACTTACATCCTAAGACCGATCACTTTTCCCTACGTAATGTGATCGTAGCATTAAGTTTTGTCACGCTGATCATGTTAGCAGTGGCTGGTTTCTACACTTATCAAATCACTCAATTGGATGATCAGGTTGCGTTGGCTCAGCAACAAACGGATCGTTTGAATCAACAGTTGACAGAACTTCAGCAGCAACAAGCCAAACATCGTCCTTCGGCAGGAAAAATGGCGGCTATCGAACGGGTCAAGCGGCAGATTGCAGGTCAGCAAGCGGCGCTAAGGGCAATGGATCAATTTACATACAGCCAGCAAGAAGGCTACTCCGCTATCATGAATGCCTTAGCGAACGTTGCTCATCGTGATATTTCGCTGACTCATATCGAGATTTCGCCCAATCGGTTAGATATTCAAGGTGTGGCTACTGAGGCTCGAGTTATTCCGTACTGGATTGGTCAATTTAAACAGCAAGCGCCGTTAGTCGGTCGCAATTTTGAACGTTTAACCATGGGTCGCAATGAGCAAGATCTGGTGACATTTGAACTGAAAACTCAGCAAGGAGCGAGATAATGAGTCAATATTGGCAAACGCTCAGTCGTCTATTTGCTGAGCGAAAAAACAGTGAAAAGGGACTCATCAGTCTGTGTGGATTGGTGATCATTGTATTATCAATACAAACTTGGCTGGTTGATCCTTTGCTTGCTCAGCATCAAAGGCAAACTCATCGTTTGCTGAGTTTGCAAACTCATCAGCAAAGTATGCAAAACACTATTCAACAATTACAACATCAACTCAGTACCAATCCGGATGCAGATATTGATATTGAGCTTGCTCAATTACAAGTTTATCACCATCAATTAACAGAGCAGTTAGCGGAAAAAGTCGGCAGCTTAGTCTCCCCGTCACAAATGGCCTCACTATTGCAAGAGGTATTAGAAAAAAGCCAGCGATTGAAATTGGAAAGTTTAATTTCATTACCCGCAGAGCCGATCGTTCTGCAAGAGCCTGTCGAGGGGGCTGGGGGTTATTTTGTTCATCCGGTGCGTATCGAACTAACCGGCAACTATTTTGCGATTCGTGATTATTTACAGGCGTTAGAGAACTTACCGGTTCGTTATTATTGGCGACGTTTTCACTATCAAGTAGGCGAGCATCCACAAGCGAGACTATTACTGGAAGTGTACACGCTCGGTACGCAGAAGGAGTTTATTGGTGGCTAACATTCCATATAGTGCAGTGCTGATGGTGTTGATGAGCACTTGTGCCGTCGCCGCCCAAGATCCGACAGCGCCTCTAGGAGGGCGGGTTTCTAACACTGGTACGGTGTCATCAGTGGCTACTGCCTTACCGGAATTACAGAGTATCGTGTGTCAGCAAGTGTGTTACGCGACGCTTAATCAACAAGTACTGTCTAGAGGTGATGAGATTGATGGTTATCGTGTTAAGCAAGTCAGTGAAGAGCAAGTGACGTTAACTAAAGGGCAGCAGACTTGGCAACTGCAGTTATTTTCGCTGGATATCAAAGAGTAGGGTATAAAAATGATGCGTCAAGTTGTTATCGCAGTAATGGTTACCACTTTAGCGGGCTGTGCTATGGGGCACCGAGATCCGGTGGAAATCAAGCAAGCCTTGAACGAAGCGATTAATGAGGCCAATAGCCGTCAACTACAACAGTTACCGGCTTCTGTTGAAGCGGATTTAATGCCCGAATTAGTCGATAGAAGTCGTGATCAGCCGCTGAATGTTGCTCGTTTTCGAGTGCAAGCTAACCAAGTTGATGCGGCGGCTTTTTTTACCAGTTTAGTCAAAGGCAGTGAGTATAGCGTTGCCATTCATCCTGCTGTTTCTGGACAAATTACCTTAAATCTAAGCAATGTTACTTTAGATGAGGTACTGACGGTAGTTCGAGATTTGTATGGCTTTGAAGTCGAAAAAGTCGGCAGAGTGCTACAAGTCTATCCTGCTGGGCTACGAACTGTCACGATTCCGGTGGACTATTTGCAATTTCAACGTAGTGGACGCTCCATTACGTCAATCAGTACCGGAACGGTGACTAATCCTACTTCATCCAATAGTTCAGGTAACAATACTGGTTCAAGCAATAATAATGCTTCTCGTGGGGGGACGGAAATTGAAACCATCAGTGAAAGTAATTTTTGGCAGCAGTTAGAAATTACCATTGGTCGATTAATTGGGTCGGGCAGTGGTCAGAGCGTGATGGTCACACCACAAGCGTCAGTGATCACCGTGCGCGCTTATCCAGATGAAATTCGTGAGGTTCGCCAGTTTCTCGATACGTCTCATTTACGGATTCAGCGTCAAGTGATCCTTGAAGCGAAAATTCTTGAAGTGACATTAAATGATGGTTTCCAACAAGGGATCAATTGGTCAAAAACTTTTTCATCTAATGGGACTAATTATCAGCTAGGTCAGGGGGTTATTCCTGCACCTACGCCCCGTTTACCGGGGATGGACGCGATTGGTACTTTATTGGGAGGACAGACTAATTTGGTGATCCAAAGCGGCAGTTTTGATGCCGTGTTAAACTTTATGGCTACTCAAGGCGATCTTAATGTCCTGTCTAGCCCGCGAGTCACGGCTGCCAATAACCAAAAAGCGGTGATTAAAGTTGGTACCGATGAATACTATGTGACTGACCTGACTAGTGAAGTCGGTACTGGTGATAACGCCAACGTCGCTCCCAATATTCAATTAACCCCATTTTTCTCGGGTATTTCACTCGATGTGACGCCACAAATTGATGATGATGGGTATGTCTTTTTGCATGTTCACCCTTCGGTGATTGAAGTGGAAGAGCAGAAGAAATCGGTGCAGTTTAATGATCGAACGATTACTTTGCCGTTAGCGCGGAGTTCAATTCGTGAGTCTGATTCAGTGATTCGAGCGCAAGATGGCGATGTGGTCGTGATTGGTGGGTTAATGAAATCGAATACTACGAATCAAACCTCTAAAGTACCGTTTTTTGGTGATATTCCCCTGTTGGGGCATCTGTTCCGCCAAACTTCTAATGTGACCCAAAAAACGGAGTTAGTGATTTTACTCAAGCCGACGGTGGTTGGGGTGAACACCTGGCAAAAAGAGTTAGAACGTTCACGAGACTTATTGCAAGAATGGTTTCCTGATTCCCAATAGTGGTTGGTCACAACACGTCGTCTTCATCAGGGGGATAAATCAGCCGTGTATTTAGCACACTTTGGTTTTGAGCAGCTACCGTTTCATCTCACCCCAGATACGCAGTTGTTTTTGGGGTTAGCGCCTCATTATGAAGCGATTCAAACCGTCAGTGGTGCGTTGACGATGGGAGAAGGGATCGTCAAAGTAACCGGAGAAGTCGGCACAGGGAAAACCATGGTTTGTCGGATGCTCTTAACTCATATGGGTGATGATATTCTGTGGCTCTATTTGCCGAATCCGTTGTTAACCGGCGCGGAATTACGCCGCGCTATTGCCAATGAATTACAACTGCCTGACGTGCCAGAGTTGCAACTGATTGAAGCTATTCAAACTCGGTTATTGGCGTGTCATCAGCAAGGGCAACGAGTGGTGGTTATTGTTGATGAAGCTCAGGCTTTGCAAGATGAAGGGCTCGAAACCTTAAGATTGCTTGGCAATCTAGAAACTGAGCAGAGTAAGCTGTTACAAATCGTCTTGCTAGGACAACCTGAACTTGATCGTCGATTGGCTGAACATCACTTAAGACAGTTTCGCCAGCGGATCACTTTTAGTGCTCATTTGCGACCATTATCATTATCTGAGTCAGTGGCTTATATTGATAATCGCCTATTCAAATCCGGTTGTCAGCGATCCCTGTTTACTCATCAACAAAAAAAAGCGTTATGGAAAGCCTGTCACGGCATTCCTCGCTTATTAAATCAGGTAAGCCATAAGGCATTATTATTGGCGTATTATGCTCAGCAACCAGCCGTTTCCAATGACCATGTCTTTGATGCGATTCATGATACGTTTGATACCTGTAAACCTAAATTTAAAATCCCGCTGTTTTGGGGATGGAGTCAGCAGTGAGTGTGATTAATAAAGCGTTATCGCAATTGGTGACTAAGCAACCGAATTCCTTAGCGGGTATAGAGCGAGCTAAGGTCGCTCCGGTCGCTGCTCGTCCAGCTTGGGTATGGGCATTGGCGGGGTTTGCTGTCAGTGTTGCTGTCGGTGGTTGGGCGGTATCTTGGCAGGCTACTTCATTGGATGCCTCTTATGGACAACATTCTCTGTCGGTCACCGCATCCCCACGGTTGGCTGAGAATCATCTTGAACTCTCAACGCCGCGTTCACCGACTCAAAATACTCAGATGTCCACCGTTCCCGTTTACCGAGTGGCTTCGGTGACAGGAACGACATCGACGGAATCTTCTCAATCTAAAACCAAAGAAAAAAAATCAGCACAGCAGACGGTTACTGCACCATTGGCCCATTTACCCGCTCTGCAAGAGCACAACGCGCCAGCGGTTGGTGTGGTAAAAACCGCGCAACCCCCTGTAACGACCGCCACCAATGTGCCTAATATTGGTGCCTCTCAATTGTCGATTGAACAAGTTGAATTAAGCCCTGAACAACTCGCTCGCAAAGCCATTGCTCGTGCGGAGCGAGCAATGGTACAGAATGATTTTAACCAAGCCGTGAATGGTTACAGTGAAGCGTTACGTCACACCCCTTTAGATGAAGTAGTGCGTCAACAATTGGCCGCTCTCTATTATGGCAAAGGTGAATTAAGAAAAGCGTTTGATTTATTACAACGTGGTATGCAACTGAATCAGGAAGGGGAAACGTTACGAATTGCGCTTGCTCGGATGCTACTCAAAGAGGAGCAAAACCAAGCGGCGCTAACTCCACTCGCGTATTTACCCGCTAACCCATCGATTGAGTATTTATCGCTGCGAGCGGCAGTTGCTCAGCGTAATCGGGTTGATGATATTGCTTTGCAAAGTTATCAATTATTAACGGAGCAAGAACCGAGTAATGGACGTTGGTGGCTCGGGTTAGCGATTACTCAAGAGCGTTTAGCGCAATGGAGTGAAGCCAAGTATGCTTATCAGCAAGCGTTGAAGAACATCGGGTTATCTTCTCAATCTCACCAGTTTATTCGTGAACGTTTACAAGCGCTGACTCATAGCGAGGAGACGAATCTTGCAAATTAAACTTAGAAAGCGTCTTGGGGATCTCTTAGTTGAAGAAGGGATCATTACTGAGCAACAAGTACAACAAGCACTGGCGGCCCAAAAGCAGACAGGCAGTAAATTAGGCGCAACCTTAATTGAGCTTGGTTTTGTAACCGAGCAACAAATGCTCAGCTTTTTATCTCAGCAACTGTTTATCCCACTGATTGATCTCAATCGCGCTCATGTAGACATTGATGCGGTGCAAATCCTCCCCGAAGTTCACGCTCGACGTTTACGAGCGTTGGTGATGGGCAGACAAGGTAATGTATTGCGGGTAGTGATGAGTGATCCTGCGGATCTGTTCGCGCAAGAAGCACTACTTAATCAATTGGCTGATTATCAATTTGAGTTTGCGATTGCGCCAGAAAAGCAATTGGTTGAAGCTTTTGATCGCTATTATCGCCGGACTAAGGAAATCGCTTCATTTGCTGAACGGTTGCAAGCGGAACACCAAGAAAATGACGCCTTTGACTATGCCGTTTCTGGTGAGGAGACCGAGGATGTCACGGTTGTTAAACTGATTAACTCCCTGTTTGAAGATGCGATTCAAGTTGGTGCATCCGACATTCATATTGAGCCTGATGCCAATATTTTGCGTATTCGGCAGCGAATTGATGGGGTATTACACGAAACGCTGCTTAATGAAGTCAATATCGCTTCCGCCTTAGTTTTGCGTCTTAAACTGATGGCCAATTTAGATATCTCAGAAAAACGCCTGCCACAAGATGGTCGATTTAATATCCGTACCAAGGGACAATCGGTGGATATTCGTTTGTCGACCATGCCGGTGCAATATGGTGAATCGGTGGTGATGCGTTTGCTTAACCAAACCAGTGGCGTACGTAAACTGGAAGAGTCTGGTTTACCGGATGATTTACTCCTACGCTTACGTAAGCAACTCAAACGTTCTTACGGAATGATTTTAGTTACCGGCCCGACGGGGTCGGGTAAAACCACCACTTTGTATGGTGCATTATCAGAACTTAATGAAGCGGGTAAAAAGATCCTGACGGCAGAAGATCCCGTTGAGTATCGCATCCCTCGCCTGAATCAAGTGCAAGTGAATCCCAAAATTGGCTTAGATTTTTCAACCTTACTGCGAACGTTTTTACGTCAAGACCCAGATATTATTTTGGTCGGTGAGATGCGTGATCAAGAAACGGTTGAAATCGGTTTACGTGCCTCGTTAACGGGGCACTTAGTGTTAAGTACGCTGCATACCAATGATGCCATCGATAGTGCACTACGTTTGATTGATATGGGCGCTCCCGGTTACCTTGTGGCCAGTGCCGTGCGTGCCGTGGTCGCGCAGCGTTTGATCCGTAAAGTTTGCCCAGATTGCAAAACCGAAGAGATACTCGATGATGCTCGCCAGCAATGGTTGAATGTGCGTTTTCCTAATCAAGTCTCGGCGACGTTTATGCATGGACGAGGTTGTCAAAGCTGCAATCTAACCGGATACCGAGGACGGATCGGGGTGTTTGAAATGTTGGAATTAGAGGCGCATATGATGGATGCTTTACGGTCAAACGACGCAGTAGGTTTTGCGGAAGCGGCTCGCGCTTCAGCGGGATACAAGCCTTTATTGGCTTCCGCGATGGATCTGGCTTTACAAGGCATTGTGAGCTTAGATGAAGTGATGGCGCTGGGTGAGGGGGATATTTCTGGCCTTAATCAGCCGATTCATCTCTAGGAGAGCGAATAGACTATGCCGAGATACCATTATACCGGACGACATGCTGATGGCAGTAAAGCTTCGGGAACCGTTGAAGCGGCGACAGAAAATTTGGCCGCCGAAAGCTTGCTCAATAAAGGTATTATTCCGACAACGATTACTGCTAAATCATCCAGTCAAACTCCGTCGATTGATTGGCAAGCTTGGTTTATGCCTTCGCTGCCACTTGAGGTTCTGGTGATTTTCTGTCGTCAGCTCTACAGCTTAACAAAAGCAGGAGTACCGATTTTACGCTCGATGCGTGGCTTAACCCAAAACTGTTCCAACAAACAATTGCAGCAGGCATTAGAAGAGGTTGGTCGAGAGCTGACCAATGGCCGCAGTTTATCGGCGGCAATGCAAATGCACAGTCGAGTTTTCAGCCCGCTGTTTGTCTCAATGATCAATGTTGGGGAAAATACCGGTCGTCTGGATCAGGCGCTACTGCAATTGGCGAACTATTATGAGCAGGAAGTAGAAACCCGTAAGCGAATTAAAACCGCCATGCGTTATCCAACCTTTGTGATCAGTTTTATCACCTTGGCGATGTTTATCCTTAACCTAAAAGTGATCCCTCAATTTACCACTATGTTCAGCCGTTTCGGGGTTGAACTGCCTCTACCAACCCGAATTTTAATTGGCATGTCGAATTTTTTCGTTAATTACTGGATGGTAATGATAGGAGTGATGGTCGCTTTGCTGTTTGCCTTTCGGGCTTGGACCGGTACTCGTCGTGGCGCTGAAAAATGGGATAAATTTCGTTTACGGATGCCGATTGTGGGTGGAATCGTCAATCGAGCACAATTAGCCCGTTTTTCGCGGACTTTTTCCTTAATGCTTAAAGCAGGGGTGCCGCTTAATCAGTCGCTCTCTTTATCGGCTGAAGCGTTGGAAAACAAATTTTTAGAGAATCGAATTTTAAAAATGAAAAGTGATATCGAGGCGGGGACCAGTGTTTCGGTAACGGCGGCTAATGCCAATATTTTTACTCCGTTAGTGCTGCAGATGATTGCGGTGGGTGAAGAAACGGGACGGATTGATGAGTTATTACTTGAAGTCGCTGATTTTTATGATCGTGAAGTCGATTATGAATTAAAAACCCTCACCGCACGAATTGAACCAATTTTATTAACCTTGGTCGCGGGCATGGTGTTGGTGCTTGCCCTTGGCATTTTCTTACCAATGTGGGGCATGCTCGATGCTCTGAAAGGTTAATGTTATGCAGCGGTGATGAAATGAACGTGCGTTATTATTAGTCTTATTTTTAAGACGATGTAAAAATTTATCTACTGAGCACAGTTTATTACTGTATTTCATTCTATAATCATTAGCATAGATAAAGTATCACAGAGGTTATGGATGCAGATTGCAACCTTCACGGTGATGCCTAACGTGGCTCATCAGCATCGTATAACGCGACCGTCAGAGCAGGGGTTCTCTCTCGTCGAATTAGTGATCGTGATTGTAATTATTGGCCTATTAGCCGTCGCGGCATTACCGAAATTTCTTGATGTCACTGATGAAGCGAAAAAAGCCAGTATTGAAGGTGTTGCCGGTGGCTTTGCGACTGGGGTGTTATCTGCCAGAGCGCAATGGGAAGCGAAATCGCGACCGAGTGTCGCCTCCGGTGAGCAAAATCAAAACCGTATTGATTACGATGGCGTGCAGTTTTGGCTCACGCGTGCCCAAGACAGCAGCGGTAATGCAACGGGTTTTCGAGATGGCTATCCCATCGCGGTCAATAATAACGGCAGCTTTCCTTCTGGCTTAACCGATCAAATCTGTGTCGATTTGATGGAAAATTTATTACAAAACCCACCGCCCGTGGCCAGCGCATCTCAGGCGGGGGAAAGTAATAATTTGCGTTATCTAGCGCGAGCGAATAGTGCAGAGTGGCAGTGTGTTTATGTCCAGCAAGAGGGAAAAACCGCACACCAATTTGTGTATGAAATTACTACCGGACGAGTGACGGTGACCTTAAATTAACCCGATCATAATTTGTTAATTAAATGCAGAATAGAGAGAGAGTCATAATGAAAAAACAAGGCGGTTTTACCCTAATTGAATTGGTGGTGGTGATCGTAATTTTGGGGATCTTAGCCGTCACTGCAGCCCCACGGTTTTTAAACTTACAAGGTGATGCGCGTGACGCTTCACTGCAAGGTCTAAAAGGCGCAATGCAAGGGGCGGCAGGGATAGTTTATGGTCGTGCTGCTATATCTGGTAATGAAGCTAGTGCTTCTGGAGCCGTAACTATTGATGGAGTCTCTGGAGCCGTGAGTTTAGTATGGGGTTATCCCGCAGCCAGCGAAACTGGTATTGGTCGAGTAGTTACAGGTTTAGAAAGTGATTGGAAGGTAGTATCGGGTTCAGATACTACAAACTCGATTGCTTATACATTCAAATCTGGTGTAAATGATGCTGCTAAATGTTTTGTAAGATATGACGTGACCCCAGCAGTATCTTTTTCTGAGCCAACCATTACAGTTGTAACCTGTAAATAAAAATTGATTACCTTAGCCATTAAGCAGTGAAAATAAGTTGCTTAATGGCTATTAATTTATAACTGATTAATAAATCGATTTTATCATCCATGATATTCCCACTTCGGTGAGACAACGATGCGCAAATCCCTTCGTCGAACATTGGGCTTTACCTTAGTCGAGCTGATCGTGGTTATTCTCTTGCTCGGTATTCTGTCTGCCTATGCGGCGAGCCGCTATTCGGGTACCAGCTCGGTCGCTGCGTTCACCACTCAACAAGAAATTCTTGCTTCACTGCGTTTAACCCAAAACCGCGCCATGCAGCGCACGGGTTATTGTAACCGCTGGTTAGTCACCGCTAATCAAGCTGGTCAAATATCACCACAGGCTGTAGCTGGAAGTTGCAGCAGCATCTTTGCTGCTGTTGATAACGACATTTCTCGGGTTGAGGCGCCAAGTGGTGTAACGTTAAGCCTTTCTACACCTAACGGTTATCTTGATTTTGACTCTCTAGGCCACGCGGCTCAATGCACCGCTTCACCCTGTACCGTAATGATTTCCAGTGCAAGCGATCAGCGCCAAGTATGCATTAATACTGAGGGTTATATCTATGCCTGTTAAGTTAATTAACCGAACGCGCGGTTTTACCCTGGTGGAAATGATCATTGTCATCACCATCACCGCGATTGCGATTACTGGCTTGGCGGCGGCCCTTTACCCGCGTTCGCAGCAGAGCGCCGAGCAGGTGATTGCGGTCAAAGCCGCTGAGCTGGGCAGAGCAGTATTAGATGAAATTTTAGGTCGTCAGTTTGATCACAATTCAGGCCCTAATGGCGGCTTGCCAGAGTGCGTATTAGTTGCGACTACTGGCCGCACGCTGTGCACAGTTCCTACCTCATTTGGGCCTGACACTACGGCTGAACAAAGCGACCGAACGCTGTATAACGATGTGGATGATTTTATCATCACTACACCAAGACCGATTCAAGATGTGCTTGGTCAAACTCTTGATATTAGTTATCGCAATTTTACTGTCACCATTAATGTCTTTTACGAGCAGGATAATAGTGGTCAGTTTACTGGCGTTAATGCTAATCAGCGCACTCATTACAAACGCATCGAGGTGGTGATTATTGATTCACAAGGCAATCGCTACCCGTTTGCCGCTATTAAGGGGAACTACTGATGGTGCGTGGTTTCACCTTAATGGAAATGGTGATTGCGATTATTTTACTTGGCATTGTTGGCTTGTTTTTGGGTAATGTCGCTGGTCAAGCAATGGGTATTGCAGCGACCAGCTCATCTCGTGAAGCATTAATTCAGCAAGGGCGATTTATTACCGAGCGGTTGAGCCGAGAAATTCGTGAGGCGGTGCCCAATAGTGTCATCGTCGAGAATAACTGCATTGAGTTTTTACCAATCATTAATAGCGGCATTTATAGTCAATTAGCCAATAATACTAACCAGCTGAAATTTTTGCCTCTCAAAAAACAGAACCTGCTGCAAGGCGATCGACTCGTGGTGTTTCCAACCCAAGCGCAGCCGCTACGCCAGTCGTTAAGCGATTCTGCCCCGCCAAGCCAAGTCGCTCAGTTAGCGAATGACGTACCAATCGCTAATGAAAACAGAGAGGAGATTGAGGTGACATTAACTCGTGAAACCTTATTCCCTCTACAATCACCAGCAAGGCGGGTGTATCTGTATCGTGATCCGGTGGCCTATTGTTACATCAGTAGTGAGCAACGAATCTATCGCTATCAAGGCTATCCATTAACTCGCAGTCAATTAGCGCCAGCTCAATTGGGCTCTGGCGTCTTGATGGCTGAGAATATTAGCAGGGCTAACTTTGTCGTTGATGTGGCTAGTTTACAACGTAATGGCCTAATTAAAATTGAGTTAACCTTTGCTGATCGCGGTGAAGAGGTGAGGTTTGATCATGATGCGCTTATCTATAACACGCCGTAGCCAGCAAGGTAGCGGGCTGGTTTTGGTGATCTTTATTATCGTCGTGGTCGGTTTTGTCGCCGCGGTCGCCAATCGTAATCAGCAACGTAATAGTCAGCAGTTGGTCTCTATGGTGATGGGCACTCGCGCCGAAATGGCCGCCCGCTCGGCGGCAGAAATCGCGATTAGCCGCTATTATCAAGATAATGCACAAAGTAGCTGCCGCGTTGCTGAATCACAAGCTCAGCTTTCAACACCGGATTATTCCCCTATTGCACGCAATATTGAATTTCAGGGTGATGGCTTAGCGCAATGTATGGCGCAAATCAGCTGTGAATATATCGGTGTATTAGATAATCAGCAAACGGTACTGCAAATTACCAGCGACGGACAATGCAGCAGTGGCGGCTGGTCATGGCAACGGACAATTCAAGTGGGGGTGAGGGGTGAATAAATTATTAGGTCTACTTCTACTAATGTTGGTTGTTTTGTTATCACCTTTTAAGGTTGCTGCTCAGCAATATAATTTATCGAATGGGCAGTATCCACCATGTAATAATAACTGGCAGGTATCAGGTAATACATATACCTGTACAGGAGGGAATGGTCGAGTAACATTAAATGATGGTGATATAATTATTTCTGATCAACCATCAATAATTTTTGCTGAGGCTGGTTTTTCTTTGAATAATAATGTTGTAGGAATGAGTTCTACTAAAATTAACCTTGAGTCTAATCATGGGGAAATTAATATTTATTCTGGCCAGAGTGTTATTTATGGGAGTTTTCAGGGTAATAGCACTAATGTTAATGGTGTTAATGTAAGTATTTATGGTGACGTAATAACTGGAGGTGTTATTAATTTATCTCAGGCCGAGGTTTTCGGTAGTGTTACATCAAATAATAATACTATAAACCTATCTTATGTAAATATAACAGGTAATATAACTGCAAACTCAGGAAATATAAATATATCAGACTCTTCGATTGCTGGTTCAATATCCACCTTGAGTAATAGTGTGACTCTTATCAATACTAATGCCCAAGGAAATATTCAGGCACATTCGGGTCTAACTATCACTGGAGGGACTTATAGCGGTAACATTCAATTAACTTCAGCTAACCCTGTGGTATTCAACTCTGTTAATATGATGTCTGGGCAAGTCGCTGGTTCAAGTGTATTTACATCAAATAATAGCCAACTAGGCACTCCTAATTCACCTGTCAATATCAATACCAGTGCTAATGAAATAAATCTAAATAATACAACTGGTTATGGGGACTTTGTTGCACCATCTTATAGCCGGGTGAATATATCAAATAGTTATATTGTCGGACAGTGCTTACCTATTTCAAACCCAGCTAATGCTTGCCACCCTAGACCTGCTGCTAAATACCATTTTGATGAGTCTACTTGGACTGGTAATGCTAATGAAGTAAGAAATTCATTTGGTGATTTTTTACATGGCAGAGCTTTTAATGGATCTACAACAGGGAGATTATTACCAGCGATACCAAATGATGCTAACAACTATGGAAGCTGTGCTTATGGCATATTTAATAAGTCTAATAACCAGTATGTAGAAGTTCCTGATTCATCCTATTTAGATTTTGAAGATGCTGTCACTGTATCTGTATGGATATATCCAAAAAGTTACCCAAGTGGTTCTGGTTTAATGAGTATTGTGTCAAAAGATGGAAATTATGAATTTCATTTAGATAGTTCAGGCCGAGTGCATTGGTATTGGGAAAGAGTAATAGGTGGTAGTAGAACATTAACTTCAAACGTATCTATACCTTTAAATCAATGGTCGCATATTACTATTCGTTATGATAAGAATCGGAGCAATCAGCGGCAATCGATTTTTATTAATGGTCAATTAAATATCTCATCTAATCACAATGAAAGTTTGCTAACCAATACTCGTCCATTACAAATAGCTCAAGATCAAAATACTTCAGGCCGTGCTTTTGATGGTTATATTGATGAAGTAACTATATATGGTCAAGGACTGCTCGATGAGCAAGTATGGGCTGAGTATCAGTCTCGTCATTTGTGTGAAGGGGATGTGGGGCTACAATGTTTTTCTGATGATTTTGAAAATCAGCCTTTAAGCGATCAGTGGCGGGTCTTCCGCAGTAGTGGGGCGTTTACGCCCTCAAAAGTCATCGTGAACGGTAATAACCGCTTACGATTAACCCAAGCGGTGCAAAATCAAGCGACGGCTTCAACCTTTCAACGAATTTTTCCAGCGGCCAATAATCGTGTTGAAGTAGAGTTTGACTATTTTGCTTATGGTGGTACTGGTGCTGATGGTGTGGCAATCGTCTTTTCTGATGCTACAGTAACACCCCAAGTCGGCGCTTTTGGTGGGCCTTTAGGATACGGCTATAAAGTTGCCGAACAGCAGCCAGGGTTTGCAGGAGGCTGGTTAGGCATTGGCTTAGATGAGTATGGTAATTATTCTGTAGAAGGGGGCGGTAATAGTGTCAATAGTAGAAGGCGTCAAGCGGTTGTATTAAGAGGTTCTGGGGCGGGATATTCAGGCTATAACTATTTAGCTGGAACTTGTAATAACGGTTCAACCAATATCAATAGCGATTGTTTAAGTCCCAAAGTTGATAATACGAATGGTAATCCTCAACACCGTTATCGTATCGTAATCGATTCAACTCAACCCTCAACGTCATTTGTGACCGTTAGCCGCAAGGTCGGGACCAGTAGCTGGGTAGACTTAATTGGCCCTATTAATGTGATGTCTTTGTCAGGACAAGAAAATGTACCCAATGAACTTTTTATGTCGATTACCGGATCAACTGGCTCGGTCACAAATAATCATGAGATTGATAACTTTGAAGTTTGTGCTCTAAACTCTCGCCCTGTTGGTCAACAGATTGATCATTTTCGGATGGATTTACCAATTCAAGGATTAACTTGCAAGGCATCAGAAGTAACGGTTACCGCTTGTGCTAATAGTAACTGTAGTGAAAAATTTACCGATCCTGTGACCGCTTTTTTAACTCCAAACTCAGCGCCTAGTGCTTCTGGTGGTTGGCTTAATGGTCCAAGTCTTGCGTTAACTAATGGTGTTGGTCTTTCTCAGTTAAGAAAAAATAGCATCAGTTCAACAAATCGGGTCAATGTTGGTATCTCTGGTTCCAATCCTACGGCAATCGCATTTAATCCAACGCTCTGTCGTCGTGGTGGCGGTGTTTATTCATCAACGGCCTGCTATGTTGATTTTGTGGATAGTGGATTTGAGATACAGGTGCCTCATGCTTATGCCAATCAATTAGTTACTGGAACTATCACTGCATTAAGTAAAGGAGATAATCCTGAACAATGTGTCCCCAATTTTGCCGGTGTAAATAAAGATGTTTCATTGTGGAGTGAATATCTTATCCCTTCGGGAGGACAAGGGTTTTCAGCAATGAATGTTGTCGTGGATGGTTCAGCCATTAGCAATAATAGCGCAGCCCCAAGTCATCGTAGCCTGTATTTTGATCAAAATGGTCAAGCGGAATTTGAACTTACCTATCGCGAAGCGGGGAGCTTAGCTTTGCACGCCCGTTTTAATGGCAGTGGCAATGAGCAAGACTTGCAATTGACTGGACAAGCGAATTTTATTCGTGTGCCGCGTGCATTGGTGCTTAGTGCTAATCACTCTTATGACCTAGCTCATCCCGATGGCAAGTGCTCTGCTGCTGACTTAAGCTGCTTGGTTTTTGCAAGAGCGGGAGAAGGATTTAATCTTAATATCAAAGCGGTAGCGGCTGAACCGAATGAAGATAATGACTTTACCAATAACTTGGGAGTCATGAATTATCAGCAACCGTCGATTATTCTCAATCATACGCTCGTTCAACCTTCCAATGGTTCTGCTGGTTCTATTGGTACGCTAAATTACGATCATGAGCTTGGAGAGGTTACAACCGTTCAACAGAGTGTGAGTGAAGTCGGGGTGTTTGATTTTTCATTAGTGCCACCTACTTCTTATCTTGGCCTTGATTTACTTGCCGCCAATTTGCCGATCGCTGTTGCTTCAACAGGGCGAATAGGCCGCTTTATCCCGGCTTATTTTGCTGTCTCACCCATGTCGGTGACATTGACGGCTGCGTGTTCGACAGGCGTTCAATCCTTTAGTTATCTAGGCCAACCATTTGGTTATGCGGACAGTCCGGGGCTCTATTTGCAGCCTAAATCAGGAAATGGAGCCGATACGCTGAATTATTTAATTGGACCATGGTGGCGTTATAACAACCTATGGATGGATAGAAATTATAGCGATGCTGTGAATAACCTCCCGATTGTTTTCACTAACCAAGTGGACGAGCCGGTGACGCGTCAAGCCGCATCAACCAGTGGTGTAATACTCAATGGAGAGCAGCTTAGTTATCAAAAACCTATAGAGCCGATTGTTCCGTTCAATGCAGACTTTAACTTACACTTGTCAAGCAATGACCTAACAGATAGTGATGATGTCTGTTATCGAACGTCTTACTCAGGGCCTTGCTTAGATTATACCTTTGAAAATATCGACCAAACCATGCCACTGTATTGGGGACGTTTAACCATTGAAGATGTTGATGGTCCTGAAACACAAGGCTTACAGCAAAAAATACTCAGTGAGTATTATACCTCAGCCGGATTTGTGACCAACACTCATGATAGCTGTACTGAGTTACCTCCGCTAAGCGTTTTTGAGTTTGAATCGGACGATTTTAGTGTTAACCAAAGTGGGCCAATACCTCCTCCCATTACTGTAACCATGCTGCCAGATACAAGCCCATTTACTTTAGACCAAGGGGTGAGAAGTTTAAACTATACCGCGCCGGGGGTAAGCAATCGCGGTGTAATAAAAGCGTTACTCGATTTAGAACAGCATGGACTACCTTGGTTACGCCGTTATAATCCTCAAAATGGAACTTGGGACGATAGTGTTGCTGGGCAGGCTCAGTTTGGAATCTATAGTGGCAGTAACCGAGTGATTTGGTGGCGTGAGTCAAATTAAGTCACTTATTGTGGGTTAATTTAACCGTTAAGTTAGGGAATCGTCAGAAATTATGGGTTTTCCTTCATGTTTATGGATCAACGCCTTGCTGTGACTGCAAGGCGTTGGTACATTTAGTGCAATTTTATTTTTATTCACCTCGCAGGACGAACGAAGATTATGTTTAAGAAACTTCGTGGCATGTTTTCCAATGACCTATCAATAGATTTAGGTACTGCCAACACACTTATTTATGTAAAAGGACAAGGGATTGTTCTTGATGAGCCTTCTGTAGTTGCTATTCGCCAAGACAAAGGTCGTGGTGGAAAAACAGTTGCTGCCGTAGGGCATGCAGCGAAACAAATGCTTGGCCGTACGCCGGGTAATATTTCTGCTATTCGCCCAATGAAAGATGGCGTTATTGCTGATTTCTATGTTACTGAGAAAATGCTGCAGCATTTTATTCGTCAAGTGCATGACAACAGTGTATTAAAACCAAGCCCACGCGTGTTAGTGTGCGTGCCTTGTGGTTCGACTCAAGTTGAGCGCCGCGCAATTCGTGAATCCGCCCTCGGTGCTGGTGCGCGTGAAGTGTATTTGATTGATGAGCCGATGGCGGCCGCGATTGGCGCCGGTTTGCGCGTTTCTGAGCCAACGGGCTCGATGGTGATCGATATCGGTGGTGGTACTACCGAAGTCGCGGTTATCTCACTGAACGGCGTTGTTTATTCTTCTTCCGTGCGTATTGGTGGTGACCGTTTTGATGAAGCGATCATTAACTATGTGCGTCGTAACTACGGTAGCTTAATCGGCGAAGCCACTGCTGAAAAGATCAAACATGAGATAGGTTCTGCTTACCCAGGTGATCAAGTGCTTGAAATTGAAGTCCGTGGTCGAAACTTAGCGGAAGGGGTTCCTCGCAGTTTTACTCTTAATTCCAATGAAATTCTGGAAGCGCTGCAAGAGCCGTTAAGCGGAATTGTCTCTGCGGTGATGGTGGCTTTAGAGCAGTGTCCGCCAGAGCTCGCTTCAGATATCTCTGAAAATGGCATGGTATTGACAGGGGGGGGAGCATTACTGAAAGAACTCGACCGTTTGTTAACCGAAGAAACAGGGATTCCAGTAGTGATTGCCGATGACCCGTTAACCTGTGTTGCCCGCGGCGGCGGTAAAGCACTAGAAATGATTGATATGCACGGCGGCGATCTGTTCAGTGACGAGTAATGGTGAATAATGCCCTACCTGCTTGCAGCGTGAGTGGAATTGACTAAGTTAGCAAACCCCAACACACAGTGTTTCGCTAGGTGTTGGGGTTTGTCTACCCGTGTTGTTACTGCAACGCCAAGTTGTTTGGGTACAGGTATCGCCTGATACCTGAATCAAAATTTGGGATTATTTAACATGAAGCCAATATTTGGTCGAGGACCCTCTTTACAGCAACGTCTCTTTTTTGCCGTGATCGCTTCAGCCAGCTTAATGTTGGCTGACAGTCGTTTAGATGCCTTCTCTCAGGTCCGTTTTCTCTTAAACAGTGCTGTGGCTCCTATTCAATATGCTGCCGATTTACCACGCAGTATGTTTGATGGCTTTTATGATCGGTTCAGCTCTCGCCAGCAATTGATGGAGAGCAATCATGGTTTGAAACGTGAGGTATTAATCCTTAAAAGTGACCTCATTTTATTGGATCAATATCGTGAAGAGAATCAACGTCTACGCAAATTGCTTGGATCGTCGTTTGTCCGTGATGAGAAAAAAGTGGTTGCCGAAGTGATGGGAGTGGACACATCACCTTATCGTCATCAAGTGGTGATCGATAAAGGTCGGGTGGATGGTGTTTATGAGGGGCAACCGGTCATTAATGAAAAAGGGATTGTCGGTCAGGTGACGTTTGTTGCAGCACATAATAGCCGAGTCCTATTATTGATTGACTCTAATAGCGCTATACCTGTACAGAATATCCGTAACGATATTCGTGTTATCGCTTCCGGTAATGGGCAAACCGATGAAATTCAACTTGAGCATATTGCTACCAGCACTGACATGAATGTAGGAGATATGTTAGTGACCTCTGGATTGGGAGGCATTTATCCAGAAGGCTATCCAGTCGCTTACATTACTGAAGTGGATAAAGATACTCGACGGGAATTTGCGGTGATCAAAGCCACTCCGGTAGTCGATTTTACTCGTTTACGTTACTTATTGTTGATTTGGCCGAATGAAGATCGACAGCAAAAGGTACTACAGGCCATGCCTCAACATATGCTAAAGGAGGCTCGAGATGGATCGCAATGATTGGTCAAGCCGCTTGGTGATTTGGGGATCATTTTTATTAGCGCTGATTGTGCAAACTATTCCTTGGCCGGGGACATTAGATCTACTACGTCCTTCTTGGTTGCTGTTAGTGATCTGTTATTGGGTAATGGCCTTACCTCATCGAGTCAATGTTGGTACTGCATTTACGATGGGCTTGTTGTGGGATCTTTTACTCGGTTCGACGCTGGGTATCCGTGGCATGATGATGTCTATCGTGATTTACCTTGTCGCCGTTAACTTTTTGTTGCTACGTAATATGGCACTCTGGCAGCAAGCGATTGTGATTGCTTTGTTAGCCATGGGATTAGAGGTACTGATTTTTTGTGGTGAGTTTTTAATACAAGATGTCACCTTTAACCCTTTGTCACTCTGGAGTGGCGTGATTAGCTGTATACTTTGGCCATGGATGTTTTTATTACTGCGTCGCGTTCGTCGCCATTGGAATATAAAATGAACCATAAAAAATTACTGCTCGCCTCCGGCTCTCCGAGGCGACGTGAGCTATTGGCTCAGTTGGGATACGATTTTGATATTGTCGTTCCTAATGTGCAAGAACAGCGTCAAGTCACTGAATCAGCTCAAGACTATGTTTTACGCCTTTCACAAGATAAAGCGCGAGCTGGATTGTCGATGACAGAGTCCGACGCCGTTGTACTCGGATCGGATACGATCGTTGTCTTGGATGAACAAGTGCTGGAAAAGCCGAAAGATTTTGCTGATGCTCGACGAATGTTGTTACAGCTCTCTAATACTAACCATCAAGTGATGACCGCGGTCACCGTCGTCGATGCCGAGCGCCACCACTCTCTATTAGTCACCACTGATGTGTGGTTTAAAGCATTATCTGAACGAGAAATTGAGCATTATTGGCAAACGGGTGAACCTTGCGATAAAGCGGGCAGTTATGCCATTCAAGGATTAGGGGGACGCTTTGTCACTCGAATAGAAGGCAGTTATTACGCTGTGGTCGGCTTGCCTCTTTATGAAACGGACCAGCTCTTGCACGAATTTTTATAACTTACATCATTGAGGTGCGCTCATGAGTGCGGAGTTGTTGTTAAACGTTACCCCAAGTGAAACTCGGGTGGCGATGATTGAAGGTGGAGTGCTGCAAGAGATCCACATAGAACGTGAAGCTAAACGCGGTATTGTCGGGAATATTTATAAAGGCAAAGTCAGTCGTGTCTTACCCGGTATGCAGGCGGCGTTTGTTGATATTGGTTTAGATAAAGCGGCATTTTTGCATGCTTCTGATATTGTTCCTCACACTGAATGTGTTGCTGAGAATGAAAAGCAACAGTTCAAGGTGCGCGATATTTCTGAGCTCGTGCGCCAAGGGCAAGATATTGTAGTGCAAGTGGTCAAAGACCCATTAGGCACCAAAGGCGCGCGCTTGACCACGGATATTACGCTTCCTTCACGTTATTTAGTGTATATGCCGGGTGCCATTCATGTCGGTGTTTCGCAACGAATTGAAAGTGAACGAGAGCGAAATCGTTTAAAAAGTGTTGTTGGTCAATATTGCGATGAACACGGCGGTTTTATTATTCGCACCGCAGCCGAAGGTGCGAATGAAAAAGAGTTAGCGCAAGATGCCGCGTTTTTAAAGCGGTTATGGACTAAAATCATGGAGCGACGTGCGAAATACAAAACCCGCACCACGTTGTATGGTGAACTAGGCCTAGCGCAGCGAATTTTACGTGATTTTGTTGGTACCGATTTAACTAAAATCTTGGTCGATTCGCGAACTGAATTCGATAATCTACTTGAATTTACCTCTGAATATGTGCCTGAACTGACTGATAAATTAAGTTTGTATGAAGGCGATAAACCGATTTTTGATATGTATGACACCGAGAATGAGATTCAGCGCTCGTTAGAACGAAAAGTTGAATTGAAATCCGGTGGTTACCTGATCATTGATCAAACAGAAGCAATGACGACCGTTGATATTAATACCGGAGCTTTTGTTGGGCGTCGAAACCTAGAAGAAACGATTTTTAATACCAATGTTGAAGCCACTCAAGCCATTGCTCGTCAGCTTCGACTGCGTAATCTTGGTGGGATCATCATCATTGATTTTATCGATATGATTTCAGATGACCACCGTAAGCGTGTATTGGCTTCTCTTGAAGCGGCGTTAAGCAAAGATCGAGTGAAAACCAATATTAACGGGTTTACTCAATTAGGCTTAGTGGAAATGACCCGTAAACGAACTCGCGAAAGTATTGAACATGTTCTGTGTTCGACTTGTCCAACTTGTGAAGGACGTGGCAGCGTAAAAACCGTTGAGACGGTCTGTTTTGAAATTTTACGTGAAATTACTCGAGTGAATCGTGCTTATGACGCCGATAAGTTTGTCGTTTATGCCTCACCAGCAGTAGCGGATACTTTACAAGGCGAAGAGTCTCACTCACTCGCTGAATTAGAAGTGTTTATCGGTAAGCAAGTCCGTATTCAAGCGGAACCTTTGTATGTACAAGAGCAATTTGATGTTGTCATGATGTAAGTAGGATTGTGAGTGCTTTCGATATTAACTCGCCTTAGGCGGATAGTGTTGTGGTTACTGGTAAGTCTGTTAGTGGTGCTGGCCTTGGTCATCACCACTTTACGTATCGTCTTACCAGAAATGAATCGTTTTAAAGGCGAGATTCAACAGTGGGTTGGCGAACAAACCCAAATTCAAATTACCATTGCCGATGTGCGTGGCTTTTGGCGTAATACCCACCCTTCGCTTGCTCTGCAAGGGGTTCAGGCGAACCTGCCTGATGGCAGTCAAATACAACTGGAAACCGCGCGGATTGATGTCGAGTTTGATTTACTAGAAAGCTTCAGACAGCGAGCGCCAGTGGTAGCTAATCTCGTCATTCATCAATTAAATCTGGATATTCGTTCGGTTGATTGGTTGGCAATCAATCAAGCATCGGATCAGCCATCAAGCCAAACTGGCGATCAAGGCCGTATTTTACAGCGCTTAGACGATTTATTCTTACGTCAGCTCGATGATTTTTCTATTCAGGATTCGACCATCCTCTATCAAACGATGGCGGGCGACTTTCGTCAATTAGATGTTGAAAAACTGCATTGGAAGAACCGTGGACGCCAGCACATTGCGGAAGGGATCATCAGTTTAGCGGATAGCGAAATTAACTCATTAAAAGTAAGTGCTCACTTTAAAGACCACGGTTCATTACGGGATGTTTCTGGGCAATTTTATATCAGTGCCGATAAACTGCGGGTTCGTCCATGGTTGACGCGTTATTTAGCTGATGCAACAGGGATTGAACGTGGCTTAATCAGCTTTAATGCCTGGATCTCATTAGAGCATAATCAGCCTATTGATGGTTATGTTGAGCTCAAACCTTCAGAGCTTGCGTGGCACGATACAGAGCGACATGAGTTACTCTTGGAGTCAGGCATTGTTCAGTTACTTCCTACCGAAAATGGTTGGCAAGTTAGTGCCCACTCTCTCAAATTGCGTACCGATGATAACCCATGGCCGGAATTGGATTTTGCTTTAGATTGGCAACCACAAGGTTGGCGCTTGAATGTCTCTCAATTGGCGCTACCCACTTTAACGCCATTAGTTAGGTTGATACCAAATTCACAAACGGCGCAAAGCTGGCTTGCACATTTAGAACCCCATGGTTTGTTGGAGGATGTACGGCTGTCGGTGAATCAAGATCATGGTATCCAGTACTCTGTTCGACTGAATCAAGGCGGTATCAAGCAGTGGGATTTGTTGCCCGGAATCGAGAATCTACAGGCAACAGTCCGAGGTTCGACAGAGAGCGCCGTTATACATGCGAGCTTAGTTGATGAAACCCTGCCTTATGGTGATGTTTTCCAAGCGCCACTGTCTCTGCGTCAAGGATCGATTGATCTAGTGTGGCAGCGTGATGAAAGCGGTTGGCGTTTATGGGCCGATAAAGTAAGCGCTGACAATGCGGATCTGAAAGTATTAGGGGCTTTTCGACTTGATTTTCCGGTCCAAGGAGAGCCCTTCTTATCTTTTTATGCCGAAGCCGATCTCTACAATGCGGGCGAAACGTGGCGTTATTTACCTACGAGAGCACTGGGCCAGTCTCTTACCGATTACTTATCGACGTCGATTCAGGGCGGTCACGTTGATACCGCTAAATTACTTTGGTATGGCGAGCTAGCCGCGTTTCCTTATCAGGATAACAACGGTATTTTCCAAGCTTGGGTTGGATTAAAAGACGCGACATTCAGCTTCGATACCGCGTGGCCAGCGATCACCGATTTACAGCTTGATCTGCTGTTTGAAAATGAATCCATGTACCTTGATTCTCGTTCGGCGACATTAATGGAGGCTAAAGCGGAGCGTATTGTTGGGCAAATTGCTCATTTGTCTGAAGATGGCTGGCTAGAACTCAGTGCTACAGTAAAAGCTCAAGGTAATGCGGTACGGGATTATATGACCGCAAGCCCATTAGTCGATTCCGTTGGCGCTGCATTAACCGCTATTGATGTACGTGGGCTGGTCAACTCTCAGTTCCAATTAGCGATTCCTTTTGCGCATGGTCATGATGTTCGAGCGTGGGGGTGGGCGGATTTGATGAATAATCAGGTTGAGATCAACACGCCGCCAATGACATTAAATGGCGTATCGGGACGAATTCATTTTGATAACGATCAGGTCTCGGCCGCAGGACTAACGGGTGAGTTACTCACACAGCCGATTTCTTTTGATTTTAAAGGTGAGAGTGCAGCGCAAGGTTATCATGTTGGCATTGATTTAGTGGGTGATTGGGATATTGCTCCTTTAGCGCCCTATGTCGGTGAGCACTGGCTGGCGCCTGTCACTGGTCATGCGCCTTGGCAAATGGGGGCCAATATTCAGCTCAATGATGTTGGCTTTACATATCAAATTGATGCACAGGCTAATTTACAGTCTATCGCGAGTGCTTATCCCTATCCTTTAGCTAAACCTGCCAACCATCAAGGGACAGCGCGTTTGCAAGCCTCGGGTAATCAGCAAACAGTATCTGCTCGTTTACAACTGCCTGATGCGAAGTACCAAACAGAGATTGATATTACTCAGCCAGTACCACGCTTAACGGCAAGTTATCTGTTACTGGGGCAAGGCAGCTTTAAAATGAGCCCAGTTGCTGGGCATGATGTTCAGATTCGCAGCGAGAGATTTAACCTTGATCAATGGTTGGATGTTATTGATCAGCAAACCGATAGCCCTGCACCTAGTGTATTGGCGGAGTTACAAACGCCAAGCTTACCTATACCAGAACGAGTCGATATTGATGTCCAAGAGCTTACCTTTGCTGGTTTAGAGTGGCACGATGTGGAATTCAGCGCTCGCCAAAAAAATCTTGGTTGGTCTGCTACGGTCAATAGCCAAGAGGTGCAAGGCCAAGCCAGTTATATTCAGCCTTATGATTTGACGGTGGCTTTACAACGTCTCCATATCTATCTGCCGCAACTCGATCAACATCAAGGGCATAGCCTGTTGATTGATAGAGAAAAGCAAGATGCACCACTGATTTCAGAGTTTGATCGCCGCTTTCATCAGTTAGTGCCTAATCTTACCTTAGTGATTGATGATTTTTGGTTACAAGGATACAGCGTCGGTAAGTTGAATATGGATTTTCAGCGCCAAGGCGATACTTTAGCTTGGAAAAAAATTGACATTGTCAGCGGTACCAATCAAATCAATATTAATGGTGAGTGGACGCTCACCGATGAGAATAGTCACACCGTGATGAATATTGATATGCAAGGTGAAAATAACAGCGATCTTATGGAGCGCTTTGGGATCACCTCTGGTATACAACGAGCCCCGTTTTCGCTGAAAAGTCGTAGCGAATGGGACGGTGCGCCATGGTCGATGCGGATTAATACCTTACAGGGCACGGTAGAAACTGAATTAGGTAAAGGGGTTATTTCTAATGTCAGTGGGGCAGCGAATCTGCTTGGATTATTCAGTCTCGATTCGATCATTCGTAAAATGCAGCTCGATTTTAGCGATATTTTTGACAAAGGGATGGCGTTCAACCGTATAACGGGGAGTGGAGAAATCGAGCAAGGTATATTTGTGACCAATAATATCAAAATGGATGCGATTGCTGGTGAAATGACCATCCGTGGTATGGCGGACCTCAATACTCAGATGGTGGATGCACAAGTGAACTTTGTCCCCGATCTGACCTCAGGAATTCCTGTCATGACAGCGTTTGCTGTGACTCCAGTGACGGCCTTATATGTGTTAGCGATCACTACGGTGATATCACCAGTCGTTGAGGTCTTTACTCAAGTTAATTATGAAGTTAAAGGGCCTTTGAATGCACCGAATGTGCGTGAAATATCGCGCCGTAAAGGGGAATTTAAGCTGCCTGAACGGCTAAAAAAATAACTCAAGGAGAGAGGATCATGTTGCGAGTCGGATTAATACAAATGACGTCCAATCATGTTGTTGATGATAATCTAAATTACATTGAACAGCAGGTGATAAAACTGGTGGATCAAGGCGCGCAATTGATTGTTACCCCGGAAAACGCAGCCTTATTTGCCAGTCACGACCAATATCAGCAAAATGCTGAGCCATTAATGACTGGACCAATTCAGCAGCATTTTTCTCGATTGGCTAAACAGCATCAGGTGTATTTATTGCTGGGTAGTTTACCCATTCGGCGCTCAAATGGCCTTACCAGTACCTCGATTTTATTCGGACCTCAAGGCGAATGGCTGGCAGACTATGATAAGCTACACTTATTCGACGTTGATGTTGCTGATCAGCATCGTTGTTATCGCGAATCTGCGCTATTTTGCGCAGGTCAGCGCGTAGTGGTAGCGAACACGGGATTAGCTAATTTAGGCTTATCGATTTGTTATGATCTGCGCTTTGCTACGTTATACAGTGAGCTACGCCGAAAAGGTGCACAAATTTTGCTGATCCCGGCTGCGTTTACTGCGGTGACTGGTCAAGCTCACTGGGAACTGTTATTACGAGCGAGAGCGATTGAAACCCAGTGCTGGGTCATCGCCGTTGGACAAACAGGCCAGCACTCCGGCGGAAGACAGACTTGGGGACATTCGATGGTGGTCAATCCTTGGGGGGAGATCACCGCTTCTCTCGGTCATGAAGCCGATAATCTTTTGGTCGATATTGATTTACGCTCGCTGCAAACTATTCGTCAAAACATGCCGGTGCTTGAGCACACACGTTTTCATCATCAATTTATAGAGAAAAAGAATCCGCTATGAGTATTACCCGTATTGAACAAGCGTTACTCGCCCCAACGGGCCTGACTGAACAGGATGTTGCTGATACGCTAGCCAGTATCATGACTCGTGATATTGATTATGCTGATCTTTATTTTCAATCGAGCTGGCATGAATCTCTGGTGTTAGAAGATAGCATTATTAAAGATGGCTCATTTAATATCGATTGCGGGGTTGGCGTACGGGCGATCAGTGGTGAAAAAACCGGTTTTGCTTACTCGGATCAAATTCAACTTGATGGATTAAAACAAAGTGCGATTGCAGCTCGAGGCATTGCGACTCAAGCCAAAAATGGTCAAGTGCAAGCATTCCGACGCCATGATAACCAAGCGTATTATGCGGCGGATAATCCATTAGAAAATTGGCAAAAACAGAAAAAAACCGAGCTACTGCAACAGCTCGATGCTTATATTCGAACCAAAGAACCTTTGATTCAAGAAGTCTCGGTGAGCCTGAGTGGGGTTCATGAACAGATGCTGGTGGCAGCAACCGATGGCACTTATGCTGGTGATATTCGTCCGTTGGTGCGTTTATCGATCTCCGTGTTAGCTAAAAAAGGCGACCGTCGTGAGCGTGGCAGTGCAGGGGGCGGTGGTCGATTTAATTATGATTACTTTTTAAATGAAGAAAACGGCCAAAAAATTGCTTTTGCTTATGCCGATGAAGCGATTCGCCAAGCGTTGGTGAATTTAGAAGCGGTGGCTGCTCCTGCTGGCACCATGCCTGTAGTATTGGGCTCTGGCTGGCCAGGTGTCTTACTGCATGAAGCGGTAGGGCATGGTTTAGAAGGGGACTTTAATCGTAAAGGTTCTTCTGTTTTCTCTGGAAAAATCGGGCAGCAAGTGACCTCTAAACTGTGCACGATTGTCGATGATGGCACGTTAAAAGATTTACGTGGTTCATTGAATGTCGATGATGAAGGGGTTCACGGCCAATACAATGTGCTGATTGAAAAAGGCGTTCTTAAAGGTTACATGCAGGATAAGCATAATGCGCATCTAATGGGTGTTGCCCCCACGGGGAATGGTCGCCGTGAATCCTATGCTCATTTGCCGATGCCTCGCATGACCAATACCTATATGTTACCCGGTGAGCATACTCCAGAAGAGATCATTGCCAGTGTCAAGAAGGGGGTTTACGCGCCTAATTTTGGTGGTGGTCAAGTGGACATTACCTCTGGAAAATTTGTCTTCTCGGCCTCTGAGGCGTATTTGATTGAAAATGGCAAAGTGACACGTCCGATCAAGGGAGCAACATTAATTGGCTCTGGTATTGAAGCGATGCAGCAAGTCTCAATGGTTGGCAATGATCTGAGTATTGATCGCGGTGTGGGTGTCTGTGGTAAAGCGGGACAAAGTGTTCCAGTCGGTGTCGGCCAGCCAACGTTAAAGTTGGATGCCTTAACCGTAGGTGGGACAGAATAATTGACGGAATAAAATCGGCCGCTTACACGAGAAGTTGGGGTAAAGCGGCTTTTCTCGGTAGTAATTATTGACGATCCGTGCGATATTTCGCGCTAATTTTTTGAGCCTGTTTATAAACTCTGGAGTCACCATTATGTCTCATGAAGATGAATATCTCTCTGTTGAAGCCTTTATTGAAATGCAAAAAGAAGAGACTCGCGATATTATTCAAGCACTACTCGACGACGGCAGTGATCCAGAAGCCTTGTACGATATTGAGCATCACTTGTTTGCTGAAGATTTTGAAATCTTAGAAAAGGCTGCTGTTGAAGCTTTTAAACTGGGTTTTGAAGTATTAGAAGCTGAAGAGACTGAAGATGAAGATGGTCATAAACTGTTCTGCTTTGATGCGACCATGCAATCGGTTTTGGACCCTCAAGCGATCGATCAGCAAGTCGCAAAATTAGTCGAGTTAGCTGAAAAGTTTGATGTTATCTACGATGGGTGGGGGACGTATTACGAAGGTGAAGATGCCCTTTATCCAGAAGAAGATGACGAAGACGAAGAACAAGCCTAATACTCAGTGGCCGTTATCCGTTAATGTTGCCACTGTGAGCAATTAATTTGTCATAGTAAATACCAGTCAACCGGCTGGTATTTTTGATCCCGCTCAGGTATATATGAAATAAATTTGCTCAAGACAATCGATGACAATGCAGTTTTCTCTTTCTGGTCCATGGCAGCTTTCTCCTCTGACAGACGTATCCATTCCTCAAGTTGATCTTTATTTTCCTAATCCATTCAGTTGCGCCTTGCCAAGTGAATTCGCTGAGCATGAACTGGCACAGCAAGAGTGGCATTTAATGCATGATATTGAAGTCGATGACCATCTCTTAGCGTTTGCTGCTATTGATGTCGTGATAGAAGGCATCGATTATCCAGCCGAAGTGCGTCTTAATGGAGCCGCTATCTTTGATTGTGACGGAACGCAATATCGTTATAAAAAAGAGATCCGTTCGCTACTTAAGTTAGGCCGAAATCGGTTTGAAATTTTATTCTTACATCAGGAAGACGATTGGTTGATTGAAGAGCCGATTTGTCCGCTTGGTGAAGAAAAGCGAGTTGCATATGACTCGAGGATTGGTATTTGGCGAGCGCCTTATTTACAGGCTATTTCTCACTTACGCCTTGAGCATCTAACGACAGAGCAAATCTGGCATCATGGTGGTGGTTGTGAGCTGTTAGTGAATCTTTACTTTACTACCTACGCGACTGGTTTAGTGTCGGCGGCAGTTCGTTTTGATGGTATGACTTACCATTTACCGATAGATGTACGTAGTGATCATGTAACGGCTATTTTCCAAGTCGATGCTCCTCGCTATTACGACGCAGAAAAACCGAATCCTGAAGATCTTTATACGATTGATGTTGAGTTAGATGGACAACAAGCCTCCGTTAAACTGGCATTGAGTGACACTTTGTGTGTCACTCATTTTCCGTTATAACGCTATTGGCGGAGCCGATCATTATCTAGTGCGCACAGCCAAAATGTTTGTCGGTGCCTTTTTTCTGTGGATGCAGACTTTGCCATACTTTCTCATGAAAGTAGTAAGCACAAGTATTAAAGCTAGGTTCAATCATTGCCATAATACCGCCAATTAACCAGCTACCAGTGAGCAAATAAGCGATACCAAAAGCAACGCTAAAGTGGATAACGGCGAAGCTGGCGGTTTTTATCCGAGTCTTGCCTGCGTAACGTTGCAGTGCTGGATGCTGAGTCCATACTCGTTCATGGAAATAAAAAGCGACAGTATTGACCATCGGTTCCAGCATAGCGATTAAACTACCGAGAATGATATCGCCCGTCAGTAGGTAAGCGATAGTAAAAGCGATGGTAAAGTGAATAGCAGCAAAGCTGAGTGTTTTTTTCATGATCCGATCCCACCTATTTCTTCTTGATGTAAACATTATTGATAATTATTCTCAAAAAGAAAAGGGGAATCGAACAATTAATCTCATCGGTAAAATCGATGAGTCTTCCTTTTGGTGATTAACCTTGCGGTTTGATGACTAAAACGGGGATGGGGGCGTTCTCGACGACCTTGCTGGCTACCGAACCAAGCATCACTTTATCCATTCGCGAGCGCTTATGGCTGGGCATGACAATTAACTCTGCCTCGAGCTTTTCTGCATATTCAAGAATGGTCGTGTAGGGCTTACCTTCGGCGACATGTAACTGATAATGAATATCTTCAGGCAGATACTGCTGAGCAAACGCTTGTAAGCGTTGTGCGACATCTTGTTTCATTTTATTGGCTGCATCACGTGGGAAATAAGTTGCGACCATCGACATGTGAATACCGGGCAGTACCGTTAAAAGGTGTACTTGAGCACCACTGTGCCTCGCTTGCCATACTGCACTTTGCGCGGCTTTATCAGCAAAGCCTTGTTCATTTAAATCTACGGGGACTAAGATATGTTTATACATAGTTTTTGATCTCTGTATGGCTTTCCCCTACTGATTCGATAAGCAGAGGAAAGCAAAGTCATGATGGTTTAAGGTTGTACCGCCGTTTTTCTGAGAGCTCGACGTCTTTGATTCCAGCCAAGCAGTAAGGTCAGCAACAGTGCAGGGACAAAGACCCACTCTTTCATTGGACGATCACTATCTACGACTACCGTACGGACCTCCCAATCAAAATCGATCCCTGCCGCTTCAGCTGGGCTACGAAATTCAACAGCGTCGATCAACATTCGATTATTGATCTTATTAACGGTAAGCCCCATCGAACGAATCCGTTCTTCCGCCGTTAGCGCTCGATCATCAAACGGCAGTTGCACGGTTTTCGACACATAATCACCCATTAAGGTTTCTCCGGCGACGATCATCACAATTGGTTGACCTACTGGTGCTTTATCGACGATGTAGGCTAAGTCTGTGCCTGGGTATTGATACTTAGCTGGGTAAATTTTATCCCACCAAAAACCGGGTCGTAAAAAGCTAAAGGTTAGTAGCAACAATAACAGCACTTCCCACCATTTTGCTTTGGTAAACCACCAGCCTTGGGTCGCCGCTGAAAATAACAGCATGGCGATGATTGAGGATCCAACCGTTAATGCTAAGTGCCACCATGACTCAATACCCATCAGTAATAATTGGGTATTAAAAATAAACATAAATGGCAGAATGGCGGTTCGAATATCGTAGGTAAATCCTTGAATACCAGTACGAATGGGGTCTGATTTGGCGATCGCCGCTGCGGCAAATGCAGCCAGACCGACAGGTGGTGTATCGTCTGCTAAGATACCGAAATAAAACACAAACAGGTGTACGGCAATCAATGGGATGATCAAACCATTCTGTGCACCTAAGGTAACGATCACCGGAGCCATCAATGTCGATACGACGATATAGTTGGCGGTGGTTGGTAACCCCATACCTAAAAGTAAGCTGATCACGGCAGTAAACAGCAACATCAACATAATGTTACCGCCAGAGATAAACTCGACAAAGTCGGTCATGACTAGGCCAATTCCCGTTAAGGTAACCACACCAACCACGGTACCAGCGGCTGCAGTCGCGACACCAATCCCAATCATATTGCGTGCACCAGACACTAAACTTTCGAGTAAGTCTGTAACGCCAGCTTTGGCTTGTTGAGCGGCATCGTTAGTGCGATTAAACCAAGCGATCATTGGCCTTTGAGTTAAGAGAATAAAAATCATAAACACGCTAGCCCAGAAGGCAGATAAACCCGGCGAAAAGCGCTCAACGGTCAAACACCAGACTAAGACCACGATCGGCAGTAAGTAATGCAGCCCAGATTTAACTGTCGGGCCAACGTCTGGGATTTCCTGAATGTTTTCATCCAAACTAAATTCACGCTCGTGAGTATACTGAGCAGAGACTTTCAACAGTAAGAAATAACAGACTAACAGTACGAGTGTGACTATAGGTGTTGCTGCCGCGCCAAACACGTCCTTCGTCCAACCGACCCCGTAATAGACCAACGCACTCAAGACACATAACCCTAAAATGGTGCCAGTGAAAGAGAGCAAACTATTGAGTAACGTTGAAGGTCGACGACGAGGTAGGCCAGTCATGCCGGCTTTACAAGCTTCTAGGTGGACAATATAGATAAGCGCTATGTACGAGATAAGCGCAGGCAGCAGTGCCGCTCGGATCACTTCGACATAAGAGATACCGACGTATTCGACCATCAAAAAGGCCGCAGCGCCCATGATTGGTGGCGTAAGCTGGCCATTGGTTGAAGCGGCAACTTCGATAGCACCGGCTTTCGTGCCAGAAAAGCCAACGCGCTTCATGAGCGGAATAGTAAAAGTTCCGGTTGTGACTACGTTGGCTATCGACGAGCCGGAGACCAAACCGGACAGTCCTGAGGCGACAACAGCCGCTTTCGCCGGTCCGCCACGCATGTGACCGAGTAAAGAAAAGGCCACCTTGATAAAATAAGCCCCGGCTCCGGCCCGTTCTAGCATTGCTCCAAAGAGTACAAATAAGAACACAAAAGAAGTCGAGACTCCTAAAGCGATACCAAATACGCCTTCAGTAGTTAGCCATAGATGAGACATGGCTTTATTAAAGCTCGCTCCTTTGTGCGCAATGACGTCGGGCATATGTGGCCCAGCAAAGGTGTAGAGTAAAAAGAGCCCGGCCACACACATTAACGGCGGGCCTAATGCACGACGCGTAGCTTCCAGTAACAGCAGCATGCCCATACCAGCGACAATGATGTCAGTATCGGTGGGTGCGCCTGAGCGGCCGGATAAAGAAGTATAAAAAAGATAGATATAAGCTGCCGAGAAACTGCCCGCAAGGGCCAAGATCCAATCCACAGCAGGAATACGGTCACGGGGAGAATGTTTTAACGCCGGATAAGCGGTAAAAGCAAGAAAAACGGCAAAGCTCAAATGGATAGCGCGAGCTTCGGTATCATTTAAAATCGCAAAGTTAAAAATAAATGGCAGTGGTGAAGCATACCAAAGTTGGAAAAGAGACCAGCACAGTGGTACAAACCACAAAATTCGCCCAGAAAAACCTTGTGGATTCCTAGCGCCAGTATCTGCTTGTGCAACCATCTCTTGCACATCCTGCGACGGAGTTGTTGCCTGCGTCATGTACGTTATCCTTAATATTGATGGTTCATACCTTTTCTATTGTGTAACTAACGTCTACTCAGTGAACGGTCCTGCAAAGCTTAGTATTAGCTTGACTATGTTCGCTGAAAAGCGAATAGAAGAAGGTGCGGTGCAAATAAAAAATTATCCAATGTCTACCCAAAACAACGCGAGTGCTCAGTAAAGCTTGCCATATTGGTACGATTGCAGAGGGAAGAGTCGATAGCGAATATAAAAATGTTATGCGTAGGACTTATCAATCAACCCCCAAGCGAATGGGGATTGATTGCCTACCTACAATGGGTCATGATTTATTTTAGTAAACCGACCTCTTTGTAATATTTTTCAGCGCCAGGATGGAGCGGAATAGAAAGACCAGCTTTAACCATGTCTTCTTTTTTCAACGTGGCAAAGGCAGGATGAAGACGAGTAAAGGTATCAAAGTTTTCAAATACCGCTTTGGCAACGTTGTAAGCCACTTCATCGGAGACATCAGCGCTGGTTACCAGTGTTGCGGCAACTCCAAAGCTTGTTACTTCGTTATCGGTTCCACGGTACATTCCTGCAGGAATGGTGCTGTAGGCGTAGTAAGGACGCTCGGCAACAATTTTCGTCACTTCTGGTCCGGTTGCTGAAACCAGTTTAGCGTTACAAGAAGTGGTCGCTTCTTGGATGGCACCGTTTGGATGTCCGACCATATAGATAAAGGCATCAATACGATTATCACACAACGCTTGTGAACGCTCGGATCCTCTCAGTTCAGAGGCAAGTCTGAAGCTGCTATTAGTCCAGCCAAACGCGTCCATTACCACTTGCATGGTGGCACGATCACCAGAACCTGGGTTACCGATATTAACGCGTTTCCCTTCAAGATCTTTTACATTATTGATGCCGGAGTCTGCGCGAGTGATGATGTTAAAAGGTTCTGTATGCAAAGAGAACATCGCGCGTAGCTTTTTGTAAGGGCCGAGTTCAGAAAACTGACTGGTGCCATTATAACCGTGGTATTGCCAGTCCGATTGGACGATAGCAAAATCGAGCTCACCATTACGCATGGTGTTGACGTTGTAAATGGATCCTCCGGTCGATTCCACGGAACAACGAATATTGTGCTCTTGGCGGTCGCGATTCACTAAGCGACAAATAGCACCGCCAGTCGGATAGTAAACGCCGGTTACGGCTCCAGTACCAATGGTAATAAATTCCTGAGCGTGAACCGCACTCGCTCCCATAACAGCCGCAGCGATAGCACCTACTTTGATGATCTTGTTCAATAGCATGAATATCCCTTCCTTTTATTTATTATTCCCAAAGAGCTTGAACGGTTGTCGGGGGTATGATTCCTTGCCCCCTGATGACTAGAGGTTATTGCACGGTAAGTGCCCTCGGCAAGTCGTTTGGGTCTAGCAATTGGCGCTGGTTCTGCTGAAAAGCAGAAAAAGTGCCGAGTGATAATAACAAAAAATGCTTAATAAATTATAGAATTGTAAAAATTTATCATCGGCTAAAGCACGCTGTTTAGTGGCTAGGGATGTTATTAATTGAGGTTAATTGATTGATAATTATTAGTTTAATGTATGGTTTGTGGATGATGGTAAGATACGTGAGATGTGAATTGGGTCACATTAATTTAACAATGTAACCCGTTATTAATGCGCTTTAGCCTGCGTATTCGAATAGCTCGCACACGGAAATAAATAACTGTTTAGTCGTGATATTCATTGTCGGGGTAATGAATATCGTATCATCGCCAGCAACGACGCCGAGGATACCTTCTGATTTACCAAGAGAGTCAAGTAAACGAGCAATCAATTGCGCTGCCCCTGGGCCTGTATGTATCACGACTAATGCGTTGTTATGATCGACATCGAGAACGAGTTCTCTGAGAGAGCTGGAAACTGTTGGTACTCCAAGCTCGGCAGGCAAGCAATACACCATCTCCATTTTGGCATTGCGCGTGCGAACGGCACCAAACTTGGTTAGCATACGCGATACTTTGGACTGATTGATGTTATCGAATCCTTCATTCTTTAAAGCATCGACAATATCGCTTTGTGAGCCAAAGCGTTCTTCTTTCAATAAGGCTTTAAAAACACGAACTAAGTTATCTTGTTTATCTGTAGGGCGCATTGTGGATTTTCTTTTGCTGTTCAACCATTAATGACTATTGTCACATAGCTCACGACAGAGAGGCAAATTATCGTCGAAAAGTGTCTAAATGGTCACTGTAAAAATACCGTATTTACGTTTATATCCTTCTTACTTTGCCGCTTCTGCAATACAGGTTACGTTCTTACTGACGGGCTATTGTCATCCTAGGTGATTTGGCTCTGTAGATGGTCGCTAATACTTTGTCATTCCTCATGAATCCTCGCATAATGCTTCACTGACTGTGGTCTATTCATGAGGAATTGCGCAAAGTCGCAAAGCTGAGGTTAATTGATTGTAATCAAGATGTAGTTGCTATAGCTTTTTGACATCGGATAAATCAGATAAAAAGATACCCTACCAAAACATATATAAGAGATTTACTCTCAAGGAGAACTACGATGAAAGTCGCTGTTATTGGTGCCGCTGGCGGCATCGGTCAAGCCCTAGCTCTGTTATTAAAAAATCATCTTCCTGCTGGTTCAGATCTTGCTCTGTATGACATCGCTCCAGTGACGCCGGGTGTGGCTGCGGATTTGAGCCATATCCCGACGCCGGTGTCGATCAAAGGTTATTGCGGTGAAGATCCAACTCCTGCATTAGAAGGCGCGGATGTCGTGCTAATTTCGGCAGGTGTGGCTCGTAAGCCGGGAATGGATCGTGCGGATCTTTTCAATGTTAACGCCGGGATCGTCAAATCACTCGCTGAACGAATTGCCAATGTTTGTCCAACGGCTTGCATCGGGATCATTACTAACCCAGTCAATACAACAGTGCCGATCGCGGCTGAAGTATTGAAAAAAGCTGGCGTTTACGACAAGCGCAAGTTGTTTGGTGTCACGACGTTAGACGTCATTCGCTCGGAAACGTTTGTTGCTGAACTAAAAGGCAAAAATCCTACCCAAGTTCACGTTCCTGTGATTGGGGGACACTCTGGTGTGACGATTCTGCCTTTGCTATCACAAGTCGATGGTGTTGAATTTACTGAGCAGGAAATCGCGGCGCTCACTAAGCGTATCCAAAATGCAGGTACTGAAGTGGTGGAAGCCAAAGCGGGTGGCGGTTCAGCGACACTCTCGATGGGACAGGCTGCTTGCCGTTTCGGACTGTCTTTGGTGAAAGCATTACAAGGTGAATCAGTGATTGAGTATGCTTATGTGGAAGGCGGCAGCGAACACGCTTCATTCTTTGCTCAACCGATTAAACTGGGTAAAAATGGTATCGAGGAAGTGCTTAGCTACGGACCATTGAGTGATTTCGAAAAAGCAGCACTTGATGGTATGTTAGAAACGCTCAATAAAGATATTGAGATCGGTGTTGAGTTCGTTAAATAACAATAACCATCGTTAGATGATTTGATTTGTCATGCCGTTTATCCAGTGTACGTATTGGTCGTCGTCATGGCAGAGCATAAAAGACATCAACAATGCCGCAGTTTAACTTAGCGGCATTTTTTCTGCGTGAAGCTCCTATGATTTAAAGCTGCCATTAACCATCCTTACTTTCTCCTCCCATAGACTTAAGAGGGCAATCTCATTCTTGATGTTCTCTGGTCGATGTTCTGAGTCGTTTTTTCTTTGTCTTCGTCATGATTAACCATTTGATTGTCTCAATTTTTTATCCATTTCAGTAGTCATAAAATTGGTATAGAGTTAAATTTTTATTCATTAATGCTGAAAAAATAGTATTATCTGGCCTTTTTTATGGCCGCTAAGGCGATTTTATGGCGCAATCTGACGCAGATTTGATCGTTGGCAATGAATGTGGAAAAACTTTGACTTTGTTAGTGAAGTGGATCACGTCGAGTCTGCTATTAAAGGCCATTTCTGACTACTATAGCGTTTTCCAGAAGCAGGTTGGAAATCATCATGGATAACAAATTGGGTTTAGGCTCTTTAACCGCCTTGGTTATCGGCTCTATGATTGGGGCTGGGGTATTTAGCTTACCGCAAAATATGGCGGCAGTGGCGAGTCCTTTGGCGGTGATGATTGGTTGGGGTATTACCGGAATAGGTATGATCTTCCTTGCCCTATCATTTCAACAATTAGCGATACATAAACCAGAGATCAATAGCGGTGTATTTGGTTATGCCCGGGCAGGTTTTGGTGATTTCGCCGGATTTTGCTCGGCTTGGGGATATTGGTTCAGTGCGATGGTCGCCAATGTATCCTATCTAGTGATTGTCTTTAGTACTTTAGGCATGCTGTTTGATACACCAGATCGAGTTATTTTTGGTGATGGCAATACGTTGATCTCGATTGCTGGTGCTTCGGTACTTCTTTGGCTGGTACACGGGCTTGTTTTACGTGGCGTGCAAACGGCAGCGTTGATCAATTTAGTGACGACTTGCGCGAAAATGATCCCGTTGGTGCTGTTTATTTTATGTGCCATGGTTGCTTTTCGTTGGCAGACATTTACGGTTGACTTTACCGGACTTCACTTTGGATCTGAGCACGATTTATGGTCGCAAGTCAAAGCGACCATGTTGATTACGGTTTGGGTGTTTATTGGTGTTGAGGGTGCGGTGGTTGTTTCTAACCGGGCTCGAGTACGGCGCGATATTGGGCGAGCGACGATTTTTGGTTTACTGACCGCGTTAGCCATTTATGTCTTAGTAACATTGCTGTCAATGGGGGTGATTGTTCCCGTAGAACTGGCCAGCTATCAGAATCCGTCGATGGCCAGAGTACTAACCGAGATATTGGGTCCTTGGGGACAGTATATTATTGCGATTGGTTTAATTATTTCTGTGTGTGGTGCATTTTTGAGCTGGACGGTATTGGCTTCGGAAGCGCCATTTTTGGGAGCAAAAGATGGTATGTTCCCAGCACGGTTGGCGAAACAAAACGCTGCAGGTAGCCCCGCGAGTGCATTGACGTTAACCAACGTTTGTATCCAAGTCTCACTGATCATTGTGATGTTTGCTGGTAGTACCTACGACACCTTATTGATCTTTGCTTCGGAAATGATCTTGGTGCCGTACTTTTTGGTAGGGGCTTATACTCTGAAGCTGGCGCTTAATGAGTCTAAACAAGGAAAAATTTTACTCATCGGGTGCGGTGCGACTCTCTATGGCGCTTGGTTATTGTATGCCTCTGGATTGCATTATTTATTACTTTCGACGTTATTGTATCTGCCTGGTATCGCTTTTTATATTAAAGCCAAACGAGAACAGGGGGTGCAGCCTTTTCTTGGTCGAGAGAAACTCGGTGCGGGTACGTTAACTCTCTGTGCTTTATTTGCCTTTGGTTTAATGTGGCAAGGGTGGTTTTAGTTAACAAAAGGACTCACTTGTCGCTTTATTGGTTTGACTCAGAGCGACAAGTGAAGAAGCAATAATCACGGCGTAGCCTAAGGTTTTTTATTACTTACTGCGTTTTACCGCCATATGTGCCAAAGCAATCAGCGCTTGTTTATAGTCACTGTCGGGGATAATAGCTAATTCAGCAATTGCTTTATCGGCTTCTTGTAGAGCTTTAGCGGTGGTGTATTCTAATGAACCGGTTTGCTGCATTGTCGCTAAAATCGCCGTTAATTTCTCCATCCCATTGGCTTTTTCAATCGCTTCACGAATCATCGCTGATTGCTCTCCTTGGCTATTGCGCATGGCATGCAGCAAAGGTAGCGTTGGTTTTCCTTCTGCGAGATCATCGCCGACGTTTTTACCCATTTCTTTGCCATCGGCGGTGTAATCCATAACATCGTCGATCAATTGGAAGGCAGTACCTAGATATTTACCGTAGTTTTGCATTGCCTTTTCAACTTCCGGAGGGGCATCACATAACATGGCTCCAATTTGCGTAGCGGCTTCAAACAATCGAGCAGTTTTTGAGTAAATGACCTGCATATAACTCTCTTCCGTAGTCTCCGGATCATTACAGTTCATTAATTGCAGAACTTCACCTTCAGCGATAACGTTGACCGAATGACTCATTAATTTGAGGATCTTCATTGATCCTAGCTCGGTCATCATTTGAAAAGAGCGAGTGTAGATAAAATCGCCGACCAGTACGCTGGCAGCGTTACCGAACGTTGCATTCGCAGTGGCTTTACCACGGCGCATATCGGATTCATCAACGACATCATCGTGTAATAAAGTTGCCGTGTGAATAAATTCAATAAACGCGGCAGCCATGGTGTGGCCCTCACCTTGGTAACCTAAGGCTTTGGCGGACAAAATGGCCAGTAATGGACGTAGGCGTTTACCGCCACCACTGACGATATAAAACCCCAGTTGGTTGATAAGGGAAACGTCAGAATTGAGTTGAGCAAGTATCGTTTTATCCACTTTTGCCATGTCATCGGCAGTAAGCGCTTGGATAGCTTTAAAATCCATCATAAATCCGGCTGAAGTTAGAGCTTGTAAGGCATTATGTTCTGCTTGAGTTGTTGAATAATACACTAAAAAATATTGATTAATACATGGCTTAAAGGCATGATTGCCGCACTTTTGTTTGGCGATTAGCTTTTCGCCAATTTTTTTTAAATATGGCTTGTCATGGGGACGCCATTCACGTAGAATCTGCGCCCTATTGATGATTAGTTTAGCGCACACCCTTTTTGCTCAAAAATGTTAGCATAGGCTGTGCGGAAAGAGCGGAGTAAAATATGTACGCTGTTTTCCAATCTGGTGGTAAACAACACCGTGTTAGCGAAGGTCAAACTCTTCGCTTAGAGAAATTAGACGTTGAAACTGGCGCAACAGTTGAATTTGATAAAGTTCTTCTGATCGCTAATGGTGAAGCAATTCAAGTTGGTGCTCCTCTTGTAGAGGGCGGTAAAGTGACTGCTGAAGTGGTACAACATGGTCGTGGCGATAAAATCAAAATCGTTAAGTTCCGTCGTCGTAAGCACTCTCGTAAGCAACAAGGTCACCGTCAGTGGTTCACGGAAGTGAAAATCACTGGTATCAACGCTTAAGTTATTAGGAGAGTTTAACAATGGCACACAAAAAAGCTGGTGGTTCTACTCGTAACGGCCGCGATTCAGAAAGTAAACGTCTTGGTGTTAAGCGTTTTGGTGGTGAAGCTGTATTAGCAGGCAACATCATCGTACGTCAACGTGGTACTAAGTTCCACGCTGGTAGTAACGTTGGTATCGGTAAAGACCACACTCTTTTTGCTTTGTCTGATGGTAAAGTGAAATTTGAAGTGAAAGGTCCTAAGAACCGTAAATTCGTTAGCATCGAAGCTGAATAAGTTTAGTTTCTCGCTGAATTTAAAAGCCCTGCCGTTTGGTGGGGTTTTTTATTTATCAGCAAAGTGCTTATAACCAGTGATCCCTTACTAATGGGTCTACTTGTTATGTGTTCTAAAGCAGAAAGGCGTGATCGTTTATCTCGTGATGAGTTCTGCTAAAATTTATACCGTTAGTTAATAATGGTATTGCAACGCAAAGTGTGCGGAGTAACAAATGAAATTCGTTGATGAAGCGGTAATAAAAGTTCAGGCTGGTGATGGTGGCAACGGCGTCGTCAGTTTCTGGCGTGAAAAATTCATTACCAACGGTGGTCCAGACGGCGGTGACGGCGGTGACGGCGGTGACGTTTATATACTGGCTGATGAAAACCTGAATACACTGATTGACTACCGTTTTCAGCGTTTCTATGACGCTGAGCGCGGAGAAAATGGGCGTGGCGCAAACTGTACCGGCAAGCGTGGTAAAGATAAGGTACTACGGGTTCCTGTTGGAACGCGGGCGGTCGATATCCATACCAATGAGGTGATCGCTGAAGTTGCTGAGCATGGTAAAAAGGTGATGATCGCGAAAGGTGGTTGGCACGGTTTAGGTAATGCTCGTTTTAAATCTTCGGTCAACCGTTCTCCTCGTCAAAAAAGTATGGGCACCAAAGGTGAAGTCAGAGAAGTGCGTTTAGAGCTACTTCTGTTAGCGGATGTCGGTATGTTGGGTTTGCCTAATGCGGGTAAATCAACCTTTATTCGCGCTGTTTCGGCGGCCAAACCTAAAGTGGCAGATTATCCTTTTACCACTTTGATCCCAAGTTTAGGGGTAGTGAGTGTCGTTCCTGAAAAAAGTTTTGTGGTTGCTGACATTCCAGGGTTGATTGAAGGTGCTGCGGAAGGTGCTGGGCTAGGTATTCGCTTTCTTAAACATCTAGAGCGTTGCCGAGTGCTACTGCATATGATCGATATTATGCCTGCGGATCAAAGTGATCCAGTGCAAAATGCACTGACGATCCTTGATGAACTTGAGCAATACAGCGAGAAACTGGCGAAAAAACCACGCTGGTTAGTGTTCAATAAAACGGATCTAATGCCAGAGCAAGAAGCTAATGAAGTGATTCAGAATGTCTTGGACGCATTGGGATGGGAAGATCAGTACTTTAAAATTTCTGCTATTAATCGTCAGGGTACCAAAGAGCTATGCATGAAGTTAGCTGACTTTATGGAAACCCTACCTCGTCAGCAAGAAGAGATCTCTGAAGAGCAAAAAGTGGAATTTATGTGGAATGATTACCACAAAGATGCCATGGCTGGTCAGCAAGTGATTGACGAAGATGACGATGACGACGATTGGGATGATGAAGAAGACGACGGTCATGTTATTTATGTTCGTGAATGATCTGCTTGATATTTAAAGTTAGTGAGCCGCAATCTTGATTGCGGCTTTTTTATATTCTAAATCATATCGTCACGACACATTTTGTTGCAAACTAGGCTTTCGGTAAATTGAGGTAGTTAGGAATGGAATCATGACATCCAAACAACGAGCAATTTCACGTTTGATTGCTCAAGCGGGACAAATGCTACTGGCGCATGGCGCAGAAAGTACTTTGGTTGGCGATATTATGCGCCGTATGGGGCTTGCTTCAGGTATGGATGAAGTTGAAGTTTCGCTCTCTGCGAGCTCATTAGTGGTGACTACCGTTTATCAACAGCATTGTATTACGACAGCTCGTCGCTGTGCGGATCGAGGAATCAACATGCGAGTCGTGACCCAAATTCAACGTATTTGTATTTTGATGGAGCGCGGATTATTAGATTACTCGATGGCACAGCACAAACTTGAACGAATAACGCCAGAGCGTTATAACCGTTGGCTAGTGGTGATAATGATTGGCCTGTCATGTGCGGCATTCAGTCGTTTAGCTGGTGGCGATGGAATGGTGTTTCTCATGACTTTTATCGCTTCGGCGATAGGTATGATGGTCCGCCAAGAGATCGGTCATCGCCAATTTAACCCTTTACTTAATTTTGCGGCGACAGCGTTTGTTACGTCACTTATTTCTACTCAAGCGGTGATCTACCAGCTTGGCAATAAGCCAACCATCGTAATGGCGTCTTCAGTATTAATGCTGGTACCGGGCTTCCCATTGATCAACTCAGTTTCTGATATGCTGAAAGGTTATATTAATATGGGCATCGCTCGCTTTGTGATGGCGAGTTTACTGACTTTAGCGACCAGTTTAGGGATTATTGCCGCGATGAGCGTGACGGGAGTGTGGGGATGGTAGAGCTGGTGAATTGGAATTTATTGCTAGGGTTAATCAACGATATGTTGTTTGCCTCGATTCCTGCTGTTGGGTTTGCGTTGATCTTTAATGTCCCAGTCCCAGCATTAAAGTATTGCGCTTTAGGAGGAGCCATCGGTCATGGCTCGCGTTATTTGATGCTGCATTTTGGTATTCCGATTGAGTGGGCGAGTCTCTTTGCTGCTGGGATTGTTGGCATGATTGGTGTTCAGTGGTCGAGACGATTTTTGGCTCATCCTAAAGTGTTTACTGTCGCTGCATTAATTCCCATGGTGCCTGGTGTATTTGCTTATAAGGCAATGATTGCGATGGTAGAAATTCACCATCTAGGCTTTAAACCGGAGCTGTTTGCGAGTTTAATGGAGAATTTTTTAAAAGCGATGTTTATCATTGCTGGATTAGCCGTTGGCCTAGCGATACCAGGGCTGTTATTCTATCGTCGTAAACCCATAGTCTAGAAGCAGAAGCAGGAATAGAGAGATGATCATCAGTATGATTGCCGCGATGGCAAACGAGAGAGTGATAGGCCAAGATAACCAAATGCCGTGGCATTTACCGGCGGACTTTGTGTGGTTTAAACGCTGTACTATGGGGAAACCGGTTATTATGGGGCGTAAAACCTATCAATCGATCGGACGCCCCTTGCCTGGACGTCATAATATCGTGATCAGCCGAGATCCAACTCTGGTGATTGAAGGTGTTGATGTTGTCGCTTCGCTGCAAGCCGCGTTACTTAAGGCTGGAGCGGTCCCTGAGGTGATGATCATTGGGGGTGGCAGTATTTATACGGAATGTTTATCTCAAGCAGACAAACTGTATATCACACTGATTGATGCTCAGCTCATCGGTGATACCTATTTTCCTGATTGGGGAAAGAATTGGCGTGAATGTTACCGTGAGCACTACCCGGCAGATGACAAAAATGCGTATTCGATGGATTTTGTTATCTTAGAACGCGAGGCTGAAGAACCTAGAACCTAGAACCTAGAACCCAATGCCGGCTGCTGAAAGACTTGTTTATCTTCCCAACGTAACATGGTCAGCGGCCCGCCCCATACGCAGCCAGTGTCTAAGCCAATTACCTTCGGACTAAAGTATCCTTCAAGTGCCGCCCAGTGACCAAAAATTACCGTTTTTTCTAATTCAATCCGTTGGGGTAGGGCAAACCAAGGCATCAGCTCGTGACTACTCACTTGAGTGGGGGGAAGTTTACACGCCATATCAAGACGCCCATCAACAAAGCAAAAGCGCATGCGAGTGAAGGCATTGATGATATAGCGATAACGCTCAATTCCTTGTAGATCGTCATTCCACAGATCAGGAGTATTCTCGTACATATTTGTCAGTAGCCATGGCCATCGTTCGCTACGTAATATGGCTTCTACCTCGTGGGATGCTTTACGAGCGGTCTGCAAATCCCATTGAGGAGAGATCCCTGCATGAGTAAGGACAAACTCGGGGTGCTCTAACAAGAGTGGCCACTGACGAATCCAATCTAATAATTCATCTGCATCAGGCGCAGCAAAAATAGTTAAGGTTTTATCTTTGTTTTTGGCAGGGTGAATGCCTAGTGACACAGCTAATAGATGTAAATCATGATTGCCGAGCACCGCTTTTGCCGCCGGTCCTAATTCACGAATAAAACGCAGTGTTTCTAGTGATTTTGGTCCGCGTGCGACCAAATCACCGGCGAGCCATAAAGTATCACTGGTGGGATTAAAGTTGACCTGTTTAAGCAATAGCTGCAGCTCATCTAGACAGCCTTGAATATCACCGACAATGTAATTTGCCACACAAACTCCGTTAATTCAGTACGTTGGGGACCGCTAAACGAAAGGGTTCTATTTCAGCAAGAAAAGGTTCGCCAAGGCTATTGAGCATTCCATAATGGCCTTGCATAACGCCAACGGGCGTTTCTAATGCTGTGCCACTGGTGTAGGTGTACTCATCATTAGCGGCAATAATCGGTTGTTCACCGACGACACCTTCCCCTTCAATCCTCATTTGCTTTCCGTTAGCGTCAGTCACTAACCAAGAGCGACTAATGAGCTGCACGGTTTCAGTACTGAGATTCTTTATAGTAATAAGATAAGCAAAGACGTAGCGGTGCGCTTCAGGATGGGATTGTTCGGGCACGTACTTAGTTTGAACCTGAATCTTGATGCAAGGATGAGTAATATCCATAAATACTCCTGATTCGGATGACAAAACGAAGAAAATAGAGGATGGCGTTTGAGCCATCCTATTCTATTTATGTGGGTTGAGTATGCTGGGCATCAAGCCAATTTGCCATCGATACGAACTGTTTTAATGTCAGATTCTCTGGACGCATCGTTGAGTCGATTGCAAGGTGCGCAAAGGCTTCATCATCCAATAACCCTTTATAGCAGTTACGTACCGTTTTACGGCGTTGATTAAATCCTTCACGTACGACACGATCCAACCATTTTAAACTCGTTGCTGGATGTGGTAATTCCTCGTAAGGCAGTAAGCGAACCACAGCAGAATCAACTTTTGGTGGTGGAACGAAGGCACTCGGTGGTACTTCTAATACTGGGACAACCTTACAGTAATATTGTGCCATAACGGTCAAGCGACCATACGCTTTACTACCAGGCCCTGCAGAAAGGCGATTGACTACCTCTTTTTGCAGCATAAAGTGCATATCTTGAATTTCTTTATGAAATTCAAATAGATGGAACATTAATGGCGTCGAGATATTATACGGCAAGTTGCCAAAAATACGCAGTTTATTATTGGGTTTAACCAATTGCTGAAAGTCAAAACGCATCGCATCACCTTCGTGAATGGTCAGCTTATGCGACAATTCGGGATGGTTACGCAAACGTTCGGCTAAATCACGATCGAGTTCGATTACCGTAAATTTATCGACTTCACGGCCTACTGGCTCAGTAATGGCTCCTAAACCTGGACCAATTTCTACTAAATTCTGCCCTGGCAGAGGATTAATAGCAGACACGATCCCATCAATAATATAAGGATCGTTTAAAAAGTTTTGACCAAAACGTTTACGCGCTTTGTGCCCTAAATGGACATCATTTCTCATAGTGTTCTCAAAGTTATTGCGTTTTTTTATCAACTAATTCAATTGCTTGTTCTAGTGCGGTTTTAAAGCTGCCCGTGTCGGCTAATCCCGTTGCTGCTAAGTCGAGCGCCGTTCCATGATCCACCGAGGTTCGAATAAAAGGTAAGCCTAAGGTAATATTAACCGAACGACCAAAGCCTTTATATTTTAATACAGGAAGAACTTGATCGTGATACATTCCTAAAACGGCATCCGCTTTTTGCAAATATTTTTCGCTAAAGATGGTATCTGCTGGTAAAGGGCCTACTAAGTCGATACCTTGCTGACGAAGCTTTTCTAAGCTTGGAGCGATGGTATCTATCTCTTCATGCCCCAGTACTCCGTCTTCTCCTGCATGAGGATTAAGACCGCAAACATAAATCGTTGGCTGAGCAATCGCAAATTTCTCCACCAAATCTTGATGGAGAATACGAATGATGCTTTCTAGACGTTCACCAGTCACCGCGGCAGAGACTTTAGCCAATGGAATATGTGTAGTCACTAGAGCGACACGTAGTCCTTCGGTTGCCAGCATCATCACCACTAATGGGGTATTGGATAGCTCGGCAAAAAACTCGGTATGACCACTAAAAGCGACGCCTGAACGATTAATTACGCCCTTGTGCACTGGGCCGGTGACAATAGCATCAAATTCACCATTCATACAGCCTAATGCGGCTCTTTCTAAGGTTTTTAATACATAATGTCCGTTCGCTGGATTAAGTTGTCCAGCAATAACCTTTTCTGATACGGCAATGGAGTCAACCAACAAATACCCCGCCTTTTGCGGTGTGGCTTTTTGATCGGGCTGATAATCAAGTAGCTTTACTGCAATTCCCAATGCTTTGGCGCGTTCTGCGAGCATCTGTTTATCGGCGCAAATCACTAATTGATGTGGCCAATCATTTTGTGATAATGCCAGTACTAAATCAGGGCCGATACCAGCGGGCTCGCCGGCGGTGACGACGATGCGTTTAATCGTCATCTTGATCGTCCTGTAGGATTTCAACAAAAGCCCCGGCGCGCAGCTCTTGTAACCAAGTACTGGCTTCTTCATTGAATTTACGGTTAAACAAAATGCGATAAGCCCGATTTTTCATCGCGGCATCAGTACGATCAACTTCGCGGCGATCTAAGACTTCGACAATATGCCAGCCGTGTACGGTTTTAAAGGGTTCACTAATTCTTCCAATTGGAAGCGTTTCAATTTGATGTTTAAACTCAGGGACATACAATTCAGGCGTTTGATAACCTAATTCGCCATTTTGCGCTGCAGAACCGGGATCTTGGCTATATTGTTGGGCTAATTCAGCAAAGCTCGCTTCGCCAGCATTGATGCGACGTACTAAATCATTGAGTTGATTTTTGGCGCCTTCATCACTCAAAATGATGGTTGGTTTAATTAAAATATGACGTGCATTGACCTCCGTTACCGCAACGGTTTCTAAGCCTTTGATGTCATCGATTTTTAGAATGTGGAAACCAACGCCACTGCGAAATGGACCAATAATGCTGCCTTTATTCTGCATCTTAATTTGATCGGCGAAGATCGTCGGCATTTCTTCTTTACGCATCCAACCCCAGTCACCGCCTTGTAATGCTCGTGGGCCTTTTGAATAGGTTATAGCCATGGTACTAAAATCGGCACCTTGGTTGAGTTCTGCTACTAATTTATTGGCTTGTGCTTCAACTTCGGATTTGTCTTGCCCATCATTAAAACGCAGTTGAATATGACTGATTTTATACTGTACGGTCGCGTTGGTTTCTTGAGCGAGTAACTCCGCTAGGGTATCGACTTCGGCTGGGATAATGTTAATACGGCGGCGTACTAATGCGTTACGAGCTTCACTCGCGGCGATCTCTTTTCTGATCTGTTCGCGAAACTCTGGGTAAGTTAATCCTTGTTCAGCGATCGATAAGCGAAGTTGTTCTGGTGTCTGTTGGTTATTATGGGCAATTTCGGCAATCGCGTCGTTTAGGGTATTATCATCAATACGTACCCCGATACGATCGGCTTCCTGTTGTTGTAAAGTATCGACAATCAACTTTTCAATGATTTGTTCACGCAAGATGTTTTCGGGTGGAAGAGTTTGTTGATTTGTTCTTGCATTAGCTTTCACCGTTAATAGCGCACTGTCTATATCGCTTTGCAAAATCACCCCACTATTAACAATCACTGCTACGCGATCAAGCTCAACAGGTTGAGCCTGCACTGTCGCAATGCTTACTAAGCTGGTTAATGTATATAAAGCAAATGTCCACAGTTTCATTAGAAATCCTATTCATTATCGAGCGTTAATCATTGCTGATCACGTCACGGTTATTATGCGAAAAATTCAGATTTTTAGGGCTAAGGTGCCCAAATATACTGCCCTAGTTATTTAAGAAAAATGGGCGTCCATAACCCAAGGAGTTATCAGAACTTTTAATTCCAGCCATGCTTTCACTGGAACTCACTTTGGTGCCAAAACCGATAATACCAATGTTAAAGCTAAAGTTATTTTCATAGTTTGGATCTTCGAAACCCAGATAAGTGTCACTTGGTGCTCGCTTCCAGTCTTTTAACTGATTACTGTAAGAAAAGCCCATGTACCAGCAATCGGAGGTATAGCGAATGCCAACCAGCCATTCCAATGCTTCATTGGTGGTCATGTCGTAAAAATATTGTCCAGTAACATGCCATTTATCAGAAAGCTGATAGCCGCCAAGCAGTCCTGCTTGAGATATTCCTCGCCGAGTAATACTGCTTACCGGAATACTATCGCCCACCGTGTCTTCGATATACTCTTTGGTAACATAACGATAATTGGTTTGTAAGTAACCCCCGTTAAAACGGTATTCCAGTGTACTGTTGGCCAGCTGCATTGCGCTAGTATCGATATCGTACTGAATACCGCCATGATAAAAGAGAAAATCATCATAATTGAAATCCATTTCCACTGCCCAAGCGGAATAGTTCGATTGCGTATCTTCCACTTGGCTCGTATCGGTATTACTCGATTTTAAACCTTTATCGATATAGAAGATCTGTCCAAAGGCGATGTTCAATCGTTCTTTGTATTGGTCATCAAAAAACCGTGTTGATGCGCCATAGCTAATTTGGTTGGCGGCAGAGATAAAGTCTACGCCACTGTATTTTCTACTTCTGAATAGACCGTAGTAATCGGTTTGTAGCAACGTGGTATCATAGCGTGAGATATTTTGTTGGTTTTCTTTAGGAACATACAAGTACTGGACTTGTGGTTCAAGCGTTTGGGTATAACCATTAAATAACGTGGTGTCTCGTTCTAAGACGATACCTGCATGTGTTCTGAATTCAGGAGTAACCCTTGAGACACTTTCTTCTAGGTCTTGGTAATCATTACTGGTTACCCCAGATAAATCTTGTTGGTAATAGGTCGCTAACAGTCTTGCTTCTGTCGTCCATGTTCCCCAAGTATTACCAAGTGGAATGGTAATGCCGGGTTCAATATGAGCGCGAGTAGCTGAAGGCTTACCTATCGCATCAGTTTCAAAACGTGAAATATGGCTTTTTATGTCCAAGTCTAGATAGCGCAGCAGCTCTGGTGCATAGTAGTTAAAAGCGACTTGCGGCATTAATCGATAGGGGAGGTTATCTTTATCGGTTAATACTTGAAAGTCTCTTGCCAACAATGAGGTATCCCATGCGGAAGAGCGGTAAGTCACTCGTGCTTGCTGCATCAGTTGGCCATCTTCTCGATTACCAATCCCTGAGCTTAAGTCGGAAAAATACTCGACATCACTAACGCGTGAGTAATCCAGATCTAACTTCCATGCTTGTTGATAAATACCATCGTGGCGATATTGGAAACCCCAACGTTTCCCTTGTTCTGGATGTAATTCATCATCAGGTAAAAATTCACCTTTGAGGCTACCAGAACCAAATTCGGTGAGATAACGAAACACGGTATTTAACTGAGTTCCACGATTATCCATATATCGCAAAGTGGTTTCTAAATCGTAGTTAGGCGCTAAGTTCCAATAAAAAGGAACTGAGATTTCAAAACCATCACGTGAACCATAGGAAATATCTGGATAGAGGAAACCCGTTTTACGAGTATCGCCAATCGGTACCGTGAGATAAGGTAAATAGAACACGGGGACGTTTTGGATCTCTAAACGAGGGTTATAAAACGTCGCTTGTTCAGCGTCCTGGTCAACGTCAATACTGGAAGCACGCAAACGCCAAGCGCTATCACCTTCTGGACAAGAGGTGATGGAGCCATCTTCAATCTCGTAAATAGCTTTACCGGTTTTAGCGATATAAGCCGCATGGCCACGACCAGGTTGACATAAAAACTGGTATTGGGTGTTTTCTAATGTGATTTGATCAATATTGAGTTGATTGGTCACTCTATCTGAGGTTGCTTTTACCTGACCATCACTAAAGGTTACATTGCCTTCAGCCACAACAATATTTTCTTGTTGATGGAGTGTCACATTGTTAGCGCGGATCTGCTTTTGTCCTTGTAAAACGACGACATCGCCAGAATAAGTCGCGCGTTGACCACTAATTGCTTCTAGCTTATCCGCTTTGACCTTGATAGGCTGTGGATTCGGATTTTCCGACTCGGGTTCATTCACTAAGCATTGATCAAGAGTGGGCAGTTCCTGCACACTGTTATCCACCGTTGCTTCTGCTTGAGTCTGTGGCGCAAAGAGCGCGGCGCTGATCGAAGCGGCTAAAAATGTGCGGGAAAAACGTGACATCGAGTTGTACTATCCTGTTGTTCTGTTTGATTCCGACTTTAAGAGTGTTAAGTCAATAAAATGCTTCCTTATCATAAAGGAAAATAACGCTCCCGGCACTATCAGACCACAGCACACCTAAAAAATTCATAGATTGAGAGCACATAATGCATATTTTTGGCAAAATTCTTGGCGCTTTCTTTGGCCTGCTATTTGGCGGCCCATTGGGCGCAATCTTTGGTCTATTTCTTGGCCACCAGTTTGATAAGGCTCGCTATCGAAGCCAAAACCCGTTTGCTAATGGGCAGTTCAGTTCAGGACCAACACAAACCGAAAGGCAAGAAGAATTCTTTAAATCTGCTTTCGCAGTAATGGGACACGTTGCCAAAGCTAAAGGTCAAGTCACCCAGCAAGAGATTCAATTAGCCAGCATCATGATGGACAGAATGAATTTGCATGGCGATCAGCGCCGCGCTGCCCAAGATGCTTTTCGAGAAGGTAAAGAAGCGGATTTTCCTTTGCAGCAAACATTAGAAAATGTCCGTTTTTTTACGGGTGGTCGTTTTGATTTAATGCAATTCTTCCTTGAGTTACAAATCTCTGCTGCCTTTGCTGATGGTGATTTACATCCTAGTGAGCGTCAGGTTCTACATAAAATTGCTCAGGGACTTGGATTTTCATCCGATCAACTAGAGCGTCGATTACGTATGCAAGAAGCGGCATTTCGTTTTCAGCAAAGTGGTGGTTTTACCGGTCAGCAGGGCGGGTCATCGGGTTCAAGTCAATGGCAGCAACCCTCTAGTCGAGATAGATTGGCGGATGCCTTTTCCGTTCTGGGAGTCAATCAAGATGCAGATGTACAAACCATTAAACGGGCCTATCGTAAATTGATGAATGAGCATCATCCAGATAAATTGATGGCTAAAGGCTTACCCCCTGAGATGATGAACATGGCAAAAGAGAAATCACAAGAGATCCAACATGCTTATGATTTGATAAAGAAAGAGCAGGGGTTTAAGTAAGCGCGTTTTTTACGCTGATTGAAGGGCAGTAACGATTAGTGCTAGCAAGGCTTATCTTATAAAGGGATAAGCCTTTTTATTTATGGTTTATCTTGCTATAAAAAAAGCCCAGTCATTGACTGGGCTTGAAAATTTGGCTCCTCCTGCTGGGCTCGAACCAGCGACCTGCGGATTAACAGTCCGTCGCTCTACCAACTGAGCTAAGGAGGAACAGATTTTTTAATAATGGTGCCGACTACCGGAATCGAACTGGTGACCTACTGATTACAAGTCAGTTGCTCTACCTACTGAGCTAAGTCGGCGTTCATAACTGATGACGTATCATCAGTCAGAAATAGTGGCTCCTCCTGCTGGGCTCGAACCAGCGACCTGCGGATTAACAGTCCGTCGCTCTACCAACTGAGCTAAGGAGGAACAGATTTTTTGATAATGGTGCCGGCTGCCGGAGTCGAACTGGCGACCTACTGATTACAAGTCAGTTGCTCTACCAACTGAGCTAAGCCGGCTCACTTTATCAGTTAAGATACTGGTTGCGCTTGCACCAATCTCTTTCAAAATATGGTGCCTCGAGGCGGAATCGAACCACCGACACGAGGATTTTCAATCCTCTGCTCTACCGACTGAGCTATCGAGGCAACGGGGTGTATTAAACGAGTTTTCCGATCCTTCGTCAACAGTAAAATGCAAAAAAAAACTCGTTTGCTGATTTTCTATACTTAGTGGGCTGTTTTTATCCATTTTTGTTTAGAAAAGCTAACAGAAACAGAGCCCAACCCGATATTCCTTCCTACTTAACATCATTATAGTGTTGGCAACTCGTAGGATTTTATCGTCTTGCTTAGGTTCAGATTCGGACGTGTTTACTTATCGAGGTAAGATACCGTGTGATAGAAAAGTGTTTTGAGTGAACGAAAAGCACAACGAGCTTATCTTCTCGGTAATCTGTGCGATGAACGGAGTTCCGATTGATTGTTGTAAATACTTTAAGTGTCATTGAAAAAGGCGGTGAAGAGGGGCGTCATCGGTAATCGTTAGATAAAGAAAAGCCCAGTCATTGACTGGGCTTTGAAAAGTGGCTCCTCCTGCTGGGCTCGAACCAGCGACCTGCGGATTAACAGTCCGTCGCTCTACCAACTGAGCTAAGGAGGAACAGCTTTAATATGGTGCCTCGAGGCGGAATCGAACCACCGACACGAGGATTTTCAATCCTCTGCTCTACCGACTGAGCTATCGAGGCAATAAATGGTGCCGACTACCGGAATCGAACTGGTGACCTACTGATTACAAGTCAGTTGCTCTACCTACTGAGCTAAGTCGGCGCACTTAATTTATTGCTTGTTGTTACTGACCACAGCACCAACAATAAAATTCGTGGTGCCCGGAGGCGGAATCGAACCACCGACACGAGGATTTTCAATCCTCTGCTCTACCGACTGAGCTATCCGGGCAACGGAGCGCTATTAAACGGATTTTCCCTCGTTACGTCAACCACTATTTTTAAAAAAGCCAGAAAACCGTTTCAAGTGTCGCTATTTTAGGCAAGTGCAGCGTTAAAAATCACTTCGCGTTAAATTCTCGTTTAAATTGAGTTACTTTTTCTAAGTAGCGTCGTGCTTCTGCGTTTGGGTGACGATTGGTCAAAGCCCAATACACCTGATTAGGTTGTAGGCTATTTAAATTATTCATGGCTCGCTGTCGATCTTGATGGAATGTTCGCAGAACACCGCCAGCGCCTCCGTTGTAAGCAGAAATCATGCTGTATTCAAGAGAAAGAGGGTGGCGGACATCTTTCAAATAACGATTTTTGAGCAGATAAAAATAGGCGGTACCAGTATCAATATTATTTTCGGGATTAAAGAGATATTCAGGCGTTGGTTCACCGGGTTTATTTTTTACCAAGTTAAACACATCACGTCCGGCGGTTTTCGGCACCACTTGCATCAAACCATAAGCGTTAGCCCAACTGACCGCATAAGGGTTAAAGCTACTTTCTGTTTTGATGATCGCGTAGATAAGATCTTCTGGAATACCATATTTACGAGAAGCTCGGCGAACAATGTCGGCGTATTGGTAGCTACGGATCTGCATTTGATCGGCGACCATTGGAATTTCGACGTAGTAAGCCTTCTTAAAACCAACTTGTTTGACTTTGAGGTGATGAGCGAGCAGATAATCAGCAAAACGGTTGGCACGCCAACGCCACTGAATGGGTTGCTTATCTTGATCGACAACTTGCTGGTATAAGAAAGGTTGTCCTTTTAATTCAATGTTTTGTGATGAGAAAAGATCGACGCTAGCTGGATCGTCAGGCGTTAATAACGTGGTGATGATCGCTCTTTTTAAGTGCCCTTGAGGATCCGTGGGGGAGATGGTTTCAACCAATATTTTACCATCACTAAAATTGACTTCCGTTCGGCTCAGGTAATTATCGATGTATTTTACGTAATTACTTTTACCAGCAATTTTGATTTCTCGGCTACCCCAGCGGCGCTCGATATTGCCAGAGAAACTGAGGATCAAACTATCTAATGCGGCGGTGTCTTTTTCAAATTGCCCGGGTAATTGAGCGAGATTTTTTGCAAAACGGTTGGTTGGCTCATAATCCACCGCATAGAAACGTTCAACAAACTCACGACTGCAGCCGACTAAGAGTAAGAGTGTGGTTAAACAGTACAGTGACTTTTTCATCGCTTTCCTAGGCAAATCAATTTCCCTGCTGATTTGATCTTGCAGCGAAAATAAACAGCTGCAAGATCAAATTGTCTAGAGATTATCCGTGAAACTCAAGCTTGGCTTGGTGGAGTATAACCTTCAATATGGACCTCTTTACCTTCGAAGAGGAAATTGACCATTTCATTTTCGAGAAATTTGCGGTGTTCAGGATCCATCATATTAAGTTTTTTTTCATTGATCAGCATAGTTTGTTTGGTTTGCCACTCTGCCCAAGCTTGCTTACAAATATGATCAAAAATACGTTTACCCAGCTCTCCGGGGTAGAGCTGAAAATCCAAACCGTCAGCTTCTTTCTGTAATCGAGCACAAAATACCGTGCGGCTCATAATGACTTCCTCTTAATCGTTTACGGATGAATTTCAAAGGGTAAGCTGTGTAACAGCTGCTTCACTGGGGCTGCTAAGCCAATTTCTTCAGGCTGCTGTAAGTTATACCAAAGACCTTTCGTTCCTTCCATGATGATGTCTGGTTTATGAGTCAGTTCCAATAGAATCGGGGTAATATCTAAATGGTAATGACTAAAAGTATGCCGAAAGGCAATTAATGTGCGCTGAGATTGAATGTGGTTATCTTGTACAGCACGATGCGATAACGTTGCTTCAATCTGCTGATCGGTATGTTGTGGAAAACAGTATAACCCGCCCCAAATCCCGACTTGTGGGCGTTGTTCAAGCCAGACTTGACCCTGATGATAAAGAATGACAAACCACGTTTGCTTAACTGGTTTGTCGCTTTTTGGTTTTTTACCAGGATAATCTAAAGGGTTACCTTGTTGCTTAGCAATACATAAGGATTCCACTGGGCACAGTGTACATTTGGGCTTACTTCGGGTGCAGATCATCGCCCCCATATCCATCATCGCTTGATTGTACTTATCGACATCGACGTTTGGAGTCTGTTGCTCCGCATGCTGCCAAAGCTGGTTTTCAACGGTTTTTTTCCCCGGCCACCCTTCAACGGCAAAGCAGCGAGCTAAGGTCCGTTTAACGTTACCATCTAAAATAGCATGTGGTTTTCTAAATACCGAAGAGAGCACCGCCGCTGCTGTCGAGCGACCAACACCGGGTAACGCATTCATAGCCTCCAGCTCAGTTGGAAACTGGCCTTGATACTGATCGACAATGATCTTTGCGGTTTTATGTAAGTTCCTCGCTCGGGCGTAGTAGCCGAGACCAGTCCAATAGTGTAGCACTTCGTCTTGTTGAGCCGCTGCTAAGTCAGCAACACTAGGAAAACGTTCAATAAAGCGCTGGTAATAAGGGATCACGGTGGTTACTTGGGTTTGCTGCAGCATGATTTCTGATAACCATACCGTATAGGCCGTTTTATTTTGCTGCCAAGGCAGATGCTTTCGCCCATAGGCGTCATACCAAGTCAAAATTGCGGAAGCGAATGGAGTCACGACATGCTCTGTAATAATAAAAATAATGAATCAAAATTGCACCACAGAATGCCCGTCGAGTACAACCGATAAATTATAAGGGTATCTTTAAGGTTTCAGGTGATCGTTCTAGTGAAGCGCTGGACTATAATAACACTTGCATGGCAAGCAATTCTTTGGATAATCACACTCCCTTTGAGTGAAGACGAAAAAATAGACAGGCAATCGCAATGAGTGAAGTTACCACCAATCAATTGACAGAAGATGGCAAAGTGCTACGTAGGATCCGTAGTTTTGTTCGTCGTGAAGGTCGACTAACCAAAGGTCAAGAAGCGGCGATGAAAGCCTGCTGGCCAACCATGGGTATTGACTATCAAACTGAGTTACTGGATTGGGCTCAGGTGTTTGGTAATCAAAATCCAGTGGTGTTAGAAATTGGGTTTGGTATGGGGGCCTCATTGGTTGAGATGGCCAAAAATGCACCCGATAAAAACTTTATTGGTATTGAAGTGCATAGCCCTGGCGTTGGCGCTTGTTTAGCTTCTGCTCGCGATGCTGGTGTGACTAATTTACGAGTAATGTGCCACGATGCGGTTGAAGTTTTTGCTAACATGATCCCTGATAATAGCTTGGCGACGCTACAACTGTTTTTCCCGGATCCTTGGCATAAAAAACGCCACCATAAGCGCCGTATTGTCCAGTTAGAGTTTGCAGAAATGGTGCGCCAAAAACTGATCTCAGGTGAAGGGGTGTTTCATATGGCAACGGACTGGGAAAACTACGCCGAGCATATGATTGAAGTGATGAATCAAGCTCCAGGCTATCGTAATCTTGCCAAGGAAGGGGATTATATCCCACGTCCAGAAGAGCGCCCGTTAACCAAGTTTGAGCAGCGCGGTCATCGCTTAGGCCATGGCGTATGGGATATTAAATTCCAACGAGTGAATTAACCTGTCCTACCAGTTTATACTGGACAAGTATCAAGCTGAGCAAGATACTGCTTAATAGCCTAATAACGTTCTGTTGTTTGGGTATAGAACTTAGCCAACATGGTTCATCGTGTTGGCTTTTTTGACTCTTCCCTACATCATTCACCCATTTGATTGGCAAGATCAACGCCGATTGGGCGTTAATCTTGCCGCGGATGGGAATAATAAAAAAGTAAACTCAGACTATGAAACCAAGCTCCGCTATTTTGGCGACCATTCTCGATGAAGTCCGTCCGTTAATCGGACAAGGTAAAGTGGCTAACTACATTCCCGCTCTGGCCCAAGTGGCGAGCGATAAACTCGGTATCGCGGTTTACACGAACCAAGGCGAGATCTTTGCTGCTGGTGATGCGCAGGAGGGATTTTCCATCCAATCGATTTCCAAAGCGTTAAGTTTAACCTTGGCGATGGGCTTATATCAGCCAGATGAGCTATGGCAACGAGTTGGCAAAGAGCCTTCTGGTCAGGCATTTAACTCCTTAATCCAGTTAGAAATGGAGCAGGGCATCCCGCGTAATCCATTTATTAATGCCGGAGCGATTGTGATCGCGGATATGCTTTATAGCCGCTTATCCGCCCCTCGCCAGCGTTTGCTGGAATTTGTGCGTCAGTTAAGTGGTGAAGAGGCGATCATCTATGACAAAGTGGTGGCAGCGTCGGAAATGATGCACAGTGATCGCAATGCTTCGATTGCTTATTTAATGCGCTCGTTTGGTAATTTTGAAAACGAAGTGATTCCGGTTTTAAATAACTATTTTCACGCTTGTGCACTAAAAATGAGCTGTGTTGAATTGGCTAAAACGTTCAGCTATTTGGCAAATAAAGGGGTATCGGTGCATACCGGTCAGCGCGTGGTTAGTGTGACGCAAAGTAAGCAAATCAATGCGTTATTAGCCACCTGTGGTCTTTATGATGGTGCGGGTGAGTTTGCTTATCGAGTGGGTATGCCGGGTAAATCGGGAGTCGGTGGTGGCATCATCGCTATCGTGCCCGGTGAAATGACCATTGCGGTTTGGTCTCCAGAGCTTGATCCTTCGGGCAACTCATTAGCCGGGACTAAAGCGCTGGAGCTGCTATCTGAGCGTATTGGACGTTCGATTTTTTAAAGCGATATCAAACGCTACTGGCAAGCATTCCACCGTCAGTAGCGTAGTGGCTTACTCTTCAGTCATAAATGCCGCCAGTAAATCATTCAAAAATAACTTACCATGTTCAGTGATCTGCCACGAGGTGGCATCCTGTGTTAGATAATTCATCTCACACGCCCATTGAATAGTCGGCTCAATCACACTTAACTCTAATCCTGTGGTGGTGATAAAGTCTTGTTTTGGGCACGCTTCGAGCAAACGAAAACGGTTCATGAAAAATTCAAAAGGGCGATCGCCGGTGGCAACGAGCTGTTCATCACTCAAATAAGGCTTCACCATATTCTGATAAGCGGCTAAGTAACCACGCGGATGCTTGACTTTAGTGGTGCGAATGATTCGACCATCAGCAAAACTTAATTTACCGTGTGCTCCACAGCCAATGCCCAAATAGTCACCAAATCGCCAGTAGTTAAGGTTATGTTGGCATTGATAACCAGGCTTGCTGTAGCCAGAGATTTCATATTGCATATAACCAGCCTCAGTGAGTTTTTGATGGCCAAGTTCAAAAATATCCCACAGCGCATCATCATCGGGCAGAGTGGGGGGCTTAGAATAAAACAGCGTATTGGGCTCAATGGTCAATTGATACCAAGATAGGTGAGGAGGATTTAACGCTATCGCTTGGTCTAAATCATCCAAGGCTTGCGCTAGGCTTTGATCGGGCAGGCCGTGCATTAAATCCAAGTTAAAGCTGTTGAGACCTATGGTATGCGCTAGCTTGGCCGCGCGCACCGCCTCTTGCTGGCCATGGATCCGTCCTAAGCGTGCTAATTTATCGGCAGCAAAGCTTTGGACGCCAATCGAGATTCGAGTGACGCCCGCGAGGCGATAAGCCGCGAAACGCTCAGCTTCAATCGTACCTGGGTTGGCTTCCATGGTGATTTCGATCTCTGGCTGAAACGGAATGCGTGCGGCAATACCGTCAATTAAATCTTGGATGCCTTGTGGTGAAATTAAGCTTGGCGTCCCCCCGCCGATAAAGATCGAATGCAATCGCCTTGGATCGTTAACAAGCTGATAGCGCTCGATATCGCGATCCAGATCTTCCAGTAGTGCCGCGATATATTGCGTTTCAGGGATCTCATCTTTTAGAGCGTGAGAGTTAAAATCACAATAAGGGCATTTTTGTACGCACCATGGGATATGGGCGTACAAGCTTAACTTGGGCGGCGTTAGCATGAGGCGCGTTGCTCTTTTAAGGCTTGAAACAGTAATTGTAGAGCCTTAGCGCGATGAGAGAGCTGCTTTTTACGTGCGGCAGGTAACTGGGCAGAAGCGCAGTTTTCTTCAGGAACAAAGAAAATCGGGTCATAACCAAAGCCATGTTCACCGCGAGGCTCAGTTAAGATTTCACCTTGCCACTGACCATGACAAACCAAAGGGGTTGGGTCGTTAGCATGGCGCAGATAGACTAAAACGCAGTGAAAGCGAGCGGTTCTCTGCTCACTGGGTACACCTTCTAAGGTGGTCAATAACTTTTGCAGGTTATCGTTATCTGAGGCATTGGCTCCGGCATAGCGCGCAGAATAAATGCCTGGCGCACCATTAAGGTAATCTACCTCAAGCCCGGAATCATCGGCAATGGCTGGCAGGCCTGTTAAGGCGGCAGCATGACGTGCCTTGATGATGGCATTTTCAATAAAGGTTAAGCCTGTTTCATCAGCGTCTGGCACATTCAATTCACTTTGTGCGATAACCTCAAAACCAAAATCGGCCAATAAATCGGCCATTTCCGCCACTTTTCCTCGGTTGCCAGTGGCTAAAACAATCTTATTCATAAATCTCTCACGTCTGAATGGGGAGCTCGACGAGACTTGTCGTCATGGCTAACGGTTATTGTACAACAGTTCGGAGAAAAAAATTCCCCACATTAAGTGGGGAACAGAGCTTGAATTTCGGCAGGGATCACCGTTGGAGAGAGGATGCGTACCTGTTTATGCCGCCCTAGCTGGCCTTTTTCTATCTCAACCGCGCTTTTCGATACTTTACACAGTTTGGCAAGATAGCGGCTTAAATGGGCATTAGCTTTACCATCAACAGGCGGCGCAGTGATGGCTATTTTGAGCTCATCACCGTGCTGCCCCACTAAGCTATCGCGGCTGGCTTTAGGCTGGACATAAATTCGCAGGCAAAGATCTTGCCCATCAAGCCAAGCGATTGACATTACAACTGATACCAAATTGGGCCAATAAAATCACCCATTAAAAAGTTAGCGAATTGTAGGATAATAAACAGCACTAAAATGCTTAAATCGAAACCACCCATCGCAGGGATAATCCGGCGAATAGGACTAAGCATAGGTTCAGTTAATTGATGGAAAACAAACTCTATCGGACTACGACCTTGGCTGACCCAGCTTAAAATCGCCCGGATCAGTAAGATCCAAAACAGTAATCCACCTGCGGCTTTGATTAGTGATAATAAGCCAAACCATAAGAAATCGAGACTGAAGACCATCGCACCTTTAGAGACCATCAGGATCAGGACGACGAATTTGAGTACCGATAACGCATAAGCGAAAAGGATGGTGGCAAGGTCAATATTACCTACCGAGGGGATCATTCGACGTAATGGTGCGACCACGGGTTGAGTGGTTTTAACAATAAATTGTGAAAATGGATTATAAAAATCAGCGCGCGCAGCTTGTAGCCAAACACGCAGAATAACCACCATGATATATATATCAAACAAGGTGGAGATTAAAAAACTCATAGCATTCATGAGAAAGCCCTTATGATAAATTGATGAATAGAGTACTGAAATGGCGGCCTATTTAAAATAGTTTTTCCATCTCTTGTGCGCGACTAACTGCTGCTCGCATGGCTTTAGCCACTATCTCAGCGAGTTGATGTTGTTCAAACGTTGCGATGGCTTGTGCTGTGGTTCCTCCTTTGGAGGTCACTTGTTCACGTAACGTTGCCAGTTCTAGCTGCGGGTTTGCTGCGACCATCTGCGCTGCGCCTAACGCTGATTGCTCTACTAGCAAGCGTGCGGTTTGTTTATCAAATCCCTGAGCGATAGCCTCAGCTTGCATGGCTTCCATAAATAAAAAAAAGTAGGCTGGTGCACTGCCTGCGGCGGCGATGACACTATTGATTGCTGATTCCTCACTCACCCAGCAAGTTTTACCCACCGAACTCATCAATTGCTCAGTAAAATTTTTGTCATTGTCACTTGCCTCTGGAGCGGCAAATAACCCTGCCATGCCTTGATTAACCAATGAGGGCGTATTCGGCATCACTCGCACTAATGCAGGTTGAGTATTGAGTAATTGTTGCAAGCGCGCTACCGAAATCCCCGCGGCGATAGAAATCACTAACTTATTTGACCAATCAATAGCTTGCATCGGTTGACACACTTCAGCCATTAATTGAGGCTTTACCGCCAGCACCACGACATCCGCTTGCTGAGCGGCGGCGAGATTATCGCTGGTGGTTTTAATCGCATACTGAGTATGTAACGAGGCTAAGTTGGCCTGGGACGGTGCGCTGGCAATGATCCGCTGCGCTGGATAACCACTGGCAATCAGGCCAGCGATGATCGCATGAGCCATATTTCCTGCGCCTATAAAAGCAATCGTTCTTTGTTCCATAATGATGTTTTATCCTACCGTTGGCTACTTTGATGGTAGCGAGTCATTGTTCGATGAATTGTGAGCGTATATTGACCAAGGATTATTATTGCGCTGAAGTAGAATAATCGCGTTGACCAAAAATCGCCGTTCCTATGCGTACCATCGTGCTGCCGGCTTCGATGGCCGCTTGCATATCACCACTCATTCCCATCGATAGAGTATCCAGTGCTGGATAGCGTTCGATTAAGCGTGCTTGCAGGTTAGCTAAGCGCTGAAAAGCAACCAATTGCTCAGCATGATCAGTAACGTTCTCTGGGATTGACATCAGCCCTCTTAATGTGAGGTTCGGTAGGCAAGAAATCAACTCTGCTAAGGGGAACAACTCTTGTTCATTAATACCGGATTTTGAGGTTTCACCACTGGTGTTTACCTGAATCAAGACCTGTAACGGTGCTTTGTGAGCCGGGCGTTGCTCACTCAGTCGCTGAGCGATTTTTGCTCTATCTAGGGTGTGCATCCAGTCAAAATGTTCGGCAATAAGACGAGTTTTATTGGATTGCAATGGACCAATAAAATGCCATTCTAAATCGAGTTGTGGATGATGCTCAGCAAAATAGCGAATTTTATTCACCCCTTCTTGAACGTAGTTTTCTCCAAAAGCACGTTGCCCAGCAAGGGCGGCTTCGAGAATTGCCTCGACAGGTTTGGTTTTACTGACCGCTAAAAGTTGCACAGAGCCTGGAGAGCGACCACACTTTTGTTGTGCGCTCTTGATCTGTGAGGTGATCTGTTCAATGTTTTGTTGAATACTACTCATGGCTCGACTTTATTAAGGAAAAAATAAATGGATATCTCAGAGTTACTGGATTTTAGTGTAAAGCATAATGCGTCAGATCTACATCTTTCTGCAGGGGTTCCCCCGATGGTTCGGATTGATGGGGAAGTTCGTAAGCTGGGAGTCCCTGCTTTTAGTCATGCCGACGTACATCGATTAATCTTTGCCATCATGAATGATGCCCAGCGCAGTGAATATGAAGAGCGTCTCGAAGTCGATTTTTCCTTTGAGCTACCGAATGTGGGACGTTTTCGGGTTAATGCCTTTCATCAGTCGCGCGGCAGCTCCGCCGTCTTTCGAACGATTCCCACAGTGATCCCAACTTTGGAACAGTTGAATGCTCCGGAGATCTTTCGAAAAATATCCAATTATGAGAAAGGGTTAGTTCTCGTTACTGGCCCTACCGGATCCGGTAAATCGACAACGTTAGCGGCAATGGTTGATTATATCAATACTCATCATAATAAACACATTTTGACCATTGAAGATCCGATAGAATTTGTGCATAGCAATAATAAGTGTTTGATTAACCAGCGTGAAGTTCATCGCGATACGCATAGTTTTAAAAATGCGTTACGTTCGGCACTGCGAGAAGATCCTGATGTGATCTTAGTCGGTGAGCTGCGTGATCAAGAGACGATCAGTTTGGCGTTAACTGCGGCTGAAACGGGACATTTAGTGTTTGGTACTTTGCACACCAGTTCGGCGGCTAAAACCATAGATCGGATTATTGATGTCTTTCCAGGCAGTGATAAAGACATGGTGCGTTCGATGTTATCGGAATCGCTACGTGCGGTGATTGCGCAAAAACTGTTTAAGCGAGTCGGAGGAGGGCGTGTGGCGTGTCACGAAATTATGCTCGCGACTCCTGCGATTCGTAACTTGATCCGGGAAGATAAAGTGGCACAGATGTATTCGATTATCCAAACGGGCGCTGCGCATGGGATGCAAACCATGGAACAGCATGCTAAACAGTTGGTGGCTCAAGGTGCGGTGGATTTGCCTGAGGTACAACAAAAACTGGGTCTAGATAGCTCATCACTCTAAGGAACGCATCATGCAATTGGATCAAATACTACAAGAAATGCTCACCCAAGGTGCGTCCGATCTCTACATCACCGTCGCGGCTCCAATTTTGTATCGCGTTAATGGCGATCTCCAACCTCAAGGGGAAGCATTAAGTGAAGCTCAAGTCAAAGGGTTGCTATTACGGATGATGGATAGCGATCGACAAACAGAGTTTAATCAAACGCGCGAGGCTAATTTTGCGATTGTACGTGATTTTGGCCGTTTCCGAGTCAGTGCCTTTTTTCAGCGTGAGCTACCGGGAGCGGTTATTCGCCGAATCGAAACGAAAATCCCTAGTTTTGATGACTTACAATTACCGGAAGTGCTGAAAGAGCTGGCGTTGACCAAGCGGGGACTAGTGTTAGTGGTTGGCGCGACCGGATCGGGAAAGTCAACCACCATGGCCGCGATGACCGGTTATCGTAATTTGAAAACCCGCGGGCACATTCTTACAGTTGAGGATCCGATTGAATTTGTTCATCCTCATCAAGGCTGTATTGTGACTCAGCGTGAAGTTGGCTTAGATACTGAGAGCTATGAAGTAGCATTGAAAAATTCACTACGCCAAGCGCCGGATATGATCCTGATTGGTGAAATACGTAGTCGTGAAACCATGGAATACGCGATGACCTTTGCCGAAACCGGGCACTTATGTATGGCAACCTTACACGCCAATAATGCTAACCAAGCCTTAGAGCGTATTTTACATTTGATGCCGAAAGAGAAAAAAGAACAGTTTCTGTTTGATTTATCGATGAACTTAAAAGGAGTGATTGGTCAGCAACTGCTGCGTGATAAACAAGGTAAAGGGCGTCATGGCGTGTTCGAGATTTTGCTCAATAGTCCAAGAATGGCGGATTTGATCCGCCGTGGCGATTTACATGAACTCAAAGCTACGATGGCCAAATCCAACGAAGTGGGGATGCAAACCTTCGATCAAGCGCTGTATCAATTGGTAATTGACGACAAAATCACGGAGCAAGATGCGCTACACAGCGCCGATTCAGCTAATGATTTACGCCTTATGCTCAAAACCCAGCGTGGAGAGGGCTACTCTTCTGGGGCGTTGGACAATATTAAAATCGATATGGATTAGTGAGTTTAGTTTGTCCACTGTGTCTCGAACCAACTTTCTAAAATAATCACTGCCGATTGGCAGTCTATATTGCCTTTACTGAGCGCCTTGTAGCCGCCATGAGCAAACAGCTCGGAGCGAGCCTCTGCCGTTGATAGGCGTTCATCGTGCAGCTCAACGGGTAAGCCAAAGCGCCCGTGTAAGCGGTTAGCAAATTTTTTCGCCCGCGGAGTGATGGTATCTAAATCTTTGCCATGTAAGTCAGTGGGTAAACCAACCACTAATAGATTGGGCTGCCACTCTTTGATCTGTTTTTCTATCTCATCCCAATTGGGGATGCCATCATTGGCTTTAAAGGCTTTTAATGGCGAGGCCGTTCCGGTAATTTCTTGACCGATAGCACTACCGATACTTTTAGTGCCGAAATCAAAGGCCATAATGGTACGTGACATAATAAACGCCTCATTGCTGTGGCGCATTAACTTGATGGTTAATGCGCCTTAAAGGTTAAGTTAGGCATGACCTGATTGATGAGCCAGCTGGGCGGGATTAATGCCTAATTTTTGAATCGCTTTTTGCCATTTTTCATGGACTGGCGTATCAAAGATTAAATCGGCATCCGCTTCAATGGTTAGCCAAGAGTTTTCGGTTAACTCTTGTTCTAATTGGCCTGGAGACCAACCAGAGTAACCTAATGCGACAATATAACCATTCGGTTCCGCCTCCGTACCAAGCACACAGAGAATATCTTTCGAAGTGGTCACGGCAATATCCTCGGTCATCTTCATCGTCGACTCATAATGATCTTTCATTCGATGCAAGACGAATCCGCGATCTTCGGAGATAGGACCACCGTTAAAAACTGGTTTCTTTAGGCTTTGCTCGCGAGAGTGCGGATAAGCGGGTTCTATCTCCACCTGTTTTAGCATTCCGCTGACCGTAATGTCGATCGGAGCATTGATCATTAGCCCCATTGCACCCTCTTCATTGTGTTCACAGACGTAGATTACGCTGCGTTTGAAGTAAGGATCTTGCATACTGGGCATGGCAACGAGAAAATGATTAGTCAGATTCATCTAATCTTCAATCCTTTGGTATTGAGGAGCGTTAAGCTCCTACATAGATAAGGCCTTAATACGACGTTCAATCGCATCCATCAGCTTGCCGGTAATCGAGATATCAAAAGCGGCTTCGATTTCACGAATACAGGTTGGGCTAGTGACATTGATTTCGGTGAGTTTATCACCAATGACATCCAAGCCGACAAAGATCAAGCCTTTTTCTTTTAATGTTGGCGCCACGGCTAACGCAATCGCTTTATCGGTTTCACTCAGTGGTCGAGCTTCTCCCCTTCCTCCAGCCGCTAAGTTACCACGGGTCTCACCTTGAGCAGGAATACGTGCTAAGCAGTAGGGCATTGGCTCGCCATCGACGACTAGGATCCGTTTGTCACCGTTACTGATATCGGGGACAAAGGTTTGTGCCATGCAGTAGGTTTGTCCGTGATTGGTCAAGGTTTCGATGATCACCGACACGTTAGGATCGCCTTGTTTAATGCGAAAGATTGATGAGCCACCCATACCATCGAGCGGTTTTAAAATCACATCGCCGTGTTGCTCGCGAAAGGCTTTAATTTTTTCCGCTTTACGAGTCACCATCGTGATAGGAGTTAACTCAGGGAACCAAGCAGTAAATAATTTTTCATTACAATCACGCAGGCTTTGCGGTTTATTGACGATCAGTGTGCCTTCTTCTTCCGCTCTTTCTAGAATATAGGTTGCGTAAATATACTCGGTATCAAAAGGGGGATCTTTGCGCATCAATACGGCATCAAGATCCGCGAGACGAATGGTTTGTTCAGACTGAAATTGATACCAAGCCGCAGGATCTTCTTTGACGCTAACCACTTTAGTATCCGCCATGGCCACCCCTTGTTCTAAATGCAGATCAGCCATTTCCATATAATGAATTTGATAACCACGACGCTGTGCTTCAAGCATCATGGCAAAGCTGGAATCTTTTTTAATATTAATCGATGAAATGGGATCCATCACGATGCCAAGTTTAATCATTGAATTTCTCCGAGTTAGCCAAGATCGCCGAAACGAACTTGTAGCGCTGTAATAGCAGTCAGTGCTGCGGTTTCGGTGCGCAGTACGCGAGGACCGAGCAATGTTTCTGCAAAGTGGTATTGTTCGGTCATGGCAATTTCTTGCTCAGATAGGCCACCTTCTGGGCCTATCAATAAACGGACTTTGTCCACCGGCTCAGGTAAGGTATTGATCGAATAAGATGCACGAGGGTGTAAGTTAAGTTTCAGTGCCTCGCTAGGCTCTGCGCACCAGGCTTCTAATTCCATCACTGGACGGATAACTGGAACGATATTTCGACCACATTGTTCACAAGCGGCAATCGCGATTTTTTGCCATTGCTGGAGCTTTTTCTCAAAGCGTTTCGGGTCAAGTTTTACTCCGCAGCGCTCTGATAACAAAGGCGTGATCGTATTGACACCAAGCTCGACCGATTTTTGAATAGTAAACTCCATTTTATCACCGCGAGAAATGACCTGTCCGAGATGTAAATTAAGCGGCGATTCAATGCTTTTTTCTACGCGTTCTTGAACCTCAACAATCAGTTGTTTTTTGTTGATTTCACGAATAATCGCAGGAAACTCAGCGTTACTCCCATCAAAGAGGATAATAGATTGATCAGGTTGCATGCGCAGGACTTTACCAATATGGTTGGCGGCATCGTCACTTAAAGTCTGAAGCCCTAAGTGCTGAATAGGGAAGGGATGATAAATTCGAGGAATACGCATGCCAAGTTCCTAGTAATTGACGATAAAGTGATACTGTCTAATTGAGTTAAAGTCTAATGAGGACACTGAGGTGATATGTGGCCTTGGACGAATGACTTCAAGTGATGAGAGTATCGGTATTGATCCAGTGCTATTGTTGATGAACAGCGATAAGTTGATGATAGCTCACCTGATCATTGGGTTGAAGATAAATTGCTTTTCTTCAACGGTTTTCTGGTCTAGATGAGTGAGCATCGTTTTGTTAGTCTGGAAAGGAACACTTAATCAGAACATTGTGTGGCAACAAATGGGTTGGGATGACCTTGAATGGCGGTAATGCGTCGGTTGCGTTCACATTCCCATTCATCAGCTGGGTATTGATTATCCCAAACTTGCATCAGTTGAGCTTGTTGTTTGGAGAGCTTAAAGCCATAGTGTTGGCTCATGTATAAGTAAGTTCTTGCGATTGCGCCTCGTGCTCTTTCTGGTGGCATCGCTTTACGCTGAGCAAAGTTAATTTGCATTTCACAACGGCCATACGTCGCGCCATCAATCCCATTCCATTGACTAAAATTGAAATTAGAGCGATCGCCGTTCACTTCGCCAATCGCGGGAGTGAGGTTGTGCAAATCAGCTTCCATTTGGCGAAATTGCTCATCGTGGCGTGCACAGTGCTTGCGCCCGCCTTCCTGCCAGCATTGTAATTGATGACCAAACTGCCAAGCGGGAACCACGTGCTCCCATTCAATTCGATTGGCCCGCGTGGCTTGTTTACGAATTTCATAGCCACAGCTTTCAAGATCAGGAATACCTCGCTGGCCTTGCCAACTGATCTCACAGCCACAATAGAAGCTGATGGGATGATCTTGGTAAAGTTTAACCGCTATTCGTTTCGCTTGAGCAAAAGAAGTCGGGGCAGCAGCGAGGCTATTGGTGGTAAAAAGAAATAAACCTAAAATGGACAGCAAACGTAAATAAAACATGGCAAAAGACTGGGATAAGTATGATTTTTCACAGTCTAGCACTCAAAAAACAACTTGCCTATTGATGACTAAGTTAAGAGTTGGTCGTTGGTTCGATAAAAATTAATGGCTGTTGGCATTGACGACAGTGATACAGACTTTGTTGACGTAACACCTTGTTATGACGACGAATGGATAATGAGTGCACTTGACACGCGCAGCGATAAGTAAACGTTTTTCCCTGGACAGAGCCTACATCGAAGCTATGGGTGGTTCTGGGGGGCAGATTAAACACCTGTGACATAACGGATTGCCATTCACGACCGTGAGGACGTACTCGCCCATAGCGTTGATAAGTGATCAGGTGAGCTATTTCATGGGGGATCACTTCATCGATAAAAGCTTGCGGATTTTCAGCCAATAAAATCGGATTTAAGCGAATTTCCCAGCGTTGTAAATAGGCTTTACCTGCGGTTTTGCCGCGTAGCTTTAGGCTAAGGCTCGGTAGGGAGAAAGGAGTATTAAAGTATTCTGAAGCAAGCTCAATACAGCGTTGTATTTGCTGCAGGGCACGGTCATGTAATTCAAAATCGATCAAAGGACCTCCAATAAAAAACCTCAGACGGATCTGAGGTTTATCCAATTATGGCTTACTACTCTTTAGGGAGTAAGCCATTTCGGCTATCAATGACTATTTTAAACCAGCAAAGTCACGCAGTAGAGCGGCTTTATCGGTGGCTTCCCAAGGAAACTCTTCACGGCCAAAGTGACCATACGCGGCAGTCTTCTTGTAGATAGGCTGTAGTAAGCTGAGCATCTCTTGTAAACCGTAAGGACGCAAGTCGAAAAACTGACGTACCGCTTCAATGATAATATCATGCGATACTTTCTCGCTACCGAAGGTTTCTACCATGATCGACGTTGGATCAGCGACACCAATGGCGTAAGAAAGTTGGATTTCACAACGATCCGCAAGACCGGCAGCCACAATGTTTTTCGCAACATAGCGAGCGGCATAAGCCGCAGAGCGGTCAACTTTGGATGGATCTTTCCCAGAGAATGCACCACCACCATGACGTGCTGCACCGCCGTAGGTATCGACGATAATTTTACGACCCGTTAAGCCACAGTCACCCATTGGACCACCAATCACGAAACGACCAGTTGGGTTAATGAAGTATTTGGTCTCTTTAGTTAGCCATTCAGCAGGTAACACTGGCTTGATAATTTCTTCCATCACGCCTTCGCGCAGATCAGCGGTAGAGACGGAATCACAATGCTGAGTAGACAGTACCACAGCATCAATACCAACGATCTTACCTTGGTCATATTGGAAAGTGACCTGAGATTTTGCATCCGGACGCAACCAAGCTAGGCTACCATTTTTACGCACTTCTGCTTGACGCTGCATTAAACGGTGTGCATAGGTAATGGGTGCGGGCATCAGGACTTCGGTTTCGTTACAAGCGTAACCAAACATAATGCCTTGGTCACCAGCACCTTGATCTTTAGGGTCGGATTTATCAACGCCTTGGTTGATATCTGGCGACTGTTTACCAATGGTATTAAGTACCGCACACGAGTTGGCATCAAACCCCATTTCAGAATTAACATAACCAATTTCACGTACCGTTTGGCGAGTTAATTCTTCAATATCAACCCAAGCTGAAGTGGTCACTTCACCACCAACCATCACCATGCCTGTTTTAACATAGGTTTCACAGGCAACACGGGCTTTTGGGTCTTGTTCTAAAATGGCATCAAGAACCGCGTCAGAGATTTGGTCGGCAATTTTATCAGGATGACCTTCTGATACAGATTCAGAAGTAAACAAATGTTTAGCCATGATAGCTCCAATTTTCATATGAGTAGCGACCCGTTATTCGATAAACGCGTCGGCAAAATTGTTCAATATGTAGGCGTTTCTACATCTAGACGTCTATTCTAGTTTTCAATGCTCAAATTACAAGCTCTTTTTTAGTTTATCTCATGGCCAAACGTTTGCTTGATTTTGTGATGTTTTTATAATTACGATGAAAATTTATGTAACCGATTACAAAAATCATCGCCATAGGCAGTAAAAGGTTTGCAGAGGCCAAGGGGCTTTGCGACAATATTGAACACTTTTTCTATACCCTTCCCACTTTAGGTCAGTGACTTGGTTTCCTTTCTATCCAGAGCAGGGTTGCTATTGATAGAGACGAAAACACTTATCGCTCATCTGTCAATTGGGGATCGCTTTTTATTTCATCGCTTTTTAGGAGCTGATATGTCTTCGCGTAAACAACTGGCTAACGCAATCCGTGCGTTAAGCATGGATGGTGTTCAACAAGCTAACTCTGGACATCCGGGAGCCCCAATGGGCATGGCGGATATCGCTGAAGTGCTGTGGCGCTCACATCTCAATCACAACCCACAAAATCCACAATGGGCTGATCGTGACCGTTTTGTTTTGTCGAACGGTCATGGCTCAATGTTGATTTATTCACTGTTACATCTAAGTGGTTATGAGTTATCGATTGATGATCTGAAAAACTTTCGTCAGTTGCATTCAAAAACCCCAGGTCATCCAGAATACGGTTACGCGCCAGGTATTGAAACAACGACGGGTCCATTAGGCCAAGGCATTACTAACGCGGTAGGGATGGCAATTGCCGAGAAAGCGCTTGCGGCGCAGTTCAATAAACCCGGCCACGACATCGTTGATCACTTTACTTATGTGTTTATGGGCGATGGTTGTTTGATGGAAGGTATCTCGCACGAAGCCTGTTCACTGGCGGGTACATTGGGTCTTGGCAAGCTGATTGCGTTCTGGGATGACAACGGCATCTCGATTGACGGCCACGTTGAAGGCTGGTTCTCAGACGACACACCAAAACGTTTTGAAGCTTACGGTTGGCATGTGATCCCAGCGGTTGATGGTCACGATGCAGACGCGATCAACGCGGCGATTGAAGCGGCCAAAGCAGAAACCTCTCGCCCGACGCTGATTTGTACTAAAACCATCATCGGTTTTGGCTCACCCAATAAAGCGGGTTCTCATGATTGCCACGGCGCACCATTAGGCCATGATGAAATTAAAGCGGCGCGTGAATTCCTCGGTTGGCAATACGGTCCATTTGAAATTCCGGCTGATATTTACGCTCAGTGGGACGCAAAAGAAGCGGGCCAAGCTAAAGAAGCGGCTTGGGATGAGAAATTTGCGGCTTATTCTGCCCAGTACCCAGCTGAAGCCGCTGAGTTCAAACGCCGCGTTAATGGCGATCTTCCTCGTGAGTGGCAAGAGAAAGCTAATGCTATCATTGCTGAGTTACAAGCGAACCCTGCCAACATTGCGTCACGTAAAGCGTCGCAAAATGCTCTTGAAGCGTTCGGTAAATTATTACCAGAATTTATGGGCGGCTCTGCAGACCTAGCGCCATCAAACCTGACCATGTGGTCTGGCTCAAAATCACTCACTGCTGAAGATTTCTCTGGCAACTATATCCATTACGGCGTACGCGAATTTGGTATGACCGCCATTATGAACGGTATCGCGTTGCACGGTGGCTTTGTGCCTTATGGCGCGACCTTCTTAATGTTTATGGAATACGCGCGTAACGCAATGCGTATGGCGGCGCTGATGAAGATCCAAAATATTCAGGTTTACACTCATGACTCGATTGGTTTGGGTGAAGATGGTCCGACTCACCAACCGGTTGAGCAAATCGCTTCACTGCGTTTAACTCCGAATATGAGCACATGGCGTCCCTGTGACCAAGTCGAATCCGCAGTAGCCTGGAAACTGGCGATTGAACGTAAAGATGGGCCATCGGCGCTGATCTTCTCGCGTCAAAACCTCGCGCAGCAACCACGCACGGCAGAGCAAGTGGCTGATATCGCTAAAGGTGGTTATATTCTTAAAGAGTGTGCTGGCAAACCTGAGCTTATTCTGATTGCAACGGGTTCTGAAGTGGAGCTAGCGGTGAAGGCGGCGGCTGAACTTGAAGCACAAGGTAAGCAAGTCCGCGTGGTTTCAATGCCATCAACCGATGCCTTTGATAAGCAAGATGCGGCTTACCGTGAAGCGGTATTACCTGCCGACGTCACTAAGCGTATTGCAATTGAAGCAGGCATTGCGGATTTCTGGTACAAATACGTTGGTTTTGGCGGCAAGATCATCGGTATGACCACCTTTGGTGAATCGGCACCAGCCGATCAGTTATTCAAGATTTTTGGTTTTACGACTGAAAATGTGGTGAAAACCGCCAACGAATTGCTGGCATAATAGTTGAAGCCCAGCTTATATTGGCTGGGCTTTTTTCTATCTTCGACTAGGCGGTTTTCCAATCATGAGGGCAAGCTTGACGCAAGGCATCGATAAATAAGCGTAACCGTAAAGGGTGACGCCCCGCTGGATAGTAACAAGCCACCTCACTAGGTGGAGATAGCCACTCAGGTAAGCAAGCAGCAAGGCTTCCTGGATGAGCGCGTTCAAAACCTTCTGCAAACCATGTTGGTAATAAACCAATACCTCTTCCTTTCGCTATCGCATCGGCTTGCATCGCTAAGCTATCACTTTGTAAACGACTTTTTAGTGCTGGTAATACCCAATCTCCTTGAGTCGAATGAGTTAAGGTTAGCCCTTCTTGGCGACAGGCAATAAAATCTATCCAAGTATGATTTATCAGCTGCTCAGGATGATTAGGCTTGGGATAAGTGGCTAAATAACTTGGAGAGGCATACGGTGAATAATGCCAATTGCCGAGAAGCTCTCGTCGCCACCCTGAATGAGAGATGGTCCCGATCCAAATCATCAAATCAGGTTCTAATAAGCTATTTTCGGCTACGTAATGGCTGTGTACTCGGATGGTCACTTCGGGATGAGCTAGCATAAATCCATCGAGTACGTGACTTATCCAACCTCGAACCAAGTTAGGATGAACGACTAACGTCAAATGACCACTAATTTGATTGTTCAGCTCTTGAAGAGCTTCAATGCCTTTTGATGCCAATTCAACTAATTGCTCGCTATAAACGGCAAACACTTGTCCAGCTTTAGTCAAGGTGAGCCGGTTACCTTGGCGAGTGATCAGCGCTTGCCCTAAATCACTTTCCAACATGGCAAGTCGTCGGCTTAGTGTCGATTTCGGTTGCTCAAGCGCTTTAGCGGCAGCGGTCAAGCTTTTATGCTGACAGAGTGCATGGAAGGCTTTGATGGCACTTAAATCATGCATGATAACAGTGACCTCGTTATTCAATACTCTTGTTGTTCCATATATGGGACTGACTATTCCATCTGTCTGTCTATCTCAATGATTCAAATTGTGAATAATTCCACTTCGAAATTAATAATCATTATCATTTATGGAGTGGTGAATGTCTAGATTAAATCCAACCCGCGTCGCTTTTGCCGTAGCGTTTGGTCTATTTGCATCGGTGCCAGTGAGTGCTCAGCAAGAGCGTCAAGTTGATGAAACACTGGTCGTGACCGCGTCAGGTTTTGAGCAGGTGGTGAGAAATGCGCCGGCCAGTATCACAGTGATCAGTGCTGAAGATATGGCCAAGGGCTCATTTAGAGATTTAACCGATGCGTTGCGCTCGGTCCCGGGCATTTATATTTCTGGTGGCGGTGCAAGTCAAGACATTAGTATTCGTGGTTTAGATGCTAAATATACGCTGATTTTAGTCGATGGAAAAAGACAAGGTAGTCGTCAGACACGCCCCAACAGCGATGGACCAGGCATCGAGCAAGGCTGGATCCCACCACTCAATATGATAGAAAGAATTGAGGTCGTACGTGGCCCAATGTCTTCGTTGTATGGTTCTGATGCAATGGGAGGGGTGATTAATATTATCACTAAAAAAGTGTCTGATACTTGGAATGGTTCACTCCGTCTAGAAAGCCAACTGCGCGATCGTGGTTATGCTGGTGATAGCCAGCAAGCCAGTGCAACTATCGCGGGTCCTCTGATTGATGGTTTACTCGGTGTTCAGCTTTCGGGTTCTGTTTCTCGACGTGCTGAAGATGACAAAATCGGTTATTACCCTGAACAAGAGATGAACAGTGCCAATGTCCGTTTTGACCTCACCCCGACCGATACACAAGATATTCGCATCGATATTAATCAAAGTCGTCAAAAGCGGGACAGTTCTAAAAAAAGTGCCGAACGTCCATCACAAGGGGATTATGAACGTTCATATTATGCCCTTTCCCACGAAGGACGTTGGGAGTTTGCAACCAGCCAATTGAGCTACAGTCACGAAAAAACGGACAATGAAAGCCGTCAAATGACGATCACCAACCAAGTGGTTGACGCCAGTTTACAACGTGCATTTGACGATCATTTTGTGACTGTTGGTGGACAATACTTTAACGAATCGTTGGATGATGCAGGTAATAAATACAATCCTAACGTTAATTCATTAGAACGTTGGCGCGGTGCCTTTTTCATTGAAGATGAGTGGCAAATGACACAAGACTTTGCCTTAACGCTTGGGGCACGTTTTAATCGCGATCAGCATTATGGCAACGAAATTACTCCCCGTGCTTATGCTGTTTGGCAATTGAATGATCACTGGACGGTCAAAGGTGGCGTGACTAATGGCTTCAGTGCTCCAGGGTTACGTGAAGTCTCTAGCGATTGGGGACAAGTGACGGGTGGTGGGCGTCGTAATGGGGTGATTTTAGGCAATCCTGATCTCAAACCTGAAAAAACGTTGAACCAAGAAATTGCGGTCTTTTATCAGCTACCAACAGGGTTTCAGGCATCACTCAGTGTATTTAATACCGATTTTAAAGATAAAGTGTTGATAACCACTCTATGTGATGATGCCAGTAACGGTGGAGGATGCGTGTCACCTTCAGGTAGTCAGCATGATTTTATTCAGCAACGAGAAAATGTCGATAAAGCACGGATTCAAGGGATAGAAACCAGTTTTAAAGTACCAGTCATGGAACAACTCGCTCTATCAGCCAATTATACGTTTACGGACTCAGAGCAGCGCAGTGGGGCGAATCGTGGTGATCCATTAAGTCGAACTCCACGCCATCAAGCATCCATCAACTTAGATTGGGATGCCAGTGAGCAACTCACGTTTTGGACACATGCGAAATACAAAGGCAGCGAATACGCAATTGTCAGAGGCGGAGCTGTTGGGGATAAATACGATGCTTACCAAACCTTAGATATTGGTGGCAATTACCAAGTCAACAAAGAGACACGTTTACTGTTTGGTATCTATAACCTAACCGATACCGATATTTCACAAGATAAACATGGCAAAGTACTGGATGGACGCAGCTATTGGATAGGGGCGGATATCAGTTTCTAAAAGCGTTATACTGGGCTCACTTTATTTAGTGAGCCTTTTTTATCGACGATGGATGAGTTGGGGTGTTGCTCTTAAAGGCTATCAGTTACTATCCTCCTCTCGAAAACAATTAAGACGATGGAATGATGCTTAAAGTCGCGATCAATGGGTTTGGGCGTATCGGGCGCAATGTTTTGCGCGCGATATATGAGAGTGGAAAAAATCAGCAAATCAAAGTCGTGGCGGTGAATGAGCTGGCATTACCCGATGCGATGGCTCACCTTCTACAATACGATACGAGTCATGGCCGATTTGGTAAAAAAATTACTAATGATCAAGAGCATATCTATGTTCATCATGAGGCCAGTGTCTATGATTCGATTCGGATTCTTCATCTTAGCGAAATCAAACTGCTGCCTTGGCGTGATCTTGGGGTTGATATTGTTCTCGATTGTACCGGAGTCTATGGCTCAAAAGCCGATGGTCTAGCCCATATTACCGCGGGTGCTAAGAAAGTGCTCTTTTCCCATCCCGGGAGTCATGATCTCGATAACACCATCATTTATGGTGTAAACCATCAAACGCTGACTGCTGAGCACCGCGTGGTGTCAAATGGCTCTTGTACCACCAACTGCATTGTGCCGATCATAAAAGTTTTGGATGAGGCTTTTGGTATTGATTCCGGCACCATCACCACCATTCATTCGGCGATGAATGATCAGCCCGTTATTGATGCCTATCATACCGATTTACGTCGCACACGTTCTGCTAGCCAATCGATCATTCCCGTTGATACGAAATTACACAAAGGCATTGAAAGAATTTTTCCGAAATTTTCTAACAAATTTGAGGCAATTTCAGTGCGTGTACCGACAGTTAATGTCACAGCGATGGATTTAAGTGTCACATTAAATACAAATGTGAAAGTTAATGACGTAAATCAAACCATCATACACGCATCTCGGTGTACATTAGATGGCATTGTTGACTATACTGAAGCTCCATTGGTATCCATCGATTTTAACCATGATCCTCACAGTGCCATTGTTGATGGTTCACAAACAAGGGTCAGCAACGGGCAACTGGTGAAAATGCTCGTTTGGTGCGATAACGAATGGGGCTTTGCGAACCGCATGCTGGATACGGCGCTCGCAATGCAAGCATCCGAGTAGGAGCAGGATGATGGAGAACCATCGGGTATTGAGCTTGAAATACATCGTGACGGTCTCCATATCAATAACCAGTTTGAAGAATTATTAGGCTCGGCAGGGTTGCCGGGTTTCCAAAAACTTTATTTATCAATATTTGAGAGGACAAACCATGTCTGTAATCAAGATGACTGACCTGGATTTAGCAGGTAAACGCGTATTTATTCGTGCTGACCTAAACGTACCAGTGAAAGATGGCAAAGTGACTTCGGATGCACGTATTCTTGCGTCTTTACCAACGATTCAGCACTGCTTAGCCGCTGGCGCTAAAGTAATGGTGACTTCTCACCTCGGTCGTCCTACTGAAGGCGAATACTCAGAAGAGTTCTCTCTACTGCCTGTCGTTAACTACTTAAAAGACGCACTTGAGTGCGACGTTAAGCTTGCTAAAGATTATCTTGATGGTTTGGAATTGAACGCTGGCGAGTTGGTGGTTCTTGAAAACGTTCGCTTTAACAAGGGCGAAAAGAAAAACGAAGAAGAATTATCGAAAAAATACGCGGCTCTATGTGACGTGTTTGTTATGGATGCATTTGGTACGGCGCACCGTGCTCAAGCTTCTACGCATGGCGTTGGTATGTTCGCACCGATCGCTTGTGCAGGCCCACTATTGGCGGCAGAACTTGAAGCATTGGGTAAAGCGATGGATAACCCAGAGCGTCCATTAGTGGCTATCGTTGGTGGCTCGAAAGTATCGACTAAGCTGACTGTACTAGAATCCCTTTCTAAAATCGCCGACCAATTAGTGGTGGGTGGTGGTATTGCCAATACCTTTATCGCGGCAGCAGGCCACAATGTGGGTAAATCACTATACGAAGCGGACCTGATTGGAACTGCACAGAAGTTGATGAAAGAGTGCTCTATTCCAGTAGCCACTGATGTAGCTTGTGCGAAAGCGTTTGATGAAAACGCCGCAGCAGAAATTAAACATGTGTCTGAAGTACAAGATGACGACATGATTTTCGACTTAGGTCCAGATTCAACCGCGGCATTGGCTGAAATCATTGCTAACGCAAAAACCATTTTGTGGAATGGCCCAGTCGGCGTATTTGAGTTCAAAAACTTCGAAGCAGGTACCAAAGGTATCTCTGAAGCGATCGCCAAATCAGCGGGCTTCTCAGTGGCGGGTGGCGGTGACACGCTAGCGGCGATTGATAAGTTTGGTATCAAAGCTGACGTGTCTTATATTTCAACCGGTGGCGGTGCTTTCCTTGAGTTTGTGGAAGGTAAAGTATTACCAGCAGTAGAAATGCTAGAAGCACGCGCGAAAGCATAACGACGATGAGAGCGGGGGGTAACTCCCGCTTTCTTGTTTGCTGCACGAGGGTATTTATTCTGCTAGAATAGCGCCAGTTGTGAGCAAACGTTTGCAAGAATGTAAACTTAACTGTTTTATTTTTAAACGACAGAAAAAATAGGATCAAATCCATGTCTAAGATCTTCGATTTCGTAAAACCTGGTGTGATTTCTGGTGATGACGTACAGAAAGTATTTGCTGTAGCGAAAGAGCATAACTTTGCTCTACCTGCTGTTAACGTTGTCAATACTGACTCTATCAACGCAGTACTAGAAGCCGCGGCCAAAGTGAAAGCACCGGTAGTGGTGCAGTTCTCTAACGGTGGCGCTGCTTTCTTTGTTGGTAAAGGCGTTAAACTTGAAGGCCAAGGTGCCCAAATCCTTGGTGCCGTGGCTGGTGCAAAATACGTTCACGCTGTTGCTGAAACTTACGGTGTGCCAGTGATTCTACACACTGACCACGCTGCGAAGAAATTACTGCCTTGGATCGATGGTCTACTTGATGCTGGCGAAGAGTTCTTTGCTCAAACAGGTAAGCCTCTGTTCTCTTCTCACATGCTAGATCTTTCTGAAGAGTCTCTAGAAGAAAACGTTGAAACGTGTGCGAAATACCTAGAGCGTATGGCGAAAATGGGTATGACCATCGAAATCGAACTTGGTTGTACTGGCGGTGAAGAAGACGGCGTTGATAACTCTCATATGGATTCATCTGAGCTGTACACTTCTCCAGAAGACGTGGCTTACGCTTATGAAAAACTCAGCGCAGTCAGCCATCGTTTCACCATCGCTGCTTCTTTCGGTAACGTTCACGGTGTTTACCAAGCTGGCAACGTGGTATTAACTCCAACCATTCTACGTGATTCTCAAGCGTACGTTTCTGAGAAATTTGGCCTTCCAGCGAACTCTCTCAACTTCGTATTCCACGGTGGTTCTGGTTCGTCTGAAGCAGAAATCAAAGAATCGATCAGCTACGGTGTTATCAAAATGAACATCGATACTGATACTCAGTGGGCAACATGGGATGGTATCCGTAAATACGAAGCGGAAAACCACGATTACCTACAAGGCCAAATCGGTAACCCAACTGGTGAAGCTGCACCAAACAAAAAATACTACGATCCACGTGTATGGCTACGTGCAGGCCAAACCTCAATGGTGGCTCGTCTAGAGAAAGCTTTTGCAGACCTTAACGCCGTTAACGTGCTGTAATTAGTGTCTAGTTAGTCATTAGCCGTCCTTGTTGGGGCGGCTTTTTTTATAGCTAGTGATTAGGAAATAGATCTGCTAGTTTAAAGAATAATCTTATGTTTGCTGAGATTTAAATAAGTATACTTTGTGTGGAGATATTACATAGAGCAGTTGTCACTCCTTTGTATACATCAAACCAAAAGAATATCGATATCATTGATTGTAGAGGATATACAAGATGGCGAATGAGTCAGTGGGACTTGAAGTTCCTGGTGTTGAAAGCTTACATCAGGTCAATAATTGGCTAACCAATAACTCAGATTTATTGATTCAATACGGTGTGAATATTATTTCCGCCATTTTGATTTTGTTTATTGGTAACATCATTGTTAAAACGATTGCAGGTAGTGTAGCAAACGTGTTGATGAAAAAAGAGATGGATAAGGCGGTTGTCGATTTTATCCAAGGCATCGTACGTTACACACTATTCATTATTGTATTGGTTGCCGCATTAAGTCGTATTGGCGTTCAAACCGCGTCCGTTGTGGCCATTATCGGTGCGGCGGGTTTAGCGGTGGGTTTAGCGCTGCAAGGTTCGCTATCCAACTTTGCTGCTGGAGTGTTAATCGTTGCTTTCCGTCCGTTTAAATCCGGTGACTATATCGAAGTGGCTGGAACCGCTGGATCGGTTGATTCTATCCATATTTTTCAGACAATTTTAAAAACACCCGATAACAAAATGGTGGTATTACCTAACTCAGCGGTAGTGAATGGCGCAATTGTCAATTATTCACGCCATGCTACACGTCGTGTTGATTTACTGATTGGCGTATCTTATAAATCGGATCTGAATAAAACCAAGCAGGTACTGCGTGATGTGGTTGAGCGCGATCCTCGGGTATTAAAAGATCCTGCTGTTCGAGTTGAAGTACATCAACTTGGTGAATCATCGATTAATTTTATCGTTCGCCCTTGGGTGGAGAGTGCAGATTACTGGCCCGTTTATTGGGAACTAACCCACAAGATTAAAGAAGCGCTCGATGAAAATGGTATTGAAATTCCATTCCCACAAATGGATGTTCATTTGAATAAAATCAGCTAACGGACGTTATTGGTTGAGCTGAGTAAATTGATGAACAGTAGAAAATAAAAACGGAGGTGTTGGCCTCCGTTTTTATTTTAGTTCCAATATTGCTGAAGGTTATTCGCCAATAGAAAAGCAATGGTAAACATCATTGCCGCGATCACCAGATCGATGCCTTTTTTGACGGCGGGGTTGGATAAGGTTGGCCCTAATTTGGCTGCGCCTATCGATAATGAATAAAACCACACAAAGGAAGCGATCATCGTTCCTAAGGCAAATGAAAGCCTGTCATGGCCTTCAAATTGACCGCCAATCGATCCTAAAATTACTACCGTATCTAAGTATAGATGTGGGTTAAGTACCGTGACCGCTAATGCTCCAAGAATTACGGTTCGTTTACCTCGCGCCGTGATCTCAGAAGATGATTCTTGTTGTCGCGACGGTTTAAAAGCACTTTTTAATGCTAACAAGCCATAACCAGTTAAAAAGGCGATTCCACCTAAAGTAACTGCAATCAATAAGCTTTCATTTTGTGACAGTAATGCGCCGCCACCAAATATTCCCAAGGAGATAAAGATAACATCTAACACACTACAGATGGTTGCCGTAGTTAGGTGGTGATGACGCTTAATGCCTTGATTTAAAACGTAAGCGTTTTGTGCTCCGATGGGAATAATCATCGTTGCCCCGAGTCCGAAGCCTTGTAGCAAAATCCAGAAGTTCACAGTTGTCTCATTAATAGAATGCCAAATAATGGTCGCAAGATACCCAGAGTTATTTGATTAGTATAATTAATGATTTTAATATCAAATAAGTTTGGCTTATTTTCTGTAGGATAGACAAGAATGCGTGGCTTAGATTACAAATGGATAGAAGCACTGGATGCGGTTTTACAATATGGCAGTTTTGAGCGTGCGGCTGAAAAGTTATTCATTTCTCAGTCCGCTGTTTCTCAGCGTATCAAACAACTAGAGAAATTTATTGCGCAGCCAGCACTGGTGCGTAGTGCTCCCCCTAAGCCGACCCTAATAGGCAAAAAATTGCTTGGGTTGTATCGGCGGGTTCTTCTGCTTGAGCAAGAAACCATGCCAGAGTTATTAAATGATACCTCAGCACGTCCGGTCACCTTATCAATTGCTACTAATGCTGACAGTTTAGCCAGTTGGGTTATTCCTGCTTTACGGCCGATCATGAGTAAAGAAAACGTCGCTTTTCAATTCTCTATTCTTGATGAATCTCGTTCGATAGAAAAAATGAAGAATGGCGAAGTCGTGGGAGCGATCAGTTTAGATGATCAACCGTTACCGGGTTGTCGAGCGGAATACTTGGGCAAAATGGATTACTTATGTGTCGCTAGCCCCAGCTTTATGACGCGCTATTTTTCGAATGGTGTGAATGCACAAACTCTGATCCATGCCCATCGGTGTCATTTGATATGCAAGATAGCCAGCATAAACAATTTTTAAAGCAACATTTCGCTGTGCAAAGTGAGATGCGAATTAATCATAAAGTCGGCAGTTCAGAGGCTTTCGTTGCCCTTGCAAAAGCAGGATTGGCTTATTGCTTAATTCCACGTTTACAAATTGAGGATGAGTTGGCAAAAGGCGAGCTGGTTGAGGTGACGCCTGGGCAAACCGTAACCAATGTGATCTATTGGCATCATTGGCTATTAGAAACGGGGATTTTAGCTCAGTTATCAACAGGCATTGTTGATTATGCTCGGGCACATTTGCCACAGTAAGTATGCTTGTATCAATACGTTAAAACTGTGTCAGTTTATCAGCAATACCAAGTGAATCGTTCTATATTGGCTTATGATAGTCCAGTGACTTAAGTCAATTTAGGTATCACAGTGTTTTCCCAACATATAAAGGATGAGTAATATGAAATGGCTACGTCAATGGCTTATGGTTTTATGCAGTCTTACGGCGGTGAGTGTGCAAGCTCAGCAAATGAACTTTCCTCATATCGTGACTTCCGGCTATGGTGAAGTGATTGCTCAACCAGATAGAGCACAGTTTTCCGTTAAGGTGGTTGAAACCACGATGAATGCTGAGCAAGCGAAAGCAACGGTAGATAAAGTGGTCGCGGACTTTGTCGATAGTCTTAAGCAATCTGGCGTAAAAAGTGAAGATATCTCCAGTTCAAATTTGTATCTCACTCCCCAGTATCATTATCCAAAGTCTGGACAGCCTGAGTTAGTTGGCTATCGAGCGCAGAGAAGTGTCACCGTTGATGTGGAAAAACTCAGTGCTTTGAATCAGTACTTAGACTTAGCATTGGCTTTGGGTATTAATCAGGTCGATAACGTTCAGCTAAAAGTCAGTGAACAAGCCAAATACCAACAGCAAGCGAGAATGGCAGCGATTGAAGATGCCAAACAAAAAGCCAATTCATTAGCAGCTGGCTTTCAAAGCAAGTTGGGGCCTGTATGGCGTATTGAATACAGTTCAATCACTCCTCAGCCGGTGATGATGCGTTCAGTTAGTATGGCCGATAGCGCAGAAGTGAGTCAGAGTTATCAAGATTCAACCATTGTTATTCGTGATCGAGTCGATGTGATTTATAAATTGACCCATTAAATTTTGCCTCAAGCGCACCCGATTGCACTGGTGCGCTTGATTGACATTCGCTAGTTTTTTGTTCAGCAATAAGAAAATGCTGTTATAATGCGCATTCTAAAACGACTGAGTGTATAAAATTAGGGTTATGAGATTTTCTAGAACGATTGCTTTTCTTCTCATTGCCTGTGCTTTGACCACCTCAATCATCGTTTTCTATTATGCTCAGCGTTATCAAAATATTAAGCAAAATCATATTAATCACGCCGCTCAGCAAGCGCTTCATCAACTCTCTTATGGTGTGAGAGAGTACGCCAATATTCAAGATCAGCTTTTATCTATCATTCATCTACTCAGTCATAGTCAGACGACTTGTGACTATGCCTTCTCGCCTGAGCCGAACAATCAGCGTCTACTCGAAGAGGCTTTTGCGTCCGTTGCTCATTATCAAAAATGGTATAACTCAATCGTCTTTTTTGATAATGAAGGCCAAGCCAATGTCGGGGTGATGTACTCGGCTACAGAGTCGAGCAAAGTGATCAGTCATGCACTGGACAATCAACTCAGTAGTGAACGACTTGCACTTGCTGAGCTGCTCAGTGACGAGCAAGTGGGGATTTGGGGGTGGAATACTCCCGATCCGATGCCATCGATGCAGCTCATCACGCCAGTTAAGGTATTTGGACTGCGTTACGGCTATATCATGATGGATATTAATCTTTGGCGTTTAGCCGAGCGAGTCAGTTATAGCTTACAACGCGATTTACAACCCGAAATCGTCACTGACCAAGGGGTTGTCTTGAGTCATAAGTTATCACAACACGCGTTAATGAAGCCTTTTATACTGGACGATAATCTCGCACAACGTTTTCCGCTGACGTGGCAACGTATGCAGACCGCAAATACGGGATATCAGCTTGAACAGGGGCATTTAATAGCCTTTGCATCTATTTCATTAACCGATGATCAAGCGATGTATTTGATTGTTCATTTAACTCCGGAAGAATTAGCACAGCGCGCCGAACGTGATTTAAATGACCTAATCAAAGAAGGGTTATTTGTATTGCTCATGGTGATGCTTTTTACTTTACCGACCTTATCGATGGTGTTGCATTACCATCGACGCGATATAGAAAGTAAGCTTGCACGCGCAGCACTAAATGGTATGACCGCGGTGATGATCGCCGATAAACATCATCAAATCATGATGGTTAATAATGAGTTCGAACGTATGACGGGGTTACCAAAAGCGTGGGCGATCGGCCGTAACGGACTGAAAACCTTGCTTTATCATAACGGCATGCCATTTATATTAAGTGTCTTAGAGCGAATTACCAGCGAGCAATATTGGCAAGGGGAAGTCGAGTTCGCTACTGCGCAAGGTGATATGTTGACTACGTTAATACGTATTCAAGGAATTATCGAGGCTGGGCGAGTAAGTTATTATATTACTTCAATTGTTGATATCTCTGAGCGCAAACTATTAGAGAATAAGCTGCGTGAATTAAGTGAGAAAGATAGCCTGACTCAGTTATGGAATCGACGTAAGTTTGAATTAGAGCTTACTCATCAGGTGGAGCGTATTCAAGCTGAGGGGAATGCTTATCCCGTCTGTTTGGTGTTATTAGATATTGATTTCTTTAAGCGTGTTAATGATGAACAAGGTCACGATCAAGGTGATCGAGTGATCATCGATGTGGCGCGTTTACTGACTCAACATCTTCGCAGTTATGACTTTATCGCACGAATTGGTGGTGAAGAGTTCGCCGTTATTATGCCCTCGACCCGCATTGAGCAAGCGCAGCAGATTATTGAGCAATTAAGAGGGGCGGTGGAAGCCGAACCGCATTTATCCGTGACCGTCAGTGCTGGCATTACTGACTTAACTCTTGATGCGACACGTTCCTATAAGTGCGCCGATATCGCTCTGTATGAGTCGAAAAAATCGGGGCGCAATCAGGTGTCGACTTTTTTAAGTCAGGAGAGCTAATCATCGGTTAAGATAATCTTGGTGTCGGTATTAGCGAGATAAAAAAACGGGGCTTTCAGCCCCGCTTTGCGTTTAGTTGATCACTTTCTCGGTATCGAGCAACGATTATAGAACGTGAACAGAAGCGGTATTGGTTGTACCTGATGCAACCAATGCACCTGAAACCATCACCGCGATGTCGCCTTTCTTACCTAAACCAGATTCTAGAGCAATCTCTTTTCCTAGACGGTAAAAATCATCAGTGCTTTCAATCGCATCAACCACGACAGGAGTGACGCCTTTGCTCAGTACGAGTTGAGCGGCCGTTTTCTTGTTGGTTGTTACCGCAATAATGTTAGCGGTTGGGAAATATTTACGTACTGAACGTGCAGATTTACCTGCTTCAGTTGCCACAACAATTAATGGTGCTGCTAGTTTCTCAGCAGTATCCACCGCGCCTTTACAAACGGCTTCAGTAATACGTAGACGTGGGCTATCTAAACGAGAACCAAGCTCAGCTTTTAATGCTGCATCAGTACGGTTAGCGATTTGCGCCATGATAGTGACGGCTTCAACTGGGTATTTCCCTTTAGCCGTTTCACCAGAAAGCATGACTGCGTCAGTACCGTCCATGATTGCGTTAGCCACATCACCCGCTTCTGCGCGCGTTGGACGTGGGTTTTTGATCATTGAATCTAGCATTTGCGTTGCCGTAATAACCACTTTACGTGCGCGGTTACATTTCTCAATCATCATCTTTTGCGCAAAGATAACTTCTTCAGCAGGGATCTCAACACCTAGGTCACCACGAGCGACCATGATACCGTCAGAAAGCTCAAGAATTTCGTCGAAGTTATCCACGCCTTCTTGGTTTTCAATTTTAGAGATAATTTGGATATCTGCGCCGCCGTTGGCAGTCAGCAGTTCGCGAATTTCACGTACGTCATCTGCCTTACGAATGAAAGAAGCAGCAACGAAATCAACACCTTGCTCACAACCAAATTTTAGGTCAGCTTTATCTTTTTCAGAAAGCGCTGGTAGGTTAACTGAAACGTTAGGTAGGTTAACGCCTTTATTTTCGCCCAGTGCGCCGTTGTTAAGGACTTTACATTTCACTTCAGTCTCAGTGGTGGCAATCACTTTCATTTCGATCAGGCCGTCATCGACTAAAATAGTGTTACCTGCTGCGAGATCTTTAGCAAAACCTGCGTAAGTTACAGCAACGATGTCTTTGTTACCGACAACTGAAGTATCGGTAGTAAACGTGAACTCTTGACCAGCAACGAGATCAACATCATCCCCATTTTCTAGTTTGATAGTGCGAATTTCAGGACCTTTAGTATCCAATAGAATCGCTAGTTGCTTACCGGTGTTTTCCATTACCTTGCGGAAGTTGGCGATACGAGTGCCGTGCTCAACGAAGTCACCGTGAGAGAAGTTAAGACGCATGACGTTCATGCCCGCATTGACTAGCTCAGTCAGTTTTTCTACAGATTCAGTTTTAGGGCCAATCGTACAAACGATTTTGGTCTTTTTCATGGAAAGTGCTCTCCGGTAAATAAATTTAAGATGAATTTAAAGGGTAATGCTTAACCTTAAAGTGTTCTCGGTAATGGCAAGCGTCTCCGTTTGCCTCTTAGGTTTCACGAGTCTGTTTCACTCTAAAGCTGAAAGTCTTTCAACAGATTTAGTCATTTTATGACTGCTTATCTGAGGTGAAATTTCACAAACAAAGCCACAACGTCTACAAATAGCCATTGTGGTTAAAAATTTACGTCAAGTTCTGTAATTTTTTTTCTTTTCGGATGCGAATTCTATCACCTAATGCTGCCAATATCACGATTTAAGACTTGTCTTAGAACAAGGTTTTAGCGCTAATTATTAATTTTTTGTATCGAAATAAATAGACTAAAATGTTTCGAAGTGATTATAATTGGTTTCGAATCGAAACTTAAAAAGTCAAACCTCATGTCGAAACGAAATACCCAGCTACGAAGACACGCGATCGCCAGTTTAGTCAATCAACAAGGCGAGGTAAGTGTCGAAGCACTTTCCCAGCAGTTTTCTACCTCAGAAGTCACGATTAGAAAGGATCTTGCCTCATTAGAAACCAATGGTCTATTACTTAGACGTTATGGTGGCGCGATCGCTTTGCCAAAAGAAGTGATGGCAGATGAATTGAATGAAAAAGTTTCGGTTCGAAAGGTGGAGCTAGCCAAACAAGCCGCTAAGCTGATCAGAGATCATAATCGAATTGTGATTGATAGTGGCAGTACCACGGCAGCACTGATCCAGCAATTGAACGATAAACGTGGCTTAGTGGTTATGACCAACTCATTGCATGTTGCCAATGCCCTCAATGAGCTAGAAAGTGAGCCGACACTACTGATGACCGGTGGCACTTGGGACACTCATTCTGAATCTTTCCAAGGTCAGGTTGCTGAATCTGTGTTGCGTTCTTACGACTTTGATCAGTTATTTATTGGTGCTGATGGTGTTGATCTTGATCGTGGCACGACTACGTTCAATGAGTTAACCGGATTAAGCAAAGTGATGGCGGAAGTGTCACGCGAAGTGATCGTGATGATTGAATCAGAAAAGATTGGCCGAAAAATCCCCAACTTAGAGCTGGCTTGGGATTGTATTGATGTCTTAGTGACGGACAGCGATCTCAGCGACGCCTATCTCAAACAAATTGAATCTCATCGTGTACGAGTGATTCGAGCGTAAACATGATTATCTACTCATCAGTATATGGCTGTTAACGGGCGATCTACTGGTGGAAAAAAGATCGAAATAAATGGAGTGTGAAGATGTGTGGAATTGTTGGCGCGGTTGCGCAGCGTGATGTGGCGGAAATTTTAGTCGAAGGTTTACGTCGTTTGGAATATCGAGGCTATGATTCTGCCGGCGTTGCGGTGGTGGATAGTGAGAATACGCTCACTCGCGTACGTCGCTTAGGAAAAGTGCAAGAATTAGCGGATGCGGTCGAGCAGCAAAAAGTCATTGGCGGTACAGGCATTGCCCATACTCGTTGGGCGACTCATGGTGAACCGTCAGAAATTAATGCTCATCCACATCTATCGGGCACGATTACCGTGGTCCATAATGGCATTATTGAAAACCACGCATCACTGCGAACCGTATTACAAGACCGTGGCTATGTTTTTGAATCACAAACCGATACCGAGGTTATTGCTCATTTGGTTGAGTGGGAGCGTCGCTCTGCAAGCACTTTGCTTGAAGCGGTACAAAAAACGGTTAAACAGCTGGAAGGCGCGTACGGTACCGTCGTGCTCGATTGCACCGATCCTAGCCGAGTTGTCGTCGCTCGCTCAGGCAGCCCAATTGTGATTGGTTTAGGTGTGGGTGAAAACTTCTTGGCTTCTGATCAATTGGCGTTACTCAATGTGACTCGCCGTTTTATGTTCCTTGAAGAGGGCGATGTTGCTGAAGTGACTCGCCGTGAGGTGAATATTTTTGCTGCCAATGGCGAGCAGGTAATGCGTGAAGTGATTGAGTCGAACGCTGAACACGATGCTGGTGATAAAGGTAAGTTTCGCCACTTTATGCAAAAAGAAATTTTCGAGCAACCCACAGCGCTGATCAATACGATGGAAGGGCGCATCACTCACGATAGCGTGATCACCGAGAGTATTGGCGTCAATGCTGCGGAAATTTTAGCGAAAGTTGAGCACATCCAAATTGTCGCCTGTGGTACCTCGTACAACGCAGGTATGACGGCTCGTTACTGGTTTGAAGCTTTATCCGGCGTGAGCTGCGATGTTGAAATTGCCTCTGAATTTCGCTACCGTAAATTTGTTGCTCGCCCCAATAGCCTATTAATCACCTTATCTCAATCAGGCGAAACCGCCGATACACTGGCAGCATTGCGCCTAGCGAAAGAGAAAGGCTACATGGCGGCGATGACGATTTGTAACGTCGCGGGTTCATCTTTAGTTCGCGAGTCTGATTTTGCTTTTATGACTCGTGCTGGAACAGAAATTGGCGTTGCATCAACCAAAGCTTTTACCACTCAGCTCGCTGCTTTACTCATGCTTGTCACCGCATTAGGCAAACAAAAGCAAGTCATAAACCGCGCGTTAGAAGCTGAAATTGTTCAAGCGTTGCATGCCTTACCAAGACAAATAGAGCAAGCCCTTGGCTGTGAAAAACAGATTGAAGCGATTGCTGAAGAGTTTGCCGATAAACACCACACGCTATTTTTAGGCCGTGGTGAGTTTTACCCTATTGCCGTTGAGGCGTCATTAAAACTCAAAGAAATCTCTTACATCCACGCAGAAGCTTATGCGGCAGGTGAGTTAAAACATGGGCCACTCGCACTGATTGATGCTGATATGCCAGTCGTTGTTGTGGCTCCAAGTAATGATTTACTTGAAAAGCTCAAATCAAACATCGAAGAAGTGCGAGCGCGTGGTGGTTTGTTGTATGTCTTTGCCGATCAAGACGCTGGTTTTGCTGAAGATGCGACGATGAAAATCATCACTATGCCGCCCGTTAGTACTATTACTGCGCCGATCTATTACACGATTCCGATGCAGTTATTGTCTTATCACGTCGCCTTGATCAAAGGGACAGATGTTGATCAACCACGTAACCTTGCCAAAGCAGTGACAGTCGAATAATCATGCTTCGATGATGCTGAGCTGATGTAGGAGAGGAATAAAGCTTCAAGTAGGAAGGTTATATCCTTTTGGGTGAGTTGGCTAATGTGGAAGGATGCAAAGTATAGTGTCAGATAACACTGGGTAATATGGTTATCTCTCTACATTTCTGCAAGCAAGATCTTGCCCGGGCGAGCAAAAAGTTGCCCAGCTGGGCAAGATCTTGCTCAGCTTAAATTGATCATTTTTTAAATGATTGAAATTGTTGATATTTATTTTTGGCATGCTCCTTGCTTTGTTGGTGTTGCATATTGCGACGATGTGCGTCGCGTTTATTCACACAATAAGGAATTTGCAATGCCAACTCCATGTTATATCTCTATCGAAGGCGAAACTCAGGGTCTTATCACAGCGGGTGCTCTGTCTACTGATTCTATCGGTGATGCATTTGTTGAAGGCCATGAAGACCAAATGCTGGTTCAACAATTTGACCACGTGGTGACGGTACCGACTGACCCGCAATCAGGCCAGCCTTCAGGTCAACGTGTCCACAAGCCATTCAAATTTACGGTAGCACTGAACAAAGCGGTTCCTCTTCTGTACAACGCATTGGCATCTGGTGAGAAGATGAAGTCGGTCGAGCTTAAATGGTACCGCACCTCTATCGAAGGCAAACAAGAGAACTTCTTTACCACCAAACTAGAAAGTGCTTCTATTGTTGATATTCGTTGTGAGATGCCGCACTGCCAAGATCCAACGAATTCTGATTTCACTCAAAACGTGACGGTTTCTATGTCTTACCGCAAGATCCTATGGGATCATGTGAACGCAGGCACGTCAGGCTCTGACGATTGGCGTAAGCCAGTTGAAGCGTAATCACGCTAAGTAATGTGGGGCGCTCATCCGTATTTCATATCCTTGGGGTGAGCGCCCTGTTTAAAAAACCTTAAGCACAATACCGAGTGGTGGCGGTGTTGTGCTTAAGGTTTTTCGACATTGATGATGTAGATGGAAGGAAAGAGCAATGGCAAGGTTACGTTTTCGGCTAAAAGTGGATGGGTTGGCAGACGATGTCTTGATGGTGCATAAATATCAAGGTGTCGAATCGCTGTCGGACAGCCAGCAGGATGGTCAGCATTGTTATGGTTTTCGTTACCACATCCAGCTTGCCAGCCGCCGCTCAGACTTAACCGCGCTAGACGTTGTTGATAAAACAGCACAGTTAGAAATGTGGCGTGATGGCTTACTCGTGCAGCGGGTGCATGGTATTGTCCGTCAGTTCAGCCAAGGCAACATTGGGCATCGCCATACCTTTTATGGATTAACGCTGGTGCCCGCTTTAGAGCGTTTATCGCTGCGCCATAACAGTCGCATCTTTCAGCTCCAGACGGCTCCCGACATCATCGCCACGTTATTAGAAGAGATGGGCATTACCGATTACGCCTTTTCCTTGCAGCGTGACTGTGCCCAACGTGAGTTTTGTGTTCAGTATCGAGAAACCGACTTGGCTTTTCTGCATCGCTTAGCGGCGGAAGAGGGGCTGGTGTATCACTTTATTCATGAAGACGAGAAACACACCTTACTGTTCACCGACGACAGCCAAGGGCTCCCCAAACTGGATACGCCGATCCCTTTTAATGCACTAGCGGGGGGCGTGATAGACAGCCCGTATATTTCTGCTTTTGAGCAACACACCCAAAGTCACGTCAGTCACACCGTCTTACAAGATTACAGCTTTAAAAAGCCAAGTTATTCCTTTGCTCAGCAAGCACACGGGCAAGGGATAGACTATCAGCGCGACACCTACGAATACTTTGATGCGCCGGGGCGCTTTAAAGACGATGTCAGCGGCAAAGCCTTTAACCAGATACGTTTAGAGTACCTACGTCGAGACGCGCGCACCGCAACGGGAAAAAGTAACCATCCAGACCTACACGCGGGCGCTAAGTTTGATTTACAAGACCATCTCGATGAGAGCGTGAACCGTGATTGGGTGGTGGTCTACGTGCAGCATGAGGGTCATCAGCCCCAAGCCTTGGAAGAAGAAGGGGGCAGCGGCGCGACCACTTACAGTAACCAATTTACCCTTATCCCAGCCGAGGTGAACTGGCGTGCGACGCCTCAAGTGAAGCCGCAAGTGGATGGCCCGTGTATCGCGATGGTGGTCGGTCCGGAAAACGAAGAAATCTTCTGTGATGAACATGGCCGCGTTAAGCTGCATTTTCCGTGGGACAGATATTCGAACGGCGATGAGCACAGCTCTTGTTGGGTGCGAGTGTCACAAGGTTGGGCGGGCAGTCAATACGGCATGATGGCTATTCCGCGAGTGGGTCATGAAGTGATCGTTTCGTTTTTAAACGGCGACCCAGACCAGCCTATCGTCACCGGTCGCACTTATCACGCGACCAACCAACCGCCTTACTCTTTGCCAGAGCACAAAACCAAAACGGTGCTGCGCAGTGAAAGCCACCAAGGGGAAGGGTTTAACGAACTGAGCTTTGAAGACCAAGCTGGGCAAGAGAAAATCTACCTGCATGCACAAAAGGATGTTGAGGGCTTGGTGCTTAATGATGCGACGATGCACATTAAACACGATAAGCATCTGACGGTAGAGAACGACCAGTTTAGCCATATCCACCATCATCAGCATCTGACGGTGGATGGCGAGCGTCGCTTGAAAGTCGGTCAAGACCACAGTGTCGAGGTTGGCGGTGCACTACAGCAAAAAGTAGCGGATAAGATGGTGATGGACGCTGGCAATGAAGTGCATTTAAAAGCGGGCAATAAACTGGTGTTAGACGCAGGGAGTGAAATTACTATTCAAGCGGGCGGCAGTTTTGTCAAAGTCGATGCTGGCGGTGTGCATGTGGTGGGCGCGGCCATTAATTTAAACTCCGGCGGTAGCGCAGGCAGCGGCTCGGGCTATGGCGGTAAAATGGCCGAGTTGCCTTTTGGGTTACAAGCTCCAAGTGTCCCACAAGTTATGCCTTTTGTGCAACCTACGGCGAGTTTAACTCAACAAGTCATCGCTGATATTAAAACAGAGACGCCGATCACTCAGGTTTGTCAGAAGCGTTCTGATGGAAGTTGTCCGTTAAGTGATTGCCCTTGTGGAAATAATCAATGATGTTAGTCCTTGAAAAACATTGTAATAATATTGCTGTGAATTGGTTTGCGCTCGTTAACCATTACCACAATATGCAGGCTGAGGTTTATGAGAGTATCTCTGGTCACTTGGTTGAGCCTTTATATTTATCGACCCCGGTTGAATCGTTACTCAATAGAAGTCCTCTAGTGATTGCTCTGCAAGCTGAAGATCCAATAGTAAATAGCTTACCCAAAGAGCACACACTGTATTTCTCAGCACCGTTGCACGTCTCCTTCGATGAAGCTATTGCTCATTTGAGAAACCGTTTATATGTTCAATTTTCAGGTAACCGAAGAGGATTATTTCATTATTATCTTCCTTCTGTTGCCAGTTATTTTTTTCAGCGTTCAAATGCAGTAGATACGGCGAAATGGCTAGGGTGTTTCAGTGGCCTTTATTTCTATCGTCAAACACACAGTGATTTAGCGAACTGGATAAATGTTGTCGGTGAGGGAGAACTGCAGGCGTTAACTCTTTGGCAGCTTACCGAATCTCAGGAGAGCGCCCTCAACGATAAATACGATGAAAGTGATATCGCTCAGTGGGCGATAGCAAACCGTATTGACGGGGTGAATTGGCAGAAGCAGAAAATGGCGCCTCTCTTTTTTTCACAACACCAAATAACGGATCCTCAATTATGTTCTCGATTACGCCACGTAATTCATCGCTATGATGTTGATCTCAATGGGCTTAATTTTCAGTCTAAACCTCATCAAACATCAGAGAATATCGTCGAACAGTTAGAACACTTACTGTCTAGGGAGAATAAACATGTCTACTAAGTTTGCTTCGAATCCGAGCTGTGATGGTAAGAAGTTTTTTATTGAAGTTACAGGTATACAGCATGGATCAGAACATGACTTTGAGTTTTATGATTTAGCGGATACGTCACAACAGGTCGCTCTTGATGCGAAAAAAAACATTGATCCTGAACTTGATGACAGTACGGTATACAGTTGGGATTGGTGTGATGAGAGCGACAATCGGAATGTGTGGCTGAAAATTGAAGCGGAAGGTGAACCAATCAAATTACCGCTTTTCCATGATGTTACCGCTATATCTAGAAAGCAAAATGAGCAAGATTACTTGGTGCACGCTGTTTTACCTTTCACCCTTCTGCCCACGTATCAATCGTCTTTAACCTATAGAGATAGAATCGCTCCTGTTCGTGCTGGTTTTATTTATATTTTTTACAATCACAAAGCATGGCGTGAAATTCAAATAAGCCCAGAAGAGAGTGGCGAGTATTCTCTTAAAGATGTGCATCTTCATCACTATCGTACTGGTAGAGATGAGCCGTTTAAAGAGGAAGCTCGAATGGCAACAGGTGCTGCATTAAAAGAGATTTGGGTACCGGCGAAAGAAAAGAATAACAATGCGCGTGTTCATATTGCCTTTTCAGAAGTTCAGTGGAGTGCGCAATACCTTAATTATCTTGAAGCGAATCAAAACGAATTAGTGCAACGAGCCTTTGCCCTCCATCAACTGAATGTAGAGGGCAATACCGATGTATTGAAAGCCAGTTTACTGCCGACAATGCGCGCAAGAACGCCAGAGCTTGAGTTGTTTCTTGCTGAGCCAAGTAATCTCAACCGTGATCTCTCTGGGCAGTGGGTAACACGCACTTATCAAACCATCAAAGAGGAAATGTTATCCGCTGATGATGATGGAGATAAAGCTGTACAGGTATTTAAATATGCACAGCCTTACCGATATGAATATGCTATGAAGCAAGCGGCGTTAGTGGAGATAATTAACGCCGACCCTGCTCAAGCAGAATCATGGACAATAGGGGGCTCGAGTGATGTTTTAGAAGACGCGAAACAACGCCATTTAAGGGCGATTGTCGTTGATGATCCCTTGTTTGATTTAAGACATCACGCTTTTCTGACTCAATCAGCGGTTGGGTATTTACAACAGGTTTATGTGGATATGAGCCAGCAGAAGTACTACCGCAGTGCGGAACTCGTGCAGAAACTGGTGCTTCCAGCCAAATTTGGACAACAAGATAATCCGTACTATCAATATCGTAATGCTATGGATAATTACTACGGGGGTGTTTTCCACCGAACCTTACGTACCACCGAACGACAATGCTGCTGTACAGATGTGAAGTGGTTACAAGGCCAGCTCCAATCACTGGTGAACCAGCAGCGATTAGCTGATGTTTTACGTGATATTAGCTCAATGAACGATATTAACGCATCGGCCGCGCATGTGATTGTTGGTTATGCGCTGAGTGCGCTGAGCGTGAATATTGATAAATTGGATCAAATGTCAAACCCTGAAAGTGATGTTCATTCGCCCTATTTAGACACCGCCAGACAAATTCTTTCTTCCACCGATAACCATCCTTTGCACCGACTTTTGTTTTCAGAAGATGGCGCGATAAGTTTGGAAGAGGCCAGCTATAGCGCGCCAGAACCTTCTAACTCAGGCTCTGGGTTTGCCACGCTTGAATCGTTAGCTTTGTGGTCAAAAGAGGATATGCTCATTCAAGATGAGCAGTTGCAAGTGATGGACCTAGCTTTTATGTCGCCAGCCAATAGCAACCAAGAAAAAGCTTTTAATCTTGAGCGGCGAGTCGCTAACATTATGGATGAAATTTTAAGAGGGTATTTTGATACTTTATTAAATCTCAGCCAAGATCTTGCCAATGAAGCAAAAGTGATTCAATTTAACGCTGCTTATGCGCCTGTACTCGGTTTAATGAAAGCCACTAATGCCAAAATGTGGGGAGATATCACTTATGTACCCGTCAGTGGTGCTGAGCTGAAAGGTACGGTGGTTGGTGTGCATGGTCATGGCTTGAGTTATGGATTGAGCGCCGCTGATCGTGAATTTGTCGACTCGAAGAAGAAATCAGCGTTTGGTCGTTTGTATGATCGTTCGGGTAAATTGGTGGCATCGACCAATAAAAATGCTTTTAGTTCCAGCGATCTGATTTCAGAAAGTCGAGGTTCAGTCGGGGCTAAATCACCACTTAAAGTGGTGGTGGTCTCTCAAGAAAGCCGCATGGCGGCGGCCCTCAATCAAGCGAATACACAAAGGGCGTTACGAGATATGAATCGTACCGATCTCAACGTCAGTAATGCTTATGAAAAATTCAGAGTCCCTTACTTTATTGCGGTAGTGGAATTGATTAACCTGAAAAATAATCAGCAATACATGAAGAATATTTTTGATGAAAAAGATGTGTTTTTCTCAGGATCTAACGCGCTAAGTGCAGCTCTGGATCTTGGTATCGCTATTACCCATGCTTCAAACCTGTATACACAAAATGCCTCTCGTTTGGCAGCAGTTTCACATAAAACCGCACTTGTTATGCCTGACTTCCTTGTGAAAAAAATGACGTTTAGAAATGGTAAGGTGGGTTTGGTTTCCAGCATTAGTCGATTAGGTGTCATAAGTATTGGTGCTGGTTTTTTAACTGCGGGTATTGCTGGTTGGGATGCCATGCGTCATTGGCAAAACAACGATCGTGATGCCAGCGTTGCGCTGGGTATGGTGGCGCTAGGGACGCTAACCACCACGGTTGCAACGGGTTTTTTTACCACCAGCGCTCCGGTGTTATTTGGTATGGGGCCAGTGGCATGGTTAGGGATTGGACTAGCCGTTGCAGGCTTCGCGCTCTATATGTTTTGGAAGGATACGCCAATGGAGGCATGGCTGAAAAATGGCCCGTTTGGTCAGTCCCCCTCGTCGACTTACGCGCATTTGCAAGACCCAACCACGGCGTTTGAGCGGTTTATTGGGCTGATTTTTACTCTATCGGTCAACGCGTACCGCTTAGGCGCGCAGACCGAATTTCCTGAAGCGTTCACCGAGCAGATGCAACGATTGGGAGCCACCCATGTGATTTATGTCAACACCAATTTAGCGGCATTGCTCAATGCTCAATCGGTCAGGGTTGAGTTTTACGCTCGGCAAGCGATTGAAAAAAAGACCACAACAAGTAGCCGAACGGGATCAAGGGAAAGCAGTGAACTGATTAACTTAAGCTCGCACAATGTCACGGTTATCCATCAAGAGCAGCGTAATGAAGGTACTGCCTATTTTGTGAAATATGATTTAACCGTCCCCGAATACAGTACCGATTTTAGCTTACTGATGATGCGCTCTTATCAGTATCGCTATCAGCCTGTTTTTGTGCTCAGAACCAAGCTACACGTTGAGCAGGCCAGCTTTCCGACATTAGCATTAGAAGAGCGTGATGATTCTCGTATTGTGAATGTGGTTCCAACGTTTGCTTTAGATAACAACAGCGATCAAGATTGGGCGAAAAATACCGTATTAGCGTAAAGCGTAGTATCGGTCATCAAAAACATTAGGAATGATAATGGCATACAACTCAGAGCAATTAACCCTACAGCCTTCTAAGGAAGCACAAGGTTTTTTACGGCGTGTCTTAACCAAAGGGCAGGTGTTTCCTTTTACGAAAGCCAATGAGACCATTGCTCTCTCCTTGGCTGGGGAAATTACACCTTCGCATATCAAAGAGACTGAAAAGGAGGATAAACTTTCTTATTGGGATGAAAACTCTTTAGAAAGTGAAACTTTTTCGAATTGGACTCAGTTGTACTTATTTATTGTAGGTTTAGCAAAAATGTCGCTAGTGGTTATCTTACCGCTTGGCTATTTAATATTTTTTATTGGTTTTATTGGTGCAAGCCTTAAGGGAGGTGGGAAGAGTTATCCCGATGTGTTTTATAAACTGACATTGTATACAACACTTCCTTGTTTACTTATTTATGGCCATTTTAAGTTGGTTAGCGCTGGGCATCTTTTTCTGGCGCCCTTTTTAAAAAGTAAGCGAGTCTATAGCCTTAATCGCCAAACTGGCATGGTGACGCTGTTTAAAAAAGGCAATAAAGAGCGTTTTAGCCATCCGTTTATTGAGTTTGACTGTGTGCTGATGTCCGCCCCTAGCCCACAAGGGCATCTAAATTACAACTTGATGTTGGTGCATCGTTATCATAATTATTCCGTTGGGGTGCCGATCGGTAACCTTATTGGCAGTAATGAGCGGGTGGCAGAGTATTATCGGTTGTGGAATATGATTCAACGTTACATGGATATCAGCCAACCCATGCCCGATATTTTAGTGCTTGAGCCAGCGCGGGAGAGAGACCCAACCACCGCCGCCTATGATAAGCAGACTGGGCGCAATCCGCGATACTGGCGTGATATGAGTGATGATGAATACCAGCAAACTCTGAAACAAATCGCAGAGCAGCAAAAAAAGCAGCCAGATAGCGGCCCAACATTAAACATTTTCGCACCATCAGTTTAAGCTAAGCAGAGTTAAGTGAGCATGGCATACCACTCAGAGCAATTAACCCTTCAACCAGCTAAAGAAGCGCAAGGTTTTTTACGGCGCGTCTTAACCAAAGGGCAGGTGTTTCCTTTTACGAAAGCCAATGAGACGATTGCTCTCTCCTTGGCTGGGGAAATTACACCTTCGCATATCAAAGAGACTGAAAAGGAGGATAAACTTTCTTATTGGGATGAAAACTCTTTAGAAAGTGAAACTTTTTCGAATTGGACTCAGTTGTACTTATTTATTGTAGGCTTAGCTAAAGCTGCATTGTTTTTTTTCTTACCACTTCTCTATCTGATCATGATTTCTGGCATGATATTTGGACCGTATGGATGGAAAGATTGGGCTGGAGATTTTGGTACTGTTACTTTGTATACAACACTTCCTTGTTTACTTATTTATGGTCATTTTAAATTGGTCAGTGCTGGGCATCTTTTTCTGGCCCCCTTTTTAAAAAGTAAGCGAGTCTATAGCCTTAATCGCCAAACCGGTATGGTGACGCTGTTTAAAAAAGGCAATAAAGAGCGTTTTAGCCATCCGTTTATTGAGTTTGACTGTGTGCTGATGTCCGCCCCTAGCCCACAAGGGCACCTAAATTACAACTTGATGTTGGTGCATCGTTATCATAATTATTCCGTTGGGGTGCCGATCGGTAACCTTATTGGCAGTAATGAGCGGGTGGCAGAGTATTATCGGTTGTGGAATATGATCCAACGTTATATGGATATCAGCCAACCCATGCCCGATATTTTAGTGCTTGAGCCAGCGCGGGAGAGAGACCCAACCACCGCCGCTTATGATAAGCAGACTGGGCGCAATCCGCGATACTGGCGTGATATGAGTGATGAAGAATATCAGCAAACCCTGAAACAAATCGCAGAGCAGCAAAAAAATCAGCCAGATAGTGGCCCAACATTAAACATTTTCGCACCATCAGTTTGAGCTAAGCAGAGTTAAGAGAGCATGGCATACCACTCAGAGCTGTTTATTCTTCAAATTGTCAACGGTCCATCCATCAATAGTTAGGAAATAGAGGGAGCCGCAGGGCTGATTTTCAACGGCTAATCACATTTCTGAACCGTCCACTCTATTGTTAACAATTTGACTCCGGTATAGTGCATTTCAAGCTCGAACGAGCGATTATCTGCGCTCGAAATGCAACAATTCACAGAGAGTTGATTGAAAATGAACACACTTTTTGCCCATCGTGGCATGTCATCGTTAGCCCCTGAAAATACCTTAGCTGCTTTTCGTCTTTGCCATACACATAAGGTGCAGTGGCTAGAATGTGATGTTGATATCCTTGGTGATGATACGATAGTGATCTCTCACGATGACACATTAGATCGTTGTACCAATCGCAGTGGTAGCTTGTATGGATTGAGTCAACAGGATTTAGCGAATATTGATGCTGGTGGCTGGTTCTCTGATACGTTTGTTGGTGAGCCGATTCCGACTTTTCGCCAATTTATTGAACTGCTTAATGAGCTAAAACTCGACGCTAATATTGAGATAAAATCCTGTACGGCAGGGTGGGAGAAAACGCTCAAGTTAATTGATGGCGTGATTGAGGGACTAAAGCAGCTTGATAGCGACAGAAAAGTGATTATTTCAAGTTTTAATCATATTGCTCTCTATGAATTTAAACGGCGTGCGCCACACTATCCGACCGCTTGTTTATTTACTAAAGAGACACTGTCGGAAGATTGGGAATCAATTTTACAAGCATGCCAAGCTGAATATATTCACCCAGAAAATGAAGGATTGTCTCGTGAACAGGTTGCCGCTTTTAAAGCCAAAGGCTACAAAGTGAACGTTTATACCGTCAATAACCTACTAAGAGCCAACCAATTATTTAACTGGGGCGTAGATGGTGTCTTTACCGATATTGCTCAGACATTCCCTCGTTCATTCCACTCTGCTACCAATTAGCTGCGTTAAATCGGTAGCTTGAGTGAAGCAACTTATTGCCAGATAAATAAAAAATCCCGTATTGATGCGGGATTTTTTTATAGAAACCATCAACGTTTATTGAGATTAATAACCAAGTTTTACTAGCGTTGCGGTAACGTTTTTCGCTGGACGTCCAGTTAATGCTTCGACGGCGAGATTAGGACGGTTAGTGAAAAAGCCGGTCACTCCTCGATCGCGATAGCGGATAAGATCTTCAGCATCATCTAAGGTGTAAATATGAGTCACTAACCCTTTTTGCTGATTCATCTCTATCATCCAAGGTTTAGCGAGATCCATATAACTAAAATTACTTGACCATGAGTCAGCAAAGTTGGCTTGAGTCCCTGATGGGCCAACGCCAATCGCGCCATTGTCTTTAGCAAAATCTATCCATTCTTCATAAGCCGATTTTGATGCGACTTGCACTCGTGCGTAGTAAGCCGCCCAGCTTTCATCATCTTGTTTCGGCTCTGTGGGCTTCATATCGATATAACCGTCGCCAGTCCATAGCAGAAGGACTTTAGGGATATTAGGCATTTCCGCTTGCAGTTGAACTAAGCTCTCTTTTTCAAAGGTTTGTAAAATAACCTTACCTTTCATTTCCTTATCTAACCAGCCGTGTTGTTGCAAGTTCGCTCTGAGATCCGCTTCGATACCAGGAAACAGTTCAGGTAATTTGGTTTCGATATAAAGGCCTGGTTGGTGTGAGCAATTCTCAGCAACCTCTCTGACTTGATCTAAGGTCATTAATTGCAAGCCACGATAACTTTCTCTTGCGCGTTCTGGATAGGCGTTATTGAACCAAGATCCCGCATCTAATTTCTCTAATTCAGCCCAAGTAAAACTGCTTACTGGACTATCGGCTCGTTCTGGGTAGATTTCCGCAATATTGGTTTTATTGCGTAAATTATTATCATGTACGGCAATTAAAACGCCGTCTTTACTGCGCTGTAGATCGACTTCAAGATAGTCTGCCCCAAATTCACAGGCTAATTGATAAGCCGGTAAGGTCGCTTCTGGTGCGTTATAAGAATCGCCGCGATGAGCAATAATCGCGTTATCTGGAATAGAAAGCTGTGCTGACAGTGTCGACGATGTGCTTGAGCAGCCTGATAATGAGAGTACGCCAATAACGCCTAATGCGCTGTAGAGAAATGGTGCTGTCAGGCTCATTAATGTGCTACGAGCGGTATGGTGCTGTGAAGAAAGATTCAACGTAATACTCCTTTTAGTTGAATGAGGCTAAATAATATAGGTTTGGTGTATATTTTGGTTTGTTTTTTAACATAAATAGAGCAAATATTCAAAAATGTCGCAAGTCAGTAAGCGCAAGCTAAGTCATCTGCTTTTTGACTATGAACAGGACTTTTAGCTTTACGTCTTTTCGCGCTATGATTGAAGTGTGTTGTTTATCCTAGTTTGGTGATGATGAGTCAGAGTCCCCGTAATTTTAGTCGCCGTGATCTTTTTCGTGGTTTAGTTGCCAGAGGTAAGGCTGCTTATCATGAGGTGGATGACCAACTGAAACGCACTGTACCTCGTCCGCCGGGGGCATTAGCAGAAGCACAGTTTAGGCCGTTGTGTGATGGTTGCGGTTTGTGTGTTGAAGCGTGCCCAAGCTCCGTTATCCAGTTAACCGGCCAGTGGCCTGAGTTGTGTCTAGATTACAATCATTGCCAATTATGTTCTCAGTGCGCGCAAGTCTGTCCGACGGGCGCGCTGCTGCCTGCCATGAAAACCGAGCTCTTACCGACCTTTGCTTATCAATGTCATAATCGTTTATTGGGTTATTGTGAATTGTGTAGTGAGCAGTGCCCCACTCAAGCGATTCATTGCGAGCCTAATCAACAACCCGTAGTGAATGAGGACTTATGTAATGGGTGTGGTGAATGCCGTCCGATTTGTCCTGCTAATGCGATTGATTGGCAATTTCGCAAATCCACATAAAACTAATGATAATTATTATTGTTAATATTTAATGCTAAATGTTTAAAAATGTAACGCCTAATTACATTTTCATTGATAGTGATCATAGGGTGAAGCATACAAGGTTTGGATAATAGACCGATACATTGGAGGGTCTATGTCCACATCAATAATCAAAAAACTATTTACGCGCCGTGAGTTTATCCAAAGCTCTGCGGTTGCTTCTGGCGCAGCGATTGCCGCCAGCTCAATCAGCTTGCCATTCAATGCTCTGGCCACACCAGCGCCATCATCCCCACTCACTCCAGAACAGATCCGTTATAGTGCTTGTTTAGTGAATTGTGGCAGTCGTTGTCCATTTAAAGTTCATGTGCGCGACGGTGTGGCAGTTAAGATCTCTCCAGAAGATGGGGTCAATGAAGCCATTTTTGGTCAGCATCAAATCCGCCCTTGTTTACGGGGGCGCTCAGCTCGTTTTCGTACCTATAACCCTGACCGTCTAAAGTACCCAATGAAGCGGGTCGGTGAGCGTGGTGAAGGTAAATTTAAGCGCATCAGTTGGGATGAGGCCACGACCATTGTGGCTGAGCAATTGCAACGAGTGATCAATACTTATGGTAATGAAGCCATTTACTATCAATATGGTAGTGGAACGACAGGGGCGAATTTACAAGGCCGTAATACGTGTAAGCGCCTGCTTAATTTAGCTGGTGGCTTCTTAGACATGCACAATACCTATTCAGAAGCTCAACTTAACCGGATTCAGCCGTTTGTCTTTGGGCAAGCGGGAAATATCTACGGGACTGAGCAACAAACGCTTTTTGCTGAGATCAAAAATTCCGACTTAGTGGTGATGTTTGGCCAAAACTTGGCAGAGACACGCATGTCCGGTGGTGGACAAATTGCGGAAATTTATCATGCTCTCGAACAAAGCGGCGCGAAGGTTATTTTGATTGATCCTCGCCGCACCGACAGCGTGACGGCATTTAATGCCGAATGGTTACCGATTCGTCCTGGAACCGATGCAGCGTTAGTTGCGGCAATTGGCCATACCTTAATTAAAGAAAATCTGCTTGATGAGGCCATGCTTAATCAATATACGGTCGGTTGGAGTGAAGAAACCTTACCTGCCAGTGCGCCAGCGAACTCATCATACAAAGCGTATATTCTCGGTCTTGGGGAAGACAAGATTGAAAAAACGCCAGAATGGGCGGAAGCATTGACCGAAATTCCCGCGCAACGTATTCGTCAGTTGGCTCGTGAAATTGCTAGCGCTAAAGCGGCGTGGATTTCTCAAGGTTGGGGAGTGCAACGCACACAAAATGGTGAGCATGCTGCGCGTGCGATCATGATGCTGCCCATTATGACTGGGCATTTTGGTCGTCCTGGAACCAACATTGGTACTTGGGGAGGCAGTGTCAATTATCCACTAGCGGGGCTGGCGATACCAAACCCAGTCAAAGTGTCGATTCCATGTTTTAGCTGGGTCGATGCGATTACTCGCGGCACCGAGATGACAGCAAACAAAGATTACATCAAAGGTCGAGATCGTTTAACGACCAATGTGAAGTTTCTATGGAATTACGCGTCTAATATCACCGCTAATCAGCATTCGGATCTTAACCAAGTCGATAAAGTGCTGCGTGATGAGTCTTTGTGTGAATTTATTCTGGTATGGGATAACCACATGACAGCCAGCGCTAAATATGCCGACTTATTACTGCCCGATGTTTCAACCTTAGAATCCGATGAGTTAATTAATAACTCTTATCAATCAGGCTCTTATCATTATTTGGTTCGCTTACAAAAAGCGATTGAGCCGATGTGGGAAAATCGGCCGACTTACGATGTCTTGGCAGAAATCGCCGATAAGATGGGGTTGAAAGAAGCGTTTACCGAAGGTCGCACCTATCAAGAGTGGATTGAACACGCTTATAACCAAGTGCGCAAACAAGAACCGCATTTGCCTCCATTTGAACAAACCGATGGTATGGGCGTCATTGATCGTCGGATTGCCGATAGCAGTAAACATATTGCGCTGAAAGATTTTCGTGATGATCCACAGCAACATCCGCTGAAAACGCCATCAGGAAAAATTGAGATTTATTCAGAGCAGTTAGCAGAATTGGCGACTCAATGGCAATTACTGCCCGGAGATAAAATTTCGGCGATCCCAGAATACTGGCCAGCCGTCGAAGGTATCGAAGATAAACCGATGCTGAATAAATATCCGTTGCAATTGACAGGGTTTCATACCAAAGGCCATTGCCACTCAACGTATTCGTCCGTTGCTCAATTGAAAGAGGTCGCGCCGGATGTTTTGTGGATCAACCCCATCGATGCACAAGCGAGAGGTATTCACAATGATGACTTTGTCGAAGTCTTTAATGACAGAGGAAGAGTGCGAATTAAAGCGAAGGTATCACCACGCATTATGCCCGGTGTAACGGCTATGCCAGAGGGTGCATGGGCGCAGACTAATAAACAAGGTGTTGATGTCGGTGGCTGTATTAACCGCCTCACCTCGCTACGGCCAACGGCGTTAGCTAAAGGTAACCCACAACACACCAATTTAGTCGACGTTAAGCGCATCTGAGGAGATTTTTAAATGAAACAATATGGCTTTTTTGTCGACTCATCCAAATGTACTGGCTGCAAAACGTGCCAAATCAGTTGTAAAGATGAGAAGGCGCAAGAGGTAGGCCCAAAATATCGCCGAGTATATGAGTATGGTGGTGGTGAGTGGCAGAAAGTAGGCAATGCTTGGCAGCAAAATACCTTCAACTACTATTTATCCATCTCCTGTAATCACTGTGCTGAACCAACGTGTGTGAAAGGTTGCCCGACAGGAGCAATGCATAAGCGGAAGCAAGATGGTTTGGTGGTGGTTGATCAAGATAAATGTATTGGCTGTCGCTATTGTGAAATGCGTTGTCCTTATGGCGCGCCGCAGTTTGATGAACAAAAGAAAGTGATGTCGAAGTGCGATGGTTGCTATGAGCGAGTGGCTCAAGGTTTAAAACCCGTGTGTGTCGAGTCTTGCCCACAGCGCGCGCTTGATTTTGATGAGATAGCGACATTACGCGCCAAATATGGCGATACCAATGCGGTCGCGCCCTTACCGGATCCGCAACTGACCAAACCCAGTTTAGTCATCAAAGCGCACGCGGATGCCCGTATGACTGGTGATAAAACCGGTGCTGTTCAAAACCCTTCAGAGGTGTAAACGATGCATGAATTACCTTTAGTCTTTTTTACGGTGTTAGGCCAAACCGCGGTTGGTATGATGTTATTGGCTTTTCTTGCTGGTCTTGTTGGACAAATTACCAATGCTCAGCGTCATAAAATCAATCTGGTTGCCGTAATTTTGTTTGCTGTAGGCATGGCAATTGGTGGCTTACATATGGGACAACCTCAGCGTGCGTTTAACTTGCTGTTTGGTTTATTCCGTTCACCGATGAGTAATGAAATTGTTTTAAGTGGTCTCTATTTCGGTTGTGCTTTTTTAACAGTAGCACTCAGTGCACCTCGCCTACGCGATATACTGAAAACCAAGTTTAACGTTACCGTTACCGATACATTGCACCAATGGTTAAATGGAATTGCGGTATTATTAGGCCTTGCGTTTGCTTGGTCGATTACGCAGGTTTATCAATTGGCCACCGTCCCGGCTTGGAATAGCCATTATACGTCGCTACATTTGTGGCTAACCGTTGCTATCTCTGGTGGGATGTGTGCTTTAGCACTCGGTGCTAAACGACTCGGTGCGTTAGCGGTCATCGTTGGGGCGGCGATTTCGTTTGCGACTCGTACCGGTTATATGGCGTTTTTAACTGAGCAAGTACCGCATTTAGTCAATGCACAAACGATGTTTTGGTACACCTATTTGTTCGCGATGACTATCGCGCTGGTGCTTGCTTTGTGGGTCTTACTGAAAAAACAAGCCGTTAAACCTTTGCTTTTTAGCGGTGCGGCACTGATGATCCTTGGTGAGCTGGCTTCACGTATTACCTTCTATAACTTATGGTGGATAACCATGTAGTGGCAGTTGGGAGGATACTTTGAGCGTATTCTTCTCCTAAACAGCATGTACCGTTCAGCCTGTGAGAGCAGCGACCTTAAGCTAATACGCTGGGAGTTGGCTCACGGGCTGAGCACTTTTTACAACAGAAAGGAAAGCCAATGTTAGCCATTGTTCCTCGAATCCTTGGTAGTTTATTTTACTATCCACCGCAGAGTGAGCCTGCGCAGTATGCGTTACACGATCTGCCTCAATTAGCCCATTATTTCTCTTGGAGCGATCCTAAGGCGATCGAAACCCTGTGTCATCGTCTACCGGAACCACAACCTGAGCGCTTTAGTGTACTATTTGAAGGGCTAGGGGATATGCCCGCTCCGCCTTGGGGATCGGTATACTTAGATCCTGAGCATATCGTGATGGGCGAAAGTACCTTGGCTTATCGTCAATTTCTTCAGCGTCATGGTTTAGCGGTGCAACTCGCCCGTCAGGAACCAGAAGATCAATTTGGATTAATGTTATTAGCCCTTGCTCATTTCCTCGAACAAGGTCAGGAATCTGCGGTTATTGAGTTATTAACGGATCATCTTTTTCCTTGGGCGACACTCTATTTACAACGCTTAAAATCCACCTGTGATGAAGATGATTTTTATTATTCTTTAGCCCTATTAGCCGAATGTTTTTTAGCTGAATTGTTGAATGATAATACTGAATAATCGTACACGTTTTTCTGAATAAATGGTCATTAATTGCATAAGTTTAATTATTTTAATTTGATGTGTTAATTTGGTTTAACTTTATGTTTTAGAATGGTTTTTATTATTGTTAATACTTGTTTTTATCATGATGTTTTTTATTGAATTGGCAGTGTCATTCGCAGTGAAAGGCAAAATGTTATATGATGAGGAGGTTTTTTTTCAATAAGAACTAATAAAGCAGGAGGCTTTATGATAGATAAGTTAGAGAAATCTAACTCGACAGTACTTATTCCGGTTTTTATTCCGGCGGTAATTGTCATAGCACTAATGGTAGTAGGAACCATATCAAATCCTAGTCTCGCGGGTAACGTTTTTTCGACGACGCTAGCCTATATAACCGAAACCTTTGGTTGGTTCTATATGTTAGCGGTGGCCCTATTTTTAATTTTTATTGTCTCGTTAGCTTTTACGCGCTGGGGAAATATAAAACTTGGTCCCGATCATGCGGAGCCTGAATATAGCTTTCCAGCTTGGTTCGCGATGCTCTTCTCCGCAGGATACGGTATTGCTTTACTTTTCTTTGGTGTCGCCGAGCCAGTATTGCATTATGCCTCACCACCGACAGGCAGCGGTGAAACCATTGAAGCGGCTAAACAAGCCATGCAAATTGCCTATTTCCATTGGGGATTTCATATTTGGGCTATTTATGGTTTGGTCGGCTTGTGTTTAGCCTATTTTGCTTTCCGACATGGTTTGCCTTTATCAATGCGATCAACCTTATATCCTTTGATTGGTGAACGTATTCATGGTCCGATTGGTCATATTGTCGATATCTTCGCTATTCTTGGTACCTTATTTGGTATTGCTACGACATTAGGTTTATCGGTTGCCCAAATTAATGCTGGAGTCAATTATTTATGGCCAAGTGTCGAAGTGGGAGTACCTTTCCAAATTGGTGCGATTGCGGTGATTACTTGCTTAGCTTTATTTTCAGTGCTCGCAGGTATGGATAAAGGTGTTAAGCGTTTATCGATTATTAATATGCTGTTAGCAATCAGTTTGATGCTATTTGTATTTGTCGTTGGACCGACCATCTTTATCTTAGAGACCTTTTTAGAAAATACGGGAAGTTATTTAAGTAATATTGTTGAACGAACATTTAGTTTGCAAGCTTATGAATCGAGTGACTGGATTGGTAACTGGACCCTATTTATTTTTGGCTGGACGATAGCTTGGGCTCCATTTGTCGGCTTATTTATTGCCAAAATAAGTCGCGGTCGAACGATTCGACAATTTGTGGTTGGAGTCATGTTGGTTCCGTCTATCTTTACCTTTCTTTGGTTCTCTATTTTTGGCGATACCGCACTGCATTTAATTATGGTTGAAGGCTATAGCTCGCTGATTACCTATGTTCAGGCCGATCATGCTGTCGCGCTTTTTCAGTTATTTGAGCTGTTGCCTCTTTCTTCCGTAGTGTCTTTTATTACGGTATTACTGATCATCACTTTCTTTGTCACCTCTTCAGATTCCGGTTCATTGGTGATTGATTCACTTGCATCGGGCGGCGCAATGCATACACCAGTCTGGCAGCGTACATTTTGGGTAGTGACGCAAGGACTGGTTGCCTCGGTATTACTACTGGCAGGAGGGCTCAGCGCTTTGCAAACGGCATCAATCGTGAGTGCCTTACCATTTGCAATTATCATGTTAATCGGTGGCATTGGCATGTGGCGAGCGTTAGTGATTGAAGGGCATCATGAGACCAGTTTACAGCACGATATGAAGTTACCTGTGCATCTACAAGGTAAAACCAATTGGAAAAAGCGATTGTCGCATCTTATTGATTTCCCATCTAAAACCAGTGTGGAGAAATTTATTGAGCAGACTGGCCTTACCGCAATGAATACGGTTAAGCAGGAGCTTGAAAATAAAGGTTGGCAAGCAAAAGTGACCTTTGATGATCTCAATACTCGCTGCATCATTGATGTTGAGAAAGCGGGTGAAGTAGAGTTTATTTATGAGATTCGTCTGCGTGCTTATGAGATGCCCGAGTTTGCTTCCGAGCAAGAAAAACAAATCGATGATGATTACTATTATCGAGCGGAAGTCTTTCTGCGCCGAGGCGGTCAAGCTTATGATGTCTACGGTTATGAAGAGCGCGACATCATCAATGATATTTTGGATCAATTTGAGAAATATCTGCACTTTCTACATATTTCACCGGGGAGTTTGCCTTGGCGAATGGAAGAGCATGATGATGATTTACAAAGCGAAGATCCTAGCACAGTGACATCACCCAGCTCATGAGAGTGTCGGTTGGTCATGCTAGCAAAGAGCTACTATAGATTAAAAATATAATAATCAGGCACGCCACTTTATAAGCGTGCCTGTTTTTTTAATCCATTTTATATCGCGTTAAATAGCGATGAGCAGCGTCAACCCCCATATAACGAGCGAGCGTTCGTACCGGAACTTGGCGCAAATCGACGACAATCAATCCGTCTAATGAGTCATTAAAATCAGGATCAACGTTAAAGCAAACTAAGCGACCATTTAAGCCTAAATATTGGCGCAGCAACACGGGAATCCCTTTCCCATCATCAATGCGTGCTATCACTCGTGATAAAAGTTGCAGGTCAGCTAAAGCCGATAGTAGGCTAGCATTCCATAGTTGATGGGTACTTGATAGCGGGTGGCTGGCACTGACTAAATTGGCCTGTTGTTGATCGTAGTAGTGCAGCGTCATGGTGTCGGCTAATAGTTGACGCGCAAGTTCACTGTAATCGCTACTAATGCTGACTGGGCCAAAAAGGTGTGTGTATTCAGGGTGGCGATCAATATAGGTTGCAATGCCTTTCCAGAGCAGCAGTAATGGCGCGACGCTTTTTTGATAAGCACTATCGATCACTGAACGCCCCATCTCAATCGATTTCCCCATACTATCGATAAAGCGCTGATCGTAGTGAAATAAAGTACTGGTGTACAAACCATGGATACCATGTCGCTCAACCAATTTATCAACCAATCCGAGACGATAAGCACCAACCAACACATTTTTTTCTCGATCCCAGATAAAAAGATGCTGATAATTACGATCAAAGTGATCAATATCTAAAGCTAGCCCTGTTCCTTCGCCAACTTGGCGAAAATTCAACTCTCTGACTCGACCAATTTCATGCAAAACTGCCGGAATTTGCTCAGCATTGGCACAATAGACGGCAAAGTTTTGATGATCCAATAAATGACATTCTTGAGGTAGGGCAGCAATATCTTGTTGTAAAATATCGTCGCTTAGCCTTTCAACGACAGGCGGTAGACTTCGATCTTGCTGTGTTTTATCGCGAGTTATCCAGCGCTGGCTTTGTAGTAAATAGGTATTTAAACGTAAATAATTGACCAATTGTTGGTCATCTAAGGCGGCGATTTCTGAGCAAGCAATGGTTTCTCCTATCGCTATTTCGATACAACTTTGCTGCTTGTTGAGTAGTTCTCTGCCCAGCAATAGTGTGCGAAGTAATGGATGTATTTTCCCAGCCATATAAAATCGTTTTGAATTTTGACCATCAATATAGACCGGTAAAACGGTGGCTTGATGTTTTTTTACCAACCGGCTGACGGATTGGCTCCACTCTTTATCCTCAACTCGCTGCAGTTTATTGCCCACCCACTGTGAGACTTCGCCTGCAGGAAACATCAATAAAACGCCGCCATTGGCAAGGTGCTTATGCGCCTGACGTAATGCCGAGAGATTCGCGTGGCTTGCATTCTCGCCAGTAAATACATCAACCCCAATAAACAGTTCATCGAGTTCTGGTACGGTTTTTAAATAGTGATTAGCGAGAATTTTTACATCATCACGAACCGATAGCAGTAGTTCAGCAAGGATAATACCTTCAACACATCCGAGAGGATGATTCGCCACGACAATCGTCGCTCCTAGGTTTGGTACTTGTGATGCACAGCCTTTAGTGACGCGATAATCAATCCCTAATATCTCTAAGGTAAAGCGTAAAAATTCCGCACTGGAGCATTGTGCTGGGCGTTGATGGTAAAATTTATCGAGTTTGCTTAATCCCGTTGCCCATTCTGCAAGGTTTTCAGCCAGTCCAAAAGGGGTTTTTCGGGGTAATTTAAAAGGGCTGGTAGATAGCATAACGTCCTCACAAACAGTGATCTTGACGTTATGCTAAGTAGGATTTGTGTCAACGTGGCGGCATTGTGATGAAGTTTTTATGGCGAAAGACTAAGCGGTTAAAGCCAATCTTAAAGCAAACATCACAAACAGTGAGCCAATAAAAGTATTGGATAGCGTCGCTAGTTTTTTATGTTGTTTAACTTTATTCGTGATGCCAAAACCAGCAAAAATCAGTAGCGAGAGATAAAGCATGCTACACAACTGTAAAATTGCGCCCAAAACTAAAAACGATAAGCCGGTACTTTGCGCATTAAAATCAATGAATTGAATAAAAAATGAGACATAAAAAATAATCATCTTAGGATTGAGGATACTCAGTCCTAACGCTTTAAAATAGATCCCTCTACTGCCTTGAACTGATTTTACCTCAGGCTGAGACTCTTTAACTCTTAAGCTCTGAGTGATGGTTTTTATACCGAGATAAAGTAGGTAGGCCGCACCCAAATATTGAATGGCATGAAACAGGGCCGGTGAGTTTTTGACCACGGTAGCCACGCCCAAAAAGGCTAAAAAAATCAGCAGTGCATCACCAGTAAAGACGCCCATTGCGGCTTTATATCCGCCACGCACACCATGCTTTGCGCTGGCCGTTAGCACGAAGATAGAGTTTGGCCCTGGAACAATAACAATTAAAAAAACGCCGACTAAATAGGCCCAAAGGTTAACGATGCCAATGCTTTCCAACATATGATTCTTACCTAATAATATCAATCAAAGTACACTGGTATACCCAAACGACTTGAAGTTGTAGCGGTGTTTGCGCGTTCGTTCATCCCAAGCACATCGTGTATCGATGTTCATGGCGTTTTATGCACTTGCCGTTTTCTCTTCACTCTAAGAGGCTTTGGTATATAACTATTTAATAAAAATAGATTTTATCTTTCAAAAGACCCTAAGCAGTGGATAAGCACCCTTGGATGCAGATTATTTCTAGGTCATTTTTCGTGTATCATAACTCTATTTTTAAAATTTGGAATATGTGACCATTTGATTTGTTATTAATGGTGTTTTTATCTGGTGATTTGTTTTTTAATTGAAATTTAAATCTAATTTTTGTTTTTATTTTGAACTTTAATTTTAGTAATTATCCTGTATTTGGTGGTCGTTTGTTTTGTGAAGAATTCTTCGTTTTAAATGCTAATTAACCTTCGATTCTCAGTTTTTTATCCTGATGGAATTGATTGTTGTGAATGAGTGTGATGATGATAAGTCAGCTTTTTTTGTCGTAGTCCAACGTTAAAGCAACCATGTAACAGCAATCTATTTCTCTCTTTCTTCTATTTATTTAGTTTATCTAGTGCTGGATATTAGCTTTTCTTATGTTTCATTAATATCATGAATTAAACTTATTTTATTTCACCGTATATTCTTCACGTTTGTAGGTAGTAGATAAGGTTAGAAAATGTCAGCAATTAGCGAGTTAGAGGTATTACTAAAGTCGATGTCACCACAGATCATCGAGGGCAATTACGTATTTTGTACCGTGAAGGGGCCGTTATCTGAGTATTGGCACCTAGATCCAATCGCAACGTTTCGAGAGCAAGAGGGCTTAATGTAGTGGTATGGTGAATTTGGTCACTAAGTGACCAAATTCACCATACCACTACAATATGCTGGCGTTTAGGGGCCGGAAAGAGCTTGGTGATGTCTGCTAAGTAGTTTACTTCAATGTCACCTGACGCTACAGCAAGACGCATAACCTCGTTGATTATACGGCAGAGTCTTTTAACTGTTTCTAGAGTTCCTTGTGCTTTTACTGGCTCAAGAATACTGAGTACCGTTCTGGGTTTGATGTCTTGGATGGGGACATTCCCAAGTTTAGGTAGGATATATTTCTCAAGAGCACGATAAGCTTTATCTGCTGTTTCTGGTTTTACGCTCTCTCTCTTGAGTGCCAACCATCTATCAGAAAATTTACCAAAGGTATTTTCAAGCTCTGCTCTTTCTTTTAAAAGCTGTTCATCTTTATGGTGTTTTGGATCGATATTGAGAGCTAAAAGAGTTTTTGCTTCAGAACGTCTTTTCCTTGCCTCGGCAAGAGAGACATCAGGAAAACTACCAAAGCTTATGTTGTTTCTTTTTTTGGTTATTGGATGAGTGTATTTCAGAATCCATAACTTTGTGCCATTCGTTTTAACACGCAATTGAAGGCCATCACCATCAGAGAGAGTGTATTCTTTGTCGGATTCTTTAGCTTGTTTAACTTGGGTGTTAGTTAAAGGGACTACTCTTTTTGCCATGATGTACCACCAAAATAGTCGATATTTAGCCGTTGGTACATTCGATGGTACATCAAAACGCGGATGTTACAAGATGAGCATAGACTGCTATAGACAAAGACTGCTTGCTAAGTATTGATTTTACTGGGGTGGATAGACGTTGGTAGACATATGTAGAAGAGAAAGTGGTGGCCCCTCGCAGACTTGAACTGCGGACCAATCGATTATGAGTCCTACCAGGTTCATTTTTATGAGTATGCAATGCTTGGTAATTTCTATTAAATTCAAATGTTTATCTGTTTGTCTTTGTTGCGTTAGTTTGCATTGATTTTCATGTCACTTTTCTCTTGTCTGACCCATTACCTGACCTAGCTTTGCTTAGGCAGGAAATCTGTCAATATTATTTTTGGCTGCTTTTAGGTTATGTCTATTGACCTAGAAAGTTAACTTCGCCAAAAAAGACAAGAGAAAATCAGAATGTTAACTGTTACTAAAATTCAATCCGCGACCAGTAGTAAAAATTCCTATTATCTCTGGGATCAATCAGGTCAACGCGGTACAGGGCGTTTGGGAGTAAAAATTTTCACTAGTGGGAAAAAGCAGTTCGTGTTTCGCTACTACCAGCACCAGAAAGAAAAATTTATCTCAATCGGTTTATTCAGTGCACGTGCTGGCAGCATGACTCTTACAGAAGCTCGCGAGAAAGCCCAAGTTTTCTCACAACTGTTGCTCGGCGGAAAAGATCCTAAATTGCACCTTGAACAACAAGAGAGCGAGCAGAAAAAAATTGATGCTGAGAGTAAAAGCTTAGGAACCATTGATGAGCTATTTCATAGCTACACGGAGCGCATGAAAATAGATGGAAAGAGAACGTATGAAGACGTGCGAAATGCGCTGGTACGAGAGTTCTATCCATATATAGACAAAAACACCAAAGCGTGTGATGTAACGACAGATGATATTAAATACGTTATTAGTATGATGATCCAGCGTGGAGCTATCACCCAAAGCAACCGAGTACGTAGCTATGTGATGGCGGCGTTTAACCATGGGATGTGCTTTGATAACGATCCTCGCTATTTCTCTTTAGAGTCGAAATTTGGCATAAAATACAATCCAGTAGCACCAATTCCAAAGCAAAAAGATGGAGAGCGCATTGGTGAAAGGTTCTTAGAATGGCGAGAGTTACGGCGTCTACTAAAAGATCTTCGTGAAAACTATGATCTTGTACCCATCGGACAAGATTTGAGGCACTTACTTCAACTGTGCATCTATCTAGGGGGGCAACGACCATATGAGGTGATTACACTTGAATGGTGGAATGTTGATTGGGAAGAAAGGTTTGTCTGCATCACTAAAGAACGTTCCAAAAACAAAAAAGATCATATCGTACCGTTGAACGGATTGGCTTTTGAAATACTTCAGAAACAATATGAGCTTTCTGGTGGTGGACGATATGTTTTTCCAAATCCCAAAGATGCAGAAGAACCCATGAAAACTAGCTCAATTTGTCGTGCAGTGACTCGTTATCGCGATGCCGTAGGATTCGATAAGTTTGTGCCTAAAGATCTTCGCCGAACGTGTAAAACTTTGATGGGGGCATGCCGAATCAGCAAGGAAGTTCGAGATCGTATTCAAAATCACGCGTTACAAGATGTGAGTACACGTCACTATGATCGCTATGACTATTTTGACGATAAGTTAGTTGGGCTTGAAGCCTGGAGCAGTAAATTGAAAGAGTTGATTGGGTATGTTCCACCAGCGTTGTCAGTTGTACCCTCCGCTGAAACGTTACCTTTTCCAGACATTAAAAGTCCCCAGTCGCTAAGAGCTAATCTTAAATAAAGATTGTTTTTGAAAGCCCCTCTGGGGCTTTCTGTCTATTAGTTGCTTCAATTAAAGCCGCTTGATGATGTAGGTTCGTTCTGCACTACTATGACGTCTAACTTTTAGTGTCTAACTTTTAGTTGCACATAATTATATGATATTTAGTGTGTTTTTTACTTTTGTGTGTCTTTTGAAGAGTACATTGATGTTTTGACGTATTACTATCGAAATTCTCCATCTTTATTTTTAAGATAATGATTTATATATGTTTTATTGTTAGGTTTGAATTTTCGATTGGTCAGCAGGGAATCTGTTGAGCAGTACTTCAAATTTGTGTGTAGCAGCTATCTTAATTGGGTCTACAAGTGAGCTGCACCATAAAAATGCTAGTGCAGGAGTGATCAGAACTAGATATGTGAGATGTTAGATACAATAGAAGAACAACGATATCAAAGCGCTATGAATTGTATTTAAATGTCTGATAATAATGAAAATTTCAAGGTGTTATTCTCATGTAACCTTTGACCGATCATAAACATCGTTGGGTAAGAATCAAAAATTCATCTCAGAGGTCAAGAAAAACAACGATAGAGCTTCTTTCATTTTTTGCGGGCAGTGTTCATGGAAAACAACGATATAAAAACCAATCTTTTTCATTATAAGGTTATGAAATTAAACAGGTTAAGTCAGTCTAGCTTCGAGATAACCTTTGACCGATCATAAACACCGTTGGGTAAGATTCAATAATGCATCTTAGAGATTAAGCAAAACAACGATAGAACTTATTTCACTTTTTTCGGCCAGTGTTCATGGAAAACAACGATATAAAAACCAACCTTTTTCACTCTAAGATTATGAAATTAAACAGGTTACGTCAGTCTGGCTTCGAGATAACTTTTGACCGATCATAAACATCGTTGGGTAAGATTCAATAATGCATATTAGAGGTCAAGCAAAACAACGATAGAGCTTCTTTCACTTTTTGCAGTCAGTGATCATGGAAAACAACGATATAAAAACCAATATTTTTCACTATAACGTTATGAAATTAAACAGGTTACGTCAGTCTGACTTCGAGATAACCTTTGACCGATCATAAACATCGTTGGGGAAGATTCAACAATGCATATTAGAGGTCAAGCAAAACAACGATAGAGCTTCTTTCACTTTTTGCGGCCAGTGTTCATGGAAAACAACGATATAAAAACCAATTCTATTTTCTCTAAGTTTATGAAATTAAAAAGATTAAATCAGTCTGGCTTCGAGATAACCTTTGACCGATCATAAACATCGTTGGGTAAGATTCAATAATGCATATTAGAGGTCAAGCAAAACAACGATATAAAAACCAATATTTTTCACTATAAGGTTATGAAATTAAACAGGTTACGTCAGTCTGACTTCGAGATAACCTTTGACCGATCATAAACATCGTTGGGGAAGATTCAACAATGCATCTTAGAGATCAAGCAAAACAACGATAGAGCTTCTTTCACTTTTTGCAGTCAGTGATCATGGAAAACAACGATAC
>NZ_BDJF01000009.1 GCF_001895205.1 Vibrio injensis | reverse complement strand
CAGTGATTTGGTAGTAGCGTTGGCTGCCCCTTAATGCGGCGTTATGCTTTATTGAGCCTCAGCAAAATCAATATATAAATTTTAATGGGAAAACTCAGTCTGATTTAGAAGTTTTCCTATTCTAATTTATTGATATTATGAGTTTATTTTTCTTTTTTGTGGCTATTGAAAGTTGAACGATGCTTTTGTGTTTTTGTCGGCTTTTGTTCTGATAAATTGTGTACGTAAAGGGTTCGATTGTTGCTGAAAGATCTCTTTCTTTGGTGTTGCTGGCTCATTGATTCCGCAGGCTATTTCGCTTCAGCATGTTTGGGATTTCATTGGTATCTAGCTTGCTGAAAGTGTTTGGTTAGCGCAAGTTTATCGATGTTTGTGCGCTTTTGTCCGGCTTTGCTCTGATAAATTGTGTGCGTAACAGGTTCGATTGATGCTGAAAGGTCTCTTCCTTTGGTGTTGTTGACCCCTTGATTCCGTAAGCTAATTCGCTTCAACTTATTTGGGATCTTATTTGCACTAATGATTGCTGAAAGTAGGCAAGTTTATCATTTTGAGTTAAAGTGGATTGAACCAATAAATTTTTAAAAAGTTCAATTTAATCAATGGGTAATAAAGCATAACAAACGCTTCAAGAGGGACTTCCAACGCGCGGCATTTTTACTATGCGTTGGTTTTTGTGGTTACGGTGTTATGCGGAAACTTGGTAGTAGCGTTGTCAGCCCCTTAAGCGGGCGTTATGCTTAATCTCATAAAATCAATCGGTTGTGGCCTTTTCTTTGTTCCTTCGACCATTCGTCCGTGTTCGTCGGCAATGATTCAAGGCTGTCGCTGTTTGAAATAAATTGATGCTGTGAATGTCGAGCAGTTGCCTCATTTTTGCTCTGAGCCGGTTCGTATTGAGTGTCTTTTTCTCAAAGTCGCTTTGAGTGATTTGGCTCCTTAGCTTATCGGCCAAAAGCGCATCGGCCGTTTACCATTGTTTTGCGCTGCCTAATGAAAAGGCAATTTGGTTGGCGCTGTTGGTTCAGTGTTATTGCCTCATTTGAGTTTCACGCCAGTTTGCTATGAGTCTGGTTGATCAGATTTTCGTGAAAAGGGCATGTTGTTCTCTTGATCGTGGTGAATTTATCTCAGTTTTTGTTCAATTCATGGTTTCGATCAGGTTAACGAGTTTTGGTGCTTTTGTTGGTTTGAAATTCTGAGTTATTCTAGTGGTTGATTAAACCTAAGTGTTTGAAGTTTAAGCATAACAAACGGTTCAAGAGGGACAACCAACGCGTGGCATTTTTACTATGCGTTGGTTTTTGTGGTTACGGTGTTATGCGGAAAGTTGGTAGTAGCGTTGGTTGCCCCTTAACCGGGCGTTATACGAATAAGGTTTAGATA
>NZ_BDJF01000008.1 GCF_001895205.1 Vibrio injensis | reverse complement strand
GGGAAGTTGGTAGTGGCGTTTCGGGCTACTTAATTGGGCGTTATGTGTCCGAGAGAGGTAAAATGGAACAATCTGAGCACTATCTCAGCAGGGTTACTATGGCATTTGATGATTTGTTGTATTGCCATGATTTCCTAGAAAGGCTCTTATCGTATGAAACCGATGAAGAGCCTATCATTCAGTTGGCTTTAACATCATCTTTTATAATTGCCTATGGGAGGGTGTTTGGTTCTTCCAATACAAAGGAACCCGAATACAAAGAATTGGTAAGCAACAAGTTTGGGGCTTTATTAAATCGCTGGAAGCGCACGTTATCAAGTGAATCACTTGAGTTTCATGAGCGCTTAATAAGTAGCCGTAATATAGCATTCGCCCATTCAGATGCAATGTCTCGGGATTACAAAGTTAGTACTAGGAACCAAATCAGTCTTGGCTGCAATCCCTACATAGCGTTTGGTGAAATAGAGTCTGAGCTTGCGTTTGAACTTACAAAATCATTATTAAAAGTAGTGTCTCGTGAGCAAACTAAGTGTAGAAATGAGCTCGACACAACAAACACATAACAAACGCTTCAAGAGGGACAGCCAACGCGTGGCATTTTTACTATGCGTTGGTTTTTGTGATTACGGTGTTATGCGGTGAGTTGGTAGTAGCGTTGTCTGCCCCTTAAGCGGGCGTTATATTTCTCTTGAATTCAACCTGTTACAAATTTAAAAGTTAAGTGGTAATGTGGGATCTTTGCTGGTTGATGATTTATTGTGATGGATAGCTGTTGATTTGATCAAGTATATCAATACCTATCGAACATTATCGTTTGGGCTCATTTAGCTGCTATTTTGATTTGGTTTACATTAATGGTTTGTTTCTCTGAGATTTATTATCAGAATCAATGGGCAAGCTTGAGTCAATTTAAAAATTAACTGTTTGTTTTTGTGCCAAAAATTAGTTCAACTTACGTTAAGTGACTGATGTTGTTTGCTATTTTTAAAGGTTGTTTGGTGTTTCAGTAGCTGTATGGAACTGAAATATAACAAGAGACTATGGCGTCAAGAGTTAATTTTT
>NZ_BDJF01000007.1 GCF_001895205.1 Vibrio injensis | reverse complement strand
TGCGGAAAGTTGGTAGTAGCGTTGTCAGCCCCTTAAGCGGGCGTTATATTTCTCTTAAATTCAACGTGTTACAAATTTAAAAGTAAAGTGATAATGTGGTGTCTTTGCTGGTTGATGATTTCTTGTGATGGATAGCTGTTGATTTGATCAAGTATATCAATTCCTAACGAACATTATCGTTTGGGCTCATTTAGCTGCTATTTTGATTTGGTTTACATTAATGGTTTGTTTCTCTGAGATTTATCATCAGAATCAATGGGTAAGCTTGAGCCAATTTAAAAATTAACTGTTTTTTGTGCCAAATTTAGCTCAGCTTAAGTTAAGTGCTTGATGTTGTTGGCTATTTTCAAAGGTTGCTTGGTGTTTCAGTAGCTGTCTGGAACTGAAATATAACAAACAATTCAAGCAGACCCTCAACGCGTGGCATTTTTGTTTTGCGTTGAGTTTAGTGATTACGGTGTTGTGCGGTAAGTTGGTAGTAGCGTTTCGGGCTACTTAATTGGGCGTTAGCATTCAATGGAGAAATACATGTCACAGCTAGTTTCAGAGGTCTGCCATTGTTTACAATGTCACGCAGATACAAATCATGTGGTTGTTTTGGTTAGAAAGGAAAGTCCATTTAAAGACCAACCGAATAGTAAGTTGAAAGAATTTTGGCATGGTGCAATTAAAGGTTGGTTCCTTGGAGCCTTTGTCGCCGCAATGGATGATTTTTCTCGCCATCGTGTATGTGAAGTATGTGGCCACAAAGAAATAGAAGATTGATAGCAGCAGTTTTTTATGTGACTGATTTAAATATAATATAATTCATATGCTTAGGTATTTAAGTCATTAAGTGACGTGGGCAAGAATGCTAACAAACGGTTCAAGAGGGACAACCAACGCGTGGCATTTTTATTATGCGTTGGTTTTTGTGGTTACGGTGTTTTGCGGAAGCTTGGTAATGGCGTCGTTGGTTGCCCCTTAACCGGGCGTTATGTGATTAGGCGTAAATTGAAAACGGCCCTAATCAAATGGGCCGAATATTGATTAAAAGAGTTTAGTGTTCAGGAGTTTCAAGTAATTTGATTACGTTTTCTACGGCATTACTCATTGCCTGTTCATTTTCAAGTTTACCTGAACCAGCTGGTCCAAGCGCCTGAGAATACAAAGTAAGTTGTTTTTCAAAAGGTAAGCCTAAGTGATCATAAAGATTTTGTCGGATTTGGGCATGTTGTTCAGGATCTTTGCTAGCAAGTTTAATAAGTGTTTCATAAATAAGCGCTTTCATGAGCTATCCATTTTATAATAGTTAACGGGGGGCATATGATTATAATCGGTAATAGAATGTAATTCTGAAGCAACAATCACATAACAAAGCGTTAAAGAGGGATTCGCAACGCTCGGCATTTTTGTTTTGCGTTGATTTCAGTGGTTACTGTGTTGTGCGGTAAGTTAGTCGTTGCGTTGCTCACCCCTTAACGCGGCGTTATGCTTTATTGAGCCTCAGCAAAATCAATATATAAATTTTAATGGGAAAACTTGGTCTGATTTAGAAGTTTTCCTATTCTAATTTATTGATATTATGAGTTTATTGTTCTTTTCGGTGGCTATTGAAAGTTGAACGATGCTCATGCTTTTTTAGCCAACTCTGCTCTGACAAATTGTGTGCGCAAAAGGTTCGACTGTTGCTGAAAAGTCTCTTTCTTTGGCGTTGTTTGCTCATTGATTCCACAGGCTATTTCGCTTCAGCATGTTTGGGATCTCATTGGAATCTAGCTTGCTGATAGTGTTTGGTTAGCGCAAGTTTATCGATGCTTGTGCGCTTTTTTCCGGCTCTGCTCTGATAAATTGTGTGCGTAAAAGGTCCAATTGTCGCTGAAAGGCCTCTTCCTTTGGTGTTGTTTGCCCATTGATTCCGCAGGCTAATTCGCTTCAACTTATTTGGGATCTTATTTGCACCAATGATTGCTGAAAGTAGGCAAGTTTATCATTTTGAGTTAAAGTATTCGTAAACAATAAATGTTGAAAAAGTTCAATTTAATCAATAAGTAATAAAGCATAACAAACACTTCAAGAGGGACTTCCAACGCGTAGCATTTTCATTATGCGTTGATTTCTGTGGTTTCAGTGTTATGCGGAAACTTGGTAGTCGCGTTGTCAGCCCCTTAAGTGGGCGTTATGCTTAATCTCACAAAATCAATCGGTTGTGGCCTTTTCTTTGTTCCTTCGGCCATTCGTTCTTGTTTGTCGGCAATTGAATAATGTTGTCGCTGTTTGAAATAAATTGATGCCGTGAATGTCGAGCGGTTGCCTCATTTTTGCTCTGAGCTGGTTTGTGTTGAGTTTCTTTTTCTCAAAGTCGCTTTGAGTGATTTGGTTCCTTGGCTTATCGGCCAAAAGCGTATCGGCAATTTACTATTGTTTTGCGCTGTCTAATGAAAAGGCAATTTCGTTGGCGCTGCTGGTTCAGCGTAGTTGCCTCATTCGAGTTTTACGCCAATTTGCTGTGAGTTTGGTTGGTCAGGATTTCATTGAAAGGGCACTTTGTTCTGTTGATCGTAGTGAATTTAACGTGGTTTCTATTCAAGTCATGGTTTAGATCAGGTTAACGAGTTTTGGTGCTTGGGTTGGTTTGAAAGTCTGAGTTATTCTAATGGTGGCTTAAACCTAAGTGTCTGAAGTTTAAGCATAACAAACGGTTCAAGAGGGACAACCAACGCGTGGCATTTTTACTATGCATTGGTTTTTGTGGTTACGGTGTTATGCGGTAAGTTGGTAGTGGCGTTGGTTGCCCCTTAACCGGGCGTTATATTTCTCTTGAATTCAACCTGTTACAAATTTAAAAGTTAAGTGGTAATGTGGGATCTTTGCTGGTTGATGATTTATTGTGATGGATAGCTGTTGATTTGATCAAGTATATCAATACCTATCGAACATTATCGTTTGGGCTCATTTAGCTGCTATTTTGATTTGGTTTACATTAATGGTTTGTTTCTCTGAGATTTATCATCAGAATCAATGGGCAAGCTTGAGTCAATTTAAAAATTAACTGTTTGTTTTTGTGCCAAAAATTAGTTCAACTTACGTTAAGTGACTGATGTTGTTTGCTATTTTTAAAGGTTGTTTGGTGTTTCAGTAGCTGTATGGAACTGAAATATAACAAACAATTCAAGCAGACCCTCAACGCGTGGCATTTTTATTATGCGTTGAGTTTAGTGATTACGGCGTTGTGCGGGAAGTTGGTAGTTGCGTTTCGGGCTACTTAATTGGGCGTTATGCTTTATTGAACCTCAGCAAAATCAATATATAAATTTTAATGGGAAAACTCAGTCTGATTTAGAGGTTTTCCATTCTAATTTATTGATATTATTAGTTTATTTTTCTTTTTGGTGGCCATTGAAAGTTGAACGAGGCTTGTGTGTTTTTGTCGGGTATTGCTCTGATAAATTGTGTGCGCAAAAGGTTCAATTGTTGCTGAAAAGTCTCTTTCTTTGGTGCTGCTGGCTCATTGATTCCGCAGGCTATTTCGCTTCAGCATGTTTGGGATCTCATGAACACCTTACTTGCTGACAGTGTTTGGTTAGTTCAAGTTTATCGATGATTTTGCGCTTTTTTCCGGCTCAGCTCTGATAGATTGTGCTCGTAAAAGGTTCAATTATCGCTGAAAGGTCTCTTCCTTTGGTGTTGTTGACCCCTTGATTCCGCAGGCTAATTCGCTTCAACTTATTTGGGATCTTATCGGCAACAATGTTTGCTGAAAGTAGGCAAGTTTATCATTTTGAGTTAAAGTGGATTGAACTAATAAATTTTGAAAAAGTTCAATTTAATCAATGGGTAATAAAGCATAACAAACGCTTCAAGAGGGACTTCCAACGCGCGGCATTTTCATTATGCGTTGATTTTGGTGGTTACAGTGTTATGCGGAAACTTGGTAGTTGCGTTGTCAGCCCCTTAAGCGGGCGTTAGCTGTCTATGGAGGAATAATTGAGTACA
>NZ_BDJF01000006.1:135580-581069 GCF_001895205.1 Vibrio injensis | reverse complement strand
GGGGAAGATTCAACAATGCATCTTAGAGATCAAGCAAAACAACGATATAGCTTCTTTCACTTTTTGCAGTCAGTGATCATGGAAAACAACGATACAAAAACCAATCTTTTTAACTCTAAGATTATGAAATTAAAGAGATTAAATCAGTCTGGCTTCGAGATAACCTTTGACCGTTCATAAACATCGTTGGGTAAGATTCAACAATGCATATTAGAGGTCAAGCAAAACAACGATAGAGCTTCTTTCACTTTTTGCAGTCAGTGATCATGGAAAACAACGATATAAAAACCAATCTTTTTCAATCTAAGGTTGTGAAATTAAAAGATTAAATCAGTCTGGCTTCGAGATAACCTTTGACCGTTCATAAACACCGTTGGGTAAGATTCAATAATGCATCTTAGAGATCAAGCAAAACAACGATAGAACTTTGAATAGCCACCGACTTGATAGACATGCTTCAGTTAGACTCGTTTACTTGGTTTTACCCTATTCAACTTATCCGAAGTGCACGATTTTGAGCGCCGACTATAACTCGTTTCTGCCCCAAACAGTGTTACGTCAGTTAATGAACACTAAAATGGTTTCTATTAGTTTCCCTCAATTTATCTAATAACAACTAATTCCAAGAACAAATTTTTGTCCCAATAGTATCCTTATGTGTCCTTTAAGCCACTTTTGAGCGTCTATCCTATTGCATAAAATGACTCCATTACAGCAAAACACAGCAATACTGGAGCACAATTATGAAAATCACACAAATTCGCAATGCAACACAAGTCATCGATTATGCAGGTAAAACATTCCTTATTGACCCAATGTTAGCGCCAAAAGGCACTTACCCTGGATTTGAAGGAACAGCAAATTCCCACTTACGCAATCCAACAGTTGAATTGCCTTTGCCTATTGAAAGCATCATCAATGTGGACGCAGTTTTACTAACTCATACTCACCCAGACCACTGGGATGAAACAGCAGTAAATGTGATACCTAAAGATAAATTGATTTTTGTACAACACGAAGGTGATGAAGCTATTCTTCTATCACAAGGTTTTACCAACGTTAAAATTTTCTCTGAAGAGACTGAATATCACGGTATTTCATTTACACGTACAGTCTGCCAGCATGGCCCAGAAGCTGCTTTCCAGCATGAACAAATGGCAGAAATTTTGGGTGAAGTGACGGGCGTTATCTTCTCTCATGCCGATGAAGAAAAATTGTACGTGGTTGGTGATACGATTTGGATCCCAAGTGTAGAAGAAACCATGAAAAAAGAACAACCTGGTGTCGTTATTCTCAATACTGGCTGGGCGCATGTACTGGGCTTTGGACCTATTATCATGGGTAAAGAAGATGTACTAAAAACACACCAAGTACTTCCTAAAGCAAAAATCGTTGCGACTCATATGGGCGCAGTTAACCATGTATTGGTAACGACTCAAGAAATGCGCGAATACGCAGTTGCAAATATGATTAGCGATTTTGTGTTTGTTCCAGAAGATGGTGAAACAGTAACACTTTAGTTTGATGTTAGGAGTATGCTGGTAATGACATCTGAGACAAATATTGAGCTAGTGAAGTCTTTCTACAGGGCTATAGAGGGCAATGATTATGATGCAGTGGCTTCAATGTGCCATGAGCAATTCACTTTCTACTCACAAGTCGATACACCATTAGATATCAACGGTTTCCTTACTCAGGAAAAGGGAAATATGGACGGTTTTCCTGGCTTTGTTTTCCGTATACATGACATCTTCGCTCATGATGATAAAGTAGCTTGTTATATGATATTTGAAGGCGTTCATTCGGCACCTATGCATAATTTGCAGCCAACAGGGAAGAAGGTTCGATTTTCATTGATGATGCAGCTAAAGATTAAAGACGGCAAAATCATCGAAAAACGAGCGCACTTCAATGAGGTTGATATTATGAAGCAACTACAGAGTTAGAGTTGATAACGGCACAGAGTGATTCATTGACATTGCTCTGTGCATTTTACTTTGGAAATGCCCTATGTATCTTACTGAAAAAAATACAATTCCTTCCGTTGCTGTTGTCGTCTTTAATCACTTTAGTCCGTTTCATATTTCTGTCCCGAGCATTGTGTTTGGGCGAGATACCCTAAATGAAACTTTTTTCGAGCTTAAATTTGTCGCAGGAGAGCAAGAGCCGATTTTATCTGATATCGGTATGGAAATTCATACCGAGGCGCAGTTGGATTTCTTAGAGTATTGCGACATTATCGTTGTTCCTTATTGGAGAACAATTGATGAGCGGCCTAATGAAAAACTGCTCAATGCTCTCTGTCGTGCTCATGCCCGAGGCGCATTGGTTGTCGGTTTATGTCTTGGTGGTTATGTTCTCGCTTATGCTGGCTTATTAGCGGGAAAACGAGCTGCGACACATTGGGAATTAGAACAGGATTTTAGTCAACGCTTTCCAGAAGTTTTGCTCGATACTAATGCCTTGTATGTTGAAGATAGCGGGGTGATCACATCAGCAGGTACTGCCGCAGGTATCGATTGCTGTTTGTATATTTTCCGAAAATACTACAGCAGTACTATTGCGAATCGAGTAGCAAGAAGAATGGTTGTGCCTCCATACAGAGATGGTGGGCAAGCTCAGTTTATAGATCAACCTATACCTGTGACGACATCTGATTTACGTATCAATGCATTAATGGACAATATCAGGCGCAATATCAATCAAAAATATTCACTGGATGAGCTAGCAGATTCAGTGATGATGACCCGCCGAACTTTTACGAGAAAATTTAATAGAGCAACAGGTATGTCATTTGGAGAGTGGCTGACGGCTGAGCGACTAAACTTGGCTCAGGATCTACTTGAATCTACAGATTTGTCTATTGAACAGATTGTCGCAAAAACTGGGTTTAGCTCTGTTCTCATTTTCAGAGATAAATTTAAGGAGCGTTATGAGGTGACCCCCAACCGATGGAGGAAAACGTTCCACCAATAGTCTTAGATAAATATTTAGCGTTCCAACTAAGGTTTACCATACATTTCCTCATGTCAATTCCGATCATTAGGGAGGTCAGCGTAGCTCATTTATGTCCATAGACGTGGCAGCACGATCTTAGCTAGCACGTCTTTGCCCAAAGGTGTGCTGATGGGGGCATGTTGCGCTTTACTGCATCAATATATTTTTCAACATACTTCTGAAATTGACTGGTTATATGTTCTTCTTTGCCGATGAGTTTTTTACCAGACTTCTTATTTCGTAAGACAAATACATCATCAGTAACATGGCTATCATCTCTGATTAAGAGTGCCTTTGAGTAATCCAGCCCCATGCCTTTGATGGTTCGATCTTGGCGGTTCACCTCTAAGATATATGAGGCATTGTGCTTGATATATGATCTTACAGGAATGGCGAATGTTAATCCGTTAATGGTGATTTTAACAATGCCATGACCTCTGGTTTTACTGCTATTCCATGTGCCTAACTGACTATCAAAATCCAAAGCTTGTTCTACTTTGGGGTTGTCTACATAGAAAGATTGATCTAATTTTTTTAGTTCCATATCCGATCCCATATACAAAAAAACCCTGACTCGAGTCAGGGTTTTTTTGTAGATAATACAAGGAATTTAGGTTTTTTACGTGGGGATGTTCCTACCGCCACAACAAACAAGGAATTTGGTGTTTTTTACGTGGGGATGTTCCTACCGCCACAATCTACACTTATACTTTAGTACTCGTAGCCACTGCTGCCAAGCACTTTTAAGCCATATCTATCAGAGAGTTACTTTGATCAAATAGTCGTCGTATAACCCAACCAACTGATATGAATACTATACCAATATTTGATGTAGCCCAAGCTTTCTTTCACATCATTGTGATAAATGATTTTTTCTATAGAAACTGCGCCTTTTGCTATACCTAATCTCATAGCTGGCGTTTTTCCATCTTTCCCCTAAGGACAAAGTTGTAAAATAATCTATACAAATCAGCAAGTTTAATATACATGTCGGTCTTATATGGACTGTATCCATACCATACCCTCCTGCTATTCGTGCCACTGGAAAATGGTCGTTCAAACACGCTTACTCTACGTCTAGCCTGCATGAAGAATCTATCAATACCATGCAGGCTGGCATTGGAAACCAATGCTGCCAACCTTATATCATCGGATTTGAGAATAATGGCTGTGCAGCGAAGTTACTGCAAAAAGGGTTCTTGCAGAAATTGACCTGATGCCACCACTTGGTGCAGGGAGTATTAAAGTGTCTGAGAAAGATTTTTTACTCACAAAAAAGCCCCCATATACAACCATAACATACTGTATATAGGGGCTTTTATTGATTATGTCAACATATTAGCAACACATTAACCAAACGCCTTGCCATGTGGCAAGGCTCTCATAAATTCTCACTTTTAATCTTCATCAAAATCGTCTGGGTCTTCATACTCATCAGAATCGTAGGGGTGCTAAATCAGTTCTGCCCCATTATGAGTTAGTGTTGTTCCAATTCACCAAGCCTACAGACATAACTTGACCAAGTTTTTCTCATGTATGATTATGTAATTAATTGACTATTTAGAGCTTAGATTAGCTACTAAAAGTTTGCTGCATTTAGTCAAAACTAGCGAGGATAAAGTGAACGATTCTATAACAATAAAAGGGGTTACTAGTTACCATCCGACTACACCACAAATTATCGATATATCAAAGCAAAATACGTTAATTTTCGGTTTAAATGGAACAGGTAAGTCTACAATTTCTAATTTTTTGTATGATAGAGAAAAGTTCGATAGTTGCAGCCTTAATGTTGAAGGACATTTTACACCTATTGTGTACAACCAAGCCTTTGTAGATCAGAACTTTGTAAAAAGCTCAATGCAGGAAGGTGTATTCACATTAAGTAAAGACAATGGAGATCTTGAAGCTAGAATTACTGAAAAATCAAAACTTAGGGGAAAACTGTTAGACTTATACAGCGGTATCAGAACTAAGATGTCAGCCGCCAAAATGGATCAAAAAAAGGCAACTGATTCAGCTATCGAAGAAGTATTCAAACAAAAGCATATCATCGAGAAAACTTCCCTTGAACCGTTTCTTGAGGGGTATAAAAAGTCTAAAAGTAAATTTTACGACAAAGTAAAGTCTCAAAAAGGAACGTCCCAAGACTCAATTGTTAGCCTTCAAGATGAGTACAATTCACTAACTCAGTCTGATAAAACTCTACCGACGCTAATTACTCTGCCTCCTCCACCAAGCCTGAGCGTTGCAGAATCAACCATACTTTCCGAACCAATTGTAGGCTCATCAAGTAGTCAGCTCACTGAGTTTATTACTGAACTCAACAATTTAAATTGGGTTAAAAATGGTAAAGACAATTACTTAGCGGAAACTCAAACAAAATGCCCTTTTTGTCAAAAAGATACTATAGATGACACCTTTCGCTCTGAGCTTGCAGCACTATTTGACAAAACATACGACGCCAACGTTCAAAAAGTAGAAGCTATCTCGAAGACTTATGCTGATGCTGTCACTAACTATATTACCGCCATCAAAGATGCGTTTGTGAGTTGCTCGCTATATGAGCCAAGCTTACACAAAATTGACCCTGTTATTGCACTGCTAGATCGTGCCTATCAAGATAATCTCATCCTGATTAAATCTAAGGTAGAAAAGCCAAGCTTATCCATTGAACTCATTGACTATAAAGAAAAATCAGATCCTTTAATGAAAATATCTGACGAGATCAATGCAGTTGTAAAATCGGTAGTGACCAAGGCAAAAAAATTCAAGGAAAGCAAGCAAGACATCCAAAACAGGATGTGGAACTCACTTAGATACCATACTGATTCTATTTTCTCATTGGAGAAGCGTTTAATAGATGAAAAAGCTAATGAGATAAAACAACTAAATGCATATTTAGAAAGAGTAAAACAGGTTGGTCAAAAAGTTGCTAGCAGAATCAGCTACCTTCGATCCAAAACGTCAAATATCGACGATACTATTGAAAGAATTAATGTAAATTTAAAGAGTCTAGGTCTAACAAGCTTTGAAATTGTTGCATCAACTGACCCAGAACTACCAAATTACTTTGTACTTAGCCGAGGTGAAAAGGCCACAGAAGGGAAAGAAGTGTTTGAATCCCTCAGTGAAGGAGAAAAAACACTGATAACCTTCTTGTACTTTATCGAGAAATGCAACGGCAGTATGAGTAAGGACTCAGATATTGCCGATAAAGAAAAACTAGTCGTTATTGATGATCCAATTTCTAGCCTCTCTCAAAACTATATCTATGATATAGCCTCTCTTACTCACACCAAAATCATTAAAGGTAATAGGTTCAAAAAGGTTATTGTGCTAACTCATAGTTTGTTTTTTTATCAAGAGCTACTGAAGTTGGCGCCACAAGGTAAAGACAAGTTCAATGATAAATACTCACTATATCGCTTAAACAAAAAGCAATACACTAATCTGCAGTCAATGAATAAGGATGAGCTAAAAAATGATTATCAGTCTTTATGGCAGATAATCAAAGATGTCATTGAGGGGAGTGCTAACCCTGTTGTTTTACCTAATGTAATGCGAAATATCATTGAGTATTATTTCGGCTTTGTACACAAGAGAGACAAGCTATCTGACATACTAAATGAGTTAGCAGAAAAAGAGCCAGAACAAGGACATAAGGCATTTTATCGCTACATTAATAGGAGTTCACACTCTGATCCTACGAACATTGGTTTGATGGTCGAAGTTGAACCTCAAGCATATTTGGAACGATTCAAGTCTATATTTACTAAGAGTCAAGACGAGGAACATTACAACTGTATGATGGAGATATAGTGGTTACCACTGAGGTATTCAATCAACTTAGCGTCTTGGCAGCGCTCGGCGGTGCTTACACACTACCTCAAGCTTGCCTAGACGAAATCGAACGTACTGACGTACATCAACAATTTTCGGTCTCATCGGCAAAATCTCCACTGAGTGCCTGTGCTTGCCACAGGCAGCCTCATCACACAATGTAATAAGCTACTTCGGTTCAGTAGGCTGGAGAATTACCTAAGTGGTAACGAAACAAGTTTAATATACTTTTATTTTTGTGTAAATCGCTTACATAGTTTGAGTGATGTAGAACTCTCACAAATCTGAGTTATGTAGGATAGGGAGCAGAACAAACGCGTTTTTGTCCAGAAGTGTGCTGTATGTGGGCGCTTTGATGCTTGGTCTTGCGATGTACACCAGTACCTAGAGCTAGTAGGGGTTATTTTTGGTTAAACAAAGCATTACATTGAAAACGATTTTCAACTATTTCATCTGCTACATCTTTTAAATACTCAAACCATTCGTCATTGATGATGTTAGTCACTAATACATACTCTGTATCAGCAATGCAGAGTAATTGGTTTACTAACTTAGTGAAAAAACCTTGCCTTTGCAGAGTAGGGTGTAAATCTAATCTCTCAATCTGAGCCACTTTCTGCACGGAAAAATTCATTAACAACTGGCACCAAGCGTCAGAGTCAGCATTGTTTTTGCACATAACTAATACTTCACCGTTAGGTAGAACTAATTCCTTAGTAGGTATGTTTTTTTCGCTAGCATATTTAATAATGTGAGTTTTTGTTTTATCAAATTGCGTTAGATAAGTTACGTCACTACGATAAGCAAGATGAATTACTTCCTCTCCGTTGCTGTCATGAATTAGTAAGCCGAACTCCCCATTTTTCCCTTTTTCTAATGAAGAAATATATTCTTTTGCTGCAAGTTCAACTAATTGATCAACTAGATTCTGCTCTGGAACGTTTGGAACTAGAAGTGCTGTAGATGCTTGAATCTCATGGATAGGGGAATCTAATTTAAATGTGAATGCCATAGGTTTTCCAAAAAAGTTTAATGATGAAGGGGTAAGCCGCTTTTGACATACTGCTTGTACTCTACTCGGATGCCTGTAAGGAGAGTCTTTTAAGCATTTTCAATGCATTGTCGAAAATAGGGCTAGAGATATGTTCTGGAAAGTCATTTGGCAACCTCATATTTACACGGTCAATAGCATTTGGAAGCTCGGTTTTCATTGTGTCGAGAATTTCCTGCATTATGTCCTGTTCAAAGCGGCATGCTGTGCGGTTGCCAGAAAATGGCGAGAGTAAATCTTGTTGATTTCGTATTTTTTACCCCTTGATGCTCTTAGCCCCATGGCTAGCTTTAACTGCCTGATGTTAAGCCCTTTTTTACCTAATAAAGGGTAAGCGGACAAAATGTCATAGAAAGGTGTTAAGCGGTAGCTCCCCGATTGCTCAATTGTGAGCGAATAGTTTTTCGCATGACCATCAGTCGCTCCAATGACCCATTGATACACCTGGAATTTCATAAAATTGTATCGGTCGGCAAAGGCATTTGAAGACCCAGATAACAAGTCCATAATTTCCAAGATTCCAATACCGCCACTAGATTCGTACTTGATTGATGCTGGCAGCGAAGCTGCTTGACACATATCCTCTTGTGGTAAACGTTGAATGTGAGTCTTCTCATTCGTCCATTTTCGGTCAAAACGTTCAACAGCCAATGCTTTGAAGTTCAGAGTTTGAATAATTTCAATATTAGGTACATCAAACCCTAGCTCTCGTGCGAGTTCGACACAGAGATATTCATTCTCAACGCTATCCGTTAGGTCTAACGTGCAGTTTGGTTGTTGGAGAATTCCCATTGGGAGTTTGATGATGTGAGTTGTCGGAGTATTGCCACTTGGTAAACACCAATGGCTATCCACTTTCAGTAACGCAGTTTTAGCTTGTGCGCCAGCAATGGCTATACGGAAATCATCAGATTCTTCAATCATTCCATGTGGTGTTCCTGCCTGTAGTGCTGACAATATGAGTTCGAGCGTTTTTTCATCTAGGATTTCATACTCCAAGTCTGGCTTATCATTTTTTGTACCAGGTGGCAGTAGAGTAAGAGCACCTACAACATCACGACCAACTGCTGTGAGCAAATCGAAAGGTTGTTTAGTGGAGGTTTTAAATCTGGCGGCTAAACGGCTTCTTGTATCAGGTGAGTCTGGGAGAAGATTGTCAAAGTAATTGAAGACCGCTTCAGAAGATATAGTGTTTTTCTGCATTTTAAGAGACAGAGATAAAGGCCGAGCGTTGTCATTGTTCAGCCAGGAAGAATCATATTTAAAGCTGAGTCTGTTGTCTGGATACTTTGCTAGAGTCCCGACAAGCTCGTTGTTCATATATGCTGTTAGCCTTTCCATTACCAGTGAGCCTTTTTGCTATATGGTTTTGTCTCGTTTATCAAACAGAGTGTTGGCAAGAGCCACTTAGCGAGTGATTTGACTAACGACGTCACCGAACAAGACTGGTCTAAATTGAGTCTGATCTACTGATACATTGATATAGCGGGGATCTGGTTTGCCTGCATCATCTAGAATGATACTGTCATGTAAATGCCCGTGAACATTGATCTTTCCATGTAATTCCTGAGGATGTATAGGGCAGTGTGTAAACCAGGTATTTCGTTTAGATAGCATCGAGTGAATCTCATCGAAGCCATCTGCGAGTGCGAGCATCTTGCCGTTGACCTTCATGTTTGTACAATGATTGCCAAGTACGAGTACTTTCTTCGTACATTCAATACTTGCAACCTTCTCTAGCCAAAACGGGGTCGTTGCAATATCTCCTAGCAGGATTAACGTGTCACGACGTTGTACAAATGATGCAAGGTTATCAAATAGAATATTATGGTGCTCTTCAGGAGAATCGAATCCTGAACGATATTTCAATATATTATCATGTCCTAGGTGTAAGTCTGCGGAGAGTACAAATCTACTCATAAGAATATTCTCAATAACGATATTATGAATAATATACACCTGAACTGTAGTATTATTCAAATAAATGTTTTTCTTTACCTTGAGTATAATATATAGAAAATAATAAACACAAAGTTTTACTTTTTATTTATTAAAATAATGCACTGTATGTTTGCCTAAGTTTTTTAAACCAAAATTGAGTGGCACATTTTTTTGCCAAGATTGGCAACGAGACTGCCAGTAGTGGCAGAGTAAGTGTCAGGATTGGCAGTGAATGTGCCAAGTGTGGCAGAAGAAATTTAGCAGAAAAAACGATGTTCTACCTTTTATTAAGTGATTTTAAATAATGTATCCTTATATTAGAATTATAACTTTATAATAGTTATAACAGTTATAATAGTTATAACATGAAAAAGTCAATAAGTAAAAACTATTTTATTACCATAATTATCTTGGTTCAATTTAATAATTAAATTATTCGTAATTATATTTATGATTTTTATTTGATTTAATAATTAAAAATGTAAAATAAATTAGATTATTTTTTGCACAGTTACTTTGCTGTTTAGGAGAGCAATTGATGTTTTTTAATGATCTGGTGTATGCGTTGTCTGCTAAGCCCAAGCGTTCTGGCGATATCACTTAAGTTAGTTTTGCTATTCGTGGCTAGTTGTTGTTTTAACAGCTCTTTGATCAACTGGTGTTGTTCTAGATTAGCTCCATATCCAACGTCTGGGCCACGCTTAGTTTCAATGTTATTGATTCGTTCTACACATTCGAAGCGATGCAAGATCCCAATCAGTGTGGGCCAAGTATTCAACTCATTGAAAAGCGTTAGGCACTCTTTATCACTCCACGCGTTTGGTTCTTTAGGATCTAAACATCTCACTATCGCGATACACCATGATGACCATTGACTAAAATCATCTGACTTGATCTGATTTATTTTTTTATAGCTCGCTGGGTAGTTTACTTTACATGTCTGAACAATGTTCTTTGATAGCGAGAGCCAGTCTCCTGCCTTCGCGCTATCTTTACAGTGGCGCAGAAATACTCGTGGATGCGGCGCATAGCCGCTGACCAGGTCATACAGTTGTCGTCCCAGATTTTTCTGTTTGTTAGGTTGTACTAGGTACTTTTCGTAAGCAGTGCTGTTCTGGTTGGGCAGATGTTTCAATGCAGTGATAGCTGCGTATTTTTGCTGTTTATAAAGTTTAGTGGACTTGATGGGATGATGTTTTTTGCAGTAGTAGTGAGATCGGCTGCGTAGACGCCAGCATAGTGCGCAGTAAGGTAGAACACTGTTCCAACGAACCTCTTCCTCTTGATGCTGTGGAGTGAGTGAACGCAGATCCTTTAAGCCCAACAGTACTTGATCTACATAATTGACGCGTCGTTGAGTATGAAGCCCGAATCCACGTAAAGCTAGCACCGTTTCAATAAGTTTAATGGTTTTATTTAATCCGCCATAAATTTCTACGATATCTGCAAGCTTGATAGCGTTGGAGCTACGGTGCTTTTGGAGTACAGAACCATGTTGACTGAGTAACGTGTTAAACCATGGTTCGAGAACAATGTTCCGAAAGGTATCGACAGCGTATAAATACCCAGAACGACGTCGCTGAGCAATTTTACAACCTTGAGATTCGGCCTGGTTTTTTAAGTCATTAATTGCTGTTTCTAGCTGTACTCTCAATGCATTGCGTTTTTGATCTAAGCTCATTAGTTATCATGTCAATATGGTTTGTTGCTTATTCTATATTATGAGTCAGGTGATGAGAATCTAAGATGCGACTAAATAATAGAGAAATAAAGGTAATAAAATGTTTGTAAGACAAGAGCAGTTAGCGAAAGAAATCGGGGTAAGCGTAAGTACTTTGTGGCGTTGGCGTCGGGATGGAAAAATGCCACCCGTTGTTACGCTTAGTTCTAGGGTAGTGGGCTGGCAGAGAAAAGACATTGAGCGATGGCTAGAAGAACAAAAATAGATGCAACTTGTTACTGCGAGAACAGTGTTCTCGCTTAACCTTCGTAAATATAAAGTAAGTCATTGTTTGCATGATTAATAACACGAATAAAAAATGCTCTTGCAGGAACCTTGTTCCTGCTTTTGTCTATCTCAGGGGGCTAATTTCTTCTTAAATCTTCATCAGTTGAACGGAGAACGATGTTCTCCGAATGACGAAAGACAGAGTTAGGTATTATCCGACTAGTGTTTGGGTATCTCAGGCAAAGGCTGATAGCTTTCAAACGCTACTGCGAGAACACTGTTCTCGCTCACATCATCAAAAACTAAAGTTTGGTCATTTAATTAATAAATAAAAAATGCTCTTGCTAGAACTATGTTCTAGCTGTTTGTTCTCCCACTAAATACATGATTTAACTCTATGTATTAGGTCTGGCAATTGTGCTTTAATGCATTTTGATGCTTATTAGGAGGAGTTATGGCTCGGAAAAATGATGGAATTATTTGGCATTTGATGGATGCGCCGTGGTGGGTGAGTATCTTGTTCTCAGCAGGCATTTATGTTGGTTTATCCTTCCTATTGCCAGGCTTAGCGGCTCGCAGTGATAACTTCATCTTCAATGCCATTGGGCCGAATCTTCCGCAAATGGCACCGTATTTTGCTTTTTTGTTTTTAATTCCTGCTCCCATTGCATTCTTTAAGCAGTATCAGAGAAAGCATAATTATCTTGCGACGACGTCTCAAATCAGAGCAAACAAAAACACGACTCCGCTTAATTCCCTCAGCTGGATTGAATTTGAAAGCTACATTGGCGAGTACTTTAAGCAGCAAGGCTACGACGTTAAACAATCTTTCTCAAAGCAGCCCGATGGTGGGGTAGATATTTGGTTAACTAAAGACGGTGAGTTGAGTCTTGTACAATGTAAGCACTGGAAAGCTAGAAAAGTCGGAGTTCAAGTCTTAAGAGAAATGTATGGTGTGATGATCGACAATCGTGCTAGCAAAATGATCATCGTAACATCGGGAGATTTTACTTCTGAAGCCATCGCCTTTGCTCAAGAGAAGCGCATGTGGTTGGTTAATGGTAGCGAGCTAGTCCACATGATTGAAGATGGACGCAGCTTTATGAATAAGCCAGTCATTGATGAGCCTACACTCGATCCTCATTTCAAGGTTTGCCCAAACTGCCAGTCTAGCCTTGTGATTCATGTTGCTAGAAAAGGCCGTAATGCGGGTAAAAGTTTCTATGGTTGCTCTGCGTATCCTAAGTGTCGCTACACTTGCGACTGTTGAATGTGAGTGAGGATTCAAGCAGTCTAACCGTATAGAAGGGGGTTCTCAGAACATAAAAGTTAACCTATTGAGTCTAGCTGTCAGAGAAGAATGCTACTGCGAGAACACTGTTCTCGCTCAAATCATCAAAAACTAAAGTTTGGTCATTTAATTAATAGATAAAAAATCGCTCCTGGTGCAGAAATCTTTGGTGAAAAATGTGCTACACATTATCTTCATAAGTGGGTTTGTCAGAACCAATGGGGTAATGAACGTAAGCTCTGAAACACTTTTTCCCTATCACGATTTTAAATATGCCTAATACTTGACCACTGACTTTTATTGGTTCAGAGTAGAAGTTATAAAATGGTTAAGTTTATGATTTCAATGACTTACCCGAGGATAAGCGAGGAAGCTGGATTGAAAACTATTGAAGGACTAATAATTAATTCAGGAGCCGATTACCTGACTTGTCATGTCCAGTTATTAACCCATGAAATTAAAAATTGCATTAGGAATCATTTACAGAATATTTGCTACGGTACTGCTTTAGCTGAGAGAGGCCTTAGCGGTCAAACATATCAAAGAACATTGAAAGCGTTTCGGAGTCGATACACCTCAAAAACTGATAATATTAAGAAAGGAATGATTGGGGAGCTTCTTACTCATGTCATAATTTTTGAATTATTCGAAAACTTAGAAGTTGTCTCACCCTTTTTTAACATGGAAGAAAAAAGTCAAAGGAAAGGGTTTGACTTGATTCTAGCAGAAGCAAGTGGAAAAGATGTTTGGATAACAGAAGTAAAATCTGGTGCATTAAACCAAACAGGATGTCCAGATAATTCAACACGCGGATTTTTAAATACAGCTAAAAGCGATTTAAACCGAAGGTTAAATGAAAGCGAAATGACCTTTTGGCAAAATGCAATTAACTCGACAAACAACTCAATTCTTGATTGCCGAGATTACAAAGATGTAATCATAAAAATTCTCGATGATGAGCTAGTTGCTGCGGCTGACGAGAAGGCGAATTCGGAAGACAACAATGTGATATTAGTTTCTATTTTGTATTCTGATGTAAATAACCCTTTTAAATCAGATACTGTTATAGAAACATGCTCAAAAATAAAAGAAGAAGCCATTTTTAATAAGGTTTTTACCCTATCTATTCAGAAAAGTACATATGAGAAAGTAGCTCACTTTTTATTTGAGGAAGAGTTAGATGGTTGAAGGAAATAACCCAAAACAATTAACGTTATTAAGATTACTAAACACCTCTTTTAATGAGCTATATAATTCTTTATTATTGAATGAAAAAATAGAGCCAAGTGATTATTTGAAATTGCTTTCTATAGCTATTGTACTGACGAATCAAGATGAAGTTTCGCTAAAACGATTAGCCTATCGAATTGTTCTAAAGTATTCATTAAATACAGGGGACTATATCCCTTTGTATGACTTTTCGTTAAACAATGGACTAATTCCTGTAGCTAGAATGATTGGTCAACTTATTGACAATCCTACAGCTATCTCAAGATCTAGTTTTGTGAATGAGTTTAGTTTAAGTTTTATTGATTCATTTGAAACTAACGGTTTGTATAGAACGGAGCAACAGTATGCTTTAAGTGACTTTGTGAAAGTAAATAAGAATAAATCGTTGTATGTGGTTGCTCCTACATCCTATGGTAAGTCAGACTTGATTATAAATGAGATAAGTAGCGGAAACACAAAAACTTGTATACTTGTCCCCTCAAAGTCACTGCTTGCTCAAACTAAAAAGAGAATATTTGATGCAGGTATTAAAGGTGTCGATTTTATAATTACTCACCCTGAGATGTATGAAGAAAACCCAAATGCTAAGATTTTTCTGTTAACACAAGAGCGATTATCTAGGCTACTTTCCCAATATAGAGATTTAGCTTTCGACACAGTTTTTGTTGATGAAGCCCATAACTTACTTAATAAAGATAGTCGAAGCCGTTTATTAGCATCAGTCATAACTATTTTGCAATTTCGAAATAGTAATACCGCTGTTAAGTATTTGACTCCATTTATAAATGAAGTTGAAAGTATAAAGCTGAAGTTTACACCTCCTTCAGATTTAAAGTTTTCAATAGATGAATATGTAAAATCAGAGTTCTATTTTATAGCTGACTTTAGATGCGAGAAAAAGGAACTTTCGTTTTACGATCAATTTACCAACAGCTTTATAGAAAACAATGCTAATGTCCAAGACTATTTTGATTATCTGTTCCAGAATTCTGCAAATAAAAATATCATTTATTTCAATAAGCCCACTAGTATTGAATCTTTTGTTAAAGAAATGATTATTTCTTTACCCATTATTCAAAATGAGCAGATTAATTCAGCAATAGATGAATTATCAGAGGGATTTTCGCCTGAATATCTTATCGTGGAAAGTCTTAAAAGAGGGGTTGTATATCATCATGGCTCCATGACTGAGCCAGTTAGAAATTATGTTGAGCATCTCTTTAGGGAGTGTGCAGAGTTAAAGTATTTAGTTTCTAGTTCAACCTTGCTTGAAGGTATTAATATGCCTATAGAGCGACTATTTTTAATGTGCACAAAAAAGGGAATTGGAAATTTAACTGCTGCTCATTTTAAAAACTTAGTTGGTAGAGTAAATCGTTTTTCAGAAATATTTAATGAATCTAATTCTAACAATATCAAAAAGCTAACGCCTGAGATTCACTTAATTGGGACTGATAAATATTCGGCTGCAAAAGCTAATTTTCATAAATTTTTACAAAATAGAGTTAATGTAAGAAAAGAGCTTAAAGACAATCCAGAAAATGTGCTGTTAGAAGTTGTTGATATTGTAGATGGTAATAAAAAGGAATATAAAGATGCCATAACTAGGTTGGAAAACTTAGAGAACGGTGTTGTTAATGATTATCAATACAAATACACGAAAACAGAAGTAGGCAATTTGCTTATAGCAAATAGTGTTAGCGAAATTGAAGTTTTTGATAAAGAGCTAGAAATACATCAAACAATAGAAAGTATAGAAGATAAATCTATAACAAACACCAATCAATTAATGGATGTTATTTATAATTGTTTTGTGTGTTTTGTTGAAGAAACTGAAGGTGATGATTCGCCTTTACTTCGACTTGAAAATCAAGAAGCAAAAACCTTTTATGCAATGCTATTGGATTGGAAAATAGATAAAAAGCCATTCAAATTAATGATTCGCTTATTCATTAAATATTGGGATGATTTGATTCAACGAATGCCTAATTTTCAAATTTACGTTGGTAAGTGGGGGGATGAAGTTAAACGCTCTGGTGGACATAAAACTCACTACACTCAAATAGGTGGCAAAACTAGAGCTGAAAAAATTAATCTGGCGATTGTACGAATCAAGGAAGAAGAAGACTTTCTCGAACATGAGTTACTGAAATTTATTGAGATTCTTAATGATCTTAATAAGATTAATTTAAATTTCTATAAAAAAGTAAAATATGGTACGACCGATGATGAAACAATTAAGTTAATTAAAATCGGTTTATCGAGAGGCGTGGCTGAATTATTACTCGTTAAATACCCGCAGTTTGTTTTGGATATCCCTAATTCTCATTCAAAAAGAATTAGTTACTTAGTTATCGACGAAATGAAGAGACAAGAGGAAGGACTACTTCAACAGTTAGAAGTAAAAATGAACGTGACGAGGGGTTAATACTATTAACTACTACTTTATAGTCTGACCTTCTCCAAAAATAATTTATAAATTGCTTGCTATAGCCCCTGTATTAGCCATTAAAGAAGCCCACTCATTTCTGGCACGCTGTCGGCTTGCGCTAGCAAGTATTCGCACTCTGTTTGGATTAGTGAGACACATAGTTCTATGTGTTCACGTTCTCGATCCTCGATTCCTTGAGCTTCGGTAAGTTCAATCGCTTCCTTCAGGGTGTTTTTTATAGCACCAACGGTTTCTACCATTATGGAAGCCATTTTGGTGCCTGAATAACCCAGCAGAGCGCCGAATTCAGCGAGATCATAGCTGGTGATAGGGCGTTTGAAGTTACCTTTCGGCGGATTTTGAAAGTCTTCACTTTCCCAATCTCCAATCGACATTGCAAAATATTGAGGGATGCTGGCGGCACGGCCCTCATCAGCAGACAATTTACCGCTTCGTGAGTTGCGTTTTGCTCCCTCTTGAGCGATTGCTTCTATGTTTACTAAATCATAAAAAGGGGTCAGTTCCAGCCCTTTAGGGGTGACGAAGAAGCTAATATTTTTACCATGGGCATCGTAGTTTAGCGTTGCTAGATTAAAGAGCATCCATTGGGTGAGCTTTAGGTTGGTGATTACCGTGTCTATAGTTTTGACGCTCAGTAGGCGTGGGAAAGAAACGCCATCACGCATATATACGCCATCGCCTTCATCCCCATTCTGACGCTCGTATTTGTAACCTGGAGGTAAGTCAGTTGCCTGACAGCCATCAATCACATGTCTTCGTTGAACGACATCACGAGCCTCGATATAGGCACGATCGAACCGCTCTATGATCAGTGTCCTAGTGTTCCCAATGCGAGTTAACTCAACATTAGCGACGTCCAAACCTGCTAGCTTGGCTAATGTCATGCAAAAGAACTCATTAACAGCAATACACGGTGCTCTACCGCTTTCAAACTTCAGAATGTAGTTCGAACTTAATTTGCCTTCACCAAACCCCCATTCATCACCGCGCTTAAGTAAGTTTAATTTGTTTTGCACACCAGCAACCGAAAGGCGAACCTTACCGTCCCAATATACTAATGGCGCTAGATTTCTCTCTAGTCGTTCTATTAGTTCATCATCAGGTACAGGTCTAAAACTAGTTTCTTGAGGTTCTGATTCTGGAACTCGAAAAGATAATGCGCCAGATGTTTCCGCACCAAGCTTACGAATCAGCCCGAACGTGTTGCTTTTGGAGATAGTGGTGTTTTGTATCATCTCCTCAAAGGCTTCTCCTTCAGGAAGGAGATTTCTGAGGTAGTTCTCAATACTACGTGGCGAAGCCTTATCATCGAAAGGGATGTGTGGCGAAATTGGGAAACCAGTGTGTTTCCATTCATCTTCATAGATGAATGAAAACTCTGTTTCTGTTCCGACAGGAAGAATCAAACGACCAATTTTGGTATTCGTACCGATAAACACGTCTAACTGTTGTAACTTACTCATACCAACCGTCCTCATTGCTTCTCACGCTGTTTTCAGCTTGGGAGGTTATTTGGCTATGTGGACGAACAAATAGGTTTAAATCGATAAGGCGTAAAGATAGCCCTAAGATGTCCATGAGGACGAGTACATTGGCAAAGGTGACACTGGTATCGCCTTTTTCTACTTTCATGACTGTTCTACGAGATAAGTTGGCTTTTGAAGCGAGATCATCAATACGCCAGCCTCTATCTGTACGCTTTGAGCGAATGGCGCTCCCCAGCGTTTCCATACTGAACTCGGTATTCAAATCAGGCATAGGTTGTGCCTTTACCATCTTACCTTTTTTCATAAGTGCCTTTTAATGTACTTTTGTCACTATTGGGTTCGTCTTAATATATAAGTTCACTATAACTCACTTTTGTAGTGAATGTATAAGAAATTATCTATAAGTGCAATTTAAGTTACTTATGGTTGGTTTGCGAGTTTAATACCTCTCTTTGTTCTCTATGAGAGAGTTTTATCAGCCAGAAGGACACATTTGGCAACAGCGTAGTATTCGGATTAATATTGGGAGAAGACAGAGAAGAGTGAGTGATCGGGGCTTACCTGACCCATTACCTGACCCAAAATCGTCAGGTACAAAAAAAGGTTAGTAAACACTACGCTTACTAACCTTCTAGAATTTGGTGGCCCCTCGCAGACTTGAACTGCGGACCAATCGATTATGAGTCGACTGCTCTAACCACTGAGCTAAGGGGCCGATAGGTGTGTGATTATAGGGGAAGGCTGGGTGTCTGTCTAGCCGGAAAATAGGGTAATAGCGCTTAGTTTTTATTCACTTAGCATTTGGGGTAATAAAAAAGGCGAGCATTTGCTCACCTTTTAAACACGTTAGTTTGATTTACTCATCAAGGAAGCTGCGCAGGGTTTCTGAGCGACTTGGGTGACGAAGTTTACGCAGTGCTTTGGCTTCGATTTGACGAATACGTTCGCGAGTAACATCGAACTGTTTGCCCACTTCTTCAAGAGTGTGGTCTGTATTCATATCAATACCAAAACGCATCCGTAACACTTTAGCTTCACGTGGTGTTAAGCCAGCCAGAACGTCTCTTGTTGCGGCTCTTAGGCTCGTTGCCGTGGCTGAGTCTAGAGGCAGTTCAAGCGTAGTATCTTCAATAAAATCACCTAGATGTGAATCTTCATCATCACCTATTGGCGTTTCCATTGAGATTGGCTCTTTGGCGATTTTGAGCACTTTGCGAATTTTATCTTCCGGCATTTGCATGCGTTCCGCTAATTCTTCAGGCAGAGGCTCACGACCCATTTCTTGTAGCATCTGGCGCGAAATTCGGTTCAGTTTATTGATCGTTTCGATCATATGAACTGGAATACGAATGGTGCGCGCTTGATCGGCAATAGAACGGGTGATGGCTTGACGAATCCACCATGTTGCATAGGTTGAGAACTTATAACCGCGGCGATATTCAAATTTATCCACCGCTTTCATTAGGCCAATGTTACCTTCTTGGATCAGATCCAAAAATTGTAGGCCACGGTTGGTGTATTTCTTAGCAATTGAAATAACCAAACGTAGGTTGGCTTCTACCATCTCTTTTTTCGCTCGGCGAGCTTTCGCTTCACCAATTGACATGCGACGGCTAATGTCTTTGATGCGGTTCACATCAAGTGAGGTTTCTTGTTCAATAATACGCAGCTTTTGAATAGAACGACGGATCATTTCTTCATTGGCGCGAATTTTTTCAACGTAAGGCTTATCGGTCGCTAGGACTTGATCCAACCATGCTTCACTCGATTCATTACCAGTAAATAGGGCAATGAATGACTTTTTCGGCATTTTAGCGACTTCGACCACGGTTTTCATGATCAAGCGTTCTTGAGTACGAACACGTTCCATTGAGTTACGTAGTGTGGTAACCAAATGATCAAACTGCTTAGGCGTTAGACGAAACTCACGGAAGATATCTAGTACCAACTCAGAAGCTTGCTGAGTTGTTGAGCTGTCATTGCCGTGTTCGTTGATCGCTAACTGTAAGTTTTGATATTTATTACGTAACTCAGTGAATTTTTCTAGTGCGAGCTCAGGATCGATACCAGTATCTTCTTCGGCATCGTCGGTGCTGTCACCATCTTCATCTTCGTCTTCGTCGTCATCGATGTCTTTACTGTCTTCGTCATCGAGATCAGCACCAGTCAGCTCTGAGCCGATGTGCGTTGCCGTTGGCGCAGTAGTTTCATCTTCATTCGGGTCAACAAAACCGGAAATGAGATCGGTTAGGCGTAACTCTTCTGCTTGAACTCTATCGAACTGCTCAAGAATATAAGGAATCGTACCTGGATATTCAGCAACGGCGCTTTGAACTTGGTTAATACCTTCTTCAATGCGTTTAGCGATATCAATTTCACCTTCACGAGTTAGCAGCTCTACGGTTCCCATTTCACGCATATACATGCGCACAGGATCGGTAGTTCGACCAATCTCGCTTTCTACGCTTGAAAGCGCTGCGGCAGCGGCTTCAGCGGCATCTTCATCAGTGATCGTGTTATCATCGCTTAACGCGAGATCATCGGCATCAGGAGCAGTTTCTACTACCTTGATACCCATGTCATTGATCATCTGAATAATATCTTCCACTTGCTCAGAATCGACGATCTCAGCAGGTAGGTGGTCATTTACTTCGGCGTAGGTCAGATAGCCTTGTTCCTTGCCCTTGATGACAAGTAATTTTAGCTGTGACTGCGGACTTTGATCCATAGACGGTATCCAACTTCGTATCTGGTGAAAGAATAGTGTGCGAAATGCAAACCATGTATATTAACAAATTTATTCGTTGCTGACTATTTAAACTGGGTTACGCTTTCAATTCTAGCATTAATGCTATTAGCTCCCTTTTTTCATCGGTTGATAAACCGACGCTTCTTTCTTTCGCCTGCAAGTTTTCAATTTGTTTTTCTACACACTGGGCAAGAATTTTGTCCAATGAGTCTAAAAATAGTTCTTCTTGATTGTCTTCGACAAGAGGGATTTCCCAACTTGCCAGACGAGACAGCAGTGCCTCATGTTCATTATTACGCCAATGCTCGAGCAATTGGCCGGTAGTGATATGAGGTTGTTGCTGACAATTTTCAACCACATTGACCAGCAAACTTAAACCGGGAATGGCTAAGTGTTTGACACTCGACAGCTCCGGCACCATTTCAGCATAGCTCGGATTTTGCACAAGCAAAGCGATAACTTCACGCATTGGGGTGCGCTTTAGCTCTTTGTGCGGTTGTGGTCGTTCACTTGTTGGTTGAGTTCGACGTTGTTTTCCATGGCTCATAAAGCCAGTGAGTTTATCGAGTTTTTCATCCAACTCTTGTTGAAAACCAATATCTGGAATTTTGTTAATCAAGTCATTCGCTAGGGTGCGTAGGGTTGATTTCCCCTCAACGGTGCCTAAGTTGAGTTTGTGGGTCTCAATCAGGTTTTCAAACAGATAACTAGAGAGAGGCTTCGCATGCTGTACAGCGTGTTCAAAATTTTCTTTACCGTGCTTTCTGATGTAGCTGTCAGGATCTTCACCATCGGGCAAGAAAAGAAACTTAAGAATATTGCCACTTTTAAGATAGCTTAGTGCATTTTCTAAAGCTCGCCAGGCCGCTTCTCTACCAGCTCGGTCACCATCATAGCAACAGACAACGGTATTGGTTTGACGAAACAACAGTTGTAAATGATCGCCTGTGGTCGCGGTACCCAGTGAGGCAACTGCATAATCAACACCATATTGAGCCAAAGCGACCACGTCCATATAGCCTTCAACGACCAGTATCTGTGTCGGGTCACGATGGGCTTGCATCACTTCATACAAGCCGTAAAGCTCTTTACCCTTATGGAAGATCGGTGTTTCTGGTGAGTTTAGGTACTTAGGTGTGCCATTACCAATGACTCGACCACCAAAGCCAATCACGCGACCTCGGCGATCTCTAATCGGAAACATGACTCGACCACGAAAACGGTCGTAGCGTTTGCCACTTTCGTTTTCTATCAGCATCCCGCCAGTTACCAGCATCTCTTGAGTTTGTGGATGTTGGCCAAAATTACGGCGTACTAAGTCCCACTCGTCAGGTACGTAACCAATGCCAAACTGTTGTGCTATATCACCGGATAAGCCTCGATCTTTGAGATATTCGATCGCGCCTCGTCCGGCTGGCGTTTTTAATTGCTGACGATAAAACTGTGCGATGTTGCCCAGTAAATCATACAGTGTGCGTTTTTCATCACTATTAACGCGCGGTGTTGAATTTGAGGCTGACTGACTGTTGTTGTAGCGTTCTTCACGTGGAACCTCTAATCCTAGATAAGAAGCAAGTTCTTCAATGGCTTCAGGGAATTCCAGTCGTTCATATTCCATAAGGAAATCAATTGCGTTGCCATGTACGCCACAACCAAAACAGTGATAAAACTGCTTTTCTTGGCTAACACTAAACGAGGGCGTTTTCTCATTATGAAATGGACAACAAGCGCCGTAGTTTTTGCCCTTTTTTTTAAGTTTTACACGTGCGTCAATGATGTCGACAATATCAAGTCGAGCAAGGAGATCATCAATGAAACTACGAGGAATTTGTCCTGCCATACAACCTAAAAGAAAGAGAGAGAAACCAAAAGTGTAGATACGAACAAGCCGTGCCTACCAGAGGATAGCACGGCTTGATGCAATTTGGGTGTGGGATTAAACGAGTTTAGCGCGAACTAAACTGCTTACTCTACCCATATCTGCACGCCCTTGAATTTGTGGTTTAATCAGTGCCATCACTTTACCCATGTCTTGCATGCCACTGGCTTGAGATTCGGCCACCGCGCTGTCAATCAAGGCGATAACGTCTTCTTCACTCAATGGTTGAGGCATAAATTCCTCAAGAACGGTGATTTCCGCTTTTTCCACATCCGCTAAATCTTGACGATTAGCAGCTTCATACTGCGCAACAGAGTCGCGACGTTGTTTAACCATTTTTATCAGCACAGCTAGAATATCGTCATCGCTCAGAGTAATCTGCTCGTCGACTTCACGTTGCTTAATGGCGGCTAAGGCCAAACGGATAGTGCCAAGGCGCGCTTTGTCCTTGGCTTTCATCGCTAATTTTTGCTCTTCTTTGAGAGTGTCAATCAGAGCCATAACTTTATTCCTTTTCTGGAATCAGTTATTAGTACAGGCGAACGCGACGAGCGTTTTCGCGAGCTAGCTTCTTAGCGTGACGCTTTTGAGCAGCTGCTTTAGCACGTTTGCGAACAGTAGTTGGTTTTTCGTAGTGCTCTCGACGACGCACTTCAGAAAGGATACCTGCTTTTTCGCAAGAGCGCTTGAAACGACGTAATGCTACGTCGAACGGTTCGTTTTCACGTACTTTAACTATTGGCATATGCCTTTCACCTCAGGGGTTAATTCGTTAACGCTGGTATTTTGTGGCTCAAGTAACAAGATACTTTGTTGACTAGAGCGATAACCAGCTTGATCAAAAATGGTGCGGAATTTTAATCCCATCGTGACCGCTTTGTAAAGTACTTTGTTGTTTACTGTCTGTACAAAGTTTGTTTGTCATGCCAAGCCGAGGTAACATGAGCGGAATTTTGATTATTGGCGGTTGTTCACTGAGCAAGGTAATAACCGTTAGCTGACAGCATGCTGAGAATACTATGCGCATTATTGGAATTGAAACTTCTTGCGATGAGACTGGAATCGCGATTTATGATGATGAGAAAGGCCTTTTATCTCATCAATTGTATAGCCAAGTAAAATTGCACGCCGATTATGGTGGTGTGGTACCGGAGCTGGCTTCACGTGATCACGTGAAAAAAACCATTCCACTGATTAAAGCCGCTATGGCCGAGGCGAAGCTCACTCCTGCCGATATCGATGGCATAGCTTATACCGCTGGCCCCGGTTTAGTGGGCGCTTTATTGGTTGGCGCGACGATCGGCCGCAGTTTGGCATACGCTTGGAATATCCCTGCGGTAGCGGTCCATCATATGGAAGGGCATTTATTGGCCCCGATGCTGGAAGACAATCCACCGCCGTTTCCTTTTGTTGCGGTACTGGTTTCTGGTGGTCATTCGATGATGGTTGAGGTCAAGGGGATTGGCGATTATACGATTTTAGGCGAATCGATTGATGATGCTGCGGGCGAAGCGTTTGATAAAACCGCAAAGTTGATGGGGCTCGATTATCCAGGGGGGCCGATGTTGGCTCGTTTAGCAGAAAAAGGCACGCCTGGACGCTTTAAATTTCCTCGTCCTATGACCGATCGCCCAGGTTTAGACATGAGTTTTTCAGGTTTAAAAACCTTTACGGCCAATACCATTGCTGCCAATGGCGACGATGAACAAACTCGGGCTGATATTGCTTACGCTTTTCAAGATGCAGTGTGTGACACGTTAGTCATTAAATGTCGACGTGCACTCGAGCAAACCGGAATGAAGCGTATTGTGATTGCTGGTGGGGTGAGTGCGAATAAGCAGCTGCGCGCTGATTTAGCCAAATTAGCCGAAAAAATTGGCGGTGAAGTCTTTTATCCGCGTACCGAATTTTGTACCGATAATGGCGCGATGATTGCCTATGCGGGTATGCAGCGCTTAAAAAATGGTGATGTAACAGAGCTCAGTGTTCAAGCAAGGCCTCGCTGGCCGATTGACCAACTGACGCCGATCGTTTAATTAATCAAACGGTAAAACTTCTCAGTGGAAACGGTCACCGTCGTGGCCGTTTTTTTATGGTTTTTTCTCACCCACTTTTGGCTCAGTGCCGATAAAAAGACGCTTAATGTTCTCTTGGTGACGCAGCACGATTAAACAGCAGAGCATGGCGACGGGTAACGTGTAGTGCGGTTTGATCATCCAGGTATAAAAAGGCGTCAATAACACGGTCACCAATGCAGCAAGGGAGGAATAACGGAAAATAAACACCACCACTAACCAAGTGACGATGACCATGGCGGTTAATTCTAAGCCTATTGGTGCAATAGCGCCTAGCGCTGTCGCCACACCTTTACCACCTTTGAAATGGAAAAATAAGGGATACATATGGCCAAGGCATGCGGCGATACCGATTAAGCCGAGCATCAAAGGATCGATGTTAAGGTAATAGCCACTCCAAACTGGGATCGTTCCTTTGAGCATGTCACAAATCAGCACGGTCAGGGCGGTTTTCTTACCAGCAATGCGCAGCACATTGGTGGCTCCGGGGTTATGGGAACCAACGCCGCGAGGATCAGGCAGCCGCAGTAATCGGCAGATCAACACCGCACTGGATATGGATCCCAGTAAATAGGCGCAAATGATCATGATCAGTGCTAGTGGCGTCATACTGGCCTCTACCGTCGTTGTTTAGCTGCAAAGTCTGTCCTTGAGCCAATGTTTAAGCGGGGACTCTCTAATGCGGTGAATATTCCCTTCCTACTTGACGCTGCTGCGGTGTTGGCTGCTTTCATTCGTCCAATCACATCGTTGGTCAACGCTCATTGGGGATTATGCACTTACCCTCTACCGGCTACTCCAAGTCGTTTGGGTATATAGTCTCAGGATTTCTTTATTTTTAACGTGATATACACCGGATAAGCATCGTATCGCTCAATTTAATTACGTTGCCATGCTTATAAAACAGCGTAACTTGACTGCTCTTTGACAATGGATAAAGAACGTCGACTGTATTCCAAGCGATTGTTAAATAGCATAAAAGAGATCGTTCAATTGTGTTGAGAAACAAAAAAACTATTCGGAGTTTCGCATCAATAGGTGATTTGGGTATATGATATCGTGATAAGCAAAAATAGTCCGTTTTTTTACTCAATTTGGATATCCGACCAGCAAAAAGGAGGCAATATCGCCATGGATAAAGTTTTTATCGAGCAGTTAACCGTGGTGACAACCATTGGTGTTTATGACTGGGAGCAGACCATTAAGCAAAAATTAGTGCTTGATTTGGAGATGGCGCATAACAATCAACCCGCTGGAAAAAGTGATGATGTGGCTGATGCATTAGATTATGCGCAAGTCAGTCAAGCGGTGATAGAGCATATTGAGCAGGGACGTTTTTTATTGGTAGAGCGAGTTGCTGAAGAAGTGGCTGAGTTGATTATACAGCGTTTTTCTGTGCCTTGGGTGAAGATTCGCTTAACAAAACCGGGAGCAGTGGCACAAGCGAGAGGGGTTGGTGTGGTAATTGAACGAGGACAGGCATGATAACTTGCTATGTTGGTATTGGTTCAAATGTTCAACGCCATCAACATATTGAAGCAGGATGTCGTGACTTAGCGACATTAACTGATCAGCTGCGTTTATCGTCGGTTTATGAATGCCCGTCTGTCGGCTTTGATAGTCATCCTTTTTATAATCTTGTTGCTGAACTTAGCACCACATTGTCTTTACCGGCCTTGCTAGAGAAATTACGGCATATAGAACAGCGTTGGGGAAGAGAAAGCAACGCAAAGAAATTCCAAGACCGTACCTTAGACTTAGATTTACTACTCTATGGTAACCAAGTCTCTACGGAGGCTCCCGTCTTACCAAGACGCGATATTTATCATTATCCGTTTGTTATCCAACCTTTGTACGACTTGTCGCCTCAACTGCTGATCCCTGGCAGCGAGAAAACGGTTGAAGAGGTGTGGCAAGCAACGCCAGATCTCGATTCTTTAACCCCCATTCCTTTGTGGTTTTCCATCCGTGAATCCGTTAATTAGAGAATAATCATGACTTATTTTGAAGCGTTTATATTAGCGTTGATCCAAGGCTTAACTGAATTTTTACCTATTTCTAGCTCGGCTCATCTCATTTTGCCGTCGGCGATTTTAGGTTGGGAAGATCAAGGCTTAGCTTTTGATGTCGCAGTACATGTTGGCACCTTAGCTGCGGTGATTATTTATTTTCGCCATGAAGTGGTGAGCTTATTACGCGCATTTTTTGCGTCTATTTTCAAAGGCGATCGCACTAAAGAAGCGAAACTGGCTTGGTTGATTGTTCTTGCGACCATTCCTGCGTGTATTTTTGGTTTATTAATGAAAGATATTGTCGAACTGTATCTGCGTAGTGCCTGGGTCATTGCCATAACGACGATCATTTTTGGCTTGTTGCTTTGGTATGTGGATAGACATGCTCGCCTTGCTCAAGATGAATATCAAGCAGGATGGAAGCAGGCTCTTTTTGTTGGTCTTGCGCAGGCGCTAGCGATCATTCCGGGTACCTCTCGCTCAGGAGCAACCATTACGGCTGCACTGTATTTAGGTTTTACCCGCGAGGCTGCGGCGCGATTTTCATTTTTAATGTCGATTCCAATTATTACCTTAGCTGGTGGATATTTAGGTCTTAAGTTAATCACGAGCGGTGAACCGATTCAGATGAATTTCTTAATTACTGGCGTGCTCACTTCGTTTATTAGTGCTTATTTGTGCATTTTCTTTTTCCTAAAACTTATTTCTCGAATGGGTATGACTCCTTTTGTCATTTATCGTTTAATTTTAGGTTGCGGATTACTTCTGTTTTTATCGATGAATTAATATTTTTGTCATGAGAGCCGATCCGCTCGCCTTGTACGTTATCTCAGGCTTGGTTAGGTTCAGTCAGTATCATCAGGATGTTTGTGTTGCGTTGTTTCAATCATTTGGGATAGGTGTTGAGTAGCAACCACTTAAGCGGTGAGCTTACTCGCCTGATTTTGGCTCTTATGATATAAGTAAGCTCGCAAGTAAATCGTCAATGTAGACGGTACATCTGCACGATGTACCGCTCCCATCAGTAAGGTGAAAAAGATGCGAGTATTGGCAATAGCCTTATGTTTGCTATTTGGCTGGCTGCAATACCATTTATGGCTAAGTAAGAATGGCATTGTAGACTTTCGAACGGTCTCGAGTGAAATTAAGGTGCAAGAGCAAGTAAACAGTAATTTGCATCAACGAAACCAAGAGATGTTTGCTGAAATCGATGATTTACGGCAGGGGCTCGATGCCATTGAAGAGCGTGCCCGTCATGAGTTAGGAATGGTCAAAGATAATGAAACCTTCTATCGGATTATCGGTGAGGTAACGCCTTGATCGTCCCATTAATTACCGCAATTGTCCCTGCTGCTGGGGTTGGCAGTCGAATGCAAGCTGATCGTCCTAAGCAATATCTCCTGCTTAATGGAAAAACGGTATTAGAGCATACGGTTGAGCAGTTATTGGCTCACCCACAGATAGGACAGGTTGTCATTGCTATCAGTCAGCAAGACCCTTACTTTTCTTCCTTATCATTAGCAAGTCATCCCCGAGTGAAGGTGGTGAATGGCGGAAAAGAGCGCGCAGATTCGGTGATGAATGCGCTGCGTTTGGTGGATGAACAGCAATTAGGGGAATGGGTAATGGTGCATGATGCGGCCAGACCCTGCGTCACTGAGCGTGATATTAGCCAGTTAATTCAGCGCGCGTTATCTCACCCAGTGGGAGCGATACTCGCTAGCCCAGTTCGCGACACGATGAAGCGTGGCGATGGTGATGGAAACATTGTGCAGACTGTTGAACGTCAAGCGTTATGGCATGCACTCACGCCGCAGATGTTTCGTTGCCAACCCTTGTTACAAGCTCTGCAACAAGCCTTAGCACAGCATGCCATCATTACCGATGAAGCTTCTGCTTTCGAGTGGCAAGGTGTGTATCCCGCTTTGGTAAGCGGTCGAGCGGATAATATTAAAATTACTCAGCCAGAAGATCTGGCATTGGCTGAGTTCTATGTCAGTCAGAAAAAGGAAACAGCATGATACGTATTGGTCACGGTTTTGATGTGCATAAATTTGGCGGTGAAGGCCCAGTGATAATTGGTGGTGTTTCTATCCCTTATGAGCAGGGCCTGATAGCTCACTCTGATGGTGATGTGGCGCTGCATGCTTTGTGTGATGCACTGTTAGGCGCGATTGCCGCCGGTGATATTGGCCGCCATTTTCCCGATACGGATGAACAATGGAAAGGTGCTGATAGTCGAGCCTTACTGCGCGATGTGTATCAACGCGTTCTCAAACAAGGGTATCAGTTGGGTAATGCTGATATTACCCTGATTGCTCAAGCACCGAAGATGGCTCCTTATATTGAATCAATGTGTCAAGTGATTGCTGAGGACTTACAAACAGCAATCAGTAACATTAATGTCAAAGCAACCACCACCGAACAGCTCGGCTTTACTGGCCGTAAAGAAGGGATCGCTTGTGAGGCCGTGGTATTATTAATCAAAGCTTAGTACTTGGTGAACGCTTTGCATGATGGTATGTGGAGCGGTACGCCGTCCGTTTATCTTACTCCTCGATTGTTATCGAACGATAGCGATGGGATACATTCACTGCTTACCATAAACTCAAATTTTCGTTAACGAGTGTGAGTAGGCAGATATTGGAATAAAAAATGACTGATCTTCTCTCTTCGTTGGCGTATTTATGTGGTCAGCCGACGGCGAAAGCAAAAATTAAAGCACGACCAGAGCATTTTAAGGTCATCGAAGATTTGGGCTATACCTTCTCTGGTGAAGGTGAGCATGTCATGGTGTGCATTAGAAAAACCGGAGAAAATACCAGTTTTGTCGCGAACGAGCTGGCTAAGGCGTGTGGTGTAAAATCCAAAGATGTCGGCTGGGCCGGGCTTAAAGATCGTCATGCTGTGACGGAACAGTGGCTCAGTGTCTATCTTCCTGATGGTAAATTGCCGAATTTGGCCGCATTTGAAAAGCAATACCCAAGTATTCAAGTATTGGCGATGACTCGCCATCATAAAAAGTTACGTCCCGGTGATTTGCAGGGCAATCACTTTGAACTGACCCTGAGCGAAGTGACCGATATCGATAATGTTGTGCAACGTTTGCAGGTGCTTGCTGAGCAGGGAGTCCCTAACTATTTTGGTCAACAGCGCTTTGGTAAAGATGGTAATAACCTTCATGAAGCCCGTCGCTGGGGACGTGACAATGTGCGCTCTCGTAATCAAAATCAGCGCAGTTTGTATTTATCTGCTGCCCGTTCGTGGATTTTTAATCATATTGTTTCTGCTCGCATTCAGTCAGGGTGTTTTGAATCTTTTATTGAGGGGGATATCGCCTTAAAAAACGGAGCATCAGAACTGGTTAGTGGTGAGCAACTGATGGAGTTTAACCAACAGTTAGCCGATCAGAAAGTACAAATTACTGCGGCATTGGCAGGAGATAATGCTCTGCCGACTCAAAGTGCTGCGCAAGCCTTGGAGCAACAAGCGCTCGATGCCGAACCCGATCTAATGAAACTGATCCGCGGCAACCGGATGCGTCACGACAGGCGAGTGATTGCCTTACATCCTCAGCAGCTTCAGTGGCAAGTCGACAATAATAATATAGTGCTTAGCTTTACTTTGGATGCGGGCAGTTTTGCGACCTCTATCGTCCGTGAGTTAATTGAAGAAATTCCAGTTGAACGAGTTTATGACTAATAAAAAATTAAAAATTTTATTGAGTAATGATGATGGTGTTTATGCCGAGGGTATTCGAGCGCTGGCCTATGCATTAGCCGACTTGGCTGAGATTATCATTGTTGCTCCGGATAGAAATCGTTCAGGTGCCTCAAATTCTTTGACGTTAGAGCAGCCATTGCGAGTCACTAAAATTGAGCCGAATACCTATTCCGTACAGGGTACACCCACCGATTGCGTTCATTTTGCTCTTAATGAATTACTCAAACATGATTTGCCGGATCTGGTATTAAGTGGTATCAATCATGGTGCTAACTTAGGCGATGATGTGCTTTATTCTGGTACGGTTGCTGCTGCTATGGAAGGGCATTTTCTTGGTGTGCAATCTATCGCTTTCTCTTTGGTTGGTAAAACCCATTTTGCAACGGCGGGTAAGATTGCTCGTCAAATTGTTTTGCAGCACTTATCTTCTCCAATTCCAACGAATCGATTGATTAATATTAATATTCCAGACGTGCCTTTCGAGCAGCTAACAGGGACTCAAGTCACCCGACTTGGCGCTCGTCATCATGCTGAGAACATGATCAAACAAAAAGATCCACGAGGGCATGATATCTACTGGTTGGGGCCTCCGGGAAGAGAGCAAGACGCGGGTGAAGGCACCGACTTTTTTGCTATTGAGCAAAAGTATGTGTCAGTCACGCCGATACTGGTTGATTTAACTGCACACGAGTCGCTAGGAGCGATGGCGACGTGGTTAAAGGTATAAAAAATGAGTAACCCTAAAGCGGACAAATTGATTGAATATTTAGTGCAGCAAGGTATTGATGATCAAGCGGTACTTTCAGCCATTCATGGATTGCCAAGAGAGCGCTTTGTATCGCAAGCGATGATGCACCAAGCTTACGATAACAACGCGTTACCTATTGGTCTTGGACAGACGATTTCCCAACCTTATATTGTGGCCAAAATGACGCAGCTATTGTCTTTAAAACCACATAGCCGAGTTTTAGAAGTGGGGACGGGGTCGGGATATCAAACGGCGGTACTCGCTCAACTGGTTGATCACGTATTTTCAATTGAGCGTATTAAATTTTTACAATGGGAAGCGAAACGCCGTTTGAAACAATTGGATATTTATAATGTCTCAACTAAACACGGTGATGGCTGGCAAGGGTGGACGGCTAAAGCACCGTTTGATGCGATTATCGTTACTGCGGCCGCACCAGTGGTGCCTCAGGCTTTACTTAATCAACTAACCGATGGTGGGCGTTTAGTTATTCCTGTAGGGGAAGAAGAGCAGCAACTACTGTGTATTTGTCGCCAAGGTGATGAATGGATGACTCAAAGCGTAGAAACGGTACGTTTCGTACCTTTAGTAGCAGGTGAATTAGCTTAATGAAAAAGCTACAGTGTCGAAATGGATGGTTGATTGGTTTGTGCTGCTTACTATTTGGTTGTGCGGTTAACACTCCTGCGCCAGTTTCGGGGCTGAACAAAGACTATAATTCAATACCTCGTGGCAGCTATCGAGGCAGTTATTATGAGGTAAAAAAAGGCGATACTTTATATTTTATCTCTTACATCACTGATAAAGATGTTAACGATATTATCCGTTTTAATCGCCTGCAAGCGCCTTATGTGATTCATCCTGGGCAAAAGTTGCGTTTATGGGGGCCGGTTTATACGCCTCCTGCTTATGCTGGAACGGGCGCTGGTCCTCGACCTAGAGCTAATGTTAGCTCGGTAGGGAGTGTTGCTTCAGCATCGACTCCTGTCACTGCGCCTACGCCCGTTGTCGTGACTCCGTCGGTGTCTGTGAAGAGCAAAGACTCTAATCCTGTATCGATCTCTCAAAATGGTAAGAAAACGCCTACAACTGATAGGAAAGCACCTACGCCACCTATTGAACAACCGAAAACAAACAGGTATGTTGAATCTACACCTAAAGTGAATGTTACTAATCAGCCTGTCACTAAACCGACACAAAATAACGATAAAATCGCTAAGTGGCTATGGCCAACCAAAGGGAGAGTAATTAAAGGTTTCTCCGCAGGAGATCAAGGAAACAAAGGTATTGATATTGCAGGTCAGCGAGGTCAATCGATTGTTTCTACCGCGGCTGGGACAGTGGTGTATTCAGGTAATGCGCTACGCGGCTACGGCAATTTGATCATTATTAAGCACAATGATGACTATCTAAGTGCCTATGCTCATAATGATCAACTGCTGGTTCAAGAAGGTCAGAATGTAACTGCCGGTCAAAAAATCGCGACCATGGGCAGCTCAGGAACCACCAGTGTTCGCTTACATTTTGAAATTCGTTACCAAGGTAAGCCAGTGAATCCACAACGCTACTTACCATAAACATGCTTGTGATGAGTTATGTAGCCGACATTTGAAGTTGTAATGTCTTGCTAGCTCGCCAGGGGAGGCGTTATGAGTATCAGCAATTCAGTCACTAAAGTCGAAGATTTTGATTTTGATCCTGAAGTTATCAGCGCAGCGGAGTCTGACGTTGAGCAACTATCCGCCATTAACCTCAAAGAAGAATACGATGCATCGAGCAAAAGCTTAGATGCAACACAGATGTATTTGAGTGAAATTGGTTTCTCACCCCTTTTAACCGCCGAAGAATAAGTTCTTTATGCTCGACGTGCGTTACGTGGTGATGAGGTCGCGCGCAAGCGAATGATTGAAAGTAACCTACGCTTGGTTGTGAAAATCTCTCGTCGTTACAGTAACCGTGGTCTAGCCTTGCTCGATTTGATTGAAGAAGGCAATCTAGGTTTGATCAGAGCGGTTGAGAAGTTTGACCCAGAACGAGGCTTTCGTTTTTCGACTTATGCCACGTGGTGGATTCGTCAAACCATCGAACGGGCGCTGATGAATCAAACTCGTACCATTCGTCTACCGATTCATGTTGTTAAAGAACTCAATATCTATTTGCGCACCGCTCGTGAGCTTTCACAGCGTTTAGACCATGAACCTACGGCAGAAGAGATTGCTGCTGAGCTGGACAAGCCAGTTGAAGATGTCAACAAAATGCTACGTTTGAATGAGCGAATCAGTTCTGTTGATACTCCGATTGGTGGCGATGGCGATAAAGCATTGTTGGATATTCTGCCAGACTCTAACCACTCTGATCCGGAAGTATCGACTCAAGATGACGATATTCGTTTATCTTTGCTTAATTGGCTTGATGAGCTCAATCCAAAGCAAAAAGAAGTCTTAGCACGCCGTTTTGGATTACTGGGTTATGAACCATCAACACTGGAAGAAGTTGGGCGAGAAATTAACCTTACTCGTGAACGAGTCAGACAGATCCAAGTGGAAGGCTTACGCCGATTGCGTGAGATCCTCGTTAAACAAGGGCTGAATATGGAAGCTTTGTTTAATGTTGATAATGACTATTAATTGGTTTTAATGAGCGAGTAAAGGCACCGTTACGGTGCCTTTTTGCTTTAATAGTTAGGTGTTTATAAATGTTTTTTTAAACGATATAAGGCTTCTAATGCTTGGCGTGGTGTCAGCTCATCGGGATCAATATCGGCGAGTAGTTGTTCAACTTCACTTGGCTCAGGAATCAAGCTCATTTGATCAGTTATAGCCAGTGATGCTGCAGGTTTCTTCGTCGTCTCTCGCTGTTGCTCAAGCTGCGCGAGTTTATTTTTGGCATTGGTAATCACAGCCTTAGGTACGCCCGCTAAGCTCGCGACGGCTAAACCGTAAGATTTACTGGCCGCCCCTTCTTGTACGGCGTGCATGAAGGCGATGTTTTCACCATGCTCAACCGCATCGAGATGAACATTCGCCAAATGTGGCAAAGTGTTGGGCAGTTCAGTTAACTCAAAATAGTGAGTAGCAAATAGAGTCATCGCCCCAATTTTAGTGGCTAACCATTCGGCACTGGCCCATGCTAAAGAGAGCCCATCATAAGTGCTGGTGCCCCGGCCAATCTCATCCATCAATACCAAACTATGCTGTGTTGCATTATGCAGAATATTCGCGGTTTCGGTCATTTCAACCATAAACGTGGATCGTCCTGAAGCCAGATCATCAGAAGCACCAATCCGCGTGAAAATCCGATCTAACAAACCAATCGTCGCTGATTGCGCTGGGACGTAACTGCCCATATGCGCCATCAGGGCGATCAAGGCGGTTTGGCGCATATAAGTCGATTTACCCCCCATGTTCGGACCAGTAATGATCAACATTTTGCGCTGTTGGTGGAGTGTGATTGGGTTGGCAATAAAGGGATCGTTCATCACTTGCTCAACCACTGGATGTCGACCGGCTTGAATCTGTAAACCAATACTCTCGGTTAAAGTTGGCCGACAATAATCCAAGCTTTCTGCTCTTTCGGCTAAATTTTGTAACACGTCTAACTGTGAGAGTGCAGAAGCTAACGCCTGCAAACGCTCTAAATGGGGCAGTAACAGATCAAATAATTGTTCCCAAAGCTGTTTTTCTAGTGCTAACGCCTTGGATTTTGAATTTAAAACTTTGTCTTCATGTGCTTTGAGCTCAGGAATAATATAGCGTTCAGCATTTTTTAAGGTTTGGCGACGTACATAGTGCGGTGGCACAAGTTGGCTTTGTCCGCGGCTGACTTGGATATAAAAGCCGTGCACATTGTTGTAACCGACTTTCAAGCTGTCAATACCGTGACGTTCACGCTCATCGGCTTCTAATTGATCAAGATACTCGGTCGCGCCAGCCGCTAATTTTCGCCACTCGTCCAGTTCAGCATCATAGCCATCGGCAATCACTCCGCCATCACGGATCACCACTGGAGGGTTATCTTTTATTGCACGTTCTAGCAATAGAGAAAGGGATTCAATAGGCTGGGCATCTTGACGTAGTTGACATAAATAAGGGTGTTTCAGTGATGCCATTTGCTGGTTGAGTTCAGGTAACTGCTGTAGCGCATTTCGCAGGCGAGCCAAATCACGTGGACGAGCAGAGCGCAGTGCTAAACGAGCCAAGATACGCTCAATATCGCCAATTTGTTTTAGTATTGGGGAAAGTTCAGCAAAGAGAGCTTCTTGTTTTAACTCAGTGATTCCATCCAAACGTTGATTGATGGTGTCGATATGGCGAGTAGGTTGATGAATCCAGCGTTTGAGCATGCGGCTACCCATTGCGGTCGCACAGTGATCTAATACTTCCGCTAAGGTGTGCTCTTGTCCGCCCGCTAAATTTTGGGTTAATTCTAAGTTACGACGAGTCGCTGCATCTAAAATAACCGATTGATCTTGGCGATCAAAAGTCAGAGCACGAATATGGGGTAGGGCGGTGCGCTGAGTATCTTTTACGTATTGAATTAAGCAGCCTGCTGCACATAAACCGAGTTTGGCTTTTTCTACACCAAAACCCACCAAGTCACGAGTACCAAATTGTTGATTCAACTGCTGTTTTGCGGTGTCGAGTTCGAATTCCCAAATCGGGCGGCGGCGGTTACCTTTACGATTGGCCAGAACCTGTACTGGGCCAAAATCCTCAGGAAAGAGTAATTCGCGCGGTGCAGTGCGTTGCAGTTCAGCGCACATTGATTCTACCGAATCTGGTTCAGAAAGTTGGAAGCGGCCAGAAGTGACATCCAAAGTCGCATAACCAAATTTACCGTCTTGATGGTAAATCGCCGCAATCAAGTTATCGCTACGCTCAGACAATAAGGCTTCGTCAGTAATGGTGCCAGGGGTAATAATGCGTACTACTTTACGTTCAACGGGGCCTTTACTGGTTGCCGGATCGCCAATTTGTTCGCAAATAGCAATGGATTCTCCCAGTTGTACCAGCTTAGCTAAATAGCCTTCGACGGCATGGTAAGGAACGCCAGCCATAGGAATCGGCTCACCAGCGGACGCTCCACGTTTAGTGAGTGAGATATCTAATAATTGCGAGGCGCGTTTTGCATCATCATAAAACAGCTCATAAAAATCACCCATACGATAAAACAGCAAAATATCGGGGTTTTCTGCTTTGAGTTTAAGATATTGCCTCATCATTGGCGTATGAGATGAGGAAGACTCGATGCAAGAAGCGTTGGATGTACTCATGGTATTCGTTACTCGGTTAGCCAGTTGTTTGTTCTGAGCGTCAACAACTCAGCCGCAGAGGATAACAAACTTCACTATTAATGAGCAATCAACCGATGGGGCAGGCAGTGAATGACATGATGAACAGGCTCATCATGTCATTCAAAAATACTCTTTTGGTTTCAAGAAAATAGACCAGAAGAGAGATAACGATCACCACGATCACAGACGATCGCGACAACCACCGAGCCTGGATTTTGTTTGGCGATTTGTAAGGCGGCAAATACAGAGCCTCCGGAGCTAACACCTGCGCAAATCCCCTCCTGAGTTGCTAACGCGCGCGCTGTTTGAATAGCGTCTTGCTCGCTGATGTCCATCACCACATCGACCCGAGACTGTTCAAAAATCCCCGGTAGATACTCCTTTGGCCAGCGGCGAATTCCAGGTATCGAGCTGCCTTCAGATGGTTGTAGACCGATGATTTGGATCTGCGGGTTTTGTTGTTTTAGATAGCGAGATGTCCCCATGATGGTGCCAGTGGTTCCCATACTAGAGACAAAGTGAGTAATTTTTCCTTGGCTTTGCTGCCAAATTTCGGGGCCGGTTGACTGAAAGTGCGCTAAGGGATTATCTGGATTATTAAATTGATCCAACACCTTCCCTTTGCCTTGAGCTTGCATTTGCAGAGCTAAATCACGTGCTCCTTCCATCCCTTGATCTTTACTGACCAGAATTAATTCACAGCCATAGGCGCGCATAGAATCTTTACGCTCTTGGGTTGCGTTATCTGGCATGATTAAGGTCATTTTGTAGCCTTTAATAGCCGCAGCCATGGCTAAAGCGATACCAGTATTACCACTGGTGGCTTCGATGATCCTATCTCCAGGTTGTATATCACCACGCTTTTCTGCCTGAATAATCATATTCAACGCTGGACGGTCTTTGACTGAACCTGCTGGATTATTTCCTTCCAGTTTGACTAAAACGGTACTTGAGTTACCTTGAGGTAATCTTTGTAAACGAACTAATGGTGTTTGTCCGACATACGCTTCGATGGTTGGAAAATCAGTCACGTGCTTATCCTTAGTCATTGATCATTTGATGAAACAGTACACCGCTGGTTGTCTGAGTGATAGAGGTGTCGTTCAGACTAAGCTGTTTTATCACACTCCGGTCGTCTGTTTATTATAAAACTCACGGTTTAATCGACATACAATTTATTGCTAGATTTTATTCCAAAAAGTTCTATTAATAAGCTTTGTTATAATTCATTTACCTAATACTCTAAGCAATAGGAAGCCATGCTGGCAACGGGAATTGTGGAGTATCAAATATGAAGTTTATTAAGTCGGCGTTAGCCACACTACTTATGGTTGGATCATTGAATGTTTCAGCCGCCGATCAAACCATTCTTAACTCATCGTATGATATCGCTCGTGAGCTTTTCAATGCTTATAACCCGCTATTTGCTAAGCATTGGCAAGAAAAAACTGGGCAAACGGTAGAAATACGCCAATCTCATGGTGGCTCTTCCGCCCAAGCTCGTTCTATTTTACAAGGGCTTGCTGCGGATGTGGTGACCTTCAACCAAGTTACCGACGTGCAAGTTCTGCATGATCGGGGAAAGCTCATCGACGCCAATTGGCAAGATCAATTTCCTAATGCGAGCTCACCTTATTATTCAACAACCGCATTTTTAGTTCGCAAAGGTAACCCGAAAAATATTCAAAACTGGGATGATTTAGCTCGCGACGATGTGTCATCGGTGTTTCCAAATCCGAAAACTTCCGGTAATGCGCGTTATACTTACTTGGCTGCACTAGGTTTTGCACAACAACAATTTGGCGCTGATAATCAAGCGGAACAAGACCGATTTTTAAGACAGTTTCTCGCCAATGTTGCGGTATTTGATACCGGAGGTCGAGGGGCAACCACTTCTTTTGTTGAGCGTGGTCTTGGGGACGTCTTGATTACCTTTGAATCTGAAGTTAATAATATTCGTCAGCAGTACGGCATGGATGATTACCAAGTCGTGGTGCCTAAAATTTCTATTTTGGCTGAATTTCCGGTAGCGGTTGTCGAGCGTACCGCTAAACGTAAAGGCACTTATGAAGTTGCTCACGAATACCTTTCTTATTTGTACAGTGAAGAAGCGCAGCGTTTACTGGCTGGTTTTAGCTATCGAATTCATGATGAAAAAGTGAAAGCCGAGTTTGCCGATCGTTTTCCTGATGTCGAACTATTAACGGTAGAGACTATCGCAGGTGGTTGGGAAAAAGCCATGCAAGATCATTTTGCCAATGGCGCAAAATTGGATCAATTACAACGTCGTTAACCGATTATTCGCCACTTATTTCGATAAGTGGCTATCTTACGCTTAAGTTTTTTGCAGAGGGTTTATGAGCCGTTCTCTCACGCGACCACGTCATAAAAGAGTATTGCCCGGCTTTGGGGTTAGTCTCGGGACCTCGCTATTTTTTATTAGTTTAATTTTATTGCTGCCAGCGAGTGGTTTAATCATTCAAACCAGCAATATGTCTTGGACAGAGTATTGGCAGGTTATCGCCGATCCCAGAGTCGTCGCCAGTTATAAAGTCACTGTCGGAGCGGCTTTGATTGCCTCATTATTTAACGGTTTATTGGGGCTTTTATTGGCGTGGGTTTTGGTTCGTTATGATTTTTATGGCAAACGGGTCTTGGATGCGTTAGTCGACTTACCCTTTGCGCTCCCCACGGCAGTGGCAGGAATAACCTTAGCGACGCTGTACTCAACCAACGGATGGGTAGGAAGTGTGCTTAGTGAGCTCGGTATCAAGGTTGCTTACACCCCTTTAGGGATTGTATTGGCGATGGTATTTACCAGTTTGCCTTTTGTCGTTCGTACGGTTCAGCCAGTGTTAGAAGAGATTTCCAAAGAGGAAGAAGAAGCTGGCATGACCCTTGGTGCGACGGATCGAGCGGTATTTTGGCGAGTGATCATGCCCTCGTTAAAGCCCGCTCTATTGATTGGCGTCGCGCTTTCATTTACGCGCAGTTTGGGAGAGTTTGGTGCGGTGATCTTCATCGCAGGTAACATGCCTTATGTCAGTGAAATCACATCATTAATGATTTTTGTACGCTTACAAGAGTTTGATTTTCCTGCGGCGAGCGCGATTGCTTCTGTGGTGCTAGTGGCTTCTTTGTTGTTACTGCTGATGATTAATCTATGGCAAGGTGCTTATTTACGCCGTATTCATGGGCGTTAAGGAGAAGGCGATGAAAGGATTACAGCCGAGACGAGTCGGTGAAACGCCTTGGGTGAAATGGAGCTTGATAGGATTAGCGCTATTCTGGGTTACTTTACTTTTAGTGATCCCATTAGTCAGTATTTTTCAGCAAGCGTTTGCGAGCGGGCTATCGGCTTATATTGGTCATTTACTCGAACCCGATACACGTCATGCGATCAGTTTGACGTTATTCGTTGCTCTATTAACGGTGCCTATTAATTTGGTTTTCGGGGTGTTGCTCGCTTGGGCGGTGACGCGTTTTGAATTTCCGGGACGTAAGGTACTGACCACAATCATAGATATTCCCTTTGCAGTTTCACCTGTTGTTGCTGGTCTGTTGTACTTACTGCTCTATGGCAGTAATGGCTGGTTAGGTCAGTGGCTATTTGACCGTGATTTACAGGTGATGTTTGCTTGGCCGGGGATCGTATTGGTCACGGTGTTTGTGACTTGCCCGTTTGTTGCCCGAGAGCTGATCCCACTGATGCAGCAGCAAGGCCGCTCGGATGAAGAAGCTGCGGTAATTTTAGGGGCTTCGTGGTGGCAATTGTTTCGTCGAGTGACGTTACCGAATATCAAATGGGCTCTTATCTACGGGGTGATCTTAACCAATGCTAGGGCGATTGGTGAATTTGGTGCGGTAGCGGTGGTCTCTGGCAATATTCGCGGTGAGACCAACACACTCCCTTTGCATGTCCAAGTATTATATGAAGATTATCAATCGCAAGCGGCGTTCGCGAGCGCTTCATTACTGGCATTTATCGCCTTGTTGACGTTAGTGTTAAAAGCGATTGTTGAATGGCGACAAGAACATAATCAAAGCAAAACAAATAGTGAGCAAGAGACGGTATGAGTATTCGTTTAGATAATATTTCCAAAAACTTTGGAGCATTTCAGGCTTTATCACCGCTCTCTTTACATATTGATGACGGAGAAATGATTGGTTTACTGGGCCCTTCTGGATCTGGAAAAACTACCTTACTACGTATTATCGCTGGTTTAGAAGGTGCGGATACGGGACACATTCATTTTCGTGACCGCGACGTGACCCATGTTCATGTTCGTGATCGTCGAGTTGGATTCGTGTTTCAAAATTACGCTCTGTTTCGGCACATGACCGTTGCAGATAACGTAGCCTTTGGTTTACAAGTGATGGAGCGTCGCCAACGGCCAACATCGACTGAAATCGCTCGACGAGTCAAGCAACTGCTTGAAATCGTTCAACTTGGTCACTTGGCGGATCGCTATCCAGAGCAGTTATCGGGTGGACAAAAACAGCGTATTGCATTGGCGAGAGCATTGGCCACTCAACCAGAAGTATTGTTGTTGGATGAGCCGTTTGGTGCACTCGATGCCAAAGTACGTAAAGAGTTACGTCGCTGGTTACGCAGTTTGCATGATGAACTCGGCTTTACCAGTGTTTTTGTTACGCACGATCAAGATGAGGCCTTAGAGCTTTCTGATCGTGTGGTGGTGATGAGTAATGGTCGTATTGAACAAGTCGATACCCCTGTTCAGCTGTACGCTGAGCCGAACAGTCGTTTTGTGTTCGACTTTTTTGGTAATGTGAATGTTTTTCCTGCTCAGTGGCAGGCTCCCCATTGGCAAAATGATCAGGCTTTTATTTTGCCGCCTCAGCAGAGGGCGATTCAACAAACTGGAACACTTTACGTTCGTAGTCATGAGTTGAGTATTTCTCTCAAAGAGAACAGTCAAGCGTACTTACCTTGTGAGGTCTTGTCGATTAATCCTGTTGGTGCGGAGGTACGAGTCGAGCTTGCACCTATCGGTTGGCAAAGCCCTGAACCATGGGAAGCGAAACTGACTCATCGCGCTTTAAATGAGCAGCCTATTGCTCGTGGTGACAAAGTATTTGCTATGCCACAGGTCGGGTATTTTTTTGACGAACAAAGTCAATCTCCTCAGGTTATTCGCTGGCCGTTCCTCGATGCGGACAGTTTGATGTTTGAAATTTAAGAGTCATCATGACTGTGCGATGTTAATCAATGGGTACCGAATGGTACCCATTATGTTTTATGATTTTGGATGATTGGATCGAAAATAAGTAGGGGGTAGCATGAGTAACCTTATCGCACTTAGCCAACAAGTCGGACAGCAGCTATTGGCGGCTCAGCAAATAATGACTAGCGCAGAATCATGTACGGGAGGTGGGGTTGCCTATGCTATCACTGAGACAGCAGGCAGCTCGGCTTGGTTCGATCGCGCTTTTGTCACTTACAGTAATCAAGCCAAACAAGAGATGCTCGGCGTACGCTCACAAACCTTATTGGAATATGGCGCGGTGTCTGAACCGGTTGTGCTAGAAATGGTGCAGGGAGCCCTGTTGCATTCACAAGCGACCATTGGAGTGGCGATCAGTGGTATCGCTGGTCCGTCAGGAGCAACGGAAGATAAGCCCGTCGGCACAGTGTGTTTTGCTTGGGCAAGTAACCAAGATTGGCGGAGAGTAGAAACGATTTTTTTTCAAGGGGATAGAGTGAGCGTTCGCGAGCAAGCGATCATCCATGCGTTACAAATCATCAGTGACCATTTATCTTCGACGATTTGAACTAAGGCGCAAAAATCTTCATACAGCTCTGGACACTGTATGAATCAACAGTATAATAAGTAGCAAGTTGACGATAACGTCGCACTCAATCGCGAAACTTTTCACCGCAAGGTGACAGTCTGGAGAAAGTAATGGACGAGAATAAACAAAAAGCCTTAGCCGCAGCGCTCGGTCAAATTGAAAAGCAATTCGGTAAAGGCTCTATCATGCTGCTCGGTGATAACCGTACTATGGATGTAGAGACGATTTCAACCGGTTCTCTTTCTCTTGACATCGCATTGGGTGCCGGCGGTTTACCAATGGGGCGGATTGTTGAAGTTTATGGTCCTGAATCTTCGGGTAAAACAACCTTAACTCTTGAGTTAATTGCTTCTGCACAACGTGAAGGTAAAACCTGTGCGTTTATTGATGCTGAACACGCTCTTGATCCTATTTATGCTCAGAAACTGGGTGTGAAAATCAACGATTTACTCGTCTCTCAGCCTGATACTGGTGAGCAAGCATTAGAGATTTGTGATGCACTAGCGCGTTCAGGTGCCGTCGATGTCATCGTTGTTGACTCTGTTGCTGCGCTAACACCAAAAGCAGAAATCGAAGGTGAAATGGGTGATAGCCACATGGGGCTACAAGCCCGTATGCTTTCTCAAGCGATGCGTAAGCTGACGGGTAACTTGAAGCAGTCGAACTGTATGTGTATTTTCATCAACCAAATTCGGATGAAAATTGGCGTGATGTTTGGCAACCCAGAAACCACAACCGGTGGTAATGCTCTGAAGTTCTATGCCTCTGTTCGATTAGATATTCGCCGTACTGGCGCGATTAAAGAAGGCGAAGAAGTGGTTGGTAATGAAACCCGCATTAAAGTCGTTAAAAATAAAATCGCAGCTCCGTTTAAAGAAGCCAATACTCAAATCATGTATGGACAAGGATTTAACCGTGAGGGTGAGTTGGTCGATTTAGGGGTTAAACATAAGCTGATTGAAAAATCCGGTGCTTGGTACAGTTACAATGGCGATAAAATCGGCCAAGGTAAAGCCAATGCTTGTAAGTTCTTGCGTGAGCATCCTGAAGCCAGCAAGGCGATTGATAGCAAATTGCGTGAGATGTTACTCAGCCCTGAACAAGTTCCGCTCGATGAGCCTGAATTTGGCGTGATTCCTGAACAGGAAGAAGAGTTATAATCTAACGCCTGACTACTCTTTAAGCCCTGCTGTGCAGGGCTTTCTTATTGGAGCGAAAACGATGCATTCTCCTTTATCCTCGCGTTCTCCCCATCGACATCAAAATGCTTTAGCCGTTAGTTCTCCTAAAGAAACGGCTTTGCGGATATTGTCTCGTCGAGATCACAGTGAATATGAATTGCTGCAAAAGTTACTCCTCAAAGGGTTTAATCATGAGGAGGTACAACCTGTGATGAATTCTTGTCGAGAATACGGTTATCTTGATGATTTACGTTACGCTTTGAGTGCCATTCGCCAAGGCATGAACAAAGGCCATGGTGAGCGGAGAATTCGTCAGTTATTGCAGCAAAATCGAGTTGCCGATGATCTGGTCAATACCGCGTTACAGCAGCTTGATCCCGATTGGTTTCAACTTGCCAAGCAGCTAGCAGAAAAAAAGTTTAAAGCCCAAGCTGCGCTTGAAGCCAAAGAACAGGCAAAGCGGGTGCGATTTTTACAGTCTCGAGGTTTCAGTTTTGAACAGATTCACTACGCTTTGAATGATCAAGAAGAGATGAACTAAACGCTATATAACTGTCTATCACGCTTCTTTTCTATCACCATTAGCGGCTTTTATTTAAGAAAACTAGGCGAAGCCTTATCCATGCTTTACAATACGCAAAATTCTAACTTGAGTTATTCAGGAAGAGCTGCATGTTTATGAGCACCGATGAGGTTCGCCGCGCGTTCCTCTCATTCTTTGAAAGTAAAGGACACCAAATCGTTGACAGTTCGTCATTGGTGCCTGCAAACGATCCGACCCTGCTATTCACCAATGCTGGGATGAACCAATTTAAAGACTGCTTTTTAGGCCTAGAAAAACGCGCCTATACTCGCGCTACGACAGCTCAGCGCTGCGTTCGTGCTGGTGGTAAACACAACGATCTAGAAAACGTTGGCTTTACTGCTCGTCACCACACTTTTTTTGAAATGCTAGGCAACTTCAGTTTTGGCGATTATTTCAAAGAAGATGCCATTCAGTATGCGTGGGAGTTTTTAACCGAAGTGGTTAAGCTTCCTAAAGAGCGTCTATTGGTCACCGTTTATCAAACCGACGATGAAGCGTTTGATATTTGGCATCAGAAGATTGGTATTCCCCAAGATCGTATTATTCGTATTGGCGATAAGCCTGGTGGTAAAGCTTACGAGTCGGATAACTTCTGGCAAATGGGTGATACAGGACCTTGTGGCCCTTGCACGGAAATTTTCTACGATCATGGTGAGCATATTTGGGGTGGTCCTCCAGGTTCAGCTGAAGAAGATGGCGATCGATTTATTGAAATCTGGAACGTGGTCTTTATGCAGTTTAATCGCCACGCTGACGGAAAAATGGAACCATTGCCTAAGCCTTCGGTTGACACCGGAATGGGTATCGAGCGTATTTCGGCGATCACTCAGGGGGTTCATTCCAACTATGAGATTGACGTCTTCCAAACGTTAATCAAAGCCGCAGCAGACGTTATTGGTTACCAAGATCTCACTAATCAATCATTACGTGTTGTCGCTGACCATATTCGCTCTTGTGCCTTTTTGATCGTGGATGGTGTGATGCCGTCGAATGAAGGTCGTGGTTATGTGCTGCGCCGCATCATTCGCCGTGCAGTTCGTCATGGTAACAAATTAGGAGCACAAGGAGCTTTCTTCCATAAACTCGTAGCACCGTTAGCCGAGGTAATGGGCAGCGCTGGCGAAGAGCTTAAGAAACAGCACGCCTTAGTGGAAAAAGTACTGCGTATCGAAGAAGAAAACTTTGGTCGTACATTAGAGCGCGGTATGGCGATTCTCAACGATGCATTGGATGCGGTTAAAGGTTCGGTTTTAGATGGTGAAACCGTATTCAAACTCTATGATACTTACGGCTTCCCTGCGGATTTAACCAATGATGTCGCGCGTGAGCGTGGTTTCACAATTGATGAAGAAGGCTTTGAAGCTGCGATGGAAGAGCAGCGTCAGCGCGCGCGCGATGCAGGCAATTTTGGCACCGATTACAACAGCCTGATTAAGGTTGATGGAGAAACGGAATTTTGTGGTTATAGCGCGACCCAGCAAATGAGTCCGGTATCTGCCTTGTTTGTCGATGGACAAGAAGTTTCGGCGCTATCCGCGGGTGATAAAGCGATTGTGGTTTTGGAAACGACGCCGTTTTATGCTGAATCCGGTGGTCAATGCGGTGATGCTGGCTTACTGAGAACCGCTTCGGGTGTGTTTAAAGTAGAAGATACCCAGAAATTGGGTAATGCCATTGCCCATTATGGTGTGATGCAAGAAGGTGTATTAGCAAGTAGCGATCATGTAGAAGCCTTGGTGGATGAAAAACGTCGCAATGCGATCTCACTCAATCACTCAGCGACCCACTTATTGCACGCCGCTTTACGTCAAGTGCTCGGTGAGCATGTGACGCAAAAAGGCTCACTGGTTAGAGCCGAAAATTTGCGTTTCGATTTCTCTCATTTAGAAGCGATGACCGCAGCAGAAATTAAGCAAGTTGAACGTTTAGTTAATGCGCAAATTCGTTTAAATCATGTAATTGAAACTCATGTGATGGACATCGAGTCAGCCAAGCAAAAAGGCGCGATGGCGCTGTTTGGCGAGAAATACGATGAACAAGTGCGTGTCTTGTCGATGGGTGATTTCTCGACTGAATTATGCGGTGGTATTCATGCGTCACATACTGGCGATATTGGCCTATTTAAGATTCTCTCTGAAGGAGGAATTGCGGCAGGGATCCGTCGTATCGAAGCCGTAACGGGTGAAGCCGCACTGGATGCACTGGATACTCAGCAGCACAAGTACGAAGAGAAATTATCGGAAGCGGTGCAAAAAACTAAGCAATTGGAAAAAGAAATCCAGCAACTGAAAGATAAACTTGCTTCACAAGCGAGTGTTAGCTTGATCGATCAGGTTAAATTAATCGCGGGTGTTAAAGTCCTCGTGGCGCAATTGAATGGCGCTGATAATAAAGCCTTACGTGGCATGGTGGATGAACTTAAAAACCAATTGGGTAGTGGTATTATTTTACTTGGCAATGTAGCTGACGACAAAGTTGGTTTAATTGCTGGCGTAACTAACGATCTGACCGCCAAAGTCAAAGCCGGTGAGCTGGTTAACCTCGTTGCTCAGCAAGTTGGTGGCAAGGGTGGTGGTCGTCCTGATATGGCTCAAGCTGGGGGAAGTGACGCACAAGCACTGCCATTGGCTTTAGAGTCAGTAGACGCTTGGATTGCTGAGCGTCTATAAAATAATGATAACTTACGCTCAATCACTGTTTTTTTGATTGAGCGTAACTTTATCTGGTTAACCAAGTGGTGTAATTGACGTTATTTTAACCGTAACCAATTACTCACTTGGTTTTGTTGTTTATACTCTTCAAACAAATAATCAATAGGTTGATTAGTGTACTGGTTGATTATGATATTGTTTGAACCTAATGAGACTTTGGTCTTGGGAAGGTGAATACTGGTGAAAAAGCCCCTTATCGTGCAAAAGTTCGGCGGAACGTCGGTTGGTTCAATCGAAAGAATGTATACCGTAGCCGAACACATCATTAAAGCGAAGAATGATGGTAATCAAGTTGTCGTTGTCGTTTCGGCAATGTCAGGAGAAACTAATCGTTTATTGGGTCTCGCCCAACAAATCGATAGCGTTCCTACTGCTCGAGAACTTGATGTTTTGCTCTCTGCTGGTGAGCAAGTGTCGATGGCACTGTTGGCGATGACCTTAAATAAGTTAGGGTATGCTGCTCGCTCACTAACCGGAGCTCAGGCGAAGATTGTGACGGATAATCAACACAATGACGCAACGATTAAGAACATTGATACTCAAACGATTACTGAGCTATTAGAGCAAGATCAGATTGTGATAGTGGCAGGTTTTCAAGGTATTAATGACAATGGGGATATCACCACTTTAGGGCGAGGAGGCTCCGATACGAGTGCAGTAACACTCGCTGGAGCACTGAGAGCTGATGAGTGTCAAATATTCACGGATGTTGATGGTGTGTACACTTGTGATCCACGAGTGGTGCCTACAGCCAAAAAGCTAGACGTGATAGATTTCCCATCTATGGAAGAGATGGCGCGTAAAGGCGCTAAAGTGTTGCATTTACCTTGCGTGCAATATGCATGGAAGCATCAAGTGCCTTTACGAGTGTTATCAACGTTCGATGTTAATCATGGCAGTTTAATTAAAGGGGAAGTCGGTACACAAAGAGTCTGTGGCGTAGCGATACAACGCGATATGGCTTTAGTCACCGTTCCTCATGACAGCTTAGCTGGTTTAATTAAACAGTGTCAGATGCTAGCGATTGAACTTTGGAATGTGATCGAGGAGACAGAATGGGCAGGTGTGGTCATAAAACGCGATGCTTATGCTAAGTTGGATCTGGTGTTCCACGATAAAATCCGTAATAGTGAGCAGGTGAGTTTACTCACGACAGTTGGTTTGCAAGCCCCTGCTTTGATGGAGCATGCCTGCACATTGTTGGCCGAGAACGGTATTAATGTGCATTATGTATCTCACACCTCACACTCGTTAATGTTAATGCTTGCGCCGGACAAGGTTGATAGTGCGGCTAATATTTTGCACGAAGCTTATATTCATTCGGATACTTTATTGCAGTTTCAGGCTAAACAAGCCTTTTTAGGCTGATTTAGAGAGTATAGAGTTTACGAAAATATAACTTTTAGTAGATAATAGTGTTGTTGCAAGATAATACAGAGAATACTCAAGGAGCAAAGAATGCTAATTTTGACTCGCCGCGTTGGCGAAACACTGATGATCGGTGATGAAGTAACCGTAACAGTTCTGGGCGTAAAAGGTAACCAAGTTCGTATTGGTGTGAATGCTCCGAAAGAGGTGTCTGTGCACCGTGAAGAAATCTACATGCGCATTCAAGCTGAAAAAGGTAATGGTAACGCCACGACTGGCAATTACTAATTACTGAACTGAGGAAGGCTGACGATTGTCAGCCTTTCTGGTTTTTTATTTACCGCCATGACAGTCGAGATAGCGCATTTTGAGTGTCTGTGTGATAAGTCGTGTGCGAGATTATTTAGGTGTTTGTTTTTACCTATACTTTTTCTAAAGTGCAAATTCTCAACGCTTTGGTTAAATTGCCAACGGTTGATGTGGTTTTTGTTTTTTTTACCAAGAAAGTGTTTGACATATTTTGGGTAAATCGTAATATGTGCCTCCGCAAGACGGTGAGGTGGCCGAGAGGCTGAAGGCGCTCCCCTGCTAAGGGAGTATACGGTTTGTAGCCGTATCGAGGGTTCGAATCCCTCCCTCATCGCCATCTTGTGGCGCTTGTTTAGATGAAGAAATTTGTAGAAATAAGTGACAGCGCGTCCTTAGCTCAGCTGGATAGAGTACCTGGCTACGAACCAGGCGGTCGGAGGTTCGAATCCTCCAGGACGCGCCATATTTCTTTTAGAGTATAAATATGTGGTGAGGTGGCCGAGAGGCTGAAGGCGCTCCCCTGCTAAGGGAGTATACGGTTTGTAGCCGTATCGAGGGTTCGAATCCCTCCCTCATCGCCATTTGTTGACCTGAGGTCAACATTTTTGTTTTAAAAGAAATAGTTAGTGATGAAAATCACTCTTGCGCGCTCATAGCTCAGCTGGATAGAGTACCTGGCTACGAACCAGGCGGTCGGAGGTTCGAATCCTCCTGAGCGCGCCATATTTTAAACTAGTGATGTCAATCATTAGCCTTGCGTCCTTAGCTCAGCTGGATAGAGTACCTGGCTACGAACCAGGCGGTCGGAGGTTCGAATCCTCCAGGACGCGCCATATTACGGTGAGTGATCACCGATTCTTTTCTTCACTAGTGGTGTGAATGAATAGATAAAACATCTGCGCGCTCATAGCTCAGCTGGATAGAGTACCTGGCTACGAACCAGGCGGTCGGAGGTTCGAATCCTCCTGAGCGCGCCATTTATAAGAACCTCGCTTAGGCGGGGTTTTTTATTTCCCTTGATTTAACTTTTCATTAACATTTTTTGTTGTTTTAATTTACAAGTCTTTGTTTTCAATAAATGCTTTTTGCAATTAATGGCAATATCGTTTGTCGGAGTATCAAAACTCACCAAACTTGCTATTTTGAATATAATCTCTGCTCTTATTTAGCCAATATTACACTCGTTTATGTGATTCATGTGACGCTTCTATGACTTACATGCCCCGATTTGGTCAAAGATGTTTAAAGCAAATTGACAATTTTTCGCCAGTCGAGATAATCCCTGCTGACCTCGCTTTTATCTAAGCTTTGAGTAAGTCATCTCAATCGCTGATAGGCATTTTTATCACCAATGATAATGTTCTAAGTGAGGCCAAGACGCTGTAGCCGTCAATGTAATTTCTCAAGCAGATTGTCAGGATGACAGAGAAAGGAAGCAACATGATTGATATTGGAAGCCTGCTTATCGATGCCGCAACCTTAATGGGTACAGGAATGGCGGTAGTATTTGTTTTTTTAACTATTTTGGTCTATCTGGTTCGACTGATGTCCAAATGTCTCCCCGATGAGGCACTACCAGAAGCGAAGCCTGTCCCAGCCCATAACCGTATCCCTTCAGCCACGACTGCAAATCCTCAGGTTGTGGCGGCCATTTCTGCCGCGGTACATCAATACCGACATTCAGCAGTCTAATTGTAAGAATTAAAAGGAGTTAATCAGCATGTCTAAACCACTTGCTATCACCGATGTGGTCCTACGTGATGCACATCAGTCATTATTTGCGACTCGTATGCGCTTGGAAGATATGCTGCCGATTGCGGCAGAGTTAGATAAGATCGGCTATTGGTCACTGGAAACATGGGGTGGAGCGACATTTGATGCGTGCATTCGTTTTCTCGGTGAGGACCCTTGGCATCGTTTACGGGCATTAAAACAAGCGATGCCCAATACGCCGATGCAGATGTTGTTACGCGGCCAAAATTTATTAGGGTATCGTCATTATGCCGATGATGTTGTCGCCAAATTTGTAGAACGCGCTCATGCCAATGGCATGGATGTATTTCGTATTTTTGATGCGATGAACGATGTACGTAATTTTCAACAAGCAGTAAAAGCAACGATCGATGTTGGTGCTCATGCTCAGGGGACACTTTCTTACACTACTAGCCCAGTTCACAATACTCAGACTTGGGTCGATCTTGCGAAACGTTTAGAAGATCTCGGCTGCCACTCTTTGTGCATTAAAGATATGTCTGGGCTACTTAAACCTTATGAAGCGGAAGAACTGATTTCGCGGATTAAGGCGTCTTGCGCAGTGCCTCTAGCCTTGCATTGTCATGCAACCACTGGGCTGTCGACGGCAACCGCGATTAAAGCGGTTGAAGCTGGGGTAGATATTCTGGATACCGCGATTTCGTCGATGAGTCAAACCTATGGTCATACGCCAACGGAAACCGTCGTTGCGATGCTGCAAGGGACAGAGCGTGATACACAACTGAGTCTTGAGCAATTAGCGCCAATTGCTGCCTATTTCCGTGAAGTACGTAAAAAGTACGCTCAATTTGAGGGGCAGTTAAAAGGGGTTGATTCACGAATCCTGATTGCTCAGGTACCTGGTGGTATGTTGACCAATATGGAGAGCCAGTTAAAAGAGCAAGGAGCGGCTGATCGTCTTGATGAAGTTCTGCAAGAGATCCCGAGAGTGCGCCATGATCTCGGTTATATTCCTTTGGTTACGCCTACCTCACAGATTGTCGGTACACAAGCGGTGATTAACGTTTTAACAGGTGAGCGTTATAAAAGTATTACCAAAGAAACGGCTGGTGTTTTGAAGGGCGAGTATGGCGCGACACCTGCCGAGGTTAATCATGAGTTACAGCAAAAAGTACTCGCAGGTGAGTCACCTATCACCTGTCGTCCTGCGGACCTTTTACAAGCAGAGATGGTTAACTTAACGAGCGAATTATTAGAGAAGGCCAAAATTGAAGGGATTTCTCTTGCTGAGCAAGCCGTTGATGATGTACTAACTTATGCCCTTTTCCCGCAGGTTGGTTTGAAGTTTTTAAAACACCGAGGTGATGCTTCAGCATTTGAACCCGCACCTAATCTTGCGCCTCAATCCTCTGTACCGACAGAAAATCGACAGACGAGTGTCGCGCAAAAAGGTGTTGAGACTTACAGCGTTAAGGTTGACGGTCAAATTTATCAAGTGGAGGTGGGCCCTCAGGGAGAATTGACTTCTGTCGCCGCTCAAGCTTTGCCTCACGTTGCGGTAGCTTCAGTATCAACCGTAGAAGCTGTGCCAGCACCGCTCGCTGGCAATATCTTTAAAGTTCAAGTTCAACCAGGGTGCGAAGTGGTTGAAGGTGATGTATTGGTGATTTTAGAAGCAATGAAAATGGAGACGGAAGTGCGTGCTGCACGTAATGGTGTCGTCCAAGCACTACATGTCAAAGAAGGTGATGCTGTCTCCGTTGGTACGCCAATCTTAAGTCTGGCATAGGGGTTATCACATGGACGGATTGTTAACTCTATGGAATGAAACTGGGATTGCTAATTTTGAACTCAGCCAATTAATCATGATTTTGGTTGGTGTGGGATTGCTATTTTTAGCCATTGGCAAAGGATTTGAGCCGTTATTATTGCTGCCGATTGGTTTTGGAGCGATTTTAGCCAACATTCCTAATGCTGGTTTTACCGACCCCGGTGGATTGCTTTACTACGTTTATCACATAGGTATTGCGTCAGGTATTTTCCCGTTGTTGATCTTCCTTGGCGTAGGAGCCATGACCGATTTTGGTGCTTTAATTGCTAACCCGAAAACGTTATGGCTGGGTGCTGCGGCGCAGTTTGGGATTTTTGCCACCTTATTTGGTGCGATTTTACTCAATTATGTGCCAGGGATCAGTTTTACCATGGCGGATGCTGCTTCGATTTCGATCATCGGTGGGGCTGATGGCCCAACCGCGATTTTTCTGACCAGTAAACTCTCTCCTGATTTATTGGGGGCGGTTGCTGTTGCTGCTTATAGCTATATGGCGCTGGTGCCGATCATTCAGCCGCCAATCATGAGAGCATTGACTACGGAAAAAGAGCGTCAAATTAAGATGGCTCAGCTTCGCCCTGTCAGTAAACTGGAAAAAATGATCTTTCCATTGTTAGTGTTGTTGATGGCAATCTTATTTCTTCCGGCAGCGACCCCCTTGGTTGGTATGTTCTGTTTAGGTAATTTAATGCGTGAAGCGGGAGTTGTTGAGCGATTATCGAAAACGGCACAAAATGAGCTGATTAATATTGTGACTATCTTCTTAGGTTTGGGAGTCGGTTCTCAACTGCAAGCGGACAAGTTTCTCAATGTCTCGACGCTGGGAATATTATTGCTTGGTGCCGTTGCTTTCAGTATTGGTACTGCTGGCGGTGTATTGATGGCGAAATTACTCAATAAATTTTCTAAAGAAGACATTAATCCTCTGATCGGTGCCGCTGGTGTTTCTGCGGTACCAATGGCTGCTCGAGTGGTGAATAAAGTCGGCTTAGAAGCCAATCCGCAAAACTTTTTATTAATGCATGCGATGGGGCCGAATGTGGCAGGGGTATTAGGTTCAGCCGTTGCTGCTGGAGTATTGCTTGCCTTGGTAGGTTGAGCAACACATCGAGTCTGAATATTGAGTGTCTTCACTCTTAGCAATGAAACGGACGCTCTCCAATCACTTTGGGGAGATATAGTTCACAATCAGTTATAAAATGATATATATTCAAAGGGATGCTTCGGCATCTCTTTTTACTTGCTAGCAATAGGAACCGAGGACATGGACAATAAGCAGATAGTCATTACCCAATTCGGTGGGCCAGAAGTGCTCGCGATTCAATCATCAAGCATTCCAGAGCCACAGGAAGGGGAGGTGTTAGTCAAGGTTGCTTTTGCTAGCGTGAATCCAATTGATATCAAAACTCGCGCCGGTTTAGGTTGGGCTGCAGAACAAAATAAAGATAAATTGCCTTGGGTTCCTGGTTATGACATCTCCGGACGGATTATTAAAGTTGGTGCTGGGGTTTGTGAGTTACAGCAAGGGATGAATGTCGCAGGCTTTATTGGTTTTCCACTGCGAGGCGGCGGTTATAGTCAATATGTCTGTGTGGCGGAAAAAGATCTTAGTATCGTACCTGACTCGGTGACTTTGGAGGCAGCAGCTGCATTACCATTAGCTGGACAGACTGCAGCTCAAGCTTTAAGTAAAGCTCAGATTAAAGAGAGCGATCGTGTATTGATCCTTGCTGGAGCCGGCGGCGTTGGGCATATCGCTTTACAGATAGCGTTAGCCACGAAAGCGGAAGTTTACACCACTTGTAGTGAAGCCAATTTAGATTATCTTGCCACATTAGGTGCTCATGCAATCAATTATCAATTCGCTCCTGTTTCTCAGCGATTAGAAGAGGTTGATGTACTGATCGATCTTGTTGGTGGCGATGTTGCTCTCGACGCACTTAAATGTTTGAAAGATGCGGCCAGAGTGGTCACAGTACCCACACTCAGCGCTGAGCTTATCTGTGAGAAAGCCAAATTATTGGGTTTTGAAGCCTGTGGTATGTTGGTCGATCCTAATCCTGAGCAGCTAGATACTATGCTATACATGGTTGGGGTTGGGTTATTGAAAATAGAAATTCAACATATTTACCCTCTGCAAGAAGTACAACAAGCACACGAGCAAATCGCAACGGGACATACGCGAGGTAAAATCTTGCTTAATATGCAATGCTAGAACTATTTAATATCAGTTTTACCTATTTGGCGGAGCTGTTTTCTACTTCAGCACTTTGGGTATTGTTTGTTGTTAGTTTTCTTAGCGCGACTTTACTTCCCGGTGGTTCCGAAGCGATACTCATTGCAACACTTGCCCTTGGTCAATACTCTCCATGGTTGATCATTTTGATCGCAACGCTTGGTAATTCACTCGGAGGTATGACTAATTATTGGTTAGGTTTATTGCTTCCTAATCGAACTCAACAGGAAAAACATGGTCATAATGCATTAACGTGGTTAAACAAACATGGTTATTGGGCATTATTATTCAGTTGGTTACCGATTATTGGTGATCCACTTTGTTTAGCCGCAGGGTGGTTACGAATGCGTGGTAGTGTGGTTTTTTGTATGCTCCTGATTGGGAAGATGCTCCGCTACTGCTTATTAACTGCAATTTTCTACGGTCTTTTTTAAGGTGATGGCATGAAGACTATTTGGCTAGGTGCACTCGCGCTGCTAGCTCTCTCTGGCTGTTCTACTCCTACCTCGTTATCCTTTTTTTCATCCTTACCTTCTGGTGTCACTTTACTAGAAGAGATCGAAGCACAGCCTGATAAAGTGATGATTCCCTATAGCAAATATCGCTTAGATAATGGCTTAACCGTGATTTTGTCACCGGATCATTCTGATCCATTAGTGCATGTTGATATGACGTATCATGTCGGCTCTGCTCGTGAGGAGCAAGGTAAGTCTGGGTTCGCACATTTCTTTGAACACATGATGTTTCAAGGTTCTAAGCATGTCGCCGATCAAGAGCATTTTCGGTTGATTACTGAAGCTGGCGGACGTTTAAATGGCACCACCAATCGTGATCGAACCAATTATTTTCAAACCGTTCCTGCTAACCAACTAGAAAAAGTGTTATGGCTAGAAGCCGATCGAATGGGCTTTTTACTTGATGCTGTTTCGCAGCGTAAGTTTGAAATACAACGTGATACGGTGAAAAACGAGCGCGCACAAAACTATGATAATCGTCCTTATGGACTGATTTGGGAGAAAATGGCTGAAGCCTTGTATCCACAAAGCCATCCTTATTCGTGGCAGACGATTGGTTATGTCGAAGATTTAGATCGAGTGGATGTGAATGATCTGAAAGCTTTTTTCTTACGCTGGTATGGACCGAATAATGCAGTTCTTACGATTGGCGGGGACATTGATGTTAAACAAACCTTAGCTTGGGTTAATCGTTATTTTGGCTCGATTCCCAGAGGTCCAGAGGTTGATAAGGCAGAGAAACAGCCAGTCACGTTAATGGAAGATCGTTATATCACCTTAGAAGATCGTATTCAGCAGCCGATGGTACTGATTGGCTTCCCAACGGCTTATCGAGGCGCTGAACAACAAGCTTCATTAGATGCCTTAGCACAAGTACTTGGTAGTGGTAGTAATAGTTTACTGTATCAGAATTTAGTAAGAACACAGAAAGCGGTCGATGCCGGTGCTTTTCAAGATTGTGCAGAACTGGCATGTACTTTTTATATCTACGCGATGGCTCCCTCAGGGCAACGTGCTCAATTGGCCCCCTTGTATAAAGAAATCATGCGTACATTGGCACAATTTGAGCAGCAAGGTGTTGGTGATGACCGTCTAGCGCAAATCTCTGGGATGGCAGAAGCGAACGCTATTTTTGCTTTACAAAGTGTTCAAGGCAAAGTGACCCAGTTGGCAAGTAATCAAACCTTCTATGATCAACCCGATCGTATCGAAGCACAGTTAGCACAGTTAAGAGCGGTTACCCCTCAATCAGTGAATCAGGCTTTTCAAACTTATCTACAAGGTAAACCCAAAGTCACATTAAGTGTTGTCCCTCGAGGTCGTCAATCATTAGCCGTTCGTCAAGCAACCTTTGTCACTCCTGATCGTTTATTACCCACGTATCAGAAAATAACAGAACAACAGCTAGAATACCGCCAAGTCGTGGATAATTTTGATCGTTCGGTGATGCCTGCCGTTGCGCAAGCTGTACAAATTAATATGCCTGAGTTGTATGAAATCCATTTTGATAATGGCGCGGAGTTAATCGGGACGGTGAGCAGTGAGACTCCGACGGTACAAATAGAGATCCGTTTACCGGCGGGAGAGCGTCATGTTGAAGCTGGCAAAGAAGGCTTAGCAAATTTAACGGCAGCTTTAATCAAGCAGGACTCAGCGATACGCAGTGTGGAAGCGATTCAAGCACAACTTGATAAACTGGGTTCGACCATCAGTCTCAATACCGGAGCTTATTCAACCAATGTGGTTATCTCAAGCTTAACCAAGCATTTGCCAGAAACATTGCAGATTGTCCAAGAGATGTTATTAACCCCTGGATTTAAGCAAGAGGATTTTGAGCGTATCCAGCAACAAATGCTGCAAAGTGTGGTCTATCAGCATCAGCAACCTAGTTGGTTGGCAGGGCAGGCGATGCGTCAAGTGTTGTTTGGCGACTCGGTGTTTGCTCGTTCGAGTGATGGTACACAAGCCTCTATTGCTGCACTGACATTGGATGAGGTTAAAGGTTTTTATCAGCAGCATTATACGCCACACGGTGCTCAAGTGATTGTCGTCGGTGATATTGAACCTCAACAAGTTCGCGAACAACTGGCTTTTTTTACTGATTGGCATGGTCAACCTGCCCCTATTCTCCGTCCGCAAGTGATCCCGACGCTCACTGAGCAGCGTCTTTTTTTGGTCGATAAACCCGATTCACCGCAAAGTGTGGTGCGTTTTGTTCGCCGTGGACTGCCTTTCGATGCCACGGGAGAAATGTATCTCACTCAATTAACGAATTTCAACTTGGCGGGTAACTTTAATAGTCGTATTAACCAGAATCTACGTGAAGATAAAGGCTATACCTACGGTGCAAGTGGTTATTTGTCCAGTAATCGTGAAGTGGGGGCGATCATTTTTAATGCTCAAGTGCGAGCGAATGCAACGTTACCAGCCATTCAAGAAATTATCCAAGAACTGAGTCATTTTAGTCAGTATGGTTTAACCACGGATGAGATGGCCTTTTTACGTCTTGCCGTTGGTCAACAAGAGGCTTTGAGTTACGAAACGCCTTCACAAAAAGCACAATTGATTGGACAAATGCTGACTAATAATCTGGATCAGGATTATCTTCAGCAGCGTAATCGTCTATTGAAAACGGTGAATAAATCGACACTGAACACATTGGCGGCGAAATGGTTTGTCCCAGAGGATTATCAAATTATTGTGGTTGGCGATGCTAAAAGCTTAAGGCCACAATTAGAAAAATTATCAATTCCGATTGAAGAGCTTGAAATAATCCATTAGAGCACGCATATATAAAAACAACGTAGAAGAAAAGATACGGCTTTCAAGGCTGCGCTATGAGCCATTAGGTTTCTTATCGCGTATCAAATATCGCATTCTACCTCGTTACTTGAGCAACTAAGGCCACAAAAATGTTACGTGGCTTTCGTTGCTGTGACAAAGTAGCGATCAAGCAATGGAGTCTGCATCTTCTGGAGCGTCTGTGGGCCTTGGGCGAACGACGGTAGCGATATCTACAACATCATCTATTTATAAGCGAATTTTATTTTGACTAACTTTGCCGATCGACTAGCACGAGTTGCTAATCAACCAGAAATATTTCAGCAGTTTGGCCGTGGTGTTGAGCGTGAAACTTTACGTTATACCGTCGATGGTCGTATTGCTCAAACGCCGCACCCTGAGAAACTAGGTTCAGCGTTGACTAATGCTTGGATCACTACTGATTTTGCTGAATCATTACTGGAGTTTATTACGCCAGTGTCGAACAATGTCGATACCTTAATGGCTCAATTAGCAGACATTCATCATTTTACGCAAGCTAACATTGGTGACGAAAAACTCTGGCCTCTCTCTATGCCTTGTTATGTTGGGAGTGAAGCGGATATTCAGCTTGCTCAATACGGCACTTCCAATACTGGACGAATGAAAACCCTATACCGAACAGGATTAAAACAGCGTTACGGCAGCCTAATGCAGATCATCTCTGGCGTGCATTTTAATTTCTCGTTTCCAGCTGCATTTTGGGATGCCTTATACGGCGAGCAAACGGATCAAGAGCGTCAAGCTAGTCAGTCGCAAGCCTATTTTGGCCTAATCCGTAACTATTATCGTTTTGGTTGGTTGATCCCTTATTTTTTTGGGGCCTCTCCAGCATTATGCTCTTCATTTATTCAGGGAAGAGAAACGCAGTTACCTTTCGAATCGATAGGTAAAACGCTCTACCTACCTTATTCAACTTCATTGAGACTGAGTGATTTAGGTTACACCAATGATGCGCAAAGTAGCCTCAAAATTGGTTTTAATAGTTTAGAACAATATTTAACTGGCTTAAATCAAGCGATAAGAACGCCATCTGAGCTATTTGCTAATATTGGTGTCAAAGTCGATGGTGAATATCGTCAACTGAATAGCAATATTTTACAAATTGAAAATGAGCTCTATGCGCCGATTCGTCCGAAACGTGTTGCTAAAAATGGTGAAAAACCTTCAGAAGCGTTAGCGCGTGGTGGGGTAGAATACATTGAAGTACGTTCATTGGATGTCAATCCTTTCAGTCCTATCGGGATCACCGAACAGCAAGTACGTTTTCTAGATTTGTTCCTCACATGGACCGCTTTATCAGATTCAGACCCGATGGATAGTTGTGAGTTACAGTGTTGGCGCGATAACTGGAGTAAAGTCGTCCTTGAAGGACGAAAACCAGGACTGGAGTTGCAAATTGGCTGTCATGGTGAAAAATTAACTCTGACGGCATGGGCGAAACGCGTATTTGCAGACCTAAGTTTGATTGCTGAGCAAATGGACGCGGCCTGTGGCGGTAATGCCTATCAAGAGGTGTGCCAAGAGCTTGCCCGCTGGATTGATAACCCTGAACAAACCTTATCGGCTCGTTTACTAGAAAAAACTCAGCAACTAGGTGGATTAGGTAAAGTCGGAAGTTATCTTGGTGAACGCTATCGTGAAGATAATTTACAGCATGCTTACCAAGTCTATTCCGAACAACAAATGCAGCAAGAAGTCGTTCGTTCACGCGAGGCTCAATTAGAGATAGAGCAGCAAGACACGCTGAGTTTCGATGCCTTTTTAGCTGACTATTTTAGCTATTTAGAGTCATAATCAGTGACGTATGAATAAGAAAATGTCGTTCGTTTGCTACGCAGACTGAGATCGCTAGTGAATTGGGCTCAGCGTACAAATGGGTATTTTAACGGTTAAACAAGGAGATAAGTTACATGCCATTATTAGATAGTTTTACGGTCGATCATACCCGTATGCAAGCTCCCGCTGTACGCGTAGCGAAAACGATGCAAACACCCAAAGGTGATACCATCACTGTGTTTGACCTACGTTTTACTCTACCTAATCAAGCGATTTTATCTGAAAAAGGGATTCATACTCTAGAGCACCTTTATGCAGGGTTTATGCGTAATCATCTTAATAGCGAAGAGGTAGAAATTATTGATATTTCTCCTATGGGATGCCGCACTGGGTTTTATATGAGTTTGATTGGTACCCCTACGGAGCAGCAAGTGGCTAAGGCGTGGCTCGCTGCGATGGAAGATGTTTTGAAAGTTCGTGATCAAAAGGACATTCCAGAACTCAATGAGTATCAGTGCGGTACTGCAGCGATGCACTCTTTATCGGAAGCACAAGCCATTGCTCAGCAAGTATTGACCAGCGGTATTGGAGTGAACAAAAACGATCAACTTGCTTTACCTGAATCGATGCTAAAAAATTTACAAGTCAATTAATAGCTTAAGAAACTATCAGGTAATAAAAATGGGCTGCGTTGATTCGCAGCCCATTTTTTTAGCCGTTTATGATCATCATAGATTAGGGCTTTTTGATTTTTCGCGGGTAGACACGCACTAGCTTTATGCGGTTTTCTTCTAACTGAACAATTTCCATCGGATGATTAGCAACTTTAACACTTAAGTGAGTTTCAGGTATCTCTTCTAAATGTTCCAGAATTAGTCCATTTAGGGTTCTTGGCCCATCGGTTGGTAACTTCCATTTTAAGCTTTTATTAATATCGCGAATATTAGCACTACCCTCAATTAAGAAGCTGCCATCACCTTGTGGTGTGATCTCTTCAGCTAAGCTAGGAGCCATTGAGGTGGTAAACTCACCGACAATCTCTTCCAGAATATCTTCTAAGGTAATAAGACCTATAATATCGCCGTACTCATCAACGATAAGACCAATTCTCTGTTTATTACGTTGGAATTTGAGTAATTGGACATTAAGCGGTGTTCCTTCGGGAATAAAGTACACTTCATCAGCGGCCCGAAAGAGCGTTTCTTTATTGAATTCGTTTTTTTCTAACATTAACCGTGCTGCTTCACGTAAGCGCAGCATGCCGACTGCCTCATCAATATTGTCGCGATACAGTACTACTCGACCATGAGGTGAGTGAGTGAGCTGGCGAATGATCGACTTCCAATCATCATTAATATTAATGCCCGTGATTTCATTACGCGGAATCATAATGTCATTCACTGTTACATGTTCTAAATCAAGAATGGATAACAGCATATCTTGGTGGCGACGAGGAATAAGCCGCCCTGCATCGTTAACAATCGTACGCAGTTCTTCGGAGCTGAGGGGATCATCGCGAGTGTGTTTAGCATTGAGACCCAGTAAGCGAATGAAGCCGTTGGTGATGAAATTGATAAAAACCACCAAAGGAGAAAGCACTTTCATTAGAAAAGTCAGCACAACACTGCTGGTATAAGATACCCTTTCAGGGTAAATCGCAGCTAGCGTTTTCGGGGTCACTTCCGCGAAGACGAGAATCACGAGAGTTAATACACCGGTTGCTATCGCTACACCAATATCACCATATAGTCGCATCCCGATGATCGTAGCAATCGCAGAGGCAAGGATATTGACTAAGTTATTGCCAATCAAGATCAAGCCTATTAAACGGTCTGGACGACTGAGTAACCGTTCAACGCGTTTAGCGCCTTTATGACCAGTACTCGCTAAATGCTTAAGGCGATAGCGGTTAAGTGCCATCATGCCTGTTTCTGAGCCTGAAAAATAGGCAGAAATAATGATAAGACACGCGAGTAGCGCAAATAAGATACCCGTTGATATGTCGTCCAAAACGCTTTGTTTCCTTATACTTATAGATGTTCAATAACAAAAAGAGCGTATCCCTTTTCGATGAAAAGCAACGTCGGTGCGACTGTAGTCACTAGTCCCCATTAGACGGTTTATCTGTATTTATGGGGTACTCATCTTACCGTTTATTTGTTACATCAAGTGATTCAGGGATAAAGTTGTATCCAGAAATAAAATACACTGAGCTTATATGGGGATTAAGTCCACCGTTTTCATCCCATCGTTAGACTTAAATTAAGCATTATTTTCCATGATGATAGGTCGATAAAGTCAGATATAAACAGACCTTAGCGCAGAATGATCTCTCTGACAAATCGACTACCGAAGTAAGCAAGGGTGAGTAATGTCGCCCCTGCAACGGCAAACCAAGTCACTTTGCGTCCTCGCCATCCTTTTTGATAATGGCCCCATAATAAAATTGAATAAACGATCCAAGCGATAAACGATAAAATACCTTTATGAGCTTTACCTTGAGCAAACATATCCTGCACAAAAAGTGCACCGGTTAATAATGTTCCTGTAAGTAGAACATTGCCGATTAAAATAATTTTAAACAGTTGGCGCTCGACCATCATCAAGGGCGGTAAATTAGGGTTGATGGATAAGCCTTTCTTTTTTTTCAATTTGTAATCCAGCCAAGCAAGCTGTAAAGCGTATAATGCACCAATGGATAACGTAGAATAAGAGAAAAGAGCTAAGGCAATATGAGCCATTAGCTCTGGTTCACGTTCCAAATGAGTGATAAAGGTACTTGGTAGAAAGGTTGCCAAAAACAAATTGATTGCTGAAAAGCTATACACTACTGGCAGTAAAAACCATAAACGTACCTTGAACATAGCTAAACTCATCACCAAAGCAATGATAAAGCTGATCAACGAAGCGACATTAAGAATACTAAGATTTTGTCCATTACTGTGGAAAATTAAGCCACTAAGTAACCAGGCATGAAAAAAAAGCCCCAATGTAGCGCTAATAAAGACGGTTTTTGCCTTAATGCCCGTTTGATTAACCAGTCCAGGGACAATAGTGGCAATCGATAAAAAATACAGCGTAGCGGCAACAATAGCGATTAGGTTATCCATGCTTGTCACAAATTTAGTGGCTCAGTTGGCGAATTATACCTTGCCAAACCTTAATGAGCTACGTTGGATCGCAATCGTTTTTGAGAGTTGAGATATCGAAAGATAACCCAATCTAACAAAGAAACTCGACAGCTAGCTTGCAATGGGTATGCCTAAGCAGTTGGCTAAGGTATACTCAGGCGCATTGGTCGCCTAATCGCGAAGAGAAAAACATGTTTGAAAATTTAACCGATCGTTTATCTAAAACCCTAAAGAATATTAGTGGTAAAGGTCGTCTTACCGAAGACAATATAAAAGATACCTTACGTGAAGTGCGTATGGCACTACTGGAGGCCGACGTTGCTTTGCCAGTGGTGCGCGACTTCGTTAGTCGAGTAAAAGAGAGTGCTGTTGGCGTTGAAGTTTCCAAATCGTTAACGCCTGGGCAAGAGTTTATTAAAATAGTTCGCCATGAGCTTGAGACTGTCATGGGGGCCGCGAATGAAGCGTTGAATCTTGCTGCCCAGCCTCCGGCAATTATTTTAATGGCGGGTTTACAAGGGGCTGGTAAAACCACCAGTGTCGGTAAACTCTCTAAGTTACTTAAAGAACGTGATAAGAAAAAAGTGCTGGTGGTTTCGGCAGACGTTTATCGTCCGGCCGCGATTAAGCAGTTAGAAACATTAGCTAACGATTTGGGCGTGGATTTCTTTCCTTCATCAGCGGATCAAAAGCCGATTGATATTGCTAATGCTGCCGTCGATCATGCCAAGAAGAAGTTTTACGATGTCTTGATTGTCGATACAGCCGGTCGATTAGCGGTTGATGAAGTGATGATGGCTGAGATCAAAGCGCTTCATTCGGCGATTAACCCTGTAGAAACCTTGTTCGTCGTTGACGCAATGACAGGACAAGATGCCGCGAATACCGCCAAAGCGTTTGGTGATACTCTACCACTCACCGGGGTGATTTTAACCAAGGTTGATGGTGATGCACGTGGCGGTGCGGCTTTGTCGGTACGTCATGTGACCGGAAAACCGATTAAGTTTTTAGGGGTCGGAGAAAAAACCGATGCTCTTGAAGCCTTCCATCCGGATCGCGTTGCCTCGCGTATTCTAGGTATGGGCGATGTCTTATCATTAATTGAAGATTTGCAGCGTAATGTTGATCAAGACAAAGCCGAGAAGCTAGCGAAGAAGTTCAAAGAGAAGAAAGGCTTTGATTTAGAAGATTTTCGCGAGCAATTAGGGCAGATGAAAAACATGGGTGGCATGATGGGAATGCTGGATAAGCTCCCTGGTATGTCACAACTTCCGGCGGGTGTTAAAGATAAAGTTGATGATCGCATGTTTAAGCAAATGGAAGCCATCATCAATTCGATGACCATGAAAGAGAGACAAAATCCCGATTTAATCAAAGGCTCGCGTAAAAAACGCATCGCGGCAGGCTCGGGAACACAAGTACAAGATATTAATCGGCTACTCAAGCAGTTTACTCAAATGCAAAAAATGATGAAAAAAATGCAAAAAGGCGGCATGAAGGGCATGATGCGCAATATGCAAGGTATGATGGGCGGTGGTGGCTTTAACCCATTTGGCCGTTAAAAAATCGAGGCTTGAGTTTTGCTTAAGCCAGTTTGTTTTTTTGCCTCTTTTTAAAGCTGTTACCTAAATCACAAAGTTAAAATGCAATTTATGCTGGTGAAAAAGTAGCTAAACCCCTTGCAAAGCCTCGGAATAAGAGTAAAATTCCGAGGCTTTATTTTGGCACGAGACCCCAAACTGTTTTAAATAAATAGTTTCTGGGGTTAATTTTATTTTTGAGAAAGCAAAGAGGACGACATGGTAACCATTCGTTTGGCACGTCACGGCGCTAAAAAGCGTCCATTTTATCAAATCGTTGTAGCTGATAGCCGCAACTCTGCAACTGGCCGTTTCATTGAGAAAGTTGGTTTCTTCAACCCAACAGCAGCGGGTAAAGAAGAAGGCCTACGTGTTGATCTAGATCGCGTGAACCATTGGGTTTCACAAGGCGCATCTCTATCTGATCGCGTAGCTAAACTAGTTAAAGACGCTCAAAAAGCGGCTTAATAACCAGTAGCAACTAGTTTATGTCGATGAAAGGCAAACAGACAATGAGCGAGCAAGGCGAGAAAATTGTTGTAGGCAAGTTTGGTGCTTCTTATGGCATTCGTGGCTGGCTTAAAGTTTTGTCCTACACAGACAATGCTGAAAGCATTTTCGATTATAGCCCTTGGTTGGTAAACCAAAATGGTGAATGGGTTGAGTACAAAGTAGAAAGTTGGAAGCGCCATAACAAAGGTTTGGTGGCAAAACTTGAAGGTCTTGATGTGCGTGAAGATGCTCATCTATTGACTAACTTTGAAATTTCAATTGACCCAGCTGCATTACCTGAGCTGTCAGAAGATGAATTCTACTGGCGTGAATTGTTTGGAATGCGAGTGGTGACAACGAAAGGTTATGACCTTGGTGAAGTTGTCGATATGTTAGAAACTGGCTCCAACGATGTTCTCGTAGTGAAAGCGAATCTTAAAGATGCTTTTGGGCAAAAGGAACGATTAATTCCGTTTCTTGAAGAGCAAGTGATCAAACAAATTGATCGCACTGCTCAACGGATCGAAGTTGACTGGGATCCTGCGTTTTAACTCTAAATCGATAAGGCGAAGAACACATGTGGGTTGGCATTATTAGCCTATTTCCTGAAATGTTCCGTAGCGTAACGGATTTTGGAGTCACAGGCCAAGCGGTAAAAAAAGGGCTATTATCCGTACAGAGCTGGAATCCACGCGATTTCGCTCATGACAAACGTCATACTGTCGATGATAAGCCTTACGGTGGTGGCCCAGGCATGTTAATGATGGTGCAACCTTTGCGTGACGCCATACATGCTGCCAAAGCAGCCGCACCGGGCAAGACGAAAGTGATTTATCTCTCTCCCCAAGGTCGAAAACTCGATCAGCAAGGAGTAGAAGAGCTGGCAAACAATGACAATTTATTGCTCATTTGTGGTCGCTACGAAGGGATAGATGAGCGCGTTATACAATCAGAGGTTGATGAAGAATGGTCAATCGGTGATTTTGTAATGACTGGGGGCGAAATTCCAGCCATGACGTTGATTGATACGGTGTCCCGTTTTATTCCAGGGGTATTAGGTGATTTCGCGTCAGCAGAAGAAGATTCTTTTGCTAATGGTTTATTGGATTGCCCACATTATACGCGCCCTGAAGTATTGGATGGCAAAACCGTACCTACGGTATTGATGTCTGGTAATCATCAGGAAATTCGTCGCTGGCGATTGAAACAATCGTTAGGCCGTACTTGGCTAAGAAGACCAGAGCTCCTGGAAAACCTAGCTCTGACTGACGAACAGGAACAATTACTGGCTGAGTATATTAAAGAGACTCAACAGTAACCTATTAAATTTAGTATCAGTTTATTCTAGGAATTTAAAAACATGAGTAATATCATCAAGGCTCTAGAACAAGAGCAAATGAAGAAAGACCTACCTAAATTCGCACCAGGTGACACTGTTGTGGTTCAAGTTAAGGTAAAAGAAGGTGATCGTGAGCGTCTACAGGCTTATGAAGGTGTTGTAATCGCTATCCGTAACCGTGGTCTACACTCAGCTTTCACTGTACGTAAGATTTCTAACGGTGAAGGTGTTGAGCGTGTGTTCCAAACTCACTCTCCAGTTGTTGCTAGCATTGAAGTGAAGCGCCGTGGTGCAGTACGTCGTGCCAAATTGTACTACCTACGCGATCTATCTGGTAAAGCAGCTCGTATTAGAGAGAAGCTTACTAGAAAATAATGCTAGAACTCGCGTTCTCATTGAGAAAACGGAGCCATTAGGCTCCGTTTTTTTATCTGTTGTTTGTTGCTGATACTCGATAAGCAATAAACGAGAGCGTTTATTCTCGGCTATCTTCGGCAATCGTCACTGGTACTATCATTTCTTGCCCTTTACGTAGCAGAGTAAACTCAATCACACTACCTGGACGCAGATCGGTGACCATATCCATGACACTCTGTCGGCCATTAATTTTTTGTCCGTCAATTTTTAAAATTATATCGCGGACCATAAATCCTGCTTGAGCGGCGGGGCCATTAGGATCAACTCCGAGCACGACGATTCCACCAATATGATCGCTACCCAATAGGCGTGAAGTTACCGCATTAATATCTTGCCCATCCACTCCGATGTACCCTCGAATTACTCGTCCGTCAGCGATGATTTTTTCCATGATTTTATTGGCCAGAACAAACGGAATGGCAAAAGAAATTCCATAGGTTTCTAATTCGGTTGCTTGTTGGAAAGAGGCGGTATTAATTCCTACTAACTCACCTTGGGTATTGACTAAAGCTCCACCTGAATTGCCTTCATTAATTGCAGCATCCGTTTGAATAAAGGCTTGTCGACCATCGGCACTGATTGAGGAACGGCCAGTCGCAGAGATAATACCGAAGGTGGTAGTTTGACCTAAGTTATAAGGATTACCAATTGCCAGAACTACGTCTCCCACTTTGGCATGATAGTTAGGGTTTTGAGGAATGACCGGTAAGTTATTACCTTCAATTTGTAAAATAGCGATATCGGTGCGTCGATCTTGGCCCACCAGCTGCGCAGCAGCAACTCGACCATCTTGCAAGGCAACAATAATTTGATCGGCTTGAGCAATAACGTGATAATTGGTGATGATATAACCTTTTTCACTGACAATAACCCCAGAACCGAGACCTTGTGTCGATAATTTACTACGATCGTTTTCCGAATATTTTCGACTGTAGATATTAACGACGGCTGGAGCCGCTCGCCGTACAGCATCATTAAATGAAATTTGTAATGAGGCAATATGAGCGGGTTGAGTGCTCGGTTTAACGACCAGATGAGCTCGTAATGATGGTGTCACGACAATCACCGCAAGCGCGACAATCAATCCAAGCCCAATAGAGCGAATCAGATAAATCAGCATGTTTTCCCCAAAATATAGTCATGCCACTGAATTTAACATCGATATGGTGTAGCTAACTAATAACCCTGACAATGCGGCATTACTCATGAACGGTATTGGTTAACGTCATCGGAACGACTGATATTCCCCAAAAGCTCGACGGTATTGGCCGCTGATTGGTACCTTCCAGTAATGCAGTTAGAGGCGTAATGAGAGGCGTGTTTTAAGGATACCATCACCTGCAGAAATAACAAAAGGCAGCGTAATGAGCGCTGCCTTTGAAACGTTGATGCTTGTTACAGAATGATTAACGTATAACAAGATAGAGTGTTCTATCACCACGTTGTATGTTTAAAGCAAGTATTGCTGGTGATTGCTCTAAAATGGCTCTGAATTCGGCGATGTTTCTGACTCGCTTACGGTTGACTCCAATAATGATGTCATCTTGTTGCAGTTGGTAAGCCTCAGCGCTAGAGCCTTTTTCTACCTGAGTGATTTTTACCCCTTGAATACTATCACTTGCAGTGGTGTTTGACAGTTCTGCACCCGTTAAGCCTTGATGCAGATTATCCGCTTTGGTTTTATTGAGCACCTGTTCTTCCAAGGTAACAGTAAAGGTTTTTTCTTTACCATCACGAACCACTCCCAGCTTAACTTTTTTACCTGGTCCAAGGGTGGCGACATTGGCTCGCAGTTCAGAGAAGGTATCGATTCTTCGACCATTGAGTGAAACGATAATATCACCCGCTTTAATTCCGGCTTTATCAGCAGCACTGTCAGCGACGACTTGACTAACAAATGCTCCTTTACTTGAGGTATAGCCTAAAGCTTCCGCCAGTTCAGAAGAGATTTCTCCCCCTTGAACGCCAAGCATGCCGCGTTTGACTTCTCCAAACTCAATGATTTGATCGGTGAGGTTTTTCATCATATTGGATGGGATGGCAAAGCCAATCCCTACATTACCCCCATTAGGGCCTAAAATTGCGGTATTAATACCAATCAGTTCGCCATTGAGATTAACTAATGCGCCACCAGAATTACCACTGTTGATCGCGGCATCAGTCTGGATAAAGTTTTCAAAATTTTCTAAATTTAAGCCGCTGCGACCGAGGGCAGAAATGATGCCTGAGGTGACGGTTTGTCCCAAACCAAATGGATTACCAATCGCGACCGCAAAGTCACCGACGCGTAATTGATCGGAATCAGCGATTGGCATCTCAGTAAGATTCGTGGTGTTGTTGATTTTCAGCAAAGCCACATCAGACATCTGATCACCACCAACCAGTTCTGCATTAAATTCTCTGCCGTCATACAGCTTGACGCGAATTTTTTCTGCATCATTAATTACATGATAGTTGGTGACAATATAACCTTTACTGGCGTTAATAATGACCCCAGAACCGAGTCCTCGAAAAGGGCGTTCTTGAAACTGTTCCGTTGGGAAATTAGGGCCAAAAAAGAAACGAAATTGGTCAGGGATACGCTGGCGAGCAACTTGAGTCCCCTCTACCGCGATACTGACTACGGCGGGTGTCACCGTTTCTAGCATCGGAGCCAGACTAGGCAGTGTTTGACCTTGTACTGCGATGGGCAATGCCGCATTAACCTGCAATGGTGTGATGAGGGAACTTAAGCTTAAAGAGAGAGCCGTTAAAACAAGCAAAGGTTTTTTCATCGTAACAATCCTCGTAAATAAATGCTTCATGAAAGTAATATTTGTCTTGAACAAAAAAACTTCAATAGGCTGAGTGAAAGTTATGACTTAAAAACCTTTACAAAGTTCATCATTGTGTTGCGAATTTAATCTTCAATACTAAGCTAATTCTCCTGATGAATCGGTTTGGCAGCAAAAGGGTTAATTGACTTTACTGTGAATCACATCGGATGAACGTAGGATCGTTTTTGGTTCATTTTTTAATAACCCGGTTGCTCCTTGAGCATAATCTTTAGGCGGTTGTTCAACGAGTTCTTGTTTTGGCTCATTGTCTTTATGTTGAGCCATTTTTTTTATAAACGGATTATCTTGTTCTGGTAGGTTAGGTTGCAGGTCTGTCGCAGTTTTTGCCATATGTTGATAGAGCTTGGTATAGTCTTTACCAAGTGCATCGAGCATTTCTGCCGTTTGAGCAAAATGATCGGCCAATTCTTGGCGCTGTTGATCCATCGCAAATTTTGCGTTATCCAGCTCTTTTTGCAATGACTTTTGGTTTTTGTAGTTGTCAGCAGTCAAACGTGCAATAACGACTCCGACAACCATCCCTACTATTAGGCCTACTACGGCATAAATCCAAGGCATAACGACTCCTTATTGTTGTTATTTAACATGTTTTTTACGGGTTAGTTACACATGCTGTAGTGACATGTTACTATGAGAGCGAAATTCGATAAAGCAAAATGCATGTACGCCTGAAGGCAGTTTTTATTCTCTAGAGACACAGTAAACCATCATGACACCGAAACAGCGATACGAACAAGATTTAAAACGCTCAGGTTTTCAATACGATGCCGCGCAAGCTCTCGCCGTCGACGCGCTGGATCTGCTCTATCATCAGTTATGTGATTTTATTAATCAACCGGTGGTTCGACCTCAGCTTTGGAAAAAATGGTTGGGTATTAAATCACCGACGATGACCGTGCCTCAAGGGCTCTATTTTTGGGGTGGTGTTGGGCGAGGGAAAACCTATCTTATGGATACTTTCTTTGATGCCTTACCGACCGAAAAGAAAATGCGCGTTCATTTTCATCGTTTTATGTATCGTGTGCATGATGAATTAAAGCAATTGGGTGAAATCAGCGATCCTCTTGAAGCGGTGGCTGAAAAATTTAGCCAAGAAGCTGTGGTGATCTGCTTTGATGAATTTTTTGTCTCAGACATTACCGATGCGATGATCTTAGCCACTTTATTGCAAGGACTGTTCGCTCGCGGTGTGGTTTTGGTTGCAACCTCGAATATCCCACCAGAGGAGCTATACCGTAATGGCTTGCAGCGAGCTCGTTTTTTACCAGCTATCAAATTGATTGAGCAGCATTGCCATGTTCTGAACGTTGATAGCGGCGTTGATTATCGTTTACGTACACTAAAGCAAGCCGAAATTTATCATTTTCCCTTGGACGAGCAAGCACAGCGGAATCTCGATAAGTATTACACTCAGTTAGTCAGTAGCGATAAAGAGTGCCAGACGCAAATAGCCATCAATCATCGCCAATTAAACGTCATAAAAGCCAGTGATGGGGTATTGTATGCGACGTTTGCTCAACTGTGCCAAACGGCTCGTAGTCAAAATGATTATATCGAGTTGTCTCGTGTATATCACACCGTTTTACTTGCTGAGGTGATGCAGATGGGGCCTCTTGCGGACGATGCGGCGCGACGATTTATTGCTTTAGTGGATGAGTTTTATGAGCGCCATGTCAAACTGATTATTTCAGCGCAGGTGAAGTTAGAGGAGCTCTATGCTGGAGAGCGGTTAAGTTTTGAGTTTAAACGCTGTCAGTCAAGATTGATTGAAATGCAAAGCCATGAGTATCTGGCAAAAGCGCATTTGCCTTAATAAGCCTTTAGTAATTCCATCAATCTGGTTATTAATATATTGATTATTCTCGAAATGACCAATCGACAATACTTCACTGTAACTTAGGTGATTGGTTTTTTATTGGCTGATTTTCGAGATAGCATGATGATTAGCAGAGTTTTTTGTGATTTTAAGCAAAAAAAGGTGATTTTTTCCACTCTCTTCTCTATAATCCTGCAACCCACCGTTACTGCGGCCTTTTAGGCCAGAGTGCCATCCACTCGAAGGGGTGATGTCTGGGCTCTTAGACAGTGGGAGCAAATGCTCCTTTAAGTGTAAATTTTAATTAACGGGTTATTATTAGCATGAAAACTTTCGTTGCTAAACCAGAAACTGTAAAACGCGACTGGTACGTTGTAGACGCTGAAGGTAAAACTCTTGGCCGTCTTGCAAGTGAAATTGCATCTCGCCTACGTGGCAAACATAAAGCTGAATATACTCCACACGTTGACACTGGTGATTACATCATCGTTGTAAACGCGGAGAAAGTTACTGTAACTGGTAACAAAGCTAAAGGTAAAATCTACCACCGTCACACTGAGTTCCCTGGTGGACTTAAATCAATCAGCTTTGAAAAACTGATCGATCGTAAGCCAGAAATGGTTCTTGAACTAGCGGTTAAAGGTATGCTTCCACGTGGTCCTCTAGGCCGTGCTATGTACCGTAAGCTGAAAGTTTACGCTGGCGCTGAGCACAACCATGCTGCTCAACAACCAAAAGTACTAGACATCTAATTGGGGATTTCGGAAATGGCAGAGAATCAATACTACGGCACTGGCCGTCGCAAAAGCTCAGCTGCACGTGTTTTTATTAAACCAGGCAGCGGCAACATCGTAATCAACAAGCGCAGTCTTGATGAATACTTCGGTCGTCCAACTTCGCGCATGGTGGTTAAACAACCACTTGAGCTAGTTGAAATGACAGAGAAATTTGACCTATACATCACTGTTAAAGGTGGTGGTATTTCTGGTCAAGCTGGTGCTATCCGTCACGGTATCACTCGCGCTCTTATGGAGTACGATGAATCACTACGTCCTGCACTACGTGCTGCTGGCTACGTTACTCGCGACGCTCGTTGCGTTGAGCGTAAGAAAGTTGGTCTACGTAAAGCTCGTCGTAAACCTCAATTCTCTAAGCGTTAATCTTTTTCAAAGATTATCCTTCAGCTTCGGCTGGATTGTGGTTCAAAAAGCTCAGCATTTGCTGGGCTTTTTTGTGTCGGTAAGAACTGGCTGATTGGCGAGTTGAGTTGCGGTTAAGAAAGAACATTAGCGTGATGAGCACTAAATATGCTATTATGCCATGCTAATTTTTGATTATTCGAATCATCAATGGAGGCTAAGCCTCCATTGTTTTTATACTTGTAAGTGTGTGCTGGAGGGCTCCATGGCTGTAGCTGCCAATAAACGTTCTGTGATGACTCTATTTTCGAGTGCGTCTGATATGTATAGCCATCAGGTACGTATTGTGCTGGCTGAAAAAGGTGTCAGTGTTGAAGTTGAACTGGTTGATGAAGATAATCTGCCTGCTGAACTTATCGAACTGAATCCCTATAAGTCGGTCCCAACGCTGATTGATCGTGAGCTTGCGCTGTACGATTCAAAAATCATTATGGAATACCTAGATGAGCGTTTTCCTCATCCACCTTTGATGCCTGTTTATCCGGTCGCTCGTGGTAATAGTCGTTTAATGATCTATCGTATCGAAAGAAACTGGTATTCATTGGCGGATAAAGTGATTCGTGGTAATGCTAGTGAAGCGGAAGCGGCTCGTAATAAACTGCGTAATGACCTATTAACGCTCGCCCCTGTATTTGCCGAATACGAATACTTTATGAGCGAAGAATTCAGCTTAATTGACTGCTATCTCGCGCCATTACTATGGCGTTTACCAGTCTTAGGCATTGAATTAATTGGTCCAGGTTCAAAAGAATTAAAAGTCTACATGAATCGTGTATTTGAGCGTGATTCATTCTTAGCCTCTTTGACAGAAGCTGAGCGTGAGATGCGTTTGTCGCGTTAATCGGTGTGTTATGGATATTGAAAAAATGACACCTCGTCGACCTTTCATGCTTCGTGCGTTTTATGATTGGTTGCTAGACAATGAATTAACGCCACATTTAGTGGTGGATGCTACCTTGCAAGGGGTAAGGGTACCGATGGAGTTTGTCCAAGATGGACAGATCATTCTTAATGTCGCCCCTCGCGCGGTTGGTAATTTAGAGTTAGGTGATGATGAGGTAACGTTCAGTGCTCGTTTTGGCGGGCGTCCTCATTTAGTGATTGTTCCTCTTTATGCGGTTCAAGCCATTTATGCTCGTGAGAACGGTGCTGGCACCATGTTTGAACCTGAGCCTGCTTATCAGCAAAAGCTGACGGAGGTTGCAGAGAGCGTTGTAGCAGCTCAAGACAGTGGTGCTGATGAACAATCCACTGACACCGAACCATCAAAACCTCAAGGTAGACCAAGCCTTCGAGTGGTCAAATAAACCTTCGATGATGAAAGACAATAAAAAAAGCAGCGGTAACGCTGCTTTTTTTATTGATACGATGGCTTGATTAATTAAGTGTTAATCTGCGTATTCAAACGCTTTGATGACTTGCTTAACCCCTGATACGTGACGTGCAACATCAGTTGCTATTTCTGCATGTTCTTGAGTGACGTAACCGAGTAAAAACACTTCTCTATTTTCAGTGATTACTGAGACTTTCACGCCGCGCAGCTCTGACTTAGCCAACAAGGCTGATTTGACCTTGGTGGTGATCCAGCTGTCATTACTGACCTGGCCTACGGTTAACGGTGGCTGTATTTTCACTTGATTATGTAGGTGGTTCACTCCTTTTAATTGCTCGACTTGACCAATAAATTGCTCGAGCAGATCACTCGTTTGTGACTGGCCAATCAATACTACCGTACCTCGAAATGAGCTTGCCGTGATACGCATTTGACTGCGAAAAGGGGGCTTATTACTCAAGCCTGTAATTTCTAATTCAAGGTTTTTATCTTGCCATTGCTCAGTGGTTGAACGAGGGTCTGTTGCAATGTTAACCGTTGCAGCGGCTCCAGCCACTAGAAAACCAGCACAGCCAGAGAGCGGTAAGATAAACACTAGAGCAAGTAAAGGCAGTAAGTTGAACCGGATGTTTTTCATGAGTTACTCTTCGTGAGCTGGAAACAACACTTGGTCAATTAAGTCACATAAACAGTGTAAAGTGACCATGTGTACTTCGTGAATACGAGCAGTGCGATGGGAAGGAATGCGAATCTCAACATCATTTTCCCCAAGCAACCCCGCCATTTCTCCACCATCTTTACCGGTTAAGGCAATGATTGTCATGTCGCGTGTCACCGCTGCTTCCATCGCTTTGATGATGTTTTTACTATTACCACTGGTAGATATGGCCAGTAGTACATCTCCCGCTTGACCAAACGCTCGGACTTGCTTGGAGAAAATCTCTTGATAATGGTAGTCATTGGCGACGGCGGTCAATGTCGTATTGTCGGCGGTCAGTGCCATGGCTGGTAAGCTGGGACGCTCAGTCTCAAAACGATTCAGTAAACAAGAGACAAATTGCTGAGCATTAGCGGCAGATCCACCATTCCCACAACAAAGAATTTTCTGACCATTCAGTAGCGTGACAACCATTGCTTGCGCGGCGTGCATAATCGCATCTGGCAAGGCCTCGGCGGCGGCAATTTGAATTTGAATACTTTCGGTAAAGCTATCTTTAATGCTATCGAGCATTGATTGATTATCCTTGGGTTATTGCGTTCTTTATCCACTCAATGTGTTGACCATTGTCATGAATGGCTACGACATCGAAACGAAAATCGGTATTATCGACACTGAGTCCGTGCTTGAGCATCCACCAATTCGCGGCTTTGATCAAGCGTGTTTTTTTCTGTGAAGTGACCATTTCGGCAGCGTGGCCGTAAGATTGATTTTTACGATATTTTACTTCGACAAAGACTAAGCAAGCATTATCGCGCATCACCAGATCAATTTCTCCAGCACGAGTGGTAAAGTTTTTTTCGAGTAGTCGTAAAGAGTGGCGACCGAGGTAATCAGCCGCTACTTGTTCATAATGCTGTCCCGTATTTCGGCGACTAAAGAGCCCCATGCTCTGCCCAGCTAATTTCACGCAGTACGACGCAGTTGTCATCAATGCCGAGTACACCTGTTTGGCCTGAAATTGTGTATCCTTTGACCACTTTCATTTGTGGGAGTTCAAGCATCAGTTGATAGGCATCCATCCCGAGTGCTTGCAAGCGACGATCAGCATTGGACGTTCGTGGCCAAAGTTCAGCCGCTTGAGTGGCAACAGGGTTACCAGACTCTATCAACAGTGGAATATCGCTATAAGTGATCCCAGTGAGATCCTCAAATTGACGACCTCCGCTGTTGCTGTTTGAATTAGAAAATAGTTTAGGTGGACGCGTATCTGGGTTGATCGCTACTTCAATAAAAGGTTTGATCAACGTGAGGTCAGCAATACCTGCAGCAATATAAACGGCATCAATGTCGCGTCGACTACGTGGTTGGCTCTCTAAACCAATACCCAATAATGAGTTCATTTGGGTAATATTCTGTTGGCTTGCTTGAAGACCAAAAACGTTGTTGATATTGCGTTGTAACTGTCGTTTGTCACCAAATAGGTTCACCGCGACTTTATTGGTACTGTATTGACGCCACTCTTGATTGAAAGCTTCTACCACGCGATCACCATAGCTACCTTGTGGTGCTAAAATTAATGGGTATCGATAGCCTTGATTGAACAAATATTTCGCCGCTTGCGCGACCTCTTGCTCAGGAGAGAGAGTGAGATAACAAGTATTACTTGATTGCTCAATGTTGTCCGGAATATTCAGTGCTAAGGTTGGAATTGCTTGGCCGCGTTTTTTCTGAAAAGCTTGTAACTTTTCGATATCGCTTTTAATCAGCGGGCCAACGACAAAATCAACCTTTTTTTCTGCCAAAATTGCATCAACTTTTTCTAAGCTTTCCGTATTGGTATCCAAAATAGTGAGGGTCGCTTGTGGATCACGTTGAGGATCGTTCATCATTGCCATGATAAAACCGTCGCGAATTAACTCTGCTTGCTTGGCAAAACGACCACTGAGCGGTAGGAGTAAGGCGGTATGCGTTGGTTGCACGAGATCTAATGCTAAAATATCACTGATCGTTTGAGGTGTATAACGAGCCGCAGGGTGTGAAGCGTTCTCTTTCAACCATTTTTCTAAGGTATTTTTTAATTGTGGTAAATCGCTACCGAGCGTTTTGACATAGATAGCCAGTTGCAACCAACCATCGAGGATCTCTTCATCTGCTCCAGTGCTTAGTGTTGTAATGGTTGAGCTAGAGTAGCCATCAAAATTCTGCCAAATTTGTTGTGCGATGATTGATTGCTGGTCAGACGTCGAATGTTCATACAACCCAACGAGTTCCCGATTCGCGTCAAAGGCACGATCCAGCGCAAGCAAACTGTCCGCTCTCAGTTGATAGTACTTCTGCCATTGTAGTGGGTCTAAGCGCCAATCAGTAGGGAAACTGAGCCGCGATAAGACCGTTTGATATTGCTGTTGATTAAACGATAACTGGGCGCGAGCGAGTTGCCACTCTGCCTGCTGAGTCTCACTCAAAGTTTGTTTTGATATACGGCGAATCAATAATTCTGCCTGTGCGGAATCGTTGTCGGCCACAGCAGCTTTGAGTGCCATGATGAGCCAGTCATTTTGTAAGCTGCCTTGGCTGCTATCGGCGCGCATTAAATAGGTTTGGGCCGATAGTTGTGGTTTATCGGTGATCTGTACAGACGTTGGTACTGACGGTGTAGTTGAACAAGCCGCTAGCATGATTGCCAATGCAACGGGAGTGAGTAAGCGTGTTACACTGCATCTCTGATGGTTTTTCATAGCCATGGGTTCTTTCATTATTCCGTGTAAAATTGTCTCTATATTAATCGTTGAAGTGATGGTAAACAAATGACAGATAACAAAACCGTGTCCGCAGAGGGAGCAACCCTCTATATTGTCCCGACGCCAATTGGCAATCTAGGGGATATCACCCAACGCGCCCTTGATGTCCTTGCTCAGGTCGATATTATCGCCGCTGAAGATACACGTCACACAGGTAAACTGCTTGCTCACTTCAATATCCAAACTAAAACGTTCGCTTTGCATGATCACAATGAACAGCACAAAGCTCAAGCATTAGTTGATAAATTATTATCTGGCCAGTCGATAGCGCTCGTTTCGGACGCTGGTACACCGCTGATCAGTGATCCAGGTTACCACTTAGTCAATCAATGTCGTCAAGCGGGTGTTAAAGTTGTCCCTCTTCCTGGTGCTTGTGCGGTGATTACGGCACTGAGTGCTTCTGGTTTACCTTCGGATCGGTTTAGTTTTGAAGGTTTTTTGCCAGCCAAAAGTAAAGGGCGCAAAGATAAGTTTTTAGAAATAGCCAAAGTTGAGCGAACGTGTATTTTTTATGAATCTCCGCATCGAATCAATGAATCGCTGCAGGATATGTTGGAAATTTTAGGCCCAGATCGTCAAGTGGTATTGGCTCGTGAGCTCACCAAAACCTTTGAAACCATCCAAGGGTTGCCGCTTGGCGAGTTGATTGAGTGGATTAATCAAGATGAAAATCGCAAACGCGGAGAGATGGTCTTATTAATTCATGGTAGCAGAGAAGAATCGAATCAAGCGTTACCGGAAGAGGCATTAAGAAGTTTGAGCATTCTAAGTAAAGGGTTACCCTTAAAAAAAGCGGCAGCTTTAGCCGCAGAAATCTATAACGTGAAGAAAAATGCTCTGTATAAGTGGGGGCTTGAAAACTTAAGCTAATGCAGGCTTTTTGAGCGATTGTATCGAATTCTTGGCCGGTTCGAGATTGGTGCTAGACAGTCACGATGCTTATCTATAGAATCCGTGACCGGAGTTGACTGGGTAGCCGCTGCCTTATTGACGTCCCTTAACCTTGTGTTAGGGAGACTGATAAGGGGGAGGAAAGTCCGGGCTCCATAGAGCAGGGTGCCAGGTAATGCCTGGGGGGCGCAAGCCTACGACAAGTGCAACAGAGAGAAGACCGCCGATGGCCCTTTGGGGATCAGGTAAGGGTGAAAGGGTGCGGTAAGAGCGCACCGTGCGTCTGGCAACAGTTCGTAGCAAGGTAAACTCCACCCGGAGCAAGACCAAATAGGCTTCCACATAACGTTGCTCGCGTTAGGAGGCGGGTAGGTTGCTTGAGCCAGTGAGCGATTGCTGGCCTAGAGGAATGGCTACCGCCGCGCAAGCGGAACAGAACCCGGCTTATATGTCGACTCCACCTTTTCAGGCCCATCATAGCTTCGCGGTTATGATGGGTTTTTTGCTTTTTATTGACTTAGCTGATAGCAAAACCATTAAACTTAGCGCAATGTCACGTCCTGTCTATGCTTATGGGTAGCGGTCGAGTGTGAAAACGGTACACTAACGACGCATCAATCGCGCTTTGTTCAGCGAAACGAGAATATTATGACTGAATCTTTCCAACACGTATCAGTGCTGCTTCATGAATCCATCGATGGATTGGCGATCAAACCCGATGGTATTTATATCGATGGGACTTTTGGCCGCGGTGGTCATAGCCGTACGATATTAGCTCAATTAGGTCCAGAAGGGCGTTTATACAGTATTGATCGCGATCCTCAAGCCATTGCTGAGGCAAGTAAAATTGATGATCCACGGTTTACCATCATTCATGGCCCTTTTTCGGGCATTGCAGAGTATGCCCAGCGTTATGATTTGCAAGGTCAGGTTGATGGGGTGTTATTTGATTTAGGGGTGTCGTCACCGCAACTTGATGATGCTGAGCGTGGATTCAGTTTTATGAAAGATGGTCCGTTGGATATGCGCATGGACCCTAATTCAGGAGTCTCGGTTGCGCAGTGGCTATTAAGCGCAGAATTGGATGACATTACTTGGGTGATTCGTGAATTTGGCGAAGATAAACACGCAAGACGGATTGCTAAAGCGATCGTTGCTCATCGTGACAATCCAGACAACGAGCCACTGACTCGAACCAGTCAGTTAGCAAAGTTAATTTCGGAAGTGGCACCAAAAAGTTTTAAAGAAAAAAAACACCCTGCGACCCGGACTTTTCAAGCTTTTCGTATTTACATTAACAGTGAATTAGAAGAAATTGATATCGCTTTACAGGGAGCTGCGTCGATTTTAGCGCCGCAAGGACGTTTATCGGTGATCAGTTTCCATTCGTTAGAAGATCGTATGGTTAAGCGTTTTATTCGTAAAGAGAGTAAAGGCCCCGATGTGCCACATGGCTTACCACTGACGCAAGATCAAATTAAAGCCTTAGGCAGCGCAAAATTGAAAGCCGTGGGGAAAGCGATTAAGCCAAGCGATCACGAAGTGGCGCTCAATCCGCGTTCTCGTAGCTCAGTATTACGAATTGCAGAAAAGTTGTAATTATTCACTATGTCTGTCTCTAAGCCAAATCTTGCTAAATTGATTGTGATTGACCTGTTTACGGTCGGTCGATTACCCCTGTGTTTGTTATTAATGATTTTTGCTACTGCAATGGGCGTGGTGTTTACCACTCATCATACTCGTCAAGCGATTGCCGAAAAAAATGAGGCCATGCAGCAACGTGACTATCTGGATAATGAGTGGCGTAATTTAATTTTAGAAGAGACGGCGCTGTCTGAGCATAGTCGAGTGCAAGATGTTGCCAGTCGTGAATTAGAGATGAAGCGCCCAGATGCCGATAAAGAAGTAGTGATTAAGCTTAAATGAGTAAACAGCCGACCAAAAAAGCGCTAGCCGCTAGCTCACCGACTAAGTCAACGCCGCCCGTTTTGATCCACTGGCGTTTATATTTATTACTCTCCTTCGTGGTGCTGATTTTTGGCTTACTGATCGCTCGGCTTGCCTTTATTCAAGTGATTGAACCGGACAATTTGATCCGGCAAGGGGATCTACGCTCGATTCGTGCGCTGACTTTGCATTCCGCACGCGGGATTATTTCAGACCGAAATGGTGAGGCACTGGCGGTGAGCGTACCGGTCGAAGCCGTCTGGGCGGATCCGTTAGTGATTTTTAGAGAGGGTGGCTTTAACGAGCTTGAACGTTGGCACGCATTAGCCGATGTGTTGGGGCTAGATAGGCAAGCCATGCTGCAAAAAATTCAAGATAACAGTACGCGCCGTTTTGTTTACTTGCAGCGCCAAGTGAGTCCGGCAATGGCTAAGTACATTCGCGAGCTTAAACTGGTAGGGGTTGGTCTTAAATCAGAATCACGTCGTTACTATCCGGCAGGAGAAGTCAGTGCGCATCTGATCGGCGTGACCGGAATTGATGGTCATGGCTTGGAAGGGGTTGAACGTAGCTATGATAAATGGCTGACCGGTGAGGCTGGTAAAAGCATCATTCGCCGCGATCGGTATGGTCGAGTAGTTGAAAATATTGCTCTTGAACAGCGGGAAGAAGGCAAACCCCTGCAATTAACCATTGATCAGCGTTTGCAAGCTATTGCCTTTCGTGCGGTAAAACAAGCGATGGCCGATTATCGCGCCACTTCTGCTTCTGCGGTGATGCTTGATGTAAAAACCGGAGCGGTGCTAGCGATGGTGAATGCCCCTTCTTATAACCCTAATAATCGTAGCGATTGGCAAAGTTTTCAAATGCGCAATCGAGTGATCACGGATGCGTTTGAGCCAGGGTCAACCGTTAAACCGTTTGTCGTCCTTGCGGCGTTAGCCAATGGAACCGCCGATGAAAATACCATTATTGATACGGGTAATGGGATTATGCAAGTTGGTGGGAGCCGAGTGCGAGATGTTTCTCGGGTCGGAAAAGCCAGTTTGCAGGTAATTTTACAAAAGTCGAGTAATATCGGTGTGGCTAAATTAGCACTGGATATGCCTTTAGAAGATACCTTAGATATGTATCGTGCGGTTGGGCTTGGTGAAGTTTCTGGGCTCAATCTTGTCGGAGAAAGCAGTGGTATTTTCCCCAATCGCCGCCGCTGGTCTCCTTTTGAAATTGCCACATTAGCTTACGGTTATGGTTTATCGGTGACACCGATTCAATTAGCGCATGCTTATGCGACATTAGGTAATCTTGGTGTTTATCAACCGATTTATTTAATTGATAGTAATCGTCAAGACTTATCTCAGCGAGTCGTCGAAGAAAAATACGCCAGACAAGTATTAGAGATGCTGGAAACCGTTACTCAGCCGGGCGGTACGGCGGTACGTTCTGCGGTTCCGGGATATCGGATTGCGGCTAAATCGGGGACATCACGTAAAGCCGTCGCTGGAGGATACAGTGATGAGTACTTTGCCTATACCGCCGGTGTGGCTCCGGTCAGTAACCCTCGTATTGCTCTGGTGGTCATGGTTAATGAGCCGCAAGGGGATACTTACTATGGTGGTGCTGTTGCTGGTCCAGTGTTTGCTGAAATTATCAAAGGGGCGTTACAGATCTTAAATGTCGCACCTGATGAGAATCGTTTTCAACGCTAATGTTTATTCAAATCAAAATGAAAATGTGAAATCGACATGAAGATAACCCTAGGTTTACCCACATTGCTTGCACCATGGATGAAGATTGATGATCCGCAACTCAATTCGTTAACCATTCAGCACTTGCAGCTCGATAGTCGGAAAATACAACCAGGCGATACGTTTGTGGCGGTTGCCGGACATGCTGTTGATGGGCGACAGTTCATCATCGATGCATTGGCTTGTGGTGCTAATCTCGTATTAGCTCAGGCCGATGAACAGCATCCTCATGGTACGATGAGCGATATTGATGGTAAACCGATCATCTATTTAGCCTCGTTGGATAAGCATTTATCGGCATTAGCGGGTCGTTTTTATGCTGGTCATGAAAACCGAGTGATCGCCGTAACCGGAACTAATGGTAAGACGACCATCAGTCAATTAATCACTCAATGGCTGGAACTGTTGGGGGAGCGTGCCGCCGTAATGGGCACCACAGGTAATGGGTTTTTAAATCAATTACAGCCAGCGATGAATACCACTGGCAATGCATTGGAAGTACAAGCCACGTTACGTCAATTGGCGGATAAAGGGGCTCAATATACCGCCATGGAAGTTTCTTCTCATGGTTTGGTTCAAGGACGAGTCAAAGCTCTCCCCTTTATCGCAGGGGTTTTTTCAAATCTAAGTCGCGACCATCTTGATTACCACGGTACGATGCAAGAGTACGCTAAAGCTAAGCAATCCCTATTTACGGAACATCATTGTCAGCAAGCGATCTTGAATGTTGATGATCCGGTCGGTGCGCAATGGGCGACGGAACAATGGCCCGGATTAGTTGGGGTTTCATTATATCAACAGCCGAGGACAGAGCGTTGCTTATGGGCGACGTCGGTCAGCTATTCCGAGCAAGGTATTCACTTAGCCTTTGATGGCAGTTGGGGGGACGGCAACTTACACGCCCCCTTAATCGGTGAGTTTAACGCCAGTAATCTGCTACTTTCGTTGGCAACGTTATTAAGTTTAGGATTTAGTAAGCAAGCTTTGCTGGATACTGCGCCGCAGTTAACGCCAGTTTTAGGACGGATGGAGCTATTCAGCGCACCGGGTAAAGCGAAAGTGGTTGTTGATTATGCGCATACCCCTGATGCGCTAGAGAAAGCTCTTTGTGCTTTGCGTGTACATTGCTTGGGGAAATTGTGGGTGATTTTCGGTTGTGGTGGTGATCGTGATACCGGTAAGCGGCCTATGATGGCGGCGATCGCTGAGCAATTTGCCGATAACATTATTTTTACCGACGATAATCCGCGCAGTGAGTCTGTGCACGCTATCGTACAGGATATGCTCGCAGGATTAAGCCATGCTCAAGCGCACATTGAGCATAATCGTTATCAGGCCCTACAGTATGCTCTGACCCATGCCAATGCCGATGATATTATTTTGTTAGCGGGCAAAGGGCATGAGGATTACCAAGTACTGGCCGATCAAACCGTTCATTATTCGGACAGAGAGTCAGCTCAACAACTTTTAGGGTTAACCGTATGATCAGTACTCAATTATCGACGATCAGCCACGTAGTACAAGGTCAATTACTGGGCGCGGATAGCATTATTTCGTCTGTTTCAACCGACACGCGTCGGATTGAGCCTGAAGGGCTTTTCGTTGCCTTAGTCGGTGAACGTTTTGATGCTCATCAGTTTGCGCAGCAAGCGATAGATGCTGGCGCTAAAGCATTAATGGTTGAACGCGCTCTCGATGTTGATGTTGCGCAAATTATCGTCAGCAATACCAAACAAGCGTTAGGTCAACTGGGGTGTTGGGTTCATCAACAGTGCCAAACGCCAACCATTGCGATTACCGGAAGCTGTGGAAAAACCACGGTCAAAGAAATGGTTGCTAGTATTTTAAGTGCTAAAGGTCAGGTGTTGTATACCGCTGGCAATTTCAATAATGATATTGGTGTACCACTTACCTTACTTCGCTCGAGCCAAGAAGATGATTTTGCGGTGATTGAATTGGGTGCCAATCATATTGGTGAGATTGCTTATACAACCCAGTTAGTTAAGCCCGATGTCGCGCTAGTTAATAATGTCGCTGCGGCTCACTTGGAAGGTTTTGGTTCGATCGATGGCGTGAAACAAGCCAAAGGAGAGATTTATCAAGGTCTCGCATCGGGAAAAACGGCACTGGTTAACTTGGATAGTCATGGTGGCGAGCTATGGAGTAAAGTATTGGCTGATAAACAAGTCAAAACCTTTTCCGTTAACCAGCAGAACGCTGACTTTTTTGCCTCGCAAATAGCGTTAAATCAAGCGGGAGAAGCCAGTTTCATCTTACATACACCACAAGGTGAACAACCCGTAACATTAGGAATAATAGGCCAGCATAATGTCAGTAACGCACTCGCTGCTAGCGCATTAGCAATCGAAATGGGCGCGAGCTTAGAAAACGTGGCCGCTGGTCTTGCTCAGTTATCTGCTGTGAAAGGTCGAGTTGACGTTAGCCAGTTAACTCCGATGATTCGTCTTATTGATGACAGCTATAACGCAAGTGTTCCGGCGATGAAAGCTGCCATTGAACTGCTGGCTTCTTTCTCTGGTTGTCGTTGGTTAATTTTAGGTAATATGGCGGAATTAGGCACAGAAAGTCTTGCACTTCACCAACAAGTCGGTGAACATGCTGCCCCATTCCAATTTGACTATGTCTTGACGTACGGAGAGGATGCGCGAGTGATTAGCCAACGGTGTCACGGACAGCACTTTTTAACACATCAAGACATGCTGATATTTATTGCGCAGCAACTCGAAGTTCGCGCCTCTCAACCTCATGTGTTGTTAGTGAAAGGGGCGAACAGTTCAGGTATGAGTAAGATTGTTGCTGCACTTAAGGAGAAATTCTCATGATTATTTGGCTTGCGGAGTTACTCCAGCCCTACTTTTCATTCTTTCGTTTGTTTGAATATTTATCCTTTCGGGCCATCGTGAGTATTTTGACCGCATTGAGTTTATCTCTCTGGATGGGCCCAAGATTAATTAAGCGTCTTCAAATGCTGCAAATCGGTCAAGTGGTTCGTAATGATGGTCCTGAGTCGCATTTTAGCAAACGTGGTACGCCAACCATGGGCGGGGTGATGATTTTGGCTTCTATCATCATCACGGTATTACTGTGGGCAAACTTGAGTAACCCTTATGTGTGGGCAGTTTTAGCTGTTCTTTTTGGCTATGGCGTGATTGGTTTTATTGATGATTATCGTAAAGTCGTACGTAAAAATAGTGATGGTTTAATTGCGCGTTGGAAGTATTTTTGGCAATCGGTTATTGCTCTCGTGGTCGCTTTTGCTCTTTATGCCCATGGTCAAGACACGGCTGCTACTCAGTTAGTCGTGCCCTTTTTCAAAGATGTGATGCCGCAGCTTGGTCTGTTGTATATAGCTTTAACTTACTTTGTGATCGTTGGTACCAGTAACGCGGTAAATTTAACGGATGGGCTAGATGGATTAGCGATAATGCCGACCATTTTAGTCGCAGCGGCTTTTGCGGTGATTGCTTGGGCAACGGGTAACGTTAATTTTGCTAACTATCTGCATATCCCCCATATTCCTTATACCTCAGAGCTGGTTGTCGTTTGTACGGCTATCGTTGGCGCAGGTCTTGGCTTTTTATGGTTTAACACTTATCCAGCGCAAGTTTTTATGGGCGATGTCGGTTCATTAGCTTTGGGTGGGGCGCTCGGTATTATCGCGGTTTTGGTCAGACAAGAGCTGCTATTGGTAATTATGGGCGGGGTATTTGTGATGGAAACTATCTCGGTTATCTTGCAGGTCGGCTCCTACAAATTGCGTGGTCAGCGTATTTTTAGAATGGCACCCATTCATCACCATTATGAGTTAAAAGGCTGGCCAGAGCCGCGAGTGATTGTGCGTTTCTGGATTATCTCTATTGTGCTAGTTTTGATTGGTCTAGCGACCTTAAAAGTACGCTAATCCGTAGAGGCAGAGTCATGAACCGTTGGCAAGATATTCAGCAAGTTGTGGTGGTTGGGCTAGGCATTACTGGGCTTTCAGTGGTCAACTATTTACGTCGCTATCATCCTGAGCTTCGGATTCGGGTTATTGATACTCGGCTCACTCCTCCTGGTCAAGAGTCTTTGGATCAGCACGTAGCTTTGCACTGTGGTGGCTGGAATATGGACTGGCTACTTGATGCCGATTTGATCGTCACCAATCCAGGCATTGCATTAGCGACGCCTGAAATACAGCAAGCGCTTGCTGCTGGCATTCCGGTGGTGGGTGATATTGAGTTATTTGCTTGGCATGTTGATAAGCCTGTGATTGCCATTACCGGCTCGAACGGTAAGAGTACGGTCACCGACTTAACTGGAGTAATGGCGAAAGCGGCGGGCGTGAAAACGGCGGTGGGAGGCAATATTGGTGTGCCCGCGCTCGATCTATTAGCGGAAGCGGCTGATCTCTATGTTTTAGAGTTATCGAGCTTTCAGTTGGAAACGACTCATCATTTATCGATAGCCGCGGCGGCATTTTTAAATTTGTCCGAAGATCATATGGATCGCTACTCTGGAATGGCGGAGTATCGCCAAGCCAAGCTACGTATTTTTAACCATGCTAAAACCGCGGTGATTAATGCTGATGATCGACAAACGTTACCGGATGATTTTTCAGGGCCAATACTCAGCGTTGGTTTAAACGGCGCTGCCGATTACTCGCTACAGATACATCAGGGTGAGGAATATTTATCGGTCAAAGGAACGCCAGTGCTGGCAGTTTCGCAATTGAGCCTTGTCGGACGGCATAATATCGCCAATGCATTAACGGTTCTCGCACTTTTAGACGCCCTAAATATAGAGTATACCCACGCATTAGAGGCGTTAAAGTCTTACACTGGATTGACACACCGTTGCCAACTGGTTGTAGAGTATGATGGCATTCGCTGGGTCAATGATTCCAAGGCGACTAATTTGGCCAGTACCTTGGCCGCCTTATCTGGTCTTGTGATAGACGGTGATCTTTATTTGCTGGTTGGTGGTGTCGGAAAAGGTGCGGATTTTACGCCTTTGAAGCCTGTTTTAGCCACTTTACCGGTTAAATTATGCTGTTTCGGCATTGATGGGCAACAATTTATGCCATTACACCCTTCAGCACAGTACTACCCAAGTTTACCTGCGATCATTGAAGAGATTCATCCACAATTAAAAGCTGGGGATATGGTATTACTCTCTCCCGCTTGTGCTAGCTTTGATCAGTTTAACAACTTTATGGCTAGGGGAGACGCTTTTGCAGCGCTAGCTAAACACTACGCCTACACGAAAAGGTAATATTTCTGTGTCTATCTCAAGCACACTGCACGCTTTCGTTTATTGGCTAAAAACACCGTCACCGAAAGCGCTGTTTGATCGGCAGCTAGTTTGGCTTGCGTTAGGATTGATGTTGATTGGCCTTGTCATGGTGACGTCGGCCTCTTTTCCGATCAGCTCTCGTTTAACCGATCAACCTTTTCATTTTATGTTTCGGCATGGCATTTTTTTGCTTTTGGCTCTAGGCACATCGGCGATTATTTTGCAGATCCCCGTTGAACGCTGGATGCGTTATAGCTCGGTGTTTCTTGCCCTCGCATTTGTGCTGCTGATTGTGGTGTTGGTCGCGGGTAAATCGGTCAATGGGGCCTCACGTTGGATCCCACTTGGCTTGTTTAATCTCCAGCCTGCAGAGGTGGCTAAGCTAGCGCTATTCATTTTTATGTCTAGCTATTTGGTTCGTAAACAAGATGAAGTGCGCGCCACTTTTTTTGGTGGCTTCATGAAACCGATCATGGTTTTTGCAGCGTTAGCGGTGCTGCTGCTGTTGCAACCAGATTTAGGCACAGTGATTGTTATGCTGGTCACATTATTTGGCATGCTGTTTATTGCTGGCGCTAAATTATCTCAATTTTTGGCATTGGTCGTCGCAGGCGTGTTAGTCGTCGTTGGTTTGATTGCGGCAGAGCCTTATCGTATTCGTCGTGTTACCTCGTTTCTCGACCCGTGGGAAGATCCTTTTGGCAGTGGCTATCAGCTCACTCAGTCTTTAATGGCGTTTGGTCGTGGTGAATGGTGGGGCCAAGGTCTGGGTAACTCGATTCAAAAATTAGAATACTTACCAGAAGCGCACACCGACTTTGTTTTTGCGGTAATGGGTGAAGAGTTAGGATTTATTGGCGTTAGTTTAGTCCTGGTGTTGATTTTCAGTTTGGTACTTAAGGCGATGTTGATTGGTCGAAAAGCCTTTGAACATGATCAGCAATTTGGTGGTTATTTAGCGTTTGGGATTGGTATTTGGTTTGCTTTTCAAACTTTGGTTAACGTGGGCGCAGCTTCAGGTATGGTGCCTACCAAAGGGTTAACGCTACCACTGATCAGTTACGGCGGTTCAAGCTTGATTGTTATGTCCGTCGCGGTATCGATTTTATTAAGAATTGATCACGAATGTCGTTTACAAGATAGAAGAAAAGATAGACATCATGAAGAAAAATAAACGTTTAATGGTCATGGCTGGTGGCACAGGGGGACACGTTTTCCCCGGCTTGGCAGTGGCAAAGCAGCTCCAACAACAAGGTTGGGAGATTCGTTGGTTAGGCACTGCTGATCGCATGGAAGCCGAATTAGTACCTAAACACGGTATTGAGATTGATTTTATTCGTGTCAAAGGATTGCGCGGTCAAGGTGTATTGCGTTTACTAAAAGCACCGTGGCAAATCTTAAATGCTATTTGCCAAGCGCGACGTCATTTGCAAGCGTGGCAGCCAGATGCGGTATTGGGAATGGGAGGCTACGTAAGTGGACCCGGAGGTATCGCTGCTTGGTTGCAGGGTATTCCGGTGATTCTCCATGAACAAAATGCCGTGGCAGGTTTAACCAATCAATGGCTAGCGAAAATTGCCACTAAGGTATTTCAAGCTTTTCCCGGTGCGTTCAGTGATGCATCAGTGGTGGGTAACCCGGTGCGGATGGACGTCACTCAAATCGCTGAACCAACAGAGCGCTTAGCCGCGCGACAAGGACCCATTCGAATTCTGGTCATGGGCGGAAGTCAAGGTGCACAGGTCTTAAATCAAACCCTGCCAGAGGTCATGGCAATCTTGGGTGACGGTTACCACATACGTCATCAAGCGGGTAAACGTCATCATATTGAAGTTGAGCAAGCTTATGCGGATTTAGGTTGCACTCAGTTTGAAGTAACAGAATTCATTGACGATGTCGCGGATGCCTATCAATGGGCTGATTTAATCGTTTGTCGTTCAGGGGCGTTAACCGTTTCCGAAGTGTCAGCTGCGGGCGTCGCTGCTATTTTTATTCCTTTTATGCATAAAGATCGTCAGCAAGCGCTCAATGCGGATCATCTTGTTTCAAGTGGGGCGGCGTTAATGATTGAACAACAGGAACTGACCAGCGAACGATTGGCGAATACTATTGCTAATCTCGATCGTCCACAACTGTTAACAATGGCTCAACAAGCCAGACAAGCGGCCAAGCTGAATGCGGATAAAGTGGTTGCCGAGGCGATTATCGCCATCACTGCAGATAAACATGAGAAATGATCAATGACAATTAAACATACTCAAGACTTGGCGCAAATTCGTGCCCTTGTTCCAGAAATGCGCCGAGTAAAGTGTATTCATTTTATTGGCATTGGCGGTGCGGGAATGAGTGGTATAGCGGAAGTACTACTTAATGAAGGCTATCACATTACCGGTTCTGATTTATCGAGTAACACAGTGACTGAGCGTTTAGTCAATAAAGGAGCGACGATTTATCTTGGTCATCAAGCACAACATGTATCGCAAGCGAGTGTGGTTGTTGTGTCAACGGCGATTAATGAGCAAAACCCTGAAATCATTGCCGCTCGTGAAAAACGAATTCCTGTCGTACGCCGCGCAGAAATGCTCGCTGAATTAATGCGTTTTCGACATGGTATTGCGGTAGCTGGAACGCATGGTAAAACGACTACAACGGCTTTAGTTACACAAATTTATTCAGAAGCGGGTCTGGACCCGACTTTTGTCAACGGTGGATTGGTAAAAAGTGCAGGAACTAATGCACGCTTGGGGTCGAGCCGGATATTAATTGCTGAAGCGGATGAAAGTGATGCTTCGTTTTTACATCTGCAACCCATGGTGACGATTGTTACCAATATTGAAGCTGACCATATGGATACCTATGGCGGTGATTTTGAAACCCTTAAGCAAACTTTTATTGATTTCTTACATAATCTGCCTTTCTATGGTCAAGCGGTATTATGTATTGACGATCCGGTAGTCAGAGAGCTTATTCCTCGTATCAGTCGCCATGTCATTACTTATGGATTTTCCGAAGATGCCGATGTACGTATCGCCGACTATCATCAACAAGGCCAACAAGGTCACTTTACTGTACTGCGTAAAGATAGGGCTGATTTGGCGATCACTTTAAATATTCCCGGTCGACATAATGCGTTGAATGCGGCTGCCGCGATCGCCGTTGCCAGTGAGGATGATATTGACGATGATGCCATTTTACGTGCGATGGCGAGTACTCAAGGTACTGGGCGTCGTTTTGACCACTTAGGTGAGTTTGCCACCGGTCATGGTCATGTTATGCTAGTCGATGATTATGGCCATCATCCAACGGAAGTTGATGTCACCATTAAGGCTGCTCGTAATGGTTGGGCAGAAAAACGTTTAGTGATGATTTTCCAACCTCATCGTTACACCCGTACGCGTGATTTGTACGATGACTTTGCTCATGTGCTTGAGCAGGTTGATGTTCTACTGATGTTGGATGTCTATTCTGCAGGAGAGAAGCCGATCGCTGGAGCTGACGGACGCTCATTGTGCCGAACGATTCGCCGTCGTGGAAAAATAGATCCGATCTTTATTCCAGATAGTGCAGCATTACCTGCAGTTTTAGCCAATATTCTGCAAGATGGTGACTTAGTTTTGACGCAAGGAGCCGGCGATATTGGTAAAATAGCCAAACAACTTGCCGCATTAAAATTAGATATTGAGCAAATGCAACAATATCTATAAGTTGCATAACTGAGCACTTATGACAAATAAATGACCATTAAGCAGCGATTTCTTTACTTGAGTATTTGATAGTTTTCATCTGCTCAGTATAATTCGAAGGTTAATGTCAGTGCTTTTACCTCTATTGAGCAACGATATAGGGAATCACATTGCTAGTCGACATCAGGATCATCGGACTTTGATTAACCATGTGTTAACCGAAAGTCGCCGCTTATCCACTTCATCTCAAGTAAAACAGCATACCGCATCTGGGTGCTTCTTCTTGATGGTGCTGTTGTTGATAGGCGCTTTGTTGTACTCAACGATCAGTTGGATGTGGGATGAACATCGTCTGCCCCTTTCCCAGTTAGTCTTGCAGGGCGATTTACATTATGTCTCGACGCTCGACGTTCAGCGCGCTTTTGCGGAGCTAGAGCATATTGGCACGTTTATGTCGCAAGATATTGATGTTTTACAGAGCCGGGCACAGGCGATTCCTTGGGTTGCTCATGCTTCTATTCGCAAACAATGGCCAGATACTATTAAGGTGTTTTTAACCGAACATCAAGTGGCAGCGATTTGGAATGGTAATGCATTGCTTAACGATAAAGGCAAGGTTTTTAATGGCGATATCGCCGCGGTGAAACAAGAGTATGTTAAATTGTATGGACCCGATGACAGTGGTCCTCAAGTACTCGCGGTTTGGCGGCAATACAATCCGCAGTTTCAAGCGCTAGGATTAAATATTTCTTCCCTGCTATTGAATGAGCGCCGAGCTTGGCAAATTATTTTGGATAACGGTATCCGCTTAGAATTAGGCAAAGAGTCATTAGATGAACGTATTGCACGTTTTTTCCTACTTTATAAGCGATTAGGCCAAGATGCTGAGCGAGTTAGTTATATCGATCTCAGATACGATACAGGTGCCGCAGTAGGTTGGTTCTCAGAGCAAGAGTGACAAAGAGAGTTTAAATGACGAAATCGGCCAATGATAGCCTTGTAGTTGGATTAGATATTGGTACCGCAACGGTGTCCGCGTTGGTCGGTGAGATCCTGCCTGACGGTCAAATTAATATTATCGGTGCGGGAAGTAGTCCATCAAGAGGCATGGATAAAGGCGGTGTTAACGATCTGGAATCCGTTGTTAAATCGGTACAGCGCGCCGTCGATCAAGCAGAATTAATGGCAGAATGCCAAATAAGTCACGTTTTTCTATCTATATCTGGCCGGCATATTGCAAGCCGTATAGAAAAAGGTATGGGAACCATCTCTGATGAGGAGGTCTCTCAGGATGATATGGATAGAGCTATCCATACTGCCAAATCGATTAAAATTGGCGAGGAGCAACGGATTTTACATGTTATTCCTCAAGAATTTACCATTGATTATCAAGAAGGGATTAAAAATCCATTAGGATTATCAGGGGTTCGCATGGAAGTTAGCGTCCACCTGATTACTTGTCACAATGATATGGCTCGAAACATCATTAAAGCCGTTGAACGTTGTGGGTTGAAAGTTGAACAGCTAGTGTATTCAGGATTAGCCGCTAGTCATGCAGTGATCACCGAAGATGAGCGTGAACTTGGAGTCTGTGTGATAGATATTGGTGCGGGCACTATGGATATCGCTATCTGGACTGGCGGAGCATTACGACATACAGAAGTGCTCTCTTATGCTGGTAATGCAGTGACGAGTGACATTGCGTTTGCTTTTGGTACACCAGTGAGCGATGCTGAAGAGATCAAAGTTAAATATGGATGTGCACTGAGTGAACTGGTGAGTAAGGATGATACGGTTAACGTTCCGAGTGTTGGTGGACGTCCCTCACGAAGTTTACAAAGACAAACCTTGTCGGAAGTGATAGAGCCTCGCTACACTGAGTTAATGGGGTTAGTGAATCAGATCATCGACACGGTTCAAGATAAGCTGCGTAAAGATGGTATTAAACATCATCTCGCAGCTGGTGTGGTACTGACTGGTGGTGCTGCGCAAATTGAAGGATTAGTCGACTGTGCAGAGCGAGTATTCCGCAATCAAGTTAGGGTGGGGAAACCGCTCGAAGTGAGTGGTTTAACCGATTATGTAAAAGAGCCGTATCATTCTACGGCGGTGGGTTTACTTCATTACGCAAGGGATAGCCAAATAAATGATGACACTGACTATCAAGAGCCTAAGCGCCAATCAGTTTCGAGTTTATTTAGCCGCTTGCGTAATTGGATACAAAAAGAGTTTTAACCTGATAAGCAGGAAAAACGGAGATAACACATGTTTGAACCGATGATGGAAATGTCTGACGATGCGGTAATCAAAGTCGTTGGAGTAGGTGGTGGTGGCGGTAACGCTGTAGAACACATGGTGCGTGAGTCCATCGAAGGCGTGGAATTCATCAGTATCAATACAGATGCGCAAGCACTTCGTAAAAGTAATGTTAGTACGGTTATCCAAATCGGTGGTGACATTACTAAAGGACTTGGCGCAGGCGCTAACCCACAGGTTGGTCGTGATGCTGCTCTCGAAGATCGAGAAAGAATTAAAGAAATTCTCTCTGGTGCCGATATGGTATTTGTCGCCGCTGGTATGGGTGGTGGTACTGGAACTGGTGCCGCTCCGGTGATTGCAGAAGTGGCTAAAGAGCTTGGCATCCTAACGGTTGCTGTCGTAACTAAGCCATTTAGCTTCGAAGGCAAAAAGCGCCTCGCGTTTGCAGAACAAGGTATTGAAGAACTATCGAAACACGTTGATTCTTTAATCACTATTCCTAACGAGAAGCTGCTCAAAGTATTGGGTCGTGGTATTACTCTACTTGAAGCCTTTGCCAGCGCGAACGACGTACTTAAAAATGCCGTACAAGGCATCGCTGAACTGATTACTCGTCCCGGCATGATTAACGTCGACTTTGCTGATGTAAGAACAGTAATGTCTGAAATGGGTCATGCGATGATGGGCAGCGGTGTAGCTAGAGGTGAAGATAGAGCAGAAGAGGCGGCAGAAATGGCCATCTCAAGTCCGCTTCTAGAAGACATCGATCTAGCAGGAGCTCGTGGCGTATTAGTTAATATTACGGCTGGCTTGGATATGCGTCTTGATGAGTTTGAAACGGTGGGTAACACGGTTAAAGCGTTTGCATCAGACAATGCCACCGTCGTGATTGGTACTTCACTTGATCCAGACATGGCCGATGAAATTCGTGTAACGGTAGTGGCAACGGGTATTGGTAACGAGAGAAAACCGGATATCACACTAGTTGCTGGTGGTAGCAAACCGAAAACCGCCGCCATTGCTCAACCACAGAACGTTGCTTCGGCAACTAAAGTGGAAGATAGAATGGCACAACCTTTGCAGGAAAAAGTAGAAGTGAAAACTCCGTCAGCACCAACGACGAGTAGTGCTTCTTCTGCCAGTCAAAGTACGGCACCTAAGCCAGAGAAAGAGAGCGGTTACTTGGATATTCCGGCTTTTTTACGTCGTCAGGCTGATTAAAATAGCGCCACAATTTGACACCGTTCAAAATTTTGGTAAGATGTCGGTCGGTTTTTTATCGGTCGAGCTTTGTGGCATCGAAATAGAGGCAAGTAGATGATCAGACAACGTACTCTGAAAGAAATAGTGAAAACAACTGGAGTGGGCCTTCACTCTGGTCGTAAAGTCACGCTTACTCTTCGCCCAGCTGCTGCAAACACGGGTATTATTTATCGTCGTACTGATGTTAACCCACCTGTTGACTTCCCTGCTGATCCAGCATCAGTACGAGATACTATGCTGTGTACGGCATTAGTTAACGATGATGGTATCCGTATCTCAACTGTTGAGCATCTCAATGCGGCTTTGGCTGGCATGGGGATCGACAATGTTATTGTTGAAGTAGATGCTCCGGAAATTCCTATTATGGACGGCAGTGCCAGCCCATTTGTGTACTTATTACAACAGGCCGGTATAGAAAAACTGAATGCACCTAAGCGTTTCATTCGTATCAAGAAACCAATACGATTCCAAGATGAAGACAAATGGGCGGAGTTACGCCCTCATAATGGCTTTAAAATGGATTTCGAGATAGAGTTTAATCATCCGGCGATTGATGGTGATGAGCAGCATCTGGTGTTTGATTTCTCTTCGCAAGGCTTTGTGAAAGAAATCTCTCGCGCCCGAACGTTTGGTTTTATGCGTGATATAGAGTATTTACAGTCGCAAAACCTTTGCCTTGGCGGTAGTTTCGATTGTGCTATCGTACTCGATGATTATCGCATTTTGAACGAGGAAGGTTTGCGTTTTGCTAATGAATTTGTCACTCACAAAGTATTGGATGCCATTGGTGACCTTTACATGTGTGGTCATGCCATTGTCGGCGAATTCAGAGCTTACAAATCAGGACATGGTTTGAATAACCAGCTACTTCGTGCGCTATTAGCTGACCAAGAAGCGTGGGAATGGGCTACATTCGAAGAAGAAGCAGGAGCTCCTGTTGCTTTTGCAGAGCCGAATATGGTTATTGCATAAATAAAGAATAAATAAAAAAGCCAGACTCAGTCTGGCTTTTTTATTTATTCTTTATTTACTCATCTTGAACGTTTACCTGTTTAATGCTTATTTAAGCGGCAATGTATTAATAAAACGGCGGTAATTCTTTGCCTCTTCGGTAACGTTGAGCCTGTTTTGCTTCAAGTGGGACTTGCTGTCAGTATTTTGAGTGAGTTTAGTTGGTATAACAGACTTCGTTCTGATTAAGTAAAATGGTATCTTACGTCTCTGGTGTTATGACCATTGATGGTTACCGATAGAAATCCTTACACTGAGCATGACTTAATTGGCTTGGTGTCTTGAAAATACACATCTTCATCACAATATCCAAAGGACATGATTTATCTCAGTATCCTTAGTTGAAGATAGAGAGAGACTGGAAATATTTAAAGCAGATCGGGACGATCTAAGTAAAGAGAGATACATAAAAAATGATAACTAAGCTACTGACAAAGGTGGTTGGCAGTCGAAACGACCGAACCTTGCGCCGTTTAAGAAAAATCGTTAAAGAAATCAATAATTTTGAGCCTGCATTTGCGACCCTTTCTGATGATGAACTAAAAGCAAAAACTATCGAGTTTCGTCAACGTATCGAACAGGGTGAGTCATTAGACCAACTGTTACCAGAAGCCTTTGCTACCGTACGTGAAGCTTCTAAACGTGTGTTTGGCATGCGTCATTTCGATGTGCAATTAATTGGTGGTATGGTCTTAAATGCGGGGCAAATCGCCGAAATGCGTACTGGTGAAGGTAAAACACTCACCGCAACACTGCCAGCTTATCTTAATGCCTTAGCGGGCAAAGGCGTACACATCGTTACTGTCAATGACTATTTAGCTAAACGTGATGCGGAAACCAACCGTGCTCTGTTTGAGTTTTTGGGCATGACCGTTGGTATTAACGTTCCCAATATGCCGCCTCATGAGAAAAAACAAGCCTATCTTGCTGATATCCTTTACGGAACCAACAATGAGTTCGGTTTTGACTACTTGCGCGATAATATGGCGTTCCGTATGGAAGACCGAGTGCAACGCGAACGCTTTTTTGCGGTAGTGGATGAGGTGGACTCAATCTTAATTGATGAGGCGCGTACGCCATTGATCATCTCTGGTCCTGCCGAAGATAGCTCAGAATTATATACACGAATTAATACATTGATTCCTAATCTCCAGCAGCAAGATAAAGAAGACTCTGAAGATTATCGTGGTGATGGCCATTATACCGTGGATGAAAAATCCAAACAGGTTTACCTGACGGAAACAGGACAGGAATTTGTTGAAGAGTTGTTAGTGCGTAATGGCTTAATGGAAGAAGGAGATACGTTATATTCTCCAAATAATATTAGCTTATTGCATCACGTTAATGCGGCATTACGTGCTCATGTCTTATTTGAGAAAAATGTCGATTACATCGTTACCGACGATGGTGAAGTGGTTATTGTTGATGAACATACCGGACGAACGATGCCTGGACGTCGTTGGTCTGATGGTTTACATCAAGCCGTTGAAGCAAAAGAAGGGGTCAAAATTCAAAATGAGAACCAAACCTTAGCTTCGATCACTTTCCAAAACTATTTCCGTTTATATGAAAAACTGTCAGGCATGACAGGTACTGCTGACACCGAAGCTTTCGAATTTCAGTCAATTTATGGCTTAGAAACGGTAGTTATCCCAACCAATAAACCGATGGTCCGAGATGATATGCCGGATGTGGTGTATCGCACTGAAGCTGAGAAGTTTGCAGCGATTATTGAAGACATTAAATATCGAGTAGAAAAAGGTCAACCTGTGCTGGTTGGTACCGTATCAATTGAGAAGTCGGAACTGCTTTCTCATGCTCTAAAAAAAGCCAAGATCAAACATAACGTCCTGAATGCGAAATTCCATGAAAAAGAAGCAGAAATTGTTGCTGATGCTGGTAAGCCAGGGGCTGTAACGATCGCCACCAATATGGCGGGTCGAGGTACGGATATTGTTCTCGGCGGTAGTTGGCAGGCACAGGTTGAGACGTTAGATAACCCAACTCAAGAGCAGATTGATCAAATTAAAGCTGAGTGGAAAAAAGTACATGATCAAGTACTTGCTTCCGGTGGCTTGCACATTATTGGTACCGAGCGTCATGAATCTCGTCGTATTGATAACCAATTACGTGGTCGTTCTGGCCGTCAAGGTGATGCCGGCTCTTCGCGTTTCTACCTTTCTATGGAAGACAGTTTGCTGCGTATCTTTACCTCAGATCGTATGGCGAGCTTAATTCAGAGCGGTATGGACGAAGGCGAAGCCATAGAAAGTAAAATGCTTTCTCGCTCGATTGAAAAAGCGCAACGTAAAGTTGAAGGTCGTAACTTTGATATACGTAAACAACTCTTGGAATACGATGACGTAGCCAATGATCAACGTAAAGTCGTTTATGAACTCCGTGACGAGCTAATGCGAGTGGATGATATTAGCGACATGATTGAACACAATCGTGCAGATGTCTTTAATTCGGTCATTGATACCTACATCCCACCACAATCGTTAGAAGAAATGTGGGATATTGAGGGATTACAAGAGCGCTTGAAAAATGATTTTGATCTTGCTCTACCGATTCAAACTTGGTTAGATGAAGACGATAAGCTTTATGAAGAAGCGTTGCGTGAGCGAATTCTTGAACAAGCGGCTACCGTGTATAAAGAGAAAGAGCAAGCGGTTGGTGTCTCTGTCATGCGTAATTTTGAAAAATCCGTCATGTTACAAACACTGGATACGCTATGGAAAGAGCATCTCGCAGCTATGGATCATCTACGTCAAGGGATCCATCTACGTGGGTATGCGCAGAAAAATCCAAAACAGGAATATAAACGTGAATCGTTTGAGCTGTTTGAAGGGTTACTTGATTCATTAAAATCTGATGTGATTGCTATTTTGTCAAAAGTGCGCGTGCAACAGCAAGATGAAGTGGAGCGTATGGAAGCTCAGCGTATTGCTCAAGCTGAAGAGGTTGCTCGTCGTGCTCAAGCTCAACATCCTAGTAGCGATAACCAGAATAAAGATGATGGACATCATCCGATGGTCCGTGAAGAGCGTAAAGTCGGACGAAATGAGCCTTGTCCTTGTGGTAGTGGTAAAAAATACAAACAGTGCCACGGTAAAATTGATTAATTTTATTTAATTCAGTAAAAAGAGTCGCTTAAGCGACTCTTTTTTTAATCTATATCGTATGGGAAAACGCATGAAACGTATTCATATCGTTGCCGGGATTATTGTTAATTCTGAAGGTTCACAGATTTATATTACTAAACGCCCTGATGATAAACATCAAGGGGGGTTATGGGAGTTTCCTGGAGGAAAGGTTGAGGCTGGTGAAAGCATTAAGCAAGCTTTGTCTCGTGAATTGTATGAAGAGATTGGTATTACGGTTACTGAGCAGAATTTGTTTGAACATCTTGAATTTGATTACTCTGATAAAGCCTTAATGTTTGATTTCATGTTAGTGAGTCATTTCGAAGGCCAACCTTTCGGTAAAGAAGGCCAACAAGGTAAATGGGTCCTGATCAGTGACCTGACAAACTACGCTTTCCCTGCGGCTAATAATGCGATTGTTGAGCGAGTGATGAAAGAGTTACTCTAAGTGCTAGCCAGCATCGAGGATAGTTGTTAGTTTAAGGGTAATGGATAAATCGTCTATCGCGAACCATGGAATGATAAATGGAGAAAGAAGCAATGATAAGAATTGCGATTGCAGGTGCTGCTGGTCGTATGGGACGCAATCTCGTCAAGGCAAGTTATTATAATCCCAATACCATCGTCGGGGCCGGTTCCGAGCGTCCTGAGTCATCACTAGTCGGTGTAGATATTGGAGAATTGTGTGGTGAGGGACGTTTTGATGTTGCTTTAGTCGATAATCTAGAGCAAGCCGTGAATGATTTCGATGTGATCATTGATTTCACTGCCCCTACTAGTACGTTAGCCAATATTGAATTATGTCAAAAACACCAAAAGAAATTGGTGATTGGTACAACGGGGTTTGATGAACAGCAATTAATACAAATTAAGCTTGCTGCTCAGCAGGTGCCTATTGTTATGGCTCCGAACTACAGTGTTGGCGTTAACCTAGTCTTTAAGTTATTAGAAAAAGCCGCGCAAGTGATGGGGAATTATTGCGATATTGAGATCATTGAAGCTCATCATCGTTTTAAAGTGGACGCACCTTCTGGAACCGCGATTGGTATGGGAGAAGCGATTGCTCATGCGATGGGTAATCAGCTTAATGATGTAGCGGTCTATGCACGTGAAGGGATCACTGGTGAAAGATCTCGGCATGAAATTGGTTTTGCCACGATTCGTGCTGGCGATATTGTTGGTGAACATACAGCTATGTTTGCCGATATTGGTGAGCGAGTAGAAATTACTCATAAAGCGACCGATCGTATGACCTTTGCTAATGGGGCTGTGAAAGCGGCTATTTGGTTAGCGGACAGACCCGCCGGGCTTTATTCGATGACCGATGTGCTCAATTTGAATGAGCTTTAATTACATAATTATGCGCCAGTTTAGATTGGCGCATTTTTTTTATTCACGTTAACTAAGAATATTAAGCTTTTTTTAAAAGCTTAATTATAGCTATTTTGTTGTAATAAATAGCGGGTTGGTTGGTGTTTTTTCTTTAGTTGTCTGTTTTTGATTGTTTTTGTCTTTGTTTATCGTTTGCTTTTGTTTTTGGTTTTTTTGTTGTTTTTTTTTACTGGTCATTTAGGTGCTTTTTATTTATTTCATCATTATTGGCGATAAAAAGGTAAGAAAAGTATCGTTTTGTTGGCTTTGGTTTGGTTTTTATTGGCAAGTTGATAAATTAAAATTTAATTTATCAACGATTGTTGACAGGGATTAGTGTGAACCTTAGAATACCGCCAATTTGTCTAACATACCCTCAAGCAACGTCTCGCTGCGAACAGGAAGGCAGATTTGAGATTTAATTTATATTTAATGCATTTTTATTCTGGAGGTTGTCTTGAGTAAACCAGCACTGTTGGTCCTAGAAGATGGGACAGTGTTCCACGGAGTGTCCATTGGGGCAGAGGGTTTTTCCGTTGGTGAAGTTGTTTTTAATACTTCGATGACGGGGTACCAAGAAATTCTCACTGACCCTTCCTATTCTCAACAAATTGTTACTCTCACTTATCCCCACATTGGTAATACCGGAACTAATACTGAAGACGAAGAATCCTCTTCTATCCACGCCCAAGGCCTAGTGATTCGCGATCTCCCTCTTATCGCTTCTAACTTCCGTAATCAACGCTCTCTTTCTGACTATCTAAAATCACAAAATATTCTCGGTATTGCAGAGATTGATACGCGTAAACTGACGCGTATTTTGCGGGAAAAAGGCGCGCAAAATGGCTGCATTATGGCTGGTGAGTCTTTGGATGAAGCATTTGCACTCGAGAAAGCAAAAAATTTCCCAGGCTTAAAAGGAATGGATCTTGCGAAAGAGGTTACAACACAAGAAGCGTATGCATGGCAACAAGGTTCGTGGACGTTGGAAGGTGGACTTCCTGAAGCAAAAGACCACAGCGAGTTACCCTATCACGTCGTTGCCTACGATTTCGGAGCCAAACGTAACATCTTACGTATGTTGGTTGACCGAGGATGCCGCTTAACGGTTGTACCAGCACAAACGTCAGCCGAAGAGGTATTAGCACTCCACCCTGATGGTGTTTTCTTATCCAACGGTCCTGGTGATCCCGCCCCATGTACTTATGCAATTGAAGCCACTAAGGTGTTCTTAGAGAAAGGATTACCGGTATTTGGGATCTGTTTAGGACACCAAATTTTAGCCTTAGCTTCTGGTGCGCAGACAGTCAAAATGAAATTTGGTCACCATGGTGCGAACCATCCTGTAAAAGATTTACAGCGTAATGTCGTGATGATCACAGCGCAAAATCATGGCTTTGCTGTTGATGAAGCAAGCTTACCAGACACGTTGCGCGCAACACACAAATCACTGTTTGATGGCTCATTACAAGGCATTCATCGCACTGATAAACCTGCGTTTAGCTTCCAAGGTCACCCAGAAGCAAGCCCCGGTCCCCACGATGCCGCTCCTCTTTTTGACCATTTCATTGAATTAATTAAACAGCATACAGCCTAATTCGGAGTAGTAGACAATGCCAAAACGTACTGACATTAACAGTATTCTAATTTTAGGTGCAGGCCCGATTGTCATTGGTCAGGCTTGTGAGTTCGACTACTCAGGTGCCCAAGCTTGTAAAGCGTTACGTGAAGAAGGCTATCGAGTGATTCTCGTCAACTCGAATCCAGCAACGATCATGACCGACCCCGATATGGCCGATGCCACTTATATTGAGCCGATTCATTGGGAAGTGGTGCGTAAAATTATTGAAAAAGAGCGCCCTGACGCCGTATTGCCAACCATGGGCGGCCAGACGGCATTGAACTGCGCGTTAGAACTAGAGCGCCAAGGTGTATTGGCTGAGTTCGGCGTAGAAATGATCGGTGCAACCGCTGATGCGATCGATAAAGCAGAAGATCGCTCACGTTTTGATAAAGCCATGAAATCCATCGGCTTAGCCTGTCCTCGTGCGGATACCGCCAAGAGTATGGAAGAGGCTTACCGAGTACAAGAGATGGTCGGTTTCCCTTGTATCATCCGTCCTTCTTTTACCATGGGCGGAACCGGTGGCGGTATTGCCTACAACAAAGAAGAGTTTGAAGAAATTTGTCGCCGCGGCCTCGACTTATCGCCAACCAATGAGTTATTGATTGATGAATCGCTGATCGGTTGGAAAGAGTACGAGATGGAAGTGGTACGTGATAAAAACGACAACTGCATCATCGTCTGTGCAATTGAAAACTTCGACCCAATGGGTATTCATACGGGTGACTCAATTACAGTAGCGCCGGCGCAAACTCTTACCGATAAAGAGTATCAGCTGATGCGTAATGCTTCATTAGCGGTATTGCGTGAAATTGGCGTTGAAACTGGCGGCTCGAATGTACAGTTTGGTATTAACCCGAAAGATGGCCGCATGGTGATCATCGAGATGAACCCTCGTGTGTCACGCTCTTCTGCTCTGGCTTCAAAGGCAACTGGTTTTCCGATTGCTAAAGTGGCCGCTAAATTAGCGGTTGGCTTCACACTTGATGAGTTGATGAACGACATCACTGGCGGTGCAACCCCAGCATCGTTTGAGCCAACGATTGACTACGTGGTCACCAAAATTCCACGCTTTAACTTTGAAAAATTCGCTGGCTCCAACGATCGTTTAACGACACAGATGAAGTCTGTCGGTGAAGTGATGGCCATTGGTCGTAACCAGCAAGAATCACTGCAAAAGGCATTACGCGGCTTAGAAGTGGGTGTGAGTGGTTTTGATGAAATGGTTGATCTCGATGCCCCTGATGCACTGACCAAAATTCGTCACGAACTGAAAGAAGCCGGTGCTGAGCGTATTTGGTACATTGCTGATGCGTTTCGTGCTGGTTTATCGGTCGATGGAGTATTTAACTTAACCAATATCGACCGCTGGTTCTTGGTGCAAATCGAAGAACTGGTCAAGATGGAGCAGCAAGTGAAAGCGGGTGGCTTTGCCGGCCTTAATGCCGATATCCTGCGTAAAATGAAACGCAAAGGTTTTGCTGATGCGCGTCTTTCTGCTCTATTAGGCGTAGCAGAAAGTGAAATTCGTCGCTTGCGTGATCAGTACAATATTCATCCGGTCTATAAACGTGTCGATACCTGCGCAGCGGAGTTCTCATCCGATACCGCTTATATGTACTCAACCTATGATGAAGAGTGTGAAGCGCAGCCAACGGATAAAGACAAAATTATGGTGCTCGGCGGTGGTCCAAACCGTATCGGTCAAGGTATCGAATTTGATTATTGCTGCGTTCATGCTTCACTTGCACTGCGTGAAGATGGCTATGAAACCATCATGGTGAACTGTAACCCAGAAACCGTATCCACCGACTACGATACCTCAGATCGCCTCTATTTCGAGCCAGTAACACTGGAAGATGTGTTAGCCATTGTTCGCGTTGAAAAACCGAAAGGGGTTATTGTCCAATACGGCGGTCAAACGCCATTAAAACTGGCACGCGCCTTAGAAGCGGCCGGAGTGCCGATTATTGGTACTAGCCCAGATGCGATTGATCGCGCGGAAGACCGTGAACGCTTCCAGCAAGCGGTAGAGCGTTTAGGGTTACTGCAACCAGAAAATGCCACGGTCACCACCATGGAACAAGCGATTGAAAAATCAAGAGAGATTGGCTTCCCGTTGGTAGTACGTCCTTCTTATGTGCTTGGTGGTCGGGCGATGGAAATTGTCTATGACGAGCAAGATTTACGTCGTTACTTTAACGAAGCGGTCAGTGTATCGAATGAGTCACCGGTTCTGCTCGATCGCTTTTTAGACGATGCGGTTGAAGTGGATATCGATGCGATTTGTGATGGCGAGCGAGTCGTGATTGGCGGCATCATGGAGCACATTGAACAAGCGGGTGTTCACTCCGGTGACTCAGCGTGCTCACTACCGGCTTACACGCTAAGCCAAGAAATTCAAGATGTGATGCGTGAGCAAGTTGAGAAGTTAGCTTTTGAATTAGGTGTACGCGGTTTGATGAACACCCAATTTGCGGTGAAAAATAATCAAGTTTATCTGATTGAAGTCAACCCTCGCGCTGCACGAACGGTGCCGTTCGTATCCAAAGCGACTGGCGCGCCGCTGGCAAAAATTGCCGCACGTGTGATGGCTGGTCAGTCACTTGAGTCACAAGGCTTTACCAAAGAGATCATTCCTCCTTATTATTCGGTCAAAGAAGTCGTGCTGCCTTTTAATAAGTTTCCAGGTGTTGACCCGCTACTCGGTCCTGAAATGCGCTCAACTGGTGAAGTGATGGGCGTTGGGGCAACGTTTGCTGAAGCTTACGCTAAAGCTGAACTTGGCTGTGGCAACGTGTATCCCGATGGTGGCCGAGCACTATTATCGGTACGTGAAGAAGATAAAGAGCGTGTGGTCGATTTAGCTTCTAAGTTGATCAAACTTGGTTATCAGTTAGATGCAACTCATGGTACCGCGGTGATTCTCGGTGAAGCTGGGATTAACCCTCGCCTAGTGAATAAGGTACATGAAGGGCGTCCGCATATCTTGGATCGAATCAAAAACAATGAGTACACCTATATCGTCAATACCGCGGCAGGTCGTCAAGCGATTGAAGATTCAAAAGTATTGCGCCGTGGTGCTCTAGCTGAAAAAGTTAACTATACCACGACGTTAAATGCGGCATTTGCAACTTGTATGTCACACACCGCGGACGCGAAAGCGTCGGTCACTTCGGTGCAAGAGCTACATGAGCAAGTCAAAGCCAGCTTAGCCTAATAACAATTAAGGTAAGTCGTTAAGGCTTATCAGACAACCTCATTGCCCGCTGAATTAAGCGGGCTTTTTTATCATCTCAATTGCCCAGTGATCTCCCAAGTCTATATTGATGAATAAATGGAATAGGTTGTTGTCTTGCATTTCGCTGTTTTGATGTTTTGAGCAGTGATACTGTTAAGCTTTATTATTTAACATGTTGATGAGAAATGGAACTTTCATTGGAAGTGCTGGGCTTACTATTTTTAGTAGCGGCTGTTGCGGGATTTATTGATGCCATGGCAGGCGGCGGCGGTTTACTGACTTTACCGGCCTTATTGGCCGCAGGGGTACCGCCGACCCAAGCACTGGCGACCAATAAACTGCAAAGCTCCTTTGGTAGCTTTTCTGCCACTTTTTATTTTGTCCGCAATGGTGTTGTAAGCCTAAAATCGATGCGCCTCGCCATTGTGTGTACTTTTGTTGGCGCGGCACTTGGCGCGGAAGCGGTGCAGTATATTGATGCCTCTTTGTTGACTAGCCTTATCCCACTTCTACTTATCGGTATATCGCTTTATTTCTTATTGGCTCCGACTACTAAAACTCACACTGGGTCTGCACCTTTATCCGAAACCGCGTTTGCTTTCACGGTGGGTTTTGGTATCGGTTTTTATGATGGTTTTTTTGGCCCCGGTACCGGCTCAATCTTTACCGTCTGTTTTGTCGCTTTAGGTCATTTTGGATTGGTGGAAGCTACCGCGCGCACTAAGGTGCTTAATTTTACCTCCAACATTGCCGCGCTGACTTTTTTCTTAATCGCCGGATTACCCATTTGGCAGATAGGTTTAACCATGGCGGTTGGTGGCTTTATTGGTGCTCGTATGGGAGCAAAAGTGGTGATCAGCCAAGGTCAGCGTTGGATTCGCCCTCTGGTGATCACCATGTCTATGCTGATGGCGCTAAAACTGCTTTGGGAACAGCATCATGCAGCGCTGTTATCAATGTTTGGACTCTAATGCTGCGATAGCGGCTGGCGCGTAGACAAATATGAATGGGCCGAGTCAGATCGGCAAGTTCAACGAAATCAAAGCAGTGCTGAGGCTCAATTTTTAGGGTGCTGACAATCGAGCGTGGCACTAAGGCCGGTAACATACCGCCGAGCGCTAGCTGCGCGGCGGCGGTGTAAGAGTCCATCTCCATCGCCGGTCGAATGCCTTGTTTGTGCAGTATGGCTGCTTGATAGGTGTTGGCGGGATTGGCTAAATCATTAGTGATCAGCTCGCTTGGTAGTGAGTGCAAAGGGGCTTGGCTAATTACGGTAAATGGCTCATCGCCTAAATGAAAGGTCAGCAAACCATGATTGGCAGGCAGATAACCGGCACAAAAGCCCAAGGTGGCTTTGCCAGACTGAACATTTTCGACAATTCTCGGCGTGTGGTTGGTAGTGATCAGCCAATGCGGATCCTGCTTGCGATGTTGTCCCATGATCTGGCCAAGATAACCGGCGACTAACGTCTCCGAGCAATCCATACGCAATAGTGTATTGTCTTCCAGTATCTGCTGCTCAAAAATCAAGCCATGCAACTCATTAAATCTAGGGCCAATGCTGGTAATTAATTGCTCGGCATCGGCGGTCAATTTGATATGTCGACCTGCGGGAACAATCAGTTTCTTGCCGAGTTTTTTCTCTAAGTTCGCAATGCGCTTACTGACGGCCGATTGGCTGATATAGAGTTGGCTACCGGTACGGCTCATGGTTTTTTCTTTGCTGAGCACCAGTAAGGTTTCAATGCCTTCGAGTAACATAGGTTGATGACAAATGGGAATAGATGTCGCTAATGGTAACCTTGAACCATTACGGTGTCGTCTATTAAAGTCACAAAGCTTGCGTATGGAGCATCACCAGCCATGATGGCTGGTGATTGAGGGATTATTTGGTTAGTGCAAAAGTCGGCAATGATAAGTGCCAACGAATGGCGCATAAGCGGATAACTAGAGTTGACATTACGCCACAGAGAAAAGCGCTCGAACTGTTATAATCTAAAGCGAGCGCGCTAGTATGTACCATGCCGCCGACAATACAGGCGGTGGCATAGACTTCGCTTCTTAATACCATAGGGATCTCACGAGCAAGCACATCACGGATGATACCTCCACCGCAGCCAGTGATTACCCCCATAATAATCGCGATTAACGCTGATTCTTGGAAGATCAGTGCTTTTTCAACCCCAATAGCGACAAATACCGCCAGACCTACCGCATCACAGACGGGCAATATCCACCAAGCCACCCGTTTAGGGCGACGGACAATCAACATGGTTAATAGGCAGGTCGCAAAGATCACCCATAAATAAGTGGTATCGGTGATCCAAAAAACCGGCGTCGCACCGAGTGCCATATCGCGTATGGTTCCACCACCAATGGCGGTGACACTAGCTAGAACCACCGCACCGAAAGGGTCCATCTTTAATCGCCCTGCTAGTAGTACGCCTGAAATCGCAAACACTGCAGTGCCAAACATATCAATCAAGTAGAGCAGTGAAGTATCCAAAGTTGAGTCGCTCGCTTAACATTCCCTGTTAATTTGGGATGAGTAAATGGGAGCACATTGTATGCAACTTTTGCTTTTTTAGTTACTACTTTTGTGTTTGGGCAAAATAATTGCAAACTTGCTCAATCGCGAGCAGTGATCTTGGGGTTTGCCGGTTGAGCCAGTCAGCATTGATACTGGTGATCTGTCCCTTTTTTACTGCTGGGATTTGGCTTTTCCAGCGTTGCCACATAGTGCCTTCGACTATTGCTTGTTCTGAAGTGAAAATGACTTCCGGTTTGGCGAGTAGCACCTGTTCAATGCTCACTTGAGGATAAGGAGATGGGCTATGCTGGAAAATATTCACCCCCCCACAAAAAGTAAAAATCTCACTTGGCCAACTGCCTTGCGCTAAGGTGATGATTGGCTTCTCACTTAATTGGTAAAAATAACGTACATTATCAAGATGAGCGTATTTCTGTCCGAGTTGAGCAAGCTGCTGGCGAAACTGATTGGCCGCTTGCATACCAAGTTTAGGATCGCTGGCATACTGACTCAGTTTTTCGATATCGAGTGCAATATCATCTAACGTTTTTGGATCTGAATAAAAGAGTGGAATGCCGAGGCGAGCTAACTTATCTACCTCTCGCATAGCATTACCTTGTGGCCATACCACCACTAAATCAGGCTGTAAGGTCAGAATCCGTTCAATGTTGATCCCTTGATAATTGGCGACTCGCGGTAAGCTTTGTGCTGATTCTGGGTAATCACTATAGTCACTCACTGCCACCAATTTATCTCCCAGTCCAGCGGCAAATATCAGTTCGGTGGCATGAGGAGCTAAGCTAATGATCCTTTCTACAGCAGCAAGAGCATAACAGGGCCAAAAGAACAGAAGTAAGAGCAGTAATCGGTGTGGCATGTTTATACGCCTTGATAAACGAGCAGTAACATAATGCTTTGTAAAATAAGCCAAAGCCATAATCGACGAGTGAGTAATTGACGTAGTTGAGCTAAATGAAGGCTTGCAGGTACAATGCGTCCGCCAATTTTTGCTCTTACCGCTTTCTGCTGACCATAAATGGCTGGTCCACCCAGCGCTAAGTGTAATTTGTTACCTACCGCGCACAGTAGCCATCCCGGCCCCGGTAATGGCCAAGAGCGACTTTGATTAAGCATTTGCGTCAAATTATAGTTAACATTTTCGCCCATCAGGATCAGTAAGCTAAATAAACGCAAAGGAACGATATCAAGTACTGCCACGGCGCGAATAACAGGCAAACCAAACGGCTGAAATTGAGTACGAGAAGGGGACCAACAACGGGCCAATTCGACCATTAAACGATAAATAAACGCACCGATCCCTCCGAGTAATCCATACCAAAACAGAACCCCAATTAGGTTACGGCCAATACCCATAGTAATAGTTTCAACACTGGCTTTACCTAAACCGACCGGGGAAAGCGTTGCCGTTTCACGATTAACAAACGGCACCAATAAACGGCGAGCTAACGGTTTATCCTGTTGTGCCAGTGCTTGACTCATCTGCTGGCTAAGTTTATCCGCACTGCGCCAATCGAGCGCTAACAGCAATAACGCTAATTCAAACAGTTGCGGGTGCCAAACCAGAGGTTGCAGAGCAACGCACAGCATAATGGTAGGGATAATCATCAGTAGCCAAGCCAGAGTGCCGGAAATTAAACTTTGTTGATAACTGCTTGGTTTATTGACTTTCTCTGCCAATATTTCGGCAAATTTATGCCACAAAGTAATCGGATGGGCGGCGTGAGGGATCGGCAATAGCCAATGAAATAACAAAGCACCCCACATGACAAGTAGGGCACCATTGGCATAAAAGAGTTTGAATAATTCATCCATGAACAACAGGCTACTTTAGTAGTTCAACCATTTTTAGCACCATCGCTGAAGAGCTTTGTGCGGCTAGCGGCAAAAACTCATCAAAAGAGAGTGGCGAAGCTTTATCTGCGACATCAGAAATAGCACGCACCACGACAAAGGGTACACCAAATTGATGACAAGTTTGGGCAATTGCAGCGGCTTCCATTTCCACCGCTACTGCGGTTGGGAAATGTTGACGAATAAAGTTTTGTTTTTCTTCGCTGCAAACAAAGGCATCGCCAGTGCAAATCAGGCCGCGAACTGCGTGTTTGTTATCCATGGTTTGCAGAGCTTGTTCAGCCACTGACATGAGTTTTTCATCGGCAATGAAAGCGGCGGGTTGACCAGCCATTTGTCCGATTTCATAACCAAAAGCAGTCACATCAGCGTCATGGTGACGAACTTCGCTAGAAATGACCACATCGCCCATAGTTAAACTAGAATCGAAACCGCCCGCAGAGCCTGTGTTAATCACAACATCAGGTTGGTATTGACTGAGCAATAATGCTGTACCAACAGCGGCTGATACTTTACCGATCCCAGATTGAAGCAAGATAACTTCAACACCATACAGCTTACCGCTGTAATAGGTGCAGCCACCTTGACTGATTTCTTGGCGTTGTTCGAGAGCGTCTTTTAAAATGGCGACTTCTTGTTGCATCGCGCCGATGATGCCAATTTTCATTTTATGTCTCTTTTCAATGGATAAAAATCGCTGCAGTTTATCATGCTCAACGAGGATTGATCGAGGTTAACTAAAAATGCCAGCGATGAATGCGTTATTGCAACAAACCCGCGGAGGTCATTTTTTCACGTAATGTTTCAACTCTGCGGCGATTAACGCCAAAATCGCTATAGCCAACTCGAGACTCTGAACGAACTTTTAATTGATCATGCTGTAGTTTAAGTTCCAAATCATCAACAAAGCGTAATACTCGGGTAGTGCATTCAATTCGCAAGTAATCGTCTGTCTTTTCAACAACTTCAGCGCCGGGTAAGGTTAACGCAATACGCTCAATTTGATTGAGCGTCACACCTGGGCGCAGGATAAACGGTGCCACAGAAAACTTGTCTCTGGATTCTTCCGTCGATACGCAGTTAGGTTTATTGCCACACAGGCTCGCTGTTCGATCGGTCATATTAGATGAAATACCTCGGCTACAAGCAATGACAAGGAGTGATAACCCGATAATAATGAATGGCTTCACGACATTTTCCTATGGCGAATAAAATTTGAGCATAGCTGATATTTTCCGCTGAGGACAACCCATTATACGGATGATTGACGATCTTTGGCTGATTAAGCTGATGATTTTTCTAGTTTGGGGACGAAGAACGCTAAGATTGAGCGATGTTACTGATAAAAAAGGCTAACACTGGGTGTTAGCCTTTGAAAATCTCTTTCTACCTGCAACCCAAAGCGGTTTGGGTATATCCCCTTCCTACTTGAAGCTGCAGGGGTGTTGGCTGCGTTCGTTCGCCCCAATCACATAGTCTATCTATGCTAATGGGGATTATGAGAGCCATCCGTGGCTCTCACCAAAGGCCAGCCTACGGCTGTTCAAATTTGTTCCAGACAAATTTGTCGCTCACTTGCCGCCTACCTGCAACTCCAAGTTGTTTGGGTATAGATAAAACGTTTACGCCGATAACATTAAAGAATCATTGATCGATTCAAGATGCGTATTGCCCATCAAGTAAGCATCAATCGCTCTGGCAGATTCACGGCCTTCATTGATGCAGCGTACAACCAGTGATTGACCAGTGCGCATGTCGCCAGCGGCAAAGACCCCTTTTTGATTGGTGGCAAAGTTATCTGTCGCGACGTTACCGCGATCATCGAGTTTTATCGCTAACTGAGCGAGTACACCATGTGGCTCTGGATGTAAAAAGCCCATCGCGAGAAACGCCATATCACAAGGGATGACACGTTCTGTGCCTGCCACTTCGCGAAATTCTGGGCGTTGACCCGGCGCGGCCTCTTGCCAAACAATATCGGCAATTCTTAGTCCAGTTACTTGACCTTGATCGTTGCCAATGAATTCTTTAGTCAGAATATTCCAATGTCTTTCGCAGCCTTCTTCATGGGAAGTCGACGTGCGTAAAATCATCGGATATTGTGGCCATGGCATATTAGCTGGGCGTTTTTCTGGTGGCATTGGCATGATCTCGACTTGAGTAATGCTTGCTGCACCATGGCGATTAGATGTACCGACACAGTCTGAACCGGTATCGCCACCACCAATGACCACCACATGTTTGCCTTTGGCGTGAATCTCTTCACCTTTAAGATCCATATTGTTAGCGCGGCGATTATTTTGTCCGAGGAATTGCATTGCAAAGTAAACGCCTTGTAAATCGCGTCCCGGGATAGGTAAATCACGTGGCACGGTGGAGCCGCCAGTCAGCAAAATTGCATCAAACTCTTGGCGCAGCTGCTGAGCGTTAATATCAACCCCCACATGAGCATTCACCACAAATTCAACCCCCGCTTGAGCCATGAGATCGAGTTTGCGATCAATCACGGCCATGCTGAGTTTAAAATCAGGGATGCCGAAACGCAGTAAGCCACCGATTTTTTCATCCCGCTCAAACACGGTGACCTGATGGCCTGCGCTGTTTAATTGCTCAGCGGCGGCTAATCCCGCTGGCCCAGAGCCGATGATCGCGACCTTTTTACCAGTACGAGAACGAGGCGTTTTCGGCTTGGCATAGCCTTCTTGATAAGCCCGTTCAACAATGGTTTTCTCAATATTACAGATAGTAATGGGATCTTGATTGATACCTAGCACACAAGCAGTTTCGCAAGGGGCTGGGCATACTCGACCAGTAAATTCAGGGAAGTTATTGGTTGAGCTTAAGATTTGCCAAGCTTCTTGCCAACTATCACGATAGACCGCATCATTAAATTCAGGAATGATGTTGCCGATTGGGCAGCCGCTATGACAAAACGGCACCCCACAGTCCATGCAACGTGCTGCTTGTTGGTTGATTTTTTGGCCAAATTCTTTATTGAGCACAAATTCATGATTGTGTTTAATTCGCTCTGCTGGGTCGATCTTTTTTGGCAGCTCTCGACCAAACTCTAAAAATCCAGTTGCTTTACCCATTATACAGCCTCCGCTTTTTCCATTGCCGCTGCGGCTTCCTTACGTTTTTCAAGTACGGCTTTATAGTCACGAGGCATGACTTTCACCATCGTGGCTAAGCTTTGCTCAAAATTATCGAGGAATGTTTGTGCCACTTCACTTCCTGTGAATTGAACGTGTTTAGTCAACATTTCTTTTAACAGCGCTTTATCTTCCGCTTCGATAGGGTCAAGATCGACCAGCTCAGCGTTGAGTTTTTGTGAAAAATCACCCGCTTTATCCCACACATAAGCGATACCGCCACTCATACCCGCGGCAAAGTTACGTCCGGTTGAACCAAGGATCACCGCAATACCGCCGGTCATGTACTCACAGCCATGATCGCCGACACCTTCTACGACCACTTTAGCGCCAGAGTTACGCACGCAGAAACGTTCACCCGCTAAGCCTCGAATATAAGATTCACCAGAGGTAGCGCCGTAGAAACAGACGTTACCAACCACGATATTATCTTCTGCAATTAAGCTGGCATTGCGGTTAGGATAAAGTACTAACGTACCGCCTGATAAGCCTTTACCCCAGTAGTCGTTGGCATCACCTTCGACTTCAAAATGGACGCCTTTGGTCAAGAAAGCGCCAAACGATTGCCCAGCACTACCGTTAAATTTAACCGTCATTGGCTGAGGTAGCCCTTGATCTTGGTAGACTTTACAAATTTCGTTCGACAGCATGGTGCCAGTACTGCGATCGGTATTGATGATCGGCAGTTCGGCATTCACCGCTAAGCCTTGTTCAAGCGCTGGTTTCGCTAACTGGATTAATTGACGGTCGAGGACATGCTCCAAGTTGTGATTTTGCGCGCTTTGGCAATAAATACCATCCCCTTCACGGGCTGGCTCAAGATAGAGCAGGGGAGAAAGGTCGAGGTTTTTGTATTTCCAGTGGCCCACATCATCACGTAATTTGAGTTTTTGCGCTTGCCCTACCATCTCATCAATGGTGCGAAAACCAAGCTCGGCCATGATTTCCCGTAGGCCTTGTGCCATATATTGGAAGAAAGTCACCACATCTTCCACGCGGCCATCAAAGCGTTCACGTAAGGTTTTGTTTTGAGTTGCGATACCGACTGGGCAGGTGTTTTTATGACACTTACGCATCATGATGCAACCCTCCACCACTAAGGCGGCGGTAGCAACGCCCCATTCTTCGGCCCCTAGCAAAGTAGCGATAGCGATATCGCGCGGGGTTTTCATCTGTCCATCCGCTTGTACCACGATGCGGTTACGTAAACCGTTTTTAAGTAGTGTCTGATGGGTTTCAGCCAGACCGAGTTCCCACGGTAAACCAGTATGACGAATCGATGAAATAGGCGACGCGCCAGTTCCCCCGTCATGGCCTGCAATCAGCACCACATCGGCTTTTGCTTTAGCAACACCAGAAGCGATAGTGCCCACGCCGGCTTCAGAGACCAATTTAACGTTGACTCGCCCTTTACGGTTGGCATTTTTCAAGTCAAAAATCAGCTGCGCCAAATCTTCAATGGAGTAGATGTCATGATGCGGTGGCGGCGAAATTAAGCCAACCCCTGGCGTTGAGTGGCGAGTTGCACCAATCCAATCATCGACTTTATCTCCCGGTAGCTGGCCGCCTTCTCCTGGCTTAGCCCCTTGCGCCATTTTGATCTGAATTTCGTCGCAGTTGGTCAAATAGTAAGAGGTAACCCCAAAGCGTCCAGAAGCCACCTGTTTAATGGCTGAACGTTCCCAGTCGCCATTCTCTTTACGAATGAAACGCGCGGGATCTTCCCCCCCTTCACCAGAGTTGGAGCGTGCGCCCAAACGGTTCATGGCTACTGCTAATGTTGAGTGCGCTTCATGAGAAATTGATCCGAACGACATTGCGCCAGTAGCAAAGCGTTTTACAATGCTCGATACCGGTTCGACCTCTTCAATCGCAATAGAGCCTGCAGGATTTTTAATAAAATCAAGCTGACTACGCAGGGTTACTGCTTTATCCCCTTGGCTATCCACAGCGGCTGCATACTGCTTGAACTGTTGATAATCTTTGTGACGAGTCGAGTGTTGCAGTAAATGGATGGTTTCTGGGTTAAATAGGTGTTTTTCACCACGCTGTTTCCACTGATAGACACCACCAACATCGAGCATTTGTAACGGGATTTCACGCGTCGGATAACCAATGCGATGGCGAACCACCACTTCTTTGGCAATATCATCTAACGTTAAACCCTGAATACGGGTCACTGTACCAGTGAAGTATTTGTCTACCACGGATTTGCTGATCCCTAATGCTTCAAAGATCTGTGCGCCATGGTAGGACTGTAAAGTCGAGATGCCCATTTTGGAGAAAATTTTCAATAGGCCTGCGTTGATCCCTTTACGATAGTTTTCGAAATATTTGTTCACCTCAACGTTAGCATCCAGCTTATTGCGACGCTGTAAGTCAACAATGGTTTCGACCACTAAATAAGGGTTCACCGCATTAGCACCATAACCGACTAAGGTGGCAAAATGGTGAGTTTCGCGCGCATCCCCAGTTTCAACCACGATGCCGCACTTAGAGCGTAGTCCTTTACGGATCAGATGATGGTGGACAGCGCCAACGGCCAGCATTGCTGGAATTGCAGCATGGTTAGAGTTTACCGCGCGGTCGGTAAGGAGAATGATGGAATAGCCATCGATCACCGCATCTTCAGCGTACTGACAGATACGTTTTAATGCTCGCTCAAGTTTGCCGGGCTCTTCACTGGCTTGAAAAACAATATCCAGTGTTTTGGCTTGCAGGTGCTCGTTATCAATGGCGCGCAGCTTTTCTAATTCAGCGTTGGAAATCACCGGTGATTCTAGTTCGACTTTACGACAATGAACTGGAGACTCAGCGAGTAGGTTTTGATCGCGGCCAATATAAGTATTGAGCGACATCACCATCCGCTCACGGATCGGGTCGATCGGCGGGTTGGTTACCTGCGCAAACAACTGTTTAAAGTAGTTCGATAAGTGCTGAGACTGATGCGACAGCACCGCCACCGGCCAATCGGCTCCCATTGAGCCAAGAGGCTCGTAACCCGTTTCAGCCAAGGTAAAGATAATGTCGTTGACTTCTTCACTACTGACGCCAAACGCTTGCTGACGATGAAGCAGACGCTCTGGTGAAGGTTGACTGTGCACGTTATCGGCTTCGGGCAGCTTTTTCAGGCTCAGTAAGTTGTCTTCTACCCATTTCTCATAAGGCTGTGCGTTAGCGATGCCATCTTTGACTTCTTCATCTGAGATGATTCGCCCTTGTTCAAGATCGGCAACAAAGATGCGTCCGGGCTGTAGGCGACCACGATATTCGACATTAGTTGGATCAATTTCTACCACGCCAGATTCAGACGCCATGATCAAAAAGTCGTCTTTAGTGACGGTATAGCGAGAGGGACGTAGGCCGTTTCTATCTAAGGTTGCACCAACTTGAACACCATCGGTAAAGCATACTGAGGCTGGGCCATCCCATGGTTCCATGATATTGGCATGATATTGATAAAAGGCACGACGCTTGGGATCCATGGTTTTGTTTTCTTGCCACGCTTCGGGGATCATCATCATCAATGCGTGTGGCAGAGTTCGGCCCGATAGCACCAATAACTCTAACACCATATCAAAGTTAGCTGAGTCGGAAGCACCTTCCTGACAGACAGGTAGCAGCATATCAATTTCTGCTTGGGTAAAGAGATTGGATTGTAAGATAGCTTCGCGTGCTTTCATCCAGTTCAAGTTACCGCGTACGGTATTGATCTCGCCATTATGAGCAATGTAACGAAACGGCTGCGCTAAACGCCATCTTGGGAAGGTATTGGTGGAAAAACGTGAATGCACCAACGCCAAAGCGGTAACCATGGTTGGGTTTTGTAGATCGAGAAAATATTGCGGAACTTGCTCAGTGGTTAACTGGCCTTTGTAAACCAGCGTTTTATAGGAGAGCGAGTTGATATAAAAATCATCGCCAATATTAGAAACGCTTTCGAGACAAACGCGAACCGTATAGTTACGTAGTACGTAGAGTTTGCGTTCCAATTCTTGCGGCGTACTTCCTGGACCTGCTGAGATGAAAACATGTTCAAAATAAGGTTCAGTACTGAGTGGATCGGCACCGAGCATGCTATTGTCGGTTGGCAGTTTACGATAGCCAAGAACATCAAGATCAAGACGTTTAGCATTGCGCTCTAAAATATCACGGCATTGAGCGCGTTTGTGCTCATCCCTTGGAAACAAGATGACACCGACACCGTATTGGTCAAATGATGGCAGCTTAATCCCCAATTTTACCGCTTCCTCTAATAGGAATTCGTGAGGTTTCTGCAGTAAAATACCAGCTCCGTCACCGCTACAAGGGTCACAACCTTGTCCACCACGGTGTTCCATTCGCGCTAGCATATCTAGGGCTTGAGTCACGACATGGTGTGATTTACGGTTTTTGAGGTGAGCAACAAAACCGATGCCGCAAGCGTCATGCTCGAGTTCTGGCGTATACAGACCTTGCGAACTTTGTTCTCTATTTACCATAGATACATCCTTCCAGTTCAGTTGGACACAAGCAAGCCAAGGCAAGCCCCAGCACTGCATCTATCCTTATTGTTATCCATTTAAATCGATCTATGCTGACCGACTCGCATCCCTTCCGTCTCTCACAGGAAATATATAGTGTGAGAAAAACAATCCTTAGTGATATTCCTCTGTTTAACCACATTTTATAGTGGTTTATATAGGTAGGAATGGAATATCGCCGACGTTTCTTGAGCTTATTTGTAATAAAACAAACAAAAATCATCATGAAACTGTAACTATCCTACAATTTTGTTAGCCGTAAATGCAATGAAAAACTCGGTCTTTTTTGCGCCTTTTTCTCAACATCTGCATAATCAGCGCAACATTTTTCAAACAAAGTTAGCTAAATGCAGATTTAATGAATGTTTATTGATTTTGCACCACGCGGTATCTACCTCATACGCTTACTATTTATTCCTTTCGATGTAATTTAATTACATAGATCGAAGTGAGAGTTATTTGTATTTATAGTTTGGGTATCCGTTATGCAACTGCATCAATTAGTAAACACATTAGGGCAAGATCTTCAACGCCGCTACGGTGAGAAAGTCCATAAACTGACGTTGCATGGGGGCTTTAGTTGTCCTAACCGAGATGGCACCATTGGTCGAGGTGGATGTACATTTTGCAATGTTGCCTCTTTTGTTGATGAACATACGCAAAAGCAGAGTATTGCTGATCAGCTAAAAGAAAGAGCGGGTGAAGTTCAGCGTGCCAATAAATACTTAGCTTATTTCCAAGCCTATACCAGCACTTATGCTGAAGTTCAGGTATTAAAAGCGATGTATCAACAAGCGTTGCAAAATGCCCACATTGTTGGTCTGTGTGTGGGCACTCGCCCTGATTGTGTACCGGATGCAGTATTGGAACTGTTACATGACTATGTGCAGCAAGGATTTGAAGTCTGGTTAGAGCTAGGATTACAGACTGCACATGATCGTACCTTAAAGCGCATTAATCGCGGCCATGATTTTGCTTGTTATCAATCAATCGCTCAAAGAGCAAGAGCGCTTGGTATTAAAATCTGTACTCATTTAATCGTTGGCTTGCCTAAAGAAACGGCAAGCGATAATGTGGCGACATTACAGCAAGTCGTTGAAGTGGGAACCGATGGTATCAAGTTACATGGCTTGCATATTGTTGATGGCAGTACGATGGCCAAAGCGTGGCGGGCAGGCAAGTTAGTTGCGCCAACATTAGAAGAGTACGTCACGATTGCCAGCCAGCTCATTCGCTTAACGCCACCTGAAGTGGTTTATCATCGAGTCTCTTCTGCCGCTCGCCGTCCTACGTTGTTGGCTCCTCTCTGGTGTGAGAATCGTTGGTTGGCGATGACTGAGCTTGGTCGGCGATTAGCAAAAGATGGCGCGCAAGGTTCATTAATCGGGCGTCCTTTCCAATACATTAATCCGACCAACAAAAAATAAGCCGCTCACTTTTAAACGCAATTTACTGCGTTACGCTAGGCAAACTCTTAGAATAGTTGCAGATCCTGATTTGATAAGCTGGTATCTTTATCTTTTAAGTCTTTTTAATCACAGGCTTTTTATCTGAAAGCGCTGTTGGATTAGCGCGAAGTCGCTATTTCGAAACTCGCTTGGCGTCACGGCCATTATCTATGCGGAACCTGCAATGAAACCGATAAAAAACTTAGCTCAGTACTATGTCGACCTACTTGTTAAATTGGGCATTTTACGTTTTTCAATTTTACTGGCTTTAGCGTTGGTTGCTCTGGCTGTCGTGGTTCAGGTCGGAATTACGCTGGTTTTGAAAGGTTTTGTCGATGACATAGATATTGTACGTTCGGTGTTTTTTGGACTATTGATCACCCCGTGGGCGGTGTATTTTTTATCGGTCGTGGTTGATCAATTAGAGGAATCTCGACAACGTCTCTCTAAGTTAGTCTCCAAGCTCAAAGATATGCGCTCGCGAGATCAAGAGCTTAACCAACAGTTACAGCAAAATATTGTTAAACTCAATCAAGAAATTGAAGAGCGTATTAAAGCTGAAGAAGCTCGTGAAGAGGCGATGGTTGATTTAGAAAACGAGGTGTATCAACGAGAAAAAACACAGTTGGAACTGGCCGAACGTACCGCGCTATTGCGCTCATTTATCGATGCGTCACCAGACTTAATTTATTACCGCAATGCGAAAGGTGAATTTTCCGGCTGTAACCGAGCAATGGAAGAGCTAACGGGTAAGCGGGAAAGTCAATTAGTCGGTCTGACACCTTGGGATGTGTATCGTAAGGAGATTGCTCAATCGATAGTTGAAACCGATCAGCAAGTATTTAAGAATAATCAAGCCATTACCTATGAGCAGTGGCTTGAGTATCCCGATGGACGTAAACACTTCTTTGAACTGCGCAAAGTGCCTTTTTATAGTAAAGAGGGCCGTCATTTAGGTTTAGTGGGTTTTGGAAGAGACATTACTGAGCGTAAGCGTCATCAAGAATCACTGGAAAAAGCCAGCCGCGATAAAACCACCTTTATCTCGACCATCAGTCATGAATTACGCACGCCACTCAATGGTATTGTCGGATTAAGCAGGATGCTGCTCGATAGTCAACTCACTGATGAGCAGCGTAAGCATATGCAAACCATTCAAGTTAGTGCGATCACCTTAGGTCATATTTTTAATGACATTATTGATATGGATAAATTCGACCGCCGTAAGCTAGAGCTTTTTCCTGCCCCATTAAACTTTATCGAATTTGTTGCTGAGCTAGAGAGCCTTTCTGCGTTAATGGCTGAACAAAAAGGACTGCGTTTTGATTTGGAGCGTTTAACTGAGTTACCGACATGGATTGAAGTCGATGCAACACGCTTACGCCAAGTGCTGTGGAACTTAATGAGCAACGCTATGAAGTTCACTAAAGAAGGCGGTGTGGTGATGAGTGTCAGCGCTGATATTGAACAAGATAGTGCTGAGATTGTTATGGAGATCGAAGATACCGGTATTGGTATTCCAGAGGCTGAATTAGATAAGATCTTTGCCATGTATTACCAGGTTAAATCGGGCAAAGATAACCTCCATGCCGTAGGAACGGGCATAGGTTTGGCTGTTTCGCGTCAATTGATCAATTTAATGGCGGGTGATATTCAAGTAAGTAGCGAAGAGGGCTTCGGCAGTACCTTTACGGTGACTATCCGAGTGCCTTTAGTGAGTCCTCCGGATAAGCCGCAATTCAGCCTTACGCCGCAAAAAAGCTTACGTATTTTTATGGTGGAAGATATTGAACTTAATATCACGGTTGCTCGCTCCCTGTTAGAGAGTTTAGGTCATCAGGTGACGGTGGCGATGACTGGTGAAGAAGCCAAGCAACGGTTTATGCCAGATGAGTTTGATTTGGTTTTCTTAGATATTCAGCTACCGGATATGACTGGGTTTGATGTGGCACAGTTTTATCGAGCAACTTACTCCTCATTACCGCCGCTCGTTGCACTGACTGCTAATGTTTTGAAAGATAAGCAGCAGTATCAAGCCCAAGGATTGGATGATGCGATAAGTAAGCCACTTTCGGTGCAGGCGGTGCAAGAAGTGATCAGTAAAGTTATTGCTCAGCAGCTATTTCAGAGCGAGGTTGCGAAGCTCCCTGATGTTGATCCCGCTGAGCCTTGTTATCAAGAGTTATGTCGTCGTTTGATCGATATCGAGATGCTAAACTCTTATCTCGATATTGTCGGGCCTCAACCTATGTTAGAAAGTGTTGAGATGCTTGAAAAAATGATGCCAAGTTATTTAGAGATCTTGGATTCTAATATGGTAGCGAAAGATCAAGCCGGAATTGTCTCTGAGGCTCATAAAATTAAAGGTGCGGCGGGTTCAATCGGTCTAAAACGTATTCAAAGTGTTGCACAAAAAGCTCAGTCTCCGGATGCACCCGCGTGGTGGGAAAATATTGCCGATTGGGTTGATGAAATAAAAAATGAATACAGCAATGATATTCAAGTGTTAAAACAGTGGCTAGAGCAAAGGAGATAACATGAAAAAATATGCTTTAATTGTACTTACTTTTTTACTGTCAGCGTGTGCAACATCGCCACAAGTCAATTGGCAGGCTAGTAATGCGGCATTATTTTCTCAGGCTGCTATTCAGCTAAAAAGTAATTTATGGACCGATCGGATGCCCAAAATAGCCTTAACTGAGGGGGCCACTGAACTCGATTTCACCGACAATTTGAATGGTACGCTAGTGCTAGAAACCTCAGGTCAATTGCCCGCTGATTTAACCTTATTTCAATTAGTGTTCAGACAAGGGGAGGAAATATGGTCTCTTCCCGGTTCTGTATTAGAATTACGCACACCGAGTGAAAATAATTGGGAAGTGGTCTTTAACAGTACACTATCGGTGAACATCAATCGTCCAGTGAGCGTTGCACTTGGTGTACGAGATAGTTTCGGAGAGACTTGGCTAGTCGAGCATCAGGTATCGATTGATAAAGTCTATTAATCAATATTCAGTTCAGATTTTAAGTGGCAATAGGATAAATTGAACTATTTTTCCACCATATGATCGCTTATTGATATAAGAGTTTACTTCTAGTCGCTTGATAGCTATATCAATCTACGTCTGATGATTTCGGGTTGTTAATCATAAAAAAGCCTCGACGTTCTATCGAGGCTTTTTATTCGTGTGCAGGTTTATTCTGTGATGTCGCCACAGAAGCGATAGCCTTCACCATGGATGGTCGCGATAATTTCTGGCGTACCAGAGATCGATTCAAAGTGCTTACGAATACGACGGATAGTCACATCAACCGTGCGATCATGAGGCTTAAGTTCTCGGCCAGTCATTTTCTTCAATAGATCGGCACGAGTTTGAATTTTCCCCGGATTCTCACAGAAATGAAGCAGAGCACGGAATTCTGAACGCGGCAGCTTGTAACCTTCACCATGTGGGCTGATCAAAGAACGACTATTGATATCCAATACCCAGCCATTAAATTGATACTTTTCAACCGAACGCTTTTCTTCATGAGCCACGTTGGCATTCATTGAACGGCTTAATAGGTTACGCGCACGAATGGTCAATTCACGAGGATTAAACGGTTTGGTGATGTAATCGTCAGCACCAATTTCAAGGCCTAGAATTTTATCAACTTCATTATCACGACCAGTTAAAAACATTAACGCAACATCAGCTTGTTCACGAAGCTCACGAGCAAGCAGTAAGCCGTTTTTACCCGGTAGGTTAATGTCCATGATGACCAAGTTAATGGGATTATCCGACAGTATTTGGTGCATCTCTTCACCGTTACTGGCTTCAAAAACAGCGTATCCCTCTGCTTCAAAAATACTTTTTAATGTGTTGCGAGTGACTTGCTCGTCTTCAACGATAAGAATCTGCGGGGTTTGCATTTGGCGGTACCTAAACTTGTGAAAAAATTGTACTAATAGAATTTATTCTAGGCAAAAATATAACATACAAGAAACTTTATGTTGATAATAAATCAAAGTATCTTGAAAAATTACCTCAACAGCCGCCTTCCTTGGTGTATTTGTTATGAAGATCCATCACCTTTCGCTTCTATCAGCTTTTGAGCGGATTCTATAATGTTAACAGCATGCTAACAACGCCCAAATGTTAATTCCAATCACTTTGTTGATTTATATCAAGAGTTGTAATGTAACAGATATGAATAGTAATCACGAGATGTAAAAAGAGATGATCAATGAAAACCTATGGTACGCCTACTCTCAAGTGAAGTTGGTGTTTCCAACAACGAGCATTAAAGGAGATTTTGTCATTATTACGGCATGGAACCCTCGAAGCCTTCGCTTGTCAGAAGATGAGAATCGGCTAAATAATCGCCATTTACAACAGGCTTTAATCGATTATGATTTGATTGAGATTATTGTCGGTAATGATGATTTTAGTTGGTATGAAGAGAGTTTTGCTGTTGTGATGCCTGTTACTAAAGCGGTGGTTTTGGCTAATCAATGTGCACAAAATGCGTTTTATTATGTACAAGATGGACAACTTATTTTGCAATCTTGTCTTGATCACCAACGACTCGAATTAGGACCATTATTGAGTAGAATAAAATCAATCTAACCTTAAAGAGAGTCTTTTAATGGACTCAATATGTCTAACGACTTGAAGATGCTGTGGTGTGAGTAGTTGATCGTTCCGGCCATTATTATTGGCAAGGACTAGAGTAAATATAAGCCCTCATTGATATCACTCCTTCTTGCCGTTTGCTGATTAAATTCATGGAGGAACAATGAACGACATAACACCAGATCTGTGTGATAAATACCCATCAGAAGTGACTTTACTTAATTTGCCATTACAAAACTTTGGGATGCGTAGTGCATTTTGGGGCGAGATTGTCACGGTACGTTGCTATCATGATAACTCAAAAGTTAGAGACGTGCTTAGTCAACCGGGTAAAGGGAAAGTGCTGGTTGTTGATGGTAATGGTTCTTGCCAAAAAGCTTTAATGGGCGACCAAATTGCGATTTTGGCGATCGAAAATGGTTGGGAAGGCGTGATCATTTATGGTGCTGTCCGTGATGTTGTAGCAATGTCAGAAATGGATTTGGGGATTAAAGCGTTGGGAACTTCGCCTTTTAAGACTGACAAGCGTGGTGCAGGAGAGGTTAATGTGACCTTAACGTTACACAATCAAATGGTTCAGCCCGGAGATTATCTATATGCTGACTGGAATGGCGTGTTGCTTTCTGAGCAATTATTAACATTAACTTAAAACCGAAAGCCAATTCCGAACTCAATACCCTGTTGCCATTCTTGATAATCAAGGGTGGCGTGCAAATCTAAGTTTTCAGAGAGACGCAGACGACTGGATAGCTCTGCTGAAAAGACATCATAGCGACGTTTTTGATCGTCGTATTTCGCTGATGAGTAAAGAGTACTTTTCACTGAAACTCGCTCATTCACCTTGTAACTAACGCCACTTAAAAAGCCATTACTTCCGCCATTGATTGAGGCATTTGATGAGTTGATCCTCGCGCCCACATAAAGATCAACGTTACGAAATACATTGTAGGCATAACCACTATCAATCACCCAGCTATCGAAAGTTTGGCTTGAGGGATCGCTGTAGAGAAAAACGGTATGTGCAGAGCGAGAGGGCTCGGAAGGTAAAGAGGGAAGAGTCACGGCGTGCGCGCTTAATGCTAGCGATAAGCCAGACAGTGCGATCAATATGCGCATGGTATCCTCCTTGTTACCGAGCTTTATTTTACGTTGAACACTATTTAAGCATAAAATTCCCCGTTTTGCAGAGAGAAATTATCTTGAATTTATCTTTATGATTAACGGATGGGCGATAAAGCTCGGTTTTGTTTATCTTTATTGAGCGAATGATTATTTAAAATACATAAACATTAAACTTTTTATTGACTCTACAATACGAAATAAGGTAAACGTAGATAAACGCCAACAGAAAGTGACTTATCACCGTGATGACATTGTTCAGCCTAGTAATGACCACCACCATTATTACCACCGACACTACGCATGTTGGGGCGGGCTGCTGAGCGTAAAATTTCATAAAAAAGGCCTGTATCCCCTCCGATACAGGCCTTTTTTTATACTTATTATTTTTGACAAGTTTGGAGAAAGGGATGCGAGTATTAAAATTTGGGGGTTCATCACTAGCCGATGCTGAACGTCTTTTAAGAGCTGCGGATATTATCATTAATAATGCTCAGCAAGAAGAAGTGGCGATTGTGCTGTCTGCGCCGGGTAAAACGACCAATAAGTTGGTGGCTATTATCGATACAGCGTTACGTCATGGTGATGTTGAAAGGCAAGTGCTCGAATTAGAACAGTCGTTTCAGCTGTTGTTTAATGATATTCAAGCACAGTTACCGAATATAGACGGCGCTGCCTATCATGCACAGGTAGAACAATCTATGGCGCAACTGCGTCAGTTTGTGCATGGTATTCATTTATTAGGCATGTGCCCTGATAACGTCAATGCGCGCATCATCAGTAAAGGTGAGCGTATTTCTATACAGCTAATGAAAGCGGCCATTCAAGCCAAAGGCTTGGCCGTTAATTTAATCGATCCTGTACAGTATTTACTTGCCAAAGGCGATTATTTGGAAGCCATGGTCGATGTTGAGCTTTCTACGCAAAACTTTTTGCACTCACCATTACCTAAACAACATGTCCATATAATGCCGGGTTTCACCGCGGGCAATAAAAAAGGTGAGTTAGTGTGTTTAGGGCGTAATGGCTCTGATTACTCTGCCGCTATATTAGCCGCCTGCTTACGCGCTGATTGCTGTGAGATTTGGACTGATGTCGATGGGGTGTATAACTGCGACCCACGTTTGGTTGCTGATGCTCGTTTACTGAAATCACTCAGTTATCAAGAAGCTATGGAGCTGTCTTATTTTGGCGCTTCGGTGTTACACCCCAAAACCATTGCACCCATTGCTCAATTTCATATCCCTTGTTTGATTAAAAATAGTTTTAACCCCCAAGGCGCGGGAACATTAATTGGTCAAGATAGTGGTGAAGATAAACTGGCGATTAAAGGCATCACTACCTTGAATCATTTAACGATGGTGAATGTGTCAGGACCTGGCATGAAAGGCATGGTTGGCATGGCCAGCCGAGTCTTCGGTGCTATGTCGGCGGCTGGTGTATCCATCGTTCTTATCACGCAATCATCTTCAGAATACAGTATCAGTTTTTGTATTGAAGCTGAGGATAAACAGTTAGCACAACAAGCTTTAGCTGAAACGTTTGAATTAGAGCTCAAAGAGGGATTGTTAGAGCCGGTTGAGTTTATGAATGATCTGTCGATCATTACACTGGTTGGCGATGGTATGCGCACTTCTCGTGGCGTAGCGGCGCAGTTTTTTGCCTCGTTAACGGAAGCGCATGTCAATATCGTAGCTATTGCGCAAGGCTCCTCTGAGCGAGCGATTTCTGCTGTGATCCCCGAAGATAAGGTTTCCCCAGCAATTAAAGCTTGTCATGAGAATTTGTTTAACTCGAAACATTTTCTTGATGTGTTTGTGGTCGGCGTCGGTGGCGTTGGTGGTGAACTGGTGGATCAAATTCATCGTCAACAAGCCAAGTTGGCTGCTAAAGGTATCGTGATCCGAGTTTGTGGTTTAGCTAATAGCAAGGGATTGTTACTCGATGGTAGTGGTTTACCGTTAGAGCAGTGGCGAGACAGAATGAGCGCCGCTACCGAAGCGTTCTCTTTGGCTAATTTAACTGCTTTAGTGCAGCGCAATCATATTATCAATCCTGTGTTGGTTGATTGTACATCGAGTGAAGTGATTGCTAATCAATATGCTGATTTTCTGGCAGCGGGTTTTCATGTGGTAACACCGAACAAAAAAGCCAATACCAGCAGCATGGCTTATTATCAGCAATTGCGTAGTGTTGCTCGTCAGTCGCGTCGTAAATTAATGTACGAAACGACGGTGGGGGCTGGCTTACCTGTGATTGAGAATTTGCAAAACTTAATTGCCGCTGGCGATGAACTAGAGCAATTTAACGGCATTTTATCCGGTTCTCTATCCTTTATTTTTGGTAAATTAGATGAAGGACTGACTTTTAGTCAGGCGACGTTATTAGCCAAAGAGAAAGGCTTTACGGAGCCGGATCCGCGAGACGATTTGTCTGGGATTGATGTAGCGCGTAAGCTGTTAATTTTAGCTCGTGAGTCGGGGTTAGCGCTTGAGCTCTGTGATGTTGACGTTGAAGCGGCATTACCACCGGGATTTGATACTTCTGGCAGTGTTGAAGCGTTTATCGCTCGCTTACCGCAAGCCGACCACTATTTTGCTCAGTTAGTTGAGCAAGCGCGTCAACAAGGCTGTGTACTTCGCTACAGAGCGCAAATTCGAGATGGACGCTGCCAAGTCCGTCTTGCTATGGTCGATGAAAATGATCCGATGTTTAAAGTCAAAGATGGCGAAAATGCGCTCGCCTTTTATAGCCGTTATTATCAACCGATTCCTTTAGTATTGCGTGGTTATGGTGCGGGTACTGAGGTGACGGCAGCCGGTGTTTTTGCTGATGTGATGCGGACATTAGGCTGGAAATTAGGGGTGTAAGCAATGAGTTCAAGTGATATGAGTGTAGTAGTTTACGCGCCAGCTTCAATTGGTAATGTGAGCGTTGGTTTTGATGTTCTGGGGGCCGCCGTTTCTCCGATTGACGGTAGTTTATTAGGCGACCGAGTTTGTGTTGCCGCGGGAAGCTTGCCTTTTGAACTCAAAACCGCGGGACGTTTTGTTGATAAACTGCCCAGCAATCCTGAACAAAATATTGTTTATGACTGCTGGACGGTGTTTGTTCGTGAATTAACCACTAAGCAGATCGCGGCAAAGCCTCTCGTGATGACCCTAGAGAAAAACATGCCGATTGGATCTGGACTTGGTTCTAGCGCTTGTTCAATTGTGGCGGCTCTCGATGCGTTAAATCGTTTTCATGATCAGCCATTAAACCAGACTGAGTTACTGGCATTAATGGGGGAAATGGAAGGGAAAATCTCCGGTGGTGTTCATTATGACAATGTTGCACCGTGCTACTTGGGCGGCTTGCAGCTGATGATTGAAGAACAGGGCATTATCAGCCAGTCAGTACCTGGGTTTGATCAGTGGTTTTGGGTGATGGCGTATCCAGGGATCAAAGTGTCTACGGCGGAAGCTCGGGCGATTTTACCCGCTCAATATCGTCGCCAAGATGTGATTGCTCATGGTCGTCATCTGGCCGGTTTTATCCATGCTTGTCATACACAGCAAGCAGAATTGGCGGCCACGATGATCAAAGATGTGATTGCTGAGCCGTATCGGGAAAAATTATTACCTGGTTTTAGCCAAGCCCGTGAGTATGCGAAATCTGCAGGCGCACTCGTGACGGGGATTTCAGGTAGCGGGCCAACTTTATTTAGTATTTGTCAGCAGCAAGACGTTGCCGAACGTGTTGCCAAATGGCTTGAAGACAATTATTTACAAAATGAACAAGGATTCGTGCATATCTGTCGTCTAGACAAGCAGGGATCACAAGTAACAGGAAGTCAATTATGAAGCTGTACAACATCAAAGAAAATGATCAACAAGTCTCTTTTGCCCAAGCTGTCCGTCAAGGACTAGGCCGTAATCAAGGGTTATTTTTCCCTGCTGAGTTACCTAAATTTAGTGATATTGACGCACTTTTAGCGGAAGATTTTATCTCGCGCAGCAGTAAAATTTTATCGGCATTAATTGGTGATGAATTGGCGGCAGAAAAAGTGACTGAGATGGTCAAGCAGGCTTTTCAGTTCCCAGCGCCGATTAAAGCGGTTAAGTCAGGAGTGTATGCGTTAGAGCTGTTTCATGGCCCTACGTTAGCGTTTAAAGATTTTGGTGGCCGCTTTATGGCGCAATCTCTGGCGGCGGTCTCTGACGGTGGTAAAATCACTATCCTTACTGCAACATCCGGTGATACTGGAGCCGCCGTTGCGCACGCTTTTTATGGTATGCCAGACATTAATGTTGTGATTTTGTACCCGAAAGGAAAAATCAGTCCGCTACAAGAAAAACTATTTTGTACCTTAGGCGGCAATATTCATACCATTGCCATCAATGGCGACTTTGATGCATGCCAAGCCTTAGTCAAACAAGCCTTTGATGATGCAGAGTTACGTCAGCAAATTGGCCTTAACTCGGCTAACTCGATTAATATCAGTCGATTGATGGCGCAGATCTGTTATTACTTTGAAGCGGTTGCTCAGCTTAGTAAAGCCGAACGTGAAAACCTAGTGATCAGTGTTCCTAGTGGTAACTTTGGTAACTTGACTGCTGGTTTATTCGCTAAAGCGATGGGGCTACCAGTCAAACGTTTTATTGCCGCCACCAATGCTAATGATACTGTGCCACGTTACCTAGACTCGGGTAAATGGGATCCAAAACCAACCGTTGCTACCACTTCCAATGCGATGGATGTCAGTCAGCCGAACAACTGGCCACGTATTGAAGAGCTATGCCGGTTACAAAACTGGGGACTAGAAACCTTAGGTAAAGGAGCCGTCTTGGATCATGAAAGTGCTCAAGCGGTACAAGAACTGAATCAGCTTGGCTATTTGTGTGAGCCACATGGTGCGATTGGCTATCGAGTTTTAACTGAGCAGTTGCAAGCGGGAGAAACGGGGTTATTTTTATGTACCGCGCACCCTGCGAAATTTAAAGAAGTGGTCGATGATATTTTGGCTAGCGATATTGATCTACCCGCGCCGCTTGCTAAACATGCTGCGATGACCTTATTGTCTGAGCAGCTTGATGCTGATTTTGCGCAATTAAAAGCGCGCTTGCTGGCTTTGTAATATGGAGTTTACGCTCAAACCATCATGTGAAGTCGTATCGGAATAAATAGAAAACGGCGTCTATAGTAATAGACGCCGTTTTTATATTTAGGGTTATATCCTTCCGACTTGAAGCTGCAGGGGTGTTGGCTACGTTCGTTCGCCCCAATCACATAGTCTATCTATGCTCATGGGGACTCACTCACTTGCCGCCTACCTGCAACTCCAAGTTGTTTGGGTATATCATATCAAGATAACCACTCAACTCACGATTATAGTGATTCAGTAAAAGTACGTGCAATCACATCGCGTTGTTGCTCAGTGGTCAGAGAGTTAAAACGCACCGCATAACCAGAGACACGAATGGTTAATTGTGGGTATTTCTCTGGGTTAGCAACCGCATCTTCTAAGGTTTCACGCTTAAGTACGTTAACGTTTAAATGTTGACCGCCTTCAATGCGAGGAGTGGTTTCAATCGCCACTTCACGGCTTTCATAATCGCCGAATTCGCTCAGTGCAACCACTTGGTCTGCTTCATAGCCTTTTACGGCAGCGACACAACGAGCTTGATTGGTTTGGCTATCGATTAGCCAGATAGAGTTAAGCAGATCGTCGTTGGCCGCTTTAGTGATTTGAATACCTTGGATCATTACTGTCTCCTTGGCCACTGAATGTGGCATTATTGGTGTTAATTTTCAATACGTGCTGAGCTGGGTATTATATAGCTTATATCCCTATTTTAAGTATTGATTTAGGTCAAAAAACACCAATGTAGCCTGTTTTGGAATTAGTTGTGGAGTTGATCTTAATCAATAAATTGATGATAAGTAATGGTTTCATCTGCTTTTTGAATATTTAAAATAAAGTTTAAAGTTTGTTTTCTTGTAAAATTACTACATTTTGAAGTGTTTTTTTAGCCTGTATTACGTAGCATCAGATAGTTATCTCAATAAAACTGAAAGTAAAAAAGTGATTCAATGACCAATATGACACAATCTTCAAAAACCAAATATTTTGGTGCTCATGTTTCTGCGGCGGGTGGCGTTGATCAAGCACCGATTCGTGCTCACCAAATAGGGGCAAATGCTTTTGCCTTATTTACCAAAAATCAGCGTCAATGGTCTGCAAAGCCTTTAGATATCGAGACAATAAAAGCGTTTAAAGCCAATTGTGAACGGTTAGGTTTTACACATGATTATATTTTACCGCATGATTCTTATTTGATTAATTTAGGTGCACCAGAAGCAGATAAACTTGCCAAATCCAGGGCTGCATTTATTGATGAGATGCAACGTTGCCGGCAATTAGGATTATCATTACTCAATTTTCATCCGGGGAGTCATTTAAAACAAATCTCTGAAAGCCAATGTCTTAGTCATATTGCTCAATCGATCAATCTGGCTCATCAAGCCGTTCCTGAAGTGGTCGCGGTGATTGAAAATACCGCTGGTCAGGGAAGTAATTTAGGCTGGCGTTTTGAGCATATTGCCGAAATTATTGAGCAAGTGGATGATAAATCGAGAGTGGGTGTTTGCCTTGATACATGCCATACCTTTGCTGCGGGTTACGACTTACGAACTAAGGCTGATTGTGAGTTAACTTTCGCGCTTTTTGATCAGATCGTTGGCATACACTATTTGCGTGCCATGCACATTAACGATTCAAAATCTCCCTTGGGTAGTCGAGTCGATCGTCATCACTCATTGGGGCAGGGTGAGATTGGATGGGCATGTTTTGAGTATATCGCTCAAGATAGCCGATTTAATGGTATCCCTTTGATTTTAGAAACGATTGATCCAAATATTTGGGCGCAAGAGATTCAAATCTTACGAGAACATCATCACCAAGCATTGTCGGTTTGAGCTATTGAGGCGACTTGGCTACCTGCAATCGGGCGCAGTTTGAGTATACAATAGGCTAACGATTTATATGATAGGGCTTTTTTATGGAACAACCATTGACTTGGCATGATGTTATTGGTCATGAAAAACAGCAAAGCTATTTTCAAAGTACGTTAGCTTTTGTCGAACAAGAAAGACGGTCTGGAAAAGTGATTTACCCACCAGCGACAGAGGTTTTTAACGCTTTTCGGTTAACGGAATTTCATGATGTTAACGTAGTGATCCTCGGCCAAGATCCTTATCATGGGCCAAACCAAGCTCATGGTCTTTGTTTTTCGGTGTTACCACAAGTTAAGACTCCGCCCTCATTGGTGAATATATACAAAGAGCTGGCACAAGATATCAGGGGATTTACTATCCCGCATCATGGTTATTTAAAAAGCTGGGCTGATCAGGGTGTTTTACTGCTCAATACTGTATTAACGGTCGAGCAGGGCAAGGCGCATTCTCATGCTAATAGTGGTTGGGAAACGTTTACTGACCGTGTGATTGAAGCATTAAATCAGCATGGACAGGGGATTATCTTTTTATTATGGGGTGCCCATGCACAAAAAAAGGGCAAGATGATCGATCGTCAGCGTCATCATGTTTTAGAGGCACCGCATCCTTCTCCGCTCTCTGCTCATCGTGGTTTTTTAGGTTGTAAGCATTTCTCAATCACTAATCAATTACTTGAGCAACAAGGTAAGCAAAAGATCAATTGGCAGCCGACGTTGGATGTCTGAGAGCCTTGTTTTTTGGTTGGTTGTTTTTTGAGCTATAATTAACAGTCAAACCAAAGGCCATTATTGGTTAATGATCTGTCAGGGAGGCTCATCATGATGTTAGAAAGGATCCGTCGCGAACATGGTTATATGGTTCGTCTGTTAGCCATACTGCGTGAAAAGCTACAGTTGCTCAATAGCGAGCAACTGATCAACTACAGTCTTATTAAGGAGATTGTTGATTATTTAGGGATTCATTCTCAATCTGTCCATCATCCAAAAGAGAATATCCTTTATCATTACTATCAGCAGCACTACTCCATGGCTCCGATTGTAGAAGATTTGCAGCAAGAGCACGATTTGCTGGCTGAGCAGACTCAAGCATTTTTGTTGATCGTAGAAATGATTTTACAAGATGCGGTCGTACCACAAGATGTTTTCATCGAAAAGTTGAGCGATTTTATTGAACAGCAGCAGCATCATTTAGATCTAGAAGAGCGGGCGGTTTTTCCATTGATAGAGAATGCATTCACTGTTTCAGACTGGCAACAGGTTGAGTCTATCTGGAGTGGACACGAAGATGATCCTGTATTTGGTGAAACCATTGCTGAGCAATTTACTCAATTGGCTCGGCGTGTCAGACAAAGTGAATTTGAATGTATATGATCCATGCTGTAATTGATCATCAAGATAGACTGTATGAGTAGTCATGAATAAAGAGCGCCGAATGATTCGGTGCTCTTTACTTTTGATGTGGTTTATTTTTATAGCTTTATGCTATCGAGATCTAAGCAGACATCCATATCAAGCAGCTCTTTCTCTAGGCGTTTTTTATCTCGTATTGCTTCAATCTCTCTCCACATTCGTTTTACTGGTTTGCTGCGGCTAGCGCGAATCTTGGTCATTTCCATGTCGAGTAGTTGATCAAAGTGCAAGTCATCCATAAGCAAGCCTCATTGTCATTAGTCATTATCCCTCTCCACCACATACTGCCATAACTTCGCTGATGAGATACTCGTTCATTGAAGAGCACTGCGGACGGCATTTATCGCAGGTATCCTGTGGGTTGGGCCTACATCGTAAACATCATGCTAGATATTCCCTTCCTGCTTGAAGTTACAGCGCCAGAATTAATACATTATCTCAACCATTGGTTGTTTTGATGCGGTAAGCCTGTGCTGCATTTCACTGCGATTTGGGTATAGCATATGAAACTTAATCTTAGCCATGATTCATTTCTCATTTATGACTTTTTGTCGATTGAAGCGCTTTTTTTCTCTGTTCTTTCACATTTTTGAACTTTTTTCTGTGCAAAAAATGCGCAATCGATTCGCGCAAACGTTTTTATTGTCAAAAATGTCTTGTTAATGAAACGTTACATTCAACGTCTTTGATTTACCCATCGATGATTTATTGCTCACTTGGTTGTGTTTTATGACATTTTACTGACAAAAATTTCTGTCATGCACTGTGATAGCGAGATTCTCAGCCGATGAGATTAGGATTATGCAACAAGCAGTTTGTGCAGATTTTTTATTCTGTATTGTTAGCATTTTGTTTGTTTTTTATTTGTTTTATTGGGGGGTAATGGTCGAGCTTGTGTTAATGAATGGTGACTTTATAGTAAAAAATAACATAAAAATGAGTATTGTTGCATATTGATTTTTGCTGATTCAGGTAGCATTATCCGCCCGTCAAAAAATTTACTGCATTATTTTAACGACCTAAAAAGTGTTGAATCACGCTTAATGGATCCCATAACGCTAATAATTTTCCGGGATGCCCATTCACCTTTTCGTGCTGATCGGCTGGTCAACTCAACACACATTCTAAGAGAGGTTCTTGTGACAGACTTAATTAATTTAATGAACGACCTGCTTTGGGGTTCGATTCTCGTTTATCTTTTAGTCGGGGTAGGGATTTACTTCACGGTCCGTTTAGGGTTCATCCAGTTTCGTCATTTCGGTCATATGTTCAGTGTATTGAAAAATAGCCGCAAATCAGATCAATCTGGTATTTCTTCTTTTCAAGCCTTATGCACCAGTTTAGCTGCTCGTGTTGGTACCGGTAATATGGCTGGTGTCGCTGTGGCTTTAACACTAGGTGGCCCAGGAGCCATCTTTTGGATGTGGATGACGGCAATGCTCGGTATGGCGACTTCTTTCGCGGAAAGTACTCTGGCTCAGCTGTATAAAACCCGTGATAGAGATGGAAACTATCGTGGTGGTCCCGCCTATTACATGGAAAAAGGCCTAGGCATGCGTTGGATGGGCGTGCTGTTTTCTATCTTCCTTATCATCGCATTCGGTCTAGTGTTCAATGCAGTACAAGCCAATTCGATTTCCAGTGCGATGCACACCGCTTTTGGTTTTGATCCTCTTTATGTTGGCATCGCGATCGTTTTAATCTCTTCGTTTGTGATTTTTGGTGGGATTCGCAAGATTGCTCGTACCGCCGAGCTGATTGTACCGATCATGGCCTTAGCTTATATTTTGATTGCTATGGTTGTGATGATTCTAAACATCGAAAAGTTACCTTCAGTACTGAGCTTAGTATTTAGAAGCGCGTTTGGTTTAGAGCAAGCGGCGGCTGGTGGTCTAGGCTATGCGATTGCTCAAGCAATGATTCATGGGGTGAAACGCGGTTTATTCTCTAATGAAGCAGGTATGGGCTCGGCGCCTAACGCTGCTGCTTCTGCTACGCCTTATCCGCCGCATCCAGCCTCACAAGGCTATGTTCAGATGTTGGGTGTTTTCGTTGATACCATAGTGATTTGTTCAGCAACGGTAGCAATTATTTTGATGTCTGGAGAATACGTTCCGCATGGTGAAATTACCGGTATTGAGCTGACTCAGCGTGCATTGAGTTCACAAGTGGGAGATTGGGGCAGCATTTTTATTGCTTTAGCGATTTTCTTCTTCGCCTTTACCTCTATTATTGCCAATTATTCTTATGCTGAAACTAACCTGATTTTCCTTGAGCATAATAATAAGAAAGGCTTGGTGGTTTTTCGAATGATCGTCTTAGGTATGGTGATGTTCGGTTCACTGGCGACATTACCTACCGTTTGGTCGATGGCGGACGTGACAATGGGATTGATGGCTATCGTCAACTTAATTGCCATTTTGTTGCTCTCTGGAACGGTGGTTAAATTAGCGAAAGACTATAACCGTCAACTGAAATCCGGCAAGTTACCAACCTTTGATGCCAACGATTATCCAGAACTAAAATCTCAGCTAGAAGACGGGATTTGGGATAGCAAAAGCAAATAATCGTTAAGAATTACCTTTTATGATGGTTTGCCATTGAAAGTGGTTAAGCCTATCGTTAGGCCCAATGAATAAGATAGAAAAAGCCATGCAGACAATGTGTGGCTTTTTTTGTTAACCTAACGATTCAACTCTCTAAGTCAACGATATTAGGATAGAACAATGCTGATTGTGGTGTCTCCTGCTAAAACTCTTGATTATGAATCACCTTTGCCAAGCCAAGATCACTCTCAACCGGAATTAATCGAGCATTCCAAGCTGCTGATTGATGTCTGTCGCCAGTTAACTCCTGACGATATTGCCGCATTAATGAAAGTCAGTGATGCGATTGCTGGATTGAATGTCGCTCGTTTTACGCAGTGGAGTGAGCAGTTTACTTTGGATAATGCACGTCAAGCGATCTTTGCTTTTAAAGGCGATGTTTATACGGGGCTTGATGCGCAAAGCTTATCTGAAGAGAGTTTGCGTTTTGCTCAGCAGCATTTACGCATGCTATCCGGTTTGTATGGCTTACTTAAACCGCTCGATTTAATGCAGCCTTATCGTTTAGAAATGGGCACTAAACTGGCGAATCCTCGTGGTAGTAATTTGTATCAGTTTTGGGGCAGCATTATTACCGATAAGCTGAATCAAGCGATTGAAGCGCAAGGTGATAATGTACTGATCAATTTGGCGTCAAATGAATATTTTAAAGCGGTGAAAACCAATCAGCTTGATGCACAAGTGATCACGCCAATTTTTAAAGATGCCAAAAACGGACAATATAAAGTGATCAGTTTTTATGCTAAAAAAGCTCGTGGCATGATGGCACGTTATATTATTGATAACCAAGTCAACTCGGTTGAACAATTGACCCATTTTACCACTGCTGGTTATTATTTTGTGCCTCAAGAGTCTAGTCCTACCGAGCTGGTATTTAAGCGTGAAGAGCAATAACGCCACGAGAGTTTTGTGGAATAATTGATGATACTGACAACAAACGTTTGAGAGGATGTCGCCATGTGGCAATGGTTTAAACAGGCGCTGGCTCGCTACGATGCATGGTGTCAACGGATGGGCTTAACACCTGAACAAAAGCGCAGTTGTGTCGCATATCGAATGGATCCATTGCATCATACTGAGTGCGATGATGCATCCGAATCGCGTTCCTAAGGTGCTGTACTGTGCGATTATTTGATACACACTGTCATTTAGACTTGTCCGCTTTTGAACAGACATTGTCTAATGATTTAGCTCAAGCTAAGGCGCAAGGCGTTGAGTGTTTTCTCATCCCCTCGACCAGTCCTGATAGCTGGGTGAGTATTGAACAACTGGTTGCGCAGTACTCAGATTGCTTACACTATGCGCTTGGCATTCACCCTCATTTTATTCCTTTATCGACGCCTGCCCAATTATTACAACAATTAGAGGATAGGCTTTCGGTTGCTCAGCACGCCTGCGTGGCGATTGGTGAATGTGGTTTAGATGCGTTGATTGATCAACCCGCAGAGCGTCAAGAAGCCCTATTGATTGGACAGCTTTCCATAGCTCAGACTTTTCAGAAGCCAATCATCCTCCATAGTCGAAAAACTCATCAACGCATCATTCAGATAATAAAGCAGATGAAATTTGTCCAAGGTGGTGTGTTGCACGCCTTTTCAGGTAGTTACCAGGAAGCTAAGCAGTTTATTGATTTAGGATTTAAATTGGGCGTCGGTGGCGTGATTACGTACCCTAGAGCCAATAAAACGCGTCAGGCAATCGCTTCGGTATCGATGGCCGACTTAGTCCTTGAAACGGATGCTCCAGATATGCCGCTATTGGGCTATCAAGGTCAAATTAATCGTCCTTTACGACTGCCTTTAGTGTTACAGGAATTAGCAAGATTGCATCAGGCCGATCCTGAACAGGTTGCCTCGGTCATTTGGCAAACTAGCCATACGTTATTTGGTCTTTCTATCACTGATGCGCGTGATGAGAGTAACAAATAAGTTTATCAATAGTGATTTGTGTCACATAAGTATGTGAATGGATTATTAATCTTATAAGAAAGTGTGAGGAAAGCATTATTTTATTGTGGTTGAGATAAGTATAATCGCTTCGCTTTTTAGCTCTATTTTGCCACACGCCAACACCTAATTAACTTCTAACTTTATAAGGAAGCCATAAACTATGAGCCTGTTTATGAGCCTAATCGGTATGGTTGTCTTACTGGGAATTGCAGTATTACTATCATCAAACCGTAAAGCTATCAATATCAGAACCGTGGGTGGTGCTTTTGCTATCCAATTTTCCCTTGGCGCATTCATTTTGTATGTACCATGGGGTCAAGAACTCCTTCGTGGTCTCTCTGACGCAGTATCGAATGTTATCAACTATGGTAATAACGGTACTGAGTTTATGTTCGGTGGCCTAGTTTCTGGTAAAATGTTTGAGGTATTTGGTGGCGGGGGCTTCATCTTTGCTTTTCGCGTATTACCAACACTTATCTTCTTCTCTGCACTGATCTCTGTTCTGTACTACCTAGGCGTTATGCAATGGGTTATCCGAATTTTAGGTGGTGCGCTACAGAAAGCCTTAGGGACTTCTCGCGCAGAATCTATGTCAGCCGCTGCGAACATTTTCGTAGGTCAAACCGAAGCACCACTTGTGGTTCGTCCGTTTGTGCCTAAGATGACGCAATCTGAATTATTCGCGGTAATGTGTGGTGGTTTGGCTTCTATTGCTGGTGGTGTACTAGCGGGTTACGCATCAATGGGCGTGCCTATTGAGTACCTAGTTGCGGCATCATTCATGGCGGCACCAGGTGGTCTACTGTTTGCTAAAATCATCATGCCAGAAACCGATAAACCGGTTGATCAAATCGAAGGTATTGAAGCGGCGGAAGCTGATAAACCAGCAAACGTGATTGACGCTGCGGCAGGCGGTGCATCAGCAGGTTTACAATTAGCCCTTAACGTTGGTGCAATGTTGATCGCATTTATTGGTTTGATTGCTCTTATCAACGGTATGCTTGGCGGTATCGGTGGTTGGTTCGGTATGCCTGAGCTGACACTAGAGATGATTTTAGGTCTGATTTTCGCGCCTCTTGCATTCCTATTGGGTGTGCCATGGGCAGAAGCAACGATTGCTGGTGAGTTCATCGGTCTAAAAACCGTAGCTAACGAATTTGTGGCTTACTCTCAATTTGCACCTTACCTAAGTGAAGCCGCTCCTGTCGTGTTAACTGAGAAAACCAAAGCGATCATCTCTTTTGCATTGTGTGGTTTTGCTAACTTATCCTCGATTGCAATTTTGCTAGGTGGTTTGGGTAGCTTGGCTCCTTCACGCCGTGGTGATATCGCACGTATGGGTATTAAAGCTGTGATCGCTGGTACGCTATCTAACTTGATGGCAGCAACGATTGCTGGCCTATTCCTTTCTTTCTAATTTAGTAAAGAAAACGATATAGACGCCACTAAACACAACCCCGTAGCAAGAGATTGCTGCGGGGTTGTGTTGTTTTGCTGACCAAGAAACGTGCTTCCTTGTCTTTCACTCGATAAGGTTCGCTAAAACAGCTTAATCGCTAAATCATCCGTGATGGATAATAACGATTATTTTGAGATACAAACCGTTTGCTCTGAGTGTTGTGCTAGGGTTTTGTTGCGAAGAGTTATACTGTAGATCACAGCTTATTAGCCTTTATATGCCGCCAATATGGCGATAATGAAACGAGTGATGGATTCACAGTTTTTATTATCGAAAAGGGGCAGCAGAGCATCAGAGCGATCGGTTGTAATGAAAGTGTATTGTAGAACAACACACTGCTAACAAGTGATTGCTTGGGAGTTATTTTATACCGCAATCACAGACGGTTATGCCATGAAGCTTATTGGCATTGTGCGGTGACAGGGATAGCAATTGGTGGAAAACACCGAGTCTTCAAGGAACCAAGTCCGTTCATTTTGTGGCTAAGTTGAGTAATGTTTTACTCGTTAGTCAATGAATTGAATATATTGATCGGAGATAGAAATGAGCGATTTAAAAGCCGCAGCGCTACGCGCACTGAAACTGATGGATTTAACCACGCTAAATGATGATGATACGGACGCTAAAGTTATCCAGCTTTGTCATGATGCGAAAAGCCCGGTAGGAAATACGGCGGCGATCTGTATTTACCCACGTTTTATCCCTATTGCCAAGAAGACCCTTCGTGAGCAAGGCACTCCTGAGATTCGTATTGCGACAGTGACTAATTTCCCTCACGGTAATGATGATATAGAGATTGCGGTTGCTGAAACCAAAGCCGCGGTTGCTTATGGTGCCGATGAAGTTGATGTGGTATTCCCCTATCGCGCATTGATTGCTGGTAACGAGCAAGTTGGTTTTGAACTGGTTAAACAGTGTAAACAAGCGTGTGGTGATATTTTACTGAAAGTCATCATCGAAACGGGCGAATTAAAAGAAGAAGCGCTCATTAAGAAAGCGTCACAAATCAGTATTGAAGCTGGTGCCGATTTTATCAAAACGTCAACAGGTAAAGTGCCCGTTAATGCCACCCCTGAGTATGCTCGCATGATGCTAGAAGTGATTCGTGATATGGGTGTAGCGCAACAGGTAGGCTTTAAACCAGCGGGTGGCGTACGTACCGCAGAAGATGCCGCGCAATATTTAGCTATGGCGGATGACATTCTTGGCCAAGGTTGGGCTGACAGCCGTCATTATCGCTTTGGCGCTTCGAGCCTGTTAACTAACTTATTAAATACGTTAGAGGTCACTGATCAACAAGCTGATCCTACTGCTTATTAATCATTAACGAGCAAGTAAGTAGTGCTAAGCATTACTTACTTTGTTTTTCCCCTCGATAATTTCAGCATCTGCAAAGCACTAAGCAGAGGACTTTATACAACGAAGTGTGAGTCTAATTAACAATGGTGCTAACCATTACGGCATGTGATTTTAAAGAGGGCCTGAAAGATGAGCAAAAGCATTTAGGAGGCTTATATGTCTACATCTAATGTATTCCTACCACAAGAAATTATTCGTAGAAAACGCGACGGAGAAGTATTAACGCGCGATGAAATTTACTTTTTCATTCAAGGCGTTGCCGATAATACGGTTTCAGAAGGGCAAATCGCTGCCTTTGCGATGGCCATTTATTTTCAAGAAATGACCATGCCAGAGCGTATTGCACTGACTTGTGCTATGCGTGATTCAGGTATGGTTATCGATTGGGCACACATGAATTTTGATGGCCCGATTGTTGATAAACATTCCACTGGTGGCGTTGGTGATGTGACGTCATTAATGCTTGGCCCTATGGTGGCTGCATGTGGTGGTTATGTGCCGATGATCTCAGGGCGAGGTTTAGGCCACACTGGGGGCACGCTCGATAAATTAGAAGCCATCCCCGGCTATAACATTATGCCGAGTAATGAGCAGTTTGGTGAGGTAACCAAACACGCTGGCGTGGCGATCATCGGTCAAACGGGTAATCTAGCTCCAGCGGATAAGCGCGTTTATGCAACCCGTGATATCACCGCTACGGTGGATAATATCTCGTTAATTACAGCGTCAATTTTATCGAAAAAACTCGCTGCTGGTTTGGATGCCCTAGTGATGGACGTGAAAGTCGGTTCTGGCGCGTTTATGCCCACTTATCAAGCTTCTGAAGAGTTAGCCAAATCCATCGTCGCGGTAGCCAATGGTGCAGGAACGAATACGACCGCTATCTTAACGGATATGAACCAAGTACTGGCTTCATCGGCAGGTAATGCCTTAGAAGTTCGTGAAGCGGTTCGTTTCTTAACCGGTGAATATCGTAACCCGCGTTTACTCGAAGTGACCATGGCCTCGTGCATCGAGATGTTATTGTTAGCCAAATTAGCCAAAGATCCTCAAGAAGCGCGCACTAAGTTACAAGCCGTGCTTGATAATGGGCAAGCGGCAGAGCGATTTGGAAAAATGGTGGCAGGGCTCGGCGGCCCTAATGATTTTGTCGAAAATTACGATCGTTATCTAGCAAAAGCCGAGGTAATCAACCCCGTTTATGCACAGCAAACTGGCGTAGTTTCTGCCATGGATACGCGCGCGATTGGTATGGCAGTGGTGAGTATGGGCGGCGGACGCCGAGTGGCGACCGATACGATTGATTACGCTGTAGGTTTTGATCAATTCATTCGCTTAGGTGAAATCGCTGACAGCAATAAACCACTGGCGGTCATTCATGCCCGCAGTGAAGCTCAGTGGGAGACCGCTGCGAAAGCACTACAACAAGCCGTTAAGATTGGCGGCAATTATCAAGAAACTCCGGAAATCTATCGTCAAATTCGACCTGAAGATGTGTAACTCCGGCGAGGAAAAGTAATGAAAAGAGCATTTGTTTTAGTATTAGATTCATTCGGTATTGGTGCCGCTCCAGACGCTGAAAAATTTGGCGATGTTGGCGCTGATACATTAGGTCACATTGCCGAATATTGCCAACAAGGCAAAGCGGACAATGCGGATCGTCAAGGGCCTTTACGTTTACCCAACCTCTCTAAGTTAGGTCTAGCGATGGCGCACAAAGAAGCCAAAGGGCAATTTGCGCCAGGATTGGATCAGCAAGCTGATATTATTGGCGCTTACGGGCATGCCGCTGAGCTTTCTTCTGGTAAAGATACTCCATCAGGGCATTGGGAAATTGCTGGTGTGCCAGTGCTGTTTGAGTGGGGCTATTTCAGCGATAAGCAAAACAGTTTTCCAACTGAACTGACCGACCGCATTGTAAAGCGTGCTGGTTTGGATGGTTTTCTGGGCAATTGTCATGCCTCTGGTACTCAAGTTCTTGATGATTTGGGTGAAGAGCATATGGCAACAGGTAAGCCTATTTTTTATACCTCCGCAGATTCAGTATTTCAGATCGCTTGCCATGAAGAGACTTTTGGTTTGGATCGCCTGCTAGAGCTGTGCCAGATCGCTCGTGAAGAACTAGAAGGTTATAACATCGGCCGAGTGATCGCCCGTCCCTTTACTGGCCCAGGTAAAGGGCAATTTGCTCGCACCGGTAATCGCCGTGATTTATCTTTAGAGCCACCTGCAGCGACCGTATTGCAAAAACTGCTTGAAGAGCGACAAGGCGACGTGGTGTCGATTGGTAAAATAGCCGACATTTATGCCAACTGTGGTATCAGTAAAAAAGTGAAAGCCAACGGCATTCCCGCTTTGTTTGATGCGACGTTAGAGCAAATTGAACAGGCCGGTGATAATACGATTGTATTCACTAACTTTGTTGATTTTGATTCCGCTTATGGCCATCGCCGAGATGTAGCTGGTTACGCAGCAGCATTGGAATATTTTGATCAGCGTCTGCCTGAAATTCTAGAGCAGATGCAAGAACAAGATGTGCTGATTTTAACCGCGGATCACGGCTGTGATCCTACTTGGCCTGGTACCGATCATACCCGCGAATACATTCCGGTGATCGTCTATGGTAAAAAAGTCGCGCCGGGTAGCCTTGGCCGCCGTGAAACCTTTGCTGATATTGGTCAGAGTTTAGCGAGTTATTTTGCGACGTCACCGATGGATTATGGCAAATCATTTTTGTAATACTGAGCAGTGGCCGTTGAGGCCGCTGCGCTTATGGTTAGCTTGAATTTGGGTAGGCTAGCGATTTTTATTGTCTTGCTGGTGTTATGCCCGCAATTCAATGACTTTTATTAAGAGGAAAAGACATGGCAACTCCACATATTAATGCTCAACTGGGTGATTTCGCTGACGTTGTTTTAATGCCTGGTGACCCACTACGCGCGAAATACATTGCAGAGACTTTTTTGGATGATGTGGTTCAGGTGTGTGATGTGCGTAATATGTTCGGCTTTACGGGCAGCTACAAAGGTCGCAAAGTCTCAGTGATGGGCCACGGCATGGGTATTCCTTCATGCTCAATTTACGTCACTGAACTCATCAAAGATTACGGTGTGAAAAAGATCATTCGTGTCGGTAGCTGTGGTGCAGTAAATGAAGATATCAAATTGCGCGATGTGGTGATTGGTATGGGCGCATGCACGGATTCTAAAGTGAATCGTATCCGTTTTAAGGATCATGACTTTGCTGCTATTGCCGATTACAAGATGGTCAAAGCGGCAGAAGAAGCGGCAAAAGCGCGTGGCGTTGATGTTAAAGTCGGCAACTTGTTTTCTGCAGAGCTGTTTTATACGCCAGATCCAAGTATGTTTGATGTGATGGATAAATACGGCATTGTTGGCGTAGAGATGGAAGCGGCTGGTATCTATGGTGTGGCTGCTGAATATGGCGCAAAAGCATTGGCTATCTGTACGGTTTCTGACCACATTAAAACGGGTGAGCAAACCACTTCTGAAGAGCGCCAAAATACCTTTAATGAAATGATTGAAATTGCATTAGATTCCATCTTAATTGGTGATCAAGCAGGGTATTAATCTTTCATTATGACGCAGAACATATTGGTGATGCGATATGCTCAGTGTCGTTCGTCCCGATGAGTCCGGTTTATCTTTACTCATCGGGATGGATATCATTACTGATCCGGATCGTTTAATCGCTAAACGTGCTTAAGCAGCACATTTTCTACTTTCTGCTCTTTCGGTCTAAATTGACGACGCAACAAGAGAGTGATCAAAACCCCGCCAGTAAAGCTCATCAATAACATCAAATACATATATCGATCACTTTTTCGATAGTGGTGATCAGAAATTGCCGTTACTCGGCCCGTTTCAAAAGTTAAGCGAACAAAACCAATAATGTTGCCATCATGCAACACTGGCTCAACCAGTTGTTGGCGACCGATACTGGCTGTTTGTAGTGGCGTGTCGAGTCCTAATATTTCCCTCACACTTAATGCTTCATCACTTGCTGCTAACTTAACGCCTTCTGCATCATAGATTGTTGCATCGAATACCAAGCGTTCTTGAGCAAGTTGATTGGTGAGTGCCAGTAATCGTTCTTGATCTTGTTCTGCCAGCATCGTACTCGCAGACAGAGAGGCTTGATTGATTAATACTTTCGTTAAGGTTTCTAATTGATTGGCCTGAATACGCTCATTGCCTTTGCTGATCACGACACTATTTTGAATCGTAAACACTGACATGCCCATCAAGAGCACAACGGTTAAGCTGCGAACGACGACACGAAATGAAAACAGTGAGCTATCCATAGACAGTAAACCTAAAAAATGACATTTCGCTCATATTGAGACTTGCGTTTTTAAATTGCAATAGGGTAACGTCAGGGAATTATTGTTAAGGAAGCTAAACATGGATGCGGTAAAACCCCTCTCAATCAGAAAACATACGACGTTGCTGAATCGCTACCCAGAAACGCGAGAAAGTAGCGTTCTTGATAAGGCCAATGCTAATTGGATTATTTTTGCTCAGCCACTGACTCCCGCTCATTTTATCGATATTGAACAATGGAGTGGTCAAGAGTTAGCGATAGTCGATACATGGAAAGTTGGCCATTATGATGTCGCTTTAATGGCGGGAGAGCTCGATACGGTGCTAGAGCCTATTCTACAGCAATTACAGGTAGATTATGCCCGAATTGACGAAGTGCCTGATCTGTCTAAACCCGGCTTGATCGTCTTGGATATGGACTCCACAGCGATTCAAATTGAGTGTATAGATGAGATTGCTAAACTAGCGGGTGTGGGTGATGAGGTCGCTCAGGTAACGGAGCGAGCTATGCAAGGTGAGCTGGATTTCGAGCAGAGTTTACGCCAGCGAGTCGCGAAACTCAAAGGCGCAGATGCGGCAATCCTTGAAAAGGTACGTAACGATTTACCATTGATGCCTGAATTGCCGGAGTTACTCTCCACTCTACAAGCGATGGGTTGGAAAACCGCGATAGCGTCCGGTGGCTTTACCTATTTTTCGGATCACCTGCAGCAGTTATTATCGCTAGATTATGCGCAGTCCAATCAATTAGAAATTATTAATAACCAACTGAGTGGCGAAGTGAAGGGCGAGATCGTTGGCGCACAAACCAAAGCAGATATTGTACTAAAACTCGCTCAGCAGTTTGATATTGAATTGCATAATACTGTTGCGGTGGGTGATGGGGCGAATGACTTAGTGATGATGGATGTTGCTGGGTTAGGCATCGCCTATCATGCGAAACCTAAAGTAGAAGCAAAAGCGCAAACGGCGGTACGCTTTGCAAGTTTAGGCGGTGTATTGTGTATTCTTTCAGCGGGTCTGATCAAACAGCAAAAGATCAGTTGGAAAAGCCAGCCTTAAAGGCATGATGGGAATCTATTTTTTATTATGGGCGATAGATTCCCACTAACGCTTGGCGGAGAAACTGGGCACCCTGACTTAGTCTGTGAGTTCCAGCCGAGTGATAACCTCCTCGGTAATATCGGTTAATTCACAATAACCAACAATCGCACTGAGTTCTTTTTCTAAAGCTTTGGCATCGTTTAAGCTGACTAATAATAATTGGTTAAGATCTTCGCGCAGCAAGGTGGTCATCGGTTCGAAGACTGGTGAACTTGAAATACGTAACACGTAGAACTCCCCAGATTCTCTTGCTCTACGAATAAATTGAATGCGTTCTTTGATACCACTAAATTCACTTTTCAAACAAGATTCTACTGACTGGATACGGTCAGCAAACTTTACGACAGCAATGTAGATTTCATGATGCTGAGGCTCTGCGCCATCAATTCGTCTCATGGGAGAAGCGAGTAGGGTATTGGTGTGGTTTTTAAAGATAGCCTCAAGGGAGAAGCAACCATCTTGTCCCAGTTTAGCCAATAACATGAGGTGAGCGGGCAGTGGAAAATTAACGCCAATCACTCGTGGTCGTAAATTTGCTCCGGGTTTATCAACAAAAATGGGTGAGCCAACCATTTTATCTAACAACATATCGTGTAAGCCCTCTAACAGAGAAGGGCTGGGGAGTTGCTCTTTTTGTGGTAACAATTTGTCTTGGTTATGTTCGATAAGAGAATTAAAGAATGCAATGCTCTTGATAGTTGCAGAGGTTTCTTCAATTTTTAATTGTAAACGCCGTCCTTCAGGACTAATCCGAACGACTTGATAAGGCAAAGCATCCAAAGGTAACTTTTCATCGTAGCGTTTGAGATCAATAAAGTTTACCTGCAGTTTATCACCGGCCTTGAGTGCAACTGGTGCATTAAGAATCAGATTTAATCCACGTTTAGAGAGGTCAACACTCAAGCCCTCCCCTAATACTTGCTGCTGATCTTGTAGCTGTAAGGGGGTACGAAAGCGGTAGCGAAGTTCTTTACGTCGAGAGCAAGCATCAAAATACACGCCTAACGGTTGACCAATCACTTGACGACTATGACGAAAAGGATTTAATTCACTCCCCGGCAGAGCGGGTTTGGCTACCAGTAGATAATCTTGTGCTGAACTGATATCAGCAATTTCTTGTAAAATACCGCAGTGAGTAAGCTGATTGGAGTGCTCTAATAATTCTTCGGAATGGTTGGCTAACTCGGCTCGCTCCTCGGCTGATAATTCAAAAACCGATAAACGGAACGCTTTCCAGCTGTCTTTTTTGGCACCGATATGCCAGAAAAGCTTTCGTTGCTCTACTGAAGCTTCAGGCATGAACATCGAGAAAAACAACGTTTTATCCTGATACTCATGTTTAAACGAGTACAGAACATTACTGCAATTTCTCACCCCTGGTTGGGTGAGAAGAGCCATCCGTTCACTATTAAATAAGCTGCCCAAACTTTGCTGATTACGCTCATCATGCCAGTATTGCCAAATTGGGCGATTATTTTCTGTTAATAATACTAATTTCAGTTGGTTACCACTAAAAAATAGCGGTAAGTGACAGGTATGCTTGAGATAAACATGCTCATAACCACGGGTGCGAGCGCGAATGATTTTATCTTGGTTATCGTGACGATTCTTTTTAATATTACTGGCTAAAGATTCACTGATCACTTTGTCGATTAATGTTGTGTCCGTGAGACGTAATGCCCGCAAATATTTCACCGCATTGTTTTCATAAGAATCATCAATAGCCAGTATGCGATATTCAATCGGTTGATTTAAGCCTGGAATATCGAGCGATTTTTCCAGTTCAGTGAATTGTGCTTTAAAGGTTTGTCCTGATTTATAGTTAAATGCTGCGGGTACTTTAAACTTTGCTCCTGAAGGCGAGAGATCCAGTGTTACTGCATGAATGGCTTGATTATTAAGAGTGATCAATACTTGGCTATTTAGGCTGAGGCGATTTTCTTTGCGTTTTAAATCATAGCCCAGTTTAATGATCTCAGCTTGGAAGCTTTTGGAAGCTTTATTGGTTGCTTGGTCGGTTTTGCTGTTATCACGTTGGCTGATTCGCGCTTTATAAACGGTTTCCCAAACCCCTTCAGTATAACCAGAAAATTTTTTTACCCCTTTTTGATAGTCATTTAACGCAATATCATCTAACCAGTGTTTCAAACCGTCGATTTCATATTCTCGACATTCAGTCTCGACTCGGCTGCGCAAATCAATGATTTTTTTACACGGCGCCATCAGTCGATTGAGTTCCATTTTTATCAATAATTTAACAGAAGCAGGCTGCCCATCCGTGATCTGAGCAAGGATGAGTTCAAAGTCCGGAGAGCGATAGACCGGAATGAGTTTTTCAGTGAAAGAGAGAATGTCAGATTGCTGCATACTTTTCTGTTAAGGTTAGGTTCTTGAACAATATCGGCATCATGCAGTTAATCTTTAACGCTAACCGAAGTAAAATGTGGGTACTATTGTCTATTGTATTAAAACGGCAAAAGCGCCTAAATGACCATTTTTGATTAAGTATTGAGGATTCATGGTTAAAGCAAAGCGAGCCTATGTATGTAATGAGTGTGGAGCAGATTTTCCGCGCTGGCAAGGTCAATGTAATGCATGTGGGGCTTGGAACACCATTTCTGAAGTTCGTTTAGCCGCTTCTCCTCAAGTTGCGCGCCATGAGCGGTTATCTGGTTATGCGGGGAACTCGACGCAAACCAGTGTACAGACGTTGGCAGAAATCAATTTACAAGAAGTGCCTCGTTTTAGCAGTGGCTTTAAAGAGTTTGATCGAGTATTGGGTGGTGGCGTGGTGCCAGGTGCAGCCATACTGATTGGCGGCAGCCCTGGCGCTGGTAAATCGACGTTACTCTTACAGACCATGTGTTTACTTTCTGCGCAGATGCCAACTCTCTATGTCACGGGAGAAGAATCACTCCAACAAGTGGCGATGCGTGCCGCCCGTTTAGGGTTACCCAAAGAACACCTGAAAATGCTTTCCGAAACTAACGTTGATCGGATTTGCCAAATAGCTGAGCAAGAGCAGCCGAGAATTATGGTTATCGACTCGATTCAAGTTATGCACGTCGCCGATGTGCAATCCTCTCCGGGCAGTGTCGCTCAGGTTCGCGAATCGGCGACGGCCTTAACTCGCTATGCCAAACAAAATAATGTTGCGGTGTTTATCGTTGGTCATGTGACTAAAGACGGCACTCTTGCTGGCCCTAAAGTTCTAGAACATATTATTGACTGTTCGGTTTTACTTGATGGAGGAGCGGATAGTCGTTTTCGTACCCTTCGTAGTCATAAAAACCGTTTTGGTGCGGTAAACGAACTGGGCGTGTTTGCAATGACTGGGCAGGGATTAAAAGAGGTCAGTAACCCTTCTGCGATATTCCTGTCGCGTGGTGAAGAAGCGACCTCCGGCAGTTCGGTTATGGTGGTTTGGGAAGGTACCCGTCCGCTTTTAGTAGAAATTCAAGCCTTAGTCGATTATTCTCAGTTGGCAAATCCACGTCGTGTAGCGGTTGGTTTAGAGCAAAATAGGCTCTCTTTATTATTGGCTGTGTTGCATAAGCATGGTGGTTTGCAAATGGCTGACCAAGATGTGTTTGTTAACGTAGTGGGCGGCGTAAAAGTCACTGAGACTAGTGCTGATCTGGCACTATTAATGGCTCTACTGTCTAGCTTTCGTGATAAACCGTTACCCAAAGATGTGGTGGTTTTTGGTGAAGTGGGTTTAGCCGGAGAAATTCGTCCGGTACCAAGTGGACAAGAGCGTCTTAACGAGGCGCTTAAACATGGATTTAGTCGCGCAATTGTTCCGATTGCCAATATGCCAAAGGGGGGGATTGCTGGGATGCAAATCCATGGTGTTCGAAAACTTTCCGAAGCGATTGCCGCTTTTGATGAGCTGTGATGGCAAAGTGAATCGTGCATAGGTGTTTTTCGAAAGATTAGGTGTGATGAAACGGAAAATTTTATCGATATTTGCTCGCGTCTTGTGTGGGCATCACCTATATTTCATCAGCAACAGGTAGTCCTTGACTATTTTTTTTCAGCAAGCGATCGCAGGGGTATCAGTCTTGACAGATTATGCTATACTCTGCGCGCACTTTATACCTTATTAACAGAGTAAGACAATGGCAGATTTATCAAAATACAGAAATATTGGTATTTTCGCGCACGTTGATGCGGGTAAAACCACTACCACGGAGCGTATCCTTAAGCTGACTGGTAAAATCCATAAAATGGGCGACAGCCACGATGGTACTACAACCATGGACTTCATGGATCAAGAAGCTGAACGTGGTATCACAATCCAGTCTGCTGCGACTACCTGTTTCTGGAAAGACCACCGTTTTAACATCATCGATACTCCTGGGCACGTTGACTTTACAGTTGAAGTATACCGTTCTCTAAAAGTTCTTGACGGCGGTATCGGTGTATTCTGTGGTTCAGGCGGTGTTGAACCTCAATCAGAAACCAACTGGCGTTACGCGAACGACTCAGAAGTATCTCGTCTTATCTTCGTCAACAAGCTTGACCGCATGGGTGCAGACTTCTTCCGTGTTATTGGCCAAATCAAAAATGTACTTGGCGCTACACCACTAGTAATGACACTACCAATTGGTCGTGAAGATGAGTTCACTGGTGTTGTTGATGTACTGAGCCAAAAAGCGTACATCTGGGATGACTCAGGTCTGCCAGAGAACTACGAAGTAACAGATATCCCAGCTGATTTAGTTGACCAAGCGGAAGAATACCGTGAAATGTTGATTGAAGCGGCTGTTGAACAAGACGACGAGCTAATGATGGCTTATATGGAAGGTGAAGAGCCTTCTCTAGAAGACATCAAACGTTGTATCCGTAAAGGTACTCGTGATCTTGCTTTCTTCCCAACTTACTGTGGTTCAGCGTACAAAAACAAAGGCATGCAACTTATCCTTGATGCCGTTGTAGATTACCTACCAAACCCAACAGAAGTACATGCACAAGAGCTAACTGATCCAGATACTGGTGAAGCAACTGGCGAAGTGGCTAAAGTTTCTGTTGATGAACCATTCCGCGCTCTTGCATTTAAGATCATGGATGACCGTTTTGGTGCATTAACCTTCGTTCGTATTTACTCAGGTAAACTGAAGAAAGGCGACACCATTTTGAACAGTGCGACAGGTAAAACCGAGCGTATTGGCCGCATGGTAGAAATGCACGCTGATGACCGTAATGAAATCGACTCTGCGCAAGCGGGTGACATCATTGCTATCGTTGGTATGAAGAACGTGAAAACAGGTCATACTCTGTGTGATCCTAAACACGAATGTACTCTTGAGCCAATGATTTTCCCAATCCCAGTTATCTCTATCGCTGTTGCGCCTAAAGATAAAGGTGGTTCTGAGAAATTAGGTGTTGCACTTGGTAAAATGGTTTCTGAAGATCCATCATTCCAAGTTGAGTCAGACGAAGAGACTGGCGAAACTATCCTGAAAGGGATGGGTGAACTTCACCTAGATATCAAAGTAGATATCCTTAAGCGTACACACGGTATTGATCTTATTGTTGGTGCTCCTCAAGTTGCTTACCGTGAAACGATCACGAAAGCTGTTGAAGATAGCTACACGCATAAGAAACAGTCTGGTGGTTCTGGTCAGTTTGGTAAGATCGATTACCGTATCAAACCAGGCGAGCCAAACTCAGGCTTCAAATTCACTTCAACTGTTGTTGGTGGTAACGTTCCTAAGGAATTCTGGCCAGCGATTGAGAAAGGTTTTGCAGGTATGATGCAAGAAGGTGTTCTTGCTGGCTTCCCAACCTTAGACGTTGAAGTTGAACTTTTTGATGGTGGTTTCCACGCCGTTGACTCATCTGCAATCGCATTTGAAATCGCAGCGAAAGGTGCATTCCGTCAATCAATGCCTAAAGCGGGCCCACAACTTCTTGAGCCAATCATGAAAGTTGACGTGTTCACTCCAGACGATCACGTTGGTGATGTTATCGGTGACTTGAACCGTCGTCGTGGTATGATCAAAGACCAAGAAGCTGGTGTGACTGGTGTTCGTGTTAAAGCGGATATCCCACTATCTGAAATGTTTGGTTATATCGGTTCTCTACGTACAATGACATCTGGTCGTGGTCAGTTCTCTATGGAGTTCTCACACTATGCACCATGTCCAGCTAACGTAGCAGAAACCGTTATTGCTGAAGCTAAAGCGAAAAAAGAGAAGAAATAATTCTTCATTTTAAGCGCTAAAAACGCCCCGAACAGTGAAAACTGATCGGGGCGTTTTGTTTATGGTTTTTGTATTATAAAGGGTAAGGAATAAGTGAAGAATTAGAATACCCCCAACCATAACTAATGGCGCTGGGGGCAAAGTCTTCAGTGATAAGATTGGGGATTAGGAGCTCTTATTTTCCTTTTTCACTTACCTAAAAGGGAAGAAATCGTGATTACTCTTCCCAAACCACGAGTTGGTCTTTAGGCCAGTTCTGGCCCATATCATGATATTTTTGCTCTAAGACATGACGTTTAATTTTCAATGTTGGGGTAAGAATACCATTATCGATACTCCACGGATCTTTGATCATCAATACGCCTTTTATCTGCTCATGAGATTCGAGTTGAGTATTCATTTTTTCGATAACGCGTTTCGTCGTGCGCTCATACCGCTCTCGATCAAAATCAGAGAAATTATGCGGTACAACCAAAAGTATCGGCGCTGGTAGCCCTAAGCCAATTAAACACAGCATCTCTACTCGACTGTATTCATAAAGTTTTTTCTCAATGGGGACGGGAGAAACGAACTTACCTTTGGCTGTTTTAAACGTATCTTTGATTCGTCCTTGGATCGTCAGATAACCATCAGAGTCAATTGAACCTAAGTCTCCGGTGTGTAACCAACCTTGAGCATCAAAGGCTTCTTTGGAAGCAATGTCATTTTTGTAGTAACCAGAAAATACCCCTTTACTATGAACGAGTATCTCACCGTCATCGGTAATTTTTAAGCGAACTCCTGGCCCAGCATGGCCAACCGTTCCTATCTTATCGGCTCGGAAGGGGTAATTGATCGTACTGTAGGCAAATGATTCGGTCATTCCCCATGCTTCAGTAATATTTAAGCCAAGGCTGTGATACCACTCTAACAAGGCAGGTGAGACCGGTGCAGAGCCACAACCCAGTACTCGTGCTTTATCCAGCCCTAAACCATCCGCTAATTTGCGTTTGATTAAGCTATTTATAAAGGGAATCTTGAGCAAAATATTCAGCTTTTTCTGCGGAAGTTTGTCTTGAATACGTTGTTGGAACAACGTCCAGAGCCTTGGAACAGAGATAAACAACGTTGGGCGATGCATTTTCACATCTTCAATAAAAGTATCCAACGATTCAGGAAAAGCGGTTAAAACACCGCCTTGAATAGAGGTGCCAAGAATGTAAACACGTTCTGTGATGTGTGCGAGAGGCAAATAAGAAAACAGGCGATCATCTTTTTGAATACCGATTTGGGCGATCAATTGTTGCACTGCCCAAGCAAAAGCACCGTAGGTTAGCATTGCACCTTTTGGTACGCCCGAGGTCCCAGAGGTATAAACTATCGACATCAGTTTTTCATCATAATGTTCAGGCCGCTCTTCACTGGGTGGATACTGAGCAATCAAGTCTAAATATTGATGCTGGCACGCTGGTGCTGAAGTGTATGGTAGAGCAATGCTGATCAGCTCTGGCATTTTAGCTAAAACTTGGGCGGTAGCCTTACCATCGTCTAATTTACCGACAATGACTATTTTACTTTCACTATGGCTAGTACAATATTCAATCGTATCAGCACTCGCCGTTGGGAAAATGGGCACACTAACATAGTCACCGAGCATGATTGCTAAATCACATATGAACCACTCAGCGCAGTTTTTTGATATAAGCGCCACTTTATCACCAGGTTCTGCACCTAGGGCACGTAGTGCTGAAACGAGACGTAGCGCTTGATCAGCGACTTGAGCGAAGGTGTATTCAACAAACTGCCGATTAATAATTTGTTTCAAGTAAACTTCGTTAGGACGAGTTTGTGCCCAAGTTAAGATCATTTCATTAGGGGGCGGGAGAGCACACTTAGTTTGACTTGGATTTGTTAACGGATTCATTCTCTAACTCCATGTATGAGGCAATGGCTATTCTATTTATGTTAAAATTTTGTAAATAGTAGCATGGCTATTGGAGTTATGAAGGTTAATTAACTCACATTTGTTAATGGCAACAGAGTGATACCTCACAAAAATTACTCAAATTAAGAAGCTGGGGATTCTCTATCTTTCGGATCGAGTTCTGGATAAGTCTCGCTAACCCGCTTTAAATAATCTTGATGATAACGCAGCGCGTTAACGCAGTGTTTATCTAGCTTACCGGATACAACCATTTTTTCTAGTTCCAACAAGGCAAATGGAACAGACCAAGCTTGTTTGTAGGGGCGATGACTCGTTAGTGCATCGAAAATATTTGCGACAGCAATAATACGAGCGGAGATAGGAATGGCTTCTTGTGTTAAGCCATAAGGATAACCACTGCCATCAAGAAACTCATGATGGTAGGCAACAATCTCTTTGAGTACGGCGATACTTGGATGTTCTGGAGCACCAATATCATCAATAATATCATTGATGATCTCAATACCTTTTTCGATATGTTGATTGAGTTGCTGTCTTTCATCCTGACCGAGTGAACAAGGTTTATTCAGTAATTCTGCTGGAATGGCCAGTTTGCCAATATCATGGCATTTAGAAAACTGGCTGATATTTTCTATTACCTCATCATCCAATTGGTAGACCGCTGCTACTTCTAGAGCTATGACACGCGCATAGCGGCTAATACGCTCTTTATGTTCTTTTGAATCTAACCAGTGTTCAGGCGATTTAGCATTAATGGCTTTGGTTGCATTGAGTAGCGATTGAACCAAATCGTATTCTGAGCTGACGACAAAACGTACAATATCGATAAACGATTTGAGTTGTGCGTATTTTTCTGGGCTAAAGGTATTTTTTTGTTTTGAATTTAAAAAAATAAAACCAATGAAGGTTTGATCATGGTAAACCGGTAAGGTCATTGATGATTGAAAACCTTGTTCAAATAACCATTGGCTATGCGGAGTGGTATGATTAACTTCGACTGAAATATCATTGAGATAGCGAACTTCACCAGATTGTGAACACGCTTTTAAACTTGGCAGATTATCGAGCGAGAGTGAGTAATGGAGTAGCTCACTCCCTTGATTATCACTATGAGCATAAGTTTTTAACTCGTTGCTCTCTTCATCGAATAGAGCGAAAGAGATACGAGCGATATTTGGCTCGACCGTTAGCATCCGTTGATGGATATCGGTTAACTGTTGGTTGAGTGTGCCCACTTTAGCAAAGAAGCTAGGCTTTTCTCCTTCATGGTGCGTGTTCATGCGCCCTCCTTGCGGTGGTGTCATCATCGTCTCTAGTAAGTCTAGGCGATCCCTTAGAATTCACCTTGTTTGATGTGCAAAAAATTGCTTCATTTTGTCACAAAAAGAAGCGAATAAGCGCAGTTGTCAGGTAGAACATGACTAATCCAAGAATTGGCCATTTCATGATTTTAAGTAACCATAAACCAATCAGTATTAATGCGACGTCCACAACGTTGAATACAGCACTGATAAACACCGGTTGATAAAGAGCAGCGAGTAATAATCCGACTACGGATGCGTTGACTCCGGTGAGAGCGCCTGAAACGGAGGGAAGACTAGCAAGATTTTGCCAGTGTTTGAGTACGCCTAAAAGCAGTAAAAATCCCGGTAAAAAGACACCGATGGTCGCGATGATGGCACCAGTGGCAGGCGATGCGGGTAGCAAGTAGTAACCCAGATACGTTGCCAGTGTAAACATTGGGCCGGGTACTGCTTGAGCGGCGGCATAACCAGCCAGAAAAATATCGCTGCTTATTTGATCGGCTAACAAATTTTGCAGCAGAGGCATGACGACATGACCACCGCCAAATACCAAGCTACCAGCATGAAAAAACTGTTCGAATAAGATTAAACTCGCACTTGAGCTGACTAGCCATGGTAGGCCAAATAAAATCGCTACAAATAAAACTAAAGGCCACCACGTTGGGTGAAATGGAGTGAGAGTGGCTGTCAGATGAGGCTTCTTTAGCCAGACGATACCGATGATGGCCGCCAGAATGATGACCAATATTTGCGGTAAAATACCGGGAAAACACAACAAAATAACGGCACTTAACAGCCCCAAGCTGGCGGTGGTTTTTGTTCGGCAAAAGTTTTGATACATTCCCCATGTTGCTTCGGCAACGACTACGACAGCGAGCAGTTTTAATCCATGGATCAGTAGCGCATATTGTGATGTATCAAGCCAATGACGACTGAAAGTGGCGAGTAAAACCATGATCATGATTGACGGGAGAGTAAAGCCAATAAAGGCTAAACCAGCGCCCAGTAATCCGCCTCTCTGATAGCCGATGGCGAAGCCAACTTGACTTGAACCTGGGCCGGGTAAAAACTGACTTAAAGCGACGATCTGTCCATATTGTTGATCGCTCATCCACTTCAATTTTTCAACAAACGTGTGTCGAAAGTAGCCAATATGCGCTGCTGGGCCGCCAAAACTTATCCAACCGAGCGTAAAAAATCGTATGAATATTTCCCACATCTTGTTCATCGTCCCAATCGCGAATTGAATATTTAACGAACCTGAGCAATCAGTTGATCGATGTGTTCAAGGTCAGTGGCGTTAACTCCAGCTAAGTTGCCATATTTAGGCATGGACCGATCATTTTCCCATGGCGCTTGCCAGCCTAAGGTATGGTCGACAAAATGGCGAGCAAACGCTTCAGAAACTTCCAAACACCCGGAGAGAACAGTATCAACGTAAGTTTGGACAATCGGACTGCGTGGACAAGGGGGTTGATATTGTTCGGTGACATAGACCCAAATCTCTTGATCGGTTTTAAGAGGATGCTGACAGTCTATTTGTTGATGAGAAAGTGCAATTCGTTGATATCCTCGCTCTCGGCGATCAAATTCAGCCAATTCAGTCTCATCGACTTCGAGTAGTACGCCATTCACTTGTCCTTGTCCTGGGTTGACCACTAAAGGTGAAAGCAAATAGCTATCATCCACTTTTCCCCAATAACGCACTAAACCATGAACAATCGCTGGAATTGCTTGTCCTGTCTGGCCTGTCAGTTGACGTGAAGCTGAGTTCATTAAGCTTCCGTAACCGAAAATATACATAGTGACTTCCTACTTAATGAGTTAAAAAACGCAAACGGCGCAGTATCCAAAATTCCATCACAAAAATAGCAAGTAAGCCAGCACAAAAGACCCCAAAAGCGATAGGAGAGTCAGTACCGGGTATACCACCGACATTGACACCAAGTAAGCCAGTCAGGAACGTCGCGGGTAGAAAAATTGCCGTAATGACTGAAAATAAGTAAGTGTTTTGATTCATTTTTTCTGCATGATATTGGCGTAATTCTCCTTTGATAATATCCAACTCACTCAGAAAAAAATCTAAGGTTTCATTAATCCGAGTAATGGTATTGACGCTATGGCGTAAATTCAATTGTTTGCTTTTGGCTATCGCTATTTGACCGGTTTGATAATCTTCAAGGGCATATTGTTGAGGTTTTATAAATCGCTTAATTTTTAGCAGCGCTTTATGAGTTTGGATTAATTGCTCACTCAGTTCGGTTTCACTTTCAAATTGAGCAATTTTGGTTTCCACCGTATCGAGATAATCATCAATATTTTTGCTCAGTCCATCAATGATGGCGAGTATTACCTCAGCAAGATTTTTCGGTCCATTACCTTGTTGTAGTGCTTGGCTAATTAAATTAATGGTTTTTGAAGATATCTTACGGCTGGTAATCAAGGCGCCATGATAATAGAGAATTCGTACGCTGAGCATGTCAGAAGGGTCGGCATTATCATTCAAATTAACCCCTCGTAGAATGAGTAGAAAACGTTGTTCGTCGTACTGTTCAAATAGAGGTCGAGTATCTTCGGCGAGTAAACTATCGATGATAGAAAGAGGAATAGCATTATCGATTAGCCATTCACGCAACCCAGCTTTATCTCGTTGGCAGTGGTACCAGTGGTCCGCTTCAATTTTTTGAGGATGCAGAGAAAGTTGTATCGTAGGAGTCGTGGCAAAAGACCAATGATCGAGAAGAAAATCCATTGAGAATCCTTGTCCTTGATAAAATAAACCCAAGTGATGAGTTATCAACATCACTTGGGGATGTTGTTAATCGAATCAGAATAAACTAAAAACCACGCATCTGAATACGGCGTAAGAACTCTGTCATGATACGATCGTAGAGCAGATCGCCGAGAATCGCATCTTCAACTTGATGATCAATACTCGGGTTATCATTGACTTCAATCACATAAACCTGTCCATCGATCTCTTTAAGATCGACGCCATACAGACCACTACCGATCAAGTTTGCTGCTTTTACGGCGACATCCACCACCGATTTAGGCACCTGCTTTAAATCGAAGGTTTCAAATCCACCCGATGAGACTCGGCCACTGCTGTGGTGCTGATAAATTTGCCAGTGTCCACGACTCATCATGTATTTACAGGCATAAATCGCTTGGCGGTTCATTACACCAATTCGCCAATCAAAATCCGTCGGCATAAAAGCTTGAGCTAAGATAAGCGCACTTTTGCTAAATAACGCATTGGCTTCTTTTTCAAGCTCTTGCTCATTACGAACTTTAACCACACCGCGAGAAAAGGCACCATCGGGAATTTTTAGTACCATAGGGAAATCCAGTTGTCCCATTAAGTAGTTTTTCCAATCGTTATCAAACCCTTGTACGATAACACTCTTCGGCGCAGGAACTTTATTGCGTTGTAATAACTCGGTCAAAAATACCTTATTGGTGCATTTCATGATCGATTCTGAATCATCCATCACGATCAGCCCCATTTTTTCCGCTGTTTTCGCAAAACGATAGGTATAGTTACTGATATTGGTGGTGGCGCGAATGAATAGGCCATCAAATTCGCCCAAACGCGACAAATCATCAGGGGAGATCAACTCTAAGTTCATGCCTAATCGGTTGGCGGCGCGGCGAAAACGCTTCAATGCAGAAGGATCGGAAGGCGGCATTTTCTCCTCTTCATCGACCAACATCGCGATATCGTAGCGATACTTCTTCTCCTGTTTCGGTCTGCGCCAGATTTTACTTGAGAACAGCTCTAATGACTCAATGAAGAAATCTTGCTCACTGTCTTGCAGATCTTGAAAAGGGAATGGTGCAATGCTGTGAATTTGCCATTGCCCCTGAATTTTGGTCATTTTTAGTTCAATCACTGGCACCATAAACTGTTCGAACAGGCGCTGAGCCAGTTTGTCTAACCCTGTTTCTGGTGTGCGTCCAAAGTAGATTTTACAGTGGATAGCGTCGATGTTTTTGCACAGCTTGTTAAGTTTTAAAAGCCCTGAAGACAGTAAAAACGGTTGGTTAATATCGTTAATTGCCATCACACGCGGGATCACTCGATGTCCACGGGCTTCGGCTAACAGAGAGCAGTAATATCCCGTACTCATGTAATCATAATCGCGACAAAGGTTCACCACCTGTACGCTGCGCTGTGAGGCTTTCCAGTCAGCATCTAAATATTGATCAACGCTGACGACTTGTTCTGAAGGGAAATACTGTTGCCAGTCACTGGCCTGATCGGTCACGATTAAAAGGTTTGCCATCGCTATATTCTTCCTAAATCAATAGGTCTATTATTGAGTCACAATCTTGCCAACCACTCTTTTCATCCTGTAAGGACGTCGTATGGACTTTCGTCTTGCGAAAAGTACTGATCTCGCTGCGCTTAATGCGTTAGAACAACAGCTGTTTGATGGAGATAAAATTTCTCCTCGTCAAATGAAGCGTTTTTTACATTCTAGCCATTCGGTGATTTTTGTCGCCGATTCCGGAACGGAGTTAGCTGGATATGCATTGCTACTATTTCATCAAGGTACACAGCTCTCAAGGTTGTATTCGATTGCCGTTAAACCTGATTTCAGAGGACGGAGGATTGCTCAAACGTTAGTTGAACAATGCGAGCGTGCTGCTCTTGATCAAGGTTTCACTACATTACGGCTAGAAGTTCGTGAAGACAATATAGCAGCAATAAAATTATATGAAAAAATGGGTTATCGCACTTTGAAGTGTTTGATCCATTATTACGACGATTTATGTGATGGTCGTCGGATGCAAAAACGTTTGACCCCTCATGGACCTAAAGTTTTGCTGCCGATGCCCCTTTATGTACAAACCACACCGTTCACCTGTGGTGCCGCTTGCTTATTGATGAGTTTCTCTTGCTTGCGACCCTCTTTTGAACTGAGCCGCACCCAAGAGCTTCAGTTGTGGCGAGAAGCGACGACGATTTTCATGGCGGCGGGGCACGGTGGCTGTAGTGGACAAGGTTTAGCGTTAGCGGCGGCAAAACGTGGTTTCCATGTTGAGTTATGGAGTCAATCACAAAGTACCCCTTTCATTGATAGTGTTCGAGACCTCAATAAAAAGCAGGTGATTGAGTTAGTGCATCTGGATTTTTGTGAGCAATTAGCTCATCAAGATGTGGCGATGATCGATGCTCCACCCACTCAGGAGCAGCTTGAAGCGTGGGTGACACAAGGGGCTTGCGTACTGTTATTGATCAGTACCTATCGATTTGATGGTAAAAAAGAACCTCACTGGATCATTTTAAGTGGTATGAGTGAAAAGTTTTTCTTTTTCCACGATCCTCATGCGGAATCTGAACAGCATGCGATGGCTTCAGCATATGTTCCCGTCGGTAAAAAAGCCCTATCGCAGATCATCGGTTTTGGTAAGCAAAAGCAAACCGCTTGTGTGGTGATTAGCCCAGCCAATGTTGCTGGTTAATTCGGCTCATCAGCGAACAAAATATAGAACAATAACAAAGGCCAGCGATCTGCTGGCCTTTGTTTTGATCATCGAACGGGTTAAGCCGTTGAACTCATTGGATGAAACTCAGTTATTGCTATGCAACTCACTGTTTAGCTCAACCGCTGACTTATTGGCTAAACACTCGATTTGACCGGTGATCGAATTGCGGCGGAATAACAGGTCGGAGACACCAGCGAGTTCGCGTGCTTTGATGATCTCAACTTCTTGACCTTGGTTATCGAGCATGCGGACTTTAGTACCAGCAGTCACGTACAGACCGGATTCTACCGTGCAGCGATCGCCAAGTGGGAAACCAAGACCAGCGTTGGCGCCAAGTAGTGAGTTTTCCCCAATTGAAACCACCACTTTGCCGCCGCCAGATAAGGTGCCCATGATTGACGCACCACCACCAATATCAGAACCATTGCCGACAACAACCCCAGCGGAAATTCGTCCTTCCACCATGCTGACGCCTGTGGTGCCCGCATTAAAGTTGATAAAGCCTTCATGCATAACGGTGGTCCCTTCGCCAACGTGTGCGCCAAGGCGAACGCGAGCCGTATCAGCAATGCGCACACCGGTTGGGACAATGTAATCAACCATTTTCGGAAACTTATCGACACAATCGACGCTTAATTGACGTCCGGCAAGGCGAGCTTCGATTTGACGCTCGGCAAGCTCTGGTAAATCAATTGGCCCCTCATTGGTCCAAGCAATATTATGTAATAGACCAAAAATGCCATCCAGTACCGTGCCGTGTGGTTGCACAAGGCGATGAGAGATAAGCTGTAGTTTTAAAAAGCCTTCAGCGATTGAGCTTGGTTGTTCATCGGTCGCGAGGATCACCAAAATCAGCGGTTGAGTCGATAACGCGGCTTTACTGGCAAAAGCGGCATTGTCTGTTTGAGCATGGCTAGCAAAGGCATGAGCCAGTTGACCGCATTGCTCAGGTAAGATCTCAAGCACTTGATTACCCGATTGATAATTGCAAATACCAGCCAATACTTTGATTAAATCATCACTTGGATTTAGAACTGGATGAGGGAAAAATGCCTCAATGATTTTTCCGTCACGATTGAGTGTGGCCGTACCAAAGCCTAGGGCAAAATTCGCCATATAAGTTCTCCATTGATTGTATTTATTGTGCGGTCAGAGGCCGCAAGCTGAAAGCTATCTTAAAGAGAGTTCAGCTTGGAAGAAAGGGCTAACCGTTTATCCGTCTATTCAACGATACCGTCTGTCTTTATAACGATAGATGCTCTTACTAGGATAAAAAAACCGCTGCAAGCAGCGGTTCGGATCCGTTAAGCAGCATCATCAACCGAGTCATCACTCTCGACCGCTTTGGGTTTTTTCGGTGGCGTCGGTTTACGTTTGGCACCGAGCGCGACCAGCACGTCTTCTTTGTTCTGCGCTAAGAACATCGCTAACTCTTCTTGCTTACTTTCATCTTCAATCAGAGCGCTTTTACCCAATAATTCGAACAGCTCATCTGCCATATCGAGCATTTTGTCATAAGCATCAGCTTCGGCTTTCGAGGTAAAAGTCATTTTCTCTTCTCCGTTGCGCTCCACCACGTACTTAACGATGACGGCCATGGTTCATCCTCTATGTTGTGCTAAATAATTACTGGCTTTTTATACAGTTTTTATTCAATAAAGTCTAGATTAAGCCATCAAACTGAGAGGCTAAACGAATATATACCCTTCCTACTTGAAGCTGTAGGAGTGTTGGCTACGTTCGTTCGCCCCAATCATATAGTTTATCTATGCTCATGGGGACTAACTCACTTGCTGCCTACCTGCAACTCCAAGTTGTTTGGGTATAGAGTGCTTTTCAATTTAGCTGGTTTTCACTACGCTTCTTATCGTTCGGTTGAATTGACGATGGATTTTGAGGAGATGTTTATTTTTTCATGTTTAGTGGTATTGGGGTCAATAGACCCTAAAAACTTTAACTGGATCAGACAGTAGAGATGAATGTGATTGATTCATTTTGTCTAAAAGGGCACAGTATATTGGACTAATAACACACTTATCTGCGGTACTATTGTTACCCCTAACTATTCCACCGTTTGCAAGAGATAACCAATAAGAGATCGCTATGACAATAAGTGCCAACCATTCCAACGTTAACAATGACACTGAGTCTGCGACAGGAACATTACTTAATAGCCATCCTGAACGTCTCACCTCAGAATTATCAACACATTATGACCTCACGGTTATCGCCTCACTAGATACTTTAATGGGGGTTGACTGCTTAGAACTTGCCTATCGCGCGTCATACCAAGCTATAAAAAACGTGCCTTTAACGGGCGAGTGTGTAAAACCCAGATTTAAAATACAACTATTGGGCATAGAAGGAGGTTGGAATGCGACCCTCGACAGTTCCATGCTCTATAGCATAGATAGCCAATGGTTAGAGCAACTGAGCGAACAGAAACGTGCCGGCAACCCGAGCTACCAAGACTGGCATTCACTCAAACAGCACACAGTTAACCCCTTAGAAGCGATTGAGACCAGTATCATTTTACTTTGCTTGCCCAAAGGCCAACTCTGCGCATCCCTATTGCAACAGGCAGGCAAACAGATTATTGATCTCACAGCCGAGGCCCTTAGCCCTCTCGAAGCGCTGGGAAACTGGTTAAATGAACCTTTGCTACCGATAGATGAGGCACACGCCACTTATTATCGAAACTACCTGCCGGGTTTAGCCTTTCAAGGTATCCCGTATAAAAAAGATAGCAAGGCGAAAACTGGCCCAGCACAGCCTTGTGTAGAGGCCATTCTAGAGCGAAAACGACTATTTCAAACTTCTGTTACAAGCGACAAGTGCACAAAACTGGATATCGACGCTTGTTGGCGAGGAATAAACCTTGCAGGCAAAAGGGATCACGAGAAACAAAAATTTAAACAAGAAAAAGACGTTTGTTTGTACTTAGTGGACGAAGCCTCGATCGAGCTTCGAGCTGACAATAGCCGTTATGCAGATTACAAGGAGAGTTTTCTCGAAACGCTGGATGAACAATATTGCCAATACCATTACGAGGAAACACAGCAAAAGCGCCAGCCATTAACGCTGCCGACCAACTTGATTCTCTATTGCACTAAGCCAAGAGCAACGGAAGATACATCAAACCCTTCAGTCCCACCGCTTTCTCGAGTTGAAAGAATCGAGTTCACCACCAGCAAAAATGAAGCAAAGTCGCTGCATGAACTAAGCCGCTTACCTCAACTGCAAGGCTTAGCGACAATCACCGTGATCTCAGGCCAGTTTAGTCATTACTTCAGAGCGGATATCAACCAGCACCTCACCACAAACAGCCACTCAGTGGTTGATTTGATCGTCGATCATTTACTGGCTATCAGCTTAGATGGTGAAAGACCTCTAGTTTCCTACGGCAGTACTTTCTTTTTGCCCTTCCGCTTGGCAGAAAAGCATCAAACAATCGAACCAAAATCCGATGCAAGGGAAGTGGATTACCAAAAGTTAATCACAGACCTAGCCAATGAAGCCGAAAAACATCAAAGCCTCAGTTCTGGTACCGTTGTTACTACCCAAGGCAATCTCAAGCTTAATCTCGAAGAGGGAGAGCGTTTCAATCTGATTGCCAACGAGCGGGATGCCTTTCTCTACCTTGACCCAGTGGTTCGTCAACGTCTGTGCAACTTAAACAAGGAGGATGGGCAATCCATCATCGAATGGCGCGCCCCTGTATCAATGGAAGACGAAATACACAGTAAACTTCCATATGTTTGGGCAATGTACAATCCAGATAACGCTCCCCAGCCTTGGACACAAGCGCAAGTAAGAAGCGTGAAACTGCATCAATTTTACAACGATGTGTATATTCTCTCTGTCAACGTTTACGAGCGCTTCTTTCAAGGTGAGGGCAACACCAGTTTCACCTCTGGCGGCCATGACTGGTGGCATGATCTCTTTACTGATGAATTAGACAAGCAGCAGCAGATAGAACAATCAAAAATCCGGCACTGGTTACGTTACAGCGAAACAATGCGCCAACTCTATCCGTCTTTTGCAATTAGAAATAGGGATGCCAACCTGCAACGTTACTATTTCGGGCACAAGTTTTGCCTCCATGATGTGGAGGAAAAAGCAACACTAAGAGAACTGAATTTCGAAGACTTAACACAGAACAAATACTGCTTACCTCGCGACGTTAGCAACATTCTGCAAACCTTAGGTATCGAGAATGGCACGACGCTTTCATTCAAGCCCTTTATCGATAATCGATTGTTTGTCAATGTGAGCTACGGGCTGGCCGGCAATGGGCAGATCAACGCCCGAAGTCGTGAAAAATACGATGCGCTCTACGCACTGGCGGCTTATGTTGACCGTACAGATCAAGCTTGGTCAAGCTTAGGGGGGTACGCCTATGATCCCGCGTTTACCAAAAACTTAATTGAAAGCCAAAGTTATAAACGCTGGGATGCAATGGGCAATCGCTACGCTTTTAGCAACTATGCCAATGTGTATGTTGGCTATGGTACAGAATTCAATAACATCATCGCCCCTTGCCACGTGTTTTATAACTATCAAAACATGCTACTGCTTGCCCTTTTTTATCGAGAATCACTGCACGATTTTCGAGAACAGATAGCCGAGCTGTCACAGCATATCGAAACCGCCTCCCCCTCGGTGTTTGAGCCAGTGCGCCAAGATTTCATTCGTTTTACCAACGTATCATGGTTCCAAGAACTGTCGTCGCAAATCCAAGGCAAAGAAATCTATCAGAAAATCCTGCAAGGGCTCGATATTAAGAAGGAGTATGAGTTTCTTGAAAAAGAAATAGCGGTAACCCACCAACATTTTCAATCACTTGCCACTGAAACCTTTACCAAGCTTGCTTTTGTGTTGGCTTTGCTCGCTTTGATCGGTTCAGCTTATTCGCTATATCTTCCCATTCAAACAGAGAAAAAACTTGTTACCCTTTACGGAGTACCACTGCTCGTTGTTTATGTCCTGATACTTTATGTATACAGAAAGCACATCGTCCGCCTAGGGGAAAAGTTAAAGCATGCTATACCTAACACCATCAAAAAAATGGGGTACTGCTTTTATGACGCCCCCCAACTTGAGCGCTTAAAGACACGCAATTCAAGGGGCAAAAAACCGTGGTACAGAAAATGGGGCTATTGGTTATGGATTGTAATTGGCATCACGATATTACTCTCGACCAATGCGGAACTCGCCATTTGGCAAATCGTGACTGGGCGGGAAACAACCCCCGATCAGCTCTGGTCACTTTGGTGGGATGTCATCTGGGTACAACCCTCGCAAAGACAGTAAAACATTTCCAATCTTCACGCCCTTTGGGTTAGTTGGCCGTTTAACCGCCAACCAATCAGCCCCTTTACCTGTAAGGGGCTATTTTTCTGCTATAAGCTGAGTGAAACATGCTTTGAGTAAACGCGCATCATACAGCGCATTGTGCGCTTGGCCTGGTGGTTGCTGATGTGGCGCTAACAGTGACATGCGCGGTAACAGGGGATCACGCCCTTGTAAAGTCAGCAAGGTAGCGAAATCATTCACCACATAAGAGAGAGGGCGAGGTAAATACGGCGAGCCCCCAAATAACTGGCAAAACAGCACCCAATCGTAAGCTGGGCAATCAGCCCACAGCTCGACTTGTTCATATTGACTTAACCAGTGCTTAAGCTGGTGGGCGATATTTTCATCACTATCGAAACCATACCGCACCTCTCCCTCTTGCAACCACTCACTTGGCGCGCAACAAGGTAAGGATAACCAGCGAGTATGAGCAAGTACATGCTCAGCAATCCAGTTATCCACGGGGGCTCCATGCCTTGCTTGGCACTCTGCATAAAAAGCCCAGCCATGCTCATCGACCAGTGCAAGGCTGAGTAGCTCAGCGTCTTGCTTTAAACCAGTAAATTCTGTATCCAAAAATAAACGCATACCACTTCCAAGTTATCGCTGTTGCCTTAAGTATAACTAGGTTAGCTGTCAATACCGAATGTTAGTCCCTACCTAAATAGCCAACGGTCTGAACGACCTTATCTAATGAAGCCTAATCGCTTTCGGCCTGATCACGGTGTGTTTTCTCGTCTCAACGGTCTGAACGACCATATCTAATGAAGCTTCTAATGAATGGGTTAACGGAAACAGGTTTTGAGGGTCTCAACGGTCTGAACGACCTTATCTAATGAAGCTCAAACTCAATGCCGTTTCATAACAAGACTGGGTAGTCTCAACGGTCTGAACGACCTTATCTAATGAAGCCCATATCCAGATACAATAGTTAGAGATGAGGATTTAAAGTCTCAACGGTCTGAACGACCTTATCTAATGAAGCCACATGACTCAAGCTAATCCTCAAGCGTGGGATCTTTTGTCTCAACGGTCTGAACGACCTTATCTAATGAAGCAACAAAAAACTCATTACTCTGACTGACGACAACATAAACGAGTCTCAACGGTCTGAACGACCTTATCTAATGAAGCTTGTAATCAATCGGATGGGCTAATAGAGCGCTGTAGTCTCAACGGTCTGAACGACCTTATCTAATGAAGCTAATGGTTCCATGAATAAAGAAGAGATCTTTAAGTCTCAACGGTCTGAACGACCTTATCTAATGAAGCACTACCCATAAATTGAGTTTCGGATTCAATAAGATAAAGAGCACTTTTGATTAGCCTAAAGTTATCCACAGGTCAGGGTTCGCTTCACCAAATTTAGACGCCTTAGCTTAGCCAAGTTTTTCGGTGAATGAAAGGGCAAATTGTTAAAGAGCAAACCTTCAGAGAATTTCGGCCTGTGGGAACCGTGCTATGGGCTCGCCATCGATATCAAACGAACCTTCTCGGGCGTTCAGTGGTAAAGCATAAAAGCGTAAACTGTCTCCCTCATCAACATGGTGTTTGCAACGCTGAAGCAACTTTTTCAAACTTGCTTCGTTTTTAAGCGTAATTTCAAAAACGGAAAACTGTACCCTTTCGCCATAAGAGAGCAGTAACTTGCTCAATCTGCGTCGTTTTTTATCATCGTCAACATCAAAACACGCCAAGTAGACTTTCATGCTTTAAGGCCTCCAAAATTTGGGTGTACTGCCTAGTTTCAGTGCAATTTTCACTTCTCTAATCTGAGCGATGAATTGATCGATGATTCGATCTTGCTTAGGCCGCTTTCCGGTGAGATCCGCCAACAGTTGGGTTAAAAAGCGTTTTCTCGCCTCGCGGCTGATTTCGCAGCCATTGGTTTGTGTGACAAAATCTTCCGGCTTTAGTTGCCGTTTATTAATCAAAGTGAGTGCAGTCCGCTCTACCACGACACGAAAGGGCTCCATCAAATCAGAAGCCAAGGTGCGATGAGCCCCATGAGGCTGGTGATAAAAACCCACCCAAGGGCAGAGCCCATTCGCTTGAATGAGCGCATCGGTTAAATGGTAGAGATAGGTGTAGCCCAGTGAGAGTAGGGCATTAACCGGATCTCTCGGCGGTCTTCGGTTGCGGCCAGTAAACTGCCATTGCTCTTCAAGTTGCTGAGCAAAAAACTGCCACAACAACTTGGCAGCCTCTCCTTCAAAGCCAAGCAATGTGGATAGCTCACGACTGCGCCTCGCCTTGTGTTTGCTATGCCTGAGTTTTTCAATCAAAGGTGACTGCGGGTCTCGATTGCGAATGAGATGGATATGGCCGTCAATTTTAGCCACCACCAGCTCAATAGACCAAGGTAACGCTACTTCGATTTGTTGCATGTGTGCCATTTGCACTTGCCAGTTTTGATGACCTTGGGTCGGTGTATTCGCACAAGCCACACCTTGGTATTGGCCATAATTGGAGGCAAAGTGAATGGGCACTTGTTTGAGCATGGCTTGCCTTAAACAAGGGGTGGTGATGTTGTGTGGCCCAAGAATAAAAATAGCCTCTAAGGCTTCCCAGCTATAGAAATGGGTTTGTTCCTCTTGGGTAATCTTAAGCCGCCCCTCTTCACTACTTAGCAGCGCCACCTCACCAGCCACCACTAACAAGGTCCCCAGCTGTTCTCGCTCGCCAATGGTTTCTTGCTCTAAGGTATTCGCCTGCAACCGTTGGGTGTGATGCCGCGTAATGGTTTGCTGTGCTTTAATGCTGAGGCCGTGTTCGTTGAGAGAATCAATCACTTGGTGCAGAGCCGCTTGCGCTTGCTGCTCGGTTTTAAATAGCAAAACAAAATCATCGGCATAACGAACAAGCTGATAATCTAACGCGAGCATGTCGGCATCAAAGTCATCTAGGATTAAGTTTGCCAGCAACGGGCTGAGCGGCGAGCCTTGCGGTAAGCCTTGTTGCCGTGGTTGCTGCTCTCCTGTTACGGTTTTTATCGGCGCTTTCACCCATGCCATGATGGTGTCAACCAACGCATCATTGGGCAGCAGAAGGGTTAAGCGTGTTTCAAGGTTGTGCCAATCCACATGGTCGAAAAAACTCGCCACGTCACTTTCGAGTAGCCATTCATAGCCGTTTTGTATCGCTTGATTGATCGCCAATTTAGCATCATGACGTGATAGACCACTGCGATACCCATAACTGTGACTTTTCCATAATCCTTCTAAGCTGGCGGCCAAAGGTCGAGCGATGGCTTGTTGCAATATTCTGTCGATAAGAGGGGGAATGGATAGGGTTCGCGTGCCGCCTTCTTCCCTATCGATCTCCATTTGTTGCAGGGGAGAAACAAGATAGCGTTGGTGGATCACGCTTTCGCTGTCTGCCATTACGGATTGCAGCACCTCACGTTGTTGCTGTTCCGATAATGGGTGGTCTAGGCTGTCGCTCACCACCTTGTTCAACTCACTCTCGGCAAAATACTGCACCAATAAGCGGTTGTTTTTTTCGCCCAACAAGTGGTCAATAGAGGTAAGGCAATATACCCCTAGCCCCATGGAGCGTGACTGACCAACCCCTAACCATTGCCCAAGCACTAACATGGCCATCTGCCATCTTGGCAACAATGCGAGCTGATTTAGGCTGGCTGAGAACAGCGCCCCGCCTAACGGTTTTTTTTGCTTGGGCTCTCCTTTGCCATAACGATGTTCAACCCAAAAACTAAGATGGGTTTCTAGATCGAATCCTTGCTCTACTTCACGTTGATAACGTATGCCAGTGTGGCTTTCTAGCAGGCCCACTAGCGTATCCAATAGCCGTTTGGTGAGCGTTTCTGAGGTGAAATCGGCTTTGTCTCGACAGTAACGCCGTTCTCCTTTTGTGGCCTCCGTTGTGTCGGGGGTTTTGGGTAGTAAGAAGCGAGTAGGTGTCAGCGATTGTAAATGCACTTGGTCTTGCTGCTGCCAATAGTGAACATCTTGCGCAAGCGCATCTAACCCATAGGGGTAAAGGTCTACCGCGTGTTGTACTGGCTCACCACTAACCCCGCAATACAGTGAGTGCAGTTCAACATTGGCATGTAAACACGCTGTTTTCGGTAGTGCGTGAGCGCTGTGTGGTAATCCGCTCAGTTTGTCGAACAGAGGTTGAATTAGTGTCGCCCCCAGTGGAGTGAACACCAATTTAAAACGATAAAACTCCTGTGGTTGATAGGTGGTTTTGCCATTTTCTAAGGTTTGCACCGTGACTTGCTGACTAAAGTTGGCAGGGCTACCACACAGATAGCGCACCCAAGTATGTACCGCAACATGGTGGTAAAACTGCAACGCCGCCGATTGGGTAAAGCGCAGCGTTACTACCACCGCGCGCAGCGGCAAGAGCTGCGCGATGGGTTCAATGGAGTTCAATAATGGTTGAGTCATTAACTGTTTCACATATTTGCGTTAGTCGGCTTTTCCATTTGCTCTAAAGACGTCACCTCGCCATTATCTGCGAGTTTTCCGAGATACTGATAGTTCGCGCTCGCTGGACGGTTCGCTCTTCCTCTCTCTTGCCGCTGTTTATTCTCTTCATTAAAAGCAAACCATTCGAAGATTTTTGTATCTGCCGTTTGTGGGCTAGGCATAGGGTAGTGAATGTTATGTTCTGTAAAATTATTTTCATTAGCTAGAGCAGCAATTTGCGTTAATGCAACCTGGCTAATCAATGGATTTTGGGCATGATTGAGCTCATAAGGTCTAGAGGCCAATTGCGGTACCTTGAGAAACTGCGTCAAAGCGGGATGTTCGATGCATTCGGCGAATTCTTTAAGTGTGCTGATGTTTGCTTCACTTGGCGTATAACCTTGCAATTGCTGCTGATAGACAGGCCCCGCGCTTAACGAGTGGTATCGTTGCTCTGGATCTTTTAACAACACCGCCAGCACATTCATTTCACATTTACCAAAGCCATAGGGTTTGCACATGCCAAGCTGATGATAAAACGGCTGCTCATTCCCCGTTTGTCTAGCCCCTGTTGATAAGAGTAACAGGGATAGTTCCTCTTCGGTTAAGTTGTCAAATTCAATCCAAAAGCCGAACGTAGGCTTAGTACTAGCGGTGATGCGCTCTGCCTTGGTCAGCATCTCATCTGTCCCCGTTTGCTGCATCTCAACAGCTGCTTTTTGATGCTGCAAATAGCGCTTTCGCCCATTGATTTGAAAGGATGTGTTGCCAGTAAGATCGGCCTTACTGACACCACTTCCATCATTTTTATGCAAATAGAGTGAGGGGGAAGGTGGTTTGGGTGAGTCTAAGGTAAGCGTGGTCTCAAACGCCTCTAACGATGCTTTCAAACTGATCGCATCATAAAAACGTACGCGCGTTGCCAAGGCCTTGCCTCCGTCGGCATTGCTTTTGTCTGTTTCTCTGTCTTCCACCACACCAAACAGCATTTCTGCGGCGGTGAGTTTACTTTCTTTGGCTTTACGCTTTTGACTCCCCCAAGGTAAATAGCGAGAGTGACCAGACGCAGCCATGATGCCATGCAGTGATTGGTGGGTGACTTCAGAGCGCCAAATTTGCGAAAGGGAGAGTTCGGTAATTTCATAACTTTCCCCATTTTCTGTGGAACGACCTTTGAAATACAACAGATCGCCCGCACATATTTTTAGAACATTTTCCTCACCTTTTAATGTCATCCAACTGTCCGGAATCATTACATCCTTAGGATGTTGACGCAGTTTGGATTCAAACGCTTCTTTAACATCGTCTGGAATCGTAAAACTCGCAAAATCCTTAGCGGCTCTTTTACTATAGGGGATCAGCAATTCATGCTTCTTGGTCGCCACCATTCTTGCCGCGAGATTTTTTATATCGCCTTTGTGGAAAAAGACGTATCTTCGATAATCATTCTCTTCAAAGCCTTTCCCTTTGGCCGCAAGATGTTTTTGAAACTCGCTATCCGTCATGTAGAGAATTTCAGGGCCGTCCTCTGTGCCCATTTTCAGTCCCTTCAAGGTTTTGAACATAATATTCAAGCTTGGGAAACGAACAGGCAGAGGATCATCCCAACTCGCATCTGGCAACTCATCTCTGATGTAAACAAATTTAGGATCCGTTTGACCACCATGAAAACACTCCAGCTCCTCTCGATAACGGGCTAGTTGATGGTCACTACGTTCTTTAATATGAGGATAATTGCATGATTCACTTCTCGGTACTTGTCGATAAAACTCTAGGCTGACAGGTAAAACCTCTTTCCAATCTTCGCAGTCCATAAAATAAGCAGCATCATCAAAAACCCAATCACCACTGCTATCTTTGCTATCGTTTGGGAACTCATGACCTTTTTGCTTCAATCCGCCAACGGTCAGTGGTTTTAACTCCAATCCACTCTCTCCATCGACTACGATACCAATTTGTGAAAAGACTTCATTTGAGCCAGCAGCCGTTCGAACTGAGTAACGCTCATCTGCCAATACACGCATCGCTGAATCGCTGATGGCTTCTGCAACACTGACTACCGCCCCCCGTAAACTGTTGGCCGGAATGGCCAACCTTTCTGGCTTATCTAATCTACCGTTAGGGTGGGCTTTAAAGAATCTAATGCACTCCTTGCCGCTGCCATTTTCGTTGATTTCATTTTTATTTTCCCTTGCTCCACCGATAATCAAATCACTGTGGTTAGTAATGGCAAGGAAAATGGCTCCACTTAAGCGATTGACTTGCCAAAGCTGGTGGGTAGCCTGACTTACTCCAGATTCAATGGTGCAATAGTCAGTATCGTACTCGGTGTTCGGCTTATCGTTGAGTGGCACAAAGTTAAATGGGTTGTAAAAGTGAGTCATCACTGCGCCTCCTTGCTGCTGACGTGGTTTGGCTGTTCACCACTGTTTGGTGAGGGGGTTCGTTGGTTGTCGAGTAAGGTCATCAACGCCTCATTTAGGGTAGTGAAACAGGGTAGCTTTTGCTCCTGCCACTTCTCTTGCAATGCGTCCCAATCGCTTAACCAGCAGTCACTGTCTGCTGTTTGCTCTTTGGCTTCTACCCATTGCACTTCGGCACGTGCCTTACCAAACCCTTTGCCTTTTAAGCCGCCAAACAGCATCTCGCCTTGCATTAAATCACGCAAAACCAAAAGGAATATGGCTAACTGAGCGTGATGCTTTTGTTCCATTAACGTGTGGTTTAAGCGGATGCGCCCGAGATAATCATTAACGATGGGCTTTTCAATCAAGTAGTTACCACCCGCCGTCTCTTTGCTTTGGGTACCGCCTTTAACACCGCCAGTAAAGCGATCTATCGCGATAAACGCCTGTTCCACGCTTTCATGGTTTTGCGCCACAAAATCACTGATGGTTAGGCTGCTCGCGTGTGTTTCGCCGCCAAACAGCACTTGCAATAACTCATCCGCCTTAGCTTCCGCTTGTTCACCGTGTTTTTGCAGCTGCGTTAGCAAAATTTTACGACCAAGAGCGCGGTAACTGCCACGCACGCTGGTGGAGGGGAGTATGTACTGGTTAGCGCTATTTTTCATCGAACGTGCAATTTGGTGATTGTTATCACTCTCATGCTGTTTGCCATCACTGATAAAAATTGGTGAAAGCGGGATGAGTTTGAGTTTCAACGTAAGCGCATTGGAATTAGACTCAAGCGGATTACAGGTAAACTCCAGTTTTTGCCTTACCTTGGCTAATTCATCAGGCTCGGGTTGCTTTAACCAGTCTCGATAGCGGCTTTCTTCAATTGCGAAAATTTCGATATTGCACAACTCAAACTGGCCTTGTTCATTGCGCGAGTGACGGCCAAGGCTATTTTCCCCACGCCCCCAAGCGAGCAGTAACCCTTTGAGAGATTGAAGCTGTTGCAGATCCGCTTCGTCTATCGAAAGTCGGCAAATGAACTCACTGCCGGGGTTGATGGTCTCTACATCAAATAAATGACCTTGCTTGGCCGCGCCAGTTATCGCATCAATGCTATTACGTGTGATTTTTTCAGTCGCAATATTGGATTTGGCAAAGGCATTATAAAAACGCACTAAACCGCCACGACTGGTGGTGATCTCTCCTTGTTGGCGCGCCGTTTCACCAAATATCCAACTCAACTCTTGTGACTTGTCACACTGCTGACTAAACGCATAACAGGCACCTTTTAAGCTGGATGCGGGTAAGTAGTAGCTGCCGTCGGCTGTTTTGCACGGTTGTAAGGTATTGCGACTTTCATTGCCTTTTACTTGCTGCTCTGGTTCACTTTCAACGATCAGTGTGTGATCACCACTGGCGATGAGTAGCGGTGAGAGCACTTTCAATGTAGCTTGTACTTGAATCGCGTAATATTGCTTAGTCATCTTGACCTCCCAATGGTTGTAGCGTGTTGGCATCAACTAAGGTGTAACCACTTGGTAGGATTTGATGCTGCGCGATAATCTCGTTTGACAACCAGGTAATTTTTGCAAAGCCGTTCTGAGGCAAATAAGGCGTAGTGTTGAAATCCCACTCTTTGTTGGGGCTAGGTAGCCCTGTGTGGAGAATTTTCTCGACCTGTATAAACACTTGCTCTCGTTCGCCACTCGTTAACTGACTCAAATCAAAAGTAAAGACACTGCCTGCTTTAACCACTATTTGTGGCTGATAAGCGGATGGTTTATAAAAGCGATTAAGAAGGTAATCACCACCAACAAGTTGTGTATCGGCATAGCAAGCAACTAATGGCACAGCAACATCAGTAAATACAAGTTGTGCAAAATAGTTTGCCACAAGGCTAAACAGCTGATCTTGCTGGATGTTATTGATCTCTTTCAAATCCTTGGCATCAAACAGCAGCGCATCGCTTTCAAGTTTAAGAGATAACTTTTGCGTAGTGTCTGAGCGCTTGAATGCGCCAGTGCAACCTGAGCCAGAGTCGCTATCTTGAAACTCTAATGTGGCCTTGGTTTTACCTAAGTTGAATAAACCTTGATGAACGACTTCTAAAACTTGCCGACCAATAACCTCTGATGTGTGGTCTGAAATTGGCTCTCCGCTTTCTGAGATCTTGGGCAGACTAAACTCCACTATCCACATCAAATCTTCATGGCGTAGGGTGTCATAACTAAATAGCGAACCATCTTCTGCCGATTGGGTGCTCGCGTTCACAGCGGTGCGTACCAGCAGTTCTCGCTTCATTTCAGGCAAATTGACGCCATAAGCTTGACGAACACTCAGCGGAACATCGCCTTTTCGGTCACTCTCAAATGCACCAGAGAAAAGCATGTTATCCTTTTGAATCAAGACTGCCGTATTCAGTTGCGCGACATCAAGATAACACTCTTGTGGTTGACCGTTATCACAGGCAGGAATAGAGAATTGCATCAGTGAAAGTGGTAGGGTTTGCGCCGTACTGTATTGAGACCAAGGTTTGGCTAGCGGTATTTTTTCCGCCCTCTGACCATCACTATCAAGAAACACTGCAACAGGTTTGGCGTGTGAAACCACCAATTGATTAATATGCTTTTTGAGCGGCGAGCTAGCCTCTAGACTTTGAAAATAGTGACTATTAATGAGCGTGGCTTTTAACGCATTGCCGGGAATAAAGTCTTCCGATACAAAGGTATTGCTGGTTTTAGAGCGTGGTTTTGCAAAGCAAATCGGTCGGTCTGCGTTAAATGCCACTCGCAATGGCACCTGATTGAGTGGTTCAACGGCTTTGTCTGCTGTTAATTGACTTAGCGATTTTTCATTTACCGTACACTTAGCCGATACCACCTCACCAAAACCAATACTCTTGAACGCACCAATGGCACTCACCGCTTGCAACGCTTTATTGAGCCAAGACTGTAATATGTCAGCGGGCACAGTTTGCGATTCAATGTAACGACCTCGGCCTTTAAAGGTGACTAAGGTTCCCACTGGATATTTGCTTTCAATGACTTGAATGTGTCCCTCTTCGACAGTCCCCGTTTCTTGATTGATTTTTATTCGATAAAGCTTTTCAGGCTCAACGCTTGCTTGTGCCTCACCCTGCTCAGTCAACTTCCACGGAAAGGTTAATGCAGCATGATCAAAACTATTCGATTCCGGCTGCTGAGGTTGTGGGCCGAAAGCGTACTGAATGAGCGTAGCTAACTGATCATCATTAAGTAACTGATTAAAACCCACCAACTGGTGACGTATCACTCCCTTCAGTTGTGAGCCATTGATGGCCAGAGAGCCGTTTTCTTGCTGGCTGAACGTGTCTAGGCCAAATCGCATGGCACCACTACTTTTGGTCATAAAAGGCGCTTTTAATATGAGTTCAAAGTTTATGTCATAGTGCTTTCTATTTGAGCGGCTCATCATTGCGCCTCCTGCATCATGGGTTTACTCGGAGCGAGATAGTCATACAGTTCCAATATATGTAGCCAAAATAGGGGCATCTCATCGGAAAGTAGGTGGGTGGTAGCCGGTTCATCTCCCTTCTCTAACAACACTTGTGACAGTGCTTGGATTGCTGTTTGCAACTCGCCACCACCCGCATTAATTAAACGCTTTAGCATAAGTGGTAACTCTTGAGCTGATCCTTTTACGGCAAGTCGCTGCTCTTTATTGAGCGGTGGCGGTTCGGCGAGGTTGGCGACACCGTGGCGTAAAGCTGCATCTACCAGTTTGTAAATGCTTGAGCGTGGCAGGGTTTGAAGGTACTGACTAAGCTGGTCGGGGGGATACGATGAGGCGAGATTAAACTGAAGCGGTTTACGCAGAGGAGCGAGTTTGTTGTATCGCTTTTCCCAAAATGAGGCTAAAGACTCTGTCGGATAATCTATCGATTCCAGTACCATGTAGTCGAAATAGCTCTGCTGACGTCCACCGGATTGTTGTTTGATTGCATCAGCCAAATTCATTGCGGCTTGCTCTAACTTACGAATCGGCGTTTTACAGCTAGCAAAGACAATACCGGCAGAGAAAGTTAAGGGTTGACCACAAATCTGGTAGTTGTTGTGCTTCTCGAAGAAGTGATGAAGCGTCGCCATCCCAATCCAAGCCGGGACGACAATAGTCATTTCGTCGCCACCCCAAAGCAGGGTTTCAAGCTGCACCATCGTCTCATTATTCTCTTGCACAGTTGCGCCTTGTTGCTTTAAAAACCCAACTAAACTAACCAGATACTCTGCTCTATCACTTCGTAGCTGCAAATCAAACGCTTGCTGTGCCTTGATTTTATTCGAGCTCTGCTCAATATGTGTCTTTTGCGCTTTACCAAATGCGTTACCATCAATATAAATAACGGCCACTTTACCGTTGAGGGCGAGTTTATGATGTTGACCTGCCAAGGTTTCTAAATCTGACGGGAAGCGTAATTCTTCAATATCAGTTCGCCTTTCTTCCTGAGGTTTGCCTAGGTCGCTCAGTTGGGCGGCAAGAGTCGCTTGTTCCTCGCTATAAATTGTCGTGCGCACCTTGCGGCCAATTTGATAACGGAGATCAACACTCGTACTCACTTTGCTATTTTTAGCGGCTTTGATGTGATTATTCTCTGAATCGGCAAGCAGATAGCCATTAAGAGGACAAACTTGTTCGCCACTGGAAGAAAAGTCTGGCAATGCGTGGCTAAATGACTGAGCTTGTTTATGACGACCTAAGGCATAAAGCTGCTCTTTGGCTTGTAGATAATCCTTACTAACTACGCTCGAGATGACAAAGGAGAAGACATTATTGGGAGTAAACGTTTGCTCTTTGATAGTTTGTTGCTCACAAAGATATAGCTCAACCGAAGAACGCATTTGGTTAATTGAATCGGCATCACAACAAAAGATCCCTGTAGAGCCACCCAAGGTAACCGATTGAAAACCTTTTATCTTACAATCAATAAGCGTCTTCTCTATTTGACGTACGATTTCTTTTAGCGCATAGCTGCCACCGCGTACCACACTCAGTTGATTGGTATCAAAGATAGTATTGCCAAAGTTAACCGCTTCGACTTTAAGAAAGCCCTTTTCCGTTTCTGCCATGTCCCTCTCCACACCTGAGTCTTGTCGTTACGAATTGAATGTACGCATGAAATAGCATAATTAACTAGTCGATAAAAGCAGTGAGTGTTCATTTTTGAGATCGCTTGTCTCAAACTGAGAGGCTAAACGTTGGATTGATAACAAAAGGCGATAAAACTTTTCAAAAGCGGACTTTGGTACTTTTCTTTATGCACTAGCACCCAAAAGCGTCGTTGCATATCGAGAGGGACCGTCAGTTGCTTGACTCGCCCATCTTGTAATGCGCAGTGGGCAGCCAGCTGTGACAGACAACCTAAACCTAACCCAGCTGAGACACTGTTAATTAACGCTTCAGTAGTATTAAGCTCAAAACTCTCTTGCCACTGCTCAATACGTGGCGCGACAACGCGCATAAAAAACTCTCGAGATCCCGAGCCGGCCTCTCTGAGTACCCACTGGCTGTGTTCAAAATCGCTCAGGGTGACATTCGATTTTGTGGCGAGCGGATGATCAGGAGCGCAGATAATACACATTTCATCTTGGCTAAATTGACGCGAAATCAATTGGGGATGCAGGGTCTTGCCTTCGATTAAAGCAACGTCTAACTCATAATCGACCAGTTTTTGACAAATCAGTGCTGAATTAGAAATAAATAGGCTTTGTGCATGATGATCGTATTGTGAGCGAAAGGCGCTAATTAAATAAGGCGCTAACTGATTACCAATCGTATCACTGGCTCCAATGCGTAATTGGCCAGCGAGGGTATTTTGCTGATCAAACAGATGATGCAGATCTTTGGCGCGTCCCAGCAATTCATCGGCTAAAGGTAATAGCTTTTGCCCTTCTTGATTGAGGATTAACCGATTATTGACGCGATCAAACAGCGCATGCCCCAAGTGTTTCTCCAACTCAGCCAAGGCTGAACTCACCGCCGCTTTAGAAAGAAATAGTGCCTCGGCAGCTTCAGTGAGGGTTTTATGCTGAGTAATGGTCATAAACACATTGAGCTGTTTTAACGAAATGGGACTGGCCATAGGTTGTTTAGTTTTATTGAACGTAGGTTATAAATAATCAGATATATTCAAACATTAAGCAAGAGTATCATGCGCGTATTGCGATAATAAGCCGGGTTGAGGTCAGTATGATTCAAGCAGCAAAAACAAAAGTGATGGGAGCACCAACGCCCATGGCCGGATTGGCATTAGGTATTGCCAGTTTAGGTTGGAGCTGGGAAAACCTTGCCAATTTACAAGGCTATGGTCAGTGGCTTGGCGCAGCGCTAGCCAGTGTGCTGTTGATTATTTTAGCGTTCAAGTTTCTTTTACATCATCATTTACTCCGCCAAGATTTGGCGCATCCTGTGGTAGGCAGTGTCGTGCCCACTTTTGCTATGGCGTGCATGGTCGTGTCTCATTCAGTGGGCCAATTCTCACCACTCTTTGGTGATGGATTGTGGTTGTTGGCGGTGCTATTGCACGTCATCTTCTTGGTAAGTTTTGTTTATCATCGTGCTAAAGCGTTTGAATTGCACCATATGGTGCCGAGCTGGTTTGTACCACCAGTGGGGATCATTGTGGCTGATGTGTCATTTTCTGGTAACCCGCTATTGGCTCCGATTGCTCATGCAACCTTAATCTTTGGTATGTTGGCCTATGCGGTAATGCTACCGATGATGATCTACCGTTTTATGTTTACCCATCAAGTACCCGATGCGGCTAAACCCACTTTGGCGATTTTGGCAGCGCCAGCGAGTCTCTCTTTAGCGGGCTATTTAACAGTGACAACTGAGCCTTCGCCGGTGATCATTGCTTTACTGTTTGGTATTGCGGTATTAATGACTGCGATTATTTACCTCGCGTTTACTCAATTACTGCGTTTACCTTTTAGCCCTGGTTATGCCGCGTTTACTTTCCCGATGGTGATTGGTGCTACTGCATTATTTAAAACCGCCCATTGGATGGAAAGCGTCAATCTCGCTCCTCACTATGTGCAGCAGGTTCATGCCCTTGCCAGCTTTGAATTGATGATGGCCACCGTGGTGGTTGGATACGTAGCGCTACGTTACCTGATGTTCTATTTTCCAGCTCGTTCATTGGCTGGTCAGGCAAGATAATCATCCTATATTAGGGGTAACAGACCCTAGGAAAATTATCCAGTTAACAGCACTTATGCTACTCTGAACCTTCATTAAGGGCAGAGTAGTGTGAGTGTATTGTGTTTACCGTTTATCATTCGAATAACGTTGAAATCCTCAAAACGCTGTTAGTTCAGTTGATCAAAAACGACCCGTTAGCGCACCCGTTTGACAAAGAAAAAATCCTGGTACAAAGCTCAGGCATGTCACAATGGCTGAAGATGGCGTTAGCCAAAGAAATTGGCATTGCGGCGAATCTTGAGTTTCCATTACCCGCCAGTTTTATTTGGGAGATGTTCACCCAAATTTTACCTGAGGTGCCAAAGCGCAGCGCTTTCAATAAAGAGGCGATGACTTGGAAACTGATGCGCTTGTTACCAACTCTGCTCTCTCATCCACAGTTCGCGGCGTTAGAACGCTATCTAGAGCAAGATGAAGACCATTCTAAGCTCTATCAACTGGCGGAAAAAATTGCCGATATTTTCGATGGTTATTTAGTGTATCGCCCAGATTGGATCGCTCAATGGGAAGCGGGAGAGGAAGTTAAAGAGCTCGATGACGAGCATCCTTGGCAAGCGATATTATGGCAAGCCCTATATCAAGATACCCTCCAGCAAGGTCAATCTCACTATCATCGCGCCAATTTGTATCAGCGCTTTATTGAGCACTTAGCCAGTGGTGTGTTGGACATCAGTCTGCTTCCCAAGCGATTGTTTATTTTTGGTATTTCCTCCTTACCGCCACGCTATTTGGATGCGCTACGAGCACTCGGTGAACACATTGATGTGCACTTAATGTTTACTAACCCTTGCCAGCATTATTGGGGGGATATTCGCGATCGAAAAACCTTGGCCAAACTGGAGAGCCGCCAGCGCAAAATGCTGGCGCTACAAAATAATGAGATTCAACTGGCTGGTCAGCGCTCGCCACTGAAAGGTGGTATAGAAGCCAACTTGGCTGATGAGCTGCACAATGAAGCGTCAGTGGGCAATAACTTGTTAGCCTCGATGGGCAAATTGGGGCGCGATAATCTTTATTTATTGTCGTTACTCGATTGCGAAGAGTTAGAGCTGTTTATGGCACCGCCGCGCGATAGTTTATTGCATCATCTGCAAGCGGATATTTTGCATTTAGAAGAGCATCAAGATGAGCAGCAATTAGACAGCAGTCAGCACAAACAATGGATTGCGAGCGATGATGCTTCACTGACCTTGCATGTGTGTCATAGCCCAATGCGAGAAGTGGAGGTATTGCATGATCAATTGTTGGCGATGTTTGATGCTGACCCTGATCTCAAGCCGCGTGATATTATTGTCATGGTACCGGATATTAACGCTTACAGCCCAGCGATTGCGGCGGTGTTTGGTAATGTACCGGGGGAGCGCTTTATTCCTTATTCGATTTCTGACCGCACGGCGGATCAAGAAAGCCCGATATTAAAGGCCTTTATGCAGTTGGTTCGCTTACCTGAGTCGCGTTGTTTAGCCTCTGAGTTACTCGAATTACTGGAAACACCAGCGATAATGGCGAAGTTTGCGGTTAATGAGCAAGAGTTTGCGCAAGCTAAGTTGTGGGTTGAAGCCGCGGGGATCCGCTGGGGGCTGAATGCTCATACCGCCGAGCAATTTGAGCTACCAGCAACCGAGCAAAATACGTGGCAGTTTGGTATTGAGCGCATGTTACTAGGCTATGCGATGCCCGCTTCGGCAGGCTTGTTTGCGCAAGGTGAATATGGCTTAGCACCTTATAACGAAGTGCAGGGATTAAACGCTGAGTTGGCGGGGAAATTGGCCCATTTCATTCAGCAAATCAGCCACTATCGTGCACGTTTGGCTGACACTCAAACCATCGAACAGTGGCGCAGCCTGCTGGGGCATTTGTTGGATGATTTTTTCCAAGTCGATATTGATGGTGAACTGGCGCTGAAATCGATTCGCGATACGCTAGCACAATTACAAGATCAGCTGCTGGACGCCAAATACGATCAAGCTTTGGCGGCGACGATTATCATTGATTATCTTGATAATAAATTGTTGGCGACACGAGTGAGTCAACGCTTCTTGGCTGGGCAAGTGAACTTTTGTACTTTAATGCCAATGCGTTCGATCCCTTTTAAAACCGTCTGTTTGTTAGGTATGAATGATGGTGTTTATCCGCGTACCATGGCCAAAGACAATTTCGACTTGATGAATACACGTCCGCGAACGGGAGATCGTTCACGGCGAGATGATGATCGCTACCTATTTTTGGAAGCGCTACTTTCGGCGCAGCAAACCCTCTACATCAGTTACGTTGGTCGCTCAATTCAAGACAATACTGAACGAGTCCCTTCGGTGTTAGTGGCCGAGTTGCTGGAGTATTGTCAGTTAAACTATTGCCTACAAGGGGATCAGTCATTAACGAGCGATCAGTCAGCGGAGCGATTAAGCCGAGCGTTAACTCATCTTCATGCCATGGTACCGTTTAGCTCACAAGCGTTTTTAGCTTCGCCTGCTAGTTACGCGAAAGAGTGGTTACCAGCGGCCAATCGGCAAGGGCAGGCGCGGAGTGAATTTAATCGTGCGTTAACGGATTATTTACTCGATGCTACCTTTCCTTTGAGCCTAGATCTGGTGGAGTTACAGCGTTTTTGGCGCTTACCTGTTCAGTACTTTTTTAATCGCCGTTTGAAAGTCTCTTTTGAGCCACCGCAATCGGTGATGGAAGATGAAGAACCTTTTGCTTTAAACGGCTTAGAGAGTTATCAGCTGCGCGATCAACTGCTTGATATCGTTTTGACACAGCCAAATGACGCTCAAGCACTGAGCCGCTTTTTTAGCGAGCAACGTGCACAGGGTAAATTACCGATTGGTGCGTTTGGTGAACTGGAATTTGAAACGAACCGAGTTCAAGCTCAAGAATTGGCTGCAAAGATCGAGTTTCTGTGTCATTACCCCCTTGAAGATCAAGAAGTCAATTTGCGTCTGCAGCCATGGGGCGAGGGCAAAACCGTCCATTTAACTGGATGGCTGACCAAATATTATCAATCGGGTTTAGTGCGTTATCGCAGTGGGGCGGTTCGAGCTCAGGACTACCTCGCGGCATGGATCGATCATCTCGCCCTTGCGGCAATGGGGAGTCAGGCGGCAACGCATCTGATTGGTTACGATCGTAAACAGGGAGTACAACATTGGCGCTATCCAGCGATAAATCAACAGCAAGCGCAAGCATTACTGGCTGAATTAGTGCGCTTGTTTTATCAAGGCATGAATGAGCCATTAGCGTATTTTCCGAAAACGGCATTAGCCAGTATTGAAGCTGGATTTAACCGTGGTCAATGGCACGAAGATAGCGAGAAAGCATTGAAAAAAATGGCCGATAGTTTCAACGATAGTTACATGAGTCATGGTGAAGGTAGCAATGTATACATTGCTCGTATTTGGCCACAGTGGGATGAGCCGCTTGCAGAGCAAGTTCGCCTTCTCGCCAGTCTGGTGCTTCAAGCGCCAAGGTTGGCCGCGCAATCCATGACTGAAATGGAGTCTTGATGCGATGAGCAAAATTAACGCCAGATTATTAGCATTTGCGCTTAGTCTTATATCGGTGTGCTTTGACACACAAGAGCATTCAAAGGTTAATGACTTATGAGTAGCACATCGTCAGCGGTCGTCACACCGTTAGATCCCCTTACTTTTCCACTGCATGGCGCGCGATTGATTGAAGCGTCAGCGGGCACTGGAAAAACCTTTACCATTGCAGGTTTATATTTACGCTTATTGCTTGGGCATGGCGATGCCACTACTCGCCACCCAACGCCACTGACGGTAGATCAAATTTTGGTGGTGACGTTTACGGAAGCAGCCACGGCAGAATTACGCGATCGTATTCGTCAGCGTATTCATCTAGCGCGACTGGCTTTTTTGCGCGGCTCTAGTGATGATCCTGTCATTCAAGGTCTGTTGGCTGATTATGACGATCACATTTTGGCAGCCAAGGTTTTGTTGCAAGCTGAACGACAAATGGATGAAGCGGCGGTGTACACCATTCACGGCTTTTGCCAGCGGATGCTGACGCAAAATGCATTTGAATCAGGGAGCCGTTTCAACCATGAATTTATCACCAATGAAAGTGATTTAAAGGCGCAAGTGGTCGCCGATTATTGGCGTCGCCAGTTTTATCCATTGTCGCTTGAGTTGGCGGCGGAAGTTCGTCGTTTATGGCCGTCCCCACAGGCGTTATTAGAAAAAATTGGCGGCTACTTAACGGGCTCTCCCTTGAGTTTATCGGTTCAGGCGATGGAGGGAGAATTAAGCGCACTGCATCAAACGTGCCTAGCTCGAGTGGCGGAGTTAAAGCAGCAATGGTTGCAACATCATCAAGATATCACGCCTTGTATTGAAGGCTCAGATTTGCACGCCGCAACGAAAAAAGCACTGCTCAAGCGGGTCGATTTTTTAACTCAGTGGGCGCATCAAACCTCTCATCAATTGCTGTTACCCGATGAGCTAACGGAATTCACGCAAACTGGCTTAAACGCTAAATCGAAAAAGGGCAATCCACCCCAGCATGCTTTGTTTGTCATGATTGAAGATTTTTTATCTCAGCCGAATGACTTATATGCGCCGTTGCTGGCTCATGCGATTGCCCATTGTCGCCATCGCTTAGCGAAGGCCAAAGCGCAGAAGCAATGGTTATCGTTTGATGATCTGTTAACTCAACTGTCAGCGGCGATTGATCAAGATGAATCAGGACAATTAACCGAGCGAATTCGCCAATTATATCCGGTGGCGATGATCGATGAGTTTCAAGATACCGATCCGCTGCAATACAGCATTTTTAGTCGCATCTATTTGCCACAAGCCGAATGTGGCTTATTAATGATTGGCGATCCGAAACAGGCGATTTATGGCTTTCGGGGCGCGGATATCTTTACCTACATCAAAGCTCGTCAGCAGGTGAGTGCCCATTACACCTTAGGCACTAACTGGCGTTCTAGCGCACAAATGGTGAGCGCAGTTAACCAGTTATTTAGCTCATCAACTAGCCCTTTTATGTATGATCAAGACATTCCGTTTTTGCCAGTTGCCGCTAGCCCGAACGCCGATAAGCGACAATGGCTACTCAACGGTCACAGCCAACCAGCCTTAACCTATTGGCTGCAAGAGGCCGATAAACCAATCCCAAAAACGGAATACTTATCCTGCATGGCTAAGGCGTGTGCAAGTCAGATCCAAGCTATTTTAACCGCCGCACAGCATCAGCAAGCGTATTTTAAAACCGCGCATGGGCAAAAGCTGATTCAGGCTGGTGATATTGCGGTGTTGGTTCGCACTGGCAGCGAAGGGCGGATGATCAAACAAGCCCTTGCTGAGCAAGGCATTGCCAGCGTTTACCTTTCCAATCGAGATAGCGTGCTTAGTAGCGATGTCGCGTTAGATATGCAGCGCTTATTACAAGCGGTGATCACCCCTGACGATGAGCGGGCGTTACGCGCGTGTTTAGCATCGCCCTTATTTGCTCTGGATGCGCTGAGTTTGGATGAGTTAAACAACAATGAAATCGTTTGGGATAAGGTACTTAACGAGTTCAAAGGCTATCGTCAATTATGGGCGGAGCGTGGTGTATTGCCTATGCTGCGTAATGTTATGAGCAAGCGACACATTGCGGAGCGTTGGTTAGCAGAGCCTAATGGTGAGCGTCTGCTCACCGATTTTATGCACATCGGTGAGTTGCTGCAGCAAGCTCGGCAAGAGATCGATAGTGATCATGGCTTATTACGTTGGTTAGCTCAGGGGATCAGCGATGCACTGCATGGTTTAGGGGGTCAAGATGATCAGATCCAACGTTTGGAATCAGAACAAAACTTGGTGCAAATTGTTACTATCCATAAGTCGAAAGGCCTTGAGTATAATTTGGTCTTTTTACCTTTCGTGACCAGCTATCGCAAAGCCAATGAAGCGAAATACTACGACTCAGCAAAGGATCAAACCATACTCGATATCACTGACAGTGAAGCCGCCCTTGAACAAGCCGATAAAGAGCGCTTGGCAGAAGATCTGCGTTTGATTTATGTTGCCTTGACGCGTGCGGTCTATGGCTGTTTTATCGGTATCGCGCCGCTGCGCAATGGTCAGTCGAGCAAAGAGCCGACAGGGGTTCATTTAAGTGCCATTGGTTATTTATTGCAAAAAGGTCAGGCAGGAGGCATCGCCGATTTACGTTTGGCTCTCGATGCGCAAAGTAACGCTGAGGTGACTGTTAGCGAGCCGCCAGCAGCGCGAGCAGAAGTCTTCACTGTGATGGATAAAGAGAGTGAGATACTGAGCGCGCGCACGTTACAAAGTCATATTGATCGTCATTGGCGGGTGACGAGTTATTCTGGTTTAGTTAAGCAATCGAGTAAAGCGGCTCACCATGAACCAAGTTTGGAAGTGGCAGGCTTTGATATTGATTCCGCCGATGAGCAGAGGCTCACACCGTTGACGAACGCGGAACGGTCGATTTTTAGTTTTCCGCGTGGTGCTGCGCCGGGAACGTTTTTGCACAGTTTGTTTGAAGTGGTGGAATTTACCCAACCGGCCAGCAGTGATGATAATCAACGCTTAATCATCGACCTCATGGCTCGTGAGCAGATTGATCTGGAATGGTTACCTGTGTTGCAGCAGTTGGTGGATACCGTTTTAGCCACCCCGCTCGATGGTAAGGCATTACGCTTAAATCAAAAAAATGCCAGTCAACGTTTGGTGGAAATGGAATTTCTTTTGCCGATTGAGGTGTTGAGCGCACCGAGCCTCAATCGCGTTGTGCAGCGTCATGATCCTTTATCTGCCAAAGCAAGCGAACTCGGCTTTTATCCGGTACAAGGCATGCTCAAAGGGTTTATTGACTTAGTGTTTGAACATCAAGGTAAATATTACTTATTAGATTGGAAGTCTAATCATTTGGGCGATGAGATCAGCGCTTATCATGGCGAACGTTTAAAAGCGGCGATGATAGAGCACCGCTACGATTTACAATATCAACTTTACGCGCTAGCGCTGCATCGTTTTTTACGTAGCCGCCTGGTTGATTATGATTATCAGCGTCACTTTGGTGGTGTGTATTATCTGTTTTTACGTGGTATTGATGGTCATTCGGATCACGGTATTTTCTCTACTAAGCCGAGCCTTGAATTACTGACCGAGATGGATGCATTAATTGATGGTAAAACACTGGAAACTCGCACGACAGAGGTGGGACAAATGGAGTTAGATTTATGAGTGACTCTTTGCTCTACACACTACGGCAGTTGGCACAACAAGGCACAGTACGGCAACTGGATTATCAATTTGGCCGTTTTATTGCTGAAAAGAGCCAAGCTCAATTAGGTGCACAAGATAGCCAAGTGCTGGGTTTTATTGCCGGAGTGGTCAGTGTGGAGCTGGCTAAGGGACATATTTGTTTACCCTTATGGCGTGAAAACCCGACGGCTTCTGAGCCCTTGCTACTGACCGCGGCTGATTTTAGTGCCAAGTTAGGTTTATTTGGCGATGCGGCGCTGCACGTCAATCAGCAGTTACAAGCCGTAGACTGGCTAAAAGTTCTACAAGCTTCTGATTTGGTTGGTCAGCAAGGGGAAGCGGTTCCGTTAATGTTTGATGGTCAACGTCTGTATTTACACCGTTATTGGCACTATGAGTTGACCTTAGCCGAGCGCTTACTTAGCTTTGGATCACCGATGAGCTTAAAGCCTACTGATGTCCAAAAGCTAAAAGCCTTACTCGATAACTTATTTGCTCGTCAATATCATAGACTGTTGGCCGAGCTACAAGCATTGCCAGCAAGCGCTAATTCATTAACTCGTCAACAAGTGGTGTGTGATTTTCTGGATGTCGTCAACCCACAACAACTAGATTGGAACACGATTGATGCTGCTATTAGCGGTGCCCGTCAAGTAAAAGATCTCACTTGCTTAGAGGCTTTGATCCCACAGTCGGTTTGTATTAATTGGCAAAAAGTGGCAGCGGCGGTGGCATTGACCCGGCGCTTTGCGGTGATCTCTGGCGGACCGGGCACAGGTAAAACCACCACAGTGACCAAATTACTCGCCGCGCTAATTGCTCAAGCCGATCAAGAGGATAAAATCCCCACTATTAAGCTGGTTGCTCCAACCGGTAAAGCGGCGGCGCGCTTAACCGAATCAATTGGTAAGGCGGTGGCTGAATTAGCGGTTGAGCCAGAGTTAAAAGCGGCCATTCCTACCGAATCGAGCACTTTGCATCGTTTGTTAGGAGCCATGCCGAACAGTGTCGAATTTCGTCATCATCAACGTAATCCTTTACACCTTGATATTTTGGTTGTCGATGAAGCGTCGATGGTCGATTTACCTATGATGGTAAAACTGATCGAAGCACTGCCCAAACACGCTCGATTAATTTTATTAGGCGATAAAGATCAATTAGCGTCTGTGGAAGCAGGGGCGGTGTTGGGGGATATCTGTTCGTTTTTAGTTCAAGGATACCGTCGCCAGCACAGTGAACGATTAGCCGCCCTAACCGGTTATGAAGGACTACTGGCTTTGTCATCCGTTAATGCCACGCCGATTGCCGACAGCTTATGTATGCTGCAAAAAAGTTACCGTTTTGATGTGCGCTCTGGTATCGGTCAATTGGCTAAAGCCATTAATCGCGGCCAACCGAGCGCGGTAGATGAGGTGTTCAAGCGCGATTATAGCGATATCTCGCATCATGCATTAAACAGTGAAAATTATAACCAGATGCTGAAAACGCTGGTGGAGGAATATGGCCGCTATTTGCAGCGCCTTGAACTGGCGATGGCTAGTCCGGCAACAGAAACTCAAGAGCAACAAGCGAAAGCCGCGCTGGAGTGTTTCAATCAATGCCGCGTGTTGTGCGCCGTTCGTGAAGGGGATTTTGGGGTGAATGGCTTAAATCAACGTATTGAGCGAGCACTGGCGGCGCGGCGCTTGATTGATGTGCAAGATGAGCTTTGGTATCACGGTCGACCCGTGATGGTCACTCGTAACGATCACAGCTTAGGGTTATACAATGGCGATATTGGTTTATGCATACTGGACAAGAGTGAAGCCGAACCTCGTTTGAAAGTCTATTTTGAATTACCCGATGGTAGCGTAAAGGCGATTTTACCGAGTCGAGTACCTGAACATGAAACGGCTTATGCCATGACGATACATAAATCGCAGGGCAGTGAATTTGACTTAACCTTGCTGATTTTACCGCCAGATTTTAGTCCGATATTAACGCGTGAGTTGATTTACACTGGCGTAACGCGCGCCAAAAAGCGTTTAATGTTATTTAGTGATTTATCCACCATGAAGCGTGGGATTCAGTTAAAAACGGAACGTGCCAGTGGCTTAGTGGCTAGGTTAACCGCTTCTTAATCCGCTATTGATATACCCTTCCGACTTGAAGCTGCAGGGGTGTTGGCTACGTTCGTTCGCCCCAATCACATAGTCTATCTATGCTCATGGGGACTCACTCACTTGCCGCCTACCTGCAACTCCAAGTTGTGTGGGTGTAGCAATAGGCTTACCATCCACAATCTGCATCACAGATGGGTAAGCCTAATACGCCAGAAATGTGCAACTTATTGCTTTTTTTTATCGTACGTATTTCTGGTCAACCCACTACAAACGTAACACCAGAATTTTTGAGCGGCGTTGGTAGTTGTATAAACTTTGTTTAGCAACAGGAAGAGATTCGACTCCTACTTCAATAAAGCCTTGCTCACGAAACCAATGCAAACTGTGAGTGGTTAACACAAACAGACGTTGGATACCCATTTGCTTTGCTTGATGTTTCATATGGTTGAGTAATAGCAACCCTCGATTGCCATCACGATATTCAGGATGAATCGCCACACAAGCCATTTCTGCCATTTTTTCATCAGGATAGGGGTAAAGAGCGGCGCAGCCGATCAGTAAGCGGTCTTTTTCAATGATGGTAAATTTATGGACTTCTTGTTCGAGTTGTTCGCGAGAACGGCGCACGAGAATACCTTGCTCTTCTAATGGCCGAATAAGATCAAAAATACCACCAATATCATCAATACTTGCCTGACGGACCTGTTCGGCACTGGCCATCACCACTTGAGTCCCAATACCGTCAAAAGAGAACAATTCTTGAATCAGTGCGCCATCTTCTTTATAGCTGATCAAATGGCTGCGTGGTACACCAGCGCGGCAAGCGGCAATTGCCGCGCGAAGAAAACGTAACGTACCAGTCGGGTCTTCACTTTTTGCAACTGGGCATGACTCTAAACGCTCGACGATACGTTCGACTTCATTCGGTAATAGCTCTGCAATGGCATTACCCTGTTCATCAATAATGCCCTGTTCAGAGCAAAAACCGATTAACTTATCGGCTTTAAGGCGAATTGCGACTTGAGTTGCCACCTCTTCGGATAGCAGATTAAAACATTCACCAGTGACTGAGCTGGCGATAGGGCCTAGTAAAACAATCGATCCATGCTCAAGAGTACGATTAATACTATCAATATCGATACGACGAATACGACCACTGTGGCAATAATCGACGCCATCGTCTATACCTAATGGTTGAGAGATAACAAAATTACCACTTACGACGTTAAGTTGGGTGCCAGCCATTGGGGTATTGTTGAGACTCATGGATAATTGAGCCGTAATGGCTAACTGTAATTGTCCAGCGGCTTGCATAACCAACCTTAACGCTTCTTCGTCAGTCACGCGAATACCTTTATGGTAAGGAGTGGTTCGCTGCTGGGCTTGCAAAATCTGATTGATTTGTGGCCTTGCTCCATGAACCAATACTATTTTAACACCAAGGCTATGCAGTAAAGCCAAGTCGCTAATAATATTAGCGAAATTTTTATCTGCAATCGCCTCGCCGCCAATCATGACCACCATGGTTTTACCGCGATGAGCGTTAACATAAGGCGCGGATTGTCTAAATCCTTTGACTAGAGCTGTGCTGCGAATTTTCACTTTATCATACCGAAGTGTTTAAATATGTCCAAATAATGACTTTTTATTCAATGTTTAACAAGCGGTTTTAGCGATAAAATGGAGATTTTTTATGATAGATTTGGTCAAGAAAAGATTTAGTCATTTCTTGGGATATGGGTTGTATGGTTTTACACCTAATTACCCCAAGAGCTGTGAGTAATAAGAGGGGCTTTTATGGGGATAGTATTAAGAGCCACTCATTGACGATGAGATAAGCAAGTGAGTACGAATTCAACTCGTAATAAAAAATGGTTAGAGCGAATATTAATTGTCGCTGTTCTGCTTGGTGTTTCGGTGGTGGTTTTACTGTACAGCCAAGTATTTAATCGCTTAGCCGATTCTTTTTCACCATCAAAAAGTGAAATCTATGGATTGTGGATTGAGCAGAATGTCGCCCCGTATGCCGCACAAAGAATTTATGTGCAAGCGGATGCGATCATGATCGATGGGCGTATGGTGACAACCCATTATGACTTTAACGGGCGGCATTTGAGTTTTTATATCGGCGATCAAAAGATGGAGTATCGGATGCTCAATGATCAATACACAGAAATGCGATTAGTCTCTAAAGCGCATTATAATCCGACGTTTCAATTGTCAGAAAAGTATCAAAAAAACCTTCGTTAACAATTCAGCCATTGCGCTTCACTGTGGAGTTTGTCATGCTTTTTGATGAAACCCAACATGGATAACTCCCAGTGATAAAACGATTACTTTCTTGTGCTACGTTAGCGCTTCTGTTTGGTTGCGCCCAGCCGACCGATCGCGCGCAACAATATCTTGATGAGCAATTTCCTGATATTTTAAATCAGGTTGAGCAACTCCATTCGAATACACCGCGTGATTTTTCTAAGTTTGCCGCACAAAGTGAGCAAGTGATCACTAACTCTCCTTCTATGGCTGCAATTTATCAGCCGTTATACGAAAAGCTCAATGAGTGGGCGATGCAAAGCGGCGACCCAGCAGAATTAGCACAATTTGGTGTGCAAACGGCGCAAATGGGTGGCGGCGATAAACGAGGTAATGTTTTGTTTACTGGTTATTTTTCACCAGTGATGGAACTGCGTCATACTGCCGATGAGGTTTATCGTTATCCGGTTTACGCTTTACCAGATTGTAGTGATAACTGCCCAACCCGAGCGGAAATCTACGCAGGGGCTTTAGCGGGGCAAGGCTTAGAAATTGGCTATGCGGCCAACTTAATTGATCCATTTATTATGGAAGTGCAAGGTAGTGGCTTTGTTCATTTTGAAGATGATGACACGCTTGAATACTTTGCCTATGCAGGAAAAAATAATAAAGCTTATGTCAGTATTGGTCGCATCTTGATTGAACGAGGGTTAGTCGCGCGAGAAAAAATGTCGCTGAAAGCGATTAAAGAGTGGGTGCTAGCGAATGATGAGGCGACGGTACGCGAGTTATTAGAGCAAAACCCTTCTTATGTCTTTTTCCGCCCCAGTGCTGCTGCTCCAGTCACCGGCAGCGCGGGTATCCCTCTATTACCGATGGCTGCGGTAGCAGGGGATCGCACTATTTTACCCATGGGTACGCCTATTTTAGCTGAAGTACCGTTACTGAATGCTGATGGAAGCTGGTCTGGTGTGCATCAATTGCGTTTATTGATCGTGCTTGATACTGGCGGCGCTGTGAAACAAAATCACCTCGATTTGTATCATGGCATGGGGTATCGCGCAGGTATTGAAGCCGGGCATTATAAGCACTTTGGCCGGGTATGGAAGCTGGGGTTAGAGAACTCAGCGACACAAGCGCCTTGGGCGTTGCCGCCTGAAAAACGACAATAACACGACACAGCCTAGACTTTTTTATCAAGAGTGCGTATAAATCGCACTCTTTCTTTTTGCCTCTTTTATACAGTGTGGATGCTTGTTATGCGTGAACTCGATACGCCTGCCTCAGACAATTACAATCAGCGTTTTGGCGGAACTCGCCGCTTGTACGGTGATAAACAAGTGGAGATCCTCCGTGCCGCTCATGTGTGCGTAATTGGTATTGGTGGTGTCGGTTCGTGGGCGGTGGAAGCGCTCGCTCGCTCTGGTGTTGGCGAACTGACGTTGATCGATATGGATGATGTTTGCGTGACCAATATCAATCGTCAAATCCATGCAATGACGGGCACGATAGGTAAAAGCAAAATAGAGGTCATGGCTGAACGAGTGACATTGATCAACCCTGATTGTAAGGTCAATTTGATTGATGACTTTATCAACGCTGAAAATCAAGCTCAGTACCTTAATGACAGTATGGATTATGTATTAGATGCGATTGATAGCTTATCTGCTAAAGCCTCGCTGTTGGCTTATTGCCGCCGCAATAAAATCAAGGTGATTACCATTGGTGGTGCAGGTGGTCAGACCGATCCGACACAAATTAAAGTGGCTGATTTAACAAAAACCATTCAAGACCCTTTAGCGAAAAAGCTTAAAGATCGCTTGCGTCGTGATCATCATTTTCCAATGAATCCGGCACGTAAATTTGCTATTGAGTGCGTGTTTTCTACCGAGCAACTTAAATATCCTCAAGCTGATGGCACGGTGTGCGCCGCTAAATCAAGCGCGGAAGGACCCAAGCGTATGGATTGTGCCACTGGATTTGGCGCGGCAACCGTGGTGACGGCAACCTTCGGTTTTGTCGCAGTTGCGCGGATCATTGATAAACTTATCCAGAAACATTCAGCGTAAATTTCTGTAGCAATTGAGTCAGTTGCTGCAGCGTCGAAACGTTTACCTCATCATTCATTGCGGAGCTTATCATTGATGTCCACTTTGCCTAACCATCCATTTGGTTTCACTATTACTGATGTGCACATTCTTGCCACCATGCAGTCATTACAAGGTTGGGAAGCGCGTTATCGACAGCTGATCCTCTGGGGTAAGCAATTGCCCGTTATGGAGGAGCGTTTAAAAAGTGATCAAGCCGTTGTCGCGGGATGTGAAAGTCAGGTCTGGTTAGTTAGTGCGCAAGATGAGCAGGGTGGTTGGTTGTTTTGCGCTGACTCCGATGCGCGTATTGTACGCGGCTTGATTGCTGTGGTTTTAGCGGCATTAAATGCGAAAACTGCTGAGCAGATAATGGCTTTTGATATGGACGCGTATTTTGCCGATTTGGGATTACTTGGCCATCTCAGTCCTTCTCGTGGCAATGGTCTTAAAGCCATAGTGGAAAAAATACGCACCGAGATAGCCTAAGGCTACGCTTCTTCCTGTTTATCATAATGCAATTGCGGCAGAGGGATCAGGGGGAGCGCAACCTCCTTGGCTTTTTGTTTACCTGAAAGCTGAGCAATAATTTCAATCGCAAACTCCAATGCTGTGCCTGGCCCTTGGCTGGTTAAGAGATTGTGATTAACGTCAAAGGTCACTCGGCGATTACGCCAGCGTTGCTCAGGGATACGTTCTTGCAAGCTGGGATGACAAGTCATGATCGCTTTTGGATAGAGTTGATGATGCTCTAGCATCACCGCTGGTGTGGCACAAATCGCCGCGACTAAACGGCCATCGTATTTCTGCTGTTTGACGATTTCCAGTAGTAAGGTGCTGTCGCGAAATACTTCCGCTCCGCCAAGGCCTCCCGGTAGTACGATCGCCGCAAATTCTTCATCTGCTACATCCACTAGTTTACAATCTGCTGTTAAGGTCACGCCGCGTGAGGCTTTCATCGTTAGTTGGCCTGAAAAATCCGCGCTAGCGACCACGACGTCGTAATTCGCTCGAACCAAAATATCAATAATGGTCACGGCTTCCATTTCTTCGGTTCCGGGAGCGATGGGAACTAATATGCGTTTGGTCATTAAGATATCCAACCTTGTTGTAGTGAATGAACCTGTTGATAAAGGTGCTGGTTCAGGGGAACCGTTAAACCATGCTGAGCGGCTTTTTTTATGACATAACCAGTAATAAAGTCTATCTCGGTTGGTCTTTGCTGGGCAATATCTTGTTGCATTGATGAGTAATTTTGACTTGTTGCTTCGATAACGCGATCAATAGATTCGGTGAGTTGTTGTGGTTCGATTGGCACTTGTTCGGCTTGCATAACTCCCACCAGTTCATTAATTAACTGATTGAGTAATGGTCGATAGTTAGCGTTCGCTAATTGCCCATTGCGACAGTTCTCTATTGCTGTAAGTGGATTAATCACACAGTTAATCGCGAGCTTGTGCCATAAGGCATAGCGAATATTGTCTGTCCATAAAACGTGCGGTAAAGCATGGTTGAGAACATCAACCAAAAAATCACAGCGCTCACCTTGAGCGTTGACGGCGCCTAATTGGGTGGTGCCTTGTCCGGTGTGCATGACATGATGTGCGCCCTGTTTTAATGCCCCATGAGTGGTGGTTGCCATCAGTAGTGGATAATCAGAGAGCCGCTCTGTGAGTGTGTCGAGTGCCCCCATCCCATTATGAATAAACAGTAATATGGTTTGTGGAGCCAGCTTATCGAGTAGAGGAAGCAAGGCGGTTCCTACTTGCCACGCTTTAACACAAACGAGCAGTAAGTCAGCGTGTTCAAGAGTCGCTGGTTGATTATAAGCGAGAGTGATCGGCGCTAGCTCATCCTGAATAAGGCAATATTCTCCGGCAGGTTGGGTTCCCCATAAGGCGACTTGATGGCCGGCTTTATGCAATTGATAAGCCCATAAACGTCCGATTGCACCAGGGCCTAATATAACGATATTCATCAAGTTTACCTGTAGTTAGGGCGGATTATGCTTGTTTGTTTATGGTAGCCGATGATGGCGATAAAAAAAACGAATCGGCAAGCCGCGCTGGTGAGTTAATCAATCATTTATTCAATCCTTGAATAGAATAGTTGAACTAAATAATTCCCGCGATATCACGGAATTTTAATGTTTTTTCCGGTAAATTACAGCGGCTCTGTGACTTTAAGCAAAATAAGGAAATAAATTTATGCGATTTAATCGTGCCATACTCGCCAGTACTATCGCTCTTGCATTATTAGGATGCAGTCAAACGGATAAAGACAATGCCGAGCAAGTGGCTTTTGAACTGACCATTGCCCATATTAATGACACACATTCCAGTTTTGATGCGGTTCGATCAAGTTTTTATATTAATCAACAACGTGTGTACAACGAATTTGGTGGTCATCCGCGTATTTTATCTAAAGCCAATACCTACCGTGAACAAGCTGAGAAAAATAATCAAAGCATGCTGTTTTTGCATGGTGGCGATGCGTGGCAGGGGAGCGCGTACTTTAAATTGAATGAAGGCCTAATGAATGCGGATATTCTGAGCCGAATGGGTATCGATGCCATGGCGCTAGGTAACCATGAATTTGATTTAAATAACCAAAAACTGAATGCATTTTTAGATCGGATCAACTTCCCTGTTCTTGCCGCTAATATTGATGCCAGTTTAGATAAAGATTTAAAAGATCAAACCAATCTAAAGCCGTACGTTGTGTATGCGTTCGATGGTTATGCGAAACAGCGTTTTGATGATATGAGCCAACTACCAACTGATAAACCGTTGGTGGGGGTTTTCGGATTAGCACTGGATGATATGCCAAATATTGCACCGAATACTGGAGACATCCAATTTTTTGATATGGTTGAATCTGCTCAAGCGACCGTTGATGAACTGCAAGCCTTGGGCATTAAGAACATCATTGCCGTGACCCACGTTGGTAATGCGATTGATTTAGACATTGCCAGTAAAGTAAATGGGATTGATTTGATTGTTGGTGGTCACTCTCACTCACTATTGGGCGATTTTACCAATCTAGGTTTGGGTAATAACGGTATTTATGCTCAGCTAGTCACTAACCCGAATGGCACCAGCAAAACCTGTGTCGTTCAAGCCGGAGAGTTTGCTCAAGCGATTGGTAAAACGACGGTCGCGTTTGACAGTGACGGCGAACTGATTTCATGTGCTGGCCATAATACCTTGCTGACCAACGATGAGTTTTACCATCAGGCTAATCGTCAGCAAGAGAGTGCCTTTAGCGACGATGAACGCAGTAAAGCACTCCGTTTTATTGAGCGTCAGCGTAATATTGCGGTAGCTGCCGAAGAAGCTGCACTGCGTGCTCATATCGATAGCCAATACAAGCCTGCCGTTGAGGAAGCGTATGGGGACGTGATCGCCAATGTGCCACAGGAAATTCGCCACGCTCGACGTCCAGGTGATAATAACTCTGATCAACACGGCTCTCGCGTTGCACCGATTGTCGCATTGGGACAATATTATTGGGCGGCGAGCGATGAAGTGGTGCAATTGACAGGAATGAAAGCTGACTTCGCACTGACCGGAGCCGGTGGCATTCGCACCAATATTGCTGAAGGGGAATACCGTGAAGGGGACGTGACGTTAGAAATGTTGCCTTTTGCTAACTTTATGTCGATCGTGCCAGTGAAAGGTTCGGTGATTAAAGCGTTGATCGCGAAAACCGTCAGTGAAACATTGCCGCCTACTGCCCATGCAGGGAAATTTCCATACGGCGGTAACTTGCGTTATGTGTTTGATGAAACGGTTCAACACCAAGCAGGGACTCTCAGTTTAATTGAAGTTAATACCGGTACATTGAATGAGCCAATCTGGAGCCCATTAGAGGATAATAAAATCTACAATGTGGCGATGAATAGCTACAACGCGACTGGTAATGATGGTTGGACACCATTATTTGAAGCGCAAAAAGAGCAATCTGGTCGAGTCGATTTTGCTTATGTCGATGGTAACTTGACCGCTTTCCCTGTCAGTCACATTGAAGAAGTCGCTGGGCGTTATCAAGTACGTTATCAAGGCCATGAGCTTAACTGCAAAGCGGATAACGTGCTGTGTAATACCGATGCACGCGCCGTAGTGAAATACATTGCTGAACAACAGCCAGTATTAGAAGCGCTGGATTACCCAGTCGTGACCTTGAATCGAGTTAATTAATCGTTATCTTGGGTTAAGCAAACATTTGTGATTATTAAGGCGGTTCTTTAGATGAAGAACCGCTTTTTCATTTTTACTCGATACTGTCAAAGAAATCAGTATGACTCAATAAAAAAGGGAGAAGCAAAAGCTTCTCCCTTACATGGTATTGAATAATAAATGATTAGAATTTGTAGGTGACGGCTACGTAGTGGCTAACGCCAGTCGTTTTACCCGCAAAGCCGCCATCTTCAAGTCCATAAATAGTTTTATAGCCTTTTAGGCCGTAACCAACCGCGAAGCGATCGGAATGCCAGTAGATGCCGTTAAACATCGCGCCACCGCTGCTTTCTGCGCTGTACTCATCTTTCATGCCAAATTGGTAATCGATGTAACCTTGGTAAGAGACAAATGAGCCATTGTCAAAAAAGTAGAAAGGTTTAAACCAGTTAGTTGAAATTTGGAAACCATTCCAATCCTTATGATTAGAATCATAATTACCATATATATTTAATCCAACTTTTCCTAACCATGGCACCATTACATCTGAGCCTAAACCGATTTTTTGTTGGTTGACACCAAATGTAGTGTCTGTTGTATTAACTCCATCCCAAGTAATTTCGCTCGCTACGTATAGCTCTTGTACTGGACCAAAAGAGAGATCTTTACCGGTTAATGCGTCAAGAGACATACGCGGCGCAAACTTCATAAATATTTTTGCTTGCTTATCAGCTTTGTCGCTACTTGGATTACTGGTCAAATTGAATACGTCGACATAACCATACAGGTCAAAAATGCCAGAGCGACCGCCAAATTCCATCTCTAAGTAATCGTGGCTCGATTTACCTGGTAGTTCGTTGAATGCACCCATCAAGTTAAACTGCATCCATTTATAATCGTTTTTATGGATATCGCCGTCAGAATAATCAGCCGCGATAACAGGAGCAGAAGTAGCAGCCATGAGGCCAAGAGCTAAAAGTGATTTACGCATAGGGGAACTCTCTTTGTTGAGTGAACTTACAAGGCTGAATGTTGTCCTTGCTAATTGCCGAGCATAATAGCGACAAATTTCTCAATTAAAAGTGATAGAGAGTGCAAAACTAATTGTTTATGTTGATATTCATCACACTATTTTATTTTTATTCATCAAATCATTCTTGTTACATTGGTTTGCATTTTTATTGAGGTGTAAGTCTTATTATTGCCTTTGGTTATATTTTTTAAACCATTCACAAAAGCAACAAAATCGGTAAGTGATCCCTTGGCTGTCTGTTTCGTAAACAGGAGAAGCATCAGTAACAATAGAGGGAGGAATAATGCAAGAAATTATGCTTTTTCCGTTAAGTTCGATCGTATTGCCGGAAGGTAAAATGAAGTTGCGCATTTTTGAACCTAGATACAAACGAATGATTGCGGAATGCAGCAAAGCCAATAGCGGGTTTGGTGTCTGTTTATTGGATAATAAATCTGCCGCCAAACGTCACCAGCTTTCGTACCTCGGTACTTGGGTTAAAATTGTCGATTTTGAAACCTTAGACGATGGTTTATTAGGGATCACCGTTGTTGGCACTAAGCGTTTTTTTATTGAACAAGTACGTAGTGAGTCGGATGGATTACGCAAAGCGACGGTTCGTTGGTTAACCAATTGGCCGACGGCCCCGCTATCTGAGCAGCATCTATTGTTGAGTGAGCAGTTACAGCAAATTTATCAACAGTTTCCGCAAGTGGGGCAACTTTATTCACATCGATTTTTTGATGATGCCAGTTGGGTAGCCCAGCGCTGGTTAGAGATTTTACCGCTGTCGAAAACTCAATGGGAAGGTCTAGTGGATCACGACAACTGCCATCCTGCCTTATCTTTTCTTACACAAAAGATTGAAATTTATAACGATTGTTCTGGCGAAGGGCGGTAGTGAGAAAGTCGAAACCGAGTGATTATATCTGTTCGAACGTTGGCTTATCTGCCCGTTTCAGTCATTTGGGTATATAATCAATCTTTCTCTAGGTATTGAAATCTTCCTATTGCCAGTAAGTGATCCACGATAGTTTCTCTTACGTAGCATCTATTATTGGGGGAGACATCTCAAGCCAAGGTTTTGCAAGGACAGGTATCCTATGACGAGTCAAAATCCACAAACCTTTACCCGTGATGATTGGGCGGATTGTATGGAAAAGGTGCAGCAACAGGATAAAGCCGCTTTTGGTGTGGTTTTCCACTTTTTTTCTCCTCGTCTAAAGCAGTTTGTGATTAAGCAGTTAGGCAATGAGCAGGTTGCGATGGAAATTGTTCAAGAGACCATGGCGGCGTTATGGCAAAAATCGCATTTGTTTGATAGCCAGAAAAGCTCACTGTCTACCTGGATCTACACGATAGCTCGTAATCTCTGCTACGACTTAATGCGTAAGCAAAAAGGCAGGGAGCTACATGTACTTGCTGATGACATTTGGCCGACGGATTACTGTCCACCAGATTTAATTGACCACTATTCACCAGAGCATGAAAGACTGAAAGAGCAGGTGGTTAAGTTTCTCGATTTACTGCCAGAGTCACAGCAAAAAGTCGTAAGAGCTGTTTATTTGGAAGATTTACCGCACCAACAAGTCGCGGAAATGTTTGATATTCCTCTTGGGACTGTCAAATCACGTCTACGGTTAGCTGTAGAAAAACTAAGAACCTCGATCGATGCGGAGCCGTTATGAGTTATCATCCCGAATTATCATTACTTGAAGCGTATGCCCAAGGCAATGTTGATGCTTGTCATGGGATCGCTTTAGCGACACACCTTGAGCAGTGTGCTCACTGTCGTCAGGTGGTTAAAAAATTTGAAGATCAGCAGGGTGAGCAACTGATTGCGCTAGAGCAAGAGTTATCCAGTGATGATTGGAGTGGCATGCTGGCAGAGATTATTACAACCCCAGTGCCAAGTGCGCCAGTATTGGTCTCTGAGTCTTTACCGGTGACCATTAAGGTTAATGGCAAAGTGATTGCGATTCCTACGGCTCTACGACGTTTGATCCCTGCTGACACTAAATGGCGAAATTTTGGTGGTAAGGTTTACTCGCTTCCTTTGCACAGCGAAGATAAGGTGCGGATGAGCCTCATGTATATCAATCAAGCGGTGAGTGTGCCACAACACACCCACAAGGGCATCGAATCTACTTTGGTTTTGCATGGTGGTTTCCGTGATGAAGGGGGGCATTATGAGGTCGGCGATTTTATCCAACGTGACGCTTCTATTTGCCATGCCCCACGAACCGATGCTGGGCAAGATTGCTTATGTTTAGCCATCCTCACTGAGCCGATGATCTTCACTCAAGGTGTCGCGCGAGTGTTTAATTTATTTGGCAAAGGCATGTATCCCTAAACGAGCGATTTGTTAGCGTCGACCCTTCATGTTTCAGCCCATAGGTTTATACCTATGGGCTTTTTATTTGCACTTCATGTTGTTTATTGAAGCAATCTCTCTTTTTTGATTTTTTCTTGATAAAAACCAATCTAATCAATGGCAAACGTTTGCCAATAGTCACGAAATCGCTTGGTTATGAGAGCGGATTCAAATCTTTGTTAAGTGTTCTTTAGCGTTAATGATGAGAATAGCATTTTAACCACATGTATTTTATTGGTTTATTTTTTGTCAATTATTTATTTGCAACTTGAGTTTTTACTCTATCGTGTTTGTTGTCACAAAACCAAAACATTGATTGAGTTAATATTACAAGCTGTTGTGATTAATCTCACGTTAAGCAATCAAGATGACTTATAGCAAGGAAAATGGCATGCGAGTAATACATTCTCGAAAATCAGCGTTGCCTTTAGCGCTGTCCGCCGTGTTTTTAGCATTATCGGCAACGAGCCACGCCGCTCGAATTTATAGCGCCGATAATGGTGATTATATGGATGTGTTTGGAGAAGTTGGTGTTGGTGGATATTTTGGTAATAAAGCTAAGTTTAATCAGTTTAATGGTGATGAATCGTTTATTGATGATACGTTGGCAACGTTAGGTGCCAAGGGACAAGTATCTGGAATTCATTATCGTTTAGAGATCGATTATGTGCGTGAAAATTGGCCCAATGGTAGTGGTGATATGGTCACAGAGGTTGATAAAGCTTGGCTAGGTTACCGCCTATCTCCTCAGCATAATATTGAAATTGGTCTTAATGATACCGCTTTTGATGATTACGATGCGTTTGGTGACTTAACCATTGAAGGCGGCGTTGAAACTCAAGAAGCGGGGGATCAATCACGGACGATTAAATATGAAGGGCATTATTTTGATTTGATTCGCGTTGGCCTTTCTTACAGCTACCGAGCTGAAAGTTCATCTGGGGCGGCGTTAGGCAACTTAGTTAACGGCTATGTGGGCTATTTCTCAGACCCACTTTCTATTGTTTTAGGTGCAGAAAAGCGTAATGGCTCTGGTGGTGAATCTCGTTTGGGGGAGAAAACTCTCTACGGTATCGGCCTTCGCTATGCCTTATCAGACAATATCCTGCTCGGCGTCAATGGTTTTATTGAATATCAAGATGAAGCTCAGCGACGTACATTAATTAAAGAAGCTGTTGGTGATAAGCCTGCTGTGTATCAGTTTAACAACTATGAGCAGCTTAAAAACCAAGGCGGTTTAATCTCCGTTCAGTATAGCTTGACTCCACAATGGGATCTGATTGGTTCGGTCAACTACGAAAAGTATCAAAGCTGGGATAAGTTTGATCAGTACTGGGATGAACATCAAGATCGTTGGGATAGCTGGGGCGCGAGCCGCACTTGGCAAACGGTGGGCGTTCGTTACAAACCATCACGCTCAGCCGTGATTGAGTTAGAAGCCAATATTGGTGAGGCTCATTATGAGAGCTACGCCAAAGCCAGAATCTTTTTCTAGTCTTCAGCAAGGACAGCAAAGAATATGAATACCCAATTAAAAACTTTAACTGCCTCTATTGCGTTGACGCTGAGTGCATCCGCTTGGGCAGATATTAATGATATTGTGATTTCTCGTTATGTGATGGGAATGGGCAATGATAAAGCGATTGAAATTCTTAATACCAGTGAAACGACGGCTCACACTTTTGAAAATACCGCGCTGTATACCGTTGGAGCAACAAATGCGGGTGGGCCGCTATTTAACTTGGCCGATGTTTTAAATGGATTAACCCTACAACCTAAACAAGCGTTAGTCGTTTATAATGGAAGTGCCAGCAATGATCTGAAAAACGCCATTGACTCAACAGCCATCACCAAAACCCATAACCTTCCTTTCAATGGGGATGATAAGGTTTTCATCGCGACCATCATAACTAATGATGCTGCAGTCGCAGAAGCCAATATTCATGATGTTGTGGGGTTATCTCAACCGATACCAGGAACCAATAATAGTACTAATGGTTGGGGATATCGCCGCACTTTCCATCGATTACCCGATATAGCTCCGCAGCAAGAGTGGAGATCAACAGATTGGCATGAGTACCAGCCTTTCACATTTGTTGGGCTTGGCGACCGAACATTATATGGTGAAAATGCCAGTGAATTGCCAGAACCACCACCAGTGCCTGGTGTTTGCGATACCTCCAATGCCGAAAGCAAAACTATCCGTCAGATTCAAGGCGAAGGCGATTCATCGCCTTATGTAGATAGCGGTTTTTGGAGCTCTAAACCTTATAAAATTACTGGCGTGATAGCGCAGTTTTCTAAAGGTGTGGGAGATTGGCGAGGTGTGTATTTACAAGATAAATTAGCGGGTGACCGAGCTGGTTCGGATGGTATTTTTGTCCGTATGGATACCGCGAGTATGTCACCAGAAGACATAGGTAAAGAAATTTGTTTTGAAGCGCATGTTCAAGAATATTTTGGCATGACTCGTCTTTTAGCTAGTGGCACACCGAATAACTTCATTACTAATTATGATGTGATTAGTACTGGAAACATTCCAAGAGTGACCCCTCTACAAGTTCATGACAGTGATTATATCGGGGATGGTGATGATCGTCGTTTAGATTTTAGCCGTACTCTTGAGCGCCATGAAGGAATGCTGATTAAGCTACCGAAAGATGTCAATCCACTTGAAGAGGGAACGCAAGATATGCGTGTCACTCGTACGTTTAGCTTTGACTTCGGTTCGTTTAGACAAAATATGGTGTTGGCTTATGAACGTGTCAATATGCAGCCAAACCAACTGCATGTTGCAGGTAGTGATGCCTCTCAAGAACAAGCTAAAGAGAACCAACGTCGACGTGTCTTTGTTGAGAGTGATCGTCAAGCGCCAGATGGCGAGATTCCGTATTTCCCTGAATTTAAAGACAACCCAAATCGTAATGCCATCTTAGTTAATGACAGTGTGATGGATATTACCGGCATGCTGGTGTTTACTCGTGGTGAATACCGCCTCGTGATCCCAGAGTCTGATACCACAGTAACCAATAAAAACTTCAAGCGTAACGATATCCGACGTACTAACTATCCAGAATATCAAATTAATATTGATGGGCAGTTACAGAGTTTACATCTGAATAAAATTCCAGAGAATGGTAATCAAAATCAGATTGATCGATACCGTTATCAACGTCATGAGCAAGGTCGTTTTCCGTTAGTTGTTGGTTCTAAAAACGTATTGAACTATTTCAACTCACCTTTTACGGGTGATCCAAACCGCCATGGTACTAACCGTGGTGCCTTTGATATGGAAGAGTTTGAGTTACAACAAGCCAAGATAGTTGAAGCTTTGTATCGTATGGATGCAGATATCGTCGGTTTGTTAGAAATGGAAAATAACGGATTTGGTACGCGTTCAGCGATTGCTCAATTAGTGGATGAGCTCAATAAAAAATACACTCGTGATCGCTATACGCATCGTCATTTCCGTGATTCGATTCATAATCGCTATAGTTTCATTGCCATCGATTCTAATAACGATTTAGTCTTTGATCATAATGATCATATTGGTACGGATGCCATTACCAACGCTATTATTTATCGTCCCAATAAAGTGACCTTGATTGATAGCCAAGTCATTGAATTACCAAATCAAAATGCACCATCAATTACCAATCCAGAAACTGGGGAAGTGTACCTAGACTCACAAGGTCGGCCTATTAGTAGTGGTCGAGCTCAGCAACGTGATGCTTTAACGGCCACTTTTATGGTTCATAATACGGGTAAGCGTTTAACGGTATCGGCTAATCACTTCAAATCTAAGGGATCGAACTGTATTGATGATTGGCGAGGATGGGAAAGTTTCCCTAACTTTAAACCCGGTGATAGCCTACCAGACCTTGATTTCCAAGGGCAGTGTGAGCATTTTCGGGTTGCCGCCGCTTATGAATTAGGTAAGCAGCTCGATAAAATTCCAGGTGATAAGGTGATTTTAGGCGACTTAAACTCTTACGCTATGGAAGATCCGATGTTGGTGCTAACCTCTAACCCAACCGGTAAAGCGCTTTATGCTGGTCAAGATACTTATATTGGCAAACGTCCACAGTTTAGTGATTTAAGTGGTATTCGTATTGATCGTACCTTTGGTTATATCAATGCCGTACCTTATAAAGACGAGAAATTTGATCGTCCAAAGAGCTGGAGTTACTCATTTAACGATGAGCTAGGTTCACTTGATCATGCGTTGATTTCACCATCATTACGTCATCGTTTAGTTGATGCGATTGACTGGCGTATCAACAGTATTGAATCACCACTGTATGACTATAGTAAGCAAAATAATGGACGTCCTCATAAAGGCAGTCACTGGCAAAACTTCCATCATGATAATAATGGTCGAATGAATATCACTCATTATCGATCTTCGGATCATGATCCTGTGTTATTAGTCCTTGACTATAAAGTCGGTGAACGTGATGGTAATCAGCCAGTTGTAGTGACGATTAATAATAGTCGTATCGATATTCCATTAGCGATCCCTGCTGATGCGAAAAAAGGAGATACGGTAATATTAACATTTGACGGTTTACGCGAACCACAATTAGCGCGTATTCCACAGCCAATATTAACCAAAGACGGCCAACAAATGATCGAAGCTAGTGTGTTTGGCATTCCGGCAGGGGAATATACGCTTCACGTTCACTTAACTCGTCAAGTGATTGAAGAATCAACAGAAGTGGTGACGCGTAGTGGAGATGCTCCTAAAGTCACTCTGCAAACCGTTGAAGGAAGCTCGGTTAGCTTACCGATTAAAGTTGCTCGTCAGCAAGGATTACAGCCGGATCGCGTCATTCCAGAATATGATGGTACTGGTGGTTCAGCAGGCAGCACAGGTTTAGTTGGACTGATGTTAATCGGCTTGGCTGGTTGGTTACGCCGTCGTACTCAATAAACTAGCTTAATCCGTAAATAAAAATCCGCCTTAATTGGCGGATTTTTATTATCTCAAACATCTTAAGCAGAATTGGAGACCCTGATTAAGCGAGTCCTTGAATAATAACGAATTTCTCTAGTAACTGTTCTTCGCTTTCAATGTGCTTAGGATCCGTAATGATACAGTTATTGATCGGACATACCGACTGACAGGTCGGTTGGTCATAGTGCCCTTTGCACTCGGTACATAAATCTGGGTTAATTTCGTAAACGTGTTCACCCATCGAAATAGCGCCATTTGGACACTCTGGTTCACACATGTCACAGTTGGTGCATTTGTCTGTGATCAATAGTGCCATAATTATTTGCCTGTTGGGTTGCGAGTGTCTTGACCTGCATTGAGGTTACGCATTAATAACGCGTATTCAAGATCTAAGTCTTCTGGTACAGGGATAAAGACAAAATGGCCGTTGCCTTTCGCATCATCAATGGCTTGTGATTTACGGTTTTCCATCGCTTCAAGGGTAAAAATGATATTGCCTTTAGGGGTCATCAACTCAAGACTATCACCGACGCAGAACTTATTTTTCACTTCGACTTCAACTAAATCACCACGGCGTTTACCGGTAAACTCACCGACAAATTGCTGACTATCGGAGACAGAGTAGCCATAGTCATAGTTTTGGTAGCTATCATGCGTATGACGACGTAGGAAACCTTCGGTATAACCGCGATGAGCTAGGCTTTCTAAAGTGCCCATTAAGCTGTCATCAAAAGGCTTGCCAGCCACGGCATCATCAATCGCTTTACGATAAACTTGAGCAGTTCGGGCGCAGTAATAGAATGACTTAGTACGGCCTTCAATTTTTAGCGAATGAACGCCCATTTTGGTTAAGCGTTCAACGTGCTGAACCGCGCGTAAGTCTTTTGAGTTCATGATATAGGTACCATGCTCATCTTCAAACGCCGCCATTTTTTCTTCAGGACGATGGCTTTCAGACAGCAGAACGACGTCATCAATCGGTTTGCCTAATCCCAAGGTGTTATCTGGACGCTCTGCTTGTACTTCAATCGCTTGAGCTGCGGTTGGATCGAACTGTTCAACAATTTGTCCTGAGGCGTCTTCTTGGCCTTTTTCAACTTTGTACTCCCAACGGCAAGCGTTGGTGCAAGTACCTTGGTTAGGGTCGCGTTTATTCATGTAGCCCGATAATAAACAGCGGCCAGAATAGGCCATGCACAGTGCGCCATGAACAAAGATTTCTAGCTCAGTCTCTGGGCATTGTTGGCGAATTTCTTCAATTTCTTCCAGTGACAGTTCGCGAGATAAGATCACGCGTTCGACACCTTGCGTTGACCAAAATTTAACCGTTGCCCAGTTAACCGCATTAGCTTGCACTGACAAGTGAATCGCCATTTCAGGAAAGGCTTCACGCACCATCATGATTAAACCTGGATCAGACATGATTAACGCATCGGGTCCCATGTCGATAACCGGTTTTAAATCGCGAATAAAGGTTTTTAATTTTGAGTTGTGTGGCTGAATATTACACACCACATAGAATTTTTTACCTAATGCATGCGCTTCATTAATGCCGATTTGCAGATTTTCGTGATTAAACTCATTATTACGCACGCGTAGGCTGTAACGTGGTTGGCCAGCATAGACGGCGTCTGCGCCATAAGCAAAGGCATAACGCATGTTTTTTAGACTACCGGCGGGTGACAGTAGCTCAGGAATAAAAGGGGATGTTGTACTCATTATTGGCTTCTCAATCTGATCTCAAGTCAGGCCAATACCACCTGATGGTATTGGAAAGGGCGCAAATTTTACGTCAAAAGGTGAGCGGTGACCATACTCTTTTTCAGGTTATTATCCCTTGGTGATTGAGTTAGATTGAGAGAGAGGATTCAGGCTGGATTACCAGCCTGAATAGACGACTAGGCGTCGTTTGATGGTAAACCACCTAAAACGTCAAATAAGTTGGGTAAGAGAGCAGAAAACTCACCACACATTAACGAGAAATCAGCATCGAATCTTGCTGCTTGGTCTTCTCTTGGAATATCTTCGTTTTGATCTTTGAGCTCATCACTAAATGCCAAACGCTTTAAGCTGCAATCTTCAGCCAGAATAAAACTGATCCGCTCTTGCCAGTTGAGAGCTAACTTAGTCACCACTTTATTAGCGGCAATATGACTGATGATCTCATCACTAGTCAGTTCTTGCTTTTTACAGCGGATGATTGCGCCATCTTCTAAGGTTGATTTTAATTCTGCCTCTTCTAATAGCGTAAAGCCTTGTGGCACATTCCCGTCTTTAACCCATTGAGTTAATGTGGTTTCGACCGCAATTTCAGGAATTGCTGGTACGACGGGTAAGCTACCCATGGTTTTGCGCAGCAGAGCCAAAACATCTTCGGCTTTTTTATAGCTGCTAGCATCGACCAGAATTAACCCTTCTTTAGGCATGATCAATACATAGGTATAATGACTACGACTGAAGGCACGAGGCAGTAAGTCAATCATGACTTCTTCTTTTAATGTTTCTTTCTCTTTTTTCTTGAGTGGTCGACCTTCTTGCGTCTCAATGGTGTCGACTTTGGCATTCAAAGACTCTTTGATCACCGATGCTGGGAGCATTTTTTCTTCTTTTTTAGCGCAAATCAGTATTCGTCCATCGCTGACGTGCGTCATCATATCGCCGTGTTTACCAAGAGCATGCACCCAGCCAAACTTTTGTTTGTCTTGGCTTGAGCAAGGGCTAAAACGAAATTCAGCCAGTTGGGTTTCCAACTGATCCGCATTAAAAGGAATATCACGATTGACGCGATACACCATACAATTTTTAAACCACATAGTGCGCTTCTTCTAGTTGTTCACAATTCGCCTATGATAGGGGAATTGACGATTAATGTCTTATACTCTTACGGTTGAAATGACCGATGTGCTTGCGGTGTTCAATGATGGCAATGACATCGTTATCGGTGATGATTCGTGAACTTTATATGAAAATTAGTTTGCAAAGGTCACAAAAGTGTCATAATCATTTCCCATAATGCATAGCGTTGATTAATAACAAAGGTTATTCAATTATGTCTAGAAGGATTCTGGTCGTTGAGGATGAAGCTCCCATTCGTGAAATGTTGTGCTTTGTTCTTGAACAAAAAGGCTATCAAGCAGTGGAAGCTGAAGATTACGATAGCGCAGTAACTAAACTTGCTGAACCTTTTCCCGATCTTGTGTTACTTGATTGGATGCTACCCGGCGGTAGCGGAATTAACTTTATCAAACACATGAAACGTGAAGAGTTAACGCGTAACATTCCGGTTGTCATGCTGACCGCTCGGGGTGAAGAAGAAGATAAAGTGCGTGGTTTGGAAGTGGGAGCCGATGATTACATCACTAAACCGTTTTCTCCTAAAGAGTTGATTGCGCGTTTGAAGGCGGTCATTCGCCGCGTTACACCAACGTCATTAGAAGATGTTATTGATGTACAAGGTTTAAAATTGGATCCGGTGTCTCACCGAGTTACCGCCGATGATGTCGCGCTAGAGATGGGGCCAACCGAATTTAAGATGCTGCACTTTTTTATGACCCATCAAGAGCGCGTATACAGTCGAGAACAACTGCTGAATAATATTTGGGGTACCAACGTCTATGTCGAAGATCGTACAGTGGATGTGCACATTCGCCGATTACGTAAAGCTTTAGAAGACGCTGGACATGATAAGCTGATTCAAACTGTGCGTGGGGCAGGCTATCGGTTTTCAACTAAAGCTTAAGTAGGCCCGTTGTGGAGTATTATGGTTGAACGATTAACTTGGAAAAAGCTGGCCTGGGAGCTGGCTTTTTTTTACCTTCCCTGGCTGATTGTTGGCTGGGTATTTGGGCATATGCCTTGGTTACTGCTGGCCGCAACGGTATTGCAGCTGGTTTGGCATTTACATAATCAAGTACGATTTTCGGCTTGGTTATGGGATGAAAAGCGCTTAACGCCGCCTTCTGGTTCCGGGAATTGGGAATCGCTGTTTAATGGTATTTATCGTTTGCAGCAACGACAACGTAAAAAGCGTAAAGAGCTTACCAACTTAATTCGCCGCTTTCGTAATGGTGCAGAATCGTTACCTGATGCAGTGGTGGTGTTTCGCGCAGAAGGCAATATCGTTTGGTGTAACCGCTTAGCCCAGCATTTGTTGGGATTTCGTTGGCCAGATGATGCGGGACAACCGATTTCTAATTTGATTCGCACGCCAGGTTTTATCAATTATCTCCAGAAAAATGATTTTTCAGAACCATTAACTATGCATTCGCCACTGAATGTTGATCGCGCTTTAGAGCTGCGTATTGTGCCATACACCGAAGGTGAACATTTAATGGTGGTGCGTGATGTAACTCAGGTGAAACAGCTTGAAGGTATGAGACGAAACTTTTTTGCTAATGTATCCCATGAATTACGCACACCAATGACGGTACTGCAAGGGTACCTAGAAATGACTGAAGATCCTGATCTGTTACTGGGGCCGATGTGGCCGAAAGCACACGGCGTTATGACCGAGCAGTTGAATCGGATGTCGAGTTTGGTTAATCAATTACTCACTTTATCGAAAATTGAGGCTTCGCCTATTCATGAATTGGATGAAGTCGTTGACGTACCAGCTATGCTTGAAGTGTTAGAAAAAGAGGCTTTGAGCTTAAGTGGTGAGCAGGCTCATCAGATTCGTTTTAGTGTTGATAAACAGCTTAAAGTTTTCGCCGATGAAGACCAACTGCGTAGTGCTATTTCTAATTTAGTCTATAACGCGGTGAAATATACTCCAGCGGGGGCGAGCATTCATGTTCGCTGGCAGAATACTGAAAAAGGTGCACTGTTTGAGGTTGAAGACAGTGGGGAGGGGATTGCTGCTCAGCATTTACATCGTTTAACTGAGCGTTTTTATCGGGTTGATAAAGCGCGCTCACGAGATACCGGTGGTAGCGGTTTGGGGTTAGCGATTGTCAAACATGCACTTTCTCATCATGATAGCCATTTGGATATTCGTAGTGAAATTGGCGTTGGGAGCTGTTTCTCGTTTGTGTTACCAAAGCGTTTGGTGGTGAAATGCAATTAATACGTTGCTTGATGGTGATGCTCGTGAGTTTTCCGATTAGATCAGGATGGGCACAATCGCTCACTGATTATCATCGGGTACCGGGTATATCGGGGAGTGTTCTTTCTGTGGGCTCGGATACTCTTGCCGGGCTTACCACTCTTTGGGCTGAAGCATTTAATGAGCTGTATCCCAATGTTAATGCTCAAGTACAAGCGTCAGGTTCATCGACTGCACCTCCTGCCTTAACGGAAGAAACCGCACAATTTGGCTCGATGAGTCGGCCTATGCGTCTACGAGAGATTGAAGCGTTTGAACGCACCCATGGTTACAAGCCGACTGAGTTACGGATTGCGATTGATGCGATTGGCGTGTTTGCTCATCGAGATAATCCCATCGAGGGGTTAAATTTTACTGAGCTCGATCAGATTTTTTCAGCAACATTACGTTGTGGAGCAACGCAATCGATTGATCGTTGGTCGCAATTAGGGCTGGAATACTCGTGGGCACAGCGACGTATGCAGTTGTTTGGACGCAATTCGGTCTCTGGAACGTACGGTTACTTTAAGCAAACGGCACTGTGTGGCGGTGATTTTAAAGCTCGAGTCAATCAACAGCCGGGTTCAGCCTCTGTGGTGCAGTCGGTCGCGTCATCACTCAATGCGTTAGGGTATTCAGGGGTCGGCTATCGTGTATCAGGAGTGAAACTTGTCCCAATCGCGCGTCAAGGCCGAGATTATGTCTACCCCTCACACGATAATATTTTGTCTGGTGCGTATCCGTTATCCCGTTATCTGTACTTGTACGTCAATAAACATCCTGGGCGACCACTAATGCCGCTGGAAAGAGAGTTTGTGCGTTTTATCTTTTCTAAGCAGGGGCAAGAGCTGGTCGGTAAAGAAGGCTACTTACCCATTTCTGCTGAGGTGGCTCGTCAAGAGTTAGCGAAAGTGGGCATTGAGTGATCGCGTTAATCTCGCTTGATTTAAAACGTTAACGTCCAACCAACTTTATGCCAATAGGCTTGTTCACTGAGTAAATCGATGTGCAACAATTTATTGTTTTCAAGCCAATCCTGATCATGACAAGTTAACTGCCAATGCTCATCTTTGGCACTTAAGCGAATCTCGGGGAGTGGATCATCATTGCGCTGCCCATTTAGGACAATCGCTAGTCGTAATACACGGATAAGGCCGATGATGTGTTTTTTCTTGTAGAGATAGAAATCGCTCATTTCTCCAAGTTTTAGTGCTTTACGTTGAAAACGAACCAGTGTGGCGAGCACTCTTTGTTGTTCACTATTAAAACCTGGCATATTGGTGTGCTGTAAAATGTAAGCTGAGTGACGATGAAATGCTTGTAAGCTGATGCTAAGTCCTACTTCGTGGAGTAGCGCGGCCCATTCTAGCAGGGCAAATAAGTCACTGCTGGCTTTGAGTCCTAACTCGTCGCTTACTTGACTCAAAAACTCCTTGGCGTAACCTTTCACTTTTGCTGCATGCTCTAAATCAACAAAGTGTTTAACCGCTAAATTTTCAGTGGTACGTAAGCGGATATCGTCGTATTTGAACCTATCTTCCATTTCATACAGTAAACCTTCGCGCAATGCGCCATCGGAGAAATGCATTTCTTTGATTTTTAATGCGTTAAAGACTCCAGCTAGGATAGCTACTCCCGCAGGAAAAACGGCTTTACGATCATCGGTCAGTCCGGTTAATTGAATGTCCGCAATCTGGTTAGACTCGCACAGTTTATCGACTAGCTTATGCAATCGCTCTTGAGTAATCACGCCATCGTCGTAGCCTAAACCGATCAATACTTCATGAATGGCTTTGACGGTACCGGATGAGCCAAATGCGCGCTGCCAGCCTTTTTTACGGTATTTACTGGCCATGGACTCAAGCTTTTGCTCCGCCGATAAAATGGCTTGAGCAAATTTTTTCTTCGACAGTTTATCATTAGGAAAAAAGCGTTCAGTGTAACTGACACAGCCCATCTGTTTGCTGTTTACCAGCTCCGCCTCAAAGCCTTTGCCGATGATCAGCTCTGTACTTCCACCGCCAATATCTACCACTAACATAGAGTCTGCTTGCGGTTGAGTATGAGCAACGCCCAGATAAATTAATCGTGCCTCTTCACTACCGGGAATAATTTCGATAGGGAAAGGCATTACTTCTAACGCACGTTGCAAAAAAAGGTGGGCGTTATTGGCTTGACGTAAGGTGTGGGTGGCCGCGATACGGACATTCTCAACTTTGAATCCTTGCAATCGCTCAGCAAACATGGCTAAACAGGCTAAGCCTCGCTCAATGGAGGCGTGATCCAGGTTTTTTTGTTCGTCTAAGCCTAATGCTAAATGCACCCGTTGTTTATGGCGGCTGATCAGTTGCAAATCTTGTTCGACGACTTTCGCGACTACCATGTGGAAGCTATTGGAGCCAAGATCTATTGCGGCGATTTCTCGGCTGGTCGATTCGCTGTTTTCTGGAGAAGCGCTCTCAGAGTGGGTTTTCATTTAGCTCAATATTTCCTTTGTGCTTACGGGTTTCTTTTTCTATTTGTTTAAGGTAGTCGTAAATCGCCAATTGCGAACGTATTTTTTTCCGGTTGCCCCGTTTCACGTAACGGTTACTCATCTCTTTATCGATGACTCGAGCTTTGACGGTATCGGTAAACTGAAGATTAATAATATCGATAATCCGTTTTTTTAAACGCGGACTTCGAATTGGCGTAGTGACTTCAATTCGATGGTCGAGGTTACGTGTCATCCAGTCGGCCGAAGAAATATAGACTAAAGGGGCGCCATCGTTATGGGTGATCAGTACCCGAGGATGCTCTAAGAAACGATCAACAATACTAATGACACTAATATTATCACTGACACCGGCAATACCTGGGACTAATGAACACATGCCACGAATGATCATTTTTATTTTAACGCCTGCACTGCTTGCACCATAGAGTTTATTTATCATGCCTTTATCAACCAAATTATTCACTTTAACCATGATTTCGGCTTTTTTACCGCTACGGGCATTGGCAATCTCACTATCAATTAACCGATACAGTTGGGTACGGCTATTTCGCGGCGAAACCAATAAGTGAGTAAATTTAACGGGGCGGAATGGATTTTCAATATACGCAAACACATTACGCACTTCATTGGTGATTTCGTGGTCGGCGGTTAATAAAGAAAAATCGGTGTAAATTCGTGCAGTTTTTTCATGGAAATTTCCCGTCCCAATATGTGCATAGCGCACTAATTCAGTCTCTTCTCGACGAGTGATCAACAGTAACTTGGCATGAATTTTCATTCCTGGGATACCAAAAATTACGTCAACACCCGCTTCAGTGAGGATCCGGGACCATTCAATATTGGCTTCTTCATCGAAACGCGCTTGTAGCTCGACCACCACGACAACACGTTTTCCGTTATGTACGGCATCGATTAATGAGTTCATTAGCTTAGAGTTTTTAGCGACCCGATAAATGTTGATTTTAATACTGATGACTTTGGGGTCAAACGAGGCTTGGCGGACCAACTCGGTGATGTGTTCAAAACTGTGGTATGGGTAGTGGAGTAAGACATCTTGGCCACGAATGGCATCAAAGGCATTCAAATAGCCCTCAAAATCAGCACATTTCAGAGGTGGTAACGCACGGTTTTCTAAATAGTCACGGCCTACATTGGGGAAGGCGATAAAGTCTTTAAAGTTGTGATAACGACCACCGGGAAGCAGACTATCATAATAAGAAATTTTGAGTTTTTCACACAAGAATGTCAGCATGGGTTCCGGCATATCATGCTCGTAGATAAAACGTACGGGCATGGCGGTGAGTCGCTGACTTAAGCCTTCTGATAACTGTTCAAGTAAACTGTACTCAACTTCACGGCGTAAATCGTATTCTGCATCTCGGGTCATTTTGATAGCGAAGCCGTGCAGCGTGTCGTAATCAAAAAAGCCACGGAAAATATCATCTAAACAGTAACGAATGATGTTATCGAGCAGAATGATGGTTTTTCTTCCTTTGCCTTTTTGCTCTGGTAGCATGACAAAACGAGGGAGATGATCGGTTGGGATCTCAATGAGGGCATAGCTTGATTGTTGCTCTTTTTTGAGTTCAACGGCAATGTACGCATATTCATCTTTAAGAAATTGCAAGACATCAATATCATCACGCAGCAGTAGTGGCGTAATATGGGGTAATACTTCTTTATAAAAATACTTAACGATCCACTTTTGTTGCATGGCATCGAGTTGCGTTTCATTGACCAAAAAAATTCGTCGACGGGCCATCTCGACAATTAGCTCACTGTATAAGCGATCAAAATCTTGATTGAGTTTAAACGCTTTGCTCTGCATTTTACTCAGTAGATGCTTGGAGCTATCTTTTACGCCTTGTTCACGATTGATCAAAATCCGTCGTTTGACATCAGCGAAACGGACTTTATAGAACTCATCTAAGTTATTAGAAAAAATACCTAAAAAACGAATTCTCTCAATTAAAGGCACCGTTTTATCTGCCGCTTCTTGTAACACGCGCTCATTAAACGAAAGCCAACTTAACTCTTTGTCAATGTACAACTTTTCAGTACTCATGGATTCCTTTCTTTCTCTTAAGCTCGAAAACCTTGCTCAGCTTAAAGCGTCGGTTTTCGCCATGCTTATTGATTGTCTGGTTTATATTTTACTTCGCTTCAGTCACATGGTTTATCTCTGTTCACTCGTACCAACGGGGTAGTTGACTTCCAGCGGTGTTGTGACCGAGCGAATAACGATGATGATTGTGCAAACTAAAGCGATGATATGACATAATTATTACAAATTGAGTTGATACGGAGTTGTTTTGTTTTCAGTTGCTTATCTGCGCTGTAATATAACCGTCACGTATTTGAAATAGTATACTCTGTAGCACCATAAAGTATGAAACACTTCACATAGTTAAGTGGACGCTCATTCTGATGCGCCTTTTATGTTCATGATACTGTTCTTACTCTTCGTGCTGTTGGAACACTGAAGCTTTCTAGGTTTGGTCGCCTCTCAAGATAACAAGGATAGAGTAAATTGATGCCCCACAGTGAATTTTCATTACAGCAACGAGATCATAAGCGACGTTTGAAAGATCGTGGCGTTCGCTTTGCGGTAACCTGTGGTGGGGTTGGCGTTCTAGCCGCTCTGATTTTAATCTTTGTTTATCTGGCCTTGGTCACTCTGCCACTTTTTGCCGATGCGAAAATTAATCCAAGCTTTGCTAAACAAACGATTTCTTCTGTACAACCTCAGTTATTGGCGATGGACGATTATGGTGAGCATCTGTTCGTGGTTGATGAGTTGGGACAGGCCGAGTTCTGGTCACTGAAAGTATCCAGTGATCAACCGTTATGGCGGCAGGCACTGCCTTTTTCCCCTGCGCAAATAGTCGCTGGTACCGCGCAAGATGGCTGGTATGCTGTATTGGATTCTGCTCATCAAGTGCATCTTTTTCGTCCGCGATTTGATTACTCGATTACCCAGCAGAAACGAAAATTCACCCCTATCTTGGAGTCATTAACCACCGAATCGGAATGGATTGCTGCACCAGAGGAAGCGGTGATTGAGCAGTTTAGTTTTGCGCTAACGACGGACTATCTTTACACGGTCAGTTATTTGGCCGATCAACGCGTGATGATTCGTTGGCTGGGGCGACAAGCGCCTTTAGCAATGGCAGAAACGGTGTTACCTGCTCGCTATGCGCAGCTGGATCAACTCCTCATGATCCCTGATGGTCAAACGATTTACTTACGTACAGGCTCGCAACTCGCAGTCATCCAGCGTGATGGTGAAACGTATCGACTACGGGAACAGGTCGATCTTAGTCGCGGCGACCCACAGCGTTTAGTGACGAATATGACCTTGTTATCCGGTGCTTATTCTTTGCTGGTAACCTACGAAAATGGTGTTGTTAGCCAATGGTTTGATGTTTTACAGCAAGGCCAACGTCAGTTGCAGTCGATTCGTGATTTTCAGTTGGCACCGTCTATTCAGCTTTTGCTCACGGATACTCAGCGCAAAGGTTTTTATACTTTTTATCCCAATGGTACGCTGCAAAGCCATTATACCACCAGTGAAAAGCTGGTGCTGTTTGAGCGGGTTTTCCCTAGAGCACCAACGTTAGCGGTGATGTCGAATAACGAGCGTTATATTGCCACTTGGGACGATGGAATGGTTCAGGTCATTGAATTGGATAATCCTCACCCTGAGATTTCCTTTTCAGCACTATGGAAAAAAGTCTGGTATGAAGGCTATCCAGAGCCGCAGTTTGTGTGGCAGTCAACCGCGGCGAATGAGCAGTTTGAACCTAAATTAAGCTTAGTCCCAATTGCGTTTGGTACATTGAAAGCGGCTTTTTATGCCATGCTATTTGCCGTGCCGATAGCGGTGTTTGCCGCTATTTATACCGCTTATTTTATGAAACCCGCGATGCGTCGAGTGGTGAAGCCGACCATTGAATTGATGGAGGCGCTACCAACGGTGATCATTGGTTTTCTCGCTGGGTTATGGTTTGCTCCTATCGTAGAAAACAATTTGGCGGCTGTGGTGGCACTGTTAATTGGTTTACCGATTGCGACGTTAATTATTGGTGTTGTCTGGTCTTGGATGCCTAAACGTTATTTAGGCTATGATATTTCCGGTTGGCAAGCACTGATCTTGGTGCCATTGATGATGGTTATTATGGCATTAACTCTCTCTTTTAGTCATGTCATTGAGCAAGCATTGTTTGCTGGCGATGTACTGCTCTTTTTGGATCAAAGAGGCATTGGTTTTGATCAGCGTAATGCGTTAATTGTGGGTATTGCGATGGGGTTTGCTGTGATCCCCACGATTTTTACCATTGCAGAAGATGCGATTTTTTCGGTTCCGAAACATTTATCGGACGGCTCTTTAGCTCTCGGTGCAACTGGCTGGCAAACCTTAACGCATGTAGTGTTATTGACCGCCAGTCCAGGAATTTTTTCGGCAATCATGATGGGGTTAGGGCGAGCGGTTGGTGAAACCATGATTGTACTGATGGCAACAGGGAATACGCCCATTTTAGATTGGAATATTTTACAAGGCATGCGCACTATCTCTGCCAACATTGCGATTGAATTGCCCGAGTCTGCAGTGGGGAGCTCTCATTATCGAGTCCTGTTTGTAGCGGCGTTATTGTTGTTTGTTTTTACTTTTATCGTTAACTCCTTTGCCGAGTGGGTGCGTCAGCGCTTACGCGCTAAATATCGTTCATTGTAAGAGGGGGAGATAATGAAACTAACTCAGCAATTTCAATCAGGCTCCCCTTGGATATGGATGACCGCTGGCGCTGTTAGTATCAGTTTGATTTCAGTATTAGGCTTATTGTTATTAATTGGCTGGAAAGGATTAGTCTATTTTTGGCCAGCCCCGCTCTATCAGTGGCAAACCGAGGATGGTAAAACCTTAGTGGGGCAACTCTACGCTCAAGAAAAGGTGACGGTTAAGCACCTTCTTGAAATGGGCATAAGTCTACCTGAAGAAGCGATTGCGCAAGGCCACGTGCAACGATTAAACATTAAGGTGGCTAATCGAGACATTTATCAGGCCGATTTTGTGTCGATCCTTGATATTAAGTTGTCACCAGCGACGCTTGCCCATGGCTGGCTCGTCTTGCAACGAACTCATGACGGGCAGTTTTATGGTAAGCCAATTGGTTTCGAATCGACACTCATCAGTCAAGATCAGCCTTTAAGTACATCGCAGTGGTTAGCAACGGTTTTTGCACAAACTCAGCAGATAAGGGCTGAGATCGAGCAACAAGTTCGCCCACGAATTCGTGAATTAGCCAATCAGTTGGCGATGTTTGACCAATCTGGGCATCGTTACTTAGCCCAAACTTCTCCCCAACGTATTGAGCGTCAGAAAAAAGAGCAACAATGGCTCAGTGAGCTTGCTGAAGCTGAACAACGATTAGAAACGTTAAGAACGACATTAGATGATCAGCGGCTTTTATTGCAAGATATGGCTGGCAATACGATTGGTATTCCAATGAGTCAGGTGCTCGACTATTGGTATCCCAATGAAATGACCAGCGGTGAAAAAATTATTCGCTGGCTGAAAAACTTATGGGATTTTCTATCCGATTCACCTCGCGATTCGAACTCTGAAGGTGGCGTCTTTCCTGCCATTTTTGGTACGGTGTTGTTGGTATTGATCATGTCAGTGATTGTCATGCCACTGGGGGTTATTGCTGCGGTTTACCTTCATGAATATGCCAAAGATAACGCTTTTACGCGTTTAATTCGTGTTGCGGTGATCAACCTAGCGGGGGTGCCATCAATTGTTTACGGCGTATTTGGACTAGGCTTTTTTGTGTATACGATTGGTGCAAGTATTGATAATGTGTTTTATGCCGATAGTTTACCAGCACCTACCTTCGGTACGCCGGGATTATTGTGGGCGGCATTAACTTTAGCGGTACTTACCTTGCCAGTGGTCATTGTGACCACCGAAGAGGGGTTAACACGTATTCCACCATCAGTACGTTATGGTTCATTAGCGTTAGGGGCAACACAGTTTGAAACCATTTGGCGGATAGTGCTGCCGATGGCTAGTCCAGCGATGATTACTGGACTTATTCTGGCGATTGCTCGCGCCGCTGGCGAAGTGGCTCCCTTGATGTTGGTTGGGGCAGTTAAGCTTGCTTCAAACTTGCCTGTCGATAGCGAGTTTCCTTTTGTACATCTAGAGCGCAAGTTTATGCATTTGGGATTTCACATCTACGATGTGGGTTTTCAAACAACGAATATTGAAGCCGCTCGTCCCTTAGTGTATGCCACGGCTTTTTTGTTGGTGACCGTGGTGGTAGTGCTGAATTTAACCGCTATTCATATTCGCAATAACTTGCGTGAAAAATACCGAACCTTAGGACAAGATTAAACATGTTTTCTGTTGAGCAAACATTAGGTTATCAACCGCCGTTAGATGTTCATCATTTAACGGATCAGCAAACAGCGATTGCTATTGAAGAACTCAGTTTGTATTACCAACAAACTCGTGCTTTAAACGGTATTTCGATGCGTATTCCCAAGGGGCAGGTGACGGCATTTATTGGTCCTTCCGGTTGTGGTAAATCAACGTTATTACGCTGTATTAATCGGATGAACGATTTAGTTGATGGCTGTCGAGTTGAAGGCGCGGTGAAACTGCATGGTAAAAATGTTTATGACAGTAATGTTGATGTGCCGACACTGCGACGCCGAGTCGGTATGGTCTTTCAGCGTCCCAATCCTTTTCCTAAATCCATTTATGAGAATGTGGTCTATGGTCTACGCTTACAAGGTATAAAAAATAGTCGAACACTTGATGATGCTGCAGAGTATTCGTTACGTGCCGCCGCTTTGTGGGATGAGGTGAAACATCGTTTGCACGAAAATGCATTTGGATTATCCGGTGGACAGCAGCAACGCTTGGTTATTGCGAGAGCGATAGCGATTGAACCTGAGGTCTTGTTGTTGGATGAACCTACTTCGGCATTGGATCCTATTTCAACCTTAACCATTGAAGAATTGATTCATGAGTTGAAAAAACAATATACCGTGGTGATAGTGACGCACAATATGCAGCAAGCGGCGCGAGTCAGTGATCACACCGCTTTTATTCATATGGGGAAATTGATCGAGTATGCCGATACGGATTCTATTTTCACCTCTCCATTGAAAAAACAGACGGAAGACTACATTACTGGTCGATATGGCTAATCAAATAGCAAATAATAGGATGGCATGATGCAGTTAGGCCGACATATCTCAGGGCAATTTAATGTCGAACTCGAATCGATTCGAACCCATGTATTGACCATGGGAGGCTTGGTTGAGCAGCAACTCTCTTTAGCAATGCAGGCGCTGCACAAAGAAGATATCGAGCTGGCTCGTAAAGTCGTGCGTGATGATCATCAAGTCAATGAGATGGAAGTATCAATCGATGAAGCGTGCACGCGGATCATCGCCAAGCGCCAACCGACAGCCAAAGATTTGCGTTTGATTATGGCAATCATTAAAACCATTACCGATTTAGAACGCATTGGTGACGTTGCGACTAAGATGGCCTATATCGCTATTGAAAGTCCGGCGGATAAAGAACGTCGCTTTCAAGTTTCATTAGAGCCTCTCTGCCGTCAAGCCATCGCTATGTTGCATCAAGTCTTAGATGCTTTTGCTCGTATGGATGTCGTGGCGGCGGCCGCTTTGCATAAACAAGATGATAAATTAGATCAAGAATATGAAGCGGTGATCCGTCAGTTAATGACTTATATGATGGAAGACCCGAAAAATATACCGCACATTTTACAAGTGATGTGGTCTGCACGTGCTATTGAACGGGTCGGTGATCGTTGCCAAAATATTTGCGAATACATTATTTACTTTGTGAAAGGAAAAGATGTTCGTCACTTGGGCAAGCAATCGATAGATGATGTTTTACGCTAAACTAAGTCTCTCAATTTTTTAGCGACTTGAGCAATCGCGGTTGGATCGGTTACCGGGATCATAAAATCATCCACATCCGCTCGGCCCATTTTTGCCTCAGCCGATTTGAGCTGCATGTGACTGGGGCGCGTGCTTTTACCAGATAAGTGAACTTCCTGTACGCCGGTTTGTTGAATAATCTGTGTCACATTATTCGCGGTTAAACCTGCGCCTGCCATAATGCGAATCCTGCCTTTGGCGAGAGCGACCATCTCTATCAAGGTGGTGATGCCTTGTTCTACTTGATTTGCTTGACCAGAGGTAAGTACTCGCTCACATCCTAAGTCTATTAATGTTTCAAGTGCTTGACGAAAATCTCGACATTGATCAATTGCTCGGTGGAACGTCACACCTAAATCATGTTGCTGAGCACGAGTAACCAGTTGTTTGACCTGTGATTCGTCTATCTCCCCCTGTGCGGTTAAGGCTCCAATGACGACACCTTGAAGCTTAGCTTCGGCCGCAGCATCAATATCATCTAACATCACGGCGATGTCATCACGATCATACAAAAAATCGCCTTGGCGTGGTCGTATCATGGCATACACTGGAATGGTTGATAGGCGAGCACTTTGCTTCATCATGCCATAGCTGGGGGTTAGCCCTCCTAATGCTAACGCTGAGCAAAGTTCGATACGCGTCGCTCCTCCTTGGATGGCATAATGCAGCGATTCGATATTATCAATACAGACTTCAAGTTCATAATTCATGAGATTTTCTCACTTAGACGGTTTGCGTTGTTGATGCTGATTTTATCAGTCTGTCGCGACAGCGTCTGTTAACCTAAGGTCTGAAATAGAGGTAAAGTTACGCAGGTAGCCTTTCCTTAAATACCGTTAGTGAGTGATTTAGAGAGCTTAGTAATTGACGTTTATTGTCGATGAGAGAGATGAAAAAAAGCCCAAAACCGATTGGTTTTGGGCTTTGATGACTTTACTTATAACTGATTGGCTTATGCGTTAAACGCTTTTTATTGTTTCCAACCTTTATCAGTACGACTCGAGTTGAGCGCGAGCCATTAATAGGCCTATGGTGGGCCTATTAACTTATTTTTTACCTAGATCAGCAGCATGCTCAGAAAGGAAAGCCGCAACACCTTCGCTAGACGCTTTCATACCGGCTTTGCCTTCTTCCCATTGTGCTGGACAAACTTCACCGTGTTTTTGGTGGAAGTTTAAAGCATCGACCATGCGTAGCATTTCATCGATATTACGGCCAAGAGGTAGGTCGTTAACCACTTGGTGACGAACTAGGCCTTCTTCATCAATGAGGAATGAACCACGGAATGCAACACCTGCTTCTGGATGCTCGACATCATAAGCTTTAACGATCTCATGTTTGATATCTGCAACCAATGGGTATTTAACTTGGCCGATACCGCCGTTTTCTACAGGGGTATTACGCCATGCGTTGTGTGAGAATTGTGAATCGATAGAAACACCGATCACTTCAACGCCTTTAGCTTGGAAATCTTCAAAACGCTTGTCAAAAGCGATAAGCTCTGAAGGACAAACGAAAGTGAAATCAAGAGGGTAGAAGAAAACAACGGCTTTCTTACCTTTTGTAAACTGTGCAAAGTTGAAGTTTTCAACGATTTCACCGTTACCAAGAACAGCTGCAGCAGTAAAATCAGGGGCTTGACGACCTACGAGTACCATTTTTTTGCTCCTAAGATGATGGTTAATACTTGATAAAACAGCATGTTTTACCAAGTCCATTTGAACGAGACAAACTATAGTACACCATGTAGCATAGAAAAAAGCGAATTAAATAGATTAAGTTAATCGAAAAAAGCGATAGCTATCCGATGATTGAGAATGCTTAATACGGGGAAACCGCGCTTTGATTTATTTGAGCGGATCATAAAGAGAATACGATGAATAAATGGCCAAGTTTAAAGCAGCTACATTATCTGATTACATTATATGAAACGCGGCATTTTAGTGAGGCTGCCGAACGCTGTTTTGTTAGTCAATCGACACTGAGTAAAGGCATTCAAAACTTACAGGCTCTGATTGGTTGCCCTTTATACGAGAAATCGGATAAAAAAAGCCCGTTGGTTTTTACCTATGCCGGTGAACAAGTGGTGAAAGGGGGCCGAGAATTGTTAGCGAAAGGTAAAGATCTGCTGGAGTTAGGGCAACAGTGTCAGAATGGGCCAATGGAGGGGCAGCTTAAACTAGGCTGTATTCCGACGATCGCGCCTTTTTTATTGTGTGATTTGGTGCAAGAACTTAATCAGCGTTACCCTAAGTTGCACTTATTATTACGCGAAGATACGACCGCTAATCTTTTAAATGCTTTGCGAGTTGGTGAACTCGATGTGCTGATTCTGGCATTACCGATGGATATTGGTCAGATGGTCAGCCGAATTGTTGGCAGAGATCCTTTTCGGATGGTTATCAGTCGTCAGCAAGCAAACAGTATTCGAGTGCCAATCACCTATGATGACTTACCAAATGAGTCTGTGTTTTTATTAGAGCATGAACACTGCTTAACCGAGCATGCGGTATCTGCTTGTAAGTTAACTGATAAAGAAAAAATTAATCCTTTTATGGCAACCAGTTTACATACTTTAGTGCAAATGGTGGCCAATGGATTGGGTATGACGTTCATTCCGCAAATGGCGATTGAACATGGCCTGTTAGATAATCAAAATTTGGTGATCATTGATCCTCCCGGTCAACAGGCTTATCGGGAAATTGGTGTGGTATGGCGTCCTGGCTCATCTCGCCAGCCGACTTTCGAACAGCTTGCTGAAGTCGTCGCTCAATTACTATAACCTCGTTATAGAGCAATATAAGAGATGTGCCTTGCCTATTTGAAGCCGCAGCAGTGTTATACCCTTCCGACTTGAAGCTGCAGGGGTGTTGGCTACGTTCGTTCGCCCCAATCACATAGTCTATCTATGCTCATGGGGACTATGAGAGCCATCCGTGGCTCTCACCAAAGGCCAGCCTACGGCTGTTCAAATTTGTTCCAGACAAATTTGTCACTCACTTGCCGCCTACCTGCAACTCCAAGTGGTTTGGGTGTTGCTAGGTTTATTCTTCTTTAATCTAGTGGTCTATCTCAGTTCATCGGGATGGTAATAGCCATCCTATGATTAAGATGAATAGCTCTGTAGCAGCCTCTTAGAATTATTTGGACATAATAATGGCGTTAAGCTGTTCGGTTATCCGCTATGTTTTAGTGTGTATCTAGTTTTATTTACCTATTTTCTAACGTTACTCAGAGTTTTACTCTGATGGTAAATCTTTTGTTGTCAAATTTTACAGCGATAAAGTTTTGAAGCTTTCATAAAATAGTAAAACTTCACATGGTGAATTTTACACTTTACCCTCATTCAATTGTTTCAATGTGCGAGTAGTTGTGCCACTTGAACCCTTAAAACGCGAGATTATTTTTCTTATCTAACAATCGAACATCTGTTTTAAACGATTTTTTGTTCCTGCCCTTATTGTAATTTTATTACGTAATAAGTTACGTTTTGCTGGGCGGAGGTAAACGAGAGTTTGAAACGGAATAAAACTTTGAATTTAACGATGTGTTAACTTTGACTCTTTAATTGCAATGGCTTATCGGGTAATGTTTATCTTGAGTTTATTGGTTTGTTTAGTGCTTGTTGTTCTTTGGCTTGTTGATGGATTAAGTCAAGTTAATAAACACGACATACCAATAATATAACCATATGATTATCGTGTTTTTGTGGTTCTAAAATTACAAATGATACACAAGGATACTATTTAAGGAAGGATGCCATGCTTGCTCAAACCCCCGATAAATCGTCCTTAGCCATTGAAAATGCTAAGCATCACGAGCAATTAATTGTTAAAGGGGCTCTATCCTCTGAACATAGCGCTATTTTCCCTGTTGAAGCCCAAACCTTTTTAGCTGAGTTGTGCCATCACTTTGCGTCGCGAGTGAATACGTTACTGAATGAGCGCGAACAGCAACAGATGCGTATTGATCAAGGCCATTTGCCAGATTTTTTAGAGCGAACCATCGATATTCGTGAAGGCAGTTGGAAAGTCCTTGGTATTCCTAATGATCTGCAAGATCGAAGAGTGGAAATTACTGGTCCAACGGATCGTAAAATGGTCATTAATGCACTCAACGCTAACGTGAAAGTCTTCATGGCAGATTTTGAAGATTCGATGTCTCCCGCTTGGGATAAGTTGCTTGATGGACAAATTAACTTACGTGATGCGGTGAATGGCACCATCAGTTATCGCAATCCTGACAATGATAAAGTCTATCAACTTAAAAAAGACCCTGCCGTATTGATTTGTCGAGTTCGAGGGCTGCATTTACAAGAAAAGCATGTGCTATTTGCTGAGCAAGCGATTCCTGGAGCTTTGTTTGATTTTGCTTTGTATTTTTTCAATAACTATAAAGCGTTATTGAAAAAAGGCAGCGGTCCTTATTTCTATTTACCGAAGCTCCAAGCTTACCAAGAAGCGCAATGGTGGAGTGATGTTTTTCATTTTACAGAAGATTATTTTGGTTTAGAAACAGGGACGATAAAAGCGACGGTACTGATTGAGACTTTACCTGCGGTGTTTCAGATGGATGAAATCCTCTTTGCTCTTAAAGAACACATTGTGGGGCTTAACTGTGGTCGCTGGGATTATATCTTTAGCTACATTAAAACCTTGAAAAAACACCCTGATCGCGTATTGCCTGACCGTCAAGTCGTGACAATGGATAAGCCATTTTTGAATGCTTACTCACGTTTGCTGATCTATACCTGCCATCGACGTGGCGCTTTTGCCATGGGAGGCATGGCGGCCTTTATTCCGTCCAAAGATCCCGCTCTCAACGCTCAAGTACTGGAAAAAATCCGTCATGACAAAATGCTCGAAGCGAAGAATGGTCATGATGGGACTTGGGTGGCTCATCCTGGATTAGCGGATACCGCTATGGAGGTCTTCAATCAAGTGCTGGGTGAGCGTCGTAATCAATTGGATGTGACTCGCTTATCGGATGCGCCAATCCGTGCAGAAGAGTTGCTTGCTCCTTGTGATGGTCCGCGTAGCGAACAAGGTATGCGACACAATATTCGTGTTGCTTTGCAATACGTCGAAGCGTGGATTTCTGGGAATGGCTGTGTGCCTATTTATGGCTTGATGGAAGACGCTGCAACCGCAGAAATTTCTCGCGCTTCAATTTGGCAATGGATTCAGCACGGTAAAACCTTAGATAACGGACAGGTGGTCACGAAAACGTTATTTCGTGATTACTTAGCTCAAGAAATTGAAGTCGTTAAAGCTGAAGTCGGAGAAGCCCGTTTTGAACAAGGCCGGTTTACCGAAGCGGCTGAATTGATTGAACGTCTCACCACCAGTGACGATCTCGGTAACTTTTTAACCATCCCGGGCTACGACTATTTGGCGTAGAACGGCCTTAACCAATAATAAATAACAGTAACGTGAAACCGAACTTCAAAGCTCACTGAATCGAAGTGAGTGGCGAAAAGGACGATATCGGCGTGTGCCATCAGCCACGCGAAACCAATGATAAGAGGGATAGATCATGACATTAACTCGCCGCCAACAAATCGAAGCATTAGAAAAAGATTGGGCTACCAATCCACGTTGGAAACACGTCAAACGTACTTACAGTGCAGAAGATGTCGTTAACTTACGTGGCTCAGTGACACCTGCGAATACTATTGCCCAGCGTGGTGCAGATAAATTATGGGCATTGGTTAACGGCAGTTCCAAAAAGGGCTATGTTAACTGTCTTGGTGCTTTAACGGGCGGACAAGCGGTACAGCAAGCTAAAGCGGGTATTGAAGCCATCTATCTTTCTGGCTGGCAAGTCGCGGCGGATAATAATACCGCTGGGACGATGTATCCTGATCAATCGCTTTATCCAGTTGATTCGGTTCCTAGCGTTGTTAAACGAATCAATAATGCGTTTCGTCGTGCCGATCAAATTCAATGGTCAAATGGTAAATCTCCACAAGATGAAGGGGGGATCGATTACTTTTTGCCAATAGTCGCGGACGCAGAAGCGGGGTTTGGCGGTGTACTGAATGCTTATGAACTGATGAAATCGATGATTGAGGCTGGAGCGGCTGGGGTTCACTTTGAAGACCAATTAGCATCGGTGAAAAAGTGTGGTCACATGGGGGGCAAAGTACTGGTTCCCACTCAAGAAGCGGTGCAAAAATTGGTCGCTGCACGCTTGGCTGCTGATGTCTCTGGAACAACCACGTTGGTGATTGCTCGAACCGATGCTAACGCCGCGGATCTATTAACGTCAGATTGTGATCCTTATGATGCTGACTTTATTGTTGGTGAGCGTACCGCTGAAGGCTTCTATCGTGTTCGTGCTGGGATTGACCAAGCGATTTCTCGTGGTTTGGCCTACGCTCCTTACGCTGACTTAATTTGGTGTGAAACCGCTAAACCCGATTTAGAAGAAGCCAGGCAGTTTGCTGAAGCGATTCATGCTCAGTACCCTGATCAACTCTTGGCCTACAACTGTTCGCCATCGTTTAACTGGGAGAAAAATCTTGATGCAGAAACGATTGCTAAATTCCAGCAAGAATTGGCGAACATGGGTTATAAATACCAGTTTATCACTTTAGCTGGCATCCATAATATGTGGTTTAACATGTTTGAACTTGCCCATGCTTATGCTCAAGGTGAAGGGATGCGTCATTATGTTGAAATGGTTCAGCGTAAAGAGTTTGCCGCCGCCGAGAAAGGCTATACGTTTGTTGCCCACCAACAAGAAGTGGGAACGGGATATTTTGATAAAATGACCAATACGATTCAAGGTGGTCAATCGTCAGTCACTGCGCTAACCGGTTCAACTGAAGAAGAGCAGTTCTAACTTCTGCATGGTGATAATCCGATGACGTAAAGTTGCAGTGAACACTGCAACTTTAATAAATTTATCGCATCAATCGATTATCTGAGTGATAGCAAGTTATCTGAAAAATAAAAAGAGCAAGGGTATTGATCACCATGCTCTTTTTTATTTATCCATCTATTCTATCGGCTAGCTATTGGCCTGTTATAAAACGTCTTGTTCAAAGTCATTGTCAGTATCGACTTCATCAGGCTCGCTGTTTTCTTGCAATTCCAGCAAGTTGATAGCAATAGCGACGAAGTCGCTATCGGTAATAATCCCAACTAACTCGCCTTTGCTGACTACCGGTAAGCAGCCAACCTTATGTCGTTGCATGTAGATGGCGCTTTCTTTTAATCCAGCTTGTGGGGCGACCGACATGACGCCAGTGTGCATGACTTCATACAAAGGGGTCGTTTCGGTATGCGAGGTATCGGTGATTTTATTGTACAGACTGGACTCTTGTGCTGCTAATACATCACGATGAGTAATAATCCCTAATAATCGACGGTTAGCATCAACAATAGGAATATGACGAATATCCAATGCTTCCATCATATTTCGGGCGTCGGCTATTGTGTGGGTACGCAACAAAGTATGTGGGTTGCGAGTCATCATGTCTTCAACTTTGATCATAACCAACTCCTTTTCTTTTTGATGATCGGTAACCAAGTTAGCTTGCCAATGAACGTAAAGTGGCGTGTGGTTTGTTGATATTCAGTATAGGTTTGTTTGTAGCAAATATCTGAGAGTTAAGTCAGTTTTTGCTGGTAACTCTAGCGGAGAAGTTGCAAAGTCACTTTTGATTACAATCCTTATTTGATTGAACATGTACTGGCCGCTGACAATCCTGTATCTTGCCGATGCTTGGGTATATACTGTTGCGCCGCGAAATAAACCGTCGCTAACCTTATCAATAACCAAGAAAGAGCCATGCAAGTTTCAGATTTTCACTTTGACCTCCCAGATGAGCTAATTGCTCGTTATCCGAAAGCGCAGCGTACTGATAGTCGATTACTGCGATTAAATGGCACCACCGGTGAACGGATTGATGGCACATTTACCGATGTACTGCACTATATCGAACCGGGTGACTTATTGGTCTTTAACAATACTCGTGTCATCCCTGCTCGTCTATTTGGCCGTAAGGCCAGTGGAGGCAAACTAGAAGTATTGGTTGAGCGTATGCTTGATGAGCACTCAATCTTAGCTCATGTTCGTTGTTCCAAGCCGCCTAAACCGGGGACGGAATTGTATCTGGGTGAGCAGGACCAATATTTAGCGACCATGGTTGCACGCCATGATGCCTTGTTTGAGATTCGATTTAATGCCCAGCAAACGGTTTTGGAAATCTTAAACCATATTGGTCATATGCCTTTGCCGCCATACATTGATCGTCCCGATGAAGAAACCGATAAAGAGCGCTATCAAACGGTTTATAATCAAAAGCCGGGCGCCGTTGCTGCACCAACAGCAGGGCTACATTTTGACCAAGCATTATTGGATCAAATTCAAGCCAAAGGCGTTGAGTTTGCCTATGTGACTTTGCATGTCGGCGCGGGTACTTTCCAACCGGTGCGCGTGGAAAATATTCATGATCACCATATGCATGCTGAATACGTTGAAGTACCAGAAGAAGTGGTCGCGGCGATTGCAGCGACCAAGGCTCGTGGTGGCAGAGTGATTGCGGTTGGGACAACCTCGGTGCGTTCTTTAGAGAGCGCAGCGCAAGATGCACTTGCGAAAGGCACAGCGTTAGCGCCTTTTTTTGGTGATACGGATATTTTTATTTTTCCTGGTTATCAATATCAATTGATTGATGCATTGATCACCAATTTTCATTTACCAGAGTCGACGCTGATTATGTTGGTCAGTGCCTTTGCTGGTTATGAGCACACTATGGCTGCTTATCAGCATGCGGTAGAGCAGAAATATCGCTTCTTCAGCTATGGCGATGCGATGTTCATTGAAAAAAATCAGGCTTAAGCTTGATCCCTTAATATCGTCAGACTGTTTCTCTGACATTGGAGGCTTTGTGAAGTTAACGTTCGAACTGAAAAAGAAAAATGGCAATGCGCGTCGAGGTCAGTTGACCTTTGAGCGTGGCACCGTACAAACCCCGGCCTTTATGCCCGTCGGTACTTATGGCACAGTAAAGGGCATGACCCCAGAAGAAGTCAAAGAAACGGGGGCTGAAATATTGCTTGGCAATACGTTCCATCTTTGGCTGCGTCCCGGTCAAGAAGTGATGAAAATGCATGGCGATTTGCATGACTTTATGAATTGGCAAGGCCCAATCCTGACCGATTCCGGCGGTTTCCAAGTCTTCAGTTTGGGGGATATTCGCAAAATCACCGAAGAGGGGGTGCATTTTCGCAACCCTGTTAATGGTGACAAAATCTTTATGGATGCCGAAAAATCGATGGAAATCCAAAAAGATTTAGGTTCAGATATCGTAATGATTTTCGATGAATGTACGCCTTATCCTGCGACGCATGAAGAAGCGAAAAAGTCGATGCAAATGTCATTGCGTTGGGCGCAGCGCTCTCGTGACCATTTTGACAAGCTCAACAATACCAATTCGTTGTTTGGGATTGTTCAAGGTGGGGTATATGAAGATTTGCGTGATGAGTCAGTGAAAGGATTGACCCAAATCGGTTTTGATGGTTATGCCGTCGGTGGTCTTGCGGTTGGGGAACCGAAACCAGATATGCATCGCATTTTGGAGCATACGTGCCCACAACTGCCGGAAGATAAGCCTCGCTACTTAATGGGCGTGGGCAAGCCAGAAGACTTAGTGGAAGGGGTGCGTCGTGGCGTCGATATGTTTGACTGTGTGATGCCAACGCGAAATGCTCGTAACGGCCACCTATTTGTGACTGGTGGTGTGATCAAGATCCGTAATGCAGTACATAAAACGGATACAACACCACTCGATCCACATTGTGACTGTTACACTTGCAAAAATTATTCTAAATCGTACTTGCACCATTTGGATCGTTGTAACGAGATCCTTGGCGCTCGTCTGAATACCATTCACAATCTCCGTTATTATCAACGGTTGATGGAAAGTATTCGTAAAGCGATAGATGAAGATCGCTTTGATCAATTTGTAGAAGCGTTTTACGCACGTCGTCAACGCGAAGTGCCGCCTTTACAAGTCGAACAAGCGTAATAGCAAGCACTGAGATGGATTTATCTTGAAGAGCTTATTGATAGCTTGAATTTGTCTCAGTGCGGCCCAATACCTATAAACATTACAAACAATAACTTAGAGGACGTTTCTCAATGAGTCTAATTTCTGTAGCACACGCAGCAGGTGAAGGTGCATCACAGGGTGGTGGTTTCGAAATGCTGATCATGCTTGGCATGTTTGCGGTGATTTTCTATTTCATGATTTACCGCCCACAGTCTAAACGAGTGAAAGAGCATAAAAGCCTAATGGCCTCAATGGCGAAAGGTGATGAAGTCTTAACCAGTGGTGGTTTAGTGGGAAGAATCACGAAAATTGCTGATGATAACGATTTTATCTCTGTTGAATTGAACAACAACAACGAAGTTGTGATTAAAAAAGACTTCGTTTCTGCCGTGTTACCAAAAGGTACACTTAAATCTTTGTAAAACAGCTAGAGGATCCTCGCTGTGCTAAACCGTTATCCGTTATGGAAGTACTTAATGGTCGTGTTTGCCATTACCATTTCTGCTTTATACGCACTTCCTAATCTTTACGGTGAAGATCCGGCTATTCAAGTTACAGGGGCGCGTGGCGCCTCTGTAGATATGTCAACGCTGGATGCTGTCACCCAAGCGCTCGATAAAGCGCAACTCTCTCATAAATCCATTGCTTTCGAAAATGGCTCAATTTTGGTGCGTTTTAATGACACAGATACCCAAATCAGTGCTCGTGACATCATTAATGAAGCTTTAGGCAATGATATCATTGTTGCGCTGAACTTAGCGCCTTCCACTCCTCGTTGGCTAGAATCCATTGGCGCAGCGCCTATGAAACTTGGCCTTGATTTACGTGGTGGGGTTCACTTTTTGATGGAAGTGGACATGGATGCGGCAATGGAGCGATTAGTTAGTCAACAAGAAGAAGCTTTTCGTAGTGAATTGCGTGACGAAAAGATTCGCTACCGTGCGATCCGCAGTCAAGCGGATTCTGTTGAGATCATTTTACGCGATGCCGCTCAGCTTGAAGACACTCGCCGTCTATTAGAGGCGAATCATCGTGATATGAACTTTACCGCTTCTGATCGTGATGGGCGCTTCCTTTTGGTGGCCAAATTTACAGACGCCCGTTTACAAGAAATTCGCAACTACGCCGTTGAGCAAAATATCACTATTTTACGTAATCGTGTCAATGAGTTAGGGGTTGCAGAACCTTTGGTTCAGCGTCAAGGCGCGAGTCGGATTGTGGTTGAACTGCCTGGCGTACAAGATACTGCTCGTGCTAAAGAAATTTTAGGTGCGACAGCAACCCTTGAGTTTCGTGAAGTCGATGCCACCGCTGATCTAGCTGCGGCGGCGGCGGGCAGAGTGCCTGCTGGTAGTGAAATTAAACTGGATCGTGATGGTCGTCCTGTTGTTTTAAAGCGCCGGGTCATTTTGGGTGGTTCCAGTATTACTGACGCCAGTTCAAGTGCCGACGAATACGGTCGTCCACAGGTCAATATTTCTCTTGATAGTGAAGGTGGCAGTAAGATGTCGGCTTTCTCAAGAAATAATATTGGCAAACTAATGGCCACGGTTTTTGCTGAATATCGAGACAGTGGTGAAAGAACGGCTGACGGTCGAGTGATTTTAGAAAAGCATGAAGAAGTGATTAACCAAGCGACGATTCAGTCAGCATTGGGGCGTAATTTCCGAATCACTGGCATCAACTCGGCGGCAGAAGCTCAGAACTTAGCTTTATTACTACGTGCAGGTGCATTAATCGCACCGATTTCGATCGTTGAAGAGCGAACGATTGGCCCGTCAATGGGACAACAGAATATCGATATGGGTATTCAAGCCTGTATTTGGGGCTTGTTTGCGGTGATGATCTTTACTGCACTGTACTATCGTACGTTTGGCTTGATCGCTAACTTAGCTTTGTTAACCAACTTAGTGCTGATTATCGGCATTATGTCGATGATTCCCGGAGCAACGATGACCTTACCTGGCATTGCCGGTATTGTGTTAACTGTTGGTATGGCAGTGGATGCTAACGTACTGATCTTTGAACGTATTCGTGAAGAGTTACGTGAAGGTCGTAATCCGCAACAAGCCATCCATCAGGGGTATGCGAACGCGTTTAGTACTATTGCGGATGCGAACATCACGACGCTTATCACTGCGATTATTTTATTTGCGGTGGGTACTGGTGCGATCAAAGGTTTCGCTGTTACCTTATCAATTGGTATCTTAACGTCGATGTTTACCGCAATTATCGGTACGCGTTGTGTGGTTAACCTGCTGTATGGCGGGAAACGTATCAATAAATTGTCGATCTAAGGCTAGGAATCATTATGTATCAAATTCTGAAAGCAGAGAAAACGATCGACTTTATGCGTTGGTCAAAGTTTACGTTTGTCTTATCGTTATTGATGATTAGCGCGTCAATTTTTACCTTATCCACCAAATGGTTAAATTGGGGATTGGACTTCACTGGCGGAACACTGATAGAAGTGGGTTTTGCAGAACCGGCGAATCTGGAGAAAATTCGCCATGCTCTTGATGAGCGTGGATTTGGTGATGCAACGGTACAAAACTTTGGTTCAGCACGTGATGTTATGGTCCGTTTGCGCCCTCGTGAAGGGGTTGCAGGAGAAACGCTTGGTAACCAAATTCTTAATGCCATTAAAGAGGGAACGGGTGAAAGCGTTGAGATGCGCCGGATCGAGTTTGTTGGTCCTAACGTTGGCGATGAGCTGGCAGAGGCGGGGGGCTTAGCCATTTTAGCCTCACTGATCTGTATTTTGCTCTACGTTTCAATGCGTTTTGAATGGCGTTTAGCTTCTGGAGCCGTATTATCTCTTGCTCACGATGTCATCATCACTTTAGGTATTTTTTCGTTACTGCAAATCGAAATTGATTTAACGATTGTCGCTGCCTTATTGACGGTGGTCGGTTATTCGTTGAACGATACGATTGTGGTTTTTGACCGTATTCGTGAGAACTTCCGTAAGTTGCGCAAAGGCGATTCAGCGGAAGTGATGAATAGCTCCATTACGCAAACGCTGAGTCGGACGTTAATTACTTCAGGAACGACCTTGTTTGTGGTGATTGCACTATTTGTCCAAGGTGGCGCTAATATTCATGGTTTTGCTACCGCATTACTACTCGGGATCACCGTTGGTACTTATTCTTCTATCTACGTTGCTTCTGCGTTAGCGTTAAAACTTGGTATTACCCGTGAACACCTGATTCCACCAGTGGTGGAAAAAGAGGGGGTTGAGTTGGATGAATTGCCTTAAGGGTGATATTCCTCTTAAGCAATAACTAAAAAAACCGCTGAATATTCAGCGGTTTTTTATCACACTCACATCAGTTATTGATCAATAGCCGTTGCTTGACGACAGAGCGGTTATTTAAAAATAGCACTATTTCCGTTTTCACGGATGTGTTGCAAAATCGCTTTGACGCCACGAGGACTTGAACCGACAATATTGCCCGATTGCATGTAATTAGTACCACCAGCAAAATCGGTCAGAATTGCTCCAGCTTCACGAGCGATCAATTCGCCTGCCGCCATATCCCATGGTTTTAAACCCAGTTCAAAGTAACCATCAACACGGTTAGCCGCCAAATAACACAGATCTAAAGCGGCTGACCCAGTGCGACGAAAATCGGCACACTCAACAAACAATGAAGAAATAATTTTCAGGTAAGATTCAGAGTGCTGCTTTTGCTTAAATGGGAAACCAGTTGCAAGGATAGCGCCTTGCAAATCTTTCAATGGCTTAACGCGAATACGACCATTGTTTAATTGAGCGCCAGAGCCGCGTTGAGCAGTAAATAGTTCATTTAACATTGGGTCATAAACACAGGCAACTTCGGTGCGACCGTTCATTCTTACGGCAATCGATACCGCAAAATGAGGGATACCTTTCACGAAGTTATTGGTTCCATCCAGTGGGTCGATGATCCATTGTACGTCTTTATCTTTACCTTCGATAAGACCGCCTTCTTCGGCAATAATGCAGTGCTCAGGGTAAGAGCTTTGGATGGTAGCAATGATTAGCGCTTCGGCTTCTTTGTCGACATTAGTAACAAAGTCATTGCTTCCTTTTTGAAAGGATTCAATTTTGTCAGCGTTTTCTAGAGATTTAGCAATATGGTTACCTGCTTTTCGCGCAGCGCGAATAGCAATGTTTAGCATTGGATGCATACGAGTTTCCCAACGGATGTTAAAGAACGAAAAAAGCGGAGCGTATTATAGCAAAATCGTACCAAAAAGGAAGTGGTTATTTTTTATGCGCTTAATGGCTCTGCTAATAAAGGGCCTGCTCATTTCATTTTGCTTTATGCTATTATCTGGCGATTAACGCCAAGTAACTGCTCTTTTATTCATTATCCCTAGGTTACTGAGCCAATCCTTCAAGCCAATTCAATACCGTCAATTTTAAGATGATGCTTATCGTCGATAATAATTAGCGAGTGAGTATCACTATCGACGGCGAAATGAGCGATAAACTGATGGTAAATGAACGTCATGTTAGACAATGTTAAAATCGTTTTAGTAGGCACTTCACATTCTGGGAATATTGGCTCAGCCGCCAGAGCGATGAAAGTGATGGGCTTAAGCCAGATGGTGCTGGTGGCTCCTGAATGTGCAGTGGATGCTCAAGCAATAGCGTTAGCGGCTGGTGCCAGTGATATTGCGTTAAATGCGCAGGTCGTCAGTACGTTGAGTGAGGCCGTCGCTGAGTGTGGGTTAGTTGTTGGTAGCAGCGCCCGCTCACGCACATTAGAGTGGCCGATGCTTGACCCTCGTCAGTGTGGTGAGCAATTTGCGCTTGAAGCTCAAAAACACGCGGTTGCTGTAGTATTTGGCCGTGAAAGAACGGGCTTAACCAACGAGGAATTACAGCTTTGTCATTATCATGTGTGCATTCCTGCCAACCCTGAATACAGCTCATTAAACTTAGCGATGGCCGTGCAAACGTTATGCTATGAGATTCGCGTTGCTCACTTAACTCAGCAACAGAGTGAATTTTCATCCCCATCGGTGGCTGACTATCCTCGTCATCAAGAGTTGGACCGATTTTATCAGCATCTAGAACGAGTATTACTGGAAAGTGAGTTTATCTCTCCTTCACAACCCGGGCAGGTAATGAACAAGCTCCGTCGATTATTCAGTCGAGCTCGTCCAGAATCACAAGAAATTAATATCTTACGCGGTGTATTGACTGCGGTAGAGAAAAAAATGCGTCAGCCTTAATTATCACTAATCACCTGATTAACTTAAGGTTAAATACCTGAGTAATTTAGCCAATTAAATACTTGACTGGTTTAGTAGGGTATGGAAGAATTCCAACCACATAATCGATGTGGATATGGTGTAATATGAGATTAACATCTAAAGGAAGATACGCGGTAACGGCCATGTTAGATGTGGCGCTAAATTCGCAACAAAACCCAGTACCGCTAGCGGACATTTCAGAGCGACAAGGTATTTCTCTGTCTTATCTAGAGCAGCTTTTTTCTAAGTTACGCAAAGCTGGTTTGGTCGCCAGTGTGCGAGGCCCAGGTGGTGGTTATCGTTTAGGTGCAGAAGCAAGCACCATTTCTATTGGTACGGTCATTGCCGCGGTAGATGAATCTGTCGATGCGACGAAGTGTCATGGTAAAGGTGATTGCCAAGGTGGCACTCGTTGTCTCACTCATACCTTGTGGTGTGATCTCAGTTCTCGTATTAGTGACTTCTTAAATAACATCACTCTCGGTGAGTTGATGGTTGATAATGAAGTCTTACAAATTTCTGACCGTCAAGGTATGAACCTTGCGGCGAACCAAGGGAGTGGCCATAAGCATTCTCAATCTGTCACTATTGGTGCAGCCTCCTTTGGTCTTAACGTTCGCTCATAGCGGCAATGTTTACACTGGAGTAAAAAATGAAACTGCCTATTTATTTAGACTATTCGGCTACATGTCCGGTTGATCCGCGTGTTGCCGAAAAGATGATTCAGCATATGACGATGGATGGGACGTTTGGTAATCCGGCCTCTCGATCGCACCGTTATGGCTGGCAGGCAGAAGAAGCGGTGGATACGGCGCGTGAACAAGTTGCTGAACTTATTCATGCTGATCCGCGTGAGATTGTTTTTACTTCAGGGGCGACCGAGTCGAATAACTTGGCGATTAAAGGTGCGGCGCATTTTTACGCTAAACAAGGTAAGCACATCATCACCTGTAAAACTGAGCATAAAGCGGTATTGGATACCATGCGCCAGCTTGAATGTGAAGGTTTTGAGGTGACTTATCTTGATCCTGACCATCGTGGATTAATTGATATAAACCAATTACAAGACGCAATGCGTGAGGACACAGTGTTAGTCTCCGTAATGCATGTCAATAATGAAATAGGTGTGATTCAGGATATCACCGCGATAGGAGAGCTGTGCCGTGAGCGAAATATTATCTTTCACGTCGATGCTGCTCAATCAGCGGGGAAAGTCGAGATCGACGTGCAAACGATGAAAGTCGATCTTATCTCACTCTCAGCGCATAAAATTTATGGTCCTAAAGGTATTGGCGCTCTCTTTGTGCGTCGCAAACCGCGTATTTATCTTGAAGCACAGATGCATGGCGGTGGTCATGAGCGCGGTTTCCGTTCAGGAACGTTAGCGACCCATCAAATTGTTGGGATGGGAGAAGCGTTTAGCATCGCTAAACAAGAGATGGAACATGATTATCAGCATGCTAAAACTTTGCGTGACCGTTTACTTAATGGCATACAAGACATCGAAGCCGTAAGTATTAACGGTGATCTAGAGCAGCGTGTTCCTCATAATCTTAATCTCGGTTTTGCTTTTGTCGAAGGCGAATCGTTGTTAATGGCGCTGAAAGATCTTGCGGTCTCTTCAGGCAGTGCTTGTACGTCTGCTAGCTTAGAGCCTTCTTATGTATTGCGTGCGCTGGGTTTGGATGATGAGTTAGCACATAGCTCGCTTCGTTTTTCATTTGGCCGTTTTACAACCGTAGAAGAAATAGATTATGCAATAGAACATATTCGTAGTGCTGTCACTCAATTGCGTAATATGTCGCCTTTGTGGCAAATGCACAAAGAAAGCGCAACGATATAGTAGGTAGCGAACCATCAAATCAGTGTTGAGTTAACAATTTTAAGCAAAATAAGCGGACCTAATGGTCCGTTTTTTTATCCAGTGGGTATTTTTACGCGACAAAATGTTAACATCGTTAGGTTGATTATTCGTTGTGATTCAGATATATCCGAGAGTAGTTATTCTCAACTCGTTACTAGAGCGGTAATCGCGCGGTAGTGTAACGGAACAATGGAATATATCTATTAAGGCCACACCATATAGGACAAGGAGAAACCATGTCTACACAGATGCCTGTATTTATTAGTCTAGAATCAGCCCAGCCTCAGTGGGGAGAAAAAGCCCTCGTATCATTTACAGAGCAAGGCGCGACCATTCATTTATCGAAAGAGAATGATCTCAATGCCATTCAGCGTGCTGCGCGTAAATTAGATGGCCAAGGATTGCGTTCATTACATTTATCCGGTTCCGCATGGACTTTGGAAACGATCTGGGCATTTTACCAAGGTTACCGTGATCCTAAAAAGAAAAATACCTTGCAGTGGGAATCGTTAGCTGCCGCTGATCAAGCGGAACTTGAAGCACGGATTAAAGCGGCGGATTGGACACGCGATATTATCAATAAAAGTGCTGAAGAAGTGGCTCCTCGTCAATTAGCGACCATGGCTGCCGAGTTTATTAAGTCATTAGCTCCGGATCACGTCTCTTATCGAATTGTAAAAGACAAAGACCTATTGACGGAAAACTGGGAAGGCATTTATGCGGTAGGGCGAGGCTCTGAGCGCACTTCTGCCATGTTGCAATTAGACTACAACCCAACGGGCGATGATAATGCCCCTGTATTTGCCTGCTTAGTCGGCAAAGGCATTACCTTTGACTCTGGTGGCTATAGTTTAAAACCGTCTAATTTCATGTCTTCGATGAAAGCGGATATGGGCGGAGCAGGAACCATCACCGGAGCCCTTGGTCTGGCTATCATGCGTGGCTTAAATAAACGCGTTAAGCTCATTTTGTGTTGTGCTGAGAACATGGTATCTGGCCGTGCATTAAAATTGGGTGATGTGATCACCTATAAAAACGGCAAAACCGTTGAAATTATGAATACTGACGCAGAAGGGCGGTTAGTTTTAGCCGATGGTTTGATTTACGCTTCAGAGCAAAAACCACAATTGATCATCGATTGTGCCACCCTAACGGGAGCTGCAAAAAATGCGTTGGGTAATGACTATCATGCATTGCTGAGTTTTGATAAAACTTTGAGTCAACAAGCGCTCGATGCGGCTAAAGAGGAAAATGAGGGATTATGGGCACTGCCATTAGCTGATTTTCACCGTGATATGTTGCCCTCGAACTTTGCTGATCTCTCTAATATTTGTTCTGGTGATTATTCACCGGGTGCAAGTACGGCAGCGGCTTTCTTATCCTACTTTGTTGACGATTACCATCAAGGCTGGCTACATGTTGATTGCGCGGGAACGTATCGTAAATCCGCTAGTGATAAATGGGCCGCAGGGGCAACAGCGATGGGCGTTAAGACCGTCGCGCGTATTTTATTGGATCAGGCCAAATAATGATTAATTAAGGGGCAGTCGTTTGCCCCGTTTTATACCCATTGTTTTTGCTGGGGTAGTGCTATTGACGGCGTTGATGAGTCTATTTCTATCTTGGCCTGATTAGCTCGCAGATTAGCCACAGTAAGCCGTTGGGGAGTGGTTCAATAAGCCTTACTATTATTATCAAAATGTAAAAAGGACATCTTATGGCTCTTGAAAGAACGTTTTCAATTATCAAGCCTGACGCGGTAAAGCGTAACTTGATTGGCGAGATTTACCATCGCATAGAAAAAGCTGGGTTGAGAATTATCGCAGCCAAAATGGTTCATTTAACCGAAGATCAAGCGAGTGGCTTTTATGCTGAGCACGAAGGGAAAGCCTTCTTTAATGACCTAAAAGCCTTTATGACATCAGGTCCGATCATGGTTCAGGTGTTAGAAGGAGAAAATGCGATTGTTCGTTACCGTGAATTAATGGGCAAAACCAATCCTGAAGAAGCGGCTTGTGGTACGATTCGCGCCGATTATGCGCTGAGTATGCGTTATAACTCCGTGCATGGCAGTGATAGTCCGGCTTCCGCAGCTCGTGAAATTGAGTTCTTTTTTCCCGAAGCTGAAATTTGCCCGCGCAGTGAGTGATTTGCCGTAGAACAAAAATACCATCATCAAGACTCAGATCTGGATGGTTTATGGCTTTACCTCACTATAAAGTAAACGTTAAGCTGTTGGTAAATAGTTCATATCCATATCTATTTGTAATCCCTGATAAGTCATATCTCATCAGGGATTTATCATCGACCAGAACCGCTTTCCTATCCCGATAATGTCGTAAAAAATTCAGGGTTTTACTGTGCTTGTTGTCACTGAATAAAGGCTGTACAATTCGCGCCCTTAATTCTAGTTCCATTTTGGAGAGGCCACATGACCACTGAAAAAGTCAATCTGCTCGATTTTGATCGCAAAGGCTTACGTACTTATTTCGCAGAAGAATTGGGTGAAAAAGCGTTTCGAGCTGATCAAATCATGAAGTGGATTTATCACTTCGGTTGTGATGACTTCGAAAAAATGACCAACATTAACAAAAACCTACGTGAGAAATTACAGACTCATTGTGAGATTCGAGCGCCTTACGTTTCTGATGCTCAATACTCCAGTGATGGCACGATAAAATGGGCGATGCGAGTGGGGGATCAAGATGTTGAAACCGTCTATATCCCCGAGGAAGATCGCGCTACATTATGTGTCTCTTCACAAGTTGGTTGTGCGCTGGAATGTAAGTTTTGTTCAACCGCCCAGCAAGGGTTTAACCGTAATTTACGCGTTTCGGAAATTATTGGTCAGGTTTGGCGTGCTGCACGTGAAATTGGTTTGGAAAAAGAAACGGGCCGCCGTCCGATCACTAACGTAGTAATGATGGGTATGGGTGAGCCGTTGCTCAATATGAAAAACCTCATTCCTGCGTTAGAAATTATGCTTGATGATCTCGGTTTTGGTTTATCGAAACGTCGCGTAACGGTCTCTACTTCAGGTGTCGTTTCTGGTTTAGATCAAATGACCGGGCAAATTGACGTGGCATTAGCGATTTCACTTCATGCACCTAACGATAAATTACGCAGCGAAATTATGCCTATTAATGATCGTTGGGATATTCAAGATTTCCTTGCTTCAGTGCGCCGTTATATTGCCTCTTCTAACGCTAATCGCGGTAAAGTGACTGTTGAATATGTTTTGTTGGATCATGTCAATGATGGCACGGAACATGCGCATGAGTTGGCTCAGTTGATGAAAGGAACACCTTGTAAAATTAACTTGATTCCGTTTAATCCTTATCCAGGCTCACCGTATAAAAAACCCAGTAACTCACGCATTGATCGTTTTCAAAAAACCTTAATGCAATATGAGCATACGGTGACAATACGTAAAACGCGTGGTGATGATATTGACGCTGCTTGCGGCCAGTTGGTTGGTGATGTAATAGACAGAACCAAACGGACGAAATTAAAGCAGCAGCCGGAGCAGATTATTCCCGTAAAAACCTTATAAACCTTTTTAACAACGCCAGCCTTTTCGCTGGCGTTGTTGTTAAGAGAAAACCGCTAAACAAGTCGAGTTAGATTTTGAGTTTATAAGCCAAGGGATGTTCAGTTTTTATCGGTCATAGAGCACCTTGATAGAATCATGCTATTAACTGAAACAGGCTGCGTAAGGTGTTTTGATGCATAGTTGGATTCTTAGTTCACAGTGGCAAATTATGGCTTTTTTATGTCAATTTAACGAAAAATCTTGACCTAGCTGTAATTTCTTTTTCAAATCAATGTTGTTTACCGCCTAAGATCCATTAGAATGAATTAATGATAGCCCATTCGATGTAGCGGTCGAATCAAACAAACGTGATATCCAAATTAGTTGATGAGTAATAATGCAATTTCCTCGCTGTATAAGCAAAATCAGTACGGAAGTCGGCGTTATTGAAACTTAAGTGAATTGGATGAAACCATTTTCCCTGTTGGAGCCCTGAGAACCTAAACGCGACTAACGAATAGAGACAAAAATAACAGCGTAGGCTTCGGCTCGAACACGAATAAAAGAGATTGATAGCGCGGATGAATACACAACAAGAGACCATCGTTGAAGAAACGCCGAACGTTCAACAACCCGGCACACTGCTTAAGCTTAAACGAGAAGCTTTAGGGTTGAGTCAAAAGCAGGTGGCTGATCGCTTACGATTGCGGGTAGCGATTATTCGCAATATTGAAGATAACCAATTTGATTCTGATTTAGTGGCCACTTTTACTCGTGGTTATCTGCGTTCTTACGCTAAAGCCGTCGGACTTTCGGCTGCTGAAGTCGTCGAAGCTTATGAGGTGCACTATGTGATTGAGCCTCAAGAGCAGAAGATGCAAAGTTTTTCTAAAAAAACCAAGCGTGATCAGCACGATAGCCGTATCATGTTGATCACTTGGGTTATTGTATTGGTGATTATTGGTATGTCATCACTGTGGTGGTGGCAGAATAACCAACACAATAATCTCACGTCGTCGAGTGAGCGCAGCTCACTGATTACTGAGCAAAATAGCCAGCGTCCTTTAGCAACGGTCGATCCAGTTTTAGATCAGTTGCCGACGGTCAGTGAGCTTACTGCTGATAACGATGCCTCAGTTGCCGAGCAATCAGAAAGTGAATCCGTTAACGACAGTGCTGTTGAGCCTGTTTTAGAGGTTGAGCCATCCATCACATCCGCAGTGACAGAAAATACTCCTGTCAACGCTGACGAGAGTAATTTACTGAGCATGACTTTTAGCGCCGACTGTTGGATTCAAGTTAAAGATGCCACAGGCAAAACATTGTCTACTGGCGTTAAAAAAGCCGGTCAATCGGTCAATGTGCGTGGTGAAACCCCAATTAGTGTCATTCTTGGAGCACCAGAAGGTGTTTCTGTCACATTTGCGAGTGAACCTGTCGACCTTTCTGGGTATACTTCAGGCAGAGTAGCTAGATTCACCTTACCTTAGACGAAATTATGCAACACAAGTCTCCTATTAAGCGTCGCCCCTCTACACGTATTTATGTGGGTAACGTACCTATTGGCGATGGCGCGCCTATCGCCGTACAATCCATGACCAACACCAGAACCACAGATGTGGCTGCGACCGTCGCTCAAATAAAAGCGTTGGAGAAAGTGGGCGCAGATATTGTCCGCGTTTCCGTTCCAACCATGGATGCTGCTGACGCATTCAAGTTAATTAAGCAACAGGTCTCGATTCCTTTAGTGGCAGATATTCATTTTGACTATCGAATCGCTTTAAAAGTGGCCGAGTATGGTGTTGATTGTTTACGGATTAACCCTGGCAATATCGGTAATGAAGCTCGGATTCGCTCGGTCGTTGACTGTGCTCGTGATAAAGGCATTCCGATTCGAATTGGTGTTAATGGTGGTTCATTAGAAAAAGATCTGCAGCTTAAATATGGCGAACCAACACCCGAAGCTTTGGTTGAATCTGCGATGCGCCACGTCGATATTCTCGACAGACTAAACTTTGATCAATTCAAAGTCAGTGTCAAAGCTTCGGATGTGTTTCTAGCAGTGGATTCTTATCGCTTACTGGCCAAACAAATTGATCAACCTCTTCATTTAGGGATCACCGAAGCGGGCGGTGCCCGAGCGGGGGCTGTTAAATCGGCTGTTGGCTTAGGAATGCTATTAGCAGAAGGTATTGGTGACACGTTACGGATTTCTTTAGCAGCCGATCCTGTTGAAGAGATTAAAGTCGGTTTTGATATTCTGAAATCACTGCGTATTCGCTCGCGTGGGATCAATTTTATCGCTTGTCCAAGTTGTTCTCGTCAGGAATTTGATGTGATAAGTACGGTCAACGCACTTGAGCAGCGTTTAGAAGATGTGTTAACTCCAATGGATGTCTCGATCATTGGTTGTGTTGTCAATGGCCCTGGTGAAGCGGAAGTCTCTCACTTAGGATTGGCTGGCAGTAATAAAAAAAGTGCTTTCTACGAAGATGGTGTTCGTCAGAAAGAGCGCTTTGATAACGATGATCTCGTTGCTCAGCTCGAAGCTAGAATCCGCTCAAAAGCGGCTCAATTAGACACGAAAAATCGTATTGCTATTCAGCAAATCGAGCAAGATTAACCTCACGATATTACGGTAAATATTTTGGCAAAGACTATTCAAGCAATTCGAGGCATGAACGACTGCCTCCCTACTCAATCTCCACTTTGGCAAAAAGTGGAGAACGCAGTTAAAAATGTCGTTAGTGCCTATGGCTATAGCGAAGTGCGTATGCCTATCGTTGAAATGACGCCACTTTTTAGCCGTGCTATTGGTGAAGTGACCGATGTGGTCGAAAAAGAGATGTATACGTTTGCGGATCGTAATGGCGATAGCTTAAGCCTTCGTCCTGAAGGAACAGCCGGTTGCGTTCGTGCCGGAATTGAACATGGGTTGCTGTACAATCAAGAGCAGCGTTTATGGTATATCGGACCAATGTTCCGTCATGAGCGTCCTCAGAAAGGTCGTTATCGTCAGTTCCATCAATGTGGCGTTGAAGTATTTGGTATCGATGGGCCAGATGTTGATGCAGAGCTGATCATGATGACAGCACGGCTATGGCGTGAACTTGGCATTGCTGAGCATGTGCGACTAGAGCTTAATTCGATTGGTTCATTGGCGGCTCGCGCTGATTATCGCAGTGCATTGATTGAGTATTTAGAGCAACATCAAGATGTATTAGATGAAGATTGCAAACGTCGCATGTATACCAATCCATTGCGTGTTCTGGATAGTAAAAATCCAGACGTTCAAGCGATACTTGGTGATGCGCCCGAATTGGCCGACTACTTAGATGCCGAGTCGAAACAACATTTTAGCGGTTTGTGTGAACTTCTTGACGCGGCAGGTATCGAATACACCGTTAATCAACGTTTAGTGCGTGGATTAGATTATTACAATCGAACGGTTTTTGAATGGATAACAGAAAGCTTAGGCTCACAAGGCACCGTGTGTGGCGGTGGACGTTATGACGGCTTGGTTGAACAGCTTGGAGGGAAGGCGACTCCGGCTGTTGGTTTTGCTATGGGGCTTGAGCGTCTGGTATTGATGATGGAAACCCTAGGTAATACAGACGTGCGGCGTAGCGTAGACGTTTATATTGTCACCGCTGGTGAAGGTACCACCATGGCAGGTATGAAGCTTGCGGAACAGTTGCGTGAGCAAGTTCCAGGTTTACGCGTGATGAACCACTGTGGCGGTGGTAACTTCAAAAAACAATTTAAACGCGCAGATAAAGTCGGTGCTGCGGTGGCTCTGGTACTTGGTGAAGACGAGATCGCTGAAAAAACCGTAGTACTAAAAGATTTACTTGGTGGTCAACAAACCACGTTATCTCAAACTGACATTGCTAGCCAATTGGCTCATCTCGTTTAAACGCACGTTTTTGAGATTTCTTATTTAAGAGGACAGGAAGTGGAACTCTACGATACCGAAGAACAACAAGTTGAAGCGATCAAAGATTGGTGGAAAGAGAACGGTAAGGCCGTTCTCCTTGGTGCTGTGCTTGGTCTTGGCGGTTTGTTTGGATGGCGTTATTACCAACATTCAACCACGACAGGTCAAGAAACAACGTCTGAAACGTATAGCAAAGCAATCGCTAACTTTTCAGCTAAAGGGGCGCAAGCTGAGTCTGATTTACAGCATTTTATCGATAATCATCAGAAATCGGAGTATGCCGTTTTAGCGGCGATGCAGCTTGCTAAAGCACAAGCTGATGCTGGACAGTTTGATGAGGCGTTAGCACAACTTGAATGGGCTAAGAAGTCCACGAAAGACGCGGCATTAACACCTGTGATCGCATTTCGCATTGCACGTTTACAGGCCGAACAGCAACAATTTGATGCCGCTCTAGCTGAACTAACAACGATTACTGAGGCCAGTTGGGCTGCGCGTGTCGCTGAATTACGTGGTGATATAGCATTACGTAAAGGAGATAAAGACGCGGCTTATGCAGCCTATTCACAAGCTCAACAATCGAGTAATGCTAGCCAGACATTGCAACTGAAACTTGATGATCTAGCCAGATAAGGGCATCTGTTGATGAAAAAAATATTCAACAAAGTGCTTTTGTCTGCGGCCGTAATCGGTTTGTTAGGCGGATGTGCTGGGGAAGAAGAAAATATCATTATGGCTCCACTACCCAGTGTGAGTAGTGAATTTACGCCTCAACCCATTTGGAGTAATTCGGTTGGTCGGGGAGTCGGTCATTTTTTCTCTAATCTGACTCCTGAATACGCTTATGGCAAAGTATTTGTCGCCAGTCGTGACGGTGAAGTAAAAGCACTTGATCCCAATGATGGGAAAACATTATGGCGTGTTAATGTAAGACAAGATATGCCAGCTCGTTTATCTGGAGGCATTGTTGCGGCTTACAATCAGCTGTTTATTGGCAGTGAAAACGGTCAAGTATTAGCTTTAGATGCGGAAACGGGCGAGCTGAATTGGCGAGCTGACGTAGCCGGTGAAGTACTGGCTTCGGTTGCGACAGACAGTAACCTAGTGATTGTCAATACCAGCCGAGGCATATTGCTTGCGTTAGACAGTACTAATGGTGTTCAAAAATGGACTATCAGTACTGAGGTGCCAAGTTTAACCTTACGTGGCGATAGTCGGCCAGTGACTGCTTCTGGTGGTGTTTTTTGGGGGACGTCTAACGGCCGTCTCGCTGCGGCGATTATTGAGCGTGGCCAATTAATTTGGCAACAACCGATAGGACAGCCGCAAGGTGCCACTGAAATTGATCGCTTGGTGGATGTCGATGCCGCTCCGTTGATCATCGGAGCTAATCTCTATGCCATCGGTTTTAACGGGCAGTTGATTTCGATTGATTTGCGTTCCGGTAGTGCGGTATGGAAACGCAATTATTCATCAACGACTGATATGGCTAGTGATGGTCGCCGTCTGTTTTTAGTCACGGATAAAGATCATGTTGTTGCCGTTGATGCTCGCAGTGGTACGGAGCTATGGCAGAATAGTCAGCTAGAGCATCGTTTATTAACAGCACCGAAATTGATTGATGGCTATTTGGTCGTTGGAGATAGTGAAGGGTATCTTCACTGGTTGGATCGCAATAGTGGTGAATTTGTTGCTCAACAATTCGTCAGCAAAAGCGGTTTTGCTGTCGGTCCTCTTGCGCTTGACGATGGTTACTTGATTATCTCGCGAGATGGTAAAATAAAGAAACTGACTATCACTCAATAAATCGTGATATAATTCACATTCGGCTCCTGGCTGTACACAGCTAGGGGCCGTTTTGCTGCAATAAACCTTGAGTTTGTATACCCAAATGTGTTTGTCATACTAAACTTTAGTACCGAGTAGCAAAATCATTTGAGTATAATTACATAAGAAAGAATTATTATTGAGGTTGTTATGATACCTGTTGTTGCTCTTGTTGGGCGTCCCAATGTAGGTAAATCGACGCTATTTAACCGGCTCACCCGTACACGAGATGCACTGGTAGCGGACTTCCCCGGTTTAACCCGCGACAGAAAATATGGCCAAGCAAAATTAGGTGAAAACGAATTCATCGTGATTGATACCGGTGGTATTGATGGTACAGAAGAAGGCGTTGAAACCAAAATGGCTCAACAATCATTGGCGGCGATCGATGAAGCGGACGTCGTGTTATTTATGGTTGATGGCCGTGCTGGGTTAACTTCCGCTGATGAAGCTATTGCTCAGCATTTACGCCGTATTGAGAAAAACGCAATTTTGGTTGTGAATAAAGTTGACGGTATTGATGCTGATGCGGCCTGTGCTGAATTTTGGCAGCTCGGGATGGGATCGCAGATGTACCAAATTGCCGCAGCTCATGGCCGAGGCGTTGCTGTTCTGATCGATCGTGCGTTGAATCCACTTGCTGAGCAGATGAACGAAGAACTACAGAGTCTAGAAGATCTGACAGAGTTTGTGGATACTGATGAACCCGAGCAGTTGGAATATACCGAAGAAGAAGCGGAAGCAGAATTTAAACGGTTACAAGATCAACCGATTAAACTGGCTATTATTGGTCGGCCTAATGTTGGTAAATCAACACTGACAAACCGTATTTTAGGCGAAGAACGGGTTGTGGTTTATGATATGCCCGGCACTACACGCGACTCGATTTATATTCCAATGCAGCGTGATGATCGTGAGTATGTTTTGATTGATACCGCGGGTGTTCGCCGTCGCAAAAGTATCAATGAAACGGTAGAAAAATTTTCTGTCGTCAAAACGCTAAAAGCGATAGAAGATGCTAACGTTGTGTTGTTAGTGATCGATGCTCGCGAAAATATCTCCGACCAAGATTTAAGTTTACTCGGTTTTACCTTAAATGCTGGGCGTTCTGTGGTCATAGCGATCAACAAATGGGATGGCTTAAGCAATGATACCAAAGAGCGCGTTAAAAAAGAGTTAGATCGCCGCTTAGGGTTTGTTGATTTTGCTCGTATCCATTTTATCTCAGCCCTACATGGTACTGGTGTCGGACATCTTTTTGAGTCGGTGCAAGAAGCTTATCGTTCTGCAACGACACGAGTGGGAACTTCAGTATTAACTCGTATCATGAAAATGGCGACTGATGATCACCAGCCACCATTGATTCGTGGTCGACGCGTTAAATTGAAATACGCTCACGCGGGTGGCTACAATCCACCAATCATCGTTATTCATGGTAACCAAGTGAATGAATTACCTCATTCTTATAAGCGTTATCTAATGAATTATTACCGGAAATCATTAGAAATCATGGGGACACCAATCCGGATTCAGTTCCAAAGCAGCGAAAACCCGTTTGAGAACAAAATCAATAAGATGACGTTGTCTCAGGAACGTAAACGTAAGCGTTTAATGAACATGGTAAAAGATCGTCGAAAATAGACTGATACTGATATTTTATAAAAGCCCAAGCCCATAGCTTGGGCTTTTTTATTCTTTTTCGTTACAGTATTTTACTGGTTGTTTATTGCCCGACTAACTAACGTTTAATTCTGAGTATTGCTCTATGTTATGCTCAAAATAGGATCCTATGAGCGATAATAAGTGATAATGATCTTTTTATTAAATTTCATTATTTCGTTTTTTGATTAACCTGCTTAGATTTTTAATCTGTTTAAAATCCAAATACAGAATATGTAACTTATGCTTTCGGTGTGTGGTGATATAAATGTTCTTTTTATGGTAGATCGCTGATCAAGGTAGATAAAGCAAAAGATCCATGATAGATCCCCAAAGCGCAGCAAGTGAGGCTATTCACGTGATTTTATGTAAATAGATGGATGGGCTGACATTGGTAATGACTGATTTGTTCTATCGAGAACTTGACGGTATGATCGCTGGTGCGTTGTGATTTGAAGAAAAAGCGCTCGATGTCTTTTAGCCGCCTACTTTTCTAGGTAATCCCTTTTTTACTTGAAGCTGCTGTGGTGCTTGCTACCTTCGTTTACTTGCTGACTAATTAGAGTTACCCACGATTTTTTCAGCGGCTAGGTAGAGTTGTCGCCGAGTAATCATAATCAATAAGGAAAACAGCGATGGAAACACGTTGTCCGCAATGTTCACATGAATTGCTTTGGAGTGGTCGTTATTACTGTGCACAGTGTGATGTGAATTATACAAAAATGGCTTATTGCCCAGATTGTAGCGCGGAGTTAGAAAAACTTCAGGCTTGCGGAGCAGCGAATTATTTTTGTCATTCGTGTAACGAACTTAAGTCTAAATCACGTATTCGAATTGAATTTGTCAAAGCGCAGTAACCAGCTCAATGCTTGCTGATGATGATTAATTGACTGTAGCGCTAATTTCACCCTGTGCTAAGCGGGTGACAATGATTTCGCCAGTTTGCACTTGATCTTGGCTGTGGATCACTTCACCGCGTTCATTTTGAGTAATCGAGTAACCGCGAGAAAGGGTAGCGAGTGGACTGACGGTATTGAGTTTATCCACTAAGCGCGCATAACGATGCTCGGCCTCGAGTAACTGGCGCTCCATTGCTTTACGCAATTGGTGCTGACTCATCATTAATTGATGCTTTTGTGTATTAAGCAGTTTTTCTGGTGAGTGTAGCTGTAAACGATGTTGTTGTTGATTGAGCGCTTTAGTTTGCGAAGTTAAACGTCGCTGCATCGCTTGTGTCAATTGCATGCTAAGGTCATCAATTTGTTGGCGTTGTCGCTGTAGGCGATGAGCTGGATGCTGCTTGTCCAGCCGATGCTGTAACTGCTGCAAATGACTTTTCTGGCGAGAAAAATAATAGCGGATACTATTGGTTAACTGCTGTTGCTGGTTGCTAAAGGCGACCTTTTTATGGCTATTATCTCGACTGACCATTTCAGCCGCTGCAGAAGGTGTCGGTGCGCGCATATCGGCGACAAAGTCAGCAATAGTCACATCGATTTCATGGCCGACAGCGCTAATGATCGGGATTTGACTTGCTGCTATCGTTCTGGCGACAATTTCATGGTTAAAGCACCACAGATCTTCCAGTGAGCCGCCGCCGCGGCCGACGATCAACACATCACATTCGGCGCGGGAATTCGCACAGCCAATCGCTTGAGCAATACTGATTGCTGCTTCACTACCTTGCACTAGGGTCGGATAAATAATGATCGGCAGGCTTGGATCGCGGCGTTTCAACACCTGCAAAATATCGTGTAAGGCTGCTCCGGTTTTTGAGGTGATCACGCCCACACAGCGCGGGTGTTCGGGGAGGGGTTGTTTAAGTGATTGCGCAAATAGCCCTTCTGCGGCCAGTTGCATTTTCAGTTGTTCAAACTCTTGTTGTAGTCGTCCATCGCCTTCAGGCTGCATGCTTTCAATGATAATTTGATAATCACCACGAGGCTCATACAAGGAAAGTCTAGCCTTAACTAGCACTTGTTGACCATTTTTCGGCTTAAAAGAAACTGAGCGATTATTGCCTTTGAACATCGCGCATTTGACTTGAGCGCGGCTGTCTTTGAGGGTCAAATACCAATGACCGGATACAGGGGCAGAGAAGTTAGAAATTTCACCGATTAACCAGACGATGCCCATTTCATTTTCAAGTAATAATCTTACTTCAGCATTAAGACGTGAAACTGTGTAGATATTTGGATTAGTCAAAGGAGGGCACCGCTAATTTGGCCAGACATAAGTATGGAAATTAGCGGTAATATAATACATATCAAGGGGGTAATTGCAAATAAAAAATTAAAAAATGAGTGGTCAAGCGATTGCTCTGGGCGTATAATCCGACCGCAATATCAAATCTAAATCTCTTTATTACGCGAAACGATAAAGCGATTTACTACTCTTAACCTTCACGTTGTGAGATATTGCAAATGCTAAGAATTGCTAAAGAAGCTCTGACCTTCGACGATGTTCTCCTCGTCCCTGCACACTCTACTGTTCTCCCCAATACAGCCGATCTTCGCACTCGACTTACCAAAAACATTACGCTCAATATCCCTATGATTTCTGCGTCTATGGATACAGTAACAGAAGCTCGCCTAGCAATCGCACTTGCCCAAGAGGGTGGTCTTGGTTTTATCCACAAAAATATGTCGATAGAACAGCAAGCGGAACAAGTTCATCAAGTAAAAATCTTTGAAGCGGGCGTGGTGACTCATCCGGTTACCGTTCGCCCTCAGGCAACGATTGCCGATGTGCGTGCATTAACCGAGAAACACGGTTTTGCGGGCTTCCCTGTGGTGTCTGAAAATAATGAACTGGTTGGGATCATTACTGGGCGCGACGTGCGCTTTGTAACCGATTTAACTAAGTTAGTCTCTGATGTGATGACTCCGAAAGATCGTCTCGCGACGGTGAAAGAGGGCGCTTCAGGCCAAGAAGTTCAAGAGCGGATGCATAAAGCGCGCGTTGAGAAAATTTTGGTGGTTAATGATGAGTTTCAATTAAAAGGCATGATCACCGCCAAAGACTTCCACAAAGCGGAAAGCAAGCCAAACGCTTGTAAAGATGCTCAGGGTCGTCTACGTGTAGGCGCTGCCGTAGGTGCTGCGCCAGGTAATGAAGAACGCGTTAAAGCCCTAGTTGAAGCCGGTGTTGATGTCTTGTTGATTGACTCGTCTCATGGTCACTCAGAAGGCGTACTACAACGAATTCGTGAAACGCGCGCTGCTTACCCTGAGCTGGATATTATTGGTGGTAACGTAGCCACTGCCGAAGGTGCGCGAGCATTGATTGAAGCCGGCGTTAGCGCGGTTAAAGTGGGCATTGGCCCTGGCTCTATTTGTACTACTCGTATCGTCACTGGTGTTGGTGTGCCACAGGTCACCGCCATTGCTGATGCTGCAGAAGTCGCTAATCAATACGGTATTCCAGTGATCGCTGATGGTGGTATTCGCTTCTCGGGCGATATTTCTAAAGCCATTGCTGCAGGCGCATCTTGCGTCATGGTTGGCTCCATGTTTGCTGGCACCGAAGAAGCGCCGGGTGAAGTTATTCTCTATCAAGGCCGTTCTTACAAAGCTTATCGTGGTATGGGATCACTAGGTGCGATGTCAAAAGGCTCTTCTGATCGTTATTTCCAAACCGATAATGCAGCAGACAAATTGGTTCCTGAAGGCATCGAAGGCCGTATCGCTTACAAAGGCCTATTAAAAGAGATTGTTCATCAGCAGATGGGCGGTTTACGTTCGTGCATGGGCTTGACTGGCTCACAAGATATTGAAACGTTGCGCACCAAAGCACAGTTTGTACGTATCTCTGGAGCGGGTATGAAAGAGTCGCACGTACATGATGTGCAAATTTCTAAAGAAGCGCCTAACTATCGGATGAGCTAAACGTAAACGTTTGCTTTTTTCCTTGATGCCACTCAGAGAGGCGGGTAGACTCGCCTCCGTTTGTTAATTTAGCTGATAAGACTGCTTAACTATGACCAAGAATATTCATGATCAACGAATCCTTATTTTAGACTTTGGCTCACAATACACTCAATTAGTTGCCCGTCGTGTACGTGAAATTGGTGTTTACTGTGAGTTATGGAGCTGGGATGTCGAAGAAGCGGACATTCGCGAATTTAACCCAGACGGCATTATTCTGTCTGGTGGCCCTGAAAGCGTAACTGAGCTTAACTCACCTCGCGCACCTCAATATGTATTTGATTCAGGCGTGCCGGTATTTGGTGTGTGCTATGGCATGCAAACCATGGCCGAGCAGTTGGGTGGCCGCGTGGCAACTTCCACTGAGCGTGAATTTGGCTACGCACAAGTTAATGTTTCAGGCCAGTCAGCCTTATTTAAAGAGCTTGAAGCCACTCAAGATGTGTGGATGAGCCACGGTGATAAGGTCGTTGAGATCCCAGCAGACTTCGTAAAAATTGGTGAAACCGAGACTTGCCCATACGCAGCCATGGCCAATGAAGAGAAGAAATACTACGGGGTGCAGTTCCACCCAGAAGTCACCCACACTAAAAATGGCCTGAAAATGCTCGAGAACTTTGTACTCGATATTTGTGGCTGTGAGCGACTATGGACTTCTGAATCGATCATTGAAGATGCTGTAGCGCGAATTAAAGAGCAAGTTGGTGACGATGAAGTGATCCTTGGTCTATCTGGTGGGGTCGATTCATCGGTTGTTGCGATGTTGGTACACCGTGCGATTGGCGATAAATTGACTTGTGTATTCGTCGATAACGGTTTGCTACGTTTGAACGAAGGTCAGCAAGTGATGGATATGTTTGGCAATAAATTTGGCCTAAACATCATTAAAGTTGATGCTGAAGAGCGCTTCCTATCAGCCTTAGAAGGCAAAGCTGATCCAGAAGACAAACGTAAAACCATCGGTCATGTGTTTGTTGATGTTTTTGATGAGCAAGCCAAGAAACTGAAAAACGCTAAATGGTTAGCACAAGGCACGATTTATCCAGATGTGATTGAGTCAGCGGCCTCTAAGACCGGCAAAGCGCATGTGATTAAATCACACCATAACGTCGGTGGTTTACCAGATGATATGGAAATGGGCCTAGTGGAACCATTACGTGAATTGTTTAAAGACGAAGTACGTAAAATAGGTCTTGAGTTAGGTCTACCTTATGACATGCTATACCGCCACCCATTCCCAGGACCAGGTCTTGGCGTGCGTGTTCTCGGTGAAGTGAAGAAAGAGTATTGCGATTTGCTACGTCGTGCTGACGCTATCTTTATTGAAGAGCTGCACAATGCCGATTTGTACAATAAAGTGTCGCAAGCGTTTACCGTTTTCTTACCCGTGCGCTCTGTTGGTGTCATGGGTGATGGCCGTAAATACGACTGGGTTGTATCACTACGCGCAGTAGAAACGATCGATTTCATGACTGCCCATTGGGCTCACTTACCTTATGAATTTTTGGGTAAGGTTTCCAACCGCATTATCAATGAAGTGAGTGGTATTTCTCGCGTGGTGTATGACATCTCCGGTAAGCCACCCGCGACGATTGAGTGGGAATAATCCTCCTTTAAGAAAGGTCTGGCATTAACAGGCACTAAATCAACCTTAAGTCCGCGTAATGGCGGACTTTTTTTGTTTTTGGCTTAGTCATTTTTGGCAATGTCTGGCAACGCCAAGCACGGTTTGACCGTGGTATTTTGATGGGTATGATTCATCGGTGATGCCATGGATTACGCCCGATACCATGCTGAGTGTTTTTGATGGGGCATGGTATTAAGTTTTCATATCTATCTGTTTTATAAAGATTAATTTCTGGTTTTTTAGGGGGGTTTCAGCATGGTATCAAACAAGAATAATAGGTCAAAACATGCTGACTGATACCAAGCTACGCAATCTCAAACCCAAAGATAAACTTTACAAAGTCAATGACCGTGATGGCCTCTATGTTGCTGTGACCACTGCGGGTTCTATCTCATTTCGTTACAACTACTCGATCAATGGCAGACAAGAAACCATTACCTTTGGCCGCTACGGAGTAGGGGGCATCACGTTAGCAGAAGCGCGTGAGCGTCTCAATGAAGCGAAGAGAATGGTTACTGATGGAAAGTCACCGGCCAAAGAGAAAGCCCGTGCGAAGGCGAGAACGAAAGATGCTGAAACCTTTGGTGCCTGGGCTCAGAAATGGCTGCGTGGCTATCAGATGGCCGACTCTACCCGGGATATGCGTCGCTCAGTTTATGCCCGAGAGTTAGTGAGCAAATTTGGCAATAAGAAGCTGACCGAAATCACCCATGAAGATCTACGAGCACTAACTGACACGATAGTAGAGCGTGGAGCGCCGGCAACGGCTGTACACACGTGATATTGTACTCCAGGTGTATCGATGGGCGATTGAGAGAGGGCAGAAAGTTGAGAACCCGGCAGACCTGGTGAGGCCCGCAAGTATCGCGCGGTTTGAGCCAAGAGACCGAACGTTAACACCGGCTGAGATTGGTTTGATGTACCGCTATATGGAAAAGGTAGGAACCACGCCTTCGATTCGTGCTGCGGTAAAGTTGCTATTGCTGACTATGGTACGTAAAAGCGAATTAACCAATGCAACCTAGAGCGAAATTAACTTTAGCGAAGCGTTGTGGACGATACCTAAAGAGAGGATGAAACGGCGTAACCTTCACCTAGTATTTTTATCACGCCAGGCGATGGACATTCTGATCGCCTTGAAGACATTTGCCGGTGGGTCTAATCACATTCTTCCTTCCCGTTATGACTCAGATGCTCCCATGAGTAGTGCGACGATGAACCGAGTCATGGATTTGACATACAAAGCCGCGCAAAAGGAAGGTCAGTCACTAAGTAAGTTTGGGCCGCATGACCTGCGTCGAACTGCGAGCACTTTGCTGCATGAGGCTGGATACAACACTGATTGGATAGAAAAATGTTTGGCACATGAGCAGAAAGGGGTTAGGGCAGTTTACAACAAAGCCGAGTACCGAGAACAGCGCGCGGCCATGTTGCAGGATTGGGCTGACATGATTGATGAGTGGACAGTCTAGATATGTAAATGAGCTAATCAGGGTTATAGCAATAGCTAGATCAATAAAATTTACTTTTGAGCAAATTTTTTTTGTTATATGTGTTAGTTTGAATAGTTCTAGAGTTTTCAAATGATAGAATACCTATGCCAGTCAATAATATAGTAACTTCAATTATTTGAGTAGTTCGCTGTAATGACGATAAGTAGGGAAATGGCGGCAGGCAGAGACTTGCCCACTTAATCAATCATTAGGACGAGAATGTGAACATATTTGATTACACACGTTATATTCTATCAATGGGTTCGGATGAACTGGAGATATTGGTTAGAAAGTGGGTAAGCGCCCAATCAAGTAAGTATGCCTCAGTACATCGGCCTGCGGGAGCCGGTGATAGAGGTTGTGACGTAATAGGTTTCTATACTCCAAATAAATTTGAAGGAGATTGGGATAACTATCAATGCAAACAATACAATAAAGCAGTCCCAACAGATAAAGGAATGCATGAGCTTGGAAAAATATTATATTACTCTTACTTAGGTGAGTTCTCAAAACCAAAAAATTACTATTTTGTAGCGCCAAAAGGTATTAATAGAAACCTTAGAACTTGGATATTAAACCCCTCACAATTGAAGAAAGGTTTAATAGAAAACTGGGGTAAATATTGTGAAGACACTATTGTTGATGGTAAGGAGATTATTCTTGAACCAGATCTGGAACAATTTATTTTAAGTTATGATTTCTCTTCTATTAGTATTATTGGAATAGATGATATAGTCGATGATTCTAATTTTAGAGCAATTTTAGTCGATTTATATGGCGGGGAACTTCCTAGTGCTCCAGCTGTTGAGGTTCCTAAAAATATCGACGATAGTGAACTAAATTATGTTAATAAAATTCTAGATGCTTATAGTGATCATGACCAAATAATATACTCAAAGCCAGAAGAGGTGGTTGGCCATGATGAGTTTGAAGAAGACTTTGTGGAGCAAAGAGAACGTTTTTATAGTGCAGAAGCATTTCGTTTATTTTATAGAGATAATACAGTAGATGGTGTTTTAGATTGCTTTGAGAAAGAAATACTTAAAGGTGTAAAACCAATTCTTAGGTTAGATTATCCTAATTCATTTATAAGAATGTGTACTGTCTTATCTGAAGCTGGAAAACTACAGCCATCTGGTAAATTAGCAATTCATGGAAAGATAGACGTCAAACAAGGGTATTGTCATCAGTTTGCTAATGAAGATAAGTTACACTGGAGGAAAAAATAATGTCCAATACACATGTTTTCAATAGCTCGTTAGAAGCAGGTGTTAGGACTATCTGCTTTCTTGATTCATACTTTCCAGAGAGTATGGATTTTGATGGATTGATGAAAATTGATTTCATACTTGTTCATTCTAGTGACTTTGGTGGCCCGGAAAGTCTTCATCCAGTAACACCTAATCGGAAGGGGGAATACTTTTCCCGTAGAGAGAAAGTCAGATCAGGACTTGATCTTATGAGAAAGTTTGGGCTTGTCGAAGTTGATTACACAAATAATGGAGTCGCTTATAAAGCATCAGAGTATGTCAGTCCTTACTTAGATCTAATGAAGTCCAATTATTCGTTATCATTAATTACAATCTCAGAATGGCTAGCAAAAGAATTAAACAAAAATGGATTTGAAAAGTTTAACATAACTCTGGAAAATAAGGTGTTTTAATGAATTCTGGTTTTTTTATAAATAAAATACTATTTATTGGTGATGATAATAAAGCATCGATTGATTTTTCCAATCACCTTCATATTGTGCATGGTGCCTCGAATACAGGGAAATCTCTATTAATTGAAGCTATAGATTATATGTTTGGTTCTGAGGAGCTTAAAGAGGTTAAACCAGAAAGTGAAAAATACTCAGAAGTAGCAATGCAGCTTTATCTAAATAGTAAACCTTATACTGTTTTTAGAAAATGGCCCTCGAACTCTTTTGAAATATATCATGATTTCGTTGAAGAAAAAGATGGTGCAAATTTTTATAGCTATTTTAAAGTAGGAAAAGAAACAAAAACAGTAAGAAATATTAGTGACTTTTATCTAAGCGGTTTAAGAGATGTAAAAATATCATCTAATCTATATGGTGAAAAAAGTTCTCTTACAATACGATTATTATCAAGGGTTTTCTTTTCTAGTGAGGAGAAAATAATTAGTTCTAATTCTCCGATTGTCGTTGGAGATACTAGCGAAGATAGTAAAAATAAAAATATATTTAAGTTTCTACTTACTGGAAATGATGACTCTAACGTAAAAACTGTAGTTCGTGGTAATGAATTTAAGAGCGAAAAGAAAGGGCAGTTAGATGTATTACGAGATGTTGTAGAGACTTTACAATCTGATTTGATGTTTAAAGATGAGAGTTATGAAGATCTTAAAGAAAGAGAGGTTAAGCTAGATAGTGCGATAGAAAAGTTAAATCATAGTATGAGCTTGATGAAAGAGTCTCTATCAGAAGTTGTAAAGAATAAAAGAAATATTGCCAATGAATTAATTAGTGTTGATGAAAGAAATGATAATATTAAATCAAATCTAGCTAATTTTGAAATATTAGAGAAAATATATATTAGCGATATCGAAAGATTGAGTTCCCAAGAGGAAGCTGCATTCCTATTAGGCGTCGGACATCATGCTCAATGTGAGCATTGCGGTAAGACACCAGAGAAAATATGTGAAGACTTGATGGATGTCGAAAAATTAGCTAGATCATCTCAAGTAGAAATTAAAAAAATAAAATATAAATTATTAGAGTTAAATGAAACAAGATTAAAATTAAAATTCCAGCTAGATACTTATTATTCAAGGTCACAAAGCTTAAGCTATGACTTGAAGTGTATAGATGATGAAGTTGAAAATAGAACTCCAGAAATAAAGATTATTGATGAAAAAATATCAGAGTTGACGGAAGAGCGAAATCTTGTTGTATCAGATATCCGATTGCTTGAACGTATAAATCTTTTCTATAAAAAACTCCAAGAAACAGAAGTCGCCCCTACACCGAAGAAATATAAATCCCATGATTTTTATCCTGAAAACGAAGCTGTAGATAATTTTTGTAGAATATATAAAGATATTTTAAATCAAATAAATTTTCCTGGTGATAATGAGGTTTCTTTCGACTTTTCTACTTTTGATGTGGTTATCGATGGCAAGCCTAGAAGTTTAAATGGCAAAGGAGTTAGGGCAATATTACATTCAGTGTTTAAAATTGCTCTCCTTAAACACTGTAAGGAAAGTAGCCTTTACCACCCAGGGATTATTGTACTCGATTCTCCTTTAGTTACTTATAGAGACCCATTAAAAAGTAAACATGGAGATTTGGATGATGATGAGAAAAAGTTGGCAAATACTAAGGTTAGTTATCATTTCTTAAAATATTTAACCGAAAATAATATTGGGCAATTTATTATTGTCGAAAATATAGATATACCCGATTCGATCACAAATAGTATTGGTGTAGATACATTTTATGGTAATAATGCTGAAAATGGTCAAAGGGCTGGTTTGCTCTAAGGTTATAAGGTAGTACGTTAAACCTTAGTGGTGGAATAGGTTTAACGTATTCTTTAGTTACTTCTTTGCCTAATTGAATCTTTGGTAGTCAATTAGTGCTTTTAGCCGCTAAAATTTTTAGATCTTCGAACCAGATAATAGAAATTCTTCTCGAATCGTTCCCAAGGCCTTAGACACTGCCTGGTTTGACAACGGCTTACCCGTGATTTCACCCAGCAATATACCAATATCTTCATTAGATTTGTTCTGTTTGCGAAGAACCAGCATGCGTTTTTTATTGTCCGTTATCCGAGAATCTACCATCTTGCGCGCTAAATTGCGCAGTTCGGGTACATTAGTTGGGGCCAGTGAAGAGTTCAGCATGAAGTGATAAAAGTACTCATCAATTAATCTATCTCCGGACTTAGCGTTATGACGGTCTGGATGAGCGATTTGGCGTTGTAATCTCAAGACTTCTTTCTCAAATTGTTCTGCAGAGCGCTTGGCTTGCTTATATAGAGAGTTCCATCGGCCATTAAGCTTGGGACGATGGTTTAGACAGTAATTCGTACTCAGATCCGGCCGCTTTTTTTTCCCTTCTTTTTCATCATTGTCTTCAGCATTGTCATGATCATTGTTTTCTCTCTCAATATATCCGTGTTTTGTCCATGTGTGCATGAACTGTGAAAACTCTGTAGGGTTTCCACACAAGGCACACAGTCGTGTTTTTTTATCCGACTTTAAACTGATATCAGATGCTAGTTTTGATCTATTAGGTTTCTTTCCTTCACAAATCATAAACAATGATTTGTAGTGGTATGGTGAATTTGGTCACTTAGTTAGAGGTGATATCATCATCTCATAAGTTAATAGGTGACATTATGACAAAACGTACAAGACGGCTATTTAGTGCCGAATTCAAACTGGAAGCGGCACAGCTAGCGCTCGATCAAAACTACTCGGTGACTGAAGCGGCTAAAGCCATGAATGTAGGTAAATCTACGATGGATAAGTGGGTTCGCCAATTAAAACAAGAGCACCTAAAGCGTCACCAATCACACCTGAGCAAATTGAAATTCGTGAATTAAAAAAGAAGCTAGCTCGTCTTGAAGAGCATAATGAAATATTAAAAAAAGCCACGGCTCTCTTGATGTCGGACTCACTGAACAATTCTTGATGATCAAGAAACTCAAGCAGAGCCACAGCATAAAAACATTATGCGAAGTCTTCAATGTTCATCGAAGCAGTTATAACTATTGGCTGAAACGGCCAACAGAAATAAAGGCGGAAACCGTAAAACTTCGCAGTTTGATTAGCGAAGCTTATGCGGCAAGCAATGGTTCTGCGGGAGCAAGAACCATTGCCGATATTGTAACAAACCAAGGCGTGAGTCTGAGTCGTTACCGAGCAACTAAGCTAATGAAAATGCTGGGATTAGTGAGTTGCCAAGTACCAAAACATCGTTACCGTAAAGCCTCACAAGAGCATATTGAAATCCCGAATCACTTAGATCGTCAGTTTGCTGTCACGGCACCAAATGAAGTCTGGGTGGGTGACGTGACCTATATTTGGACGGGAAATCGTTGGATGTATTTAGCGGTAGTCATCGACCTTTTTGCTCGAAAAGTGATTGGTTGGGCAATGTCAGTATCACCTGATACACGATTAACAGGCAAAGCGCTTTCGATGGCTTATGAGTCTCGTGGAAAGCCTAAAGGCGTCATGTTCCATAGTGATCAAGGCAGTCACTATACGAGTCGTCAATACCGTCAGTTACTGTGGCGTTTTCAAATAAAACAAAGTTTATCTCGCCGAGGAAATTGCTGGGATAATGCGCCGATCGAGCGCTTCTTTAGAAGCTTGAAAACGGAATTGGTTCCAACAGTAGGTTATCGTAGCTTTGCAGAGGCTCAACAAGAGATCATCCGCTACATTATTGGATATTATAGCCAGCTCAGGCCCCATCAGTATAACGGTGGCTTGACGCCCAATGAGTCAGAACGATTGTATTGGGAAAAATCTAAAACCGTGGCCAATTTTAGTTGACCACTACAGTCACATTTGTCGTGGTGCTTCCAAGAAAAATGTCACGATACAGTATGGACGCAGGATGATCGCTAGTGCCTCGCAAAACCGTCTTATCATCATTGGTTTTTGCTTAAAAGCAGATGAATAGCCTTTATCCTAAAGTGGCGTTTATCAATAAGAGGGATTTTTTCATGTTCATACTCAATAAAACGGCCTGTTGGGTGAGCCTTATTTGTGCACTGCCAAGTTATGCAATGACGATTCAAGTCGATCCTCTCGATAGCTCTGGGTACGTGGTATCTCGTGCTGAGCTACAAGCCATTGAGCAGCAAAAAACGGCTGACCCTATGTATGCGATTTGGTCACAAGCTTTACGAACAGCACCCAATAGTTTAGTCGAAAGTATTGAACCGGGGTTGGCGAGTAATCCAGACAATGTGAAGCGAGTAGAGAGGGTTTTTCCTGAGCATGAATGGAATTTCCTCACTCATATGGCTGCACCAGAATACACCTATACTCGATTTTTAAGGGCCATCGGCAAGTTCCCCGCCTTTTGTGGTGATTATGAGGATGGACGGGATGCCGATGCCATTTGTAAAAAGTCGGTGATCACGGCTTTTGCTCATTTTGCTCAAGAGACGGGTGGTCATATAGCGAAAGATAATATTTCTGATAATCCACTTGGATTGGAGGAGTGGCAGCAAGCGCTTGTCCATGTTCGGGAAATGGGCTGGTCGGAAGGACAGCTCGGTTATACCACTGGGTGTGGACAAAATGATTGGCAAAACCGGAAATGGCCTTGTGGTGATGGGCAAGGCTATTTTGGTCGTGGTGCCAAACAACTTTCTTATCACTTTAATTACGGTGCTTTTTCTGAGGTGATGTTTGATGGTGATGCTTCTGTATTGTTGAATAATCCCGGATTAGTCGCGGACTCTTGGTTGAATCTCGCTTCTGCGATTTGGTTCTTTTTAACGCCTCAAGCGCCTAAACCGGCGATGTTGCACGTTATCGACCGAACTTGGACACCTTCTCAACGTGAAATTGATGCAGGAATTGGTTATGGATTTGGTACCACCATCAATGTCATTAATGGTGGAATTGAGTGTGGCGAGCAAAACAAAGATAAAGGTCAGCCGGTTAACCGGATTCGTTATTGGGAAGGTTTGGCTGAGCATTATCAGATCCCGATTGAAACTGATGAGCTGAATACTTGTTGGCAACAAACGCCCTATGGCAGCTTAAATTTAAATGGCGCAACGGATGTCCTTTACACCAATTGGGATGGTAACTGGCGTTATTATCCTGATCGTCCCGGTGGCTATTCTTTTGAATGTAATTTAATCGGCTTTCAAACCGCCTATTCAGCTCTGGTTGAAGGCGATTATGAAAAGTGTGTGACTAACTATTATCAGTCTCACGCTAGCTGGCCTAAAGTACGAGTGGTGGAACAATTAGAGTCAACCGAGCCTGAACAGCCAGATGAGCCACCGGTTGAAGGAACAGAGCTATGGCAAGCCAGTAAAGTTTACTATGCTGGTGATCTCGTGACTTATCAAGGTGGGGTATATCAAGCGAAATGGTGGTCGCAAGGTGATGTACCAACGGCGGGTGATCCTTGGATAGCGATTACACAGCCCTAGATAAATAGCGTTATCTTTAAAGCAGCAGGCGGCATGGATTAACTTATATTGTCTGCTGCTTTTATCGACAAAGGGCAGGAGGTGAGCATCAAGGTTACAAAAATGAAAATAAACTGTGTTAAGCTACAGACACCATAGTTTGAGTATGTTCTCTGTATGGTTACGGGATCGTACTTAAAAATGGTTTCTGATGACCTATTAGCGAATTAATCGCGTATTAGGTCATGCCGATTGACTTAACTACTATTTGATCATCATGACTTTTCTACCACAAGCTTCCCACCGCCTGATTTTTTTTGCCGCTTTAATTGCGGTTTTTTTTGTCGCTTTCCCTAGCATCAGCGTGGCTAAACTTGCTCAATTAACCCAATGGAGTATTGAGCAGTTTGACGATCAAATAATCCTTCTTTCCAGCTTGGCCGTTATATTGTGTATTGCACTTTGTGTCAGCCCAATCGGCAAAAAAACGCTTGGTGATGGTCAACCAGAGTTTTCTTTTTCGACTTGGCTCATCATGCTCTTTACTACAGGAATGGGATCGGGGTTAATTTTTTGGGGCGTTGCAGAGCCGATTTTCCATTTTAATCATCTGCCAAGTATCGATTATCAAGGGGATCAAAAAGATCTCGCTTTAGCCTTAACCTATTTTCATTGGGGAATCCATGCTTGGAGTTTGTATGCACTCGCTGGTTTGATGATGGCATGGTTGGCTTATGTACAAAAAAGACCGATGCGAGTCAGTGCGTCATTTGTTGGTCACAATAAAGCGGGTTGGTTATCCAGCATGGATTTAATTGCCGTATTGGCGATATTATTTGGTATTGCAGGCGTACTTGCCAATACCATGGCGCTGGTTGAGCAAGGCATACGTAGTGTCAGTGGTTATCAAGGAGATTTAACCATATTTCGTATTGGTTTAACGGTATTACTTGGCGTGTTATTTACTGCATCAAGTGCACTAGGATTACAAAAGGGCATTAAACAACTCAGCCGTTTTAACGTTTTGTTGATGTTGATTTTATTTGCCGTGGTATTGGTTTACGTTGATACCTTAGCGGTTATTCAGCGCCTATTAAGTTCTTTAGTCACCTATATCAACATTTTGCCGCAAGTTTCGCTTGGTGCTCTGGGAGAAAATAAAAGCTGGAGTCAAAATTGGACGGTGATTTATCTGGTCTGGTGGATAGCGTGGACGCCGTTTGTTGGGCCATTTATTGCTCGTATTAGTCGCGGACGAAGCATTCGACAATTTTTATGTTGTACCGTGCTTATTCCGACACTTGCTTCTGTTTTGTGGTTTTCCGGTTTTGCTGGCGCAATATTTGATAGCCTTTATCTACAAGAAGTGATCACAGCAGTCAGTGATGATTACACCAAAGGCTTATTCGTGTTCTTCTCTCATCTTCCGGCGAGTAATCTATTAGCGATAGTGGCGCTGGTATTGTTACTGACGTTTGTGATTTCAAGTGCTGACTCGGCTATCTATGCCGCTGGGATGTTGACCAATGATCAACGTTTGACCAGTAAGATTAGTTGGTCAGTGATTGTGGTCACTTTAGCTATTGCCTTGGTTACGATTAACGATGTTGATCTCAATAAACAGATTGCTATCGCAGGGGCACTGCCGTTTACGTTTGTATTAATTGCACAAGCTTGCTTTACCTTGCTAACTCGCGGCTCATCCTCAGCTCAAGCCGCTGAACCAGAGGGCTAAAATAACTTAAGCTGAGTTATTCTCGGTATTAATTGAGGGCAGAGATAGGCGGATGACCAGCAAAGGCATGAGGTCTGATCCATCCTTGGTTGTCTGATAGTTCAGGCCCTTTGACTATAGAATGCTAAATGTAACAAAAGTTGTATAAATGTAATCTAAGTTTTCATTAATGGTTTTTCCTTTTTTACGACTTGTTCACTAAACTTCGCGCGTAATTTTTATTAACATTTTTGAAGGTAATGTGAATGTCGACGCAACTTGCTAACCCTGCGCCGCTTGGCTTGATGGGTTTTGGTATGACAACAATTCTACTTAATATCCATAATGCTGGTTTCTTCCCAATTGATTCAATGATTTTGGCTATGGGGATCTTTTATGGAGGTCTGAGCCAAGTGATTGTTGGCATCATGTGCTTTAAACGCGGGGATACTTTTGGTACCACTGCGTTTACCTCATACGGTTTATTTTGGTTAACCTTAGTTGGTCTATTAGTGATGCCATATATGGGGCTGCCAGCCAGTCCTGCTCATTTTATGGGCTGGTATTTAACCTTGTGGGGCATTTTTACTGGCTTCATGTTTATTGGTTCATTGTGCTACCCATTAGCTAAACAAGTTGTGTTTGGTTCGTTAACTATCTTGTTTGCTTTACTGGCGATCCGTGATTTTACTGGTAGTGAGCTGATTGGCACAATTGCCGGTTTTGAAGGTATCTTTTGCGGTGCGAGTGCGATTTATTTTGCCATGGCGCAAGTGATCAATAATGAATATGGCAGAACCGTATTACCTATTGGTGCTAAGCGTAAAGTAGAAACAGCAAGGCCATTAACGGCTTAGTCATCTCAATCACCCCACACGTAGCAAACTTTAGATTCTCTATGTGTGGGCTTTTTCGTATTATTTCCTTCCAACTTGAAGAGCGGCTGCCGTATTGGCTACGTTCGTTTACCCCAATCATATTCTCTCTATATCTATCGACCCTTACGTATTTACCTTTTCAATTATTCTTCGTAGTCATTCAATTTATGAATTGTGGCCAGCTTATTGCTCTCTATCTTTAGCAAACGTTGCTTAGGTTTAATGGCTTTCATAAAGATAAAAACAAGCACATTAACTGGTGTTTTTTTAAACTATGCCCTAGTTTGTATATAAATGGAGTGAATAGAAAGGGCTTACACATGGATGTTATGACTAGCAAAAGCAACCTATGGATGCGGTATTTTATCACTGTGTTTATGCTTGCTATTTTCTATATGTCAACGGCTCAAGCGGCTTATATCGTCAGTGATGCTGGTGATGATGATGCCAATGGTTTGTATATGGAATATGGACTTGTCGATGATGTACCTGCTTTTCGTAAAGAAGAAGAAGGAGCACAGACCTGGTACCTAAAACGTTGTTATGGTAACTGGTTTCTCGAACCGTATGAGTCTTGTTTTGGTATGTACTATCGTGTTACTTCTGATGCGGATACACCGCCAGAAAGTGGATGGGGCGGTTGGTCGAGCCCCGCACCGACGGTGCTTCCTGCTGGCCCAGTGGTAAGTTTTAGTAGCAAAACTCTATTTGAAAGCTTACATAATGATGGCCGTTTTGATGGTAGTGTATTGATTAGCCATAACCTGTTGGATGGCGATGGTTTTAGTGGGCATGTCGGTGATGACTTTCTACAGCAAGGCAAGGCCGTTTTAACTCATCTTCCAGTTGGCTTAACTGCAAGTTTAATATTTAACAGCAGTAGTGAATTGGAGCTGAGTATTCTCGGTAACGCAGACAATAATGGTCAAATGGATACGGTAACGGATTTGACTCTTCAATTATTGGATTCCGCTTTTATCAATGGGGATGCTGGTGCCAATATTAATGCCCAAGTCAATGATTTAACGCTGCAATTTCGAGATTTGCATACCGTAGGTAGCAGTGGCGACTTTGCCACCATAGCAGCAGCAGTGGCTGCTGCTGAGCCTTATGATATTTTGCAATTGGAAGCAGAAGTTTTCACCGAAAAAAACATTACGATCGATAAAGCATTAGTCATTAGAGGTGCTGGCGCTGAACACACGATTATTCAAGCAATGGAAGTCCCTGAATCAGAAACAGGAAGAATTTTTAATATCAACTCCGGTTTACCCGAAATTAGAATCAGTGATCTCACTTTACAAAATGGTAATGCTTCGGGGGGGAATAGCTATGGTGGAGCCATTCAGGCTCAGTCTCCATTGTTTTTAGAACGTTGTCGATTGAGCAATAACCGTAATGTTTCCACCTTTATTGGTGGGGGAGGGGCAATAAATTCTAACAGTAGGCTAATCATTAATCGTTGTTTATTTGATGAAAACAGCGCTCATCGAACCAATGGTGGTCAGGTGTGGGGCGGAGCAATTCGTTTCTCAGGTTTGGCTGAAATTACCAATTCTACTTTTTATAACAATAGCCTAACTGCCGCTAGTCCTTCTAATTCAACACAAGGTGGAACTATCGCTCCTAGTTCTGGTAGTACTTTGATTTTAATCAACTCAACTTTGGTAAATAATCATTCTTCAGGTTGGGGAGGAGGTATAGGACAAGAGTTTAGTAGTTCTAATACTCACCAGATTATTAATACTATTATTAGTGGCAATAGTTCTGGCCTAGATGCGGATAGTGCTGATGTATCAGTACCTGTGGGTCAAAAAATGCTCTACAGCCATAGTGTTGTCGGTAATAGAGTTGTTGTTAATGACGAAACCCTAGATAACTTACTTAATGAAGACCCACTATTAGGGCCTTTAGCTGATAATGGTGGGCCCACTCAAACTTTAGCGCTTTTATCTGGCAGCCCTGCTATTGGTGCTGGTCAGAGTGGATCTTCGATTCCAAAAGATGATCAACGAGGGTTTTTACGTGTTGACAGTGTTGATATTGGAGCCTATCAATTTAATGGTTTTTTACTGAGTTTTGAGGCTAATGGGGCTGATGAGGGAGAAGCACCGCTTTATCAAGGAGAAGATGTTTATCCTGATCAGGGAACTCTCACCAAAATAGGTTTTAGTTTTATTGGTTGGAATAATGAAGCGGATGGTAGCGGTACGGCTTATATGGCAGGAGATAACATTACTCAGCTCGTTGGTGAGGTGACGCTTTATGCACAATGGGCAAGAAATCAATACACCATTAAGTTCGATAGTGCAGGTGGTTCGTCAGTTCAGTCGATTACTCAAGATTTTGCTTCAAAAGTAGCTGCTCCTCTCACTCCTAGCAAAGAAGGGCATCATTTCTTGGGTTGGAGTCCAGACATTCCAGCTACCATGCCAGCAGAGAACCTTACGCTAACAGCTCAGTGGAGTGTTAATCAGTACACCATCACTTTTAATAGTGATGGTGGTAGCCCGGTAGAGGCGATTACACAGGACTTTGGAACAACAGTCAATGCTCCACAGGTACCAATAAAAGATGGGTATTCCTTTGTTGGTTGGACGCCAGCACTGCCTAGTTCTATGCCTGCGACTAATTTGACAGTAACTGCACAGTGGCGAGTGATACTTCCTCCTAGCCAAGACAATCCTTTGATTACCGAAGACGGAGAGCCTTTAGAAAGCAGTAAAATTTCTATTGGAGAAGAGTTACGCTTCCTTTCTGAGAATGATGGCCAGTTTATTGAAAGTAGTATCATTCGCGGAGAAGAAACAACGAGGCTCATTCCCGGACAACATCCGAATCTTTTGATTGATGAAGCAACCGGTAATGTAGTGTTGTGGATCAATGAGCAAGGTGTTTATGTATTCGAATCTCCGATTGCAGGCCGCTACGAGGTAATTTTTCAAAATGAAGATCAAACTATTGTTGTTGTTGAGTTTTTAGTTTTGCCTCAATTGGCTTTCGCAAGTAGCCGTCAATTTGGTACGGATGGCGATGCAGTTGAAATTCGATTGATAGTTAATGGGCTCTTAGAATCTGCCACCATAGATATTGAATACGAGATAGAAAACCATCTCTTATTATCTAATTTAGTGACTTCAGAACAAACTTTAACCTTACCTAGTGGAAGTTTTGCAGTTACTCAAGGTAAAGGAACACAATCAGTGATTACTCTTCTTGCTACTCCGAATAGCGTCAGTGAGCAAGTGGTTGTTTCTCTGAATCAGGAGGCGATGCAAGATACCGTTATGGTAGGTACGCCAGATAAGCATGTTGTTCAACTTCGTTTACCTCAACAAATGCCATTTGTTGCACAGCTGACGATGTCTGAGCAAGTTGCTCGGTTAAATGACGAAGATATATCTATCGTAGTGAATGCTCCACAAGCTCAGAGTTTCGATTGGAGCAGATCAACGCCTTTGCTTAACTCTGTAACAGGAAGCTCAACCAGTATCTCGCCAGCCATTTTGGGGGCTGGTGTTCATCCAATTCGTATCGAGGTAACTCATGAAGATGGACGTCGTTTATTGATAGAAGAGAGATTGAGAATTGTTGAAGACATTTCAGAATCTTATACCCAACTTATTCAACAACAGGAACAAAATGGTTCACATCGGTTACCTATTTGTTCTGCTGGTGAATTCAGGGCTGTTGGTAACAATCAGTGTGCCGGAACACTCAGTTCAGATGTTTTATTAGAAGTGCCCTCTGGGTATCGTTTACGAATGGGACAAAATGCTGAACAAGTATCTTGGAGTGAAGATAGTTTCGGGATCGGTATCAACACCGATAATTTGAAAGATAGCCAAGGTAACCCTGCTAGTAACCGTAACGATACCCGCTTTGAGCACTTGGGTTATTTAATTGATTTTGAAATAAGTGAGTTACAATTCCCAGGGCAATCAGTGCCAGTCGTTGTTCCATTGCCAGAAGGTACAGTGATCCCAGAGAATGCAACGTGGAGAAAGTGGCATGGAGAATCTGGCTGGAGAGACTTTGAAAGTGATGGTTTAGCGAATCAACTTCATTCTGCGCCTCGGATTAATGGTATATGCCCATGGAGCGGTTCTCCTCGTTGGCAATCGGGATTGATAACTGGTCATGGTTGTATTCGCTTAATTATCGAAGATGGTGGGCCCAACGATATTGATGGGCGAGCTGATGGAGTGATTCGAGATCCAGGAACACTTGCCCTCGGTTTAGCTGAACAAGATAAAACAACCCAGCCAATACAAGTTGTTAGCTCGGGAGGTGTGATGAGTATCATGTACCTTTTGGCTATTGTTGTGCTAGGGGTTTATCGTCGTTCGATAAGCTCGTTACTAGGTACTAAGCACTCGTCTATCTTGATTATTACTACGATGATGATAGTCCTATCGTTTCCATCTGTGGCTTCCGAACCTCGTAATGAAGGTTCTTGGTATTTAGGCGGTCAATTAGGCGGCGTGTTTGGCGGAGAGTCAAAAAGCTCGGTGCAGACTCGCCTTGACCAGTTTTCTTCTGGTAATCAAGTTAACTCACTTGATTCTGAACGATTCGGTTTACGTATTTTTGGTGGCTTTAAATTGAATAAGCATTTTGCTTTAGAGGTTGGCTATGTTGATTTAGGTAAAGTAAAAACTCAGATAGATATTGATCCTTTATTACCTGTTGATACTTATAAAAATAGTTTACCTAGTTCAGGAAGTGGTGTGGACTTTTCTATTATTGGTTTACTACCTGTTACCGACAGCATTGATTTTTTTACTCGCACAGGTATTTTTGTTTGGAAAGAAGATGTTGATATTCATGAAGTAGCTACCTTCTCTCGTAATGGCCATTCAGGGATGTTTAGTATTGGTGCGCGTTATCAATGGTGCTCTAATTGGAGTCTACTTGGAGAACTTGCTCATTATCGCTCAGAGCATCAAGGTGTTCATATGTTGACATTAGGTTTGATTTATAATTTTTAGCTGCTGTTATGATTATATAAGATAGTAATTTTATTTGTGGCTGAATATCTAGGCGCTTTTTGTTTAGTGAGTTGGGCTTAATAAATTTAAGCCCATTACTGTTTTAAATATCGTCATATAAACAAGAGTTTAATTTTTGTTATTACTTAGTTCATCAGCACACACTGCCACCGACGATTTGTCTGTCTTGTTTGCTGTGATAACAGGCTTGAATCATAACTTGTACGGCTGCTATGAGCGGTTCTAATCCTAAGCTGGGTAGTGATGGATTAGTCGCTGGAACTTGTTCTGGTAATGCTGGGATATGGATAAAGCCACTCGGAATATCATGTTGAGCTAAATAATGCTGAATAGAATAAAACAGATGATTACAGACAAAGGTTCCTGCCGAGTGGTATACTTCGGCGGCGATCCCCGCTTGTTGTAAATCCTCCACCATGGTTTTGACCGGTAGGGTCGTAAAGTACGCCGCTGGCCCATCGGCAATAATGGGCTCATCGATCGGTTGATGACCAGAATTATCGGCTATCCGGTAGTCATCAAGATTAATGGCTATTCGCTCTGGCGTAATGGCAGCGCGTCCGCTGGCTTGCCCGAACATCAAGACTAGATCGGGTTGATGTATCTCAATGGCTTTAATCGCAGTTTCAGCGGCTTGATAACGAACCACGGGTAGAACACAGCCAATCACCTCAACCCCTGTGAGTTGTAGTTGTTGTTGTTGTGCATTGATTAATGCCAGTGATGGGTTAAGGCTATCCTCTCCAAATGGCTCAAAGCCGGTGATCAGTACTTTAAACATCCATGTAAATCCTTATAAAGCGGGGGGACGTAACCGTTTACCCTACGCTTGGTTTTATCATACTCAGCATTATGCAAATATAAAAAAGGGTTAGCAATCGCTAACCCTTGGTACTGTTTTTTGTTTTTATATACAGCAGGTTGTGTTTACAAAGCGGCCTTACTCATTAGGTACTTGGCTGCTCGGTTGTTTTACCTTCAGGCTCAGCGGTGGGAGCTTGGCCTGTTTTACGTAGGTATTTCTCTTCCCAATAAGTGGCATTTTTAATGCCAAGCTTGACGGGGTTGAAAGTAAATTCTTCAACGCCTTGCTTTTGCTGTTCTTCATAATCTTTTAGCGCCACGATGGTCGGTTTAGCCAAAAAGAAGATAATTAAAATACCAACAATATTCAGCCATGCCATTAGTCCTACACCAACGTCGCCGAGCGCCCATGCAAGATTAGCAGTGTTGATACTACCGTAGAACACCACAGCAACCATGGCTACTTTAAGCAAAAACATAGCACTACTGATTTTGAAGCTACGGCGAATGTAGGCAATGTTAGTCTCTGCGATATAGTAATAAGCTAATATCGTGGTAAATGAGAAGAAGAACAGTGCCATAGCAACGAATGGCTTACCAATCCCTGGTAGGGTGGTTTCAATCGCCATTTGGGTAAAGGCTGGGCTGTTAGCTGCAATATCGGCTGGTAAATTTTGCAGTATCATCCCCTCTGCGCCGTGAACATTATAAGCGCCGGTGATGAGAATCATGAAAGCAGTGGCTGAACAAACCAGTAAAGTATCAATATAGACAGAAAATGACTGAACTAACCCTTGTTGCACTGGGTGTTGGACACTCGCTGCAGCTGCAGCATGAGGCCCTGTGCCTTGACCTGCTTCATTAGAATATACGCCACGCATAACCCCCCAACCGATAGCAGCACCAAAGCCAGCCATAGGAGTGAAAGCGTCACCAATAATCATAATGAAAATAGCGGGAACTTGAGTAATATTTAAAAGAATGATGATAAAGGCGAGGATAACGTAAGCCAGGGCCATAAAAGGAACGACAAACTGAGTAAATTGAGCAATACGCTTAACACCACCGAAAATAATGAAAGCCAGCACAATACAGATTAATGCACCAGTAAAGATCTTCGCAAAACTAAAGGTGCCCATGGCTGTTTCGACCATCTCTCCAGAGCCAAACGCCATTTCAACTGCATTACCGATACTGTTCGATTGAATACCCGGCAGTAAAACCCCACAAGCTAAAATAGTCGCAATGGCAAAGATCCATGCATACCATTTTTGACCTATGGCTTTTTCAATGTAATAAGCCGGTCCACCACGGAACTGACCAGTATCTTTGTCTTCTTCTTTATAAATTTGCGCTAAGGTCGACTCTGCATAGGCGGTGGCAGCACCAAAAAAGGCCACCATCCACATCCAAAATACCGCACCTGGTCCACCAAAACCAATCGCAGCAGCGACACCGGCGATATTACCTGTTCCGACTCGACCGGATAAAGATACGGCCAATGCCTGAAAAGAAGAGATCCCTTTTGATGAGCTTTTGCCTGACAGTAGCAAGCGCCACATTTCTGTGAAATGACGAACTTGTACAAAGCGAGTATTGATTGAGTAAAACAAACCAGCGCCAAGACATAAATACACTAGGGCTGGGCTCCAAATTATTCCATTAATAAAATCAACAAATGACTGCATGAAAGTTTCCCTGTTAACGAATTGTTGTGTTTGTTTTGCATCCACATCTTAGATCTCTTGTAACTATTTTGTTAACTGGTTTTTTCTCTCTTGCGTGTTTATGTGGTATTCATCACGTAAGTGGTCTTATTGTGTTAATTTTTAGTGGTGTTTTGTGCGGGGAGTAATTGCGGCTCAACAAAAATGGCTCATATACCCTAACGGTGTTGAGCCAGAAATGAGGTGACATTACGGATTGATTAGACGCTCATAGTCCTACGATACCGCCTGACCATAGCGAGACACGTTGAGTTCACTGGTTTTTATTTTACTCGGACGTTGGCTGATAATATCGGCCAGTAAGCTTGCAGAGCCACAAGCCATCGTCCAGCCTAATGTTCCATGACCAGTGTTAGTATAAAGGTTGTCGAGCTTGGTTGCGCCAATGATTGGCGTGCCATCAGGGGTCATGGGGCGAAAGCCAGTCCAAAATTCCGCTTGTTCGAAATAACCGCCTTGAGGGAAGAGATCCTTCACCACCATTTCAATCGTGGCTTTACGCGCTTCGGGAATTGAAGGGTCAAAACCCGCTAATTCAGCCGTTCCAGCGACGCGAATCCGTTCATCAAAACGGGTTAGGGCAACCTTATAGGTTTCATCCATCACGGTGGATTGCGGAGCAAAATCGGCGTCACGGATCGGTACGGTTAATGAGTATCCTTTTACCGGATAAACGGGGAGATCAATGCCAAATGGTTTGAGTAGCGCCGGAGAGTAGCTACCCATCGCAACCACATAAGCATCGGCTTTAAGCAATCCCTTATCGGTTTGAACACCAGTGATCTTATTGCCTTCGCTAAGTAAGCCTTGCACTTGAGTGTTAAACTCAAAGCGTACCCCTTTTGATTTTGCCAATTCGGTTAATTGCTGGCAAAACAGATAACAGTCACCAGTTTCGTCATCGGGTAAATACAAGCCACCAACCAGTTTCTCTTGAACCGGCGTTAATCCCGGCTCTTGTTTCAAGCAGCCAGCGACATCCAGCAGTTCGAAACGAGTGCCACTTTCTTCCAGCAACTGCATGTCTTTTTCAACCGCTTGCAATTGTTTTTGTTTCCTAAATACTTGCAAGGTACCTTTTTGTCGGCCTTGATATTGAATATCGTAATTTTTATTCAATTCAATCAAACACTCTCGGCTATGATTAGCAATCGACAACATACGAGCTTTATTGACTTGATAACGGGATAACTGGCAGTTCGCCAGCATTTGGGTTGTCCAATTGAGTAACTTGGGATCAAGTGATGGCTTAATTTTCAGCGGTGCGTGTTTTTCCAGTAGCCATTTGATGGCTTTTTGCGGCACACCTGGGGCTGCCCAAGGCGAAGAATAACCGTAGGAAACTTGCCCTGCGTTGGCAAAACTGGTTTCTTCTGCACTTCTGGCTTGACGATCGATAACCGTCACACTGTGCCCTGCTTGTGATAAATACCAAGCACTGGTTAAGCCAATAACACCACTACCTAAAACAATAATTTCCATGACAACCTCCAAATTAACAACGTAAGTAGTTTCTTTGCTTTACCTTTTGTTAACAATCGATAAAAATTATCATCAGTGTTTAGTTTTTCTAAAGGCTGTTGCCATGTTAAAGAATACTTACCTTGCAGCATTACATACCTTTGTACAGGTCGCTCATCATACCAGTTTCAGTAGTGCTGCGAAAAGTTTGCACATTACGACGGGCGCGATTAGCCAGCAATTATTGCAGCTTGAAGCGCAATTAGGTTTTAGTCTTTTTGAACGGCACTCGCGAGGGGTGCGGTTGACCGAAGCGGGGCAAACCTTATTGGTGGTTGTTCAACGTAGCTTGCAAGATATTGACAGTACAATTGAGCATCTTAACCAACGAGCCAATCGACGTGAGATACGTTTAAAACTCACCCCATCATTTGCCTTTAAATGGTTGGTGCCCCGGCTGGAAGACTTTTATCGTCATTATCCTGATATTCAAATTCAAACCTTCGCAGAAGGAGCATTGGTAGATAGCGATCGGCGCGATTTTGATCTGGCGATTGACTACGGGCCGTTTCCTTATCCTAAAGCCAACGCAGAATTATTATTGGAAGAGTATTTATTACCAGTGATGAGCCCAGCTTATCTGGCAGCTCATCCCGATTTAATGACGCATGAACGTCGCCCATCGGCGTGGCGCGAGGTCGTTTTGTTGCATGATGCTATGCCATGGGCAAAAGCGGCTCGGGATTATGAGTGGTTGTACTGGGCTTCGGAAATGGGCATTGAATTGGCGACGCATCAAGGCCATTTTTTTAATCGAACCGACATGGCCATGTCGGCGGCAGAGGCGGGTGTTGGTATCGCCATGGCAAGGCTGGCTCTACTGAGTAATGAATTAGAACAGGGCAAATTAGTCACGCCATTTGAGCCAATAGCCGCGAACGCTGGCTATTACTTAATTGCTCATAATCAAAGTGATACTACGGCGATTTTTATCGAATGGTTAAAAGGGCAAGTTTATCGAGCTGATTAATCGATACGATTGGCGATGGCCGCTTACTCAGTGGTGATATGTACTGGCAAGTAACGATGAATAAATCTGATCGTTCAAAAATCTTAACCAAGTTGCTGAAAAACTCAGGCTAGGTTTCATCGCTACGCCCCGTATAATAGTGAGAACTTGTCCTACTTGCCCAAGGAGTAAATGATGTATCACGCTCATGTTTATTTTGATTTATCTCAGCAGCCACTCGCTTATGCTTTGCAACAAACCATTATTGCTGAATGCCGCGAGCAGATTAGTGCCATCTTTCCTTTGGTTCCGCGTTTGGTTGGCCCCCATCGCAAACCGATGTTTGAAATTCATTTTACCGAACAGCAAAAATCCTTCATTGGTTGGCTGGATAATGCGCGTGGCCCTTTGAGTGTCTTAATTCATCCTGTTTCTGGGGATGATTGGCATGATCATAGTGAACATCAAGTGATGTGGCTAGGTGAGAACCTCGGTGTCAATCAAGAGACGTTGCGTTAGTCGGTCCGCTTTCTAAAAGAACCGTTGTTGCTAGTGTGAGATAAATGGTAAAAAAAATCTGTTCGCGCTTAATTTTAAATTGACTTTCAATTGGTTGATCAATAATATTTAGCGCGAAAAATAACCCGGTTGATGCAATTTAACGCTACACTTTAAGCGTTAAACCGAGTAACAACCGATCCCTTTTAATTTATCGAGGTACAATAGAAACCTATGGACTCGTCGAGTAGTCGAATATCACAGTATGGTCTTTTCGATGGTTCGAAAACACCAACGGTTTCTTGCTAGCCTGTCGCTAAATTCTCTTTAGCTGTTGTCAGGCGGTAACTACCCTTGGCAAAGCGAACTCTTTCCTTCCATCGTTAATTCCATACGTTAATACTTTGCGCAGTAAGGCAACGTTTGCCTTTGCGTAACCTATGACTGATGCTCACACGCTGTGAGCCGACACGTCGTGCTTCGCAAACCTACTGTTGCGCTAAGCGTTTTTCGTTTAGGCAAAATTTGTGGTTGCGATCACCAGGTTTCTTTGTCCTGAGCCCAACTCAGGAGAGACAAAGATGACAGTTTTTCGTACGCATTACATCGCTGATGTAAAAAAAGCCCGTACCCCAGTACAACGCGCAGTATTGAGCCACGCTAAGCGTGATTTTTTCTGTGTCAGTGACCAATTACAGGTGCAAGAAGTGATCACTATGCTCAAAGCGAGCCCGCTGTTTTCTTCTTCCGTTCATGTTATTGCGTTGATTAATGATCGCGCTGAGTACCAAGGTTTGGTGTCTATTAGCCGTTTATTATGTGCTGATAAAACTCAGCCTGTCACAGCACTGGTGCAAGGGGCTAATCATTATACTTTCGCCTTAAGCGAAGCTTACCCAGCCGCATTACAACTGAGAAAAAGCCAATGGCCCGTGCTGCCAATTTTGGATAGCCGCCACCGTGTCGTGGGTGTCTTGGAATTAAACGCTGCCCGCGCGATCATTCGTCACCAACTTGAACTTAATGATCAAGGTGTGGCTAAAACTTCATCTGGCTGGAAACGCTTTGTGCGTTTTTGGAAGCACTAAGGGAAGAGCACGATGTCTGTTTCTATCATGACTCAAGAGCTGTTGGCACTGCACATCAGCCATAATCAATCCGCGATGCTACGTTTTATCGACCAACATCCTTTGGCGGACTGTGCTGAAGCTTTTGCGCAGTTATTAACTGAGCAACAATTAACGGAACAAGAGGTATGCCAACTGATCGCCTTACTGCCATTAGAAAAGCAAGTGGCTCTGTTTGGTTATTTTAGTTTAACGTGGCAAGAAAAGTTGGCTGAGCAAATGGATGCTCAGCTTCTTACTCAATTAACTGAGCTGATGCCACACGATGAACGAGCCGATTTATTGACTCAGTTGGAGCCCGAGCTTCAGCAGCAAGTATTAGAGCAAATGGATAGCGAAGAGCGTTCCGACATTCAAAGGCTGGTTTCTTATCCAGAGGAGAGTGTTGGTGCGGTGATGACCTCTGATTTTGCTGTGCTTGCTGCTGATTATACGGTTGAACAAGCGATGCAAAAATTGCGCAGCATTGCTAAGCAAACCGAAACTATCTATCAGGCTTATGTGGTCGATGAACAGCAGCGTTTACAAGGTACAGTGTCACTGCGCGATTTGGTGATTTCAGAACCCAGCTCAACTGTGGGTAAGATCATGACCCGAGTGTTGATTTTTGTCCGAGTCGATGAAGATCAAAACGTCGCAGCACAAGCGATCAGTAAATATGATTTGCTCGCGTTACCCGTAGTCGATGAACAAAATCGTCTAGTGGGTATTGTGACTTACGACGATGCGATGGATGTGGCAGAAGAAGAAGCCGATCGTCATATGCACAAGTCGGCAGCGGTCGATTTCACAGGCAACTTAAAAGAGGCCTCAGTGGGATTAATGTACCGTAAGCGCGTATTTTGGCTGGTGTTACTGGTTTTTGGTAACCTATTTTCTGGAGCGGGGATTGCCCATTTTGAAGATACCATCCATGCCTATGTGGCGTTGGTCTTCTTTTTACCGCTACTTATCGACAGTGGGGGTAATGCGGGATCTCAGTCAGCCACCTTGATGGTGCGGGCACTGGCTACCGGAGAAGTTATTGGTAAAGATTGGGCCAAAATGCTTGGTAGAGAGGTGATGATAGCGGGGCTACTCGGCGTAACCATGGCTGTCGCGGTATCGATGCTTGGCTTATGGCGCGGTGGGCCAGAGATCGCTTTAGTCGTGGCAATTACCATGCAAATTGTAGTGATTGTTGGCTCGGTTGTTGGTATGTCTTTACCATTTATCCTCAGCAAACTGAAGTTTGATCCTGCATCAGCCAGTGCGCCATTGATCACTACGATTGCCGATGCGGTGGGAGTCATCATTTACTTCTCCGTAGCAACCATGATTTTGGATTTCCCACCAACGGTTTAAGTGGGTTGATAGGCTAGGAGCTTTGGCATTGCTAACGTTTGTCAAGGCTTCATAGTCCTAGCAAGGAGAGTAAATCATGTGGGAAATGTTTGATTTTATTCTGCCGCTCATGTTAGCTGCAGGTTTAGGTGCTATGGTTGGGCTTGAGCGTCAATGGCATCAACGTATGGCTGGGCTAAGAACGAATGCTTTAGTGTCCCTTGGTGCCGCAAGCTTTACTCTGATGTCGATGATGGTTGATGGCGATGCCAGTCCAACACGCGTGGCAGCGCAGGTGGTCTCAGGTATCGGTTTTCTCGGTGCTGGCGTCATAATGAAAGAAGGAGCCAATATTCGCGGCTTAAATACCGCGGCTACTTTGTGGTGCTCTGCCGCGATAGGAGTGATGATTGGTGCCAATCAGTGGGCAGGCGCACTTGCGGTGACGATCGTTATTTTAGCCACCAATACCCTATTACGGCCATTAGTCAGGTTTATAAACCATCGCCCTGTAGAATCGGTCCAACAAGCGGAATGCTGGTGGCAATACCGTTTAGAGGTAGTTTGTTTAGAAACTGATGAAGCGCATGTTCGAGCTTTATTATTGCAAGGTGTCTCTTCGGGGGCTTTGCAATTACAAAAGTTAGAAAGTGAAACTTTAATCCAAGATAAACAGACTCAGGTACGTGTCATCTCTTCGGTAATGGCAACACAGCGGACTGATTCACACATTGAACGAGTCATTGGTCGACTAAGTTTAGAGCCGACTGTTTCACTGGCAAGTTGGCAAGTGGTTGAGGCTTAATTCACTATCGCCTAGGGACGTTGAATTCTCTTGCTATGCCCAAGGTTAATCAGGCGGTTCTGTCGATATCCATTGTCTTAGTTGGTTGTCAGAATCACCTGATTTTTCTTTTTCTTCACTCTGGTTGTCATATAACTGTGCTAAAATCAGCCATTTGCATGCTATTCGTCTCATTATTATTTTATCTCTCAGTGTCTTTAGCAGCTAAGAGCATTTGATAAGATAAAACAATAATGATGTTGATTCATGCTCACATGACAATGAAAAGAGTATTTAAATGTCAATCAATATCATGACCCAAGACCTCATGGCGCTGCACATCAGTCAAAATGCCGAGGCTATGGAACGCTTTGTTGAAGAGCACCCACTGGCTGACTGCGCAGAAGCCTTGACCGAATTGTTGGATAATCAAAGTTTAACCGCTAAAGAAGCGGGGCAATTATTACTACTGATTTCGTTAGAAAAACAAGCCGCTCTATTTGGTTATTTTTCCTTGCGTTGGCAAGAAAAGCTCGCTGAAGAGCTTAATGCGCAAGAGCTCGCACAAATGACGGAGCTCATGCCTCATGATGAACGCGCCGATTTACTGACCCAATTAGAGCCCGAGTTTCAGCATGAAGTTTTACAACAAATGGATGATGAAGACCGGCGCGATATTCAGCGCTTAGTCTCTTATCCAGAGGAGAGCGTCGGGGCATTAATGACCTCGGATTTCGCAACACTCGATGCCCATCAAACCGTTGAAGAAGCCATCAACCAACTACGGAAAATCGCCAGTGAGCGAGAAACTATTTACCAAGCTTACGTTGTTGATGAGCAAATGCATCTGCAAGGTACCGTTTCCCTGCGTGATTTGATGATTTCTGAGCCAAGTCTAACGGTTGGCAAAATCATGACCCAAGTGCTGATTTTTGTGCGGGTGGATGAAGCGCAAAATGTCGCCGCGCAAGCGATCAGTAAATATGACTTACTCGCTCTTCCGGTCTTGGATCAACAAAATCGCATGGTCGGTATTGTGACTTATGATGATGCGATGGACGTTGCAGAAGAAGAGGCCGATCGTTCGATTCACAAATCTGCCGCGGTTGACTTCTCCGGTAACCTCAAAGATGCATCAGTGAGCTTAATGTACCGTAAGCGCGTGTTTTGGTTGGTATTACTGGTGTTCGGTAATCTCTTTTCTGGAGCGGGGATCGCCTATTTTGAAGATACAATTCAAGCCTATGTTGCGCTGGTCTTTTTCTTACCCTTATTGATTGGTAGTAGTGGTAACGCCGGGGCACAGTCGGCAACGCTGATGGTCCGTGCGATTGCAACCGGCGAAGTCATTGGTAAAGACTGGGCGAAAATGCTGGCTAAAGAACTGTTTATCGCCGGTTTACTGGGTATCACTATGGCGATTGCGGTATCGCTGCTTGGTTTATGGCGCGGTGGTCCAGAAATTGCTTTAGTGGTAGCGTTAACCATGCAAATCGTGGTGGTGGTTGGATCGCTGGTCGGGATGTCACTGCCATTTATTCTCAGTAAACTTAAGTTTGATCCGGCATCGGCCAGTGCACCACTGGTTACCACTATTGCCGATGCGGTCGGGGTTATTATCTATTTCTCAGTCGCCACCAGCATTTTAGATTTTCCAGCGGTTGGTTAAACTTGCTTGATTGAGGCTCTAAATAGAGCCTCTTTTCTTATCCCCCCAACAACTTGGGATGCCCTATAACTTCACTTCAACCCATAGTAGGCGATGGTCGGAAGAGACATCTTTACCATCTCCATAACGGCCCAAACGCGAGTCATTCATTAAACGATAACCCACTTGATCAGACGCTGGCCAGTAAACACCTGAATCAATAACCGTTAAGTTGGCCGAAGGCAGAGCATAATCAACGCCTAAGCCAAAAGTGGACGTGATTCGCTGTGGATGAGGATGAGTTGATGATCGCTGCGCAGCAAATTCAGCGGCACCAAGGCTACTTGGGTAAAGCGTCCCTTGAGTCACCTTTTGATTGAGTAGCGGATCAGCATGCAGCGCTTGCATTATTTCACTTAACCCATCACCAGCGACCGGATCGAGGTTTAAATCGCCCATGATGACAAACTTCTCATTGTTGGCTAATCCCCCTGTTTTACCTTTGTCATCATAAAAATAGGGCTGATTTTGTATGTAATGGTGCCAAAACTGCACTTCTGCAGCGTTTTGTTGCTGATTTTTACCAGGGTCAAAGACTGGGGGCGTCGGGTGAGACATCAGTAAATGGATCACTTGATCCCCATCGACAGTTGGAATCACAATCGGCGCATCCACATGGTTTTTAGACGATAAACGTACCTGTTGCCATTCTGCATCGCTATACCAAGCATCGCCACACACCATGCCTTGAGGAATTTTTTGTGAGCCATCACAGATGGTGATCTTGGGGTTTTCTGCTCCAGCCATATCTTTCCATTTAAAGTGCTGGAAGGTGCGCGTTTGGCTCGCATCAATCGGGTACTTAGACAGTAAAGCAAACGCGTATTGGCCGTGATAAAAACCAAATCCCCAAGCATCGCCCGGTAACTGACCCTTTTGGCCATTATTATCCAAATCAAATTCACTCAATAGCCCGGTATTAGTGGCGTAGGCTTTAGCAAACGGATAATGAATCGGTTCTAGATCTGGCTCGCCTCCTGCGCCTTGTCGGCTTTGTGCGACAGATAAATAATTGTTTTGAAAGCCGATCAACGCCGAAGTATCTTCACCAGTACCATCATTATTGAATTCCGCCATCATCAATACATCAGGGCGATTATGTTGAATAACCGCCGCGACATTGCGGATCTGGATAACGTTTTGCGCTAATGTTTTGTCTTTTTGTTCAATCTTGCCCGCTAAGTAAGCTTCAACCAAAGCTTGCTGCTGCGCAGGTTCGACCTGCATTTCAGTCACCAGTTGTGCAAAGGTGTTACGGTCAAAAGAGAGATTATAGGTAGCAATTTTAAGCGTTTTTTCAGGTGTTGCCATGGTATCGATATCCTGATTACAGCCCACGAGCAGTGCGCTACTGAGCAGCAAAGCGGTCGGAGCAAGTCGCATTTTTTTCATTATTCACACCATAGAGTAACTGTCCATTCAAAACAAAACCGATTTAAACGATACAGACAGATAAGACACATTGATTCGTTATCTGAATGGTAAGGATATGCTTACTTGTTGTAAGTGATAAAAATCACACTCAAGGTGTAAGAAGATTCTTGTTTATATATTTTTGTGTGACTAGTGCCAGTTTTTGGGTGGGTTTGGTTTATTTTTTAGGTCCTAAAACCGGATTGAGGACGCATTAGAAAGCGCGATATCAGAACCTAGCTCTGCAGATTATCATTTATAAAGGAGCGGGTTATGCGTTGGTTTTATTCATTTATTACTATGGTACTGATGTTACCATCAAGTATTGCGGCTACAGAGATTGGCTTCCAACAAAAGGTTATCAGCCAATCTTTAGAAAGGCCCTTATCTATATCCATCTGGTACCCAGCTAAGCCGTCCAATCAAGTCACTTTGATTGCTGATAATCCAGTTTTTCAAGGTAATTCAGTGATAGGAAATGGTGCAGTAAATACCGCTTCTGCCCCTTTGGTGGTGCTTTCTCATGGTTATCGAGGTAACTGGCGAAACCAGCATTGGCTAGCGGTGAAGTTGGTTGAGCAGGGTTATGTTGTTGCAGCGGTTGATCACCCTGGAACAACGACACTTGATTCATCTCCTCAACAAGCGGCGCAATGGTGGCAAAGACCCAAGGATTTAAGCCGGCTGCTTGATTATTTATTGTCTGATGAGCAGTGGTCCGGCGTGATTGATCGTACGAATGTGACTGCGATAGGGCATTCTTTAGGTGGCTGGACCGTGTTACAACTGGTTGGCGCTCAGGTAGATCGCACTTTTTTTCATCAGCAATGTCTTTTGTACCCAAACCCTAGAACCTGTGGGTTGGCAAAAGAGCTAGGATTGGCCGAGTCACAACCCAATGAACCTCTATCAGCAAGATTGCACGATGAGCGTATTAAGCAAGTAATCAGCTTAGATCTAGGCTTAGCGCGCAGCTTTTCCTCCTCTAGTCTTCGTAAAATAAAAACACCAGTTTTGATTTTGGCGGCTGGCATTGATATTGGCGATCTCCCTCAAACTCAAGAGTCAGGTTTTTTAGCTGAACACATACCGCTACTATCACGGCGTTATAAAGTGTATGAGCAAGCGATGCATTTTAGTTTTTTACCCATTTGCAAGCCTGGTGCAATCCATTTACTTGAAGAAGAAGTGCAAGGTGACGGTATCATTTGTAAAGATGGAAGAGGCATAACGCGTAGCGATCTCCATCAAAGCATATTTGCCGATATTTTATTGTTTTTAAGCAAGGAGCGTGAGCAAGCTTAGTGTCATATTTAGGAAGGGCTTGATAGCATTATGATGATGAGTTTCGGTAGCCACTGGGTGTTTGCCCCGTGATACGTGAAAACTCACGATGGAAATTGGATTTAGTTTGAAACCCTGACGCTAAATAAACTTCGGTGATCGACATATTACTGGTTAAGAGCAGTGATTTAGCATGCTCTATTCTAAATGAATTGATCACTCTGGAAATATTTTCTCCGTACACCTGATTGATTGCTTGAGAAAGTGGCTTCGCTGGCACTCCGAGCCACTTTGAGAGCTTCGCTAGAGTTAAATCAACATCCTTATACAGTTCTTTTTCTGTGAGTAAGTGGCTGAGCTTGTCACAAATCTGTGTTGCTTCTTGCTTACTCATTGATAAAGATGAAGATTTTATTTCCGTTAGTGGGGGCTGTGTTATCACGTTATTTGTTGGCTCAACCACAGTATGCTGACTAGCGATAGTTACCGTTGTGACGATTCCTGCGATCAGGACTAGATAACTAGAGGATAAAATAAGATTGATGTGCTCAGCACTGTTACGAATTAAATCATAACTGATCATCCCATCAATCAGAGCTGACATTAGTAACAAGAGCCCTGCTGCTCTTTGAGCAAATAAAACCGTGGTAATTTGATTAAGGCGGACATGGGTTGGTATTTTTAATGATTCTTTTATGAGTAAGAGTCCGTAGGCTAAATAAAGAAAAATCAAAACAATATCAATAGTGACTAACCAAACTCGTGATGGATTGGTAGAAGCAATTGCGACAATAATAGGACCAAGCCAGTGGAGATATTTAGTCTTTGCGTGCTGAGTTTTAGAAAAGCAAAGCCAGGCTGCGACAGGCAACATCGCGCCTAGAATAGGTTGAATGCAGCGTAATAAAGCAATATCAAATGTCCACCTTAATCCGACGACGGCGGTCATCGTAGAGCAGAGTATACTGAACCAAAATACTCCAGACTTTAGCCAATTACGTTTGGGACGCATGAATAAGGCGGTAATGATAAATAGCAAAGATGCTATAAAGGGAAGAGGGATGGCAAGCATTAAAAATTCCATTTTATATTCATCATCAGGCTGATTATATGAGCAGCCTATGTGCGAGATTATCGCTCAGTGAAATTCCTAAATAAACCATTTAATTGCAAACCAGTTATGAAGTTAAACGAGCCACCGTTTTGTTCATTATCACGATGTTTGACTTGAAGCTCCAATCCAAAACAGGCAAAGTGCGTGAAACCTCTAGCAACGTCTTGTTCAGACAAGGCCGACGATAGCGAAAACGGATCTGCTTATGCCTAATAATTCCTCTTCTTTCTTTGATTTTACTGCTCTGTTTGCCCTGTGCGAACCGAGCTCATTACAAAAAGGCATGCAGCTCGCGAACAGTGGAGCGGTGCGTAAATTGACCGTTAATGGTCATACCGCCAATGCCGAAGTAAAAGGCTCTCAGCTTTATCGTGTGCAACTCAATGGTGGTCAAACATTATCAAGCTACTGCACTTGCCCAGCTGCTGAATACCAAGAGATGTGTAAACATGGTGCTGCCGTTGCGTTTTGCTTACTTAGCGATTCGCCCATTGATCAAGATGATGAACGCGAGCGGATCCGCAAGCACCTAAAAACATTAGGGGAAGAGGCAATCTTAGAGAAGCTACTCGATTACCTCGAACAAGATGAATCCGCTTGGAAAACGCTAATAGCAAAAATACAGCTCACTGAACGGAGCGTCAGTTATAACGATTTGAAAAAAATGGTGACCCAAGCGCTACCCCGTGAACCGATTTGGAATTGGCGTGAAGTTGGCGACTACTTCTCTTACGCAGAAGATCAACTCGAACTGATCTGTGAAGCCGCGAAAGAACTGAAAGCGGATCAGCAGTGGAAATTAATTCACTACATAGTGACCCGTTTAAATCTCGTGTTAGAGCAGATTGATGATTCGAACGGAGAACGGTTTGGGGTTGAAGCGCTGATCAATGTTCAAATGCCGTTAATCCTCAATCAGTTGGATTGGAGTGAAGCGGAAAAAGCGCAGTGGATGTTTGAGCGCATGACTCACTATGAGTTTGATGTTTACCCAACGATTGACACTCACTTCGAGCCCGTTTGGCGCAGCAATCAGACATTTCTTGAATTGTGCAAAACCGCGATTGAGAAAACCCCACTTAACCGTGATAACGCATGGAACCTGAAAACATGGGCGATACCACTGCTAAGCACCGCCAGTGATTGGCATGAGCGTATCGCTATCAAGCAAAAAATCGCGTGGCGCTGCGACGATTTTCTGGAAATCGTGCAACTCTATCTTGAGCATCAGGAACCACTTCAAGCCGAATTTTGGTTAGCCAAAGCGAAAAAACAAGCTAACCATATTGAGATGCAACAATGCGAGCAACTGCAAGTTAACCTCTATATTAGCTTGGGCGAGGTTGCTAAGGCGTGGAATTTGGCTAATCGATTGTTTACTGACGCTCCGACTTTTCAAGGCTACCAAGAGTTGAGCACTTTTAAAGTGGCACACCAGATTGAGGATGCAGAGTTTTTAACTCGTATCGAACAGGTATTGATCAATAACTATCAACCTGCCGATGCTCGCGGGTTTGTTAGCCACCACAATAGCGCCTTAGTCGAGTTTTATATTGAGCAACAAGCGTGGGAAAAAGCGTGTGATTGGGTCGCTACTCGGCCAACCGATAGCCATGTATTGCTAACACTGGCCGATGAAATCGTAGCGGACAAACCCAAACATACTTTGGATTACTACCTTCGTGTTGCTCGCGTGTGTATTGACCGCACCAGTAACCAAGGTTATCAAGAGGCCATTCACCATTTACAACGCGTCGAGCGCTTATTGGCTAAACACCCAGCCGCACTCGCTGATTTTTATCTCGCGATAACATCACTGGCGGAAACCTACAAACGTAAGCGCAATATGCATAGCTTATTGAAAAAGCACTATCCGAAGCAGGTTTAAGCTGTGGGTTTTCTATCCCCAAACCACTTGAGGTTGCTGGCAATAAAGATCACCGCTGCTCAAGTCGTCAGGGGATAGAGCCGTTAACAGCCGTAAGTCTGCATAATGTAATCTTCAAACTGTTGGCACATCTCGTCATCAGACACCGCATTAGACGCAATCACTTGCTCTCCATCGACGATGGTGATTTTCGCATTCAGTGGCGCAGGACTGCTCGGTTGACGGCTTTGCATCGCCGCGATTTTTTGTAGCTCTTGTTGCCAAGATTGCTCGGCAGAAAGGTTACAGACATCGGCCAGATATTTAGCATTAAAGCCTTCACCAGTAAGACTTTGGATCGATTCAGAATGTGAGACTTGGTTACCTTTGTGCCAATAATGCTTAGCGAGCAATGGGCCAATCTGTGGGTTATCTGTTAGGTAGCCAAACTTTTCCATAAAGTAAGCCCGCGTTTGATACACCGCCATATGAGCCAATAAGTAACCTTGGTAAGCGCAGGCTGATTCATCGGATAATAGGTGCGGGATCGCCAACAGTGGGCGAGGGCTCGACTCAAGGCCAAGAATACGCTGCTCGGTTTCACGGGCTAAAGCCGTCACCTGTTCAGCGGTTAACTGCTCATCGCTCAATTGGTACAAGGCGCGTTCAAAATAAGGCACCAGCAGAATGCTTCGTTCTTGATACGCTTTGAATGGCTGGCGGTTATTCACCATCGCTTGAATGACACGATCAGGAACCGGGTTGCCCTTGCTATCCAAGGCATAGCGTTTTAGCCAATCGGCGTCGTTGAGTAGGCTATCGCAAAACATCGATTGCGTTTCAGCGTAGGCCATGGAGGTTGGCGCAAACTCTTGTGAGAAGCAAGGGGCATTGAGCTTCACATTGGCGAAATGCGCCGCATGGCCACCTTCATGAAACAGGGTATTGATACCATCATAGCCACTGCCGATTTGGTCAGGTTTGGCATTGGAGGTAAAGTTGACTTTAGCCGCAACCCATTGTCCTTGATGGTAAAAAGAGGGGATCGGGCCATGACAAAAACCATTGGGGTATTTTCCTTTGCGATCCAGCAAATCTAAAGTCAGCTCAGCCTCTGAATAGTTGATATGTAAGCGGCCAAACGATTCTACCCAACGGCGTAAGGATTGCGAAAACGGCACATAAGGGTCGAGATCACGCATCACATCGCCAGCAAACGAGAAAACAAAATTGTGCCCTTTGAGGCATTCTTCCCCTTGCTCAGCAACCAGTGTGCTTAAGCTCTCTTGATGGCGTTGACGGGTGCGCTGCTCGAAATCATCCAAAATGGTAAACAGCGCTTCGCTGCTCATCTTTTCGGTCTTTTGTACCGAATAGTCAAAGTAATTGGCATAACCCATGGCGCGCGCAAAGGCGTTACGTTTTTGTACTAATGGCAAAAAGCCTTGTTCAAGCAACCATTGCTCGAGTGCTAGCAGCGATTGATGGGCTGATTGACGCACGGACTCAAGATTATTGGCACGAATGGTTGAACTGAGCACCGGTAAACTGGCTTCAATCGCCTCACCGTGTTCGTTTGTGTAAGTCAGCACATGTTGCTGCTTTTTGCGAAATAGCTCAGCTTCGAACTCGATCAGTTCGTTTTTCAGTTGCTGAGCTTGGCGAGATTCTATCGCATGGGCTTGGAACATGGCTAACCAGCCATTTAGCCCTTGCAGGGTTTGCTCTCGTTGCTCGTTATCGCTGATGTTTTCTGCCGCGGCGATCTGTTGGCGGATTTCTTCTATTCTTGATCCTTGTGAGAGAAAGTGAGTCCACTCGGTTTGGGCTTTGGTTGCCCCCGCTTGATCATCACTAATGCCCATGTAGGTTTGCCAAAAGTAATCTTCTTTGCGGCGGTGAATGGCCAAGTAATCTTGGTTGAGTTGGTTAAGGTAAGCACTGGCAGACATTTTTATCCTTAAAAATGGTTGAGTTAATCGAAGATTATCTCACGCCCAGCACAAACGAGCGATCTAACGCCTTGTTAGCTTACCTTTTCACACGCTTCGTGCGATTTAATCACATTGACCGCTTCGTGTGATGAGCTATACTCCGATTAGACTTAAGACTGTGGAGAATAACCATGTATACATTAACAGCAAATGACGCTAAACGAAATTTTGGTGAATTGCTTCTTAATGCTCAACGCCAACCAATTAAGATCAGTAAAAACAGCAAAGATGCTGTTGTCGTGATGTCTATACATGACTACGAAGAGCTTGAAATGATGAAAACAGAATATCTTAAACATTGTTTCAACGCGGCTAAAGATGACTTGGCAAAAGGCAATGTCGTTGATGGTAAAGACTTTTTGAATGAGTTATAACAAACAATATGCACAGTAAACAATATAAACTGAGTAGTTTGGCTCAAACTCATTTACGTAAAGTAAAAAATTATATCATCAACAATTTTCCGAATTACAGTGGTAACGTTATAAAGAAACACTACTTTCTGGCTTTCAAATGCTCGCTGATAATCCTGATTTAGGACGAAGCTGCCATGAAATATATAGTAACGGCTTTTACTTTCCGATTGGAAAACACACTGCTTACTTCACAAAGGAAGAGAATTTCATCTTAATCGTAGCTGTATTGGGGCAATCTCAGTTACCGAAAAATCACCTGAAATAATAAACAATTATGGGCGATGCTTTCGATTGGTAAGCTAACCCCAGCTATGGTTTTATGGCCACCACGTAAAGGTAAAATGTACTGGGTATTTACAGGGGTATGGGGGGGATCAAACACGTTTTTGCCCCTTTTTAAGTTACACCTAATTAATTCACCGTATTGCCGAGCCGTGATTTGACATACTTTTTCTCATTCTAAAAGTTGATATGATATTGGATGCATCTGGTTCGATGTTTCAAATCAGCATGGCTAATAAGTTCAATTTCCAGTTTGTATAGGCCGAATATGATTACACAAATAAACCTTGGTGATGTAGCAAGTTATCGAAACACAACAACTCTCAATACAGATAAAAAAGTAAACATCATTTATGGCTTAAATGGTACTGGAAAAAGTACATTCTCAAACTACTTTTATGCGCCTGATGATCCTAAATATAAAGACTGTTCTTACACAAACGATGGGTGTAAGGTTCTTGTTTATAATCAGAAGTTTATTCAAGATAACTTTTATTCCAAAGATTCTATTAATGGTATTTTTAGCCTATCCAAAGAGAACAAAGAAGTTAAGGAAAAGGTAGAACAGCTTGGGAAAGATATCGATCAACTGAGTGAAAAAAGCAAGGGCTACCAAGCTGACATTGACAAAGAAATTGATGCTTTGAAGAAAGCGAAAGATACGGCAGAAAAAAAGGCCTGGGAAATAAAGACGAACTACTCTGGCGGTGATCGCGTTCTGAAATTTTGCCTTGAACGGTTAATGGGGGACAAAACCGTTTTGTTCGATCATCTTGTTTCTGTCCCTTTGCCAACCGTTAAACCAATTAAAACGATTGAACAGCTTAAAGAGGAAGTTACTGCAATTGATGGTGATAAAGCCACTACTTACACCGTCTTACCTAAGATTTCATTGTCAGAGCTTTTACCAGAGGAATTAGAACTACTCAAAGAAATAGTGATTGGTAATGAAGATAGCCCAATCGCAAAACTGATTAATCAGTTGAAAAACTCTGACTGGGTTAGTGATGGTTTGCGGTACCTTGATGATATTAAAGATGAAACGTGTCCGTTTTGCCAGTCTAAGACGATTACGCCTGAGTTAATCGCACAGATCAAAGACTACTTTGATGAGACGTATGAAGAAAGTAAGCAGAATATAGGCAAAATACTTACCAAATACCAAAAGATAGTTGATTCTCTTACTGATTTAGAAACCTACAAGACATCGCCTTTTTCTATCGAGTTCCTTGCAGAAATGACAGAGTCTTATGCGTTAATTGCTGGAACATTAAAATCCAATTTACTCAAAGTTCAGAAAAAAGAGCAAACGCCAAGCCTGAAAGTTGAGTTGGAAGAACTTAGTGATCACGTTGCCTCTTTTAATAAACATGTAGATGCTGTTAATGCCAGTATTGGCATTCACAACCAAAAAATTGCTAATTCAACGCAAGAATTGAAACGTATTAAAGACGAGTTTTGGAAAATCGTTCGTTGGGAATACGATCAGACCATCAAAGGGTATGAATCAAGCAAAAAAGACAGTAATGACAAAATAATCAAGTGGAAAGCAGATAAGGAAAATGTCGATACTGAGATAGTTCAACTCGAAGCTGAACGAACCGAGCAACAAAAACAAACAGTTAACATTGACGATTCGATTAAAAATATCAATAAAGGCCTTGTTGATATTGGGATTACTGATTTTCATATTGAGAAGCACGAAAAAGCCCTATATCGACTTGTAAGAACTGGAACAGAGGGACCGATCTTCTTGTCGTTATCGGAGGGTGAAAAAATGATAATTAGCTTTTTGTACTTCCGAGAATTGTTTAAAGGTAAACAAACGGCTGATGAGGCGCACGTTAAAAAAATTGCGGTAATCGACGACCCAGTTTCAAGTTTGTCTCATATCTTTGTTTACAATATCGGGCAGCTAATAAAGAACGATTTCTTCAATGGTGATGGGGTGGAGCAAGTTTTTGTCCTCACGCACAGCCTTTACTTCTTTTATGAGCTTGTTGATTCCAATCACAAACGCAGAAAAGAAAACCAATCTCTATATCGGCTATCTAAAAATACGAAAGGTACAACTATTGAAACGATGAAGTATGAAGAAGTACAGAATGACTATCAATCATACTGGTCTGTTATTAATGACAAGGATCAACCTGCTGCTTTGATTGCAAACTGTATGAGGAACGTAGTTGAATACTTCTTCAACTTTGTGCAGAAATCAGACTTGAGTAACGTAATGCAGAAACCAGAGCTCCAAGATGTGAAGTATCAGGCTTTCATTCGATATATAAACCGAGAATCACACTCACTTGGTCAGAATATTATTGATTTCAAAGAGTTTGATTATGGGGCGTTTAGAGAAGGTTTAAGGTTACTATTCAAAATCACGGGGTATGCTGAACACTATCAGAAAATGTCTCAGATATAGATACGTTAGATAATGAGCTGAACAATCGAAACTAGACGGTGAATTAAGCGATTTTTCAATACATAAAGTAATTTGTGAATTACTAATTTAATAAAATAGCTATCACGAAATTGTCCAAAAGTTTGTTACTAGGGTAATACATCGCTTGTGATCACCAAGCGATTCTGTCGTGATTCAAACGAAAGAGGTGTAACAATATCAATTGTGATTTGAGCCATAATTATACAGTTTGGTTGGTTAATTTTATTAAATAATAATAAAACCCTTCACCGATTAATGATTGGCTTAGCTATCACCTCAATACCGCCTTCAACCGAGCAAAGGTCTTCATTTTATCGGTTGCTGGCATATCTGGATAACTTGGGTTTTGCGCTTGCAGTTGGTATTGATTCGGTGCGATTTTGCGTACTACCCGCAGCAAATAGTGGTTATCACCGGTCTCATCTTGGGTTTCGATTGCCATTGTTAAGTTAGAAATGGAACCCGCGCTACTTGGTGTCACCCATTCAAGTAATAACAGATCCCCGTCTTGAATCGGATTTTTGCCGCCATTCATAGAGTTTCCCGCTGCGGGGGCAACAAAATGGCGACTAGGGTCTAACTTGCCATAGCCATCGGCAACACAGTGATATTGAACCGCTTCATGAGAGCCGCGTTTAAAATGGCCGCAAGCAATTTTAAGTTCAGGGTAAAAAGGCAACATCGTCCCTTGCGGATCACTTTGTTTGGCAAACTCGAGCACTTGGGCTGAAGGTAAGTGTTCAATGTCTGGCTGATTCGATGGCTGTTTTTGCTGTGGTCGCTGGGCATATTCAGCCAAGCGTAAATCAACCAATTCTTGCATGGCATCGTGTAATAACTCGATATGCTGATCTTTTATCGCGAAGGTAGCGACAAATTTTTGATCGTTAATTGTAAACCAAGGAGCCGATTTATTATTGGGCTTGGTAAAAGCTTTGATTGGATTTGCTAGCCAATATTTTAACCAGCCTTGATCGTTGGCTTGAAACTGCTTGGCACTTTCGGTGAGCTCTTGCGCCATTAACTGTGGGCGACGTGACAACACATGATGGCTTCGCTCGGCTAACGCGCTGAGTGTTGGTGGCTGGCGCAGACCATCAAGTTCCAGTAAGGCTTCGAGCAAGATCGCTTTAAACGATTTGCTCATCGCTGTGTTTTCAATGCCATGGAGGAGAAAATCACCATAATGGCTGACGAGTTCGCTGAGGTGTGGATCATTTTCTTGGCTGGCGACTAGATGAAACCAGCTTATGGCTTGCTGGCGAACTTTCTTCATCGGATAGCCATGATGGAAAAATTCACTGGCGGTTGGGCGATGAGCTAATTGATGCGCTAATTGTTGATAATCATCTTGCACATTATTGCGTAGCCGTTTGGCTAAACGTTGCCAAAAGTTGATCAGCTCAATATCAAAATTAACATGACAACCTTTGGCAAGTGGCGCGTTAGTTTGTAATTTCCCTATCACTTCTCTGAGTGTTTTGACATTAAATAAGGTTGCTGGGCGGTTTAAAAATGAATCGTGATTACCAATAAAATCCAGCACGACAAGTTTGCGTTTGTTGGTAATGGGAGAAAGGCGTAAGCCGCGACCTAATTGCTGTAGAAAGAGAATTTTTGATTCGGTTGGGCGAGCCATTAAAATCGTATCAATCGAGGGGAGATCGGTACCTTCATTAAACAGGTCGACCGAGAAAATAATCTCAATTTTACCTTGGTCTAGCCATTGCAGCGCTTGATTACGCCTAACGGCTGAATCACTGTACACTGCAACGGCATGAATGCCTTTGGCGACAAAATACTGCGCCATAAAATCCGCGTGTTTTTTCGAGACACAAAAGGCTAAGGTTCGCGTTTGTTTTTTGGCTTGCCATTCACGATAGACATGTTCAGCGCGTCGCGATGTAGCCAGTTTATTATCAAGCGCATTAGGATCAAACTTACCGTTACGCCACGGAATCTCTTGATAATTTACCGCTTGATCGTAGATACCGTGATAATCAAACGGTGCGAGAATCTCATCATCAATGCCATGCACTAAATTGCGTTCGAAGACTAAGTTATCATCACATAAAGAGAGAATATCAGCTTGATCAGAGCGCTCTGGTGTCGCCGTTAAACCGAGGAGAAATTTAGGCTGAAAATAGGCAAGCAACTGACGATAGCTTCTTGCTGCGGCATGATGAAACTCATCCACTATTAGGTAATCAAAGTGATCAACGGCAAAACGTTGTAGGTGATTTTGCTTACCTAAGGTTGCGACAGAGGCAAACAATAGCGTTGCTTGATCATCTTGTACCGAGCCATTGTAGAGACCAGTTTTGGCATGGGGGATCAACTGGCTAAAGGTTTTTTCTGCTTGCAGTAGGATCTCTTCTCGATGGGCAACAAACAACACGTTTTTCGCTTGCATTTGCATCACATCAAAGGTGGATAACCAAGTTTTTCCCATGCCTGTCGCAAGCACCACTAACCCCCTTGAATAACCTTGTTGTCGAGTGGCATCCAGTGCGGCTAAAGCTTCAATTTGGATTGAATTTGGTGTTGGAACGTCGATGGTTTCTTGTTCATCCTCTGTGACCAATTGAGCAATGGTACGCTGCTGCTGTGTTTGTTGATAACGGCAGAGGTAATTATCAATCCATTGATGGCTTAATGGCTGACTCTGGTTGTGGGTGAAAATGGCATTGAACTGTTGACGTATATGAGTAAATTCAATCGCTGCTGGTGAATCTTTTGGTAACTCAAAGTCGTGGCGCAAAGCCCACTCGTGGCTACTTAACAAAGCGGTGCGACTGATATTGTTCGAGCCTATCCATGCGCAGCCTTCGACGACTTCCCCTTGTTGCTGGCGAACAAAAATGTACGACTTCATATGAAAGCTATCATTGCCACATTGGAAGATGCGACAGGTCGCGCCTCGCTCAACCAATAGCATCAGGCGGCGCAGGGCGACGGGGTGGGTGATGGCTAAATAATCGGAGGTGAGGAGTTTTATCCTCGCGCCACTTTGCATTGCATCGAACAGAGGATCAAACAGTAGTGCTAAGCCTGACGGTTGAATAAAGGAGACCGAGATTTCGATTTCGCTGGCATGGTTGATGGCTTGAATTAACCTTGGTAGGAGCGGATCGTTTACCCCACCCGAAGAGAGTCGATGCCCAGAATACAATTGACCAGTCGTTGCGTTAGGCATGGTGGATTATGCCTTTAGTAATATAGCGTTAAGCCATTGTTCAGTTTCTCTGCCGGCTCGCAGATCTTGAGTAATCCATAGCTTTTCGATGTTCAGAGGCACATCACTTAATAGTGCGGAAAGTAATGATTCATCACAATTAGTAAAGCTTCTGCCATCACGCATGACTTCATCTTGCCCGTATTTGAATGAGCAGTAAAAAGCGCCTCCGGTTTTGAGCATTGAGGCTAGGTGTGCAAAAGTTTGGGTGAGCAATGAGCGCGGAACATGCAGCAGCGATGCGCAAGCCCAAATTCCGTCAAAGTGTTGGTCTGTTTGCCATTCAAGAAAGGTGGCAACGGTGACGGGTTGCTTGAGCAGCGTCTGTGCTAATGCGGCGAGGGCTGGACTGGCATCGAAAGCCTGCACTTGATAACCAAGTTCAATCATATACTTACTATCACGACCTGAACCACATCCGGCATCAAGGATGTACCCACCATCTGGTAGGTAATCTAAAAATGGCTTAAGTAAGCTCGACGCATCGATGTCCACTGTCGATGAAAAGAACTGCGCGGCATGTTGGTTATAAAAGTCAATAGACATAAGCACTCCTGATTTGCCAACAGATTGTAACTGTCTACGCTTTCTCACTCAATGAGTTGCATGTTAAGTGTGACCCTATCTGCGAAATCGCCCTCTCTTTTCTGCTCTCATACGGCATTAGCCATGTTAGGCTCATGGTTCACAAGCTTGTAAATAGACCAAGCTGAACTAGATTTACACTATGATTCAATCGTGTGAGTTCGGAGCTGAATATGAAATTAATACTGCAATCGGTACTTGCTTCATTGGTGTTTTGGGCGAGTGTGACTTTGGCGAATACCATTACGCTTGCCAGTGGTGAATGGGAGCCTTATCAAGGACAAAGCTTAGCTAGTGGCGGGCCGGCTGCTCAGGTGGTGAGCGAAGCGTTTGCTCTATCGGGCTGGCAGGTGAACTACCAATACCTTCCTTGGGCTAGGGGGCTCAATGCTGCTGAGAATGCTGAACTGGATGGGACTTTTTTGTACAGTTTTAATCAAGATCGTGCTGCGCGCTTTCACTATAGCGAGCCGGTGATAACCTTGAGTACAGTGGTTTTTTATCATCCCGATAAACCGCTGCGCTGGGAGAGTGAGCAAGATTTATTAGGTAAAACGCTCGGTGGCGTGGTGGCCTATGATTATGGTTTTGTCCGCGAAGATTCAGGTTACACCATTGAGCGCATTAGCCAACCTGAAAACAACTTTCGTAAGCTGCAAGCAGGCCGTTTGGATGGTGTAATGGAAGAGCGGTTAGTCGGCTCTGGTTTGGCGGCCAGTGTTGGTTTTAGCCAAGTGGCTTATTTTGACAAAAGTATTAAATTCGTGCCTTATCATTTAATTGTGTCTCGTAAACATCCAAAAGCGGCAGAGATTATTGCCGCATTTAATGATGGACTTAAGCAATTAGAGAGCAATGGTCGTTTGGCTGAGATCCTTGGTCAGTAGGTTTTAATTCGCTGGTAACCGATGACCATTAACAATGGTTTGTGATAATCGTATTAGGCAGTTCTGCTCTGAATCAGAACTGCCTATTTAAATTTTGAACATTGGCGGTTTAGCCTTTTCAATTCAGACTTATCTCCTAATCCTTACTTCTCAATCAGTTGCATGTTAACTGTGACCCTTTCAACGAAATGCGCGTTTGCTCTCTTGTATAGTGCGGTTCATGAACAAGACGACGTCGAGAGCAAAATGAAACACAATCTAAAACCCTCGCTGTGGCTACTGAGTTTGGGGGTATGCAGTGCCTTAGCGCAGGCACAAACCGATAAGTTGGCCAGTTTTCCAGATGGTGAGGCATGGTTAAACCATGCGCAGCAGGGCTTAGCACCGTACTGGATGATGGAAGCCGCCCACGGACAACCAGTGGGTAACTTTCCTACCTTTCGCTGTGATAATGGCCAATTGCTGAATATCCACCAAATTTGCCAGGAGTTAAACAAAGGTTGGATAACGCCACACTTTGGCCGCGACTATACACGAATGAAATCGCGGCAAACTTATGCTTATGCGGTGCTGTATCATTTAACCGGTGATGAGCAGGCTTTAGCGCTCGCCAAGGCTGGGGCGCACTATTTAATTGACCATTTGCAAGATAAGCAAAACGGCGGTTTTATCAGTTTTACCGAAAACGGTAAGCCGGGGCTCGAATGGCAACAGCGCACCTCGCAAGACCAAGCCTATGCCTTGGTGGGGCTAGCGATGCTCTACTATTTAACCCGTGACCCGCAATTGGAAGCGGTGCTAATTAAACAGCAACAGTTTATTTTTGACCATTATCGATTAGCCGATGATCAAGGGTTAGCGTGGGTATTAAAAGACGGCGATGGTGAAAGCGCTCAGCAGCGTGAATTGGTTGCCCAGCTTGATCAAATCAATGGTTATTTATTGCTGGTGGCTCCCTTGTTACCTGAGCCGCATCGTAGTCAATGGTTGCAAGATTTGTCTTGGTTAACGGATGTGATGTTAACTCACTATCATCATCAACCAGAGCAGCGCTTTTATGGCGCAATACATCATCCAGCAGTGATGACGCAAAGCGCTAAACATAATGATTTTGGCCATACCATTAAAGCGTATTGGATGACGTATCTCACTGGAAGTGTATTGCAAAACTCACAGTGGCAAAGCTTAGCTAGGCAGGGGATGCTAAATACGATTAGCCAAGCGCAATATCAGCCTAATTGGTCAGATATTGATCCGTTACTACCTGATTCGTTAGCAAGCCAGTGGCAAGGTAAGCTTGTGGCGAGTTGGCGTAATAGGCCGATGAGTTATGGCATTTCTTCATGGGAATGGGCTGAGCTTGATCAGGCGGCGATGACCCTATCATTACTTGAAGGGGGAGTTAGAGCCGGTTTTAGCCTACACCGCGCCAGCGTTTATGCAGGTCTGGGTGGATGAGCAGTACGGTGGTGTGGGGCTTAACCCGAAATCAACCAAGGCTTTTCATTGGGGGAATGGCTACCATCAGTTTGAGCATGCGTTGGTGGGGTATTTGACCGCGCAGCAGCTCAATCAGCAAGCCGCGACGCTATATTTTGCTTTTGAACCGACAGAGCAGAGCCGACTTGCACCTTATTATTTCCAAGGGCAAGTTAAGCAACAACGCTTTACGTCCGTAGATGGCTTACCGCGTCTAGAGGTGCAATTTATTGATATTCATCCTTAACGTTTCGGCCAAGATAGATTTGTTATTCGAGCGTAAATCGCTGCGCGAAAGTGGTGATTTTTTTTCTTTTCTATCAGCTAGAGTGATATCGAGGGGCAAAAAGTTACCTATGATTGATTTTTTGTATTCAAATGCTCATTTTTAATAAATATGTCACAAATAATAAACAAACTATTTGGGCTGTTTGAACCTTATAGGATAATCACGGCGACTATTTGGATAAGCTGATTTATCCACCTTATGGATACTTCTCGGTTGCTTAATGTTGGCGTTGGTTTGCCACGTTAATCAGCTTAGATAAAGTAATTGAAGGACAAATATAATGAAAAAGTTGCTCTCTGCCGCGTTGATCTCTTCAGCGCTTTTGCTAACAGGCTGTGGTGATAAACCCGCCACCGACTCAGACACACCTAGCCCAATTAATATCAACCTTAGTTTGGTGTTTGCACCCAGTGAACTGCTCACTCAAGAGTTGATCAAAGTAACAGATTCTATCCGTGAAAAGACCGATGGCGGGGTGAACATTCAGGTGTTCCCGAGCGGTCAGTTACCGGTTTATAAAGATAACCTTGAGCAGGTGGTCAATGGTGCAAACTGGATTGCGGTTGAAGATTTGACCTATCTCGGTGATTACGTGCCTGATTTTACCGCGCTGGCTGGGCCAATGCTGTATCAAACTTATGATGAGTATTTGGCGATGATGCAAACCGATTTGGTGAGCGATCTTAAACAGCAGATGCTTGATAAAGGCGTTAAAGTCTTAAATACCGATTATATCTTTGGCTTTAGACACATGATGACCAATCGTGAAATCGTTGAGCCAGAAGATATGCGTGGCATGCGTATTCGTGTTCCGGGTAGCCAATTATTCATCAGTACGTTATCAGCAATGGGCGGAGCGCCTGCAGCGCTGCCTTTCCCTGAAACTTATGCCGGAGTGCAACAAGGTGTGGTTGATGGTCTAGAAGGGACTATTTTGACCATGTACTCGAATAAAATGTATGAAGTGACGAAAAATCTATCTTTAACCAAGCATTTCCTCGGTACAGTAGGGGTCTATATTTCACCTAAAGTGTGGGAACGTTTTAGCCCAGAGCAGCAAGCGATTGTGATGGAAGAGTTCGAGAAGGGCGCTTTATCGAACAATACTGAACTGGTGCGTTTAGACGCTGAATACGCTGAAAAACTGCAACAACTCGGCGTGACTATTAATGAGGTGAACAGTGAAGCCTTTAACAAACTGACTCAGCCTGTTTATAGCCAGTTCCCAGCGTGGAGCCCAGATATTTACTCACGGATTGAAGCTGAGTTAGAGAAGATCCGCGCTCAACAATAAGCAGTGATCGACGTTATAGCCCAACGTCTCAGTGATTGATGAAGAAGGGTATCGCGTAACCGGCTGAACAGGCTGAATATAAGCCTTGAATCTGTTGGTTACGCGTTTTTATTTTCAAGCCATTGGATAGGAAGTAGCACCAATGAAGGTTGTGATTTTAGTTTGGCGTTATTTAGAAGAAGTGCTTGCTTCGCTGGCCATATCGGTAACCGTTTTAATGGTTGTCGCCAATGTTATTTTGCGTTACGGGTTTGGGTTTGTCGTGCCATGGAGTGAAGAGCTTGCTGTGGTCTGTTTTATTTGGGCGGTCTATTTTGGCATTAGCTCATGTTACAAACATCGCATGCACATGGGTGTCGACGTTCTGGTGATTTTATTACCCGAGCGTTTTCAATCGCCGTTTAAAATTCTCTCTCTGTTATTTTTGATTGCGGTTAATGGTGGCATGGCTCATTTAAGTTATCAGTACACCATGTTATCGAACAAGGTAACGCCAGTCATGGGCATGTCTTACTTTGCCATTAACAGTGTTTTGGTTCTGTCATTTGGATTGATGTTATTACACAGTTTTATTTTTCTTTATCAAGAGATCGCCAAGATGCGCGGTCAATCTTGGGCAGGATGTGAGGACAAAGCATCATGATCAGTTATCTTCCGATCGGTATTTTGTTTCTACTGTTTTTACTTAATGTACCGATTGCTTTTTCGTTGATCGCTTCTGCCATGGTTTACTTCATTTTTATTAATGATGTCATTCCAGTCAGTTTGGTGATGCAGCGCTTTATCTCTGCCGCTTCTTCTTTTCCACTACTGGCGATTCCATTCTTTATTATGGTGGGGTCGGTAATGAACTATTCCGGCATTAGCCGCAGCTTATTAGCATTCGCTGATGCGTTGATTGGCCATAAAGTCGGTGGTTTAGCGCAAGTCAACGTGGCATTAAGTACCTTAATGGGCGGAGTTTCCGGTTCAGCCAATGCCGATGCGGCGATGCAATCGAAAATATTGGCACCGGAGATGACCAAGCGAGGTTATGGTTTACCGTTTACTGCGGCGTTAACCGCAGCTTCTTCGAGTATTAGCCCGGTTATTCCGCCTGGGATTAATTTGATCATCTTTGCCTTGCTGGCCAACGTTTCTGTCCACCAAATGTTTTTGGCTGGTTATGTGCCGGCTTTTTTGATGGCTATTTCACTGATGATTACCGTCGCTTGGATCGCTCGTCGGCGGGGGTATCCACCTTCTCGTGATAAAGCGGCGTCTTGGGGCGAACGCGGGCGTTATTTTTTACAAGCTTTACCAGCGCTGTTGATCCCTTTCGGGATTATTTTAGGCATGCGTTTTGGTTTGTTTACGCCCACCGAAGCTGGTGCGATTGCCGTGATGCTGTGTAGCCTGATTGGCTTGTTCATTTATCGTCAATTAAAACCGCATCATTTTGCGGCGATTTTGCGCGAAACCGTACAAGGTACCAGTACGGTGATGTTCATCATTATTGGGGCGATGGTATTTGGCTACTACATGACGTTGGAGCGCATTCCGCAGACGGTGGCCAGTGCTTTGATTGAGTTAACCGATAATAAACTGTTGCTACTACTGCTGATTAACTTATTGCTGTTGGTGGTGGGGATGTTTATTGAAGGTGGTGCGGCGATGATCATCTTGACGCCATTATTGCTGCCTGCCGTCCTGAATGCAGGAGTCAATCCGGTGCACTTTGGCGTGATCGTCATTGTTAATATCATGATTGGTGGCATAACCCCACCGTTTGGATCGATGATGTTTACCGTTTGCTCCATTTTGAAAGTTCGGATGATCGAGTTTATGAAAGAGGTGATTCCGTTTTTGATTGCGCTATTGGCGGTATTGATGCTGCTCACCTTCTCAGAATCGTTAGTGATGTGGTTACCGAATGCAATTTAATAAAACAACACCTTACTTGTGATGCGATAGGCCGCCAGTAAGGTTGGCGTCTTCTTAACATCGAGTTGTAATTAGCCATCATAGCCACTGGGTATGATGGCTTTTTTATGTCTATTTTCTTTGTTTTTCTCATCTGACCACTGTGTATTATCGTTAAACGTGTCGATAAAAATCCAGATCGCGATCTTATCTTTCATTATTGTGGTTTTTTCCTTTTCTTCGCTTTTCAGTAAAAACGAGATCCATTTCAATTTTATGCAACAAGTTGATTTTTACAATTGCAATGTCATGTTGTTGCTTTATTTTAAGTAAGTTAAACAACTGTTCGAATTATTGAATAAACGTTAAAAGTGGACAGTGATTCATCATCAAGATTAGCTCAGGTGAACCTTAGGCTTAGCAAGGGAGTGTAGGCATGAAAAAAGTAGCGTTAATTACCGGCTCGAAAGGGGGCATCGGATCTGCGATCAGCTCACAACTGGTTGCCGATGGTTATCGAGTGGTTGCGACGTATTACACCGGAAATTATCAATGCGCTATCGATTGGTTCAATGAGAAGGGATTTACCGAGCAACAAGTGCGTTTATTTGAGCTCGATGTGACTGATACCGAGCAGTGCAGTGAACGTTTAACTCAGCTACTGAGTGAAGAGGGTTCCATCGATGTGGTGGTCAATAACGCTGGTATTACGCGCGATTCTCAATTGAAAAAAATGTCCGCAGAGGATTGGTTTGATGTCATTAACACCAATCTGAACAGTGTGTTTAATGTTACTCGCCCCTTATTTTCGGCGATGTGTGAAAAAGGCCAAGGGCGAATCATTAATATCTCTTCGGTAAATGGCTTAAAAGGCCAATTTGGCCAAGTTAATTACGCGGCGGCCAAAGCGGGGATGATCGGTTTCACCAAGGCGTTAGCCTTAGAAGGTGCGCGTAGTGGGGTAACGGTCAATGCGGTCGCGCCCGGTTATACCGCGACGCCGATGGTTGAGCAGATGCGAGAAGAGGTCTTAGCGTCTATTAAATCTCAGATCCCGATGCAGCGTTTAGCGACCCCAGAAGAGATCGCTAAAGCCGTCTCTTTCCTTGCGGGAGATGGCGGGGCTTATATCACTGGTGAGACGCTCTCTGTCAATGGCGGCTTATACATGAACTAGCTTATACATGAACTAGTTTATACATGAACTAACATAGTGAAGCGGCTTGGGTTAATCACCAACGTCTCTTCATCATGATGACTTTTACCCAAGCAATGGTGTTTTGGGTTAGGTATCGATAACAGTGTTAATTAATGAGGAAATACTTATGTACACGGACTTTTTTAAAACTTTCACCGATCAAGCAGAAAAAAACATGCAACCGTTTTTGAAGTTTAATCAGTTAATGACCAAAAATGTTGAGCTATTGACAGAGCTACAACTGAATGCGATGCGCACATACAGCGAAATGGGCATGGCTCAGATGAAAGCGGCGTCAGAGATTAAAGATGTTAATACACTCGCGGCGTTCAGTAGTCAGCAGTTGGGCGTTCTAAGTAAACTGTCGCAGCAGATGTTAGACGATAGCAATAAATTGCAAGCGGCGGCGAAAGAGTTCAAGCAAGATATTGAAACGTTGACTTCAGAAAATATCAAAACGGCAACTCCACAATAGCCTGTGATCGTTTTATAACTTGAAGTGTTTGCTAGATAGGAGGCTTCAGGTGATCAAGGTGTCTATTAAAGCGCCGCCCTTTTTGGCGGCGCTGTTCCGAGTAAGGGAGTACTTTATGTTGCAACATTTCTTTTCGGACTATCTGGTTAAGCTGCAAGAAACCAATCAACAGTGGTGGCAGGATTTTGAAGCGAACAAGATGGCCGCTAACTCTCCTTTAAATCAAGCCATTCAAGCAGTGAACTTTGAAGATAGCGCGAAGTTTTTTGAACAAGCCGTTAATCAACCGACGGCGTTGCTGCAGTTGCAAACCCAGTGGTGGGAGCAACAAATGCAAATATGGCAGCAAGTGGTGTTATCTGGTAATACCCAAAATGTGATTGAGGCTGAGAAAGGCGATAAACGATTTAACGATGAAACATGGCAGTCACAGGCCATGTACAATTTTATTAAGCAGTCGTACTTACTGTTTTGTAAAACCTATATGGAGACCATCAATACGATTGAAGGTGTTGATGACAAAACCAAAGAGCGGATCAGCTTTTTTTCAAGGCAGATGATCAATGCGATGTCGCCTTCGAATTTTATTGCCACTAACCCTGAGCTACTCAAACTCACCATTGAAAATAATGGGCAGAATTTGCTCAAAGGTATGGAGTTGCTGAAAGAAGATTTGCAGTCCAGTGCTGATATTCTGAAAGTTCGTATGACCAACGAGCAAGCTTTCCGATTGGGTGAAGAGATAGCCAGTACAGAAGGTAAGGTGGTGTTTCGCAATCAGCTGTTTGAGTTAATTCAATACACACCGGTTACTGAGCAAGTTAAGGCAACTCCGCTTTTGATCGTGCCGCCATTTATTAATAAATACTACATCTTAGATTTAACTGAGAAAAATTCCATGGTGCGCTGGCTGCTAGAGCAAGGGCACTGTGTATTTATGATCTCTTGGCGCAATCCGGGTAAAGAACAGCGTGATATTGGTTTTGATAACTACGTCTTAGATGGCGTGGTGCAAGCGGTATCGGTGATTGAAGATATTACCGGACAAGAACAAATCAACGCAGCAGGTTACTGTATTGGTGGTACAGCATTAGCGTGTGCCATTGCTTACTATGCTGCAAAGCGGATGAAAAAACGGATTAAATCGGCGAGCTTTTTTACCACTTTACTGGATTTCTCTCAACCTGGCGAAGTGGGTGCTTACATTAACGATACCATCATTAGTGCCATTGAAGCGCAAAATAATGTGCAAGGGTTTATGGATGGTCGTTCGCTGAGTGTGACCTTTAGTTTGTTACGTGAAAATAGCCTGTATTGGAACTATTACATCGATAACTATTTAAAAGGCACCAGCCCGGTTGATTTTGATCTTTTGTATTGGAATAGCGATAGCACCAACGTCGCGGCCAATACCCATAACTTTTTGCTGCGCGAGTTGTACCTCAATAATCAGCTAGTGCAAGATAAAGGAGTTAAAATCGGTGGCGTGTGGATTGATCTGAATAAAATTCGTATTCCTAGCTATTTTATCTCCGCCAAAGATGATCATATTGCTTTATGGCAAGGCACCTATCGCGGCGCGTTAGCTATGGGTGGCAATAAGACTTTTGTGCTCGGTGAGTCCGGTCATATTGCTGGCATCGTTAATCCACCAGCCAAAAATAAGTACGGCTATTGGGTGAATGACAGCTTAGATGAATCGGCGGATGAGTGGTTAGCCAATGCGCAGCGGGCCGATGGCTCATGGTGGACGCATTGGGATCAATGGCTTGATCAGTTTAACCCTGAGTCATTAGTTCCTGCTTATCCCATCGGCAGTGATAATTTCCCTGCCATCGAAGCTGCGCCGGGCAGTTATGTGAAACAAACGCTACCGATAGTTGAATAAACCGATTGTTGAATAATAAGATGGATAGCGCCTATTTATCGTACTGATAGGGCCTTTCAATGGGATGAAAGCCGCCGCGGAAGATGACGTCATGCGGCGGCTTTTTATTAACGACTTTTGTTAGTAAACCTGATTATTGATTATCAGGATTAAACACATTGGTGTAGCTGGTAATGGTACGCACGCTGATATTGGATTGATCGCTGGCGTATAAACCAAGTTGTCCCGTTGTTGTATCATGGCCTAGGCTTTGATGACTGTACACATTACTTAAGGTATCGCTATTAGGGATCCACTCCCAGCGCTGGCTTAAGCTTGAGTTACATTGCTGAAGAGCATTCAGGTTTTCACCATCTAAACAATAAGCGGTGTTCACTGCACTCACGTAACGTCCTAGCTGATCATAAATAAACGATTGAGCTTGTTTGTTATCGATACACTCACTAGCGGTTATCGATTGATCGCCATTCACCTCAACACAGCGGTTATTAAAGCTGGCAAGTTGTAGGTTAACTGGTCTGCCACCAGTAAATACCGGATGTTGCCAATCAACGGTGAAGCTGGCGGTTTTACCGACTCGGCGACGTCCATCGTTTTCAAACCCATGGTAAGATTGATGGCCACCGATGACGTAATAATGCTTATAAGCAGCGTTATAGATTGGCCGGATATTAACCGAAGAATCAATGGTAAACTCGGTAGTGCCAGTTTCAGTTGGAGCAGCGCTGTAGATCACATCCATTTTTGGTACAAAGCTGGCGTAACCAATCGGGTTGATCTTATTGGTATCAATCGGATAAGTATTTACCCATAGTGCATCTGTCCAGCGATCCAGTAAAGACTCCGCCGTTGCGTATTGATCGCGCTCCCAAGTAAAACGAACTTTTTGTGGGCTTGGCGTACTGCGTGCCACTTTATAATCGTGAGTTTTAAAGGTTAGCCAACGGCTTTGGTTGTAGCTAGCATTGGCTTCTAGTTTGGCTTTCGGTCCATCTTTATTGACTTCAACACCGCCATTGACACCAACTTGGAAACCAGACACTTCTTTGATTTCATAGTCAGAATTAATATTTTCACGCGGGAACGTTTTTAAAATTTGCGCTTTATTATTCGATGCGTTGAAAACAAACTGATAATCCTGTGCTATGGCATCTGTTGACCAATCTCTGAAATAGGCATCGAGAGTGAGGTAGCCGGGGAGAAATTGACGCCAGCTTAACTGATCATTGAGATGAATACCGGCTCCAGTGGTATCGTCATCCAAACTGATACGCACGATTTTGGCATCTGGTGTTGCTGAGCCTGTCGTACCAAATTGCAGAGAGCGCTCATAGTTGACTCGATAGATCAACGAGATATTCGGGTTATCACAAAAAACGCGAGTTCCTTTATCCCATAAATGTGAGTTTTTAAAGGTGCACTCTTCATCGCTGATAGGGCGATGGACATTCAGATAAAAGGCAACATGCGGCAAGCTGTTGGCTTCGCTCGTCGCATTAGCGCGGCTATCAATACTACGCCGTTGACGAGAATGGTTAATAGGTTTGGCCTCAAGCAACTGAATACTTGGATCATTTTCATCGTCTAAACCCGTGAAGAGTAATTCCCCTTTATGTTCGGTAATTAGCCAGAAATCACTGCTCAGGGCGACGCCTAATTGACTGCGTAATAGTGCCTTGGCTTGTGTTTTACCCTGTTCATCACTGATATTGCTAAAATCAACTAAGTAGCGCTGATGCTGGCGTAGCACGCTATCGCGCACATCACTTAACGTTGGCGCTGCCCCTTCTGCCACCAATAATTCAGCGGCATTTAAATAACTGACTTGGCTATCATCCTGAAGCGTACTCAGCATTTCAACCGCCACACCTTGTGGTTGCTGAATATCTGCATAGGCGGTATTCCATACCAAGCCTGATAATATCGCGGCTAACGCGATGGTTTTATTGTTATAGATAGGCATAGGATTACCTCTTGATGAATGGTATTACCCTGTGACTTAACGTTGCACTATGGCTGAACATCTTCGTCCCTTGGGTTGCAGCAGATAACGTATTCATGTGGTTATTAAATGATCCATTACTGCTAAATCTATTAATATGTTTTGTGGTAACAATTTGAAACAAATTAAATAAAATTCGTGGCTCAAGATCACAAAAAAAACATCAGGAGAAAGTGAGCTAAAGTATCTTCAAGGTTTGATAACCCTTAGTTATCAATAGCGGTAGGTGATACTGTTACCTTGCTGCAGAATTCTTGGCTGTGATTCGTTGGTTTAATCAAAGCGAGAGTAGTGTCAAAAAGATGTCGGGATGAAATTGGTACACTGTTGGCTCATTTATGATAAAGGTTGCCTTCGATTCGCCGATAGTGAAGGGCGATATTATTGACAGGTAGCTAGATTAGGAGTGCAAGGATGTTTAAATCTTTTCGAACAAAAATCACCGCGATCAGCGTGGGATTGATTGTGATGTCATTGGTTGTTACGGCGGTTTTAATCGTGAGAGTTAGCTCTGAAACGTTCCGTTTGCAAATCAGCCGTAATTTACAGCAACAGCTACAAACTCAATCGAGCTCAATTTCTAATTGGATGGATGAGCGAAAAACCATGCTGATGGCCACCGGAAAGGTTTTGGAACATCGAGATCCTTTGTCTGCTCTAAAACAACTCAGTGATGGCGGTGGTTTTTTAGCGGCGTATTTCGCACGTCCTGATGGCTCTGCGGTGTTTTCTGATGAATGGCAACCACCGAGTGATTACAATCCATTGACTCGTGAATGGTATCGTTTAGCGGCTACGCAGAGCGGCGTTGCGACAACGGCACCTTATGAAGATGCGCTAGATGGCCAAACCAGTTTAGTGGTCACCTTTACTCATGGCCTAGGTAATAATGCTAGTCGCGGTGTGTTAGCGGGGGATATTCCTTTAACCTTTATTATTGATACGGTACGTGCGATTGCGCCAACACAAAACAGTTTTGCCTTTTTAACCGATAACAACGGCACCATTATTGCTCATCCGAATCCAAACTTGAGTTTAAAAAGCTTACGTGATTTGAACCCCAGTTTAACGCAAAACATGTTAAGTGATATTCAACGTCAAGGTCATCGCGAGCTCACGTTGCAAGGCCAAGCCATTTATCTCACCAGTCAGGCAATACCGGGTACCAACTGGTCGCTGAATATTGCTCTCGATAAACAAGATGCCTTATCGGGTATCTATAGCATGATCCGTTGGACAGTTATTGCGGTGCTATTGATTGGTCTGGTTGCCACCGGTGTGATGTGGATTTCTAGCGCTTCAGGGTTTAGACGTTTACAAGAAGTCAGCTTGGCAATGACCGATATCGGTCAAGGAGAGGGGGACTTAACCAAACGGATCGAAGCGCATGGCAGCGATGAAATTGCCACTATTGCCAAAGCGTTTAATACCTTTGTTGAAAAGATTCATCTGTTGGTGAACGAAGTCAATAATACCGCTCAATCGGTGTCGGCGGCTTCCAGCACTTTGGCACAAGTGACACGACAAAGCGCAGGTGTGGTCGCTCAGCAAAGTTCAGAAACGGATCAGGTCGCGACCGCAATGAATGAAATGACCGCCACCGTACAAGAGGTTGCGAGTCATGCCAGTGAAGCGGCAAGTCAAGCCTCAGCAGCAGATAATGAAACTAAACAAGGACAAGTGTTACTGCGCGATACCTTACAACAATTAAAACATTTGGATGACACCTTGCAAGGCAGTAGTTCAACGATTGCAGAGTTACAAACTGGGACGCAAGATATTGTTGGCATGCTGGATGTGATCAGCGCCGTTTCTGAACAAACCAATTTACTCGCCTTAAACGCGGCGATTGAGGCAGCCCGAGCGGGAGAGCATGGCCGTGGTTTTGCGGTGGTTGCCGATGAAGTGCGTGGATTAGCGGGTCGTACACAGCAAAGTACCCAGCAGATCCAAGAAGTGGTTGATCGCCTATTTAAGCAAACGGAAAATGTGGTCAATGTGATGGCTCAAAGTCGCTCCGCCGCGCAAACTACCGTGACGAAAGCCGAAGATATGGCAGCTCGTTTAGAGCAAGTTAATCAAGCGATTACTTTAATCGCCGATATGAACTTACAAATAGCCACTGCGGCAGAAGAGCAATCATCCGTGGCTGAGCTGATTAACCAAAACGTGGTAAATATTAATGATTTATCATCACAAACAGAACAGGCATCGCATCAGTTAACCGAGGCGACGCAAACTCTTACTGAGCAAGCGGATCAACTTCATCAACAAGTATCGCAGTTTAAAATTTAGTCAGCGATTACCGTCAGTGTTATCTAAAAAGGGGCTTTAGCCCCTCATGGCGCTCACCTTAAGTGAACGGCATGAGGGGGATGGTAGTCATAATAATGTAAATTGTGATATCCGTTGCAAAATCCTGATCGTACCAACACAGAATAGATTGAGAATGCATCCGTTTTGCTGGTTACCAGATTGAATTTCCAAGGTGTGCTCAAGTTAATATTGAGGCCTGCTAGGCATGGTTTTAATATTCCAAAAAAGAATACGAAATCGATTTATGTTTCTAACTTGGTTATAAATGTTGTGCTAATTTGCTTGTCGCATATTAACTAAGGAAGATGACTCATGCGTACATGGCTACTCGCTCTATCTCTATTCAGTGTTTCTCAACATACCTTGGCAAAAGATGCCGTGTTATTGAATGTTTCTTACGATCCGACCAGAGAGCTTTATCAGCAATATAACGCCGCATTTGCCACTTATTGGCAAGCAGAAAACGGAGGTAATGTCACAGTTAGGCAATCCCACGGCGGATCAGGTCGACAAGCGGTTTCCGTGATGAATGGTATTGAATCCGATGTCGTGACTTTAGCACTCGCTTATGACATTGATGCGATTGCCGAGGGGGGAAGAATTGCTCCGACTTGGATTACTCGTTTACCCTATAATTCAGCGCCTTATACCTCGACGATTGTCTTTTTGGTCCGAGAGGGTAACCCCAAAAATATTCGAGACTGGGATGATCTCATCAAACCTGATGTGGAAATCATTACGCCTAATCCGAAAACCTCGGGTGGTGCTCGCTGGAATTATCTTGCCGCATGGGGATATGCTTTAGATCAGTATCAAGGTGATGAAGAAAAAGCGCAGCAATTTGTTAAGTCGATTTATGAAAATGTCAGCGTTCTAGATACGGGTGCACGTGGCGCTTCGAACACGTTTGTTGAGCGACAAATAGGCGATGTGTTGATTGCTTGGGAAAATGAAGCTCTGCTCGCGGTGAACAAATTAAATCATCATGGCTTACAAATCGTAGTTCCGAGTCGCTCTATTCTTGCTGAGCCTACGGTGAGTTTGGTTGATCGAGTAGTCGATAGAAAAGGAACTCGTGAGGTAGCACAAGCGTATTTGGAGTATTTATATTCTCCAGTTGGCCAAGAGATTGCAGCGCAAAATTTTTATCGACCAAGAGATCCTGATATCGCTGAGAAATATACGCAAGTGTTTCCTCATTTAACGCTATTTACTATCGATGAGGTGTTTGGCGGTTGGCAGCAGGCACATCAAACTCATTTTGCACAAGGCGCAACATTCGATCAAATCACTCGTCGTTGATAATACGTTGATTGATAAAAATGATATTGCCATAAGTGGTTGGGGATTGTTGCTGGAAAGCGTTTACGCTTATCTCCCCAACCTATTTTAGCTTCAGCCGTTATTTATTGTGATTCAGCGGCAAACTCTTCAATTGCTCCCAGTGCTTGAATGCCATAAGTTAAGGAAGGGCCTCCTCCCATCAGTACAGCAACATCGATCACTTCAACCAGCTCGGCTTGTGTCGCTCCAGCTTTTAATGCCGCAAAAACGTGAGCGGCGATACAACCATCGCAACGTGCCGCGATAGCTATACCGAGTGCAATCATCTCTTTGGTTTTCAGATCCAGCTCACCAGGAGCCATAGCGGCTTTATGTAATTGCATAAACGCAGATAAGGTATCAGGGCTTTGCTGTTTATAAGATTTACCTAAGGTATTGTTATCTTTGAGTAACTGAGAATAAGATTTCATATAACCTCTTTGTTAGTTTTTTCTAAATAAGATTAACCTAATATAAAGGACGACATAATAAAAAGCAAATCGAGTTGCGAATTATTCTATTGCGTTTATTATGGACGTCTAGAAGTCTTTGTTTTTTTGTGGGTAGAAAGGATGCTGAAAATGAAAAATACGATTCGTTACGCGTTAGCGATAACATTACTGCTGGGGCTGACGGCGTGCGGTCAAAAAGAACGCTCTGAAATTAAGGTCGGAGCAACCGTTGGGCCACATGCTCAAGTGGTTGAGGCTGTGGCTAAAGAAGCGGCTAAACACGGTTTAACGGTAAGAGTTGTTGAATTTTCTGATTTTATTACTCCCAATGCCGCACTGGCCGATGGCAGTATCGATATAAATAGTTATCAACATCAACCTTTTTTAGACAACTACAATCGTAATCATGGGGCAAAGTTAGTATCGATTGGTAACTCGATTTTAATGCGGATGGGGATTTATTCTAATCGTCATGAGTCATTACAAGACTTACCTGATAATGCACGGGTTGCGATTCCCAATGATCCGACTAACGGTGGACGTGGTTTACTGCTGTTAGCGGATGCGAATTTAATTACGCTTCGTGATGGTGTCGGTTTCAATGCAACCCCAAGGGATATTGTTGAAAACCCGAAAAACTTGCGGTTTCTTGAAGTCGATGCTGCTCAGTTACCGCGAACGTTAGATGAAGTTGATGCGGCAGCGATTACGATGAACTATGTGATGTCGGCTGGTATTGATCCTAAAAAACAGGGGATTTTTCTTGAATCCAATCAAGCACCATTGGCGGTAATGGTTATTGCCACTCGTGAAAATGAGCGAGACAACCCTTTGTATCAACAGTTTGTACAGATTTTTCAATCGGCCGCGGTGAGTGATTTTCTTGCCGAAACGTTTAACGGTACGATTGAGCCAGCTTATTAGATGGCTATTTTAAGTTTTTGAATAGGAAGCGATAAGGCTATCCCCTCCTTGTTTACAGTGGCAGCGATATTGGTTACGTTCGTTTTCCCCAAAGCCTAGAGTCTATCTAGGCTCATTGGCACTATGGATTATCTAGACCAATCTATGGCTTGCTGCTGTCTTCCTTATTTTATATGGCACTGCTCTAAAAGCACAGGTCCAGTCCCTAATTGGGCCAGTGTGTCTTCTGGATTATACAGTGGGCAAGTTTGCATCGATAAACAGCCGCAGCCGATACAACCGTCAAGCGTATCGCGCAACTTTTCCAATCCAGCAATTCGTTCATCCAAGCTCTGTTTCCACTGTGCTGATAGTGCTTGCCAGTCTTTTTGAGTTGGCGTCCGACTATCGGGTAATGTTGCTAATGCTTGCTGTATTTCTGCCAGAGAAATCCCTAGCTTCTGAGCTGCTTTTATCACGGAAACACGACGTAAAATATCTTTCCGATAAAGGCGTTGATTACCTGCATTGCGGTCACTCTTAATCAGTCCCTTACGTTCATAAAAATGCAGTGTACTAATACTTATCCCACTGCGCTGTGCGACTTTCCCCACTGTCCAATCGTTTGACATCTTGTGCTCAGCCCCGTCTTTTGTACATTTTTCTATAAAAAATCAAAAAAACACTTTACCTCAACCAAGGTTAAGGTTTTAGCCTGTATCTTCATCAAGCACAAGGAGAAGAACGATGAAAATTGAACACATTAACCTAGTAATAAAAGATCTAGAACAGTCATTGCGTTTTTACCGAGCCGCTTTCCCACATTGGAAAATACGTGCGAAAGGTGGAGGAGAGTGGTACGGAAAAGCCAGAACTTGGGTACATTTTGGCGATGACAATCATTATCTTGCGCTCAATGAGTTTGGCGAAGGGAGGAACAGAGATCGTACTGGGCACAGTGTTGGCTTAGCGCATTTTGCTTTTGAAACTCAAAACCTTGATGTAGTGATCGTACGTTTAGAGCAAGCGGGTTTTGAGATTGCTGATAATGGAGCTAATGAGACTTTTCGTCGTAATGTTTACTTTATTGATCCCGATGGGTTTGAAGTGGAGTTTGTACAATATTTAAGTGATTTACCTAATGAGCGTAATACTTAGCTCGATGAAGTAGAGAAAGCGAATAGATAACGTTATTGGATGCTAAGTTGTTGATTTAACGTTATTGCAGGCAAGAAAAAAGACGTCCTGAGACGTCTTTAAACTATGAATTGGTGGAGCTGGCGGGATTTGAACCCGCGTCCGAAAATCATTCATCATTGGTACTACATGCTTAGTCGATCTTTAATTTCACCGTCAAACTGCGAACCGACACGCTATCTAATGGCTATCCTGAATTCATTTTAATGCTTTGTCTCTCAGGCGGGAGACGCGGCACGAGCTTGTTTGGTTTTGACTCTCTGTTATTCCCCGTCTTACGAGCGGAAGCTAGGGCAGAAAGGCTCTCAGCAGGGTATTAAGCTGCTAGTGCGTAGTTTTCGTCGTTTGCGACTATTTTTTTGCGGTTTGTTAACGAGGCCTACCGCACCTCGGCATGCACCTCAGACTTCAAAATTCCCGTCGAATCCAGAATCAGCCCCAGAGGTAGTTGGTGCATAGTACCAGAATCAAAGATTCTGTCTAGCATCAAATGGTTAAGTGGTTACAATTAGCGCAATGAACTCTTCATCACTCGTGCTTTTTCTCTTGCCCAGTCTTTTTCTTTGAGGTCATCACGTTTATCGTGCAGTTTTTTACCTTTTGAAACGCCGACTTTGATTTTGACCCAAGAGCGTGACCAGTATAACGACAGTGCCGTTAACGTCATCCCTTCACGATTAATGCGGCCAAACAAGTTATCGAGTTCACGGCGTGAAAGCAGTAATTTTCGAACACGCGTTGGGTTGGCAACCACGTGAGTTGAGGCTTGTTGTAATGGAGTAATCGTCATACCTGAGATAAAGGCTTCGCCGTCTCGCAAGAAAACATAGCTTTCAGCAATATTGGCTTTACCTTGACGGAGGGATTTCACTTCCCAGCCTTGAAGCTCTAAACCTGCTTCCACTTCATCTTCGATAAAGTATTCATGGCGAGCTTTTTTATTGAGCGCGATAGTGCTACTACCCGCTTTTTTCGTTGATTTTTTCTTTACCATAGTGGATGCATTATACGGATTGGTTAAAAGTTAAGGAATGTCTTTCTTTGCGTAGCATAAGGATATCCCTCAGTAACTTCAAGCAGTTCAAGGTGTAATCTTCAGTAAAGCGAGTCGTGAGTGGTATTTTGCGCTTTCTTGAGCGAATTCATTTAGCGAAGTTCGTTGTCTGATGAATCGGATAACTAAGTTTGACAAGAAAAGGTGCTTAGCTTGAGGTGAGCTAGGGATAAAAGTACAATTCGAGCTATCGTAGTCGCTGAGATAAAAGGGGAAATAATGAAGCAAGTCTGTCGCTCAGCTTTAGTATCGTTTAGTGCTGAGCAGATGTTTCATTTAGTCAATGATGTGGCGAGTTATCCTGAGTTTTTACCGGGATGTTCTGGCTCACGCATTTTAGAGTCTTCAGCAGATAAAATGATCGCCTCGGTCGATGTGTCTAAAGCGGGGATCAGCAAAACGTTCACAACGGCAAATGAGCTGTGTCCTGCTAAGTCGATCGTCATGCATTTAGTTGATGGCCCTTTTCAAACTTTGCGTGGAGGTTGGTATTTTACTCCATTGGATGAACACGCGTGTAAGGTTGAGTTGAAGTTAGAGTTTGAATTTTCCAGCAAAATGATTGAACTCGCCTTTGGAAAAATTTTTACAGAGTTGACCAGTAATATGGTTAATGCATTTACCCAACGAGCAAAGCAGGTGTATGCCTTATGAGTATTGAGTCGGATATGATTCATGTGGAAGTGGTTTATGCGTTACCCCATGAGCAGCGGGTGATGACGTTAGTTGTCAATCGTCATATGACGGTAGAAGAAATCATTCAGACATCGGGCATTTTAACTCTTTATCCTGAGATTGATCTCAGCAAAAACAAAGTTGGCGTCTTTAGCCGTAATGTAAAACTGGATGCGACGGTACGAGATCATGACAGAATTGAAATTTACCGTCCTTTGCTCGCTGATCCTAAAGACATTCGTCGTAAGCGTGCTGAGCAAGCCAAATTAGCCAGTTCAAGCGCGACTAAGAAAGCCTAGTCGTGGTTTGAGGTTGGGTTTGTGATCGCTCGGTGAGTGATTGTTCGCTTTAACGACTAAAAAGCCCATCTAAGTTGTCACCAACTGGATGGGCTTTTGTATAGTAATCGTCTGTTTCAGACCATCGGCAAGCCGCTTTAATTTAGCGTTTCAAAAAACGAGTCACTGGGCTGAAAATCACCAGACAGTTCAATCAGTTGACCAGCATCGTTAAAGTTAACGATCAGGTTTCTTTGCACGGACGGATTATGGCCGGGAGTATGATGGTAGATATAATACCAAGTGTTAGGAAAGCCATTTTCGATTAACATCGGTGAACCTAAAACAAACCGGACTTGTTCTTTGGTCATACCAAATCGGAGTTGTTCAACAGCTTGTTGCTCAACGTAATTTCCTTGGTTTATATCAATACGATACACCAAACGTTCTAAAACAGAGCAGCCGGATAACATCGTCACGGCAAGAGGGATGGCAACAAGCCATTTGGTTAACTGCATAGGTAATATTCTACTACTGGTAAGTGTCAAAACTAGGGTGATAATAAACAAGCCCAGAGCAGAAGTAAAAACTTCACGCTACTCTGAGCTTGTTCAGACTACAAATTTTGAATTAGGTTGCAAACCTTAGCAGAAAAAATGTTTTTATTAAGCTGCAATCAGTAATTCTTTGGCATTCGCTAAAGTCGATGGCGTGATTTGACTTCCGCCGAGTAAGCGTGCGAGTTCAGCGATTCTTTGTTCTTCACTGAGTTTGACCATTTGCGTTTCGGTCTTGCCGCCTTTGGTTTGTTTGGCAACAAACAGTTGATGATGACCACAACCCGCGACCTGAGGTAGGTGAGTAACACAGAGTACTTGGGTCGACTCACCTAACTTACGTAACATTTTTCCAACCACTGCAGCGGTTGGTCCAGAAATACCAACATCGACTTCATCAAATATTAAGCTCGGAGTATCAATTTTTTGAGCGGTAATCACTTGAATCGCTAGCGAGATACGTGATAGCTCGCCACCAGAAGCAACTTTGGCAATCGGTTGTAATGGCTGCCCTGGATTGGTTGAGACTAAAAACGTCACATGATCAAACCCAAGCGGTGAAGGTTGTCCTTGATGCTGAACCACGTCAATTTTAAATTGCGCTTTTTCCATACTCAATTCATGCATACTAAGGCTGATCAACTTATCCAGTTCTTTAGCGTAACGGCCGCGTGATTTGTGAAGTTTTTCTGCGCAGCTTGCAAAAGTTTGGTAGTGGACTGCAACGTCATTTTCTAGCTCTTGGATTTTTTCTTCGGAGCAATCGAGCAAGGCAATTTGCTGTAAAAGTGCTTGATGATGTTGATACAATTCTTCTGGGAGCACATGATGCTTGCGGGCTAGAGATAGTACACGAGAGTAGCGCTCCTCAACGTAAGACATGCGTTCTGGATCAACATCAATGTGATCCAAATAGGCGCGTAGTTCGTTATTGGTTTCTTCCAGTTGGATCATTGCTTCGTTGAGCATGTTAGGTAGCGAACTTAGTTGGCTGTCCATTTCGGCCAGCTCAATCAAGGTATGGCTGACGGTCTGCAGTAAGTTTAACGCATTCACTTCTTCACTTTCATACAGTAAGTTGATCGCTTTTTGGCAGTTAATAGCCAGATCGCCACTGTTAGATAAACGTTTGTGTTCCTGCTCTAATTCGATGAATTCTTCTTCACCCAGCGCCAGTTCATTAAGTTCTTTGATTTGATATTCAAGAAGCTGTAATTGAGCTTGGTTCTGTTGGCTGTTTTCACGTAACTGTTTTAAATGGTGGTTAACTTGACGCCACTGTTGATAGGTCAGTCGAGTCTGCTTGAGTAAATCCAGATGTCCGGCATATTGATCGAGCATAGCCAGTTGCAATTCGGGTTTCATCAGTTGCTGATGGGCGTGTTGACCGTGAATATTGATCAGCAGTTGACCTAGTGACTTTAGTTGCGAAAGAGGGACTGGACTACCGTTAATAAAGGCCCTTGAACGCCCGTCTTTACTGATGATTCTACGCAAAATGCACTCTTTACCATCCAGTAAATCATTATCTTCTAACCATCGTGTGGCGTGCAGATTGTTATCAAGAATAAAAGCGGCGCTGACTTCCGTCTTTTCTTCATCTTGACGCACCATGCTGGCTTCTGCTCGTCCTCCTAGGCACAAACTGAGTGCATCGATGGCAATCGATTTTCCTGCACCGGTTTCACCGGTGATGGTTGTCATGCCTTTAGACAATTCGAGTTGCAGTGATTTGACAATCGCAAAATTATTTACACTAAGATGAGCCAGCATTTGTGCACCTGTATAATTAAACAATACTGTATATAGTAACAGTATATACTGTTTCTTTATACAGTAAAGTTGTCCAGGCGGAAAAATTTAACTCAGATCACAGCGGATAGTCGGTCAGTACTAAAAGAGCTTACTTGACCAGCCTAATTTATTACGTAACACACGATAATAGCTGTAATCTTTTGGATGAATGAGTCTTAGCACATTTGGGCTTTGGTAAATATGCACTTCATCACCGGGTGAAACAGGCAATGAAACCTGCCCGTCACAACTGACTTCTTGAATCCCTCTATTTTCTGGTGATACAACCAACTTAATGCGTCGATTTCCATCAACCACTAAAGGACGACAGGATAAGGTATGTGGAAACATAGGGACTAAGGTAATCGCATTTAAACTGGGCGATAAAATGGGGCCGCCTCCTGATAATGAATAAGCGGTTGATCCTGTCGGTGTTGAGACAATTAAGCCATCTGAACGCTGTGAAAAGGCGAAGTTGTCATCGATATACACCTCAAATTCGATCATATGCGCGATTTTCCCAGGGTGCAAGACCGCTTCATTGAGCGCCGCATTATGGCTTTTTACTTGGCCATGACGATGAATTTCGGCTTCGAGTAGAAAACGAGTTTCTTCAAGGTAATCACCAGCGAGTACGGCCGTTAATTGTTCTTCAAAGTCATCTGGATTGAGGTCAGTTAAAAAGCCTAGGTTGCCACGGTTAACACCAATCACTGAAATATCAAAGCGTGACAAAACGCGCGCGGCTCCAAGCATGTTGCCATCTCCCCCGACAACGATGGCTAAATCGGCGATCTTGCCAAGTTCGACTAAACTGGCAAAGTGTTCGGCAGGAATGTCAGTCAATAGTTCACGCAAGCGATCGTCAATAAATACTGACTTGCCTATCGAAATAAGCCAAGTGTACAGTTCTTTATGTGTTTGAATTGCTTGTTTATTTCTTGGTTTACCTATGATAGCGATCACGCTAAATGGATTTTTCATACGTTTTCCAACTGAATTAGGCTTGAATCAGAATTCTTCATCCCCATAATAAGGGCAAGTGACGCTTTTATGCGAATTTTTGTGTCAAGAAACCACGATAATATGGTTCTTTTGCACAATCTTGATAGGTATTCTGGAGAGATCATGAGCCAAGAAGAGAAAAAAATCCAAGAAGAAGAGCTACAACAAACAGTAGAAACCGAAGCTGAAGTTGTAGGGACGGATGCCGATATTGACTGGAATCAAGAGGTTGACTCAGAAGAAGGCCAAGAAACGAAAATTGCTCAATTAGAAGCGGCGTTATTAGCCAGTGAAGCTCGCGCTAAGGAAAATCATGAAGCGATGCTGCGTGCCTTGGCCGATGTTGAGAACATGCGCCGTCGCTCCGAGCAAGAAGTTGATAAAGCGCGCAAGTATGCCCTTGGCCGTTTTGTCGAAGAGTTATTGCCAGTGCTGGATAATATCGAGCGTGCGATTGACGCGGCAGATTGTGAAAACGAAGTGATTAAACCTTTCCTTGAAGGTGTTGAGCTAACGCACAAAAGTTTTGTCGATGCAGTGACGAAATTTGGCGTTTCGGTCATTAACCCAGAAGGCGAAACTTTTAATCCTGAGTTCCATCAAGCGATGTCGATTCAAGAAAGTCCAGATCATCCATCGAATACCGTGATGTTTGTGATGCAGAAAGGTTATGAACTTAACGGTCGCGTTGTTCGCCCTGCGATGGTGATGGTTGCCAAATAACGTGGTTGATTAAACGCCGTTATTATTGAAGCGAAGTCAGTGAGACTTCGCTTCTTGTTTTTAGAGATTGAGAGAGTGAAGAATACCCAGTTGTCGATGCAAGGGCAGATAACTCGGTATATCGTCATTAAAAATTAGATTTTTTTACTATTTCCCCTTGAAATGCATGGGCTCGCCCTTATCTATGGGGCATAAGAGAAGCAAACATTCACGTTTTTGTTTGTGATCGGGGTTGAATCCCGATTCTCCACCCCCACATAAGGGGTATAGCAAAAAACGAACATAGAATTATTTTGGAGATAGCCTGATGGGTAGAATCATTGGTATTGACTTAGGTACGACAAACTCATGTGTTGCTGTATTGGATGGTAACAAACCTCGTGTGATTGAAAACGCAGAGGGTGAGCGTACAACCCCTTCTGTTATTGCTTATACAGATGGTGAAACCTTGGTTGGTCAGCCAGCCAAACGTCAAGCGGTAACCAACCCTGAAAATACGCTATTTGCAATTAAGCGTCTAATCGGTCGCCGTTTTGAAGATGAAGAAGTTCAGCGCGACATCGAAATCATGCCTTACAAAATCGTTAAGGCTGACAACGGCGATGCGTGGGTTGAAGCTCGTGGCCAAAAAATGGCGGCACCACAAGTCTCTGCTGAAGTTCTGAAAAAAATGAAGAAAACGGCGGAAGACTTTCTTGGTGAGAAAGTCACTGGCGCAGTCATTACTGTACCTGCTTATTTTAACGATGCGCAACGTCAAGCAACTAAAGATGCTGGCCGTATCGCGGGTCTAGAAGTTAAACGTATCATCAACGAACCAACGGCAGCGGCCCTCGCGTATGGTCTAGATAAGCAAGGCGGCGATCGCGTTATCGCGGTTTATGACCTTGGTGGTGGTACTTTCGATATTTCTATCATCGAAATTGATGAAGTTGAAGGCGAGAAAACCTTTGAAGTATTAGCAACTAACGGTGATACCCACCTTGGTGGTGAAGACTTCGATAACCGTATGATCAATTACTTGGTAGATGAGTTCAAGAAAGAGCAAGGTATCAACCTGAAAAGCGATCCACTCGCGATGCAGCGTCTGAAAGAAGCGGCAGAAAAAGCGAAGATCGAACTCTCTTCGGCTCAGCAAACTGACGTTAATCTGCCTTACATTACGGCGGATGCGACTGGTCCTAAACACATGAACATTAAAGTGACTCGTGCGAAACTTGAGTCATTAGTGGAAGACTTGGTACAGCGTTCTCTTGAGCCATTAAAAGTTGCACTTGCTGATGCGGATTTGTCAGTAAAAGACATTACCGATGTCATCTTGGTTGGTGGTCAAACACGTATGCCAATGGTTCAGAAGAAAGTGGCTGAATTCTTTGGTAAAGAAGCGCGTAAAGACGTTAACCCAGATGAAGCGGTCGCCGTTGGTGCTGCAGTTCAAGGTGGTGTTCTTGCTGGTGATGTGAAAGACGTTCTACTGCTTGACGTAACCCCTCTGTCTCTTGGTATTGAGACTATGGGTGGGGTAATGACTAAGCTGATTGAGAAAAATACGACCATTCCAACTAAAGCGAATCAAGTATTCTCAACAGCAGAAGATAACCAAAGTGCAGTAACGATTCATGTTTTACAAGGTGAACGTAAGCAAGCGATGTATAACAAGTCGCTAGGTCAGTTCAACCTAGAAGGCATTAATGCCGCGCCTCGTGGTATGCCACAAATTGAAGTGACTTTCGATTTGGATGCTGACGGTATCTTGCACGTTTCTGCTAAAGATAAGCAAACTGGTAAAGAGCAAAACATCACTATCCAAGCGTCTGGTGGTTTGAGCGAAGCTGAAATCGAGAAAATGGTTCAAGAAGCGGAAGCAAACAAAGAAGCGGATAAGAAGTTTGAAGAGTTGGCAACCACTCGTAACCAAGCTGACCAAATGATCCACGCAACGCGTAAGCAAGTGGAAGAAGCGGGCGATGCGCTACCTGCCGATGAAAAAGAGAAAATTGAAGCGGCAATTAATGAGCTAGAAACAGCGAAGAAAGGCGAAGATAAAGCCGAGATCGATGCGAAAGTTCAAGCGCTGATGGCAGCTGCTCAAAAACTGATGGAAATTGCTCAGCAACAGGCTCAAGCACAAAATGCGGGCGCTGAACAGCAATCTGCACAAGACGATGTAGTGGATGCTGAGTTTGAAGAAGTGAAAGACGACAAGAAATAAGTTTTCTTGACTCGGTAGCCTTGTCTGCCGAGAGTCTGAAACGGTCTGATTGCGGGCGTTTGGGGGAACTCTAACGCCCGTAAATTTGTGGTGATATCCGTGTCTATAAAGATAAGGGAACCATTAGTAATATTCTTAGCACCTTTATCTATATTGATACAAACACCGAGCGGTAAACCCGTTGGTAGTAATAATTGGTGATTAAAAACATGTCAAAACGTGATTTTTACGAAGTATTAGGCGTTAGCCGTGATGCCTCAGAGCGCGATATTAAAAAGGCCTATAAGCGCCTAGCAATGAAATTTCACCCCGATCGCAATCCGGGTGATGCCAGTGCTGCGGATAAGTTTAAAGAAGTAAAAGAAGCGTACGAAATTCTAACTGATCCGCAAAAGAAAGCGGCCTATGATCAATATGGCCATCGAGCCTTTGAACAAGGCGCTGGTGGCTTTGGCGGCGGTGGCTTTAGTGGTGGCGGTGCCGATTTTGGAGATATCTTCGGCGATGTCTTCGGTGATATTTTTGGCGGTGGTCGCCGTGGCGGTGGCGCTCCTCGTCCACAGCGTGGCGCAGATCTGCGTTACAATATGGAGTTGACCTTAGAAGAAGCGGTTCGTGGCTGCAGTAAAGAGATTGAAGTCCCAACCCTGGTTCATTGTGATTCATGTGATGGAACCGGTGCTAAGAAAGGAACTTCAGCTCAAACCTGTGGAACGTGTCATGGTCACGGACAAGTGCAGATGCGTCAAGGCTTCTTTGCTGTTCAGCAGACCTGTCCTACCTGTCATGGTAAAGGCAAAATCATTAAAGATCCTTGTAATGTTTGTCATGGTCAAGGTCGTAAGCAGAAGACCAAAACCCTTAACGTCAAAATTCCTGCGGGAGTCGACACTGGGGATCGCATCCGTTTAGCCAACGAAGGTGAAGCGGGAGATATGGGCGCACCAGCCGGAGATTTATACGTACAAGTTCATGTTAAAGAACATCACATTTTTGAGCGTGATGGTAATAACTTGTACTGTGAAGTCCCGGTGAGTTTTGCTATGGCCGCTTTAGGTGGTGAAGTTGAAGTACCGACGCTCGATGGGCGAGTGAATCTCAAAGTGCCAGAAGAAACTCAAACCGGACGTATGTTCCGCATGCGTGGTAAAGGGGTTAAGAGTGTTCGTGGCGGTGCTATTGGTGATTTAATTGTCAAATTGGTCGTGGAAACGCCGGTTAAACTCAGCGCACGTCAAAAAGAGTTACTGCGTGAGCTTGAAGACTCTTGTGGTGGAGATGCGGCAAATAAGCATAAACCGAAATCAGAGGGCTTTTTCAACGGCGTTAAAAAGTTTTTTGATGATTTGACCAGTTAATTAGCGCGGTTTTATATAATAAGGCTGGAAAGATGAATTTCCAGCCTTAACTCCCTTTCTGAGCCTCGTCATGCGGTCCTCTATCGTTATCGGGATTCGTTCACTTCGTTTTTCCCACCAATCACTTGATACTATATTTGTTAGTGACAAGAAGAGAATTTATCCTTGGTTACGATAAATGTGAGATAAATCACCCTAAATCCGCTATAGTGCTCGGCTAATATTAAGAATCATCGGCTGTCTGTTTAAGGAACCCGTTAAATGTCATTTTTATCTCAAGGTTTTGCCCCTGAATTGGTTAAAGCGCTAACAGAATGTGGTTATGAAAAATTAACCCCAATTCAGCAACAAGCGATCCCCGAGGCTCGCAAAGGGCATGATATTTTTGCAACGGCGCAAACCGGTACTGGCAAAACAGCCGCGTTTTCATTACCAGTTATCCAACGCTTATTAGATAGTGGCAAAAAGCCCTCTCCGCATACTGCGCGAGCGTTGATCTTAGCGCCAACTCGTGAATTAGCTGCTCAAATCGCTCAAAATATTAAAGACTACGTTAAATATACTTCGCTGAGTGTTACCGCCGTTTACGGTGGCAATAAAATGTCTTCGCAAGTACGTCAACTCGAGAGTGGGGTTGACATCTTGGTCGCAACTCCGGGGCGTTTAGAAGAGCATTTAAGTGAAGGCAATGTCTCACTGGCCAATTTAGAGTTTTTGGTTTTTGATGAAGCGGATCGTATTTTAGATATGGGGTTTATCAACCCAGTACGCAAGATCATGCTGGAAGTTGAAACATCGCCACAAATCATGATGTTCTCAGCGACCACATCAACTCAACTCAACCAATTGGCTGGTGATATTTTACGTAAGCCGAAACGGATTAATGCCGATCGTGCTAATACGACAGCAAGTACTGTTGCGCATGTAGTTTATCCTGTGGATCAAGAACGTAAAACGGAGCTGCTTTCTGAGTTGATTGGCCGTAAAAACTGGCAGCAGGTTTTGGTGTTTGTGAACTACAAAGAAACCGCTAATCAAGTGGTTAAAGAACTCAAATTAGATGGCATTAAAGCGGTGATCTGTCATGGTGATAAAGGACAAAGTGCCCGTCGCCGTGCATTGGATGAATTTAAAGAGGGCAAAGCCCGAGTGATGGTCGCTACGGATGTTGCTGCGCGTGGGTTAGATATTGTCGATCTGCCTCATGTCATTAACTATGATATGCCTTTTTTAGCTGAGGATTATGTGCATCGCATTGGGCGCACTGGTCGGGCGGGTAAGCAAGGTCATGCAGTATCGTTTGTCAGTCGTGAAGAAGAGTTAACACTAATTCAAGTTGAGAAGCTTATTCAGCAACGCATTCGTCGTGTTGAGCAGCCTGGGTATGAACCGAAAAAACGCGATGCTTACCTTGAAAAATTGCAGACGAAAGCGGCTTTTAAAGATCGTCAAGGCCGTCGTAACAACCCGAATGAAGATAAGCCAGATCAAGCTTCTGCTGAACGTCGTTTATCAATGATGAACCGTTTAAAAAACCGCAACAAGTAATTGTACTATGATTGACAAAAAAGCTACTTTAGGTAGCTTTTTTGTTACTTGAAATACGCAAGACAACTGCGGTAGATTAAAGGTTCAATACCACGCCGTAGTTTTTCTTTTCTAACTCTCTTTTTTCATTTGGATCGATCATGACGAGTGCGCTACTTTTCGCTTTTGTGCCGACTTTCTTTTTTGTCTCTATCACTCCCGGTATGTGCATGACATTAGCGCTGAGCTTGGGGATGAGCATTGGTTATCGACGTACCTTATGGATGATGTTCGGCGAACTGATTGGCGTTGCTGTAGTAGCGATAGCGGCAGTATTGGGGATGGCATCCGTTATGCTCAATTATCCTTGGTTATTTACGGTATTTAAAACATTGGGTGCGGCATATCTTGGTTATATCGGGGTTCAAATGTGGCGCTCAAAAGGTAAATTAGCGTTGAATCAAAATGTTGAAACCCCTATTGTTCGTAAAGATTGGGATTTGATTGTCCAAGGCTTTGTGACTGCCATTGCTAATCCCAAAGGGTGGGCGTTTATGATTGCATTATTGCCGCCTTTTATTAATAGCCAAGCTCCGATTGCACCGCAATTGTTCTGGTTGATTTCAATCATCATGATTTCGGAGTTTGTCTGTATGACGATTTACGCAACGGGCGGTAAAGGCTTGAAACATGCTTTAGGTCATACCAATAACGTTCGTTTGATGAACCGGATTTCGGGAACGCTAATGCTCGCAGTCGCATTCTGGCTTTTGTTGGGGTAATCTTTGCTATAGCTTGTCTACGCTTGGTTCGTCTCATCTCATTTACCAGCATATCCGAGGCAGCGTTTCACCATTACTTTTCAGTTCTAATTGATCATATTGTTCTCCGCGACAGGTATCGGTGTTTTGTCCTCTTTGTAGCAGTGGCTTAGCGATGATGGTGTATTGCCTGTTATCGTTAATAGATTTAATGGTAAGTTCAAATCGTTCATTATCGTAGTCACAAAATGAACAGACGCTATTGTTGTCAAATATTTCGTCTATAGGATAACCGTCACTATGGCGATAGTTCTCTTCTAAATAGAGCTGTACTTTGACCATATCAGCCATTACTTGGCGACGGTGCCCCTCTTTCACGTAGTGGCTGTAAGTTGGGTAAGCAATACTTGCCAGCACACCGACGATCACCACGGCAATCATTAATTCGATCAGTGTCATGCCGCCCATCTTTTTGTGCAATTCATTGCATTTATTTATTCGAATCATGTCCATTCGTTCTGTTAACCAATCCTTGCCTAGTGTTGATTACTGTTAATATCGAGGCAAGTTGATTTACGACTATCTCTATGTTTGCAAAGGATTTTGGGAAATGGTTCGCGGCTTTACTCTTTTAGAACTATTAATTACGCTCAGTATTGTGACGCTGATGCTAGCCTTTGCTGCGCCGAGTTATCGTCAGGTAAATCAGCAAATTAAAATGACGGCACTGGCCAATGATTTACATGGCTTTTTTATGCAAGCCAAATCTGAGGCGGTGTTTCGTAACCAAGAGATCTGGGTTCATATAGAGGGGATGCCCTCGAATACAGGAGAATGGCGTTTATTACTTTCTAGCCATGAAAATCATTCTACTTTGTCACCAGAAACGATCATTTCTGTCTTGAACGGCGATCGCTATCATAGCTTATCTGTTTCTTATAATAGTCGAATCAATCCAGTTACATTTGAGCCTGTTATGGGCAATCCGACGAGTGCTGGCAGGATTACGATTCAAGGGCAAGGGGGAGGCATCCAAGGACTTAATGTGAGATTTCATAATGGTGCTGGGCGAGTAAGGATCTGCAGTATTCAAGGAGAGTTGTATGGCTTTTCAGCGTGCTAAATACCGGCAATCGGGGGCCAGCTTAGTTGAATTTATGATAGCTAGCTTAGTAGGCAGCATCGCTTTGGCAATCATAGGTAGTGTCTTTCTCTCTAACCAGCGTGTAGCATTGCAGCGTAGCCAACACATTATGCTTCAGCAACAAATGAGTATGGTGATGTATCAATTGAAACGCGATGTATTACGTGCTGGTTATAATGGTATCAGTAATCATTCAGTCATATTTAGCGATCAAGATGACTTGCTGGCAGTGACCGAAACCTCGATAGGTTATGTCTATTATACCCCTAACTCTTCGTCTGGAAAATTCAGTCATACTTTGTATCGTGTAGGCGACAAAATGTTGAAATATTGCCAAGCAAATAGTGATCAGATCAAAACTCAGCAATCAATAAGCTCACAACGTTGCTATGACTTGTTTGAACCCAAACAAGTCAAAGTGACGGACTTTGTTGTAAAGCGTTTCCCTCTTAACGGTCAGGCGGTACAAAGTGCAGTCATTTCGATTGATGTTAGTGCCTCTTTAGTTGCTAACCCGGAGGTGGCTCATTCGATGCAATTGCATATTACGCAAAGGAATTGGCAATCATGAGGCGTCATCAACAAGGCATCGCGACATTACTGATCACAGCAGTCTTGCTCTCTATTACCTTAGTGATAACTCTTGGCTCGTATAAAAATTTGTTCTATCAAATTAAGAGGGCGCAAAATGAAGTGAGTGCTCGGCAAAGTTATTGGTTAGCAGAAGGTGGCGTTGAATGTTTGTATGCTTATATCGCACAAGATCCTTCTCGCGTGGCTTCCCTTTCTTACGTCGCTAATCACGAGCTAGGTTCGATTTGTAAGCAGCCGCTTGAACTTGATGAATTGTACAGTCAAGCATTGGTTAATAGTGCTTATCGCATTTATTCTCGCGCAGGCTATAGCCAAGTTAATAAGCAATTTTACTTACATTCGCCCGGTACGGGAGCGATTCAAACCAATGCGAATTTACGTTTAGTGGGAAGTTTTGATATCCAACCGGAGGCAGTAGGAGAAGCCGATAACGACGGTTTTTATGATTGCATCGCAGTGCGTTATAAGTATCAAGTTGAGTTTCATCCCAGCTCAGGCAGTGGATTACAGACTCAAGATGCCGATGCTGGTACTAAACCTTGTAAACCTAATAGTAAAACCTCGATAGCAGGTAGCCGTGAAGGAGAATTTAGTACCAAAGATTCGCCAGAGTTTAAAACCGATTTTGTACAAGATAAGCATATTAAGCCGTTTGAGTCTTATTTTGGTCTCGCTTATACCCCTGATAACTATCAAAAAATTAAGAGTGAACATTATCTAATTGAGCTAAATGCTGAGAAGTCGATCAATTGTAGTCATGTTATCCAACAGGCTTTTGAAAGTCATAAGAAAGTTTGGTTGCAGGGGGATTGTTTTATCAATGCTGGCTTCTCAGCACCGAATGGTCGTTCTTTAGTGGTAGAAAACGGTTTATTTGCGACGAATGGAGCTTCAGTGTATGGAGGCGCATTTTTCCATATGGTCGATACGTCTTTGCCTAAGTTTGCTAATTCAGCGACATTATCGAACGCTTGGCAACAAGCACCGTTTTACGAGGCGATAAAGGACTTGTTAACCAGTAATACGGTGTACGTTGATCGTGGTGCTTTTCGACCGGATGGAGGAATCGTGTTTGATGCTGATGGTGCAGAAATAGTGATTGGCGGTGCGTTTGCTTTGCACTATAGATCGAGTAATAACCCCTATGATCGCTTAGAGATCCTTTCATTACAACAAGGGAGCTGGAATGGCTATTAAACAATATGGTTTTAGTTTGATAGAAGTGATGATTGCTTTTCTGCTCATCGGCGTCGGCGCATTGAGTTTAGTTAAGTTGCAAGCCTTTGTTGAGCAGCGTGCAGATTCTGCGCAGCACAGCATTACTGCACTCAACCTTGCTGAGCAAAAATTAGAATGGTTTCGCACCCGTGGTGCTTCAGCCGCGACGGCGAGTTTAGTCGCGAATTATCCTCATGACTTTGTCGATGGGGAGGATAGTAGTCATCCTCTCTACCTGTTGCAGTGGAGCGTACCCTCTACCCAGCTATCCGGAGCATTAAAAACCATCGTTGTTCAAGCCACTTGGAAAGACAGGTATGGCAAAGATCAATCCGTACAACTCAAAACGATGATTTCCCAACACAGCGAGTTCGATTAGAGGTTTTATTGCTTCTTTTTATACAGGTCCAATCAATATATCTTTGCATTATCTACCCTTCTTACTTGAAGCTGCAGCGGTGTTGGCTACGTTCGTTCACCCCAATCGCATAGTTTGTCTATGCTCATGGGTATTCACTCATTCGCCGCCTACCTGCAACTCCAAGTCATTTGGGTATCGACGTTACGATTTATCGCTAGCTTTATACGTTGATTACTCAATTGTAGGGAGTGTTGTCGATGGTTTGTTGATGTAATGTTGCTTTGATATAGCAAGGTTGGGCAAAGTGTCTCTAGATGTTTCAATTGGTTTGGAACTTTGTGCTTCGCCTAGGCTTGTTTTATAGAATCTCATCATGGGCTATGACTCACAATAATTGAGCACAGATATCGATAGGATAACGTCAATAAGATCAATCTATCCAAATGCACACTGTGACTCTGATTAACCAGATATCCCCCTAGACACTTTGGCTTGCCCAGTTAGTGACGAACGAAGATCCATGAATAGGATCGGGAGGAGTTTTACCTCGTCATTAATCAGCAAGGGGATAGACACAACATGAACTAGGAACTTCGGATGAGTAATCAAGCGGTAAACTCAGCACCTACGCAACCATCGAGTCGTATGGATCGTTTTTTAAATTTAATTGAGCGGGTGGGCAATAAAATCCCAGATCCTGCGATACTTTTTTTCTGGGCTCTCATTATCGTTTGGGTCGCTTCAGCTTTACTATCGCAGGCAAGCTTCGATTTGATCAATCCTCGTACTGGCGAAGCGCTGCAAGTTAATAATTTATTAACCGGCAAAGAGTTAGCTAACTTTTTAGCCAATATGGTGACCACTTTCACCAGTTTTGCTCCATTAGGCATTGTACTCGTAGCGATGCTTGGGGTTGGCGTTGCTGATTCTTCAGGCTTTATTACTACTGGCTTGAAAAAAATGCTCAACTTTACTCCGGCTCAGTTATTAACGCCGATGTTAATTTTGGTGGCGATTGTCTCACATACAGCAGCTGATGCTGGCTATGTACTGGTTATTCCATTAGGTGGCATTATTTTTCACGCTGCAGGTCGTCATCCACTGGCTGGTATTGCTGCGGCTTTTGCTGGGGTATCCGGTGGTTTTGCCGCGAACTTCGTCCCTTCAGGGATTGATCCGCTACTCGCTGGTTTTACCCAAACCGCGGCGCAAGTGCTGGATCCAGCTTACCAAGTAAACCCACTCTCTAATATATTCTTTACCGGATTATCCTCTATCCTAATTGTTGCTATTGGTTGGTATGTCACGGAGAAAATCATTGAACCTCGTTTAAACAGTATGCCGATTGATGAAGATGCGGAAACAGCCCCAGATTTAGGATCATTTTCCGCTATTGAGTCTAAGGCGTTTCGTTATGCTGGCGGTGCAATGTTAGTCGGTATTGGCTTACTGATCGCGGCTTTATGGCCAGAAACGTCAGCGCTGCGTTCTCCTGAAGGAGAGTTGACCGCTTTTTCTGCACCTGTGATGCGCTCTATTGTCCCGTTGATTTTCATCTTATTTATTATCCCCGGCATTGTTTACGGACGAGTTTCAGGCACGTTTAAAACCAATAATGATGTCATTAAAGCCATGTCCGCCACTATGTCGACCATGGGCGCTTATATCGTCATGGCGTTTTTCTGCGCGCAATTTTTGGCCGCCTTTAGCCAATCAAACATCGGTACCATGCTGGCACTGTATGGCGCAGAAGGGCTAAAAGCGATGAACTTACCCGGACAGGCAACCATTGTCGGGATGATTTTATTGACCGCGATGGTGAACTTGTTGATAGGTTCTGCTTCGGCAAAATGGGCATTAATTGGTCCAATTTTAGTGCCGATGTTGATGGCGGTGGGCATTTCCCCTGAGTTGTCGCAAGCGGCCTATCGGGTGGGGGATTCGGTGTCGAATATCATTTCACCTTTGATGGTCTTCTTCCCATTGGTGGTGGTGTACTGCCAGCGCTATGTGAAAGGAGCAGGGATTGGCACTTTAGCGTCATTAATGATGCCGTACTCCATTGCCATGCTGATTGGTTGGACAATTTTCCTACTAGCCTATTGGGCACTGGGTATTCCTCTGGGTATTCAAGCGCCTTATACCTACTCATTATAAGCTAATCGACAGCCGGTGGTTCGTTACCATCAACTATCATAAAATGAGTTTAATCATGAAAGCCTGCTGATATAGCAGGCTTTTTTACTAGCGTTTAAGTGGGGTTGGATGATGGGTATCAGCCATGGATACCCGTTCAGTTGTTGACTAGCCTTTAAGATACTGTTCGTGAAAATCAAGGTGATCGTTGATAAAACTCTGAATAAAGTAGTAGCTATGATCGTAACCAGCATGCAGCCGCAAGGTAAAAGCTAACGCATTATCATCGGCTACGGCTTGTAAAGTCTCAGGTTTTAATTGCTCTTGTAAGAAGGGATCCGCTTCCCCTTGATCCACTAAGATAGGCAATGCAGTGCTTTGATGTTTAAGCAACTCTACCGCATCATACTCTTGCCACGCCGCTTGATCCTCACCAAGATAATGCCGAAACGCTTTTTGTCCCCAAGGACAATCACTGGGATGACAAATCGGACTCAATGCCGAAATAGAGCAATAGCGCTGTGGATTTTTAATGCCGATGGTTAAAGCGCCATGCCCTCCCATGCTATGTCCTGCAATAGATCGACGTTGATTCACCGGAAAATGTTGCTCAATCAATGCCGGGAGTTCATCAACAATATAGCTGTACATTTGATAATGCTCTTTCCACGGTGCTTGAGTTGCATTAACGTAAAACCCAGCCCCCAGTCCTAAATCGTAAGCTCCTTGTGGATCATCGGCGACGGATTCGCCTCTTGGGCTGGTGTCTGCCGCGACAATCGCAATACCAAGTTCAGCTGCTTTACGAAAAGCAGCGGCTTTTTGCATAAAGTTTTCATCACTGCACGTTAGCCCAGAAAGCCAGTACAACACCGGAACCGGAGTTTGAGGTGAAGCTTGTGGCGGCAGGTAAATCGCAAAACGCATCTCACAATTTAGTACCGATGAGGTATGTTGATACTGTTTATGCCAACCAGAAAATACTTTGGATTGACTGATAGGGGTAAGGCTCATGAATACGGCTCCTAATTGGCGATGACTTAATGTCGCCAACGGAATGGCGACGGCTAAGATTAAGCGGACGGTTGAGAGTGAAAATGCACCACGGAACGAATGCTTTCTCCTGAATGCATTAATTCAAAAGCCTCGTTGATCTTATCTAATGGCATGGTATGAGTAATAAACTCTTGTAAACCGAACTCTCCGGCCAAGTATTGTTCGACGATAGCCGGTAATTGTGAGCGTCCTTTTACGCCGCCAAATGCACTGCCTCGCCACACTCGACCTGTCACTAACTGAAATGGACGCGTTGCGATCTCTTGCCCTGCGCCCGCCACGCCAATGATCACTGATTCTCCCCAACCTTTATGGCAGCACTCTAAAGCTTGACGCATGACATTGACATTACCAATACACTCAAATGAGAAATCAACGCCGCCATCAGTCATTTCGACGATCACTTCTTGGATCGGTTTGGAAAACAGTTGCGGATTAATGCAATCGGTCGCGCCTAGTTGCTGCGCTAAAGCAAACTTTTTCTCATTAATATCAATACCAATGATTCGACTGGCTCCTGCCATTCGTGCGCCAATAATCGCAGATAACCCGATGCCGCCAAGGCCAAAAATGGCAACCGTATCCCCTTGTTGAACTTTAGCGGTATTTAAGACCGCGCCCATACCGGTTGTTACACCGCAGCCGAGTAAACACACTTCTTCTAATGGCGCTTGTTTATTGACTTTGGCAAGCGAGATTTCAGGCAGTACAGTGTATTCAGAAAAAGTAGAGCAGCCCATATAGTGGTAAATCGGCTGCCCATCTTTATAAAAGCGAGTGGTGCCATCTGGCATCAATCCTTTACCTTGTGTCGCGCGCACCGCTTGGCAGAGGTTAGTTTTGCCTGAAGTACAAAATTTACATTCACCACATTCCGCAGTATAGAGTGGGATCACGTGATCACCGACTGCCACACTGGTCACGCCTTCCCCGACCATTTCGACAATCCCCCCCCCTTCATGACCAAGAATGGTCGGGAAAACCCCTTCTGGATCTTCACCTGAAAGAGTAAAAGCATCAGTATGACAAACACCAGTGGCAACAATTCGTACCAATACTTCGCCTTTACGAGGTAGCATCACATCGACTTCTTCGATGCTCAGTGGTTGATTCGGGCCCCAAGCAATGGCGGCGCGTGATTTGATAAATTTATCTTGTGACATAATCGTATTCCTTGCGATGAAGATTCGTGAGCGATTCATTTCAGTGCTCACCACGAACTTAGTTAGGGAAGCCCTGCGGCTATAACAAGGTCAGTATAGTGCGTTATTTTATTGCTATAATCGGCTGAAAATAAGAATGACTTTTACAATTAAGTAATAATGAGGTGCTATGGCAAGTTGGGAAGGGGTTAATGAGTTTGTGGCCGTCGCTGAGATGGGGAGTTTTACTCAAGCGGCTGAGCGCTTACACACCTCCGTGGCGAATATCAGTCGACGAGTATTACAGCTTGAGGAGAGATTAGGCATAAAACTTTTGCTCAGAACCACACGCAAAGTGTCTTTGACGGAAGCGGGCATGCTGTATTACCAACAATGTAAAGTGTTGGTTGATGGTTTGCTTCAGGCTGAGCAAGCGATAACGCAGATCCAACATACCCCAAGTGGCAAAATTAAAGTGACGGCTCCGGTGACGTATGGTGAGCAAAAAATAGCGCCACTATTGCATAACTTTTTATTACTTTATCCGCAGCTTGATTTGGAGTTGGTATTAACTAACCAGAAGTTGGATTTGATCGATCAAGGTATTGATTTAGCGATACGGTTAGGGCAATTGGAGGATTCCAGCTTTATCGCTCGTAAACTCAGTGAGCGTCGTTTACACGTTTGTGCCAGTCAGGCCTATTTAGCACAATATGGTACTCCCTATGCTTTATCTGAATTAACGCGTCACTCTTGTTTGATTGGTACCCACGATCATTGGCGATTTAAGGAAAATAAGCAATCAAGAAGCATCAAAGTGAGTGGTCGAATTCGCTGCAGTAGTGGCATGGTGCTGCTTGATGCTGCGTTGAAGGGGATGGGGCTGGCGCAATTACCCGATTACTATGTCACTGAACACCTCGCACAAGGAAAGTTGATCGAAGTGTTGGCAACTTTTCAAGATGATCGCGAGGGGGTATGGGCGCTGTATCCACAAAATCGCCACTTATCAACCAAGGTTCGTTTGTTGGTTGACCATCTAACTCAGCATTTATCGCTTTAAGCTTACCGGATAAAGCGGTTAACGATATACTTTCTATCCCTTTTCTATTTGATGAGAGCGATAGCGGCTTACTTACCGCAAGGCTAAATAGTTTGGGTATTATTATTGGTATAAAGAGGCATTTATGAACGACAGTTCCTCCTTGTTTTCCCAACAAGATGAAGACTTTATGCGCCGAGCGATAGCGCTTGCAGCGAAGGCCGAAGCGGAAGGCGAGGTACCCGTCGGGGCGGTATTAGTCAAAGATGGTCAAGTGATCGCTGAGGGTTGGAATCGCTCGATTGGTGAACATGATGCAACGGCTCATGCTGAGATCCAAGTGCTGCGTCAAGCCGGGCAAGCTTTGCAAAACTATCGTTTATTAGATACCACCTTGTATGTCACCTTAGAACCGTGTCCAATGTGTGCAGGTGCTTTGCTCCATAGCCGAGTGGCACGTATCGTTTATGGTGCGCCGGATCTCAAAGCCGGAGCCGCAGGAACGGTACTGAATTTATTTGCTAGCCAAGCGGCTTATCATTACGCGGTGGTTGAAAAAGGCCTATTAGCTGATGAATGTCGGGTGCAACTGCAAGCTTTTTTTAAGCGTCGGCGACAAGAAATAAAAGCTCAAAAAGAACAACAAAAATAAAGGTAAGATCAAGAATGGTAATGAACTCGGTGGCTAAGAAGGATATGGGCAAACATCTACCACTTGATTCAGTCTTTATAGAGTAGATGTTTGCTGGTCTCTGATCAGTCTATCAGTTGCACGAACGCACGATGACGAGCGAGCACTTTCTTCTTTGTGTTTGCCAGCATACGGCGGCGGCGATTGGCTGATACTGCTTTGTTCAGGAGTTTTGATTGACGTTTTCGCTTCAACATAAACACCCTCCTATTATTATAAAAATAATCAAACTTACCGAACCCTTCCCACTGTAAGTGGCAGCCATGTGGATCGACTTTTTTCATGGATGCTATGACTCGAAGTGGTTAGGGTAGATTACCTCAGTCTTTTTTCATCAGGTTGATGTGACACAAAGTAATCAGATAAGGGCCTAACGATCCTCACCTGTGCTAGATTAAGCATTTATCCCCTTCCTATTTAAAGCAGCGGTGTTGGCTACGTTCGTTTACCCCAATCACATCGTTTGCCTATGCTCATGAGGATTCACTCACTTGCCGCCTACCTACAACTTCAAGTCGTTTGGGTATAGCAAGGTAGGGATAAAGTGTATCAATACTTTATTACCGTTAAATTTCACACTAGATATTTATGGTTTTTAGATATAAAAATCAAGAGATTTTATTAGCGAGCAGCAAACTTTGTTGGGTAGATGATGGAAAAATCGGTGCTCGCCAATGGTTATTTATTCGCTATCTGCGTTGTTCTCATCACTCTCATCCACAACCTCTTCTGGACCGATAGTAATCACTAACAAATCATCAATCCCAAGATCGGTATCACTACTATGATGTGGATCCATATGGCCGATGATGCTTTGGTAATAGCGACGGATGTTTTCCACATAAGCGCGAGCTTCATCTCCACGAGCATAGCCATAACGCGTCTGAGAGAAATAGCGTTGTTGACGCAAAAGAGGTAAGCGATCTTTGACATCAACCCATGAATCTGGCGATCCACCTTGTTGGCGAGTAAGACGACGAGCATCCATCATATGCCCATAGCCAATATTATAGGAAGCCAATGCAAACCAGATTTTTTCATGTTGTGGAATACTGTCTGGAATCCGTGCGACCATTCTGCGTAGATATTCGACGCCACCTTGAATCGATTGTTCTGCATCGAGTCGATTAGTTACTCCAACACTGCGCGCCGTTGGTAAGGTGAGCATCATCATGCCGCGAACGCCAGTTGGCGAGCGAGCAATCGGATTCCAGTGTGACTCCTGATAAGCCACTGCAGCAATTAAACGCCAATCAAATTCTTCTGAATATTTTTGAAACAGCGGCGCCCATTTAGGTAAGCGTGTTTCCAACGCGCGAATAAAGGCGCGAGTATCCACATAATCAAAGTTACCAATGTGGCCGATGTATTTTTCTTCTAAAGAGGCCAAACCTCCGGATTGTTTGAGATTACCGAAAAATTCTATCATTAACGCATATAAACTTTCATCATCAGAACGCCGCATAAACCAAGAAATCGGCTGGTCCTCGGTCATTTCAAAAGCCATTGCGATATCTGGATAAATACGCTGTGATAGTGAGATTTCTACTGAGTCCGCCATCGTAAACAGCAGTTCACCTTTAGAGACCTGTTTTAATAGCTCACTCACATCACTATTATTATCAATCTCGTATTGAAAGTCAGGATAACGCTCGGCAACGCTGGCTAATGTCGTAGTAAAATGAGAATCGTTGACGATTTTAAAAATAGGTTGCTGATCATGCTCCGCCAACAGTTCATCTTGTCTGGCGATTAACTGACTAATATTACGAGGTCGCCATTGGCCCGGCTTGTATACCACCTGTTGTGATACATAATAGTAAGCAGGTCCTGCGCGGTACTCTTTTAAGCGTTGTTCAGATTGGCTTAACCCTGCGGCAATAATATCTATCTCGCCATTTTTTAAAGCAGGAAAGAGACTCGATGTGCGGTAGGCGGGTTTCATTTCTAACCGTACTCCCAGCTCACGAGCAAACTCTCTTGCTAATTCGTAATCAAGGCCAGCAGGACCATCAGGTCCGATAAAATAGGACAGTTGATTATTTAACGTGCCGACACGCAGCACGCCTCTCTCACGGATTTTTTCTAGCTCGCTTTGTGGCTCAGAGTCAATTTGGCAGCCGTTGAGAACGAGCATGGTTAATGCTAGCCATAGCGCGCGATAGAAAAACGTGAAAGAAAATGGGGTCATTGATTGGTGATCTCTTACATCTGGTTATGTCTTTATACCAAACCTGAGGTGTTGAAGGCAAAGCTTATACACCATCGCTCTAGAATAGGAACTTAACATTCTTATTTCTCTAGACTTATTGATCAGCCTTGTCGACGGCCGAATGAGGGCTAGTGCAAAATATACGAAAAAATGGCGCAAACGGTTGCTTTTGGTGTTACGTCACAAAAAGAAATCCTCTATAATGCCCTCGCAGTAATGAGTCGACATTGGTATTTGTTTATCCATTCATAGATAACCATTTGTTATCTAATGAACTTATCCCAATTTCATCTTAATCACTTGTATATAGAGACCTAAGCTCATGAGAATTTTGCGTGGCTCCCCAGCGCTTTCTGAATTTCGGATTCAAAAACTGCTCGAAACGTGTCGTCAACAAAACCTACCAATCACTGGTATCTACGCTGAGTTTATGCATTTTGCTGATCTTAATGCTCAACTCGACAGCGCAGAACAGAGTAAATTGCAACAATTACTCACTTACGGCCCAACAATTCAAGAGCACCAGCCACAAGGTCTACTGTTGTTAGTTACGCCACGTCCAGGCACCATCTCTCCTTGGTCTTCTAAAGCCACTGACATTGCTCACAATTGTGGTTTAGGCAAAATTAAGCGCTTAGAGCGTGGCACGGCTTATTATATTGATAGTCAGAGCCCACTGACTGAGGCTCAAAAAAACGAACTAAGTCACTTACTTCATGATCGGATGATGGAAGTGGTATTCAGTGATTTAGAGTCGGCGAGTGCCTTGTTTACTGTCGCTGAACCAGCACCGTTGTCACAAGTTGATATCCTCACTGGCGGCCGCTCTGCGCTTGAACAAGCAAACGTTTCCCTTGGTTTAGCGTTAGCGGAAGATGAAATTGACTATTTAGTCGAAAGTTTTACGCGTTTAGGTCGTAACCCGAATGACATTGAATTAATGATGTTTGCGCAAGCTAACTCTGAACATTGTCGCCATAAAATCTTTAATGCCGATTGGACCATTGATGGTGTAGAACAGCCAAAGTCGCTGTTCAAGATGATCAAAAATACATTTGAAGTTACCCCTGATCACGTCCTTTCTGCTTATAAAGATAACGCTGCCGTTATGACGGGGTCTAAAGTTGGTCGTTTCTTCCCTGATCCCGATTCTCGTCAATACACTTATCATCATGAAGATGCCCATATCTTGATGAAAGTCGAAACGCATAACCACCCAACGGCTATTTCACCATGGCCGGGTGCGGCAACGGGGTCGGGCGGTGAGATCCGTGATGAAGGCGCAACAGGTATTGGTGGGAAACCGAAGGCTGGATTGGTCGGTTTTAGTGTATCTAACCTACGTATTCCTGGGTTTGTTCAACCGTGGGAAAGTGATTTTGGTAAACCAAGTCGGATTGTCACCGCGTTAGACATTATGCTCGAAGGTCCACTAGGCGGCGCGGCGTTTAATAATGAGTTTGGTCGTCCTAACTTATTGGGTTATTTCCGAACCTATGAAGAGCAAGTGATCTCTCATGCGGGAGAAGAGGTTCGCGGCTATCATAAACCGATTATGATAGCTGGTGGAATGGGCAATATTCGCGCAGATCATGTGCAGAAAAAAGTGATCCCTGTTGGAGCGCAGTTAATTGTGCTGGGTGGTCCGGCGATGAATATTGGACTTGGTGGTGGTGCGGCATCCTCGATGGCATCCGGCCAGTCAGCAGAAGATCTGGATTTTGCTTCTGTACAACGTGAAAATCCGGAAATGGAACGTCGCTGCCAAGAGGTTATCGACCGCTGTTGGCAAATGGGGGACGCTAACCCGATTGCCTTTATTCATGATGTTGGGGCGGGGGGGATTTCTAATGCTCTGCCTGAGTTAGTCAATGATGGTGATCGCGGCGGTAAATTCCAACTTCGTGATGTGCCCAACGATGAACCGGGCATGAGTCCACTAGAAATCTGGTGTAATGAATCTCAAGAACGTTATGTACTAGCGGTTGCCCCAGAAAACATGCCAGTGTTTGAGGCGATTTGTAAACGTGAACGCGCCCCTTATGCGGTGGTTGGCGAAGCGACTCAAGAGCGCCATTTAACCCTTGAAGATAGCCATTTCGATAATACACCGATTGATATGCCGATGGATATTTTGCTGGGTAAACCACCGAAAATGCATCGTCAAGCCACTACACAACAAGTACAAAGTCCGGCTTTAGACCGCTCTAATATTGAGATGAATGACGCTATTGATCGTGTCCTACGTCTGCCTGCGGTCGCAGAGAAGACCTTCTTAATCACCATTGGTGATCGTTCAGTCACTGGGCTGGTAGCGCGTGATCAGATGGTGGGTCCTTGGCAGGTACCAGTAGCAAACTGTGCAGTAACCGCGGCCAGTTACGACACTTATCATGGTGAAGCGATGTCCATGGGCGAGCGTACGCCAGTTGCGTTGCTCGATTTTGCTGCCTCTGCACGCTTGGCGGTTGGTGAAGCGATCACCAACATTGCCGCCACACATATTGGTGATATTAAACATATTAAGCTGTCTGCTAACTGGATGTCGCCAGCAGGGCATCCCGGTGAGGATGCCGGGCTTTACGCTGCAGTGAAAGCGGTCGGTGAAGAACTCTGTCCTGCATTGGGATTAACCATTCCCGTCGGTAAAGACTCCATGTCAATGAAAACCCAATGGCAAGATGAGCTGGGACAATCTCAATCGGTGACGTCACCATTATCGCTAGTGATTACCGCTTTTGCTCGGGTGGAAGATGTGCGCAAAACCATCACTCCTCAGTTGAGAACCGATAAAGGTGAAACAAGCTTAGTTCTGATGGATTTGGGCAATGGTAAAAATCGCCTTGGTGCAACAGCGCTGGCTCAAGTTTACAAGCAGCTAGGCGATAAGCCTGCAGATGTTGATAACGCTGCGCAGTTAAAAGGTTTTTATAACGGGGTTCAAACGCTGGTCGCCCAGCAACAAGTACTTGCTTATCACGATAAGGGCGATGGTGGTTTACTGGTTACGCTAGCAGAAATGGCCTTTGCTGGGCATTGTGGTATTGAAGCCAATATTGCGCCATTAGGGGATGATAACTTAGCGATTCTGTTTAATGAGGAACTTGGGGCGGTATTACAGATACGCAATGACGATCTGGATTCAGTATTGACCACCTTAGCGAATCATGGATTACAAGCCTGTTGCCATGTGATTGGTACGGTAACGGACTCGGATACTCTACGTATTACTTCCGATCAGCAAGTCGTGGTTGAACGTAACCGCACTCAGCTACGTACTATTTGGGCAGAAATGACCCATAAAATGCAGGCATTGCGTGATAACCCACGCTGCGCTGATCAAGAGTTTGCCGCTAAGCAAGATAACCTTGATCCAGGTTTACATGCCGAGTTAACGTTTGATGTCCAACAAGACATAGCGGCACCGTATATTGCGAAGGGAAGCAAACCCAATATGGCTATCTTGCGTGAGCAAGGCGTCAACTCGCATGTGGAAATGGCCGCTGCTTTTGATCGCGCTGGCTTTAATGCCGTTGATATCCACATGAGTGATATTTTAACGGGGCAAGTTGCTCTTGATGAGTACCATGGTTTGGTCGCTTGTGGCGGCTTCTCTTACGGAGATGTGCTAGGCGCTGGTGAGGGATGGGCCAAGTCGGTCTTGTTTAACCCCCAAGCACGTGAGCAGTTTGAGCGATTCTTCCAGCGTCAAGATACCTTTTCACTTGGTGTCTGTAATGGTTGTCAAATGCTATCTAATTTGAAAACCTTGATTCCGGGCGCTGAATTGTGGCCACGGTTTGTTCGCAATGAATCTGAGCGCTTTGAGGCACGTTTTAGTTTGGTAGAAATTCAACCGTCACCGTCACTGTTTTTTGATCAGATGGTAGGGTCACGGATGCCGATTGCCGTTTCTCACGGTGAAGGCCGAGTAGAAGTGCGTGATAGCCATCATTTAGATGCGATAGAGCAATCTGGTACCGTTGCGCTGCGCTTTGTGGATAATCATGGTCAAGCGACTCAACAATACCCAAATAACCCTAATGGTTCGCCTAATGCGATTACTGGCTTAACGACTCAAGATGGCCGAGTGACGATCATGATGCCGCATCCTGAGCGAGTATTCCGTACCGTTGCCAACTCATGGCATCCTGATCATTGGGGAGAAAATGGTCCTTGGATGCGTATGTTCCAAAATGCGCGTAAAAACCTCGGTTAAGTCCCCTCTTTAAACGGAGCGAGGTTCGCTCCTTAATATCTCATCAAGCCGCGGTTCCTCTGCGGCTTGATGCTATCGAATGAGCGTAAAATTTTGCAAAAAAAGCGGAAAAATAGTGAAATTTGTGCTCTAATGCCGCGCTTACCAAGGGATGGTGTTCAATATATTCAGCGGCTGAGCCCGTCGGCTCTAAGCGCGATTAACGTTGATGAGTAATCCCTTCTTCTTCCCTTAGGAAAATGAAAATGTCAGACAGTAAAAAATTCACGATTAAAGTGACCGAAAAGAATAATGGCTGGGCGGCAGAAATTGTTCGTCAAGTTACCTCCCGTCGTACCGTCGTTTCAAAGCGCGAAATGGGGTTTGAAAGCGAAGCACAAGCACAAGCTTGGGCTGAAAAAGAGTTGATCGGTTTTATTGAAAACCAAGCTAAGCGTAATGAACGCAAAGCCGTAGCCAGAAAAGAAAAACAAGATAAACAAGACTAATACGTTAACTTGTTGGATGATAAAAGCCCACTGTGATAGGTGGGCTTTTATGTTAGATCGTGCAACCAAATCATGCTTCAAATCAAGCAATCATCATCAGCGAAACTGCCCAACCTCAGGTAAAAATTCAAACCCCGCATTGGCTAAGCGAGTTTCTAATGCCTGACGATCAATAGCAAAATGATCACTCAATTTATCAAGATCACCAGAAAATTCATCACGGAGCTTCATGTTGACGATACTCATCAGCATGATGGGATCCATGTTTGCAAAATTGTCGAGCATCATGCTTAGTCCTCAAAATCAGAAATGAGCAAATTGGCAGCAGCAAAAGCGGCTTTTTCTTGAGTCTCTTTAGGCAACATCGGATCGGCGGCAATATCATTTAAAGTTTTTACTGCGCAGGAGATGGCTTTAGGGATATAACCTTGATCGCCACTGCCAATCTGTGCGTACAGCTCGCGAACTAAATCACAACAATCGTAAACTCGCATCTGGTTTTCCTATCGATAGATGATAACTGCTCGCAATCATACACAGTGAGTGCGCAGAAAACAAAACCATTCTCTGTCTCTCGAATGTGAAGCCGCCGATAATAGGTATTGCCTTCGAAGGCGCAATAAACAAAAGGCTGCAATTAAGCAGCCTCAATATTAAGTATCCCAAATTGTGTTGCTATCGGGTTCACTTTGGTTGATTTAATCGTTGATTTGCACTTAAACCGTCAATTGGTCTTGAATAAAGCTGACGATGTTGGCCATTGGTACGGCAGACTTTTCACCGCTACGGCGATGTTTATACTCAAAGTTGCCTTCATCCATACTGCGATCACCGATAATAATCGTATGCGGAATGCCAATTAGCTCCATATCGGAGAACATCACACCCGGACGCTCTTTGCGATCATCAAACAAGACTTCAATCCCAGCAGCGGTTAACTCAGCGTACAGTTGCTCTGCCGCTTGTTGAACTCGCTCTGATTTATGCATATTCATCGGTACAATCGCGACTTGGAATGGCGCTAATGCATCTGGCCAGATAATGCCGTACTTGTCATGGTTTTGCTCGATGGCTGAAGCGACAACCCGAGAAACACCAATACCATAGCAACCCATTTCTAGAATCGTGTGTTTACCATTGGAATCGAGTACGCCACAATTCATTTTCTCAGAGTAGTTAGTCCCTAACTGGAAGATATGTCCTACTTCGATACCACGTTTCAGCATTAAAGTGCCTTTACCACATGGGCTTGGGTCGCCTTCTACTACATTACGTAGGTCTGCGATTGGTCCTAGTTCAACATCACGGCCCCAGTTGATACCGAAGTAGTGTTTATCATCAATGTTGGCACCCGCGCCAAAGTCACTCATGAGCGCTACAGTGCGATCAACGATGAACGGTAGTTTTAGACCGACAGGCCCAAGAGAGCCAGGACCTGCACCAATTAGGGCGCGGATTTCATCTTCACTGGCCATTTCGAGTGGTGATGCCACTTCGATTAGGTTTTCAGCTTTAATTTCGTTAAGTTCGTGATCGCCACGAATGATAAGGGCAATAATTGGCGCTTCAATCTGATCAGAAGCTTTAACAAATAGGGTCTTGACGGTTTTTTCAATCGCTAAACCGTGTTGTTCCACTAATTCGGCAATGGTTTTGGCATTCGGCGTATCAACCAGCGTCATTTCTTGCGTTGGAGCTGGACGCTCGATCGCTGGCGCTACCGCTTCCGCTTTTTCAATGTTGGCTGCGTAATCTGACTCAGTAGAGAAAGCAATAATGTCCTCACCACTTTCAGCCAGCACATGGAATTCATGCGAACCATTACCACCAATTGCGCCGGTATCGGCTAATACGGGACGGTAATCAAGGCCCATACGATCGAAGGCTTTACAGTAAGCGTCGTGCATTGCTTGATAGGATTTCTCAAGACCGGCTTTATCGATATCAAAGCTGTATGCATCCATCATAGAAAATTCACGGGCACGCATTACCCCAAAACGAGGACGACGTTCATCACGGAATTTGGTTTGAATCTGGTACAGATTAAGCGGTAATTGTTTGTAAGAGCTAACTTCGTTACGAACGAGGCTAGTGATTACTTCTTCAGCCGTTGGGCTCAGAACAAACGGACGAGTATGGCGGTCAGTAAAGCGAAGTAGTTCCGGGCCCATTTTTTCTGAGCGGCCGGTCTCTTCCCACAGTTCAAACGGCTGGACAACGGGCATCAAGGTTTCAATCGCACCGGCGTTATCGATCTCTTGACGAACGATGTTTTCGACTTTACGCAGTACACGCAGACCAGTAGGTAGCCAAGTATAAAGACCTGAAGCCAGCTTACGGATCATACCTGCACGTAACATGAGCTGGTGGCTCACGACTTCAGCGTCGTTTGGAGTCTCCTTCAGAGTAGAAAGAAGATATTGACTGGTACGCATTCTATGGTATCCGTTTCATCATGATTGAAAAGCCCCTCATCATTATGAGGGCGTAAAATTAAGCCTTGTATAATATCAGCCAATCGGCTTTGTCAAAAGCGTTCAATGCTTGTTACTGTCACTAACTTATCGTGAACGGTAAATTTCACATTCAAATTGAATAAATTGACCGCATATTCCTTATTATCCAGCTGGTTTTTCTTGTAGGCAGGACGTGGATCTTGCGCTAAAACCTGCTCAATCACTTGTTGCTCATGGTGGTTCGTGAGTTGGTTGAGTGGTACTTGAGGAGCGAAGACGACAAGCAAGCGCTCTGGTTCATGATCGGCATAGCCTCCTGTTGCTTGTGGAATCGCATCGGAGTAAGGAATATAAGGCTTAATATCAATCACCGGCGTTTGATTGACTAAATCGACACTGCCTAATTCAAGAAATAATTGCTCACCTTGTTTGGTTATCCCTTTTAATTCAACGGCAGACATACCGATGCCATTCGGGCGAAAGGTTGAGCGGGAGGCAAAGACCCCAACCCGTTCATTGCCACCAAGGCGAGGTGGTCTTACCGTTGGTTTCCAGCCCGCAGCTAAATTTTTATCGAACAAAAACAGTAGCCAGAGATGAGAAAATTGTTCAATGCCACGCACGGCTTCAGGAGTATTCGCATTCCCGAGCAGCTTTAAACGAGCGGTGGCGGCAGGGACTAAGCGAGGCTGACGGGGGACGGCAAATTTTTCTTGGTAAGGACTTTCAATAATACCAATAGGATCAATTGTATACATAACCTAACGCAGAATAATGGGTATGAGATATCCCAACATAGCACATTTTTTACTTGCATTTTTAGTTGATAATGATTATTAATTGATATGTTATAATGTATCAATTTTTGGAGTGTGCTATGAAAGCAGGAATTCATCCTGAATATCGACCAGTAGTGTTTCATGATACCAGTGTTGATAAATATTTTATGATTGGTTCGACATTAAAAACCGATCGCACGATCGAGTGGCAAGATGGCAAAACTTACCCTTATTTTACGGTCGAAGTGTCAGCAGAGTCGCATCCTTACTACACGGGTAAACAGCGTGTGATTCAAAAAGAGGGACGTGTGGCTAACTTTAATCGTCGTTTTGCTCAATTTACTAAGGAATAAGCATGAAAGTTTTAAGTTCATTAAAAAGCGCAAAATCACGTCATCCTGATTGCCAAATTGTCAAAAGACGGGGCCGTTTGTATGTGATTTGTAAGAGCAATCCGCGTTTTAAAGCCGTGCAGCGTTGAAAAATTGGATTGGGCCATGAGTAGCTAGGGAGTGTTGCTTAGATTCGATCACAAAACACGTAACACAGTAATGACTCATCAGATGATTGATTTACCGATTAATCATCTGATTTTTTGTTTAAAATTGGTTAAAAATAAGACTTATTTTTACATTTAGTAACATCTTCAATTTTTACTTATTCGTCTCCTCAAGTAACCTGCGCTCGCTTTTGACATTTCTGTCATATATGCATAGGAATAATAACAAGGAGGGAACAGATGAGTTCATCTGCTTCGATTAATCAACCAGCACCGAAAAAACCACGCTTTACGCGATTTTTAGATGCTGTGGAATATTTAGGGAATTTATTACCTCATCCCATCACACTGTTTGCCATTTTTTGCGTGGCAATTTTAGTCGCCTCAGGTATTGCGGGTTATTTTGAAATATCCGTTGTCGATCCTCGACCAGAAGGAGCAAGGGGCCGGGCTGCTGATGGTATGATCCATGTGGTCAGCCTACTTAATGGCGATGGTTTACAGCGCATTGTGACCAATCTTGTCACTAACTTTACCGGTTTTGCTCCTTTGGGCACGGTGTTGGTTGCCATGTTAGGGGTATCGATTGCTGAGCATTCTGGCCTGCTGTCTGCTGCGATCCGTGGCATGGTGATGGGCGCTTCACAACGCATGGTCACTTTTACTGTGGTGTTCGCTGGTATCATGTCCAACACGGCAGGTGAATTAGGTTATGTGGTGCTTATTCCACTTGCCGCCATGCTGTTCCATTCATTGGGGCGTCATCCTTTAGCAGGCTTAGCGGCTGCGTTTGCGGGTGTTTCTGGTGGTTATTCTGCCAACCTACTCATTGGTACGGTCGATCCGCTGCTTTCTGGGATTACGGAGACGGCGGCGAGAATTTTGGATCCTGAATACATCGTCGGTCCAGAGGTTAACTGGTACTTTATGGCCGTTTCCACCTTCTTTATTGCGATTGCCGGTGCTTGGGTAACGGAAAAAATTGTTGAGCCTAAACTCGGTAAGTATGATGTGGCTGAAGCGGGCGATGATCTATCACAAGATAAAATGGGCTTTTTGACAGATATTGAGAAAAAAGGTCTTAAGTTTGCTGGTTTAGCAACCTTGGTTGTTTGTGGTTTATTGGCTTGGACGATTGTGCCGGAAAATGGCGTATTGCGTCATCCTGAAACTGGACTAGTTGCTGGTTCCCCGTTCTTACGCAGCATCGTCGCTTTCATATTTGTGTTCTTTGCTGTCCCTGGCTTTGTCTACGGTAAAGTCGTTGGTACGATGAAAAACGATCGCGATGTGATTGATGCGATGGCAAAATCCATGTCTTCAATGGGGATGTACATCGTATTAGTTTTCTTTGCTGCCCAGTTTGTAGCATTTTTTAGCTGGACTAACTTTGGTCAAGTGTTTGCTGTCGGTGGTGCTTCCTTTTTGCAAACTATTGGTTTGACTGGACCAATGCTGTTTTTTGCTTTTATTCTGATGTGTGGATTTATTAACCTGATGATCGGTTCAGCTTCAGCACAATGGGCAGTAACGGCTCCTATTTTTGTACCTATGTTGATGCTTGTTGGCTATGCGCCGGAGACGATTCAGGCGGCGTACCGTATTGGTGACTCTGTGACCAATATTATTACCCCGATGATGAGTTATTTTGGTTTGATACTAGCGATTGCGAGTCGATACATTAAAAATCTAGGCATTGGCACCTTGATTGCAGTCATGATTCCTTACACTATTGTCTTTACATTAGGTTGGAGTTTGCTGTTCTTTGTATGGGTGTTTGTGCTGGGTATGCCGGTAGGGCCGGGCGCCGCAACCTACTACATTCCTTAAGCTAGTTTGGTTTAGTTCAAGCTTAGAGTAGGTTAACGCCGCTGCGATGATGAAAATGGCAGCGGCGTTTTTTGATCCTAAGTGAAGCGAAAGATTATCTGATAACGTTTAGCGTCGGCGAGTCAACCAGCGATCGAGATGGTTAGCGAATTCACGTCGCTCGGTTTGAGATAACGCATTGGGACCACCCGTTTGAATACCGCTTGAGCGCATGGTATCGAGAAAATCTCGTATGTTCAGTCTGGCTTTAATGGTTTCGGTGGTAAACAGCTCTCCTCGTGAACTCAGTGCTAATGCACCTTTAGTGATCACTTCATCGGCCAATGGTATGTCTGAGGTGATCACTAAATTGCCTTTTTCTACCCGCTTAACAATTTCATTATCAGCAATATCAAACCCACTAGGCACTTGTAATGCGATGATATTACTGCGTTTAGGGAGTGGTATTTGATGATTGGCAACAAACGTGCATTCTACTCCCGTGCGTTCAGCGGCTCTGATCAGTGTTTCTCTTATCACTTTTGGACAAGCGTCGGCATCGACCCAAATTTTCATTTTGATTCCTTCTGATGGTTCAGTGCTGCTTCTAACTGATCAACTTTGGTGATCAGCCGCGCGAGTTGCTGTTCAAGTTGGGTAATACGTTGTTGGTCGGTCAATGGCGGCGTTTTATTGGTTTCAACCTTTGGAGCTCGCTGGGTTTGTTTCCAACTTTTTATTGCCGCAATAATCGCAGGCATGGGGAGAGATGTGCTAAGGCGAGATTTCACCAGAGCAACCGTTGGCTCTTTTCCTTGTTGTTGTAAATGAGTGAAAATAGCCTGCAATTCATGTGATAAATCTTTACTGAGCATAATCTGTCCTTGTGCAATCGATAGGGCCTATCTTACCCATAAATGAGAGCGGTGTGTTGAGTTTTATCTTCTGTCCGTCTAGCTTTTTCGTTAGCAAAAGAGGGAGTAGATTGTAAGAGATCGCTTACTTGTAATGTGCGATAACAGCGCGATTTTATTGAGATTTTAATATGCACCTTTTTTAATTAATTGTTTTTTATTGAAAAATTTTTAATTTTAATCTCTTTGGTTGATATCAATAATGAACTAGGGATTGAATCATCGGTAAAAGTAGATAGATTAATAGTTGTCGCAGCGGATGTGACAGGGAATAGGAATGACACAAGGAATGTTGCTTCAAGGATGAGACGGTGAACGGGAATGTTACCGTAAGGATTAGGACTCATTAAGGACATGACCATTGACATGAGGTTGATGGGCAAGGACAGCAGGACCCTATGGAATAGGTCGGGACACCATCAGGATGAAGGTAGGACACCGCTCAAGGAACAAGTGAAGTAAACTGATCAGGATAGATTGGTGTCACGGATGAATAGGACACCGCCAGGGTGGCGATGCATAGGATAAGGTCACTGGATTGTACCGCTACTATTAGGGACGATGCAGGGAGCACGAACAAGTAGCTGGATTGCTATAAGTAAGACTTAAGCCCCGATACCATGAGTGTCGGGGCTTTTCTTAGTTCAGATGAAGCCACGAAAACTATGATATCGCTGCAGGTAACATCGAACTATTTGAGTATAATGAGAATTATAATAATGTGATGTTGAGAATATTGACATCAAGATCAATACGTCATCGTTGGGATTGGTTTACTTTCGCCTACTTCTTCAAGAAAACTCCGCAGTGGCTTAGCGCTGTTTATACCGCTATACGGTAAAGTTACAAGGTTGTCGTGATGATGCCATCATTATAATTGAGGCGGAGTGCGGCGCCCTGTCTTATTACCTATTTCTGGTATTGAGAGAATTGATATTGTTGAATACAAGGATGGTCCGTGACGATTGTAACGCGTAGAACTTTGATAGTGCCATATACCGAGACGTTTGAATCTGATTTTTTGATGCTTAATTGCTGTGCTAAAAATCGGGCTCAAATGAATGGTCCGAAAACCGTGGCTGCGGCGAGACAGCAATTTCAACGTATTTTACATGACCCTCACTTACATGCCATGGCGGTGCTGGACAATTACAATCGTGAATACATGGGGCATTTGTTCGTTGAGCTTGATGAGCAGAGTGCTGAGTTGGGTTTTGTGTTCGATAAAAGTTATTGGGGACAAGGCATTGCTAATGAGGCATTACAGGCTTTTTTCCCTAAAATTTGTCAACGATTACACCTTGATAAGGTGATAGCCAAAGTGAACGCTCAGCATGCGGCGGCCCAATCTATTTTGGATAAATTAGGCTTTGTGTCTATAAGAACGGAAGACGACATTTTTGGCGTATTTTATGAGTATCAATGGCAACGCCAAAGCGAATTTTCTGCATTCTCCACTTACTCTCTTTGAGTTTGTCGAAAATCTAAAGCATTCGGTGCGGTGGCAGATGAAAGCCGGAGGGGGTAAAGCCGACCATCACCAGTTGCCCTTGATAGCAATCATCGCCAAGTGCCGAGAATTCAAAATAATAGACCGTATGCCAACGCCAGCGATGAGCTGGCGTTTTCCATTTATGCTGTCCAAAAGAGACACTGAGTAGCTGTAAATCCAAGGCGGCACATTTGCGTGCTATACATTGTTTAGCTATTTCTGATTGACGACGCTGCTGCCAAAATGCATAACAGACTAAGCTCAGTAGAATAATGCCAATAAGGTTATCGATCATTCGCTTTCCTTTATGGCGATGAAGGTTTGGTGGCACGTTGTAAATTGACCAACGCTTGGGTTAATTCTGGTGATGGGCTGCTATGGAGTAGCGGTAATAGCACGACTCGCAGCTCTGGCAGCATGACTAAATCAGCAAAAATTTGATTAAATAAGTTTTGATCGCCACTTTGTGCTAGGCGCAGTAAAAATCGTTGAGCACGTCCGCTTTGTTTTAGCGCAGACCAACAACGACCGGCGATAGCAATCAGCACTTCTGGGTGACAAAAAGAACAGTCATCCAACACTTGATCAATCCATTGAGCTAGCTGATCTGGCGTCCCTCCAGAGAGTGCTCGGATCAACGCAGCCAATAAAAATAGGTCACATTCAGGTTGCGTAATGCAAGCTCGTAATTTCTCATCGAGAGCCTGTGCTAGGTCATTGGGTAATGAGCTGTGTTCAAGTGAGCCGAGCAGAGCATAAAGGACAGGCGAAGGTAAATGAGCGAGTGCGTTGATGATTAACTGACTATTGTTGCTATCGTTAAGACGCGCGCAGATATCGCTAATACCTTGTAGACCAACAGTTTGCCAGTTATCCCATCCTAAATCACCTGTTAAGTAATGTTGAGCATGTTCATAGTATTGACTACTAGGTAATGAAAGCTGCTGGCGAATTTGGCTATGAATGACCGCCATTTTTTCTTCGCTTGGTTTAAAGGTATAAGGATTATTAGCCAGCTTTTGTTGTTGAGCTTCGGTTAATTCGCCAGTGAGCCGCGATCCCATTGCTTCAAGAACGTAACTAAGAAATTGGCCTATTTCTGCTTGAGCCAATAACCCGCGTTCATCAAGAGTAAATTTTACAAACCATATCCACGGCTGTTGGTTTTGATGCCAATAAACAATGGCGAGATGAGCTTGACGCTGCAACGGGTAAGGATACGGTTGTCTTGCTTGTTCAACATGGTGAAATTGTTGTGCATCGACGGGTTGGATGCGCCGTCCCAGATCAAAAATCTGATAGTGTACTTCACTCTGTTTGAGTAAATCGGTGAGGGTATGAATCGGCTGCATAAGGGATTATTTGTTCCTAACTTTCTTTGTTTAATAAATGGTATCATTTGGCGCAAATTCAAGGCCCAACAAATAAACATTGATGATCTATCCAACACGTTTACCGATTTTACTGCAACAACTAACCACAGAGCTCAAAGCGGCGGCTTTATGGCAAGAACATTGCCCAACGGAGGATAAGCTCCTCAGTCGAGAGCCGTTTGCTATTGATACATTACATCCACACGAATGGCTACAATGGATTTTTTTACCTCGAATGTGGCAATTACTCGACACGAAACAACCTTTGCCTAAAGGTTTTTTGTTAACGCCTTATTTTGTTGAAGCGTGGAAAGATCAATCTGGCTACCAGCCATTGATTGAAGTGTTAATTGAGATAGATAGAGTGGCACAATAATGTTAGAGATCATTTATCAAGACCCGTATCTGGTCGCGGTCAATAAGCCTGCGGGTATGCTTGTTCATCGCTCTTGGTTGGATAAGCATGAAACTCAATTTGTGATGCAAACCTTACGCGATCAAATTGGTCAACATGTTTTCCCTTTGCACCGCTTAGATAGACCGACATCTGGTGTACTCGTGTTTGCGTTATCCAGTGAAGTTGCTTCAATACTGATGCCAATGTTTGCTAGTCAACAAATGGAAAAAACTTACCATGCCGTGGTGCGAGGCTGGATTGAGCAAGCCGGTGTTTTGGATTATCCACTTAAACAAGAGCTGGATAAAATCGCCGATAAATTTGCTCAGCAAGATAAAGAGCCGCAATCGGCGATCACCGCTTATCAGCCGTTAGCCAACGTTGAAGTGCCTTTTTCTACCGGCAAGTTTGCCACCACCCGCTACAGTTTGATGGAATTGAAACCGAAGACCGGCCGTAAACATCAATTACGGCGCCATATGGCTCATTTACGTCATCCGATTGTTGGCGATACCACCCATGGTGATGGTAAACATAATCGTTTGTACCGTGAGCAGTATCAAGTGCAGCGTCTGATGTTGCACGCGAGTCAATTGCGTTTTATCCATCCTTATACAGAGCAAATGCTCACCTTAAGCGCTGGATTTGATGAGAGCTGGCAGCGCCTGTTTAACGCTTTTTCATGGTCAGATCCGCAACAAAAAAACCTTCTCGAGTGAGAAGGTTTTCTTTTTTCTCTTTGATTACTTGGCCAAGTAATCACGAATCGCAGTTTCTATTCCTAGACCATCCAGACCAAGCTCAGCATGCATCTCTTCTTGCGTTCCTTGAGCTATAAATTGATCCGGCAAACCCAGATTTAAGGTTGGTTTGAGAAGTTTTTTCGCCATCAAATACTCAACCACAGCCGCGCCAGCACCGCCAGCAATAACGTTTTCTTCCAATGTGACCAGCACGTCATGGCTATTGGCTAACTCAGTGATCAATGCTTCATCAAGTGGTTTTACAAAGCGCATATCGGCGACGGTGGCATTAAGGGCTTCCGCCGCTTGTAAGGCATTAGGTAACAAGGTGCCAAAACTGAGGATTGCCACTTTTTCTCCTTGACGGATCAGGCGACCTTTGCCAATCGTCAGTGGGGTGAAATCTGTTTCAATCTGCACGCCCATGCCGGTACCACGAGGATAACGGACGGCACTTGGACCTTGGTGCTGATGACCGGTATAGAGCATTTGCCGACATTCATTTTCATCAGCCGGAGCCATGATTAATAAGTTGGGAATACAGCGTAAGAAGCTTAAATCAAATGCCCCTTGATGAGTTTGACCATCGGCACCGACTAATCCCGCACGGTCAATGGCAAACATCACGGGTAGATTCATGATCGCGACATCATGGATCAATTGATCATAACCGCGCTGTAAAAAAGTCGAGTAAATCGCCACAATCGGATGATAGCCACTGATGGCCATTCCTGTTGCGAGGGTGACAGCATGTTGCTCAGCAATCGCGACATCAAAATACTGATTAGGATACTCTTTAGAGAAACGCACCATCCCCGAGCCTTCGCGCATTGCAGGAGTGATAGCCATTAATTTAGGATCTTGCGCGGCCATATCACATAAAAAATCACCAAAGATTTTTGAGTAGGTCGGTTTACTGTCTGTACTTTTTGGCAGGCTAGTATGTGTTAGGTCAAACTTGGGAACCCCATGGTAGCCAATCGGGTCTTTCTCTGCGGGTGCGTAGCCTTTGCCTTTTTTGGTCATGACATGCAAAAACTGCGGACCTTTCAGTTCACGCATGTTTTTGATGGTTTTAATCAGTTCTAACACATCATGACCGTCAATCGGACCGATATAATTAAAGCCGAATTCTTCAAATAGCGTCCCAGGTACGACCATACCTTTTAAATGCTCTTCGGTACGTCGTACCAGCTCTTTAATCGGTGGAATGCCCGATAAAACTTTTTTGCCGCCTTCACGTATCGAAGTGTATAAACTGCCAGACAGTAATTGCGCCAAATGGTTATTGAGTGCGCCGACGTTTTCTGAAATCGACATTTCATTATCATTTAAGATAACCAGCATATCGCTGTCGACATCGCCTGCGTGGTTCATGGCTTCAAATGCCATTCCTGCGGTGATCGCACCATCACCAATCACACTGACGACTTTACGTCCTTTGGCTTCTTTCGCGGCGCAAATAGCGACGCCGAGCGCAGCACTGATAGAGGTTGATGAGTGACCAACAGAGAGGGTGTCATACTCGCTCTCTTCTCGCCAAGGAAAAGGATGCAGTCCATCTTTTTGACGAATGGTCGACATCTGCTCGCGGCGGCCAGTGAGTATTTTATGGGGATAAGCTTGATGGCCGACATCCCAAATTAGTTTATCAAAAGGGGTCTGGTAGACGTAATGCAAAGCGACGGTTAGTTCTACCGTGCCTAATCCAGAGGCCAAGTGACCACTAGAGCGACTGACTGAATTCAGTAAATAGGTACGTAACTCATCACAAAGCTTAGGTAGCATTTCTTTGGGCATGCTACGCAGTTCGTCAGGGGTATTTGCTAGGGCCAGTGTTGGATATTTCGAAATATCAAGAGTCATAGTTATGCGCGCTTATCGTGTTAGTTTTTGCGCTCGATGACGTATCGGGCGAACTCTTCGAGATGCTCAGTATTATACGGAATCGCTTGTAATGCTTCGAGCGCTTCTGCAAGCAGAACTTGAGCTTTATTCATGGCACCTTCTAATCCTAGTAGGGCTGGATAAGTGCTTTTATGCAGTTGTTGGTCTGAACCTTGTGGTTTACCTAATGTTTCAGTATCGCTGATGATGTCTAAAATATCATCTTGCACTTGAAAGGCGAGGCCTACCGCTGCCGCATAGCGATCCAGTTGCGGTAAAATAGCTAATCCCTCTTGACCTGCAGCCATGGCACCCATTCGGATGGCACAACGCATCAGTGCACCTGTTTTATTATGATGAATGGTTTCTAATTCATCTAACGTTATACGGCGATTTTCTGCAGCCAGATCCAACGCTTGACCTAAGCACATTCCCTGAGCACCAGACGCTTCGGCTAAAGCTTGAACCATTTTGATCCGATTCGTCTCACCGTGAGTAGAGAGTTGACCTTCCGCCAAAATAGTAAAGGCGAGAGTTTGCAGAGCATCTCCCGTTAAAATCGCCGTTGCTTCATCAAATTTAATATGACAGGTTGGTTTTCCACGACGTAAGTCGTCGTCGTCCATCGCGGGTAAATCGTCATGAATCAATGAATAAGCGTGGATACATTCGACAGCACAAGCTGGAGTATCGAGATCAGCCAGTTGGCAGCCGAGCATTTGTCCGGTGATGTAGACCAAGTAAGGACGAGCTCGTTTACCACCAAGCAATAAACCGTAACGCATAGCTTCAATCAAAGGAAGATGCTGATAAGGTAAACGATGTAACCACTCGTCTAGTTGCTGATTATTTCTCTGTTGAAAAGAGGAAAGCGCCTCAATCATAGGATCTGTATTACTCTCTGGTTATTCGGGAACAGCGGTGAATTCAGCTAACGGCGCATCGTCTGAATTATTCAGAAGAATGCGTACTCGTTGTTCTGCTTCATCGAGTTTGGCTTGCCCGCTACGAGCTAAGGCGATACCGCGTTCAAATTTTTTCAATGCTTCGTCGAGTGCAATATCACCGCTTTCTAATTGTTCAACTAAGTTATCTAGCTCTTCGATTGTCGCTTCGAAGGACATATTCTCAGGTTTTTTACTCGCCATAATCATTGTGCCTCAAAAAAGATGCACGAAAGTTACCTTAGGGCGTACAGATGGTCAAATTTAACCAAGCAAATTTGCTATAAATAAGGCGCTTTTTCATCAGACCGCTAAGCTTATCTAAAAATAGCTAGGTATAACCATGTCGTTAGCAGGGCAATAATCACAGAGAGGGAAGATCTTTGGCCTGTCTATCGCTAGCTCCGCGTCATTTGACTCAGTGAGCTAGCCTCTTATGCTATGTCAATAATCAGAAGTTTATTGAAAGCAAAATGTTTTTTTGCGATAACGAGTCAAAGAGCGGCACTTGGGGATAGTGGGTTTTGCGTATAAACTTAACCATAATATAAGTTAAAGATTTTGCTCTTGCGCCGATAAGAAGAGTAATCTCAATAATGCAGATGACAAGCATGAGGAGCGCTTCGTGGATTTAGCAACGCTAGTAGGCCTAATTGGTGGTCTGGCTTTCGTTTTGATGGCAATGGTCGTTGGTGGTAGCCTTGTGATGTTTGTTGATGTCACATCGGTTCTGATCGTCGTCGGTGGTTCAACCTTCGTTGTGTTAGTCAAATTTACCATGGGGCAGTTTTTTGGTGCGGCCAAAATTGCCGCTAAAGCCTTTATGTTTAAAGCGGAAGAGCCAGAAGATTTAATTGCCAAAATCGTTGAGATGGCCGATGCAGCGCGTAAAGGTGGTTTCTTAGCGTTAGAAGAGATGGAAATCTCTAACTCATTTATGCAAAAAGGCATCGACTTATTGGTTGATGGACACGATGCTGATGTGGTTCGTACCGCGTTACAAAAAGACATTGTTTTAACCGATGAGCGCCATGAATTAGGGACAGGTGTTTTTCGCGCTTTTGGTGATGTTGCCCCTGCGATGGGGATGATCGGTACCTTGATAGGCTTAGTGGCTATGTTATCAAATATGGATGACCCGAAAGCGATCGGCCCTGCAATGGCAGTGGCGTTGTTGACGACGTTGTATGGTGCGATCATGGCGAACATGATCTTCTTCCCTATCGCCGATAAATTGGCGCTACGCCGAGGCCAAGAAACTTTAAATCGACGTTTAATTATGGATGGAGTCTTAGCGATTCAAGATGGACAAAACCCGCGAGTCATCGACGGGTATTTGAAAAATTATCTTAATGAAGGTAAGCGAGTTCTTGATGTCGATAATGAATAGCGGAGGGCAGTCATGGAGGATCTAAAACGCAAATGCCCACCGCCAGGTCTGCCTGCTTATATGGGAACCTTTGCTGATCTCATGGCATTGTTGATGTGCTTTTTTGTACTACTGCTGTCGTTTTCTGAGATGGATGTTCTTAAATTCAAACAGATAGCGGGTTCGATGAAGTTTGCGTTTGGGGTACAAAACCGTTTAGAAGTGAAAGATATTCCTAAAGGGACCAGTGTGATTGCTCAAGAGTTTCGTCCTGGTCGTCCTGAGCCGACGCCGATTGATGTTATCATGCAGCAAACCATTGATATAACCCAACAAACGTTAGAATTTCATGAAGGTGATTCTGATAGAGCCGGTGGTAATCAGCGCGATGATGGTCAGCTAACGGGCGGAGAGTCTCCTGAAACTTCTACCCAAGATAATCAAGATAATGAAGACGCTGAGCAGGAGCAAGAGCAATCGGAAGCCCTCTCTGAAGAGATGGAAATTGTTTTAGAGAACATCAAAAAAGCTTTAGATAGAGAAATCGAGCAAGGTGCCGTTGAGGTGGAAAATTTAGGCCAGCAAATTTTGATCCGTATTCGCGAACGAGGGGCTTTTCCTGAAGGTTCCGCCTTTTTACAACCTCAATTTCGACCCTTGGTTCGGCAGATTGCCGAATTAGTTAAAGATGTACCAGGCATCGTTCAGGTAACCGGACATACCGATAACCAACGATTAGATTCTGAACTTTATCGCTCTAATTGGGATCTTTCAGCGCAGCGAGCAGTATCTGTTGCGCAAGAGATGGAAAGGGTTGTCGGTTTTGATCATCGACGCTTGGAAGTCAGAGGCTTGGCTGATACCGCGCCGGTTGGTCCAAACGATACTGAAGCGCAGCGCTCTCGTAATCGACGAGTAGAAATCGGCATCATGCAAGGAAAACCGCTATTAAGTGAGGAGATCCCTTCGCTCCAATAGCATCAATCGTCGTCCTAGGTTCTGGAAACCAGAGCCTAGGACCTAGAATCCCATCTATCGCCACCATTATGTCACTCGTTGTTAAGCGAAGAGTGGTCATAAACCTTGCCTTTTATGATGATTTTCCTAATTGAGTAGATCGTGTATAATCCCGCCCCTTTGCTGGTCTCTATCCTGAGCATCACTGCTTAGCATGAAGCTTAATGTTTGTTTTAAACCTAATTTGCGAATAGTCCCATGAAATTTATTGTTAAACCCCATCCAGAAATTTTTGTTAAAAGTGAATCGGTACGTAAGCGTTTTACCAAGATTCTTGAATCGAATATTCGCAATATTATTAAAAAACGGACTACTGGGGTCGCGGTTTTTAACCGTCGCGATCATATTGAAGTCAGTGCTAATAGTGATCAGTTTTTTCAGCAAACATTAGAGATTTTAACCACTACGCCGGGTATCCAACAGGTATTACAAGTTAAGCAATCGACGTTTACCGACATGCATGATATTTATCTGCAAGTGTTAGAAACCAGTCGTGAACTGATTGAAAATAAAAGCTTCGCTGTACGTGCCAAACGCCGCGGTAAGCACGATTTTTCCTCAATTGAATTAGAACGTTATGTTGGTGGCGGACTGAATCAAGCGGTTGATTCAGCAAAAGTGAAGTTAACTCGTCCTGATATTATTGTTCATATTGAAGTGGCGGATGAATTACTCAATCAGGTGATTGCTCGTTACAAAGGGTTAGGCGGTTTTCCACTCGGCACACAAGAGGATGTACTCAGTCTTATTTCAGGTGGTTACGATTCTGGTGTGTCGAGCTATTTACACATTAAACGCGGTTCTAAAGTCCATTATTGTTTTTTCAATCTGGGTGGGCCTGCGCATGAAATTGGTGTCAAGCAAGTCGCTCATTACTTATGGAACAAATATGGCTCATCAGCTAAGGTACGTTTTATCTCTGTTGATTTTGAGCCGGTTGTTGCTGAGATTTTAGAAAAAATTGATGATGGTCAGATGGGCGTAGTGCTCAAACGCATGTTTATGCGGGTTGCTGGCCGTATTGCAGAGAAGTTTGGTATTCAGGCTTTGGTCACTGGTGAGGCGATTGGTCAAGTCTCCAGCCAAACATTAACCAATTTGCGTCATATTGATGGTGTGACCGATCGTCTGATTCTTCGTCCACTGATCAACTGGGATAAAGGCGATATCATGGATCTTGCCCGTGATATTGGCACGGAAGATTTCGCGAAAACGATGCCAGAGTATTGTGGCGTGATTTCTAAAAATCCAACCGTAAAAGCAGTCAAAGCTCTATTAGACGAAGAAGAAGCTAAATTCGATTTTACTATTTTAGACAAAGTAATTTATGACGCTCGTTTGATGGATATTCGCGATATCGAAACCGAGAGTCAACAACAAGCTCCTGAAGTGGAACAGGTCGATGCGGTGCAAGAGGACGCTATTGTGCTCGATATTCGTAGCCCAGAAGAGGAAGATGACGCACCATTAGAGCTTGACGGTATTGAAGTGATGACTATCCCATTCTATAAGTTAGCCACCAAGTTCGGTGACCTTGATCAGTCAAAAACCTATTTACTCTATTGTCAACGAGGCGTGATGAGTCGTTTACAAGCCTTATACTTAAAAGAGCAAGGTTTTGATAATGTTAAGGTTTACCGCCCTTAGTTAAGTTTAAACCTAGTATGAAACGACTTTTGCCCAGTTGATGATACTGGGCTTTTTTATACCCAAATATTTGCAGTCAACACCACGGCGACTTCAAGTAGGGAGGGGATGGCGAATAGATAAAAAAACACCGCCAAAAGGCGGTGCTAAATATTTGACAGACAGGTCAAAAAATAAATACAGGAAGTATTTGTTTTGTTACAGGGGATAACTGTACAAAACAGGGTGGTAGAAACTACCGAACTCGAAAAACGAGTTTGCAAACACAACATCGCAACAGCAAACCAATTGATTCAAAAAGAATCAAGCCGTTCAGGCTTGCGTTACGGGGTGCAATATAGATTTTCTCTGGCTGGTTAGCAACGGACAATTTATAATGTTTCACATAAAAAAAACTAATCGGTTTTAGAGTGTCCCTATGTCCAGAAGATTACCACCGCTCAATTCATTAAAAGTCTTTGAAGCGGCTGCACGTCATTTAAGTTTTACCCGAGCGGCGGAAGAGTTATTCGTGACTCAAGCAGCGGTTAGCCATCAAATCAAGGCGTTAGAAGAGTTCCTTGGCCTCAAGTTATTTCGTCGTCGTAATCGTTCTTTACTACTAACGGAAGAAGGACAAGGCTATTTTCTCGATATTAAGGATATTTTTAGTTCGTTGGCTGAAGCCACTGATAAATTACTTGAGCGAAGTGAAAAAGGCGCATTGACTATTAGTCTTCCGCCCAGTTTTGCAATTCAGTGGTTGGTACCTCGCTTGGCGGATTTTAATCAGCAGCAACCTGACATTGATGTACGTATTAAAGCGGTGGACATGGAAGAAGGGTCACTCAGCGATGATGTTGATGTGGCGATTTACTATGGTCGAGGCAATTGGCCAGGCCTGCGGGCGGATAAATTGTACCAAGAGTTTTTGATCCCGCTCTGTTCGCCAGCGTTGTTAGTTGGCCCGAAGCCTTTAGTTACCTTAAGTGATTTGACTCGACACACATTATTGCATGACACGTCACGCAAGGATTGGAAGCAGTTCGCTAAAGAAAATGGTTTAGATTCGCTGAATGTTAATCAAGGGCCTATTTTTAGTCATTCAACCATGGTGTTGCAGGCTGCCGCTCATGGACAAGGTGTGGCGTTAGGCAATAACGTATTAGCGCAACCGGAATTGGATGCTGGACGTTTAGTCGCCCCATTTGATGAAGTGTTGATGACCAAAAATGCGTTTTATGTTGTTTGTCATGAGAAGCAAGCGGACATGGGACGAATTGCGACTTTTCGAGATTGGATGTTGAAAAAAGCGCGTAAAGAACAAGAGGTAATATTAGATGACGCAAGCCATAACCCCTTATGAATCAGTGATTATTGATGAGCCGAGCTGCGATGAATCATCGGCTTTAGCGGCGACATTTATTTTTGCCCATGGCGCAGGTGCGGATAAAACCCATCCATTCATGCAGACGATTGCCAAAGGTTTGGCCGCTAAAGGGATTCGCGTGGTGCGTTTTGATTTTCCTTATATGGTTAAACGTCAGCAAGATGGCAAACGTCGTCCACCCGATCGCGCGCCTAAGTTACTCGAAGCTTACACGCAAGTGATTGAACAGTTCGCCAATCAACCACTGGTGATTGGTGGTAAATCTATGGGGGGCCGAATCGCCTCACATTTGGCAGAACACCCACAAGTACAAGCGGTCGCTTGTCTTGGCTTTCCATTCCATCCACCAGGCAAGCCGGAACGATATAAAGGGGAGCACTTAGCCTCACTGAGCAAGCCATGCCTGATCTTACAAGGGCAGCGTGATACTTTCGGCTCACAGGCGGAAGTCGAACAGTTTCCACTAAGTCGTTCGGTTTCAGTGCAGTATCTTCCGGATGGCGATCATAGTTTTGCACCAAGAAAATCCTCGGGTTATCGCTTAGAAGATAACCTTGCTTGGGCAATTGAATCTTTGGCGCAGTTTATTGGTGAGGTTTATGATGAAAAGTAGTCAATCACTGACACTGATTGTGGGTGGGCTAGTCTGTGGTATCTCGGTCGCTTTAGGGGCGTTTGCCGCTCATGGTTTAAAAGCTCAACTGACAGAATATGCTTTAACAATTTTTCAAACCGCTGCTCATTATCAATTTATGCATGGTCTGGCGATGATTGCTTGCGGTTTAGCTCTTGGTTTACCGTTAATGGAAAAGTCGCGAAATTATTTTGGTCGTGCGGCGATTTGCTTTATCATCGGCATCTTTTGTTTTAGCGGTAGTCTTTACCTATTGGCGTTAACCGGGGTGTCGTGGATCGGTTTCGTGACGCCTATTGGTGGGCTACTGTTTTTATTAGGCTGGTGCATGTTCGTTCTAGCCGCGATTAATATCAAAGAGGTAAGAGTGTGAAACAAGTCATGCTGTACTGTCGTGCGGGCTTTGAAAAAGAGTGTGCCGGTGAAATTCAGGATAAAGCTACAAAGCTTGAAGTGTATGGTTTTCCTCGCCTTAAAAATAATACCGGCTATGTACTGTTTGAGTGTTATCAAGCGGAAGATGCCGATAAACTCATTAAAAATATTGATTTTCAAACGCTTATTTTTGCTCGGCAAATGTTTGCAGTGACCGCTGAGTTTACTGAGTTACCGAAAGATGATCGAATCTCACCGATTTTGAGTTATTTTAAACAGGAACAAGCATTTCCACAGTGTGGTGATTTACGCATTGAAACGCCAGACACCAATGAAGCAAAAGAACTGCTTAAGTTTTGCCGTAAATTTACTGTACCGCTGCGTCAAGCGCTGCGTAGCCATGGAGTACTATTGGCTAAAGAGAGTACTAAAAAACCGGTGTTGCATGTTTGTTTTACCGCTCCTGGACACTGTTATTTAGGCTATTCGTATAGCCATAATAACTCGCCATTTTTTATGGGGATTCCTCGTTTAAAATTCCCAGCGGATGCGCCAAGCCGCTCGACCTTAAAATTAGAAGAAGCATTTCATGTCTTTATCCCTCGTGCGGAATGGGATACGCGTTTGGCATCCGGTATGTGGGCGGTGGATCTCGGTGCTTGCCCTGGTGGCTGGACTTATCAATTAGTTAAGCGTTCGATGTTTGTTCATGCCGTGGATAATGGCATGATGGCACAAAGCTTAATGGATACGGGACAGGTTAAACATCATATGGAAGATGGTTTTAAGTTTGAACCACCGCGTAAGAACGTCACTTGGATTGTTTGCGATATGATTGAGAAGCCAGCGCGCGTTGCTCAGTTGATGGGGGAGTGGATCATCAGTGGTTGGGCTAAAGAAGCGATCTTTAATCTCAAATTACCGATGAAAGGGCGTTATGATGAGGTGTTGCAAGATATTGAGAATCTAAAAGATTTTCTGAAACAGAATAAAGTTAAGTTTCGTTTACAAGCCAAGCATCTCTATCATGATCGAGAAGAGATCACCGTTCATGTCCAATCTTTATCGTCGATTTCTCCTTATTAAAGCGGAGTGATCTGGTCCCGTTTTGAGCCTAGCTTTTCGGTTCAAAACGGATATCCTGCAGATTAAAACCGAGTTCAATGTCAGTTTTCAGGGTAGCAACTTGCTTGCAAATCCGTGCCATTTCAATCTCTTGATCGAGTTTTTTCCGATATTTACTGGCTAAGGTTTCACTGGCATAAGCGTGTTCGATGTCGGTAAATTGGTTGAGGATCGCTTGAGCTGCTTTAGGGCCGAGACCAGCGACACCTGGTACTTGACTCGAACTCATGCCCGTCAACCCCCAATAGTCGGTCAATTGGCTTGGTTTGACGCCAAATTCTTGTTCAATAAATGGCTCATCCAGCCAGCGATGTTGAAAATAATCACGAATTTGTAAGGTCGGAGATAACAACTGGCAATAGCCTTTATCGGTGGAAATGATGGTCACCTTTTCACCATGATTGGCCACTTTACAGGCTAGGGTAGCAACTAAATCATCCGCTTCATCACCTTCTGAAAGCAGTGAATCGATACCCAGTTCCCACCATGCTTGTTGAATTTGTTCTAAACCGTTTTGTAAGCTGATAGGCATTGGCTTACGCCCCTGTTTATAGCTTGGCAGCAGTTCGGCACGCCAACCACGATCTTGCAACGCATGATCAAAAACGGCAATCATGTGAGTCGGAGCGGATTCGGTAATAATACGCTGTAAGGTACGACAAGTCGTATTGGTGGTGCGGGCGATATCACTTTCATCGGGTTGAGCGGAATGCACTCTGCGGATCAGATTTAACGCATCAATAATCACAAGATGAATAGACATAATCACCAAAAAAATAAGGGCTGTTAGGCCCTTATTGTAATGAAATTAAAGCAGATTTCTATCCTTGCTGAGCGTCACTAGGAGCTAATTCGATAGCAAGGCACATAAGCGGTTGAACCAGGAAGTTTCATCCGATGTTGATTAACAAAGTCGTTGAGTAATCGGTCCATTTTTTTCATTAATGCTGGTTCGCCATGTAGAGTAAATGGCCCTTTGCGTTCAATCTCGCGGATCCCTTCTGCTTTGACATTACCAGCAACAATACCAGAAAAGGCTTTGCGTAAGTTGGAAGCAAGTACCTCGGGACGCTGATTGAGATGTAAATCCAAGCTCGCCATGCTGTCATGAGTCGGATCAAAGGGCAGTTGGAATTCCGGTTCAATTTTTAAGGACCAGTTATAACTGTACGCATCGTCGTGATCTTTTCGATGCTGACGAACCAGTGGCATGGCATCTTTCATAATTCTTGCCGCTTGAACCGGATCATCAATCACAATTGTGTAGTGTTTGCGGGCTTCTTCACCTAGCGTACTGCCAATAAATTGATCGATTGATCGGAAATACGCTTCGCTTTCTTTGGGACCTGTCAACACAATCGGCATTGGTTGGTCTGCATTATCAGGGTGCATCATGATCCCGAGAATATACAGCAATTCTTCTGCGGTTCCCGGACCTCCGGGGAAAATGATGATTCCGTGTGCCATTCGGGCAAAAGCTTCAAGGCGCTTTTCGATATCAGGCATGATGACTAATTGATTGACGATCGGATTCGGTGGCTCGGCAGCAATGATTGACGGTTCAGTTAAGCCTAAGTAGCGTTGTTGCTGATAGCGTTGTTTGGCATGACCGATAGCTGCGCCTTTCATTGGACCTTCCATGGCACCGGGTCCACATCCGGTACAGATATTGAGCTCTCTTAACCCTAATTCATGGCCAACTTCACGGGTATATTGATATTCGGTCGCATTGATCGAATGTCCACCCCAGCAGACGACAAGGTTGGGTTCTACCCCTGTCACTAAAGTACCTGCATTACGTAAGATGCCGAACACCAAGTTCGTGATATGGCTGGCATTGGTCAGGTTCAGCCTTTGGTTTTCAGATAAGTGCATGTTGACGTAAACAATATCACGTAGCACAGCAAACAGGTGTTCTTGAATCCCTTTAATAATTTGCCCGTCGACAAACGCTTGTTCTGGTGGATTAGTGAGTTCGAGTTTAATGCCTCGTTCACGACGCAGTACGGTAATATCGAAGTTTTTGTACTGTTCGAGCATTTCTTTGGAGTTATCGGTATGGCTTCCGGAGTTGAGTACTGCCAAGCTGCAATTGCGATACAGCTGATAGAGATCACTGGATGCGGTTTTTTTGAGTCTTTCTACTTCAAGTTGCGACAGTAAGTCCATACTGCCGGCTGGGCTAACTTGAGTGATCATCTTGACCTCCTTAACAATCGGGGGAGAAGTGCTATTTGTCCTATGTCATCAAGGCACTCTTTCAATCATAGTCGTTATTGATGGAGATAGAGTTTACACGAGTGACTTAGGGGTAACACTCTGTCGTATCGGGATGCCATTTTAGTTCGTTTAGATTCAACTGTCTGAAATGGCTTATTAATCTTGTGCGTAACCATGGTTTTGGAAAACATCGCTAGGCGCAAGATGTGAAATGAGTCACTAAGTTTACGGTGAGTGGTTAAATGTTGTTCGGTTAGTGACTTATTTCCAAGCCAGTTGATTAGGACCATAAGGCTTCATCTCCTGTAGGGAACGATGCAACCGTTCAAGAACAATTTCTGGTGTATCGGCTTCTTTAAAGTGGGTTGAAGCGGCACTAAGAGTGATGGTGATCTGTTTATCGCGAAATTTAAAAGGCAGTCTAGCCACATTACGCTGTATTTTTTGTATAACCTGATGGCACTCATTATCGGCGCGTTCTGGTAACAGTAAGATGAATTCTTCTCCTGAAAAACGCGCAGCGGTATCGGTTTTCTCCAACTCTTTATGAATGGTTCGAGCAATCACTTTTAACGCTTTATCACCAGCAAGATAACCAAAACTTTCATTAATGGCTTTAAAAGCATCAATATCTAAAATCACCAGACGCAGATTATGCTGCGTACGAATCCAGCGTCGATACTCCAATTCTAATCGATCATTAAACGCAGTACGGTTATACAATTTAGTCAGTGGATCTTGCAGCAGTCGCTGCGCTTGATCTTCTAATCGACGGCGATAATCTTGGGTCAGCTCTAGCAAGGTTTCCATTTGCTGCTGGGTATATTGCATACGTTCAATCAGCACTTGTTCTCGTTGTTCAGCATGAATCAAACGCTCGGATAAGGCTTCAATTTCACTCAATACCGCACTTACAGGCTTATTGGATTCGCTGGCTTGTGATGATAAAGCATGTTGACCGCGGTTGACGAGATGAAGAAGATCTTGATGCATATGTTGGCGATGCTGTTGATAATGGGTGCTTTGCTCAAGATTAACGCGGGTGCTTTGCAGATTTTTCGATAATGAACTATTGATTTGTTCGAGGAATTTCTCTGAATTTTTACGCTCATATTGGGTTCCATCGATAACTAATTTGAGTACTTGCAAAGCCAACTCAAGTAATCCTTGGCTATTGACTCCAAGTAATAGCTTGCTGCGGATATCGGTCAGTAAATCTCCGGCTTCTCCTTCAAAATCTAGCTCGGTGATCAGGTGTTGTAGTTCATTACTAAGCTGATTCAGGAGGATCTGATCGGTATTATGGAGAGTACCTGGGGTCCCCGCATGGCCATTATGAGCAAAAATTTTCACCGCGCGTTGGTATAAATTCAGTAAACGTAATGCTTGATCTTGCCCTGTCTGTGTTTGGGGGAGACTTAAAAGTTGCTGAACATCACGTTTAAGTTTGATGGGTAATCCTGGTAGATATAACAGGGTCTCAGCACACTGTTTGACTCGGATATCCGCAGGGGGAATTTGCTGTGCATCGTTCGATGTTTGTGGTTTCAACATGCGCTCCAGTACGGCTAAACCAGGAAAATTGAGCTAGTCTCTAATGACCAATTTACACTATCTCAAGGATGAGACGCTATTTATCAATTTGTCGATAATAACAAATAATCGGCACGGATCATTAGCTCAATTTGTTAACCGCATAGCATTTATCCATCTTTTAAAAATTTTTTGATCTGTTCTTCATCACGATAAGATGAATGGACCTTAATCAGTCCTTGATTGATCGCTTGTTGACACGATTTACGGATGTTACTAGAGGCGAAACTGGCCGCTGGGGCGTTATCTATGGCTTTAAAATAGACCCAATGACTGGCGTTGTCTTTTAGGCTCAGCTCTCTAGCAACACCAGTCGCCATCAATAGAATATCCAATAATTCTTTATCATTGATGGCGGTGTAGGCTCTAGGTAAAAAAGGATAATCGGCAATACCTAAGCGAATCGTTCGGTTTAAACGCCGCTCTGGTTGGAACTGATTGATCAAGTCTTGAACTTTATTAAACAGTTCCTCTGGTGGCCGATCCCGATCGGTATTCGGTTCAATGTACAGTAAGTTTGCATCCGAGAAATGATAGAGCCGGGCTGGCTCTTCCAGATGGTCAGTTAAAAAACGCCCAAAGGCATGTTCGAGTTCCACACCAGCCGTATAGCCATGTTGTAAGTACATGCTGCGCAGGAAAGGGAGATCAATCATCGCAAAGCGTAGACGATCATTTAACGGTTCATGAATCAATTCACCAATTAACCACTGCTCGTAATTATAGCTACTGCGTTGAAGAGAAGAGAGTAACTTCGCATTGAGCATTCTTAGGTTGGGTAAACGAGAACGAGAGTGAGTGAATAAATGGCTATTTAGCTCATCGATTTCGTCTTGTTGGTTTTGGATAATATAACCACGACGCATCAGGTAGAGAAACAGCACAATGCTGGTTAAAAATAGCGTAAAAGCGATTTTTTGAAATTTACTGTATTCACGTTGAGTCGCTTGTAGGGCTTTTTCTTGGCCAACTAAATGCAGGGTTTGTTCAACAAATTCTTTTTGCTGGCGAAAGGCATCTTCACTAATTTGGTTAAGCTGAGCTTGGCGACGTTGAGTGATTTGGTGGCTTTTTTTACTCCATTCTAACGCGGGTAAATATTGCTCTTTTTGCTCATAACCTAAGGAAAGAAGTTGATAGGCTTGCTCTTCAATTTCCATGTCGTGTAGTGTTTCATTAAACTTTATTGCCGCTTGGGCATAATCAATGACTTGTTTATTGTTTTGCTGAGATAGAGCTAACTGAGCACTAAGTAAGGCGGCTCGCGCTTGCAAGCGTAAGTTTGGTGTGTACTGAAGGAGTTCTTTCGCCACGCTGAGATATTGTTCGGCCAACGTATAGTTATAGAGCTGCCGATAAGTCGCGGATAAACTTAACCGAACATCAATCACACTGGCCAGATTGAGTTCACTGCTTTCATGATCGATAACATTAAAATAATGTACCAAGGCTAAATTGTACTTACCTTGTTGAAAATAAACGTCACCCATCCGTTTAAGGACGGAAACAAGGATCGGCGATTTTTCATAGTTACCATAAAATTCAGCGGCTTGAGAGAGATGAACTAAAGCTTTATCCAGTACCCGACGCTCATAAAACAACTGTGCTAATAGATTATTGGTTTTTGCTAATTCGGCACTGGCATTGGTTTCTATTGCTCCCCAATAAGCCGTAAGAAGTTCAGATAAAGCTAAATTGTAGAGTTTATGGTGTAGGTAATGTTCTCCCACGATCAGATGGTATTCAATCAAGGGTTTTTTGGCTTGCAATGATTCAAGATAAGGTTTGGCTTCTGCAAACAGTTGATTAGCCAGAGTAAGCTCGTTATTTTGTGAGGCAATTTCTGCCCTGAGCATGGTGATATGATAATCAATTTGTTTTGAGAGGCGATGTTCCTCAAGCAAGAGAGGGTGTTGATGAGTGAGCTCGTTCAGTTGTTGGCGAGCGGCATCGGCATCGTGATTGTGTCGCCAATGTAAACGAATCGTCATAATATCTAGGTCTAACGCCAAATAAGGAAGCTGATGCTCTTGCGCGAGCTGCTTGGCTTCATTGAGCGTGTCAAACGCCGTTTGTGTATTACCTAAGACAAACTCAGCTGTGGCTAAAATCTTTAGTGCATCAATGCTGCTACTTGGGGTTCGAATACGATTATCGGTTTCATCTCGACTAATATTGGACGGTGTTTTCTCCGTCTTATCCGCTAGCTTACGCTGCTCTAAATACTCTTCGACAAGATTTTTGGCCTGAATGGGAGAAATCTCCAATAGTCCGTGCGCTTCGTTGAGCTGCGGCGAAGCGTAGACGGCGGCTTTTACCCAAGGAGAAATGCTCAGAAGGAGTAGGCAAAGGTAAGGTATCCAGCGGAAAGAGGGCATTATAATGGGCGTCCTTTTATTGGCGAGCCATGCGTAAATTATGCTCAGGTGATGATTGCTCCGTTGAGCGGAATGGGTTGATATCTAGGCCACCTCGACGAGTATAACGCGCGAATACTGTCAGTTGCTTTGGTTGGCAGTAACGACACAAATCGTGGAAAATTCGCTCAACGCATTGCTCATGAAATTCATTATGCTCACGGAATGAGACAATATAACGTAATAACGCTTCGCGTTGTATTTTTGGCCCGTGATAAGTGATTTCAACACTGCCCCAATCGGGTTGATTGGTGATCAAGCAGTTTGATTTAAGTAAGTGGCTGTGCAGCGTTTCTGTAACGATGTCAGTATCCGTCGCTTGCTCTAATAAGCTCGCATCAAACTGATAGTGTTCGATTTCAATCTCTTGCTGATCAATACATTCTCCTTGCATCGAAACAATCGGTTGATTGGTATAGTGATCGAGTGAGAATAACTGCACTGCAACGTTTTCACCGGCGCACGCCGACAGATCGTTAATTAAGTGAGTTTGTACCGTTTGCCAGTCTTGAAAACGAGATTGATTGAAGCTGTTTAAGTACAGTTTGAACGATTTAGATTCAATTAAGTTAGCGCTGGTGGCTGGAATGCGCACTTCACCAATCGCCACTTGTGGTAGCCCTTTACTGTTTAACCAAGAGAGCTCATATAAAGTCCAAATGTCACAGCCTTGAAAGGGGAGAGTCTCACCAAGGTCGAGATCGTTGCGGTTGAGGCTGCGTGGTACCGGTTGCAACAAACTTGGGTCATATTGGCTGGCATAGGCAGTGGCTTTGCCAAGAGTTAAGCCAGATAGCTCCTTGGCATCAGAATATTTGCTCATCATTTATCATCAAATCGATTAGAATAATCAGAATTTTACGCAATACTGCTCACGCTGTCATTAGCGTTTGTGGTCAGTTTCGTTATGGAGAACCCTATGGCTCATTTGGTCGCCGCCGCGTTGCGTGATTTTTCGCAACGTTATCTTCAAGCTTATCAACAGAGACATAATCATCTGCCTAGCAGTGATGAGTTAAGCCATATGCCTTCCCCTTGCATTGAGCAGCAAAGTAACAATAGCGTTTATTGGCAGCCAGTGGAACGTGAGCACAGTGCTGATTTACAAGCCGTAGAACAGGGAATCGAGCTGAGTTTGCATAGTGATATTGCGCCTTTTTATGGCAGCCAATACAGTGGCGATTTACCCGCAACGTGGCGCGGTCACTCGCTGACGTTATTGCAAGTCTGGAGTGATGACGATTATCTTCGTTTGCAGGAAAATATTCTTGGCCACTTGGTCATGCAGCGCCGTTTAAAACAAAAACCAACCATTTTTATTGCTACTACAGATGATGAAATGGCGGTGGTGTCGATTTGTAATCTCACTGGGAATGTGATTAGAGAAACGTTAGGCACCGATCAGCGAGAAGTGTTGTGCACCGATGTGGTGGATTTTTTAAACCAACTTGAGCCAGCGGTGTAGAACGATGTATGTAGTAGAGCTTGAGTTTGAATGTTTTGATAACACGACGATCAGTGCGGTAGATAAAGCGGTCAACGGCTTAATGGATGCCTTGCGCTATAACGGTCAAGTGTTGGGTAGAGAGTTTCCGTTGGTACTTGGTGATGGCGAGTTTTTCTTGCGCGCCGTGTGTCCAGAGCAAGATAGTTTGCACCCGAAATACCATTCAGATTTTGTTAAAGCCTGTTTGCATCGATTATCGGAGGCTTGTTTACTGGCTCCTAAAGTGCGTTTGCTTGGCCGTGATATTAACTCAGAACAAGCAGCAGACATTGAGCCACCGAGTTGGCAGGTGCTATACACCACTTATGTGCACACTTGCTCGCCACTTCGTAGCGGTGATACCTTATTACCGATTCCTTTGTATCGTAATCCGCCTACCTTTAATGGTGATCATAAAGCGGTGATCAAATGGCAAACGGAATGGCAAGCTTGTGATGAAATTCAGATGGCGGGAGGCTGCAAAGCTGAGCACGCCGCGCTGCATGAGCTATGTGATATTGATAGCGATCTGTTTCGTCGTGGTTGGGATTTACGGGGACGCATCGAGTATTTAACCAAGATCCCAACCTATTATTATCAGTACCGAGTGGGTGGAACGAGTTTGGCCGATGAGCAAGCGCGTCCTTGTCCTAAGTGCGGCGGCGCGTGGTTATTGGATGAGCCTATCCATGAGATTTTCCATTTTAAATGCGATGGCTGCAAAATCGTCTCCAATCTCTCTTGGGATCATTTGAAAAATGAGCCCGTCGCCTGATCCCAATGGCGAGCATTTACTGATGACCACTAATAAAAAAGAGACCGCCACTGGCAGGTCTCTTTTTTTGTCGTGTATTCGCAACTACAGTGATGTTGGTCAATTACCAGCCTTTGACTGCGCCACCTTGGAAAATTTCTGAGGCTGCTTTATACACTTCGTCAGTTTGATAGGCTTTGAGGAAGTTTTGTACGTTCTCAGCATTAACATTATCTTGACGAGCAACCAGTAGGTTCACGTAAGGAGATTCTTTATCTTCGACAAAAATACCGTCTTTTTCAGGGGTAAGATTAATCGAGCTGGCGTAAGTGGTATTAATGATGGCGAGTGTGACATCGTCCAAAGCACGAGGAAGCTGAGCGGCGTCTAGTTCCATAATGCGCAGGTTTTTCGGATTGTCAGTGATATCACGCACGGTCGCAAGCAGGCCAACGTTATCACGTAAGGTGATTAAGCCTTGTTGTTGTAGCAGCAATAAAGAGCGACCTAAGTTAGTTGGGTCATTGGGCACCGCAACTCGTGATCCGCTAGCTAATTCATCAAGAGTGGTGATTTGTTTTGAATAGCCAGCGATAGGATAAACAAAAGTGTTACCGACAATCGCTAGCTTATAGCCGCGATCGGCCATTTGACGATCTAAATAAGGTTTATGTTGAAATGCGTTAGCATCAATCGAACCATCGTTAAGCGCAGCGTTTGGGGTCACATAATCAGAAAACGTTACCAGCTGGACTTCAAGGTTATAGCGCTCTTTCGCGACGCGAGCCGCCACTTCCGCGACTTGTTCTTCAGCACCGGCAATCACGCCAACTTTGATTTTGTTCATGTCGACCGCTTTTTCGCCGCATCCTGTTAATGCAATAGCCGCGGCGGTAATAGCCAATAAACCTTTAAGTGAAAACTTCATTATTATCTCCTTGTTATATAAACATTATTATCTGTGATCAACGCGGCGCACTAAGTGGTCACCAATCGATTGAATAATTTGTACCAAAATAATGAGCATGATGACGGTGACGGTCATGATGGTGACGTCGTAGCGATGAAAACCATAACGAATCGCCACATCACCCAAACCGCCGCCACCCACGGTCCCCGCCATGGCTGAGTAGCTGACTAAAGTCACCAAGGTGATGGTGACCGAGTTTAAAATGGTTGGCATCGCCTCTGGTAACAGGACTTTAGTGATGATTTGTAACGGCGTTGCGCCCATGGCTTGCGCCGCTTCAACCAGTCCGCTTGGTACTTCAATTAATGCCCCTTCAATTAAACGGGCAACAAAAGGAATCGCGCCTATAGTTAAAGGGACAATCGCCGCCGTCGTACCAATAAAAGTACCGACCAGCATTTTGGTGATAGGAATGATAGCCACCATCAACACCAAAAATGGAATTGATCGACCAATATTGACAATAGCGCCAAGGACGCGATTGAGCTTGGTGTTTTCCAGCAACCCACCTTGTTTGGTGGTATGTAAAATAACCCCTAGTGGGATACCAATGGCAAAACCAATAATGCCCGCGACTGCCACCATATAAATCGTTTGCCAAGTGGCGCTGAGTAGTAAATCACCATTAAAAGCGATCCAGTCGATAATCGTATTAAAGGACATAACCAAGCACCTCAACTTTTACATTATTGTCGCGAAGATAATCTATCGCCGCCGCATCATTGTCATCATCACCGAAAATTTCCGCCACCATCATGCCAAATTTCACGCCGCCAGCGTAATCGAGATCAGAGCTTAAGATACTGACATCAATATTAAATTTACGGGCGATTTGCGACATTAAGGGCGCGTCAACAGTCGCTCCAGTGAATTCCAAGCGCACTAACGGATAGCTCCCAGCCACGCGAGTCGGTTGTAAGCGAGCTTGATAATCTTCAGGAATAGAAAGATCTAACGTTGAGCGAATAAATTGATGCGCTAATTCGGTTTTAGGATGAGCAAAAATATCGCCTACCGTGCCTTTTTCCACCAATTCACCATCACCGATGATCGCCACTTGATGGCAAATGCTTTTTACTACATCCATTTCATGGGTGATGAGTAAAATAGTAATATTCAGTTTGCGGTTAATTTCTTTTAACAGTTCTAAAATTGACTGAGTTGTGGCAGGGTCAAGAGCACTGGTGGCTTCATCACATAGCAGTACCTTTGGCTCACAGGCCAGCGCGCGAGCAATTGCTACTCGCTGTTTCTGGCCGCCACTTAAATTGGCAGGATAGGTATGCCGTTTATCCGCTAAACCGACCAAGGTTAATAGCTCGCTAACTTTGTGCTCAATATGCTCATGGCTATGATTAGCCAGCTCTAACGGTAGTGCAATATTATCAAACACGGTCCGGGATGAAAGCAGATTAAAGTGCTGGAAAATCATCCCAATATTGCGTCTGGCTTGGCCTAATTGCTGGTTCGTTAACTGAGTTAAATCAATTCCATCAACAATCACACGTCCACTGGTTGGTTTTTCTAATAGGTTAACGCAACGAATGAGGGTACTTTTCCCTGCTCCCGATGCGCCGATGACACCAAAAATCGTTCCTTGGCTAATCTCTAGATCAATGTTCTTCAAAGCGTGAATAGCTTTATCACCCTGATGAAAGACTTTATTAACTTGATGAAGTTGAATCATAAACGAAACCTGTATCGAGATAGGCGCATACACCTGAACTGTCCTTTGATTTGATGCTATGAGTTCTCGCTTTTTAAGTCAATAGATATTTTTACGTCTAGACGTCTAAATTGCTATAAAGTAAAAGTAATCAGTCTAACGACTCATTAAGGAAGGAATAGGTGAAGTGCTGACGCTAGTGGCAGCGATGCAATGCGTTTGCGTGTAGCATCTTGAGTATAGTTAAGTATAATTCTTAGCAAAGACATCCTAAGAGAGCAAGATTTTGGCAAAACCAGCTGTATTTTTGGATCGTGACGGCGTGATCAATGCCGATCATGGTTATGTGCATGATGAGCACGATTTTCATTTCATTGATGGCGTGTTTACAGCGACAAAGCAATTAAAAGCGATGGGCTACTTATTGGTATTAGTGACTAATCAATCAGGTATTGCGCGTGGATTATTTAGCGAAGATCGCTTTCTCTCTTTAACGCAATGGATGGATTGGAATTTTGTCGATCATGGTGTTGAGTTAGATGGTATCTATTATTGCCCACATCATCCAGAACATGGCGTTGAGCCGTATCGTCAAGAGTGTGATTGTCGTAAGCCTAAGCCAGGCATGTTTATCTCTGCACGCGATTTTCTAAAAATAGACATGGCTAACTCGGTGATGATTGGTGATAAGGCCGAAGATATGATGGCGGCACAAGCTGCAGAAGTAGGGCAAAAAATTTTAGTGCGTACTGGTAAACCTATTACCCCTCAAGGTGAAGCCTTAGCTGATGCTGTACTAAACAGCATTGCTGATGTGCCAGCCTATTTAGCGTCTCAATTATCGGTGGCAAAAGGTTAATGGCTAAAAAACTGACCATAACTGACATCGCTCGCCTTTCTGGAGTCGGTAAATCGACCGTCTCTCGGGTATTAACCAATGATCCGAAAGTGAAACCTGAGACTCGGCAACGAGTTGAGCAAGTGATTGCCGAGTCCGGTTACGTGCCTTCCAAGTCCGCCCAGTTGATGCGTGGTGGCAGTCAAAAAGTGATTGGGGTGATTATTTCCCGCTTAGATTCGCCATCAGAAAATCGTTCGATCAGTAGCATGTTACAGGTGTTGTATGCGCATGGTTATGACGTGGTGATCATGGAGAGCCAATTCAACCGCGATAAAACCCGTGAACATCTGAAAGTGTTGGCTAAGCGCAATGTTGATGGTGTGATTGTCTTTGGTTTTACCGATATCGATTTAGCGTCACTCGCAGAGTGGCAAGATAAAGCAGTGTTGGTTGCGATGGATCATGATTCCATTTCTTCGATTAATTACGACCATCAAGCTTTAATTGAAGCAGCGTTAACTCATATGCAACAAAAAGGGCTCACTCAGATAGCTTTTATAGGGGTCAATCCTCGAGATAAAACCACGGGTTTAATGCGCCTACAGGCTTATCTTGATTGGTGTCAGCGGCACGATATTGAGCCTATTTTCCAAACCGGTGAACTGCATCATGAAAGTGCCTACCAGTTGGTTGATAAGGTGTTAACTCCCCATACTGAGGCGATTGTCTGTGCCAGTGACACTTTGGCATTAGGCGTCATTAAGCGCTTACAAGAGCAGCAGCGTGATGACATCGTTGTAACGGGTGTCGGTGGTAACGAGCTGCTGTCTTTTTTATTTCCTAATATCTATAGCGTTGATCCGGGTTATCGTCAGGCTGGTAAGCAAGCCGCAGAGCTACTCATTAAACAATTATCTGGTGAGTTAACAGAACCGGTGCATTTAACTCAAACCCCGGCTTATTTCAGATAACGCTATGAGCGTCGGTTTTTTAGGTGTCCTGAAAACTCTTCATTATTATCAGTGGGTTATTCTTCATTTGTCGTTAACTCTGTATGGCAGAGTTAACGTGTTTTATCCACACTTTCTTTTAACGCGACCACCTTCGTTAATCTAGCGACCACGGCAAATTCTTTAGGCGTTGCGTGTCTCTTTTACTATTGATGATTCGATTGTTTGTGATCCCTTTCAATTAATGGGATTGTTCCCATTTAATGTTTTAATTTATTGTGCCAATATTCAATCAGGTTTTGGGATTGTTCCCATTACAAGTTCAACTATTATAAGTAAAAACCAAATAGGGTGGATAAGGGTATGGGTAAGATAGTCAAACAAGACGTGGTACGTCTTATTGAGCTGATCGGTGGTAATGAAAACATTGCCAGTGTTAGCCATTGCTTAACTCGCTTACGTTTTGTATTAAATGATACTGAAAAAGCCGACAGTAAACAGATTGAAACCATTGCTATGGTCAAAGGTTGTTTTACTAATGCCGGTCAGTTTCAAGTAGTGATTGGTACTGAAGTTGATGAGGTTTATAAAATCTTATTGCAGCTTACGGGTAAATCAGAAGCGTCAAAAGATGACGCTAAACTTGCCGCGCGTAAAAATATGAATGCGTTAGAGCGTGGTATTTCTCATTTGGCTGAAATTTTTGTGCCACTGCTACCGGCTATCATCACCGGTGGTTTGATTTTAGGTTTCCGTAATGTGATTGGCGACATCAAAATGTTTGATGGCCAAACATTAACTGAAATCAGTCAGTTTTGGGCCAGTGTCCATGCCTTTTTATGGTTAATTGGTGAAGCGATCTTCTTCTTCTTACCGGTTGGGGTATGTTGGTCGACGGTGAAAAAACTCGGTGGTACACCGATTTTGGGGATTACCCTAGGGGTAACCTTGGTTTCTCCACAATTGATGAACGCCTATCTGATTGGTACTCAAGTACCAGAAGTTTGGGATTTTGGCTGGTTTGCGATTGAAAAAGTTGGCTATCAAGCACAGGTTATTCCTGCCATTCTTGCTGGGGTGGTGCTGGCCTTTATTGAAACTAATCTTAAACGCATTATCCCTGCTTATCTCTATTTAGTCGTTGTCCCTTTTGTATCGATCATTTTGGCAGTCATTTTAGCCCATGCATTGATTGGCCCATTTGGCCGAGTGATTGGTGATGGGGTAGCATTTGCAGCGAAAGCAGCGATGACGGGCGATTTTGCGGTGTTGGGTTCGATGGTGTTTGGTTTCTTATACGCGCCACTGGTGATCACCGGTATTCACCACACCACCAACGCGGTTGATTTGCAACTGATGCAACAACTTGGTGGCACACCGATTTGGCCATTGATTGCTCTTTCTAATATTGCGCAAGCATCTGCTGTCGTTGGCATCATCATTATCAGTAAAAAACATGGCGAACGCGATATTTCAGTACCAGCGGCAATTTCCGCCTATCTTGGGGTGACTGAACCGGCGATGTACGGTATTAACCTTAAGTATAAATTCCCAATGTTGAGCGCGATGATTGGTAGTGCACTAGCCGCGGCAATTTGTGGTAGTGCTGGCGTGATGGCTAATGGCATCGGCGTTGGTGGCTTGCCGGGTATTCTCTCCATTCAACCACAATATTGGCTGACTTTCTTAGCCGCGATGCTCGTGGCGATCATTGTCCCGGCAGCGTTAACCTTAGTGATGTACAAGCGTGCATTAGCCAAAGGCGAATTAGAAGTCAGTAAAGCGTAATCAGTATTTTTAGAGTGGCTGATTGGCCACTCTTTTGTCTATTTTGGTAAGTGAGTAAGTTATGATTGCCGTTAATCAAGACCCGCAGTGGTGGAAAACCGCCACCATCTATCAAATTTATCCGAAAAGCTTTTGCGATAGTGGTAATAAAGGCACTGGCGATATTCCGGGTATTATTTCTAAGCTCGATTATTTGCAGAAATTAGGTATCGATGCCATCTGGTTAACGCCGGTTTATCAATCTCCGATGATCGATAATGGTTATGATATTGCCGATTATTACGCCATTAACCCCGATTTTGGCACCATGGCGGACTTTGATGAGTTACTACAGCAAGCTCATCAGCGTGGTATCCGCATTATTATGGATATCGTGGTAAATCATACCTCCACTGAGCATGTATGGTTCCAGTCTGCTTTGGGTGATAAAAACAGTCCTTATCGTGATTACTATATTTGGCGTGATCCCGTTGCGGGAGGGGCCCCTAATAACTGGCAATCAAAGTTTGGTGGCAGTGCTTGGGCGCTCGATAAAGCGACCAATCAATATTATCTTCATCTATTTGCTGAGCAGCAGGCCGATTTAAACTGGGAAAACCCCAAAGTTCGTCAAGAAGTGAAAGACATTATTTCATTTTGGGCTGAAAAAGGCGTGGATGGCTTTCGGTTAGACGTGATTAATTTAATCTCTAAACAGCAGGATTTTCCTAATGATCAACAAGGAGATGGTCGCCGTTTTTATACCGATGGTCCACGAGTTCATGAATATCTGCAAGAGATAAGCCGAGATGTATTCCAGCGTTATGGCAGCGTAACGGTGGGTGAAATGTCATCAACGACGTTAGAGCATTGCCAGCAATACTCTTCGTTAGACGGCAAAGAATTGTCAATGGTATTTAACTTCCATCATTTGAAAGCGGATTACCCTAACGGTGAAAAATGGACCAAAGCGCCATTTGATTTTGTGCAATTGAAGCAAATTTTTAATCACTGGCAGACAGGATTAAATGGTCAAGGTTGGGGAGCACTATTTTGGTGTAACCATGATCAACCGCGGGTGGTTAGCCGCTTAGGCAATGATCAGCAATATCGGGTTGAATCAGCGAAAATGTTGGCCACGTCTATTCATATGATGCAAGGCACCCCATATATTTATCAAGGGGAAGAGATTGGCATGACTAACCCTGGTTATACTTCCATCGACCAGTATCGCGATGTGGAAAGTACCAATATGTATGACATTATGGTCAATCAGCAAGGGGTGAGTGAGCAAAAAATGTTGGCGATTCTGGCGCAAAAATCTCGTGATAATTCTCGCACGCCAATGCAGTGGAATAGCCAAGCTTATGCTGGTTTTAGCCAAGGCCAGCCTTGGCTAGAAGTGGCGAGTAATTATCCACAGATCAATGCTGAACAGGCGTTAGCCGACCAAAATTCGGTGTTCTACTTTTATCAACGTTTGATTGAATTGCGTAAAACGGTACCGGTGATTACCCGTGGTGATTATCAAGATCTCTTACCATCACATCCGGCAATTTTTGCTTATCAACGTCAAGATGATCAGCAAATCCTGTTGTGTATCAATAACTACTATGATCAAGAAGAAGAGTGGGTGTTACCCGAAAAGTTAGCTTTAGATAAGGCTCGTTATCTATTAGGTAACTATGCCGGTATTGAGCAGCAATCGGTGTTAGCACACCAAGTTCTCCGTCCCTACGAAACGCGAGTAATTCTCATAGAGCAACAATCCTGATTGAGTCTCTAGTTAAGATTCAATATTTGGCTTTACGTTTAATAACGTGAAGCCTTTTTTATTATTTGAAGGTTTATCTGTTAGGGGATGTCGGATTGATTGACTATGAAAAAAAGCCTGCTCACTGAGCAGGCTTTTTAATATGGTGGAGGGGGACGGATTCGAACCATCGAAGGCGGAGCCGGCAGATTTACAGTCTGCTCCCTTTGGCCACTCGGGAACCCCTCCAAGGGGTTTACGGATAACTAATCAGTTATCGCGTCACTCAACTGACGTTTTCCCAACGCATCAATCAAGGGTTTCTCTTACGAGAGAATATGGTGGAGGGGGACGGATTCGAACCATCGAAGGCGGAGCCGGCAGATTTACAGTCTGCTCCCTTTGGCCACTCGGGAACCCCTCCAAGGGGTTTTACGGATAACCAATCAGTTATCGCGTCACTCAACTGACGTTTTCCCAACGCATCAATCAAGGATTTCTCTTACGAGAGAATATGGTGGAGGGGGACGGATTCGAACCATCGAAGGCGGAGCCGGCAGATTTACAGTCTGCTCCCTTTGGCCACTCGGGAACCCCTCCAAGGGGTTTACGGATAACCAATCAGTTATCGCGTGACTCAACTGACGTTTTCCCAACGCATCAATCAAGGGTTTCTCTTACGAGAGAATATGGTGGAGGGGGACGGATTCGAACCATCGAAGGCGGAGCCGGCAGATTTACAGTCTGCTCCCTTTGGCCACTCGGGAACCCCTCCAGGGTTTTACGGATAACCAAAGGTTAATCCGATGCTAGAGTGACGTTTTCCCAACGCATCGCTCAGCTGCGGAGCGCATATTATCAAACTCGGCCTTACTGTAAACCCTTTTTTGCTGATTTTGAATTGAATGCTGGCTTTTTGGGCAGAACATTATAGATATTAAGGTTTATCGTCGTTCATTCATCAATGGCGAGTGTTGGCGGCCTTATTCTTAGTGGCTATTTAGATGGTTTAACTTACCTTTTTAAAGCTATCTTTACGTTACTTGACGTTTATTGTTCTTAGAAACGGTTACAATGGAATCAGTGACTTATTATCTGAACCTAATCATGAAAAAAATATCGTTACTTGTTGCTTTGTTATTCCTCTCATTACCGACTTTTTCGACTATGGCTTCTGCCACCATGGCGACGCCTGTGGTGATTGAGTCGGTACAAGTTCATCAAATTTCTCAACGTTTATCGTTGATTGGTAAATTAGTCGCTGATCAATCGATAAGTATTTCGGCCGAGGCGGCCGGACGAATCGATGGCATCATGGTTAACAGCAATCAGTTGGTTAAAAAAGATCAATTGCTGATGACGTTACACGATGCTAAAGCCCAAGCTGCCGTCAGCGAAGCACAAGCCTATCTGCGTGATGAACAACGTAAACTCGCGGAATATGAGCGTTTGGTGCAACGCAATGCGATTACTCAAACGGAGTTAGATGCTCAACGCTCCAGTGTTGATATTGCTCAAGCAAGGCTGGCTGCTGCGCAAGCTCAGTTGGCTGATTTTCGTATTACAGCACCGTTTGATGGCACCATTGGCTTCATTGATTTTAATCGTGGTCAATTAGTGAGTATCGGTAATGAGCTCATGACATTAGATGACCTATCGGTGATGCGTTTAGATTTACATGTGCCGGAGCGTTATTTATCGAGTCTCTCACGCGGGATGACCGTATCGGCGCAAACCACGGCTTGGCCTGATCAAGTCTTCACCGGTACAGTCGTTGCGATCGATTCGCGTATTAATCCTGAAACATTGAATTTACGCGTACGGATAGCGTTTAAAAATCCTCAGCAACGTCTTAAACCAGGGATGCTTATCTCTGCTCGACTCGACTTTCCGCCTATCTCAGCTCCGATCATTCCAGTACAAGCTTTAGAGTATTCAGGCACCAAACGTTATGTTTATGTGGTTGGTGATGATAGTCGGGTGACTCGGACGGAAGTGCTATTGGGCACTCGAATCGACAATCAAGTGGTGATTGAACGAGGCTTAGAGATCGGTCAACGCATTGTGGTTCAAGGGATTGTCAATATGCGTGATGGGCTAAGCGTGAGGGAAGTTACTGCTGACGGTCAACCGGTTAAGAAAGGCGCACAATAATGTTGTTATCAGATATTTCAGTAAAACGCCCCGTTGCGGCGGTGGTACTAAGTTTATTATTGTGTGTTTTTGGTTTGGTTTCTTTTTCTAAACTGTCTGTACGTGAAATGCCGGATATTGAAAGCCCTGTCGTATCAATTTCGACGCGATACAGCGGTGCTTCTGCGACCATTATTGAAAGTCAAATCACTTCAGTACTTGAAGACCAATTGGCCGGGATCAGTGGTATAGATGAAATTAGTTCAACTACTCGTAATGGCATGTCACGGATTACTGTCACCTTTAAGCTTGGTTACGATTTGAATGAAGGCGTGAGCGATATTCGTGATGCAGTTGCGCGAGCAAAACGATCACTACCAGAGCAAGCGGACGATCCACAAGTGTTTAAGAATAATGGTTCGGGTGAAGCCTCGGTATACATTAACTTAAGCTCATCCAATATGGATCGTACTCAGCTTACCGATTATATCGATCGGGTTTTAGTTGATAGGTTTAGCTTGATCAGTGGCGTTAGCTCGGTGGATATTTCTGGCGGCTTATATAAAGTCATGTACGTTCGTCTTAATCCAGAACAAATGGCCGGACGCGGTATCACCACCACCGATATTACTAATGCATTGCGGCGAGAAAACATTGAAAGCCCTGGGGGACAAGTTCGTAATGATTCTACAGTCATGTCAGTACGTACGGCGAGAAGCTATCAAAGCGAAGAGGATTTTCAGTCACTAGTGATTAAACAAGCCAGTGACAATACGCCGATCTATTTACGCGACGTAGCGGACGTCTTTATTGGTGCAGAAAATGAAAACTCGACCTTTAAAAGTGATGGGGTGGTCAATGTCAGCATGGGGATAATTCCTCAATCTGATGCTAACCCGTTGGAAGTTGCCGCTCGAATTCATCAAGAGGTTGATCGTGTCCAACAGTTTTTGCCCGAAGGAACTCGATTAGCGATTGATTACGACTCAACGGTGTTTATCGAGCGTTCGATTGAAGAAGTTTATAGCACGCTGTTTATTACTGGCGGGTTGGTGGTACTGGTACTGTATATTTTTATTGGTCAAGCTCGTGCTACTTTAATCCCTGCAGTGACTGTACCAGTTTCATTGATATCTTCGCTGATTGCCGCCTATTATTTTGGTTTTTCGATTAATTTGATCACGTTAATGGCGTTAATTTTAGCTATTGGATTGGTCGTTGATGATGCCATTGTGGTGATGGAGAATATCTATCATCATATTGAGCAGGGAGATAAACCCTTACTGGCCGCTTATAAAGGGGCGCAGGAAGTTGGGTTTGCGGTGATTGCTACCACACTGGTTTTAGTGATGGTTTTTTTACCGATCTCGTTTATGGATGGCATGGTAGGGCTACTCTTCACTGAATTTTCGGTGCTGCTAGCAATGTCCGTGATTTTCTCTTCCTTAATTGCTTTAACCCTGACGCCAGTGTTGAGCAGCAAAATTTTACGCGCCAATGTTAAACCAAACCGTTTTAATCGCTTGGTCGATAAATTGTTTGCTCGATTAGAAGCTAATTATCGCCGTGCTTTACAATTGGCTTTACGGATAAAGTGGGCCGCACCGTTAGTGATTATGGCTTGTGTCGGGGGCAGCTATGCGCTTAATCAACAGGTTCCCGCTCAGTTAACCCCTTCCGAAGATCGCGGCGTGATTTTTGCCTTTGTGCGTGGTGCTGATGCGACCAGTTATAACCGCATGGCAGCCAATATGGATTTGGTCGAGTCACGATTAATGCCATTACTCGGTCAAGGTTTTTTAAAGTCTTTCAGTATCCAGTCGCCAGCGTTTGGTGGTAACGCTGGGGATCAAACGGGTTTTGTGATTATGATTCTGGATGATTGGAATGAGCGCGATATCACCGCTCAACAAGCCTTGAATCATATACGACAAGCGTTGGCGGGGATTCCTGATGTGCGTGTGTTCCCATTTATGCCGGGGTTTCGAGGCGGGTCTAGTGAACCGGTGCAGTTTGTTCTTGGCGGCTCCGATTATGAAGAGCTACAACAATGGACTGAAGTACTTAAACAGCGTGCAACAGAATCACAGATGATGACTGGTGTTGACAGTAACTATTCAGAGAAAACGCCAGAACTGGTTGTTTCGGTTGATCGTCAGCGTGCCGCTGAACTCGGTATCAGTGTGCAAGAGATTTCCAATACCTTAGAAGTGATGCTCGGTGGACAAAAGGTGACAACCTTTGTCGAGCGAGGGGAAGAATACGATGTGTATTTACGTGGTGACGAAAATCGCTTCAATAACGCTTCGGATTTGAGTCAGATCTATTTGCGAACAGCATCAGGGGAGCTAGTGACCTTAGACACCTTGACCCATATTGAGGAGGTTGCATCCTCGATTCGTTTAGCGCGCTACAATAAGCAAAAAGCGATCACTATGACGGCTAACCTTGCCGAGGGGTATACCTTAGGCCAAGCACTCGACTTTTTGGATAAGACAGCTCAAGAGATATTACCGAGTGACATCACCGTCAGTTACTCTGGGGAGTCAAAAGATTTTCGGGAAAATCAATCCAGCGTTGCGATTGTCTTTGCATTAGCTTTGCTAGTCGCCTATTTGGTCTTGGCGGCGCAATTTGAAAGCTTTATTAATCCGTTAGTGGTGATGTTTACTGTGCCTATGGGGGTGTTCGGTGGATTTGTCGGGCTATTTGTCATGGGGCAGGGGATGAACATTTATAGCCAAATAGGGATGATCATGCTGATCGGTATGGTGACGAAAAATGGTATTCTGATTGTTGAATTTGCCAACCAGTTGCGCGATCGAGGTTATGAATTCGAGAAAGCCATTATTGATGCTTCTGCGCGACGTCTACGGCCGATTCTGATGACGGCGTTCACCACATTGGCTGGAGCGATACCCCTGATTTTATCGACAGGGGCGGGCTATGAAAGTCGAGTCTCGGTAGGGACCGTGATTTTCTTTGGGATGGCGTTTGCGTCATTGGTGACATTATTTGTTATTCCAGCGATGTATCGATTGATTTCACAAACGACGCGTTCACCGGGGCACGTGGCGGCTGAACTGGATAAAGCGATCAGTCATGATGTGAAATCACGCGCGACCCATTAGTCAATGACGAACGCTGTTTCGATTTGCGTATAAAAAAACGCCTTAAACCGATATTGGCTTAAGGCGTTTTTCATGGCTAGCACTTAGATTTAAGGCTGATAAGTAACGTTATAGCGAGTAGGCTTATGATTCATACTCAGCACTAGATTCAAGATAATCGCCCCAAAAATAGACAACAACACCGTACTTGGACTGATAAAGAACAAAGAAGCACTCAGTATTAATCCGTCGATCACCATCTGTACATGGCCTGCAGGTATTGCATACCTATCTTGTATCGCTAAACAGAGGACATTAAAACCGCCTAAACTCGCGCGATGACGAAAAAGAATCAGCATGCCAAGGCCCATTAATAGTCCGCCCGCCAGTGCGCAATAAAATGGATCTATTTCGCTGAGGGTAATGAACATGGCCAAATGATCAGTAAAAATCGAGACTAATGCCCCGCATAACGCGCTATTGATAGCAAATCGACCGCCGAAACGACGCCAAGCTAATAAATAAAATGGACTATTAGCCATAAAATACAGCCAGCCAAATGACCAAGGCAAAAAGTGGGTCATCAGCAGTGCTAATCCAGCAGTTCCGCCAGTCAGTAGTTCTCCAGCTTGGAGAAAAAACACGCCTTGCGCGACTAAGAACGTTCCAGTCAGCATGGCGATTATATCTTCTTTGTGGGTGTGTTTATCCATTGCTACAGCTCAAAAGATCAATCGGATTAGAGGGAATAGTTGCGCGCTATAGTAATGAAAAGTGGCGATTTTCGGTAGCATACAGGCAGAAATTAAGGTAGATCTATGTCATGAGCGTTTTACAGGCTGTAAAGCGTAACATTGACACTTAAGCGATAGGTTCACGTTCAGCGGACTATTATCGTTAGTCATGATGAAAAAACTGCATGATATTTTATGTAATTTACGCTTTATGAGACACGTTAAATTAGGTAGAATGCGCGCCGTTAGGGTGACGAAAACGTTTGCGTTGGGTCATTGTGTGGTTTTTATGCCCAAAAGATACTAAGTCGTTTGGGGATAGCTAATTTCAGATAAATCTGAGTCAGGAGATACAGATGCTTAAGCGTGATATGAATATCGCTGATTACGATGCGGAGTTATTCGCAGCAATCCAAGAAGAAACGCTTCGTCAAGAAGAACACATCGAGCTTATTGCTTCAGAAAACTACACTAGCCCACGGGTTATGGAAGCACAAGGCTCTCAGCTCACCAACAAATACGCTGAAGGTTACCCAGGTAAACGTTATTACGGCGGTTGTGAATACGTTGATAAAGCCGAAGCATTAGCTATTGACCGTGCTTGTCAGCTATTTGGTTGTGAGTACGCTAACGTTCAGCCTCACTCTGGTTCTCAGGCTAACAGTGCCGTTTATATGGCGTTACTTAACCCAGGCGATACCGTATTAGGCATGAGTCTCGCTCATGGTGGTCATTTAACTCATGGCTCTCCAGTTAACTTTTCGGGTAAACACTATAATGTTATCCCATACGGTATTGATGAAAGCGGTAAGATCAATTACGAAGAGATGGAAGCATTAGCTCTTGAGCACAAGCCGAAGATGATTATTGGTGGTTTCTCGGCTTATTCACAAATCGTTGATTGGAAACGGATGCGTGAGATTGCCGATAAAGTTGACGCTTACTTTTTTGTCGATATGGCGCACGTTGCTGGTTTGATTGCGGCGGGAGTTTATCCAACTCCGCTCCCTTATGCGCATGTGGTGACCACGACGACGCATAAAACGTTAGCTGGCCCTCGTGGCGGTTTGATTTTGTCCAATGCGGGCGAAGAGATGTACAAAAAGCTTAACTCGGCGGTTTTCCCGGGTGGCCAAGGTGGGCCATTAATGCATGTTATTGCGGCGAAAGCGGTAGCATTTAAAGAAGCAATGGAGCCTGAGTTTAAAGAGTACCAAGCTCGCGTGGTAAAAAATGCCAAAGCGATGGTGGCTCAATTCCAAGAACGCGGTTACAAGATTGTTTCTAACAGCACTGAAAATCACCTGTTTTTAGTTGATCTGATTGATAAAGGGATTACTGGTAAAGAAGCCGATGCCGCACTGGGTGCAGCGAATATCACCGTGAATAAAAACTCGGTACCTAACGATCCTCGTAGCCCATTTGTAACCTCGGGTATTCGTATTGGAACACCAGCGATCACACGTCGTGGATTTACTGAGCAAGATGCACAAGATTTGGCAAACTGGATGTGTGACGTATTAGATAACGCCAACGATCAAGCGGTTATTGAAGCGACTAAACAGAAAGTGTTAGCGATTTGTCAACGCTTACCGGTTTACGCTTAATACTTTGTCATAGTAGATAAAATGGCCCGCTGTGCGGGCCATTTTTTTATAACGCAATCATTAATCAGCGGAGGGATAGGCTCTACTGCTGATAACCGTATAGATTCGCGATAGGGTTATTTGACTTCTAAGCCCTTAGCCTGCAAATCCGCATGATAAGATGAGCGGACAAAAGGTCCACAGGCAGCATGGGTAAAGCCAAGCTCAAGAGCGATCTCTTTTAGCTCATCAAACTCTTCAGGTGGCACGTAGCGCTCAACCGGTAGATGGTGACGACTTGGTGCTAAATACTGACCTAATGTCAGCATTGTTACGCCATGCTCTCGTAAATCTTTTAAAACTTGGATGATCTCTTCTTTGGTTTCACCTAAGCCCATCATGATACCTGATTTGGTTGGGATATCAGGATGTTGCTCTTTAAACTTACGCAGCAATTCTAAAGACCATTTATAGTTTGCCCCAGGGCGCGCTTTACGGTACAGGCGTGGAGCTGTTTCTAGGTTATGGTTAAGCACATCTGGCGGATTATCTTTGAGTTTTTCTAGCGCAATGTCCATCCGGCCTCGAAAGTCAGGGACTAAAGTTTCAATTCGAATTCCTGGATTTAAAGCACGAATTTCACGATTACAGTTGGCAAAATGTTCAGCGCCACCATCGCGTAAGTCATCGCGGTCGACCGAAGTGATCACGACATACTTGAGCTTCATATCACGAATGGTTTCAGCGAGTTTTTTCGGCTCTGCGCCATCAACGGCATTTGGACGTCCATGGGCTACATCACAAAATGGGCAGCGTCGAGTACAAATAGCACCAAGGATCATAAACGTAGCGGTGCCATGATTAAAGCACTCCGCCAAGTTGGGGCAAGACGCTTCTTCACAGACAGAGTGAAGATTATTTTTACGCATCGCGGCTTTAATTTCTTGTATACGCTGGCTATCGGCAGGGAGTTTAATCTTCATCCACGATGGCTTACGTAGCACTTCTTTTTGCTCAACCGGCATGTTTTTCACCGGAATCAGTGCCATTTTATCAGCGTCACGATATTTAACGCCTTTTTCCATTTGAATTGGTTTGCTCATGCTATTTTACCTATAAAAGGTGCTTCTGTGCTGAATTCGACTTGTTGATAACCGAATAAACGGACAAGCTCTTGGATCATTTGCTGTTCAATTTCTGGTAAGTTGTCTGGCCCACCTAAATCACAGACTTGTACCATTTCCATGCCTTGATAGCCACAAGGGTTAATGCGCAGAAAAGGAGAAAGATCCATATTGACGTTAAGGGCAAGACCGTGAAATGAACAGCCTTTACGAATACGTAAACCTAGCGAGCATATTTTCTTTCCATCGACATAGACACCCGGAGCGTCTGGGCGAGCGGCAGAATCAATATGGTAGGTTTTTAAGGTGTCTATCACGAGTTGTTCAATACGTGTGACTAATTCTCGAACGCCGAGTTTTTTGCGTCTTAAATTAATCAATACATAAGCAACTAATTGACCTGGGCCATGGTAAGTCACTTGACCTCCACGATCACTCTGTACGATCGGGATATTTCCTGGATTGAGAAGATGCTCAGCTTTGCCTGTTTGACCTTGGGTAAAAACGGGATGGTGTTCAACAAGCCATATTTCATCGGCCGTTTGTTCATCACGTTGATCGGTAAACTGATGCATGGCTTGCCAAACAGGCAAATAATCTTGTCTACCCAGTCGCCTGATAACAAGCGGATTATCCATTGTCGTTGTCCACCAGTGATATATAAAGTTTTTTGATTATAAACATCTTAGGCGTTTTGAACTACTCATCTCGGGGATTTTTTTAACCTCATTTTTTCTATGAGTAATTTAAGGTAATGAAAAATAAAAAAAAGCAGCGTAATGCTGCTTTAAAAATAATGTATAACAATTAAAATTTTTTTGATATTTCGCTGCAACTTAATGTTACAGAACCATACGAACGATCTCGATATCGCCTAGTTCTTTATACAGTGTTTCTACTTGCTCAATCGACGTCGCCGTGATGGTCACAGAAACTGAATGGTAGTTGCCTTTGCCACTTGGTTTAACTCGTGGACTATAGTCACCAGGAGCATGGCGCTGAATCACTTCTAACACAAGTTCTGGTAACTCAGGTTTCGCATGGCCCATAACTTTGTAAGTAAAAGAACAAGGAAACTCTAAAAGATCTTTTAATTTTGCATCAGAGTTAATGGTCATCATAATGAAAGCTCCAAGATTTGCTTAAGCGGTGGCGGATAGTACCGTCAATTTAAAGATATCTCAAGTTGACGATAGACTGAGGTGAGCATGAGTTTCTCTCAGCGAGCAAACGTAGCCAATATTGTTACTAGCCATTAAAGGGGGAAAGCTCCCCCTCTTTATCGATTATCAATTAGAATAGGCTTTTAAACAGGAGCACTAAGTAATCCCATAGACGACTTAATAGCCCGCCTTCTTTGACGTCTTCTAATGCCATCAGAGGATATTGAGCAACTTCATTACCTTGTACTTGGTAATAGAGAGTACCCACGACATCCCCTTTATTAATCGGTGCTTTGAGCTCTTTTTCTAAGACAAAGCTAGCCGTCAGATCTTTGGTTTGGCCACGGGGCAGCGTAACGTAAGTATCTTGTTTTACGCCGAGCGCAACGGTTGGTTTGTCGCCCATCCAAATCGTTTCGTTAACAAAGGTTTCGCCTGCTTTGTGTGGAGCAACTGTTTCAAAAAAGCGGAACCCATAACTAAGCAGCTTTTTACTTTCCGTTTTACGAGAATTAATATCTTTAGTGCCCATCACGACGGCAATTAAGCGCATATTGCCTTCGGTCGCTGAGCTGACCAAACTGTATCCTGCATTAGTCGTATGGCCAGTTTTAATACCATCGACGTTCATACTTTTATCCCAAAGTAATCCGTTACGATTGTATTGGGTTATGCCGTTGTAGGTGTACTTTTGCTCGGCGTAGAGAGCGTATTCATCTGGCACATCTCGGATTAATGCTTGACCTAATAAGGCCATGTCATAAGGCGTAGAGTAGAGTTCAGGATGATCGAGTCCATGCACGTTGGCAAAATGTGTGTTGGTCATGTTCAGTGAACTGGCCCAAGCATTCATGAGATCGACAAAAGCATCTTCTGAACCAGCGACATGTTCTGCCATCGCAACACAAGCATCGTTACCTGATTGAATAATAATCCCTTTATTCAGATCTCGGACTTTAACCGAGGTTCCTACCTCGATAAACATTTTGGATGAATCGGGGTAGTTTTTCGCCCACGCATTTTCGCTGATCACCACATCGTCATCGAGAGAAATATTGCCACGGTTAAGCTCTTGGCCGATAACATAGCTGGTCATCATCTTGGTGAGACTGGCTGGAGAAAGCTTTGTGTTCATCTCTTTCTCAGCGAGGATTTTCCCCGAATGGTAGTCCATCAACACATAGCCTTTGGCGGCAATTTGTGGAGCATCTGGAATGACGGTCGGTGCAGCAAAAGAGGATGCTGAAAACGTAGCAGATAGCGCAAAAGATGTCGCTAAAACAGAAGATAGAGAGATTTTTTTCATAATAATATTAAAACTATTGGTTAGTTATCGAATAGCTTAACAGAAACGACCTTGCAAATCAGACCGCCCATTCCTCCCGGCATCGTTGAGCGGATAAAGGAGAAGGCCGATCTGCTTTGCATCGACGTTACGGTTTTGCGTGGTTTTTTCTCACAAAAGCGGTGTCGTAACCGAGCGATTTTACACGTTCAAGTATTTCTTGCGTCAGGGCATAGTCAGTAAATGGCCCTAGAAATAACCGATGCTGTTGATGGTTACTCTCGACAAAACTTGGGACCGTTAGTTGGTCACTCATCTCGGCGGATAACTGTTCTACTCGCTGTTGATGCTGGGAGGCAGCAACTTGAATAACATACTGAGCAAAGGGTGTCTTTAGCGGGCGACTGTTGTTTCTTTCTACGGTGATGACCGCGATATCAACATTGGCTGTTCCCGTCTGTATGACACCTAACTTATACGCGGCGGCGTAGCTTAAATCAATAATCCGTCCTTCATGAAACGGCCCTCGATCATTGACTCTAACAATGGCTTCTCGGCCATTATCCAAATTGGTGACTTTGACATAACTTGGCAGGGGCAGCGTTTTATGTGCAGCTGTCATCGAATACATGTCATAAATTTCGCCATTAGACGTTAGATGACCATGAAATTTTTTCCCATACCAAGATGCTTGACCACGCTCAGTGAACCCTTTGGGGTTACGAATGATCTGGTAACTCTGGCCACGCAGTGTGTAGTCTCTATTTCCCCCTAGGCTATAGGGTTCGTATTGCGGGTAGGCATCTTCAATATGTTCGACAGAAATTGGCGTGTTAGGCGCTACATCATCAAACAAAGTATAGCGCCCTGTCGGTTTACTGCTGCAACCGATGAGTAAAGCGCTACAAAGTAAGCTTAAGAGTAATGAATAGTGAGAGGATTTCATACGGTTCAATTCGCCTTAGAAAACGCTTTACGATGAGTGTGAATCGACATCAAAATGCCAAATCCGGCCATCAGTGTCACCATCGATGTGCCGCCATAACTGATGAGGGGTAAGGGGACACCGACAACGGGTAAAATGCCACTTACCATGCCGATATTAACAAAGACATAGACAAAGAAACTTAAAACAATACTCCCTGCCATCATTCGGCCAAAAGCGGTTTGAGCACTACCGGCAAGGTATAGCCCTCGGCCAATGATAAATAAATACACCGCGAGCAGAGCAAGCACGCCAATTAACCCCCACTCTTCAGCAATGACGGCAAAGATAAAGTCAGTGTGCCTTTCGGGTAAAAACTCTAAGTTAGACTGGGTGCCATGTAACCACCCTTTACCAGATAAGCCTCCCGAACCAATTGCGATTTTACTTTGAATAATGTGATACCCCGCTCCCAGTGGATCGGATTCTGGATCAAAAAGGGTACGTACGCGAGTTTTTTGATATTCGCGCATAAAGAAAAACCACATGACAGGGACAAATGCGCCAACGGCGATCACGGCTGCCGAGATGATTTTCCAGCTAATACCGGCTAAGAAAATAACAAAAATACCGGAAGCTGCAATCAAAATGGCGGTCCCTAAGTCAGGCTGTTTGGCGATCAATATTGCTGGGAAAAAGACCATCATTAATGCGACGGCTAGGGTCATTAAATCTGCTGGAATAGGTCGTTGACCAATATATCGTGCCACCATTAGTGGTACAGCCAGTTTCAGTAGTTCAGAGGGCTGGAAGCGGATAAAACCAAGGTTAAGCCAACGTTGTGCCCCTTTGGACGATTCTCCAAAAAAGAGTACGCCTAGTAGTAATATCACGCCACAAAAAAACAGCAGCGGCGCCAATCGTTCATAACTGCGTGGCGACAGCTGTGCCAAGCCAACCATGACTAACAGCGCCATGGCCATGCGCATGGCTTGGCGCTCCATCATCGCTAAACTTTGTCCACCAGCACTGTACATCACCACCAAACCAAATCCCATAACCACTAATAAGGCAAGTAATAGAGGGAGATCAATATGTAAACGTTCAAAGAAAGCCCGGTTTTGTCCGGTTGCGGGATCCATCTTCATTATGGTTTATCCTCTTGTGGTCCCAAGATTACATGATCAAAAATTCGTCTAACAACGGGGGCGGCAGTACCTGAACCACCGCCTGCGTTCTCGAGCACCAAGCTGACGATCAGTTTCGGATGATCTATCGGTGCAAAACCGACATAGAGAGCATGATTTCGTAAATGCTCGGCCAGTTCGTCAGCGTTATACTCTTGACCTTCAGCCAGACCAAAGACTTGCGCGGTTCCTGATTTACCGGCACTTTTGTACTTTAAGCCTTGAAAGGCGCGTCGTGCGGTGCCTCGACTGCCATGGTTAACCAGATACATTCCTTGTATTGCAATGTCCCAATATTTGTCATCGATCTCATCAATAGGAGGATAGGTGACATACTCGGTCTCTTTTTGAGTCGAAAAGGGCTGACCATTTTTAATCGTAGAGCGCAGTAAATGCGGAGCAATCACTTTACCTTTATTTGCAACCACCGAAGTGGCTTTCGCCAATTGCATTGGTGTTGCGGTCCAATAACCTTGACCGATCCCGACTGGGATGGTGTCACCTTTATACCAAGGGGTTCGATGACGAGCCATTTTCCATTCGCGAGTGGGCATATTGGCTCGACTTTCTTCGAAGATATCAATACCCGTTAAATCACCAAATCCAAAGCGCATCATCCAGGTCGATAGGTTATCAATTCCCATGTCGTACGCAATTTGGTAGAAAAAGGTATCCACCGATTCTTCAATCGCTTTTAAAATATCAACCCGGCCATGTCCCCAGCGTAGCCAATCTCGAAAGGGACGCGTATCGGAATTAGGGATTTGCCAGGAACCATGATCGTTACGTGTCGTTCTTGGTGTAATGATGCCGTCATGCAATGCAGCTGGAGCAATAAATGGTTTTACGGTTGAGGCTGGTGGATAAATCCCCAAGGTCGCTCGGTTAACTAAAGGACGGTTGATGTCATTCAGTAACTTATTGTATTCGGTTGACGAAATGCCATGCACAAAAGGATTCGGATCATAACTTGGGCTTGAAACCATCGCTAGTATGCCGTTATCTTCTGGATCTAAGACAATCGCCGAGCCGCGGCGACCGTCAAGTAATTGATGGATATAAAGCTGTAAATCAATATCCAAATTGAGAACAATATCTTTACCGGGAGAAGGCGGCACGTATTTCAACGTCCGGATAATACGTCCACGGCTATTGACTTCAACTTCTTGATAGCCGGCAGTGCCGTGTAACAGATCTTCGTAGTAACGCTCAATACCTAACTTACCAATATCCCGTGTTGCTTGATAATTAGCGGCTTTACCTTCACGTTGTAGTCGTTCTACGTCTCGATCGTTAATTCGTGATACGTACCCAATTACATGAGTTAAGACTTCTCCATAAGGATAAAAACGCTTTAAATTTGCGCTAACGGAGACTCCAGGGAAGTTATGCTGATGCACGGAAAACTTTGCCACGTCTTCATGACTGAGTTGTGTGAGTAAAGGAATGGCATTGAAGCGTCGAGTTTGGCGGCGATCTCTTTCGAACGCCGCAATTCGTTCTTCTGGAATGGTTAAAATTTGCTGCAGACGAGCGATAGTCTCGTCCATATTGTTTACTTGTTCAGGAATAATTTCCAAGTTAAACACAGGGCGATTTTCCGCCAGTAAATGACCATTGCGATCGTAAATTAATCCACGGTTGGGGGCAATCGGGACAATTTTAATGCGATTGTCGTTGGAGCGAGTTTTATAATCTTGGTACTGTTTCACCTGAATATGATAGAGGTTGGTGATCAGCACACCCATCGCCACGATAATTCCCATGAAGGCCACGATAGCTCGACGACGAAACAGTCGGGCTTCCGCTTGGTAATCTCTGATTGGACTTCGCTTACGCAGCATCGTTCATTACTCTCGATGGTAAGGATGATTGGCCGTGATACTCCATGCTCGATAGAGACTTTCGGCCATAACCACACGCACCAGTGGATGAGGCAGAGTTAACGGTGATAATGACCAGCTTTGTTCGGCGGCCGCTTTGCAGCTTGGTGCTAGCCCTTCTGGTCCACCAATTAAAATAGACACATCTCGTGCATCGAGTTTCCAACTTTCTAATTGCTCTGCCAACTGCTCAGTATTCCAAGGTTTTCCGGGGATATCGAGCGTAATAATTCGATTTCCCTTGGGCACGGCGGCGAGCATGGCTTCGCCTTCTTTTTGTAAAATACGTGCAATGTCAGCATTCTTTCCACGTTTACCCGCCGTTATTTCGACTAATTCCAATGGTAAATCATGAGGAAAGCGTCGACGGTACTCTTGAAAGCCTTCTTCAACCCATTTCGGCATTTTAGTGCCGACGGCGATCAGTTGAATTTTCACACTTAGCCCCAGAGCTTTTCTAATTGATATAAAGCGCGATGCTCTTCTTGCATGACATGGAGCATGGTCGAACCCATATCTAACACGACCCATTCGCCTTCTTTCTCGCCATCCATACCGAGAGGTTCTAGGCCGATTTTTTTGACTTCACTGGCAATGTGATCAGTAATCGAAGCCACATGGCGTTTTGATGTGCCAGTACAAATCACCATGTAGTCAGTCACACTCGATTTGCCTTGGACATCAAGGGTAACGATATTAACGGCTTTCATGTCATCGGCTTTATCAGCAAGGAAATGGGTAAGTTGTTGTTGCTGTTGCAATGGTGAATCCTCATAGTATGGTTCGTTGATGATGGTCATCAAGGGTTATTCTGCTTCTAAAAAAGCGCCGTAGTATAACACGCTTTTAAGTCGGTAAAGCGACGTTTGCTTGCGGTAAACAACATTGCAAGCTCAGTTGCTGCATCAATGGCCAAATGGGTTGAACATATTGAGTTTTAGCCAATAATTCACACTGAGCAAGCAGTTGCAACAGATGTCGCAGTTGCGGCACGGATAATCGCTGTAGAGCGGCAGAATAAAGTGGTCGTTTGGTTTGCCAAATCCGATGTTGGTTAAAGACAGTACCTATCGCTTGTGTTTCTAATGCCTGCCGCATCTGTAACAATTGAAACAGTTCTTTTTGTACTGTACGGATTAAGATAATCACTTCAGTCTCTTCGGCAGCCAGTTGGCGTAAAATGCGTTGCGCTCGATTGGCCTTACCTTCGAGTAAGGCATCGATCCAGTGGAAAGCGGTAAACTGGTTGTGGCGACTGAGTGACTCTTCTAAACGTAATAATGTTAATTGCCCATCAGGATAAAGAAGTACTAATTTTTCGAGACTTTGTACCAAAGCCAGTAAATTGCCTTCGTGCCATTGAGCGAGCATTTGAATCGCTTCATTATCCGGTTTTAAACCTAGAGCTCGGCAGCGCGCTGCAACGAACTGAGGTAAACGAGAAAGTTCGGGAGTCAAACAGTTAACCCAACAAGCTTGTGCGCTTAATGCTTTAAACCAAGCCGTATTTTCTTGTGCTTTAGCCAGTTTGCCACCGATGATCACCAATAACACATCAGGACTTAGAGTACTGGTTAAGCTGGCGAGTTCTTTACCTAATGCTGCGTTAAAGCCACTATCAGCGACTTCTATTTCAACGATCTGGCGTTGAGAAAAGAGACTCATTGATTGGCAACAATCATACACCTCGTCCCAATTAAGAGAAGCATCGGCATTAAAACGGTATTTCTCAGTAAATCCTTGCTCTCGCGCTTTGCGTTCAATCGCTAAACGTGATTCTTGAATCAATAAAGGTTCATTACCCAAGATTAAATAGATAGAAGAGAGCGAGCGGTTGAGGGTTTCGCTGAGTTTATCGGCGTACAATCGCATGGTTAACCCTATAACATATTAATGGTATTTGAGTTATCAAGCTCAGATTGAGTTTGGACGTTAGAGTCAGTCTCTTCAAAACTGCCATTAGGAATGCTGGCCTTTAGGCGAGCCATTTGGCGAATAATTTGACTGGCGGCCAGTTTACGCATTTCGTCGACAATCATTTCTCGTTCAGCTGATTTTGCTAATGCAGTCAGTGGGTTATCCAAGTAACTTCGGGTTACGCTGGTAGAAAATGTCTTAGTCCCAACGTCTGGTATGGTGACGCGATAAGAAGTGTTAAACGTCAGTTCTTTTTCGGCAGCGCGAGTGTTTTGATACAGCGACAAGGTTCGTTCACTCAGGCTTTCCCCATTGAGATGCAAATTAGCTACATTGCTTGCAGGTTCAACGAGTTGGATCTCGTTCATGCGCAGTTGACCTTTGACCAGCCGTGTTAAGGTGCTGTATTGATCGTTACTGGTCAGAGACATCATACTCAACTCTTCTGGAATGTCGTAGTCTCCACGTAGATGGAAGCCGCAGCCAGCAAGAAATGTTGAAGTGATCAACAAAAGAATCAACCAAGGTCGAGTTGTTACAGGCAATATAAAACGCATGGGGTATTAGTTCTCGTCAGTGAGTTTACTTATCTTAGCTTACCTCGTTCGATAAACTGAGATAAGTAAACAGGGCACAAGCCCTGTTTACTTGCTGATAACGAAGGCAGCTTAGTCTATTTCGGTGGTCAGCTCGATATTGATGACCACCATGAATAGTAAGCGGATAACCTAACGTTGCTTGGCTATACAGACAATCAGCTTAGCGATTAGTTCGCCACAATATTGAGCAGTTTGCCCGGTACGTAAATAACTTTACGAATGGTTAAACCATCAGTAAATTTCTGTACGTTTTCATCTTGTAGACCAAGCGCTTCAACCTGTTCTTTGCTGGCATCCGCAGCAACGGTTAATTTACCACGTAACTTACCATTAACTTGCAGGACAACCAGTTTCTGATCTTCAACTAATGCTGCTTCGTCGTATGTCGGCCACGTTGCTTGGTCAATATCCGCTTCACCTAGTGCTTGCCACATTTCAAAACAGATATGTGGTGCAATAGGGTAAAGCATTAAGGTGATGGCTTTGGCCGCTTCATCCAAAATAGCTCGGTCTTGTTCAGATTCTTGTGGCGCTTTAGTGAGTTTATTCATCAGCTCCATGATCGCAGCAATCGCCGTGTTAAAGGTTTGACGACGAGCAATATCATCAGTCACTTTAGCAATGGTTTTATGCACATCACGACGCAGCGCTTTTTGGTCGGCATTTAAGGCATCGCTTTGTACCGCAACCGCCGCGCCTTTAGCGGTATGTTCAGCGACAAGCTTCCATACCCGTCTTAGGAAGCGGTTTGCTCCTTCAACACCAGACTCTTGCCACTCCAATGTCATATCGGCAGGCGAAGCGAACATCATAAATAAGCGTACTGTATCTGCACCGTATTTATCGACCATCTCTTGCGGGTCAATGCCGTTATTTTTTGACTTAGACATTTTGATCATGCCTGAGTGCTCAACTTGTCGGCCTTGATGATCAATCGCTGAAATAATGCGACCTTTACCATCGCGTTCTACTTTAACATCAGTAGGTGAAATCCACTCTTTGGTGCCTTTTTCATTGCTATAATAGAAAGCATCAGCTAATACCATGCCTTGGCAAAGTAATTGTTTGAATGGTTCATCGGAGGTGACATAACCAGCATCACGCAATAGCTTATGGAAAAAGCGTGAGTAGAGTAGATGCATACAAGCGTGTTCAATACCACCGATGTATTGATCAACCGGTAGCCAGTAGTTGGCTTTAGCTGGGTCTAAAATATCGTCTGCTTGTGGTGAGCAGTAACGTGCGTAATACCAAGAAGATTCCATAAAGGTATCAAAAGTATCGGTTTCACGCAGTGCTGGTTGACCATTAAATGTAGTTTCAGCCCACGTTTTATCGGCTTTAATCGGACTGGTTACACCATCCATTGTGACATCTTCAGGCAGGATTACTGGTAATTGGTCGGCAGGGACGGGATGAACTTGACCATCTTCAGTGGTGACCATTGGGATGGGGGCACCCCAGTAGCGCTGACGAGAAACGCCCCAGTCACGTAGACGGAAGTTAACGGTCTTTTTACCTTTACCTAGCGCTTCGAGTTTTGCTGAAATGGCATCAAAAGCCGCTTGGAAAGTTAGGCCGTCGAATTCACCAGAGTCAAACAGTACGCCTTTTTCTGTATAAGCTTGCTGGCTGATATCTAACTCGCTGCCATCTTCAGGCTTAATCACCGGGATGATATCTAAGCCGTATTTGGTGGCAAATTCGTAATCGCGTTGGTCGTGTGCCGGAACGGCCATTACCGCACCAGTACCATAGTGCATTAGTACGAAGTTCGCGACATAGATAGGCACTTCTCGGCCATTTAAAGGATGGATAGCTGTCAGGCCCGTCGCCATGCCTTTTTTCTCCATCGTCGCGAGTTCGGCTTCGGCAACTTTGGTGTTTTTACACTCTTCGATAAAGGCCGCAAGTTGCGGATTATTGGCAGCAGCTTGAACCGCGAGAGGGTGCGCGGCGGCAATACCCACATAGGTAACCCCCATCAGCGTGTCTGGGCGAGTTGTATAGACTTCCAGATCTTGCGCCTGATCTTTAACTTGGAAGCTCAGTTCTACCCCTTCAGAGCGGCCGATCCAATTGCGTTGCATGGTTTTAACCATTTCTGGCCAGCCGTCAAGGTTATCTAAATCATCAAGCAATTCTTGCGCGTAAGCGGTGATCTTAATAAACCACTGTGGGATCTCTTTTTGCTCAACAGGCGTATCACAGCGCCAGCAGCAGCCGTCTTCCACTTGTTCGTTAGCAAGTACGGTTTGGTCATTAGGACACCAGTTTACTGAGGAGGTTTTCTTATAAACCAACCCTTTTTCGTACAGTTTGGTGAAAAACTCTTGTTCCCAACGGTAGTATTCAGGACGGCAGGTAGCGAATTCACGACTCCAGTCATAACCAAAGCCCAGTAATTTGAGCTGGTTTTTCATGTATTGGATATTTTCGTAAGTCCATGGCGCTGGTGCTGTTTTATTTTTAACTGCAGCATTTTCGGCCGGCAAGCCAAACGCATCCCAACCAATCGGTTGCATGACGTTTTTACCTTGTAAACGTTGGAAGCGAGAAACGACGTCACCAATCGTGTAGTTACGTACGTGGCCCATGTGCAGTCGACCGCTTGGATAAGGAAACATCGAAAGACAGTAGAATTTTTCTTTATTTGGGTCTTCACTTACAACAAAGGTTTTGTTGTTGTCCCAGTGCTGTTGAACTTTCTGTTCAATATCTTGCGGGTTATATTGATCTTGCATCGATGACATCCGGTTATCTTGGAATTTGTGAGTTCGGTTCGAACAGGTAGTAATAGATCAACATAGAATACCTAAAGCGGCACAGCACAACAATAGCCAATACGACTGAACGAGGTGACTTATGCGAAAACAAAAAGCAGGTTATGAGGCGTTAGTAGAAGAAGTGCTCGAAACGTTGAAACAAAGTCCAGAAGAGTTAGAGCATATTTTAGACACGTCGGGTAAGATCGTGGCGGCGGCCAATGACCTGACTCAAGATGAATTAGCGCTGATTTCGGCTTATGTTAAAGCGGATTTAAAAGCTTTTTCTGAACAGTATGAGCAGAGTAAAACGGGGCCATTTTATTTAATGATTGCTAATTCTATCTGGCAAGGACTGTTGGATATTACGGATAAAACTAAAGTAGAGTGGGTGGAGCTATTTCAAGATCTTGAGCATCAAGGTGTCTATCAAGCTGGGGAAATGATTGGTTTGGGGATCTTAGTGTGCGAAAGTTGCAATCATAAAGTTGAGTATAATCACCCAACAGAAATAGTTCCTTGTCTGCGCTGCGGCCATAAATTATTTAGCCGTCAGCCTTTGCAACCTTAGCAAAAATCAAAGGGACGACCCCCAAGCGCGATATGGATAGCGCTTGAGGATAGATCGAGTGTTATTGCTGATTTAAGAGCGGCGAATCGTGATCATCCCTATGGCAAGGCTGACAATAACCCATAAATAGAGTGGCCAGCTCCCGAGTCGATGATAGGGCGTCTGTCCGCGAGTCGGAATGATCTCGGCTCTCAACACTGCCGTTTCGAATTGCGGGATTTGATGCGTGATTCGGCCATAATGATCGGTGATCGCGGTGACTCCGTTATTTGTTGAACGAATCAGAGGCTTACCAAGTTCTAAGGCCCGCATACGGGCAATTTCCATATGCTGCAATGGGCCAATCGAATCACCGAACCAAGCGTCATTCGATAAAGTCAGCAAAAAATCGGTTTGTTCGGTGACGTTGACACGAAGTTGTTCATTAAAGATGATTTCGTAACACAGTGCGGGGGCGAAGGCGAATCCTTTAGCGATGATATTCGGTTGAATATAATCTCCCCGACTAAATGAAGACATCGGTAGATTAAATAAGGGTGCCAATGGTCTTAACCACTCTTCGAAGGGGACAAACTCACCAAACGGTAACAAGTGATGTTTGTGATAGCGTTGAGTCACATCGTAGCGATACTCTGCATGTTCCGTCTCACCTAACGCTAAAATACTATTAAAATAGTGCCCCTGCTGGTCATGGTTTAAAATGCCAGTGATGACTGCGCTCTGGTTCATTTGTGCGGCTGAATCTAAATTGCTAAGAAATGAACCAATTTCTACTTCAAAAGCAGGGATGGCGGCTTCTGGCCAAATAATAATATCAGCATCCCAGTTTTCACGGCTCAGATCAGTATATTTCATGATGGTGGGCCAGCGTTGGCTGGGATGCCATTTTAAAGATTGCTCAACATTACCTTGGATAATCGCTACGCTAGTGGCTCGTTCTGGTTGCGGTGTTACCCATTGGACAGGGCGAAGTACGACACCGATGATAAAAATACCGATGGGCAGCAGTAAGTAGCGCCAAGCTTTATTTTGCCAAGCATAGGCGAATGAACCAGCACTGATGATCAGTAATAATGTTAATAGTTCAACACCCGCCAAAGGAGCGAAAGAAGCCAACGGCCCGTCGATTTGGCTATAGCCAAGCCATAGCCAGGGGAATCCGGTCATAACCCAGCCGCGTAACCAATCACTGAGTAGCCACAGTGCGGGCGCAGCGAAGAGAAAACGTGACCAATGAGTGGTCGAGAAAAAACGATTGAGAGTCCAAGCAAATAAGCCATTATACAGAGCGAGATAGGCAACCAGTAATAGCATCAGCAACAAGCCGGCTATTGTTGGCATTCCTCCGAAGGTATCAATACTGACATAGACCCAACTGATCCCAAAACCAAATTGCCCGAGTCCCCAGCCATATCCGAGTAGTGCGGCTTGTTTGGGCGTTTTCTTCTCTATAAGCAGTAATAAAACCAAAGGGCTGAGAATAGCGATAGGCCAGATTTGATAAGGGGCAAAGGCTAATGTGGTCAGCGAACCAAAAAAAACAGCCAAGATAGGCTGTAGGCGCTGTGGGATAAGATCTTTCATCCAGTCATGCTCTCATTAAGTGATTCAGGCAGAGAGCCTGAATCAGCATCGTTACCTTTAAGTTTGACGCGAATCGTCAGCGTTATGTTGATGGTTCGCGTCAAGGTTCAATGGCAGTGATTTTATGGTTACGTACCGTGACTGGCCGTTCTCGCTAGCGAGCTATTCTTCCATGGTTTCTGGAAGGGCTTGTAAGTCAGGAATAGTCACTTGCAGTTGGACTACTCTTCGGCTGTCGGCGGCAGTGACTTTAAAGTTATAGCCACTGATATCAATGATCTCTCCACGAGAAGGTAAATGACCAAACGCGGTCATTACCAAACCGCCAACGGTATCCACTTCTTCATCGCTAAACGAAGTGCCAAACGTTTCGTTAAACGACTCGATGGTCGTTAACGCTTTCACGGCGTAGGTATGTTTACTTAATTTACGAATATCCAGTTGCTCTTCATCATCGAATTCGTCCTCGATATCACCAACAATCTCTTCGAGAATATCTTCGATAGTGACTAAGCCAGATACACCGCCAAACTCATCTACGACAATCGCCATATGATAACGTTCCTCACGGAACTCTTTTAATAGGCGATCAACGCGTTTACTTTCAGGAACTACCACGGCAGGCCGAATGACTTCTTCGATATTGAAGGGAGCGCTGCTTGAGCCTAAATATTTGAGTAAGTCCTTCGCAAGAAGTATGCCTTCGACATGGTCTTTGTCTTCACTGATAACAGGATAGCGGGAGTGTTGAGCATCGGTAATGATCGCTATGAGCGTATCCATATCGTGGGTGCGTTCAACGGTCACCATTTGTGAGCGGGGGATCATAATATCCCGTACTCTCATCTCTGCAATTTCCATCACGCCTTCAAGCATGTCGCGTGTATCGTGGTCGATAAGGTCATTGATTTCTGAGTCTCTGATCACATCAACTAAATCTTGACGGTCTTTAGGATCCGTTTGAAACAGTTGACCTAGGCGTTCAAAGAAGGACTTTCTACTCGGACCTTCAGATTTTTCTTTTTTTCCTTCGGTCGAATAGGGCGAGTTATCGTCGTTCATTATTTCTCTTATTGGTAACGCTATCAGATGTGTGATAGCTCACATGTAAGCTTTATCCGCATCGGTTCCCAGCGACCAAGCGGCAGTGGTTTTATGGTTACCTACAGCGCTTGGTTAATGGGGCGTATTGGCTTAGTTTTTCTCTGCTAAATATGGGTCATCAAAACCCATGTTTTGCATGATTTCGGTCTCAAGGGCTTCCATTTCGTCCGCGTCTTGATCATCAATATGGTCATAACCTAGCAGATGAAGAGTGCCATGTACAACCATATGCGCCCAATGAGCCATCAAAGGCTTCTGCTGTTCAAGAGCCTCTTGCTCAACCACTTGCCGGCAAATGACTAAATCTCCCAGTAGATCCAGTTCAATTTCAGCTGGGGCTTCAAATGGAAAAGATAGCACATTCGTCGGTTTATCTTTGCCACGGTAGTTTAAATTTAGCTGATGACTCTCCGCTTGATCAACCACACGAATGGTGACTTCGGCTTGAGATTGAAAAGGCGTTACTGCGGCGCTAAACCACGTTAAAAAATCATCAAAGCTAGGCAGGCCTTGCTCGTCTGCAACGGCGATTTGTAAGTCTAGTTCGATAGACATGACTAATGAGATTCCTCAGTATTCGATGCGGTTGTCGGCGTCATGTTCATTGATTCCCGTTCTTCACGACGACGTTGCTCATTGATTTTACGTTGTTTTTGATCTTCAGCTTCCCACTTTTCATAAGCATTAACGATACGGGCGACAACCGGATGACGAACCACATCATCAGCTAAGAAAAAGTTAAAGCTAATCTCATCGACTTCCTTGAGCACTTCGATGGCATGGCGTAGCCCTGAACGAGCACCACGAGGTAAATCGATTTGCGTTACGTCACCAGTGATCACTGCGCGTGAGTTAAAACCGATGCGGGTCAGGAACATTTTCATCTGTTCCACAGTGGTGTTTTGGCTTTCATCAAGGATGATAAATGCATCATTTAGCGTTCGTCCACGCATGTACGCCAGTGGAGCGACTTCGATAACGTTACGCTCAATGAGTTTTTCAACGCGTTCAAAACCGAGCATTTCAAATAGGGCGTCATAGAGTGGGCGTAAGTAGGGATCAACCTTTTGACTCAAATCACCGGGTAAAAAGCCCAGTTTTTCCCCCGCCTCTACCGCAGGACGAGTGAGAAGAATACGCCGTACTTCTTGTCGCTCTAGGGCATCAACCGCGGCAGCTACCGCCAAATAGGTTTTACCCGTACCGGCAGGACCAATCCCAAAGGTAATGTCGTGGGTGACCATATTGACCAAATACTGAGCTTGGTTTGGTGTGCGTGGTTTAATCACGCCTTTTTTGGTCTTGATGAAGACTTCTTTGCCATAAGTGATGGCAGATTCTTGATTTTGCTCGAGCACACCAGCTTCTTTAATCGCAAGATGAATACGCTCTGGCTCAATATCAGTAATATTGCCTTGCAAAGGTGCCGTGTCTACATATAGCGTTTTAATGATGTCTAGGGCGGCTGCGGCAGTATGAGGCTTGCCGACAATAGTAAAGAAATTGCTACGGTGGTTAATTTCGACACCGAGGCGACGCTCAAGATGTTTAATATTATCATCAAAAGGACCGCATAAGCTGGCTAAGCGGCGGTTGTCGGAAGGTTCGAGAGTGATCTCTAAAGTAACGATTTTATTGCTCAAATTGGCCTCTCAATAAATCATGAATAAGTAGCCGATGTTGACCGGCTACTCATGGAATGTTGTGACCAAAAACGTCAATCTTCCTCACACGTCATTATGAGGGGATATGCCCCATATCTATGGTGTGAAAGAAGCAACGCCTAAGGCATCTTCTCGGCGCGTTTTCGCCATCATCTGTGAAGGTGAAATAACGACGCGTAAGTTCATTTCTGACTCAGTACGGATCAGTTCACCACGTAGGGAATTGGAGAAAACATCGACGATCTTCACATCAACGAATTGACCAATCAGATCAGGTGAGCCCTCAAAATTAACGACACGGTTATTCTCAGTGCGTCCGCGCAGTTCCATCAAGTTTTTCTTTGATGGGCCTTCGACTAAAATACGCTGTTCAGTACCAAGCATCAAACGAGAATAACGCATCGCTTGACTATTAATTTGTTGCTGAAGTTCATATAAGCGCTCTTTTTTCGTCTCTTCCGATACATCACAAGGGTAATCGGCGGCTGGCGTACCAGGGCGAGGTGAGAAAATAAAGCTAAAGCTCATATCAAAATCAACGTCTCTGATCAGTTTCATCGTAGCTTGGAAATCACTGTCTGATTCGCCTGGGAAGCCGACGATAAAGTCAGAGCTGATTTGGATATCAGGACGAGCTTTACGTAGCTTACGGATGATCGACTTATATTCAATCGCTGTGTGTGGGCGCTTCATCATGGTTAAGATACGATCACTGCCACTTTGTACTGGAAGATGCAGGAAGCTCACTAGCTCCGGCGTATCTTCATATACGGCGATGATGTCATCAGTAAATTCTAGCGGGTGACTGGTCGTGAAGCGAATACGGTCAATACCATCGATTGAAGCCACTAAACGTAATAGTTCAGCAAATGAGCAGATGGTCCCATCGTGCATTGGACCACGATAAGCATTGACGTTTTGCCCTAGGAGGTTGACTTCACGCACGCCTTGTTCGGCCAATTGGGCTATTTCATATAACACATCATCCATCGGACGGCTGACTTCCTCACCACGCGTATAAGGTACGACACAGTAAGTACAATATTTCGAGCAACCTTCCATAATGGAGACAAAAGCGGTAGGGCCTTCTGCTTTAGGTTCAGGTAAGCGATCGAATTTCTCGATTTCAGGGAAAGAGATATCCATCACTGGTGCATCAGTCGATTGTGATTGCTTGATCATTTCAGGCAAGCGATGCAAAGTTTGTGGGCCAAAAATCACATCAACAAACGGGGCGCGTTCACGAATATGATCGCCTTCTTGGGTGGCCACACAGCCGCCGACACCAATCACGACACCTGGTTTTTTGTCTTTAAGATTTTTCCAACGCCCGAGTTGATGGAAGACCTTCTCTTGGGCTTTTTCCCGGATTGAACAGGTATTAAGTAGAAGTACGTCTGCTTCCTCTGGCTCTTCAGTTAGCTCATAACCATTTGCCGCGTTGAGCAAATCGGCCATTTTCGATGAATCGTATTCGTTCATCTGACAGCCCCAGGTTTTAATTAGCAGTTTCTTACTCATCTCACTTTCGCTCGTTCAATAGTTTGTTCAAATAAGGATCCGCCATCACGACGGTAGCGGCGTATTGTACTGCTTTCGTTTGTGACTGACTAGGGTTAGAAATAAATTATAACCGTTGCTGTTACTAGGTTTTTACCCTGTTTTGTGCAAGGTTTTACGATAAATATGTTCGCAAAAAAAAACTCACTCCGTACAATGAGCTAAGAAAAAAGAGTAACCCCAAAGGGTCGAGAATGAATAAATTTGATGTTGTTGTGGTCGGTGGTGGAATGGTCGGTGCTGCTGCTGCCTTGGGTTTTGCAAAGCAAGGACGACGAGTGGCGTTAGTCGAAGGTTACGCTCCGCAGCCATTTTCGTCAGAGCAACCGATGGATGTCCGGATTTCAGCCATCTCGCAAACCTCTGTGGACTTATTGCAGTCGTTAGGCGCTTGGCCAGCGATTGCACAAAAGCGTCTCTGTCCCTATCGTCGTTTAGAAACCTGGGAGCATCCAGAGTGTCGCACACGTTTTTCGAGCGATTCGCTAGGGTTAGCACAACTGGGTTTTATGGTTGAAAACCGAATTCTTCAATTGGGATTATGGGAGCAGTTTGCGCTTTATCCTCATTTGACACTATTTTGCCCCGATCAACTCAGTCATATTGATTTTAGTTCTGAGCTCAAAGCGATCACTTTACAATCGGGTCAGGTTTTGCATAGCCAATGGATTATTGGGGCCGATGGCGCTCAATCACTAGTGAGAAAGATGGCACACATTGGTATCACGGCTTGGGATTATCGTCAGCACTGTATGTTGATCAACGTGGCGACTGAAAAACCACAACAAGATATTACTTGGCAACAGTTTTTTCCTTCTGGGCCGCGATCTTTTTTACCGTTAACGGGTCATCAGGCTTCACTGGTGTGGTATGACTCACCGCAACGGATTAAGCAACTGGCGAATTTGTCATTAAGTCAACTTAGAAAAGCGATCCTTAGCCATTTTCCACAAGAGCTGGGTGATATTGAAGTGTTGCAGCATGGTCATTTTCCACTCACTCGTCGTCATGCTCAGTGTTACGTGAAGCAGGGGTGTATTTTAGTTGGCGATGCTGCACACACGATTAATCCTCTTGCCGGACAGGGGGTGAATCTCGGTTTTAAAGATGTTTCTGTATTATTAGCAGTAACAAAAGACGTTTCAGTGTTTACTGATACTCATTTTTTACAGTATCAGCGTCAGCGTCGTCCTGATAACTTGTTGATGCAAACTGGGATGGATATTTTTTATAAAACCTTCAGTAACAATAAGTTACCTCTAAAAGTAATGCGCAATGCTTTATTGAAAGGGGCGGATCATACGGGGCCGATTAAGCAGCAGGTATTACGTTACGCGCTTGGTTTGTAAGTGGATAGAATGGCTAGCCACAAAAAAACGCTGCCATAGTAGCAGCGTTTTTCAGTCTTGAGTGTAATTTAGCGATAAATCGCTTATTTAGTTACTCGAAGTACTGGAGTTTCACCAACTGTCACAGAACCTGACAACTTGCTCAGTTCTTTAATCTCATCCATATTAGAGATAACAACCGGAGTCAGTGTTGATTTGGCTTTTTCTTCTAGCAAAGCAAGATCGAACTCAATAATTGTGTCGCCCACTTTTACTGATTGGCCTTCTTGAGCGATACGCTTAAAGCCTTCGCCTTTCAATTCAACGGTATCAATACCGAAGTGAACAAACAGCTCAACGCCATCATCAGATTCAATCGAGAATGCGTGATTCGTTTCGAAGATTTTACCGATAGTCCCGTTTACTGGAGCAACCATCTTGTTACCCGCAGGTTTAATCGCAATACCATCACCAACGATTTTCTCGGCAAACACGACATCTGGCACATCTTCAATGTTTACAATTTCACCAGAAAGCGGTGCAATAATTTCAATTGCACTTGCGTCAGCGCTGTCATCAGAGACTAGCTTTTTAAGTTTGTCAAACAGACCCATTGTGTCATGCTCCTAACGTTTCAAATTTATTCTATACCAGTATAGTATACCAATCCCAAACAATAGACGACTATTTTTATATCCTTCAAGGAGTTTGCTAATCGTCACCTATTGTAGGGGGTTGATAACTTATTGGCACTTCTCGGTGATGAACTTTTCTACACACGCTTCAATTTCAGCGGCAGTCGGTAATGACAGCGCATATTCAGCCATGGCTTTAACTTCTGCGAAATTGGTGTTGCGAATCACTTTTTTTACTTTAGGGATAGAAATACCACTCATCGAGAATTCATCTAAACCCATACCAAGTAATAGTAGTGTCGCGCGCTCATCCCCTGCAAGCTCACCACACATTCCGGTCCATTTGCCTTCGGCATGAGAGGCATCAATCACCTGTTTAATTACCGTTAAAACCGCTGGTGATAATGGGTTGTAGAGGTGAGAAATCATTTCGTTACCACGGTCGACCGCTAGAGTATATTGGGTCAAATCGTTGGTACCAATCGAGAAGAAGGCCACTTCTTTGGCTAAATGATGAGCGATAGCGGCCGCTGCTGGTGTCTCTACCATTACACCAATTTCGATGTTTTCGTCGAATGCTAGCCCTTCGCTGCGTAGCTCAGCTTTATATTCTTCGATGGCTTGTTTTAGTTCACGGATTTCTTCAACTGAAATGATCATTGGGAACATGATGCGCAATGTGCCGTGTGCTGACGCGCGTAAAATGCCACGTAATTGATCGCGTAGAATATCACGGCGGTCTAGGCTAATACGGATTGCACGCCAACCCAAAAATGGGTTCATTTCTTTTGGTAAATCCATGTAAGGTAAATCTTTGTCACCGCCAATATCCATGGTGCGGATAATGACCGATTGGCCTTTCATGGCTTCGGCTACTTGCTTATAAGCTTGATACTGTTCTTCTTCGGTAGGCAGAGCGTCACGGTCCATAAATAAGAACTCGGTACGATACAGACCAACACCTTCTCCGCCATTACGGATGATGCCATCACAATCTTTTACGGTACCAATGTTGCCGCACACTTCAACACTATGTCCATCAAGGGTTTGTGCTGGAAGGTCTTTTAATTTGGCAAGCTCTTCTTTTTCTGCAAAGAAGGCGTGTTGAACTTGTTTGGCTTGCTCAAGTTCGGCTTCGGTTGGATTAACAAAAATTTTGTTGTTAATCGCGTCGATGACCAGCATGTCACCATTTTTTACTTGTTTGGTAATGTCATTGGTTCCCACAATGGCAGGCAGTTCTAGCGAGCGAGCCATGATTGAGGTATGTGAGGTGCGGCCACCAATGTCACAAGCAAAACCAAGCACGTAGTCAAGATTGATTTGTGCGGTTTCTGAAGGCGTTAGATCGTAAGCAACCAAGATAACTTCTTGATTAATATCGCTGAGTGACACGATGTTAATGCCGAGCGCATTTTTTACAAAACGGGTGCCGATGTCACGAATATCGGTCGCTCGCTCTTTCAAATATTCATCATCAAGCGATTCAAGAGCAGCAGCCTGCTCTTCAATCACGGTATAAATTGCGTTATCTGCTGATAATTTATCATTTTTGATGAGGGCTAAAATTTCGTCTTCTAGCTCTTCATCTTCAAGTAGCATGATATGGCCTTCGAAGATGGCTTCTTTCTCTTCACCAAAGGTTTCAAGCGCTTTTTGTTTAATGACGGTGAGCTGCGCTGATGATTTTGCGCGCGCGTCGTAAAAACGCTCAATTTCTGCTGCTACCTCTGCGTCAGAGATGGTGTTTGTGTTTAGGACTATTTCATCTTCTTGAAGTAGTAGTGCTTTACCGATAGCAATACCTGGAGATGCTAGGATGCCTGAAATCATAGCCTTACCTTAAATTGGTCAACTGTAAACGGGAGAATATAGACGATGCATCAACAATAATATGTAGTTTATTGTTGATCATATTTCAAATAAGGCCATTTTGTCGTTCAAACAAAATGACCTTTATTTAAAATAGAGAGCGTCGATTAGTGAAGTTGGTCCATTAGGGCAACTAGGTGATCAACGGCTTCTTTTGCTTGAGGGCCTTCAGCCGAGATAGAGACCACTGTGCCTTTAACTAGGCCAAGGGTTTGTAGTTTAAATAAGCTTTTAGCGCTGGCGCTTTTACCGTTTGAAGTCACAGTAATATCAGCATCGAATGCTTTTGCTTCTTTAACAAACTGTGCAGCTGGACGAGTATGAAGACCATTTTCTGCAGTGATTTCTACTTGCTTCTCGTACATGTGTTATACCCCAATTAATGTAGTTTTTGTAAGTTGTTCACTTAGATAAGCTTAACCTTTACTGCCCATTTCTGCTAGCAGAGTAACGGGATTTTCGTGGTAGCGCTTATTTCAGTTTAAAACAATCAGCGGCTGAGGTAGAGTTTTACCAGAAATCAGCCCTGACTTTAATCTTGCCTGCTTCTTTATTTTGAAGCTAGAAATAAAACATCCCGATATTACCAAAGGTGGGGCTAGGATCAACAAAAAAGCCCCTGCATGGGGCTTTTTTAAACGAAAATTTGATTTAACCACCTATTACTGTTGGTTTTCTTTCTCAGTAAAAATACCAGCAAAGAGTGCTGTGCTAAGGTAACGTTCTCCTGAGCTTGGTAGCACTGTAACAATGGTTTTTCCAGAAAATTCAGGGAGTTCGGCTAGGCGGTTAGCCGCGACAACAGCTGCTCCTGAAGAGATTCCGGCTAAAATGCCTTCTTCTTCCATTAAGCGGCGAGCCATATCGATAGCTTCATCAGACGTTACCGTTTCTACACGGTCAATCAGTTCTAAATCTAAGTTGCCTGGAATAAAGCCAGCTCCAATGCCTTGGATTTTGTGCGGTGCAGGTTTAATGTCTTCTCCTGCCAAGGCTTGGCTAATCACTGGGGATTCAGCTGGTTCTACGGCGACAGAAATGATCGCTTTACCTTTTTCACCCTTAATATAACGGCTTGTTCCGGTGAGAGTACCGCCAGTACCAACACCAGCCACGAAGACATCAATTTGACCATCGGTGGCTTGCCAGATCTCAGGGCCTGTAGTTTTTTCGTGAATAGCAGGGTTGGCCGGGTTATCGAATTGCTGAAGCAGTAAGTATTTACTTGGGTTGCTGGCGACGATTTCTTCTGCTTTGGCAATAGCGCCTTTCATGCCTTTTGCCGCTTCAGTCAATTCAAGGTTAGCACCAAGCGCTTTGAGTAGTTTACGACGCTCAAGACTCATCGACTCTGGCATGGTTAAAGTCAATTTGTAACCACGGGCCGCAGCAACAAAGGCCAAAGCAACGCCAGTATTGCCACTGGTTGGTTCGACTAGCTCAATCCCTTCTTTCAGTTTGCCTTGTTTTTCCGCTTCCCAAATCATGTTAGCGCCAATACGGCATTTAACACTGAAGCTTGGGTTACGCGCTTCAATTTTGGCTAATACACGGCCGTTACTGACTTTGTTTAGGCGAACCAGTGGCGTGTTACCGATAGTCAGAGAGTTATCTTCGTAAATTTTATTCATTGTGCTGTCCCTTTATTACGCATTGGTCAATCGTTGATGCGTTGCTACAAATTGGTTGATACTGGTCAAGAATAGAGATTCGATAGAAAAGTAAAAGGATTAAAAAGTTATAACTTATTAGCGATTTATCAGATGGCTTTATTCTCTTCGCTTATAGCCTTACGTTATTCATTTCATTATTTAGGTCGTTAATCTATTTTGTGGATATTGTCTTGCTGGCAGAGGCCGAGTGGCTGGTATGAGAATATTTAAATTCACCAACCCACATAGCGGTAGCTCCGCATACTGCAATTGGCATAATAAAAAGATTTACAACAGGGATCGTGGTTAATAGCGCGACTACCATGCCAAAGCCATAGGTTTTACCTGATTTCTGTTTTAATTGCTTACGCATCACGTTAAAGTCCACTTTATGGTTATCAAAGGAATAATCACAGTATTGGATGGCGAGTATCCAAGCGGTGAATAAAAACCAGATAACAGGCCCTAGCGTTTGTCCTAAACCTGGAATGAGTAACAACAGGAAAAGTCCTAGTGCGCGAGGAATAACGTAAAGGAGTTTTTGTCCCTCACGAAGAAGAATGCGTGGCGTGTCCTTGAGTACAGAGAATAAGCTAAGATCGCTTTCGATTTCTCCGGTTATTTTTTGCTCGACCTTTTCGGCCAATAGGCCATGAAAAGGCGAAGCAATAAAATTAGCTAGCGTGCTGAAAAAATAGGAAAAAGTACCGAGGATAGTGATAGTGAGCAATGGCCAAAGTAGGTAATATAGCCAAGATAAAAAACTGGGTAGAGCGTTAAGCCACTGGTTTATCCAATCGTTAAGATGAGTAAAAAGGTAATATAAAGCCGTTCCAACCAACAGTAAGTTGATGATCAGTGGGAGTAAAGTAAAGCGACGGATACCCGGTGAAAAAGCCAGATGAACACCATCAAAAAAATAATCTAATCCAGAACGTGGGGACATGATGTCTTCCGATATGAACGTAAAAAGCAGAATTTAGATTGTAACTGAAGCTTACAATAATAAAAATGCGCTTGTAGACGTAACTTCTAACATTAAGTTGTTCTAAATCAGGGGTAACTTTTGGTAAAGTAACCTTATAGTTCGATACACCCCACTTTGGCAGACGTTCAACATAGGCGTTAAAGCTCAGAACATCAACACCGAAACACTGAGAGTTTAAGATGCAGGAATTGCGATTCGTACTCATTATTGTTGGCGGGCTAGCGATAGCCGCTTTATTGTTTCATGGTCTTTGGACCAGTAAAAAGGAAGGGAAGTCGAAGTTCGGCGATAAGCCGCTCGGGCGTATCAATGTTGAACGTCAAGATAAGAAGGCGGTAAAAGAGGCGAAAGTGACGTCGAATGACGAAGTCACTCGCCCTGATCGCCGAGAGCCCGATTTTGGTTTAACCAGTCATGAAATTGATCCTTTAATTGCTGATTATGATTTACAAGAGAATAGTGAGGCAGCACAAAGCGTTTTGAGTCATGATCTCAACACTATCTCGGAACAACCAATAGTTGAACTAAACGTTGATTTTGACGAGGAACGTCGTCTTGATACGTCGGTAGTTGAAGACTCATCTGAAGCCATTACCTCTACTCAAAATGAAATCCCAGAAGAAGAGCCTGAAATGCAGGTGATTGTGCTTAATGTACATTGCGCAGGTGCTGAGCCTTTTGTTGGTAGTAAATTGTTTGATAGCTTCCAACAAAATGGATTGCTGTATGGTGAGCTGGACATCTATCACCGTCATGCTGATTTATCGGGAACGGGAAAAGTTTTGTTTAGTGTGGCTAATATGTTACAGCCGGGAACATTAAAACATGATGATCCAGCGGAATTTACCACCAAAGGTATCTCTTTCTTTATGACCTTACCTTGTTACGGTGATGCTGAGCAAAACTTTAAGTTAATGCTCAAAACGGCTCAACAAATTGCTGATGATATGGGTGCTAACGTTTTAGATGATGCGCGCAACTTGATGACCCCCAATCGGCTAGCTGAATATCGTAAACAAATTCAACAGTTCAAGCTTAAACAGAAATAATTAACCTATCTTAAGGCTCCGACCGGAGCCTTTTTTCATGATCCGAGAGAATAACAATGCAACGCGTAGAGCAAAGATTACAAGAGTTACGGCAGATCCTGAATGAACATGCGATACGTTATTACGTGGAAGATGCCCCAACCATTCCAGATGCTGAATATGACCGGTTGATGCAGGAGTTATTAGAAATTGAAGCGCAATATCCACAGTGGATAAGCGAAGACTCTCCTAGTCAGCGTGTTGGCGGAGCGCCGTTATCGAGTTTCGAAGCCGTTACTCATGAAAGACCGATGTTATCGTTAGATAATGCTTTTGCTGATAGTGAGTTGGATAGCTTCTTTCGTCGTATCGGTGAGCGAGTTGCTGCCACTCAGCATGCTCGTTTTTGTTGTGAGCCTAAATTGGATGGGTTAGCCGTTAGCTTATTGTATGTGGACGGTCGATTGACTCAAGCTGCGACTCGTGGCGATGGTACGACAGGTGAGAACATCACTGAAAATGTACGTACCATCAAATCGATCCCTCTCAAACTCTCTGGCACTGGATGGCCTTCACGGATTGAAGTTCGAGGTGAAGTGTTTATGCCTAAAGAGGGTTTTGAGCGGATGAACGCTCAAGCACTGAAAAAAGGTCAAAAGGTGTTTGTTAACCCACGTAATGCGGCGGCTGGGAGTTTGCGCCAACTGGATTCTCGTATTACCGCTAAGCGTCCTTTAGCTTTTTATGCTTACAGTGTTGGTGTGGTTGAAGGTGCTGAGTTATCGACCAGTCATTATGAACGTTTTTTACAGTTAAAAAGCTGGGGGCTTCCGGTTAGCCCTGAGACGCAGCGGGTAGAAAACGCGGCGCAAGTTAAAGATTACTATCAAACTATCATGGCAAAACGAGCGGATTTGCCTTACGAAATTGATGGTGTGGTAATTAAAGTTGATGATATTGCACTGCAAGAGAAATTGGGATTTGTTGCTCGGGCTCCTCGCTGGGCGATTGCTTATAAGTTCCCAGCTCAAGAGGAAATGACTCGCTTAAATGAAGTTGAATTTCAAGTAGGAAGAACCGGAGCCATCACGCCTGTTGCTAAGTTAGAACCGATATTTGTCGGCGGTGTGACAGTCAGCAATGCGACGTTACATAACGCGGATGAGATCGAGCGATTAGGTGTCATGGTTGGTGACACGGTAATTATTCGCCGTGCTGGTGACGTGATCCCACAAATTGTTTCCGTCGTGTTGGAACGTCGTCCTCAAGAAGCTCAACCGATAATTTTCCCTAGTCACTGTCCAGTTTGTCAATCTGATGTGGAGCGAGTTGAGGGCGAAGCGGTTGCTCGCTGTAGTGGTGGCTTAGTATGTCAAGCGCAACGTAAAGAAGCGTTAAAGCACTTTGTATCACGCAAAGCAATGGATGTAGATGGTTTAGGCGATAAAGTGATTGAGCAGCTCGTTGAGCGAGAAATGGTCGAAACGCCAGCCGATTTATTTAAACTCCGAGCAGGTGAGTTAACGGTATTAGATAGAATGGGCCCTAAATCTGCTCAAAACATCACTCAGGCACTAATGAACGCTAAGCATACGACCTTAGCCCGATTTTTATATGCCCTAGGTATCCGTGAAGTTGGGGAAGCTACAGCGATGAATCTGGCTCAACATTTTTGTACTTTGGAAGCGATCAGCCAAGCGTCTATAGAACAATTAATTGAAGTTCAAGATGTAGGAGTGATTGTGGCGAGCCATGTGCATGCTTTCTTTAGTCAGGAAAAGAATCAACGTGTTGTGCAAGAACTAAGAGATTTAGGCGTAACTTGGCCTGATATTGAGCCTCAAGATGCTGCAAAACCACAACCTCTGGCTGGGAAAACGGTGGTATTGACGGGATCTCTGGTTCAATTATCACGCAATGAAGCTAAAGCGGCTTTACAAAGCTTAGGGGCCAAAGTGACTGGTAGTGTATCAAAAAACACCGATATGCTGTTTGCGGGCGAGGCGGCAGGATCTAAATTAGTTAAGGCTCAAGAGCTGGGAATCGAGATATTTTCTGAGCAAGATTTGTTGGATCTCCTCTCCTAACGATTTTAAATACTAACGACAACCCTTAGCCACTTGATTAATGGCTAAGGGTTTTTTATTGCCCAAAATAACTTAATTTATAAGGAGAAATTAGTGAGATTGAATGTAACTATTTTGTCACTTTCTATTTTTGATCAATGCGACCTACTTCAATTATTCAATTATTTTAATTTTTAAGTTATTGTTAATTAAATAATTTTTTTATTTATTGTTTAATATATTAATTATTAGATCTGGATCACTTACTCGCTTAAAATTTGTTATGGCTCATATTTTTTTAGTTAAAAATTAAGATCTGATTGATGTTTTACTCTATCCAGATAGTCTTAATGCATGGATACACAATGTGTATGCAGATAGTGATGAGAGATTGCACTTACTCTCATACAAGGAAAAGCTTTCTCCCTTCGGCGGCCAACTTTTGGGGGAAAACATAAAAACAGCTATATCCATTTTTAGGAGTTTTCCATGGACAAATATTTTAAACCTTCCTTAGTCGGTGCAGCAGTTGCAACAATGCTTGCATCTGGTATCGCATTTAATGTTTCTGCAGCAGATAACTATGAGGTCTATGGCGTTATCGCATTACAAGCCGCTTACCGAGATTACGATGCTGGTAATAAAGAAACGGATGATAAGTTAGGAGGCTCTCAGCTTAATAATGAGTCTCGAATTGGTTTCCGTGGTGAGAAAGACTTCAAAAATATTGAATCAACTTTTATTTGGCAAATTGAGGCTGGATATGTTGATCCGTCGTTCTCTGATCCGGGTTCTGAACTAGGTGCTCGTGATACCTTTGTTGGTTTTAAACATGATAGTTATGGTACTGTTCGTTTAGGTCGAGTTTTGTCACCTCTTTACGAATTGGTGGACTGGCCTGCATCTAACCCTGGTTTAGGTGATGTATACGACTGGGGTGGTGCTATCGGTGGCACTAAGCACCAAGACCGTGCTTCAAATACTATTCGTTGGGATACACCAACATTTGCAGATAGCCTATCTTTTAATCTAGCCTATGGTATGGCCGGTAAAGATGGCGCACAGAAAGGCGATGGTAAAGATTATTGGATAGGTGCCGCGGCGCATTATAAAGTTTCTGTTTTCCAATTTGATTTAGCTTATGAAGGTAACCGCGACGTAGCAAAAGAAAGCACTGAATGGGATAATGATGCCTATCTATTTGGTGTTCAAGGATGGTTTGATAATGGACTTTCCTTCTATGCGCAATATAAGATGATGGAAGCGAAACCTGTCGCTGGTGATAAAGAGAAACAAAATGCGTATTCAGCCGGTTTAGCTTATACGACAGGTGATTGGCAGTTTAAGCTAGGTTATGCCAAAAATGATGAGCTAAAAGTCGGCGGTAGTAAGCTAAAAGGCTCCGATGATGATGTGCTCTCTGTGCAAGCGCTATATTTCGTAGACCCATCAGCTGTACTGTATGCACGAGCTCGTACTCTTGATTTTGGTAACTCATATAATGGTCGCTGGAAATCAGCGGATTATGATGAATACTCTGTAGGTGTAGAATACTACTTCTAAGCGAAGCTAGATTATTGAGCGGTAGAGTATAAGGCGAGCTTTGGCTCGCCATTTCATTTTAAGGATGTTCTATGAAAATTTTACCTATTAGTTTACTTATTTCATTATTGAGTATCTCGTTTAACGGATATGCGGTAATTAATGTTAATTTTGATCGTGATATTCAATTGTTGGCCGTAAATGGTGAATCAGAAGGTGTTAGTTTTGGGCATCGAGCTGAATTGACTTTAGATCCAGGTGAACATCAGTTACTTGTACGAACTGAGCGAATAATTCAGATGTCAGGCAAGCAAAATAAATATAAATCTCCACTCATGGTATTAAAAGTGGTTGGCGATTCTGGAGTCGTTAACTTAGCATCAGCAATGACTATTCGGGATGAAAGCAATGCTAGGGAATTTGATCGTTATCCGAGTTTAAATGTAGAAATCACCCAAGGAGATCTTATTATTACTCAAGATTTTATACCTGGTCGTTCATTTTCTTTTATGGGAGATTACACGAAACAACTTCGTCAATTTAATCGCTCGGGGAGTAAAGCTGCGATAAACGATTTATCGATGATTAGTTCTACGGTACGCCCTAAATCATTAGTAAAAGATACTCCAATTGATATAGATAAATTAAAAGAGATTCAAAAAATTTATCTTGAGCTAGATGAAAAGCAACAGAAATCTTTCTTATCTTGGGCAGTAAGCCAATAATTAAAAATATGATGAATATTAGCCAAGTTGCTAAATTAACAGGATTAAGTGCTAAATCGATTCGTTTATATGAAGAGAAAGGTCTGATCACTGTGCCATTACGATCTGCAAGTGGTTACCGAACTTACACACCACAGCATGTCGATGATTTATTATTAATTGCTCGCTGTCGGCGAGTAGGTTTTAGTCTGGATGAGTGTAAAGCTATGCTCACACTGGCCAATGATCCACAGCGCACGCGCGCAGCGGTGCGTGCGCGAGCACAAGAAAAGTTGCAGGAAGTATCGAGTAAACTGACCGAACTCACCTTGATTAAGCGGCAGCTTGAAGAGTGGATTGCATCTTGTCCCGGTGATGAAGGACATGATTGTCCGATCATTAAAGAATTGAAGGGTTGTTGTAAAGATGTTGACGATAAGAGCACGTAGATTTTTATCGTTTTCTACGGTCTACTTCTGACTTGAAGCTGCAGCAGCATAGGCTACGTTGATTTATCTTAATTAATACAGTGAGTCTATCTTCATATAGAGAGAGTGAGAGTTATTCTTAGCTCTCACTCAAAGTAACTACTTATTTTTCTAAAGGCTGATAAGGTTTAATTTTAAGCGTAATACCATCAAGAGCAACAACCTCTACCATACACTGAGCTGCAATATCTTGGTCACTGATTGCTGACCACGTGCTATCACCTAATTGTAATCGAGTGACCACCTGTGCTTTTACGGGTTCAGTGAGCAATAGGCGTCGCCCAATCAATTGCTTTTCTTTTTGATTCAGCGAACGTTGAGCATCACTATTTCGATCAGCTTTAAACTGGCGACGCCACCAAAGCCAAGTAGTTAATAGGACAAAGCTGGCAAACGTCATCCACTGTAACTGCCAACCTATTGGGATTAGCAGCATAACCAGGCCAACCAAAAGAGCAGACAGACCAAGCCATAAGAAATAGCCTGCTGTTCCTAACAGTTCGACAGCCAATAAGGCTAGCCCTAAGGCTAACCAATGCCAGTAATTAAATTGAGCGAGCCATTCAATCAAGCGTTATCCCTTTTTCTCTGTTGAATGTTTGAACATTTCTGCAACCCCAGCAATAGAGCCCATCAAGCCGGTTGCTTCCAGTGGCAGCATAATGATTTTGCTATTTTCTGCTTGGCCAATAGATTTTAGAGCATCGGTATAGCCTTGAGCAATAAAGTAATTGACGGCTTGCATATCCCCTTTCGCAATGGCTTCAGAAACCATGCTAGTGGCTTTCGCTTCTGCTTCTGCGGCGCGTTCACGAGCCTCTGCTTGTAATATTGCAGCCTGCTTATCACCTTCGGCTTTAAGAATTTCAGACTGTTTTTGACCTTCGGCGCGTAAAATTTGTGCTTGGCGAATCCCTTCTGCTTCGAGAACTTCTGCACGTTTATTCCGTTCGGCTTTCATTTGCGCGTTCATTGCAGCAGTAAGATCAGCTGGTGGTTGAACATCTTTGATTTCAATACGAGTAATTTTTACGCCCCAAGGACTGGTTGCTTGATCAATGATAGTTAATAACTTGGTATTAATCATGTCACGCTGACTGAGCATTTCATCCAGTTCCATAGAACCAAGTACTGTCCGCATATTGGTTAATGTGAGGTTACGAATGGCGTGCTCTAAATCTGTTACTTCATAAGCGGCTTTGGCTGCATCAATAACCTGAACAAAACAGACGGCATCGATGACGACACTAGCGTTGTCTTTGCTGATCACTTCTTGAGCTGGAATGTCGAGAACACGCTCCATCATATTGATGCGTCTACCGACTTTATCAACAAATGGAACAATAATGTTTAAGCCGGGACGGAGTGTATGGGTGTAACGACCGAAACGTTCTACGGTCCAGTTGTTACCTTGAGTGACGGTTTTTACTGCCGACATAATAAATACAATGGCGACGAAGACAAATATGCCGATTGTAATCAATGAATCAATAGCCATGACGTTCCCTTTGAGTTATAGACTTTGCGACAACGTTTTTACGTTGCTTAAGTGCCAATATAAAAATTCCCAAATCATTGTCTATCAGAACACTGGAATAGGCAATCATTAGCATGAAAAACTAAAGGCTAATGAGAGCTGACTGATTAATGACGAGAGGAGAGACGCAAGATAAAAGAGTAAAAATAAATGATAAATTTAACGCTATCTTTTACTAAAGATAGCGTTATCGGCTGGGTTAAGATATCAATAAAGTTGAGAATAAAGCAGTCGACGATAACTAGTCGCAGTTGGATTACCTTGACCTAAAGCACTTAGAATATCCATAAATGTCTTTTTCATTTCACCATCTAATAGTGTTAAATCACGTTCTAAAAAGCGCCAGAGTAGTTCTAGTGCATCTTCATCACGTTGGACTTGATGGTATTGAGAGGCCAATTCATTAGCAATAATCGCATTGGTACTATCTTGCGCTAACACTTCTTCTAGCTCTTTAATCGCTGGGCTTTCAGCGGCTTGTTCATACAATTCAATTTGTGCCAACAAACGTTTGTAATCGCTTTGCTGATATTGCATAGGGACGCTATCTAGCAACGTTTTGGCTTCGGCAAAACGACGAGTGGCAATAAAGCAGTCCGCTAATGCTAGCTTAACTTCACCTTGGTTTTGCCAAGTTTCACTGAGCTCGAGGAGTAACGGTAACGCTTGTGTATAGTCTTGCTGCTTAACGAGTTGTAATGCTTGTTGAACCGTACGCTCTTCTTGGCTAGGTAAGTGTTTATCGAGCATGTCGATGATGGCACTAAGCGGCTGTGGTCCACCTAATCCATCCACCGGTTGGCCATTAATAAATAATGCAATGGTTGGTAGTGCCTGAATACCAAATTGAGCCGCGATATGCTGCTCTTGCTGGCAATTTAAGGTAGCTAATTGGAAGGCGCCAGCGTATTGCTGGGCAAGTTGTTGTAGCTCTGGGAGTAGTTGAGCACTTTCATCACTGATGGGAGCCCAAAAATAAAATAATACAGGTTGATGAGCTGAATTGGCCAGTATTTCCTGAAAATTGTGTGCAGAGACATCACTATGATGATTAGGGAGCATGATCATTCCTTATTGCATGGAGGCATTGTTAAACAAATGGGGGGTAAAGAAGCAAAACTCAAGGCTGGTGAATAACATGAAAGATGAAGCATTTCTTTAGGTCGTGCAAAAAAAAACCACCGAAGTGGTTTTTTGTCAAAACAGCAAGCAAAGGTGTTAAAAAAGAATTAGCAGTGCCAAAACAATCATGACACCGAGCCAATTCCATTGATTTAATGTCATTTGGGTCATACTCAATGCCTTTCCTAAATGATGATTGCAGAGAATATCAATCCATCATTCAGAATATGTTTAGAAGGAGGTGCTCAGTAGGCGGTGTGATACCGTTATTGATATCTTATTTTGGATATCTCCTGAACATGTTCAGTATGACAAATCAATATGACGAATAAATGACAGCTAAGCGGCTTTGAGTAGCAGTTTATCTAATATTCGGCTGGGTAAGAGTCTTTTTAATAGCGCAAATACCTTGGTTGGTAAGGTCACTCGGTAGCGAATTTTAGGTTGTTTGGCTTCTAAAGCATGCAATATTGGCGCTAAACAGGCTTCTGCAGGCAGAGCAAAAGGATGATTTGATTGACTATTCTCTAAGCGAGACAATTGGGCTTGATAAGCTTGGTGGTGAAGAGAATGCTCAATATTGATCCAACGTTTAAAAGCGGTTAATGCATTAGCGCGAAACTCAGTATTAATGGGGCCTGGTTCAAGTAGACTAATATGAATATTGCTCGCTTGGAGTTCTAAACGCAAGGTATCTGTCCATCCTTCAATGGCAAATTTAGAGGCATTGTAAGCGCCACGATATTTCATTGCAGTAAAGCCTAAAATAGAGCTATTTTGAATAATTCGCCCATAGCCTTGTTGACGAAAGTGGGGAAGTAATAAAGTCGTTAACGTATGCCAGCCAAAAAAATTAGTTTCAAATTGAGCTCGTAATGCCGCAGTTGATAGGTCTTCTAGCGCGCCAGGTTGACCATAAGCGCCATTATTAAAGAGGGCGTACAGTTGATGGTTTGAAAGTTCGAGTGCTGCTTTTACTCCCTGATGAATACTCTGTTCATCACTGAGATCCAACTGAATACACGTGAAGCCCTCTTGCTGTAGGCGTTCGACATCATCGATATGTCGACAAGAGGCAATAACATCATAGCCACGTTGTTTCAGCGCTAGAGCCGCCATATAGCCAATGCCAGTTGAACAACCTGTAATAAGTATTGAGCGAGTCATAACGGTTCCAATTAATGGTGATAGGGTAGAAGGTGTTTTAATGCTGGTTCAATTCGTGAAAAGTTAAACTGGAAGCCTAACTCTGTCAGTTTTTTCGGTTTGGCGCGTAAGCTATCAAAGAGTAACTCGCTTGCTTCACCAAGCAACAGTTGTATCGCCCAGCGTGGTGTGGTTAAAAAATGAGGCTTTCGGATGCTTGCAGCGAGAGTTTGGCTAAACAAAGCGTTAGTGACTGGATGCGGAGCACACATATTGAAAGCGCCTTGAGCATGTTCGGTTTCCAACAGAAAGACGATCGCTCTTACCATATCACTAATGTGGATCCATGGCATATACTGGGTACCGCAGCCAATCGGCCCTCCTAATCCTAACCGATAGGGAGGAAGCATTTTTTTTAATGCTCCTCCTTCTGGCGATAAGACAATACCTGTCCGCATTAAACAAACACGTGTTCTTGATGATTGGGCTCGCATCGCTGTTTGTTCCCAAACGGCACAAACATGATGGGAAAATTGCTGGTTTTGTACTTGTAAACTCTCATCGAAGGGATGATCTTGCTGATCGCCATAATACCCTACCGCAGAGCCACTCAGAAAAATTTTTGGCGGAGTGGTACTCGCGTGGATCAATTCAACCAACTGCTCAGTTAATTGCCAGCGGCTTTGGCAAATGCGTTGTTTTTGTTTGGCGGTCCATCGTTTATCGGCAATCGGTTCCCCTGCTAAATTAATCACCGCATCGAAGTGATTAAGATCATGCCATTGATTAATATCACTAATGAACGAGATTTTAGTGTTAGCATGGGCAAGTTGCCGTTGTGCTTTAGTGATATCTCGTGTGAGGATGACGATATCATGAGTGATTAATTGTTTGATCAACTCGCGACCAATTAAGCCCGTTCCACCAGTGATAAATATGTTCATTTTGCCTCCTTGCATCGGTAATGTATTAAGCAAACAAACGCTTAACCAGCTTATGTGTATCTCTCTTAGTGTTCAAGTTTTTCTCTTATCCAGCAGAGCCTTCGAGGAAATATTGTCACTATTCATGATGATAACGATTGCTCCCGATGACGTAGACCATGAAAAAACGTACAATCACATTTTTTATAAACCCAATAGGTCGTTGACATTTTACGAGACAATATTGATTTATCGTGGTCTGTTTATCGTCGTCCACGATCTAATTTTAGATGGGGGAGGAGATGATGAAACTGTTCTTTGCTTCTGACTTGCATGGCGCTTTACCTGCGACCGAAAAAATGTTGCAGCAGTTTATCCAGTCTGGAGCTAATACATTGGTATTATTGGGTGATTTATTGAATCACGGCCCAAGAAACCCGATTCCTGAAGGGTATAACCCAACCGCTGTCGCCGAAAAATTAAATGACTACGCCAAACAAATTATTGCAGTGCGGGGGAATTGCGATAGCGAAGTGGATCAAATGTTATTGGATTTTCCAATCATGAGTGACTTTGCGTGGGTACTCTTACCTTCAGGGCAGCGATTATTTTTAACACATGGCCATCTTTATAACGATAGCCATCTGCCACCTTTATCGCGGGGAGATGCCCTTATACACGGGCATACTCATATCATACGAGCCGAGCGGTGTGATGAATATTACCTATTGAATCCCGGTTCGGTGACTTTTCCTCGCGACCATGGAGTCGCCAGTTTTGCTGTTTTAGATGGCTTTCGTTTCACCATCCATGCCTTTGATGGAGAAATCTTAGCATCGCTTGATCTTTCACAGTAATATTTTTTCTAAGTCATGTTGAGCGCTATTCGTTAGCGATCAACATGACCTAAATCGCGTTGTGGATCGATAATATCTCTGACTCGTTGCTTTAATATTTTTGCTTCAGGGAAGCCATCATCTCTTTTTCGCTCCCAAATTGAGTGTTGGTTACAAAATATCTCAAAACGTCCACCAGTATCTGGGTGTAAAGAGACCATTTCAATTTCTTCACTAAACGTCTGTAACAGCTCTTGGCTCAACCAAGAAGCTCTCAGCATCCATTGGCATTGTCGACAATAATAAATATCAATTTTTGCTTTGTTCATTAATAACTCATGATGTAAAAATGATCGCTACCCATTACCAAACAATACCGTTGAACCATGATTCAAACTGGTGAGTAGTAAGGTTTTCTTATTAATAATATCAATCCTGCGGCTCTGTTGAGCGTCCATCTTAAACAGTTGAGTGATTAACTGCAGCTGCTTGGGCGTAAAATCTTTACTGTAAGAGGATGAGATATCTTTAAATTCTGTCGGTGAAACGAGAAGGTAGTTATCACTGATGCTCCATTCTCCAGACTCAGAGATATTAATAATGTTATCAGGGCGGTCGGCTGATGAAGGCTCAATAGAGTATAACTTGACTCTCGAAACCCGTAAGTAAGTGCCATTTGGCAGATATTTTACGTTTGAAGAAACGTCAACGCGATGCAGAGGCCCCACTGCGTTATTGGGTTGAGTGGTTTCGATTAAAGTAATCATTCTTGATTGCCACTCACGTGACATCAATACATTGTCTAATTTCGTCTCATTCGTCCAATAGATCCAACTACTGACAACCGTTGAGATAAGCAATAAAAATGCAGAGATTTGTTTCGTCATCGTTGTTCCTTACTGGCACACTTTATCGGTGTCATCTGGGTTAGCAAAAATCCGCAAAGTAATATTTTCCCCAGAAAATTGAGGTAAATGAATATAGTTCAAGATCAGTTGACCATTATCACCACCTGTCGCGATCACTTCTTTCAGGATCGTATCATCAGAGCGCATCGAGTGATGCTTTTGGATGCACGATTTAATCAGTGGCAGCCACGTACTTAGATCGGGATGATTGGATTGATCGGCGCGCTGATCACGACATTATTGACGACCGCTAGCTGGCGAAATTGTGAAGAAGACGGCGAGCTAAAAAACAGTACCATAATGGGTAATAAGACAGCACACACTAACATCGCCAGTGAGCGAAGATCGGATAAGCGTTTAGCCGAAGCGGCCTCTTTAGGGCTGATAAAGGTATCGTTAGATTTGCTGGTGATATTAGTATTCATCGCCCCTGAAACTGTGCTCTCATCTTGTTGGATCGCGTTATTGTCTGAGATTGCATCGGGAGCTGTGGTGACTGGCTCTAGTGGCAGAATGGGTTCCACGCTAGCAATAAACTGATAACCACGTTTGGGTACCGTTTTAATGAACAACGGGAGTTTTGTTGAGTCCTTAAGCATTTTTCGCAGTGTAGAAATGGCTTGAGTTAAACTAGAGTCGTCGACTTCAAAGCCTTGTTCTCGCCACACATAATTATGTAGGTCATCACGAGAAATGATTTGGTTAGGATGTTGAACAAACATAGAGAGAATACGACTCTCATTACTGCCGAGCCGAGTTTCTTCTTCTCCGGTTTGATCGACCAATAAGTTTGATGTCGAGTCAAAAATAAACCGATTGGCAAGAATGAATTTGCTAGCTAAATTGCTCATTGAGTTCTTCTTTTTTAATGGTTGTTACTCAAAATGGCCAAGTTCTTCGCGCTTGGTGTTTTACTGTCCTAGCTCTAGGTTATTCGTTCACATTGATGGTTATAAAAATGAGCACCTTCGATGAAACAACCGCTTTTTATCGTTACTTTTTGAAGCAACGCCACTGTATTAAGTCGTTTTTAGTGCTATCGATGACCGCGTTTTCATTAACCTGATCAAAACTTTGCAGTGGTGAAACCTAAAACCAGTAGAGAATAATCAAAAAAAATCCAAAAAACAGTGTTTTTATGTTTTTTGACCTTGAATTTACATTGCCAAGCCACATGTTAATAGCAAATCTATGTTCTTCCTACCCATTTTAGTGTGATGGATAGGGTTTGATATGATACACGGAGCTAAAATGAGCGAGACGACAACCAACAACAAAGAAACACGTGGTTTTCAATCTGAAGTAAAGCAATTACTTCATTTGATGATTCATTCTTTATACTCCAACAAAGAGATCTTTTTACGTGAGTTGATTTCTAATGCTTCTGATGCGGCAGATAAACTGCGCTTCCAAGCGTTATCCAATCCTGATTGGTATCAAGGTGATGCAGAATTAGGCGTCAAACTGTCGTTTGATGCTAAAGCTAATACGTTGACCATTTCAGACAATGGTATCGGGATGAGTCGTGAGGATGTGATTGAGCACTTGGGTACGATTGCGAAATCAGGCACGGCTGAATTCTTTTCTAAGTTGTCGCAAGAGCAGTCTAAAGATTCACAATTAATCGGCCAGTTTGGTGTTGGTTTCTATTCTGCGTTTATTGTTGCCGATGCCGTGACGGTACGTACTCGTGCAGCAGGATTGGCGGCTGATCAAGCAGTACAATGGCACTCACAAGGAGAAGGTGAGTACACCGTTGAAACGATAGAAAAAGCTTCGCGCGGTACCGATATTGTTTTGCACATGCGTGACGAGGGTAAAGAGTTCTTATCTGAGTGGCGTTTACGAGAAATTATCTCTAAATACTCTGATCATATTGGTATTCCAGTTTACATTCAAACATCGGTCCGTGATGATGAAGGGAAAGAAACGGGAGAAGTTAAGTGGGAGCAAATTAACAAGGCTCAAGCCCTATGGACTCGCTCTAAATCTGACGTCAGTGATGAAGAGTATCAAGAGTTTTATAAGCATGTATCCCACGATTTTGCAGATCCGTTGACTTGGAGCCATAACAAAGTTGAAGGGAAAAACGACTACACCAGCTTACTGTATATTCCGGCTAAAGCACCTTGGGATATGTACAACCGTGACCATAAACATGGTTTGAAATTGTACGTACAACGTGTCTTTATCATGGATGATGCTGAGCAGTTCATGCCGTCGTACCTACGTTTTGTTCGTGGATTAATTGACTCTAACGATTTACCGCTCAACGTCTCGCGAGAAATCTTACAAGATAATAAAGTGACTCAATCGCTACGCAATGCTTGTACCAAACGTGTATTGACCATGCTTGAGCGTCTTGCCTCGAACGACAGTGAGAAGTACCAAACGTTTTGGAAAGAGTTTGGTCTCGTGATGAAAGAGGGGCCTGCTGAGGATTTTGCTAATCGTGAAAAAATCGCTGGATTACTGCGTTTTGCCTCAACTCATGAAGACTCTGCACAACAGAACGTGAGCTTAGCTGCGTATGTTGAGCGAATGAAAGAAGGTCAAGAGGTGATTTACTACTTGACGGCAGATAGCTATCTAGCGGCAAAAAACAGCCCTCACTTGGAGCAATTCAAGGCCAAAGGCATTGAAGTCATTCTGATGTACGATCGAATTGATGAGTGGCTGATGAACTACTTAACCGAATTTGATGGTAAATCTTTCCAATCTATTACCAAAGCGGGTTTGGATTTGAGTAAGTTTGACGATGAAGCTGAGAAAGAGAAGCACAAAGAAACGGAGCAAGAGTTTCAAACAGTGGTTGAGCGTATCAAAACTTACTTAGGTTCAAGAGTGAAAGACGTTCGTACCACGTTTAAGCTTGCTTCAACGCCTGCTGTTGTAGTTACCGATGATGGTGAAATGGGCACGCAAATGGCCAAACTATTAGCCGCTGCAGGACAAGCCGTGCCGGAAGTGAAGTATATTTTTGAGATCAACCCGGAGCATAGCATGGTCAAACGCATGGCTGATGAAGCCGATGAGCAAGCATTTGGTCAATGGGTTGAAGTTTTATTGGGACAAGCGATGCTGGCTGAGCGCGGAGCAATGGAAGATCCGACGCCATATGTTAAAGCGGTCAATGAGTTATTAACTCACGCATAACTCTATTGTTTTAAGCGATAAGACCAAACTCGCCATTGTGCGAGTTTGGTCTTTGTGAAGCGGCGTGATTCTTTAGTCTTACTCTGCTCTTTTTGGTGGATTTTATGTTAGAATCACTCGCTTAAATGATTTGACCACCTTGTGTGGTCTCTATTTTAATGACCAGTTTTTATCTTATTATACCGAAACTTACCGTCTCTCAATACCGTTAGGCTGTGAGCTTCGGTATAACACAATTTTCAAAAGAGGATTAAACATGCGCATCATTCTTCTCGGCGCTCCGGGTGCAGGTAAAGGCACACAGGCTCAATTCATCATGGAGAAATATGGTATCCCACAAATTTCTACTGGTGATATGCTACGTGCTGCTATCAAAGCGGGCACTGAGCTTGGTAAAAAAGCGAAATCAGTGATTGACGCTGGTCAGCTTGTTTCTGATGACATTATTTTAGGTCTGATTAAAGAGCGTATCGCTCAAGCTGATTGTGAAAAAGGTTTTTTACTGGATGGTTTTCCTCGCACAATTCCGCAAGCCGATGGTCTTAAAGCGATGGGAATTAACGTGGATTATGTGATTGAATTTGATGTTGCTGATGACGTGATTGTTGAGCGTATGGCGGGTCGTCGAGCGCATCTGCCTTCTGGTCGCACCTATCACGCCATCTATAACCCACCTAAAGTGGCGGGCAAAGACGATATTACCGGTGAAGATTTAGTAGTGCGCGATGATGATAAAGAAGAGACAGTACGTGCTCGTCTTAGTGTCTATCATGACCAAACTGCACCTTTGATCGAATACTATGGCAAAGAAGCAGCGGCTGGCCACACGCAATATTTAAAATTTGATGGTACCAAGCAAGTTGCTGAAGTTAGTGCTGATATTGAAAAAGCGTTGGCATAATTGTCTCCCTGTTGGCAATGTGTTTAGGTAAACTAACGTATTGATCATAAAAGCGACCTTTGCGGTCGCTTTTTTTAAACTTTTTTGTTGTTGGCACGTATTTACTGTTCTGTGTGGAATAAATCAATGGAAGTTATGCAAACGAAAAAAAAGCTTGGTGTACTACTGGCTAATTTAGGTACGCCAGATGAACCTACTCCGAAAGCCGTCAAACGATTTTTAAGTCAGTTTTTACATGATCAGCGTGTAGTTGATTTGACGCGTTGGATATGGTGTCCATTACTCCATGGCATTATTTTACCGTTACGCTCTCCTCGAGTTGCCAAGCTGTATCAATCGGTTTGGATGGAGGAAGGATCGCCGTTGTTGGTTTATTCAAAGCGACAACAAAAGAAACTTCAACAGCGTCTTGGTGTTCCGGTTGAGCTAGGTATGACGTATGGAACCCCAAGTTTACTGAGCGGCGTACAAGCACTACGTGATCAAGGCGTTGAAAAAATAATAGTATTACCGCTCTATCCACAATATTCAGCAACCACAACAGCAGCGGTGTGGGATGGTTTAGCCAAAGCAATGAAAACGCTAAGGGTTATACCCGAGATTGATTTTATTACTGATTACCATGACCACCCCTTATACATTCGTGCGTTAGCTGACAAAGTTCGCACTTCGTGGAGTGAAAGAGGGCAAGGTGATGTATTGATTTGCTCTTATCATGGCATACCGAAACGTTATGCTGATAATGGTGATATTTATCCTCAACACTGCCAGCAAACGACCCATTTACTCGCCCAAGAATTAGGTCTGAGTGATCAACAAGTCATGATGACTTACCAATCGCAGTTTGGTAAAGAGGAGTGGTTGCAGCCCTATACCGACAAAACTATGCAGGCTTTACCTTCACAAGGGGTAAAAAAAATCGATATTCTTTGCCCAGCTTTTGCGGTTGATTGTTTGGAAACCTTGGAAGAAATTAGCGAAGAGAATAAACATCTTTTTCTTGAGGCTGGAGGGGAAGCATTTAATTATATTGCTTGTCTTAATGACTCTGATCGACATATTGAGATGATGGTTGACTTAATCCAGACCCGTTATTAATGCTGTTGTCTAGCGGGAGAGTGTTTCCGTTGTTGGTCAGCAATATAACTAGAGCAGTGTGGCTGTTTGATTCAAAAAATGCTCACACTGGGGAAATGATCAAAAAAGCCAAACGGCGATGTTTGGCTTTTTTGATCAAGGTGACCGCTACAGTAAAGAGAAGCTGTAGAGATCAACCTGTTTATGCTTCAACGGGAGTCAGTGCTTCAACTTCTTCGCTACTACTTTGACAAATTTTGCTCAGCATTGGTGCGATCAAGAAAGTTAAGACGGTAATACCTGCCGTCACATAACCAATTTTTCCAAATACATCACCATAAATAGCCAGTGATTCTTGCGCAGTGGTAATGTGTTGAGGGACGGATGTTAAGCTTGCTACCCATCCAGCAGCAACCGCAGCGGTAGCTGAGGTTAAAAACCACATCCCCATTGCAAATCCCATCATACGTTGTGGGACCAATTGAGCCACCATTGCCAAGCCAAGCCCTGATACTAATAACTCACCGATCGATTGGAATAGATAGCTGATCACTAACCAGTTTGAACTGATGATCCCTTGAGTATTCGCAAAATATGTCGACCAGGAAAGGACCAAGAAAGAAAGTGCGCATAGCCCCATACCAATGGCGAATTTAAATGGCATGGCTAAACGCTCACCCAATTTACCGTATAACATGGCTAATAACGGACTTGCTAACATGATCCAAAATGGATTAAGCGCTTGGAACTGTTCTGGTTCAACGTTAAAGCCAAGTAGCGTTGGGTTAACGTTATGAATGGCGAAAAAGTTTAATGATGTCGGCATTTGGAAGTAGAGCACAAAAAAGACCACTCCTTGTAGCATGAGAGCAAAGGCGACAAGCATTTTTTTACGCTCTAATCCGGTCATGGAAAAGGTTTCTTTAAAATAACAACCTAAGATGGTTAAGCCAGCTATAACTAAAATCATATGGGCTAAGAACAGATTTTGTAATAGATAACTAGAGATAAGGCTTGCGACTACAGAGCCTAGAATAACCACCAGCAATGAACGACGATTGACGGGGTTGAGATCCGCAGGCGAGCCAACTTTTTTGAGCATTTTTAAGCACATCATAAAGTTAACGACTGTGATCGCTAGACCAATCGCACTCACACCAAAAGCCATGCCATATCCTGCACGTTCAGCGACTATTGGAGTGATGATCATCGAAAAGAATGATCCAAGGTTGATGGCCATATAGTACATCGTAAAGGCACCATCGAGTCGAGGATCGTTATCGGCATAAACCTTAGAGAGTAAGCTGGATGGGTTAGCTTTAAATAAGCCATTACCGACAGTGATGAATCCCATCGCGATATAAATCAGTGTAGGCCCTCCCCAGTGACCATCTGTTGTCGATAAGCCTAATAATAGATAACCGACCATTAAAATAATTGCACCAAGAGTGATAGCGCGTTTTGTACCAATGACCTTATCGCCAATCCAACCGCCAGCGGCCACAAATCCGTAAACCAAAGCGGAGAATGCACCAAATAAAACAAAGGAAGCTGACTCACTCATGCCTAAGATTTTGACCATATATACTGTCAAAATCGCTTGCATACCGTAGAAGCCAAAACGCTCCCAAAACTCAATGGAAAAAATCAAATAAAATGACTTCGGTTGCTTGAATATATTCAAGTCAGACATACTGCTCTTCCTGTAAGTGTATCTCTGTTTATCTTACCGCCATGACGATTCGTTAATCGTATTCGAAATGTCGGTAGTGCAGAGATTATTAATCTAGTTGTTATTATTCCCGAATCACGCTTGACGTTGGTATCAACAGAGGTAGCTACTGATTGACGAAAAACATCAAGTCGTGTGGGTTATAAACTTAGTAATAATTTGTTTCATTGTGAGATACGTATACCGATAAGTGTATAGTGCTGCAATACAGTAAATGAAAACTAAGAAACCACTAAAAATGTAATATTTTGAAAAATAAAATATTTTTAACTTTTCTTGATGCTGATGTTAAGTGAAAACTAAGTTTTCATATTTGGTTTTATTTTCAAGGTCGATGAGTGATTGCTTTAACTATTGTTGTCACTTGTTGTTCAGGATCGCTTGATCAATGATTCTCCTTATCAAACAACTGGATAATGTATGATTAATGTTAATATCGGGCACCACTTGTCGAGCGGCGTATTTCTTTGCTTCCCACTTCCAGCTGTTTAGGTATACTTTCTCTCATGCCCAATACATAAGTGGCGCAAATAAAGAATAATTAGAAGGCTGGCTAAGGTTATGAAAGGTTGGTATCTGCTTTATTGTAAGCGAGGCGAACAAGCAAGGGCGAAATGCCATCTTGAGAATCAAGGGGTTGAGTGTTTTTACCCGCAAATGGAAGTTGAGAAGATTCTCCGCGGTAAAAGAAAAAAAGTACAAGAGCCTGTTTTCCCTTCTTATATTTTTGTATGTTTTGATTATAAGCAAGGGCCGACTTTTACGACGGTTCGTTCAACACGTGGTGTCGTTGATTTTGTACGTTTTGGTCCAGAGCCCAAAGAGTTATCAGAAGCGTTAGTAGCAGAGCTAAAAAAATTGGATTATTTGCCACATCGTGAGCAACTTGGATTACCAGAAGTCGGGCAGGAAATTGAAGTCAAAGGTGGTCAGTTTTGTGGTATTCGTGCTTTATATCAAGAGCCGGACGGTGAGGCACGCTCAATGATGTTAGTGCAGATGATTAATCAACCAGTAGTCATTAGTATTGATAATAAAGATTTGGATTTGTAAATGCTACAGAGAGAAATAAGCATCTAAGTTTATTTCTCTACGATGATTTTATAGGATGAAATAAACCATCAAGGCGCGATTAATGCGCCTTGATAGCTAATGGGCTATTTAATTAATAAGCTTCATTGTGTACGGCTTTTACTGCTCGACCTGAAGGGTCAATACAGTTTTTGAAAGACTCATCCCATTCTACGGCCTTGGCAGAGGAGCAGGCGACGGATGGACCACCAGGTACACAGCGTGCTGCAGACTCTAATGGGAACAGCTCTTCAAAGATTTCTCGATACACATAACCTTCTTTGGTTGTTGGTGTATTGTACGGGAAACGGAATTTAGCCGTTGCCATCTGTTGATCGCTAACTTTCGCTTCTGCGGTTGATTTCAAGGTGTCTATCCAGTTATAGCCGACGCCATCGGAAAATTGCTCTTTTTGACGCCAAGCAATCGAATCTGGTAAATAGTCTTGAAAGCATTCGCGTAAGATGTGTTTTTCCATCTTACCATTACCACACATTTTGTCGGCTGGGTTGAGACGCATGGCGACATCAATAAACTCTTTATCCAAGAACGGTACACGCCCTTCAACCCCCCACGCCGCGAGTGATTTATTCGCTCGAGCACAATCAAACAGGTTTAATGCGAGTAGCTTACGGACGGTTTCTTCATGAAACTCTTGCGCATTCGGCGCTTTATGAAAGTAAAGATACCCACCAAATATTTCGTCAGCGCCTTCACCCGATAGCACCATTTTTATACCCATCGCTTTAATTTTTCGTCCGAGTAAAAACATCGGTGTTGAAGCGCGAATGGTTGTCACGTCGTAAGTTTCAATGTGATAAATCACATCACGAATGGCATCCAGTCCTTCTTGAATGGTATAGGTCATTTCATGATGTATTGTGCCGATTTTTTCAGCTACTTCACGAGCGGCTTTTAAATCAGGTGCGCCTTCTAGACCAATGGCAAACGAGTGTAGTTGAGGCCACCACGCGGCTGATTGTTCATCATCTTCAATACGCATTGCGGCGTAACGTTTGGCGATTGCCGAAGTAATAGAAGAATCTAATCCCCCAGATAATAACACGCCATAAGGTACATCGGTCATTAACTGGCGTTTGACCGCCGCTTCTAATGCTTCGGTGAGTTCTTCTTTACTCGATAAGTTATCTTTTACAGCATGGTACTCAGTCCAGTCACGTAAGTAATAACGATGAGGCTCCGGATCGGTTGAGCTAAAGTAGCTGCCTGGAGGGAATTCACTGATCGATTTACAAACTGGCACCAATGCTTTCATTTCTGAGGCGACATAGTAGTTGCCATGCTCATCGTGACCTTGATAGAGCGGGATGATCCCAATATGGTCGCGGCCAATTAGGAATTGATCCTTTTCTTGGTCATAAAGAGCAAAAGCAAAAATACCATTGAGCTCTTCGAGCAATTCAGCACCTTTGTCTTGGTAGAGAGCCAAAATGACTTCACAATCGGAATCGGTTTGAAAGTCGTATTTGTCTTGATAACGGGCACGAATCTCTTTGTGGTTATAAATTTCCCCATTAACAGCAAGAATAAGTTTTTTATCAGGGCTATACAGTGGCTGAGCACCACTATTGAGACCAACAATCGCCAAGCGCTCATGAGCAAGAATAGCGCGTTCAGAAGTGTAAATACCAGACCAATCGGGGCCACGGTGACGTAGCTTTTTAGACATTTCTAAGGCAATTGTCCGTAATGCACTGGCGTCACTTTTAATGTCTAAGATACCAAAGATAGAACACATACCGCTTCCTTAATTAGATGATGTTTAATCAGATGACTTCAATCTGCCATTTTGGTTAAAAAAGGCAATACTTCTTTCTTTAAAAGTTTAATTATTGGTTCTTAAGATGAATTTTATCTAATTTAAATGGCTTTTAGGTGAATGAGGTCTAATTTGTGTCGAATAAAACAGCAGTTTAGATGATGGAGAGGCTAACTGGAAAGGGGAACTCCCCAATAGCGCTAATGATAACGTTCATGGGGAAAATAAGGTGAATCATTGATTTTATAGGTGTTACTTGATGAGTTGGAGGCTAAAACGATGTTTAGTCTTCAAGTAATTTCTGGAGTAAAACACCATTGAGCATGGCTCGTTTTATCATAGCAAAAGCCCCAATCGTAGGTCGCTTGTCAATCGTTGACGCCACAATAGGTAATTGACGATGAAAAGCCTGTAACGACTGATTTTCAACATTACGTAGAATAGCCGGAAAAATAACCTCTTGTGCCGCAGTAATATCACCTGCAATGATGACTTTTTGAGGGTTAAATAAGTTAATCGTCATGGCGATGGCTTTGCCAAGTTGATTACCGACTTGCACTAGGGCTTGCTTCGCTAGCTCATCATCTTGCAAAGCGTGTTGACAGATATCGTCAATGGTTACTTTAGGCAGATCAGATAAACTTGATTTATAACCTTGAGCAAGCCGTTTCTTGACACGAGCGACGATGGCTGGATTACTGGCGACGGTTTCTAAACAACCGAAATTACCGCATTGACACTGTTCACCAAGGGGATCAATTTGGATATGACCGATTTCGCCAACGTTACGGTTGGTCCCTAGAAAAACCTGCCCATTAACAATGATGCCAGCTCCTGTTCCGCGATGCACGCTGACTAGAATCGAATCCTGACAATCTTGGCTCGCGCCAAAGTAGTGTTCAGCCAGCGCCATGCCACGCACATCATTACCGACAAAGCACTCAACATGAAAGTGATCTCGAATAATATCCCCAAGCCCAAGCGCATCAATATCAATATTGGGCATATATTCAACAACCCCGAGCTCAGGATTGACGAGACCGGGTAAAGCAATACCAATCGCAATTAATTGTTTAATATTACTTTGTTGTTGAGCAAGAAAGGCTTTTAAATGATGAATTAAGCCTTCGATTAGCTGAGGTTGATGAGCATAATGGAACTCATAGGAAGAGCAAGCCAGTTCCTGCCCACCCAAATTGTATAGACCCAACTGAATATAATCGCGACCTAATCTGACGGCGATAGAATGGAATGGTTCGACTTCTGTGGTCAAAGAGATCGCACGACGTCCACCAGTAGAGGCCTGTTGTGCGACTTCTTTAATTAATCCTCTTTCAAGGAGTTGGCGGGTTATTTTTGTCACGCTTGCTGGTGCAAGTTGACTGACATCGGCAACTTGGATGCGCGAAATTGGCCCCTGTTGGTCGATTAAGCGATAAACAGCTGCGCTATTGAGCTGTTTAACGAGATCTACATTACCTATTTGTCCGCCATTCATGATTATTTTTGCTCGTATTGTCCATTCACTACTGTCGCTTTTACATTGAAGTCGCGGTCGAAAATGGTCAGGTTGGCAATATAGCCGGGTTTAATACGACCTAACTTATTATCAACACCGATGGCTTTAGCTGGGTATAAGCTGGCCATCCGCAATGCTTCATCTAAAGCGATACCGACATGCTCAACCGTATTCTGGACTGCTTCAATCATCGTTAGGGCTGAGCCGCCAAGTGTACCGTGTTCATCGACACACTTGCCGTCTCGGTAATATACTTTCTTACCGACAAAAATAAAGTAATCCATTTCAGCACCTGCAGGAGCTGTGGCATCGGTCACTAATACGAGCTTATCGCCTTTTATTTTGTGAGCAATTCGGATGTTAGCGTAGTCAACATGAAAACCATCAGCGATAACTCCTGTGTAAACCTCAGGAGTATCATAAATAGCGCCCACTACACCCGGTTCTCGACCAGCCATCGGTGTCATGGCATTAAAAAGATGAGTTGCGAAGGAGATACCAGCAGCGAAGCTTTTACGCGCTTCTGCATAAGTGGCATTACTGTGACCGATAGATACGATAATGCCTGCGTCAACAAGTTGCTCAACATGCTTCAAGTCATTATTTTCTGGTGCTAAAGTGACCTTAGTTACGACATCGCTATTTTGACAAATGACGTCGATCATCGCTTGATCTGACTGACGAATGAAGTCAACGCTATGAATGCCTTTTTTCATCACATTCAAATAAGGCCCTTCTAAATGCAGACCAAGGGATTGGTGTGGGTATTTATTTTGGTACTCACGTTGTGCGCGGATGGCTTGTTGAATATCGTTATCTGACGAGGTGATGAGTGTTGGGAGAAAACTAGTACAACCCGACTTTAGGTTCGCTTGATGCATTATTTGGATAGTATCCGCCGTGATTTGGTCATTAAACATCACACCACCACAACCATTCAGTTGTAAATCAATAAACCCAGGGCAGAGATTGGCACCATTAAGATCTATATGACGTATCGATGAAGGAAGTTGACTTGTTGGGCAAATAGCTTGAATAAGATCGTTATCCACGATAACGGCATGATCAGTTAACTTATCACTACCAGTGTAGATTTTGCAGTTTGTGAGCGCATACATAATCAGTTAATCCTTAATCTATCGGGGGAGTATTCATGGTGTTGATACTCTTACGATTTGAAGCCAGTGTACTGTTACTCAGAGCGATGACAACTAATGTTAGGCCAGCCAATAGATGAAGCGTTTTTCTGGCTAGTCTCTTCCTATAGTCGGTCGAGTATCTCAACTTCAATTAGTTCGCGAAATATCTATCCATCGTGTACTTATAAATATCGTAAACAAAAATAAGTTTTTAAAAACTTTGTTATACAAAGGAATCATTACTGGATTGGTTGCTGAGTTCGCTCATTACCTATCCTTTATAAGCTATCTTTCAGGTTAAGGATAGCGACAAAGCTTTGTTTTTTTATATTGTAAAATAAGTTTTATGATCCTGCTAGCAAAATTACTTTATTTCGCTTATTTCTGGTGATTATGATCACAATTGATAAGGTTTTAATTTGCGGAGCAAAATTAATGGCATACACTGACAGTGACTAAATTGGGCGATCAAAATAAGTAGCTCAACATATACAAAAATCCTATAGGGGGAACTTAAGGTGAATATTCTTGGATATTTTCAAAAAGTAGGTAAGGCCCTGATGGTGCCTGTCGCAACGTTACCTGCGGCAGCCATTTTGATGGGTGTTGGCTACTGGATTGACCCAACGGGCTGGGGTGCAAACTCCGCCGTCGCGGCATTCCTAATTAAAGCGGGCGCAGCCATTATTGATAACATGTCGGTACTGTTTGCAATTGGTGTCGCATTTGGGATGTCAAAAGATAAAGATGGCTCAGCGGCATTGGCTGGTTTTGTGGGCTTCTTAGTGGTAACAACTCTACTCTCACCAGGGTCAGTAGCACAGATTCAGGGTATTGATCTTGCTGATGTTCCTGCGGCTTTTGGCAAAATTAATAACCAATTTGTCGGCATTCTGGTCGGTATTATTTCAGCGGAAATCTATAATCGTTATTCAACGGTTGAGTTACATAAAGCGCTCGCCTTTTTCTCTGGTAAGCGTTTAGTTCCGATACTGACCTCATTCGCTGGTATCCTTATCGCCTTCGTACTAATGTACGTTTGGCCTGCCGTTTACGGTGGTTTGGTTTCTTTTGGCGAATCTATCCAAGGTTTGGGGGCAACGGGTGCTGGTATCTACGCATTTTTCAACCGTCTATTGATCCCTGTGGGTTTACACCATGCACTTAACTCTGTGTTTTGGTTTGATGTTGCAGGTATTAATGATATTCCGAATTTCCTTGGTGGTGCAAAATCGATCGCTGAAGGTGTCGCTATTCCTGGCGTAACAGGTATGTACCAAGCGGGTTTCTTCCCGATCATGATGTTCGGTTTACCCGGTGCAGCGTTGGCTATTTATCATACCTCTACTGCGAAAAATAAAGAAAAAGTGGCGGGCATCATGATTGCCGCAGGTTTTGCTTCCTTCTTTACCGGGGTGACAGAGCCGCTAGAATTCTCGTTCATGTTCCTTGCACCGCTATTATACCTTTTACATGCTGTGCTTACGGGTATTTCGGTCTTTATCGCCGCTTCAATGCAGTGGATAGCGGGTTTTGGCTTCTCCGCTGGTTTGGTCGATATGGTGCTGTCTTCACGTAACCCATTGGCGGTACAGTGGTACATGCTGATTGTTCAAGGTTTAGTATTCTTTGTTATCTACTATGTGGTTTTCCGTACTGTAATTTTGAAGTTTGGTTTAAAAACGCCAGGTCGTGAAGATGATGACGAAGCCGTGAGCTCGGTTAAAGGTTCACAAGAGTCTTCTGAATTAGCAAAACAGTACTTAGAAGTACTTGGTGGCCATGAAAACTTATCGAATATTGATGCTTGTATTACTCGTTTACGTTTAACCGTAAAAGACATGTCAATCATCGATGAGAAACAGTTAAAAGCATTAGGTGCAATGGGTGTGGTTAAATTAGGTACCAATAATTTACAAGTCATTCTTGGTCCTTTAGCGGAAATCATTGCTGGTGAAATGAAATCAATAGATTCCAAATCACAACAATAATCTCTCAATCGCGAAGCGAGCTGAACACTACGGTGAGCGGCCTCGATAGCTGGTGATTATTCTCAAGCCTTCACATTAGTGAAGGCTTTTGTTTTACTTGCGAAAAGATCCTGATTGACATCGTTAGGGTATAAAACGATAGATTAGGTCACTTATACCACCAGTTGTGGTAAATATTCGTCTGAAAACCGCAGTTTTTATTGTGAAATAGGGCGGAATTGTGGATGATTGGTGGTAATGCCTATGTTGAGTTGGAGATCGCCAACTCATAACGTAGAAAATCATTTCTGACAATACTAATAAATTTTTGAGGTGCTATAGATGAGTGAAGCTGAGGCTCGTCCATCGAATTTCATTCGCCAAATTATTGATAAAGATTTAGCGGATGGTAAACACACTAGCGTACAGACTCGTTTTCCGCCAGAACCGAACGGTTATCTACATATTGGTCATGCGAAGTCGATTTGTCTGAATTTTGGTATTGCCCAAGACTATCAAGGCCAGTGTAATCTGCGTTTTGATGACACCAACCCAGAAAAAGAAGATCTTGAATACGTTGAATCCATTAAAAAAGACGTTAATTGGCTAGGCTTTGAGTGGTCTGGTCATGTTCGTTATTCATCCGATTACTTCGACCAACTGTATTTGTACGCAGTAGAACTGATCAATAAAGGGTTGGCTTATGTTGAAGAGCTAACACCTGAGCAAATTCGTGAATACCGTGGCACATTGACCCAAGCAGGTAAAAATAGCCCATATCGTGATCGTCCGATTGAAGAAAACCTGGCTTTATTTGAAAAAATGCGTGCTGGTGAGTTTGCTGAGGGCCAAGCTTGTCTTCGTGCAAAAATTGATATGGCGTCTTCATTTATGGTGATGCGTGATCCAGTGTTATATCGCGTGCGTTTTGCAGAACATCACCAAACCGGCGATAAATGGTGCATTTATCCGATGTATGATTTCACGCACTGTATCTCTGATGCGCTCGAAGGCATTACTCACTCATTGTGTACTCTGGAATTTCAAGACAACCGCCGTTTATACGATTGGGTATTAGACAACATCACCATTGATTGTCACCCAAGGCAGTATGAATTCAGCCGTCTAAATCTAGAATACACCGTAATGTCAAAACGTAAGCTCAATCAGTTGGTGGTTGAAAAGCTGGTCGAAGGGTGGGATGACCCACGCATGCCGACCATTTCTGGCTTACGACGCCGTGGTTTTACTCCTGCTTCTATTCGCGAGTTCTGTAAGCGCATTGGGGTCACTAAACAAGATAATATGATTGAGTTTAGCTCTCTTGAGTCTTGTATCCGTGACGATCTCAATGAGAATGCACCTCGTGCTATGGCTGTACTTGATCCAGTGAAAATTGTCATTGAAAATTTTGCTGAAAATAGTGTTGAGCCGCTTACGGTCGCCAATCATCCGAATAAACCAGAGATGGGTGAGCGAGAAGTGTCTTTCACGCGTGAAATTTGGATTGAACGTGAAGATTTCCGTGAAGAAGGCAACAAAAAGTATAAGCGTTTGGTCTTAGGCAAAGAAGTGCGCCTACGTGGTGCTTATATCATTAAAGCTGAGCGTGTTGAGAAAGATCAACAAGGTAACATCACGACGATTTACTGCACTTATGATCCAGACACGCTAGGCAAAAATCCAGCCGATGGACGTAAAGTCAAAGGGGTGATTCACTGGGTTTCAGCAGATAAAGCATTGCCTGCTCAATTCCGTTTATACGATCGTCTATTTACGGTGGCAAATCCTGCCGCTGCGGATAACTTTGCGGCAACAATTAACCCTGACTCATTGATCACCATGCATGGTTTTGTCGAACCAAGCTTGAAGGATGCTCTGCCTGAATTTGGTTATCAGTTTGAACGTATGGGATATTTCTGCGCAGATATCAAAGACTCGCGACCTGATTCGCTAGTTTTTAACCGTACGGTTGGTTTGCGTGATACTTGGGCAAAAATAGACCAAGAATAAACAGATTATGATTGCCCATTGGCATTCACTTAAAGCCAACCGACGTAAGGTTGGCTTTTTTATTGGTTTTCTTTGCCATATGACAATGTGAGTCGTGATGTCTGCTTGCCCCTACTCGTATCTTCAAGTAGCTTAGAATAAGGTTTGCTGTAGAGAACAGCGCAGGTCAGCGTGATATTTATGTGAGATTCCTGCGATTATTGTAGGTAAGGCACATTTTTTGTATTAGTCCCTATAGTTTTACTGGGGTAATCCGATATATTTAATAGATCGTTGTATGCCCATCTTACTTAACGTTGCAGCGGTGTTAGGCTGTGCCAGTTTTAGTTGGGTTTATATTCACGGAGATTCACGCACTTGCCGTCTACCTACATTGTTAAGTTATTTAGGTTATATTCATTTTTAAAGCACAGAGCTGAGCCTTTTATGCGTCAATTTTTTAAGCGATGGCTATTGCCATTAACAATAGCCGCCGTGACTCAGACTTCTATCGTTAGTGCGGAAGTCATTCGTCTCATTGGTCCGAACGGTGAAGTGCAATCTGCTCCGCGTTTTAGTCGTGATGTTGGACAAAATAACCCCAATAATTCTGAGCCTTCACGCTTCTTTGGTCCCACATCGTCTCAAGATACATTGTGGTCTATTGCTACGCAATTAAGGCCATCAGCCAACGTGTCGGTTCAACAAACCTTATTAGCTATTTATCGTTTAAACCCTCAAGCGTTTGAAAATCAAAATATTCATAGTTTATTGCCCGGAAGCACTCTACGAATACCATCAATTGAGCAGATTAGTCGTGCATCAACGCAAGAAGCAATCACGATTATGACGGCTCATCAAGCGCGTTTAACCGGGTCACCAGAGCCGATGGTCGTTTCTACGCCTACGCCAGTACGCGCTCCTGTCGTATCACCAGAACCACCCGTCGTTGAACAACTGACGCCAAGCGTTGCTCCTGATCCAATCCCTGCACCTGCGCCACTCACTGACGTTGCGCAAGCCGAACTTCTTGCTTTAGAAGAAAAAAATCATCAGTTACGACTTCTATTAGCACAAATGCAATCTGAGGTAAGCGAATTAAAACATGAATTGGGTGATGACAATAGAATCCGCGCTGAAGTTGAACGCTTATTAAATGAAGACCGACGTAATAATCAACAGATTCAGCAAGGCCCTTCTACGTGGGAACAATTATTATCCAGTACTTGGTTTGTCGGGCTATTAGCACTGATACCTGGTTTATTGATCGCGGGTATAGTCATGCTTTTATTGAGTCGCCGCTCGAAAGCCGACCAACCAGAGCCAGTACAACCATCAACAGAAGAGAAAGTCGCCCCACCACCAGTAGCTCCAGTTATGCCAGAGGGGGAATTAGGTGATGATGACCTTTTGCTCGATGACGATCTCTTCGGTGAATCAGATAGTAGCGAGATACTTTATGGCGATGATATGGCCGAAGAGGATGTTTTTGCTTCTCTTGATGAAGGCGATATAGATTTAAATCTTGATGAAGATGACGATCCTTTCGCTGGTATTGATGATGATGGTGATTTGGATACTAATTTTGCCGATTTAGCGGAAAATCAGCCATCAAGTGATGAACTTGATGAAGAAGATTTTGATCTTGCTGAAGAAGATCCACTTTCTCAAGACGCGATGGATGCTTTATTAGCCGGTGACGAGGATGAGCTTTTATCAGGCAATGAAGTTGATCAAGCGTTACTTGATGAGTTACTCATGGAAGCTGAGGTCGATGAGGCAGAACTTGATTTAGACAGTCAACTTGATGAACTTAAAGCAGACAGTATTGATATTGGTAATGAGCCGAATATTACCTCAGATGAAGAATTGGACTCGCTTTTAGACAGTATTCAATCACAAGAGGCGGAACCTGAGCACAGCGATGAAGTGCTCGATGATTTATTAGATGGTTTGGTTGGGGACGATCTGGATCTTTCCTTGGACGATGATAGTACCGAATTACTCGATGAATTATTGGTGAGTGATGAGTTATCGGAACAAGATTTAGATACCGCCGTTGATAAATTACTTGATGAGCTGCTTGATGAACCTGACGTTGATGAAGCGCTATCATTCGATCATGATAGCCCCACATTGTTGGATGAATGGATTGATGAGCAAGAACCAAAAGTAGAGGTCAATGAGTCGATCGAATCTGCTCCAGAAGAGCCGAACGATGTATCGTTGGATGATGGTACGGAGTTTCTCGATGAGCTACTCGAAATTGAACAGCAGGCCGAAGCTGAAGATAGTGAGTTCGATAGTAATAACTTTATCGATGACCTGATTAGTAATGCTCCAGCGCAAGATCCGCTTCTTGATGACGTTCTTCTTGAAGATAAGGATGAATCAACGCCTGATCAGCCAATAGATGAAGATGACTTTGATTTTGACCCTCAAATTGAAGGGAGCGAGGCGGCAAGTGCCAGCAGCACACCAGAACCAATAGCGAATGAATTTGGTGTTCCACAAGATGAGGATTGGTTAATCGATGATGAGGATTCTGAAGACGTTGACGTCGACGTCAGCGAATCCTCAGCAACAGTCGATTCACCTGAAGAAATACTAGAGGTTGAAGAAGGCGAGAAAACAGATATTGAATCGAGCTTTGAAAGTGAAGATCAAACCTCTATTACGACCGATGGTGAGCCACAAGCTGCGCAAAGTGACCCTATTGAGTCAGAGAATGACCCGTTAACCCAGCAAACCGAGGTTAGCGATGTTGAGCATTTAATCGATGAAGAGCCTGATGCGCCAGTTTTACCAGAAACAGAAGGGCCGCTAAGCATTGATGAGAGTGAGCTTGCCGAATATACCGAGCAAGACGCCTTGGCGGATTTAGACGATGATGTTGAGCAACTCGATACTGATTCGGTAACAGAGTCATCGAGCGTTACTACTGATTCTGAAGACGCCGATGAGAATGATGCTGTTCAAGCGGAACAGCATGTGCCAAGTGAAGAAGAGTCATTATCCGTTGATAGCGATGAGTTAGAGAATGATGATTTAGACTCAGATCCAGAACCTGAAAGCAGTCTTGTCAATCAAGTGGTAGAGCAACCAGACACGCAAGAAGATCAAGCGCCGTCATTTGATTTGGATTCGATGTTAGAAAGTGTTGATGACGATGATCGGCTGAGTGATATTGAGCAGCTTGAACCCCAGCAGTCTGATTCTGATAGTGAGGATATCGCCTTTGATGCCGCTCTAGAGACCATTGAGGATGAAGACCCTGAATCGATAGATGAGAATGTTCAGCATGCTGAACCGTCAGAAGATGGTCCATTAAGTATCGATGAGAGTGAGCTTGCCGAGTATACCGAGCAAGACGCTTTGGCGGATTTAGACGATGATGTTGAGGTAGTCGATGCGGACTCGGTAACAGAGCCCTCGACGGTTGATACTGATCTTCAAGGGGCCGATGAGGGTAACGATGCTGTTCAAGTAGAGCCGCCCACGCCAAGCGAAGAAGAGTTATTATCCCTCGATGAAGATGAGCCTGAGAGTGATGATTTAGACTCTGAACCAGAGCTCGAAAGCAGTCTTGTCAATCAGGTCGCTGAACAAGAAACGCTTGAACAGCAACCAGACACGCAACAAGAGCAAGTGTCATCGTTAGATGCGGATGTGGTGGTAGAAAGTCGTGACCACGTTGATGAAGTGTTAACTGAATCCGTCGAATCGCCTGAACTTGCTCAGCCGGACAGTAAAGATCCATCCAGTGATGTCGATGACGCTATTGACGAACCTGATGACTCAGCCGTTGAGCCATATTCAGAGCAAGAAGACGGCCCATTAAGTTTTGATGAGAGCGAGCTTGCTGAATATACCGAGCAAGATGCCCTAGCCGATACGGAATTTGAAACCGAATCAGAGGTTATTTTTGATGGTGATGAAGACGCTGATGAACTTGATGACATCATGGCTAACTTTGAACAACAAGAGGCGTTACAAACGCCACCTCAGGTTGCTGAACAAAGTGACGGGATAGACAGTACTTTAGAGTTGACGGAGCAGCAAGACACCGCTTCAATCTCTGCAGAGCCAGAGCCAGAGCCAGAGCCAGAGCCAGAGCCAGA
>NZ_BDJF01000006.1:0-135474 GCF_001895205.1 Vibrio injensis | reverse complement strand
AGCCAGAGCCAGAGCCAGAGCCAGAGCCAGAGCCAGAGCCAGAGCCAGAGCTCAAAAATGATGAGCCGATTGATTTCACCACGTTATCCAGTAAAGCGTACAATGAACAACAATTTACGGATTTGTTGAATGACCCAATGGCTCGTCCAATGGATCTGTTTAATTCGCCGTTAGACGCTAAAACCATCGACAGTGCAGGTATGGACATTGATGCCATGCTGCAGATGGGGGGGGAAGATTGGAATGGCTTTAGTTTAACCGAAGATCAAAAAGCCGTTATTCCTGATGAAATACCGGAAGAAGATCAAGCGATTTGGCAAGAAGAAATTCAAAACCAACAACCCGAAGTTGAAGTGGAGAATTGGGAGAATCAGGAAGATGTAGTTGATTTTTCACCTGAAAAACGAGAGTTCATGACTGTTGATGAGTTAATGGCTCAAGTAGAAAGGGATGAAGGGGCAATCAATCCTGATGATGAAGCTCTTAAGCTGGATGTCGGTTTGGATGAATTTCCTGATGTACTTGGAGATATTACCGATTTTGATGTTGATAATAATGCCGAAGCGGCCGGTAAACTTGATTTAGCGAAAATTTACTTGGAAATGAATGACAGCAAAGGAGCAATTAAGTTACTAGAAGAGGCCATCGTCGATGGTGATGATGAAATTCGTCGTCAGGCCAAACATCTGATTGATAAGATCAATGGTCGGCTTTAACGGTGGATGACTTTCGTCACTTAGGTGTCTTCACGTTGTTTGGTGATAGGTATATACTGCCCGCCCCATTTTCAACGAGAAACAGAACATGAGAATTGCTCTAGGTATTGAGTACGATGGTACTCATTACTTTGGCTGGCAACGGCAACGAGACGTCATTAGCGTACAGGAAAAGCTTGAGCAAGCCCTGTCGATTATCGCGAATCATCCGGTAGAGGTTCAATGTGCTGGACGTACCGATGCCGGAGTTCATGGTACCGGTCAGGTTGTTCACTTTGATACCACAGCTGAACGTAACATGGCTGCATGGACGATGGGCGCTAATGCTAACTTACCGAAAGATATCGCTGTACGTTGGGCTAAAGTCGTTGCCGACGATTTTCATGCTCGCTTTAGTGCAACGGCGCGTCGTTATCGATACGTTATCTATAATCATGCTTATCGTCCGGGGATTTTATCGTCGGGGGTAAGTCATTATCATCCAGAATTAGACGTTCAGCGAATGCAGGTCGCTGGCCAATATTTATTGGGTGAAAATGATTTTACTTCTTTTCGTGCGGTACATTGCCAGTCTCGCAGCCCTTGGCGTAATATTATGCACCTGAATGTTTCTCGCCATGAGCGCTATGTTGTCGTTGATATAAAAGCGAACGCTTTTGTTCATCATATGGTGCGTAATATTGTTGGTAGTCTGATTGAAGTTGGGCGTGGGGAACAAGAGCCACAATGGATCGAGTGGTTATTGGCAGCCAAAGATCGCAAATTAGCTGCCGCAACGGCTAAAGCCGAAGGCTTGTATCTTGTTGCTGTTGATTATCCTGAGCGCTTTGAACTACCTAAAGCACCACTGGGGCCGCTATTTTTAGCAGAGAATTTGAACTAACTGGGTTAAATAGCTTCCAATACTCAGATGCATATTGATAGGGCAGAGAAATAGGTACAACCAGTTTTTTGTCTACAGTTGCGGTTTTGTATGCTTTAATCCCACGCGTTTATGTCTAATTTATATCTTTCGCACTAGCGCGGGAGATGAGAAAGTAAAAAGGTCTTGCATGAGTTGGCTTGAAAAGATTTTAGAGAAAAGCAACATTGTCAGTTCACGTAGAGCGTCTATACCTGAAGGGGTCTGGACTAAATGTACTTCCTGTGAAGAGGTGCTGTACTACGCTGAATTAGAGCGCAATTTAGAGGTTTGTCCTAAATGTAACCATCATATGCGCATGAAAGGGCGTCGTCGTCTAGAGACCTTTTTAGACGAAGATAACCGCGAGGAAATCGCTCAAGAGCTTGAGCCACAAGATAAGCTTAAGTTCAAAGATACTAAGCGTTATAAAGAACGTTTAGCGGCTGCGCAAAAAAGCAGTGGTGAGAAAGACGCACTCATCGTGATGAAGGGCCAGGTGATCGGCGTCCCTGTTGTTGCTTGTGCATTTGAATTCTCCTTTATGGGCGGCTCTATGGGGTCTGTGGTCGGTGCTCGTTTTGTGCGTGCCGTGGACGCGGCAATTGAAAATAATTGCGGCTTAGTCTGCTTTTCCGCCAGTGGCGGAGCGCGTATGCAAGAGGCGTTAATGTCATTGATGCAGATGGCCAAGACCAGTGCGGCACTGCAACGCTTAACCGAGAAAGGTCTGCCTTATATTTCGGTAATGACTGATCCAACGATGGGTGGTGTATCTGCCAGCTTGGCGATGTTAGGTGATATTAATATTGGTGAACCAAAAGCCTTGATTGGTTTTGCTGGACGCCGCGTAATCGAGCAAACTGTACGTGAAGATTTACCTGAAGGTTTCCAGCGCAGTGAGTTTTTGCTTGAACATGGCGCAATAGATATGATCGTTGATCGCCGTGAAATGCGCCAACGTGTGGCAGGCTTGTTAGCTAAAATGACCAATTATGCTTCTCCTCTGGTGGTTTCTGTGAACGCAGCGCCAAACGAAGAAACATATTCTGTACCAGAAGCGGATAAAAAAGGGTAAAGTAACCACTAACAAAGCCAAGCATAACTATGGTTCTACGTTAGATGACTCAATACTCTATTCCTCAAGCCACATCGCCACTTACGGTGTGGCTTGACTATTTATCTCATATCCATACCTCGGCCATTGATCTCGGCTTAGAACGTGTCCAAACGGTTGCCGAGAAAGCGCAGCTCACCAGGCCATCTGCTACCGTCATTACGGTAGCGGGCACGAACGGTAAAGGCTCAACATGCGCCTTAATGGAAAGTATACTTCTCCAAGCTGGCTACTCGGTTGGTGTATACAGTTCCCCTCATCTTATTCGTTACAACGAGCGTGTACGGATTAACGGTCACGAACTGCCGGATTCAAAACACACCGAAGCTTTTTCTTATATAGAAACTCAGCGAGGTAATACCTCATTGAGTCTATTTGAGTTTGGCACATTAGCTGCGCTGCGTCTTTTTCAAACCGAGCAGGTTGAGGTGATTTTACTTGAGGTTGGATTAGGCGGTCGATTAGATGCGACTAATGTTGTCGAGCATGATGTCTCAGTAATAACCAGCTTAGCCATTGATCACGTCGATTGGCTTGGTGATGACATCAATGTGATCGGTTTTGAAAAAGCGGGTATTTTCCGTTCAGAGAAGCCAGCCATTTGCGGACAACCTTTCCCTCCTGCAACGGTGGCAGCTCATGCTGATGATATCGGTGCGAAATTCTATCAAGTCGGTATTCAGTATCATTACCAAACGCTATCGAATGCATCATGGCGGTGGCGCAGTGGTTCATTTGAACTGAGTGATTTACCAATTCCAACATTACCTCTTGCCAATGCCGCCACAGCCTTGATGGCATTAGGCTGCTCTGGTCTCGAGGTGAGTGATATTGATGTGAGCGAAGGATTACGTAAAGCTAATTTGGCCGGACGTATGCAAGTATTGCAGACTCAACCGACGATTTTATTGGATGTGGCCCACAACCCACATTCGGCTCACTATCTTGTCTCGCAATTAGAGCAGCGTTATCCACAGCAAAAAGTGCATATGGTGCTCGGAATGTTGCATGACAAAGACATTAAATCCACTATCGAAGCACTGACTCCAGTCGTGAAGGCTTGGTATCCAGCTTCTCTTTCTGGTCCTCGCGCTGCGAGTTCACAAGAGTTAGTGCATTATCTCACCCCGACTCAACGTGAATATTCATCGCCAGTGGAGGCTTTTGAAGCCGCGCTGACAAGAGCGCATGATGATGATGTCATTGTCGTTGCTGGATCTTTTCATACTGTGGGTGAAGTCCTTGAGCATTGGCAAGGTAAAGGAGAATAGATGGCCAGTAAATTTCAAAGCCGCTTAGTTGGTACGATTATTTTGGTTGCGATTGGCGTTATTGTATTGCCCGATCTGTTGGACGGTAAAAAAATGCACTATCAAGAAGAGGTGGCTAGTATTCCGCTAAGGCCGGAACTCGATAGTGATATTGAACGGTTTGAAATTCTTGACCCCATTGAAGATCAAGTGGCTTTGCCAGATTCTCCGGTTACCGTTACTGAATCAGCCACTGGAGTCTCGACAGGCACCAGTAATCAAACGCTAACGACGACAACGCGCCCCGTGATTGAGAAAAATGAGTATCAAGACAGTGCTTGGATCATTCAATTGATGGCACTGAGAAATGCGGAAAATGCTAAAAATGTCGTCGCTGACTTACAACGACGAGGCTATCAGGCACACACGAAACAAGAAAACGATTTTACTCGTGTGATTATTGGCCCTGATGTTTCAAAAGGTAAGTTAGAAAATCAGTTAGTGGAATTAGAGAAGATAACTGGCGCTAAAGGCCAATTACTCAAATTTAAGCCATTAAATCCTTAAGAAAACGTTTGCGTTGCGCATTTTTCTGTTAAAATGCGCGCCAACTTAGAATGTAAGAACTCATGAACTGGTTAGATATTGTCATTTTAAGTGTGATCGGTCTGTCTGCGCTGATCAGCTTAGTTCGTGGCTTTGCGAAAGAAGCGTTGTCATTGGTTATTTGGTTTGCCGCGTTTTATATCGCGTCAGAATACTACGCAAAGTTAGCCGTGTACTTTAGTAACATCAAAGATGAGATGTTTCGTAATGGTTCGGCAATTGCGGTGCTATTTATAGCCACCTTGATTGTTGGAGCGATTGTTAACTACGTGATTTCACAGTTAGTTGATAAGACAGGGTTATCAGGAACCGATAGGATTCTCGGTGTGGTTTTTGGTGCATTACGAGGTATTTTGATTGTCGCAGCCGCTTTATTTTTTATGGATGCGTTTACCGCATCACCAAACGCAGAGTGGTGGAAGGGCTCGCAACTGGTGCCAGAATTCAGTCGCCTGATTGCTCCTTTCTTTGAACACTTACAAGCAACATCCAGTTTTCTTTCTGGCGCTCACTAGGCGCCAGTTATTGTTGAAAGTCGAGGGTTAAGACATGTGTGGTATTGTTGGAATCGTGGGTACAACGCTGGTGAACCAGTCAATTTATGACGCGTTAACGGTATTACAGCATCGTGGCCAAGATGCCGCGGGTATTTGTACCATAGAAAGCAATCGTTTTCGTTTGAGAAAGGCAAACGGTTTAGTTAAAGATGTCTTTGAAGCTAAACATATGCAACGCTTGCAAGGAACGGTTGGGATCGGCCATGTGCGTTACCCAACAGCAGGCAGTTCGAGTGCATCGGAAGCACAGCCTTTTTATGTCAATTCGCCTTTTGGTATCACGCTGGCCCATAACGGTAATTTGACCAATGCGACAGAGGTGCGCCAAAAGCTGTTTGAAAAAGATCGCCGCCACATCAACACAACCTCAGATTCAGAAGTGTTACTGAATGTCCTTGCCCATGAAATAGACTCTGTTGAAAGTGAAGTCACACCGGAAGAAGTCTTTCGTGCCGTTGCCAATGTTCACCTTACAATACGTGGTGCCTATGCGGTTGCCGCAATGATCATTGGTCATGGTATGGTGGCTTTTCGTGACCCGAATGGAATTCGTCCGCTTTGTTTGGGGAAACGTATCGTGGGTGATAGAACAGAATATATGGTCGCTTCTGAATCGGTTGCTTTAGACGCCGTTGGCTTTAGTTTTATGCGTGATATTGCTCCTGGTGAAGCGATTTACGCGACTTTTGATGGCCAACTTTTTACTCAGCAGTGCGCTCAAAATCCGGTGCTTAATCCGTGTATTTTTGAATACGTTTACTTTGCCCGTCCAGACTCTTTTATCGACAAAATCTCCGTCTACAGCGCACGAGTCGAAATGGGCAAAAAATTAGGCGAGCGAATCAAAGAAAGTTTTAGTGATTTGGAGATTGATGTAGTGATCCCTATTCCTGAAACGTCTTGTGATATTGCACTACAAATTGCTCAAGCGATTGATATTCCCTATCGACAAGGATTTGTGAAAAACCGCTATGTAGGGCGAACTTTCATTATGCCTGGCCAGCAGCAGCGTAAGAAATCGGTACGCCGTAAGCTGAACGCGATTCGCTCCGAATTTAAAGATAAAAATGTATTATTGGTTGATGATTCGATTGTTCGCGGTACGACTTCGGAACAGATCATTGAAATGGCTCGTGACTCTGGTGCTAAGAAAGTCTACCTAGTGTCGGCGGCACCAGAAATTCGTTTCCCTAATGTTTACGGCATTGACATGCCAAGTGCCAATGAGCTGATTGCCCATGGTCGTGATAACGAAGCTATCTGTAAACAAATTGGTGCTGACGGTTTAATTTTCCAAACACTCCCCGATTTGATTGAAGCGGTACGTCTCGGTAATCCTGATATTGCTAAATTTGAAACGTCAGTATTTAACGGTGAATATGTGACGGGCGATATTGATCAGCAGTACCTTGATTTTCTGGAATCGATGCGCGGAGATGATGCAAAAACGTTAGCGGAAATTCAGCAAGATTTAGCAAACTTAGAGCTGCACAACGAAGGTGCTTAAACAACACCTTCATTGAGGGATGTGATACCAGCAATACAAGAAGAGCGCCTTAATTAGGGCGCTCTTTTTATCTAAGCAAAACTCGTATTACTAGAGCACCATCGCCGCTAACCAACCGAAGGCAATGAGGGGCAGGTTATAGTGAATAAAGGTCGGCACGACCGTCTCCCAAATATGCTCGTGCTGCCCATCGGCATTAAGACCAGAGGTTGGGCCTAAGGTTGAATCTGAGGCTGGAGAGCCCGCATCACCTAATGCTGCGGCTGTACCGACTAAAGCGATAGTCGCCATGGGTGAAAAACCAAAAGCCAAACAGAGTGGCACATAAATCGTAGCAATAATTGGAATAGTAGAGAAAGAAGATCCAATGCCCATGGTGACAAGGAGACCCACGACCAACATCAACAGAGCCGCGAGTGGTTTATTATCACCAATACTGGTTGATAGGGCGGTAACCAATGACTCGACACCACCAGTAGCTTTCATCACAGCGGCAAAACCAGCAGCAGAGATCATGATAAAGCCAATCATCGCCATCATATGAACCCCTTTAGTAAATACATCATGGGTTTCTTTCCAAGCAATTACGCCACCAAAGGTAAAAATCATAAAGCCAGCTAAAGCCCCGATGATCATTGACCCAGTAGCGAGTTGCACCGCCAATGCCGCCACAATACCCAGTGTTGCAGTAAGTAAGTGTTTACGATTGATATGACTGCTTTCTTGGTGCTGAATGGTGGTTAGTTCGGTTTCTTGGTACTCACGTGGTTTACGGTAAGTAAAAAAAACCGCAATCAATAAACCGACTAGCATACCAAGGCCGGGGAGTAACATTGCCATAGGTACTTGACTGGCGGTTACGTTTTGTAGGCCATTATCATGCAGATTTTTGAGTAAGATATTGTTGAGGAAAATCCCCCCAAAACCGACTGGTAGGATCATGTATGGAGTGATTAAACCAAAAGTTAGCACACAGGCTATCATTCGGCGGTCGATCTTGAGACGAGCAAATACCGCCAATAAGGGCGGGATCAGGATCGGAATAAAGGCGATGTGCACCGGGATCACGTTTTGCGACGACATCGCCATCAGCAACAAGGCTACGAGCACGGCGTATTTTAATCCCGTCGTTGCCGCATGATTTTGTTTACCATGGAGACGCTTGATCACGCTTTGAGCGAGGACATCGGTAATACCGGAACGAGAAATTGCCACCGCGAAAGTGCCTAACATGGCATAGCTCAGAGCAATCGTCGCACCGCCACCTAAACCACTTTCAAACGCAGCGACAGATTCATTTAAACTCATACCGGCAACAAGGCCACCAACCATCGCGCTGAAGGTGAGAGCGACGACCACATTTATGCGCATCAAAGCTAGAATCAGCATGACGCAGACAGATATAACAACAGGGTTCATAAATATCTCAATTAATCAGTTGTGTTTGTTTGGGGAGCTAACGGCCAGCCTCCCAGTGCTTTCCATTTATTAATGATCCCGCAAAATAGTTCTGCGGTTTGTTGAGTATCGTAAAGTGCGGAATGAGCTTCACGATTATCAAATTCCATCCCTGCGGCTTTGCAAGCCTTAGCTAACACAGTTTGTCCATAAGCTAACCCACTGAGCGCGGCAGTATCGAAGGTCGCGAAGGGGTGAAAAGGGACTCGTTTTAATTTGCAACGTTCATTTGCTGCCATGACAAACCCGTGATCAAATGATGCGTTATGAGCAACGATGATCGCTCGGCTACAGTCTGCCGCTTTTTGTTCTTTACGCACCTGTTTATAAATTTCTTTTAGGGCATATTCTTCGGTGACCGCGCCTCGTAAGGCACTAAAGGGATCGTAAATGCCATTGAATTCTAAGGCAGCTTTTTCAATATTGGCTCCCTCAAATGGCTCAATATGAAAGTGAAGAGTTGAAGCAGGATGCAAATCTCCTTGTTCATCCATGCGTAAGGTAATGGCACAGATCTCAAGTAGAGCATCGGTTTGTGGATTAAATCCAGCGGTTTCAACATCAATAACTACTGGGAAATAGCCTCTAAAGCGTTTATTTAACGCAAATGCTTCATTAATAACAGTCATGTGAACCTAAATTAAGTGACAAGGACAACATTATTACAGATTATCCACTTTAGAAAAACCAAATCGCAGTAATAAAATCATCAAAAGCTCTTTGTTGTGGCGAGTTTTTTGCATGCTTAAAGGTCATTTCAGGCAGATCGTGTGATTTGCCTTTGTTGCGGCAAGTTATCGCCTTATTAGTGGTAAGAGACAAATTATGAATAAATGGCTAATGACCGGTATTTATGTAGCAGGCTGTTTTGTCACTGTGAATGCCCTCGCTTCTGGTAAGCAATACGTTGCTTCGCCACAACAGTCCACTTGGCAAATGCTGGTCAATACACCATTGGAGTGCAAACTAGTACATCCAATTCCTAATTACGGTGATGCTGTTTTCACTTCTCATGCCAGCAAACAAATTAACCTCGATTTTGAACTAAAAATGCGTAGACCGATGGGCGAGACTCGTAACGTAAGCTTAGTCTCTATGCCGCCGAGGTGGCGTCCGGGCGAGCGTGCTGATCGCATCTCTAATATCCAGTTTTTTAAACAGTTTGATGGTTATATTGGTGGTCAAACGGCTTGGGCACTCTTGAGTGAATTAGAACAAGGCCGTTATCCAACCTTTAGTTATCAAGATTGGCAAAGCCGTGATCAACGCATTGAAGTGATGCTCTCATCGGTACTTTTTCAGCCTCAGTACAACGTGTTTAGTGATTGTGTTGCTAATCTCTTACCATACAGCTTTGAAGATATTGCGTTCACTATTTTGCATTATGATCGAGGAAATAGCGTCGAGCTTAATAAAGCATCGCAGAAGCGTTTAGCACAAATTGCGGATTATATTCGATATAATCAAGATATTGATTTGGTGTTAGTCGCGACTTATACCGATACCAGTGAAGGTCGCAATGAAAGTCAAAGTTTATCAGAGCGTCGAGCAGAATCGTTACAGCGTTATTTCCGTACTTTAGGCTTGCCAGAGGATCGTATTCAAGTTCAAGGTTATGGGCAACGTCGCCCTATCGCTGATAATGCATCGCCGATTGGACGGGATAAAAACCGTCGAGTGGTGATTTCGTTAGGACGAACTCAGGTTTGATGCAGCGTGGATAGAAGTACTCAGACCGTCGTATCTCATCCCCTCAGAGACAACAAAACCGCTCACTAGAGCGGTTTTGTATATCGCTTTAAACGTTAAGCTGATTAGCCTTCAAGCCCAGCACTGGCTTGTTTGTTTTGAATCAGTTCAACCATATAACCATCAGGATCTTTAATAAAGGCGATATGTGTACTACCACCTTTAACAGGACCGGGTTCACGAGTCACATTACCGCCTGCTGCTTTGATCGTGTCACAAGTGGTATAGATATCATCGACACCAATCGCAATGTGTCCATAAGCATTGCCCATTTCGTAGTCAGCGACACCCCAGTTATAGGTGAGCTCGATGACCGCACCTTCAGATTCATCGCCATAACCTAAAAAGGCAAGGGTATATTTGTATTCGGTGTTTTCATTTTTACGTAGTAGTTTCATGCCCATTACTTGGGTATAAAATTCGATAGAACGATCTAAATCTCCAACACGTAGCATGGTATGAAGAATACGACTATTTGACATAATGACTCCTAGCTTTCTGGGTAGACTTTCTCTTTGTATTCGCACAAGTCTTCAATAATGCAACTCCCACAACAATAATGCAACTCCCACAACGGGGTTTGCGTGCGATACAAGTATAACGACCATGAAGGATTAACCAATGATGAACATCGACTTTGAATGCTTTTGGGACGACTTTAAGCAGTTTTTGCTCGACTTCATCGACATTCTTACCGATAGCAAACTTAGTCCGATTTGAGACGCGGAAAATATGCGTATCGACGGCAATGGTCGGCCAGCCAAAAGCGGTATTGAGAACCACGTTGGCCGTTTTTCGACCCACACCGGGCAGTGACTCTAAAGCGGCCCGATCTTCGGGAATTTCACCACCGTACTGATCAAGTAGAATTCGGCAGGTCTTAATCACATTCTCGGCTTTAGAATTGAATAATCCAATGGTTTTTATGTATTGCTTCACGCCATCGACACCTAAATCCCACATGGCTTGCGGAGTATTGGCAACGGCGTAAAGTTTATCAGTGGCTTTATTGACGCTCACATCGGTGGCTTGAGCCGATAGTAAAACTGCAATCAGCAGCTCAAATGGCGTATTCCAGTTGAGTTCAGTTTGTGGATTAGGGTTGTTAGCTCTTAACCGCTCAAGGATCGCTAACCGTTTCGCGTTATTCATAATCAAATACCCAGTCAATCGAGTTATACATTGGTGACGCGCGCACGCTCAATGGCCTGTTTTTCAGGTTTAGGTTGACGCTGAGCGAGTTGCTTATCAATCACGTTTTTGGCGGCAATCAGAAAACCGACACCAATGAAAGCGCCTGGCGGTAGCAGGGCAAGTAGGAAACTATTGTCTAAATGCAGAAGATCGATACGCAGCATTGATGCCCAATCTCCCAGTAGTAAATCTGCACCGTCGAATAAAGTACCGTTACCCAAGATTTCACGCAGAGCACCTAAAACGACCAGCACAGCAGTCATACCTAATCCCATCCAGAAGCCATCTTGAGCGGCAGGAAGCACTTGGTTTTTTGAGGCGAATGCTTCGGCGCGACCGATAATGATGCAATTGGTGACAATTAAGGGAATAAAGATGCCTAAAGAGAGGTAAAGTCCGTAAGCATAGGCTTTCATCAGTAATTGCACACAAGTCACCAAAGCGGCAATGATCATCACAAAAATTGGGATCCGTACTTCTTTAGGAACATAATCACGGACTAAGGAGACGGTCACATTCGAGCCGACCAATACTAATAAGGTCGCCAGACCTAAACCAAGCGCGTTAGTTACAGTGGATGAGACGGCTAATAGCGGGCACAGACCTAGCAACTGTACTAAAGCAGGGTTGTTATCCCATAAGCCGTTTTTGATCAGTGTCTTGTGGTCACTCATCTATTGCCCCCTACAGTTTAAAGGTTGATTGACGATCTGTTCACGGTGTGAATTGACGTACTGGACGGTTTGTTTTACTGCTTTTACGACGGCTCTCGGTGTAATGGTCGCTCCGGTAAATTGATCAAATTGGCCACCATCTTTGCGTACTTGCCACTGTTTTTGATTGTCATCACTGACTTGACGGCCAGTAAAACTGAGTATCCAATCGCTGATCCGTAAATCAATTTTATCGCCAAGGCCGGGTGTTTCTTGATGAGATAAAACACGTGTACCGAGTATATTTCCTTGTTGATCAATACCAACAATGATTTTGATAGCGCCACTATAACCGTCCGGCGCAATTGCTTCGATAGCCAATGCGGTGTGCTCTCCATTCAGAGTAGCCAGATAAACAGGCATGGCTTGTGAGCTGCCGAGTAAGGGATCGCTTACCAGTGTGCATGAGGCTGACAGTTGATTATCATGCCAATCAGGTGGAATAACCTGATTTAAAACCGATAATAATTGTGCGGTTTCTTGTGCTTTGATTTGGCTGGCGGTCAAATATTGGGTTAACGCGACAATGCCAGTAGCAGCGCAAGCAAAGATAGCCAAAATTAGCCCATTTTTACGGATAGCAGTAAACATAGTGCTCCTTAATGCCCGTAAGTACGAGGTTTAGTGTAGTAATCGATCAAAGGTACACACATATTGGCGAGTAATACCGCAAAGGCGACACCGTCAGGAAAGCCTCCCCAGCTACGGATCATCACTACCAAGCTACCAATAAATAGGCCATAGATAATCCGACCTTTATTGGTGGTGGAAGCGGTAACGGGGTCGGTCGCAATAAAAAATGCCCCAAGCATCGTCGCCCCAGAAAGCAAATGGATAATCGGCGAAGCGGTCGTTCCCGGAGCTAGCAGCATCAACAGAAAACTAGAGGCGATCATTCCAGAGAGAAAAGCAACCGGAATATGCCAATTAATCACCCGTAACTTAATCAGTAACAAACCACCAGCCAGATAAGCGAGATTCACCCAATCCCAACCTATTCCGGCCAATCCATCGAATGGTGGTAAAGAAAGCGCTTGTGATAGGCTATTGCCAGCATGCAAAGCAGTTTTTAAGGCGTCCAATGGGGTCGCCATGGTCATGCCATCAATCCCTGTGCGGATCTGTTGTAGTGATAACCCATCTTGATTAAACCCAGTAAAAATCAGCGATAGCGAATCAACAAACGACACGGATTCTGGGGCTAATTGATGAGGAGCAAGCCAACTGGTCATTTGCACTGGAAACGAAATCAGCAGCACCACATAAGCGACCATAGCAGGATTAAAGGGGTTTTGTCCTAAGCCACCATATAACTGTTTAGCGACTATGATGGCAAAGATGATCCCTATGGTGATTACCCACCATGGTGATAAGGGGGGAATCGCAACGGCCAATAACCATGCACTGACTAGGGCACTGTAATCGCGGAGAGCTAAGCGTGGTGAACGCTTCCTCAGCTTCATTACGACTGCTTCCAAAATTAACGCAAGGATGATAGCGAAACCGAGTTGAATTAATGTGCCCCAACCAAAAAAATAGCTTTGTGCAACCAATCCGGGCAGGGCACAAATCGCGACCCATTTCATCAACTCAGCGGTGCTGCGCTTGCTATGCGCGTGTGGCGAACTAGCAATAAAAAAGGCCACTATTTTTTCTCCTCAGCGTTATTGGCTTGGTGATTGGTTTGCAGAGCAGCTTTACGTGCTTTAGCACGAGCAATGGCTGCGGCGACGGCATCTTTTTTGTCATCACTGGGCGCAGAGGCTGCCGGCTTAGGCGCAGGGCTGGTTGCTGGAGACGAGTCATCAGCAGAGGTCTCTTGCAGCGCGGCTTTGCGGGCTTTAGCACGAGCGATGGCTGCGGCGACGGCATCTTTTTTGTCATCATTGGGCGCAGAGGCTGTCGGTTTAGGCGCAGGGCTGGTTGCTGGAGAAGAGTCATCAGCAGAGGCCTCTTGCAGCGCGGCTTTACGTGCTTTAGCGCGGGCAATGGCTGCGGCGACGGCGTCTTTTTTATCATCATTGGTCGTAGAGGCCGCAGGCGCAGACGTTGGAGTCGAGGCTGAAGAGCCTTCTTCGACTGGCGATTCTACGGATTGTCTCGCTTCAGCTTGTTTGGCTTTCGCGCGGGCAATGGCAGCAGCAACCGCTGGTTTCACCGCTTTCTCATTACTATCCTCTTGCTGCTTTTGCGCTTTGACTCTCGCAATGGCTGCGGCGATCGCATCATCACTGCCACTATTTTGCATCTCTTTGCGGCGATCTTCGGCAGCTTGTTTAAAGCGCTGTTCTCGTTCGGCTTTATCTCGCTCCATGCGGGCTTTTTTCTCTTCAAAGCGCAGCTTCGCACGCTCAGCCGCTTCTGCTTCGCGTTTACGAGTGCGAATTTCCGCTTTCGCTTGACGATAATACTGGACTAAAGGAATTTCGCTTGGGCATACATAAGCGCAAGCGCCACATTCAATGCAATCTTTGAGATTCAGCTCTTCGCATTTATCATATTCTTCAGCTTTGGCGTGCCATTGCAATTGCTGCGGGAGTAGCGACGCAGGACAGGCGTCGGCACATAAACCGCAGCGAATACAGGCCATTTCTACTTGCTGAGCACGGATTTCTTTATTCGTCGGTGCTAAGATGCAGTTGCTGGTTTTAGTAATCGGTACCTGAGCATGAGGTAGGGTAAAGCCCATCATTGGACCCCCCATGATCAAACGCGGTAATTTTTTATCGGCTTGGTAAGCAAATTTCTCTAGCAGGTGCGCAACTGGCGTGCCAAGCAGTGTCCAGACATTGGTTGGTTGCTTAAAGGTATTCCCGGTTAATGTGACCACACGTTGAATCAAGGGTTCGCCATCGATGACCGCACGTTTAATCGCATGTATTGAGCCGATATTTTGCATCATCAGACCAATATCCGCAGGAATACCATTATTGGGCACTTCAAGGTTGGTCAGAATTTTGATCAACTGTTTTTCACCGCCAGAAGGGTATTTCGTCGGGATCACTCTAATCAGCAAATCTTTTTCTTTTGCCGCTTGCTCTAATGCTTGGATGGCTTCAGGTTTGTTATCTTCAATGCCGATAATCGTCAGCTTAGGGCGCAATATATGCTCGACAATACTGATCCCTTGAATGATCTCGTCGGCATGAAAGCGCATCAGTGCATCATCGGCAGTAATGTAAGGCTCACATTCAGCCGCATTAATGATCAATATTTCAGTGCGTGATAGCCCGGTTTGAATCTTCTTGGCGGTCGGAAATCCCGCACCGCCCATTCCTGAAATGCCGGCGTTGCGGATGATTTCAATCAGTTGTTCGGCTGAATACTGAGTAAAATCGGTGATTGACTGGCGTTCTATCCATGATTCTTGACCATCAGGACGTAGCACAATGCACATTTCTGGTAATCCAGAAGGATGAGCCGTTGTGCGTGGTTCTATTGCGATGATGTCACCAGAGGTCGGCGCATGTATTGGCAGCATAAACGTTGTCGTATATTTGGTGAGCGCTTGACCTTTGAGCACCCGCTGCCCGACCTCAACCAGTAGATCGCCCGCTTTACCTATGTGCTGCTTTATTGGCAGAACAAGTTCATGAGCAATCGGAGTATGAGCGATAGCGGTTTGTGTGGATTGCTGCTTATTTTCAGGTGGATGAATACCACCGGGGAAATCCCAAAGACGACCAGCTTGGATTTGTTCAATTAATGACAACATACCTATCCTTAATGCGCACTTTTTTGCGAATTAGACGCAGGTTCAACGATATTCACGACTGGGATAGCATTCATTTGCCATTTCCATGTTTCCGGAGTGGTCTCTAATGGGATCATTTCGATACAGTCGGTTGGACAAGGAGCAACACATAAATCACAACCAGTACACTCGTCTTTTATTACGGTATGTAAGGCTTTGGTGCCTCCGACGATAGCATCGACAGGGCAAGCTTGAATGCATTTGGTACAACCAATGCACATATCTTCGTGAATAAAAGCGACAGTTTTCACTTTATTATCGAGATCATGAGCCGATTCTTGGACTTCAACACCCATTAAATCAGCTAACTTTTCAATCGTCGCTTGGCCACCCGGTGGGCATTTATTAATCGTATCACCATTGGCGATCGCTTCAGCATAAGGTCGACAGCCCGGATAGCCACACTGACCACATTGCGTTTGCGGTAAAATGGCATCGATTTGATCAACTATCGGATCGCCTTCGACTTTGAAGCGAACAGATGCGAACCCTAAAATAGCCCCAAATACGGCAGCCAGTGCTGCCAGCGCAAGAATGGCGATCAGTAATGTACTCATTATTTCACCAAACCGGTAAAGCCCATAAAGGCTAAAGACATTAAACCTGCGGTGATCATCGCGATTGAGGCACCTTTAAACGGTGCGGGAACATCGGCGACCTGAATGCGTTCACGCATCGCCGCAAAAAGAATTAACACCAAAGAAAAGCCAACCGCCGCGCCAAAACCATAAATAATCGATTGGATAAAGTTATGGTTTTCATTGATATTGAGTAGTGCTACGCCAAGCACTGCGCAGTTGGTGGTGATCAAGGGTAAGAAAATACCCAATAAACGGTATAAAGTCGGGCTGGTTTTATGAACGACCATCTCCGTAAATTGCACCACCACCGCAATCACCAGAATAAAACTCATGGTGCGTAGATACTCAATACCAAGTGGAGCGAGAATGTAACTTTCGACAAGATAGGCACATACAGAGGCAAGGGTAAGGACGAACGTCGTCGCTAACCCCATACCAATCGCAGTTTCGAGTTTTTTCGACACGCCCATAAAAGGGCATAAGCCTAAGAATTTTACCAGTACAAAGTTGTTAACCAGAACAGTGCCGATTAACAGCAAAAAATAGTCGGTCATAGTGATCGTTGTCTTAAATTCCGAGCTGGGCATTATCCTGCTTTGCGCAGTCAATAACAACCGAGTAAAACAAAGGTTTTAGTGTGTTGACTAAAAAGTATACGCAATAATGGCGGTTAGAGAGTAAATCCTTTGACTAGCAAACTGATGCGAAAAGGAATTTGCACCATTAAGCTAAGATTGTGCTGAACTTTATCGATTGGGCTCGGTCATATTCGCCATAGGTTTTAGTTTGTCGATTTACGTTACTCAGGATTGTTGATTGGATTATTTACGTCGCCCTCGTTACCGATTATTCGCCTTACTGTTGATCAGTTGGGTGATGGCGCTGTGTCTGGCGAAAAATAGCGGTGTGTTGAGTTTTTGCCCTGAGGCGTCCTCGGTGTTCGCTGATCTGGTGTCGGTAGACAAGGATAACTTGAGTGAGCCCTGCCATTTAACAGAAAAACTGCTGAGTCATCATTTACAACAATTAGTGGAGCTATTTAGTCCATTATTGTGGTTAACGGTTGCGATCATTATCAGTCAACTTCTGATGAGTCGCTTACCTTTTACCATTTTTCGCGAGCCGAGAGTTCCCAAGCGGCGACCCCATCTTCAACTGTGTGTTTTCCATGAATAAAACCAGCATGTATTGGCATTAAAGCTACAAACCTGTTGGTGTTTATTAATAAGGAAAAACCATGTTCCCGGTATTTAGAATCTTCTTAACACGTTTAGTGCGTGTCTGTTTGTTATTAAGCTTATTTAGCTCGTTATTGGCGCATGCTGGAGCCGTTGCTACCGATTGGTTGACCGATGCTTATCATCCACCTGTTGCGGTACGTTTGGTGTTAACTGGCCAAAGCGATCCGCAAAGCGGAGAGGTTGCTGGTTATCTGGAAGTAAAATTAGATAGAGGATGGAAAACCTATTGGCGCTCTCCCGGAGAAGGCGGTGTTGCCCCAGAAATTGACTGGTCTGCATCTGAAAATGTGAGTGACTTTCAGTGGCATTGGCCGTTTCCTAGCCGCTTTTCGCTGCTCGGTATTGAAACGATCGGTTATCAAGGTGACACGCTTTTTCCGATCACGCTTAAAATACAAGACTGGCAACAGCCAGTCCGGTTTAAGGCGCGCTTACGGCTTTCATCCTGTTCGACCGTTTGTGTGATCACTGACTATCCTGTTGAGCTGAGCTTTATTCCTGATCAGTTGATGCCTAGTAGTGATGAAGTGGCGCAATATGCACAGGCGATGAGCCGAGTACCGCAAAAAACGCAGCAATTATTAACATTAGGTGCTGTCTGGGATGAGGCGCAGCAACGTTTACAAATCACCGCACACAACCCACAAGGTTGGCAGCAGCCGGATCTCTTACTTGATGGTCAAAGTGATAAAGTCGCAGAAAGTAGCTTTACTCAACCACGAATTCAGGTTGATGGGCAAAACTTGACGGCGACATTTACTGTTTCTAGTTGGCTCGGTAAAGCGGATTTGAGTGGTGAATCCGTACAAGTTACTTTTGCTGATCAGTCGCTATTGGTTGAACAAACCGTGGCGATTGAATCTGGTCTGATTCAATCCACAACCTCAGGTTGGGGACTGGTGCTGATGTTTGCTAGTGCGTTACTGGGTGGTTTGATTTTAAATGTCATGCCGTGTGTGTTACCGGTATTAGGTATCAAGTTAACGTCAGTGTTGACCTTGGATAAACCGCAGCGTCGTAGTGTCCGCTTGCAGTTTCTCACTTCGGCCGCAGGTATTCTCAGTGCTTTTTGGTTGATAGCGATAGGATTATTGGCTCTAAAATGGAGTGGTCAGGCAATCGGCTGGGGTATTCAATTTCAAAGTGCCAGCTTTATTGTCCTCATGCTGCTGATCACCACCTTATTTGGCGCCAATATGCTCGGCTTATTCGAGTTACGTCTGCCAGTGAGTGCTTCGACCTGGATGGCAACGCGCGGCTCCGATCAGCGTTATTTGGGGCATTATTTACAAGGTATGTTCGCAACTTTATTAGCAACGCCTTGTTCGGCGCCTTTTTTAGGCACGGCGGTCGCTTTCGCATTGGGCGCAGACACGCTCACCCTGTGGTTTATTTTTACCGGCTTGGGTATAGGTATGACGCTACCTTGGTTATTGGTGGCACTGTTTCCTCAGCTTGCACTCCGGCTGCCGAAACCGGGTGCGTGGATGAACCGTATAAAAATCCTCTTTGGGTTGATGTTATTGGCCACCTCATTGTGGTTATTAACCCTACTCGCTGCCCATTGGCCGCTGTGGGCAATACTGCTTTATCTGTTATCTACTCTAGCACTGTGTGTTTGGCAAGGATGGAGACACTACGGCGCTCAGCGTATCGTTCTCTTCGTGCTTATTACCGTATTGTCTTTTGGCGCGGGTTTATGGCTGACCAAATTCAGTGTTGCTAATGGACTGGCTCAGCTTACTGACGATTTACCCTGGCAGCCACTGGTAGCAGAGCAAATTGCTCAGCATGTAGAGCAAGGTAAAGTGGTGTTGGTTGATATCACGGCTGACTGGTGCATTACTTGTAAGGTCAATAAAATGAACGTGTTATTACAAAATCCGGTGCATAAAGCTCTACAGCAAGAAGACGTGGTTCTGATTCGCGGTGATTGGACGCTACCCAGTGAATCGGTTACTCGTTTTTTACAAAGCCATGGCCGATTTGGCGTGCCGTTTAATATCGTTTATGGTCCTCAAGCTCCGCGAGGCATTGCTCTACCCGTGTTATTAACTGATCGTGCGGTGATGGATGCACTGCGTGAAGCAAAAGGGGAGGCACGATGAATAAAAAGCGTTTATTACGCCTAGGACGTGAGTGGTTGATGATTGGTTTACTACTGATCGTCGTTTCTGTGGCTGTCGATCAATGGCGTAGCCATCAGATGCCAGAGCGTAATGAATTCAGCTTACAGGCGGTGGATCTCCAAGGCCAGCCAATCGATATTCAGGCCATGGGTGCAGAGAAACCCATGGTGATCTATTTTTGGGCCAGTTGGTGCAATATATGTCGCTTTGTCACCCCAACAGTCAATTGGCTCAGTCAATATTACCCAACCTTAGGTATTGCGCTCTCCTCTGGAAGCGATGAGCAGATACGACGTTATTTGGCTTATCATGACATTGAATTTCCTCAGCTTAACGATCCCCGCAGTCAAATAGGACAGGATTGGCATATACGTTACACGCCAACAATCATGATAGTGCATCAAGGGCAAATTGAATTTATTACCAGCGGGTTAACAACCCCGTGGGGATTGTTGGCTCGTTTGTGGCTAGCAAGTTATCCCCTTTCTACTTGAAGCTGCTGGAGGGGGGGGGGGCTATGCCCCCTTCACCTCAATTACATAGCCTATCTATGCTTATGGGGACTTACTTGTCGCCTACCTGTAACTCCAAGTGGTTTGGGTATAGTCATTATTAAATAAAGGATAAAACATGAAAATTTACAGAATTGTGCTGATCGGCTTATTAGCCACCTTTTCACTGAGTTGTGCTGCTGCATTGACGGTAGAGCAAACGAAACAGTTGGCGGATATAGAACAAATTTTGCAACGTAACCCGCAAGTGATTGAGAATTTACACAGCACGTTACGTATGTACGAGCAACAAGTGAATCGGTTTGAGCAGGTATTAAAGGATAATCAAGCTTATTTATACAACAATCCTGATCACCCCAGTTTTGGTGCCCAAAACCCTGAATTAACGCTGGTTTTTTTCACCGATTACAGCTGCCCTTGGTGTAAAAAACTCGATCCGGTATTGCATGAGTTGGTCAAGCGTTACCCGACGATTAAAGTGGTGAGTGTGCTGGTGCCGCTAAAAGAACTCGATAGTCCAGTTAATTCGGCCAGTTATGCATTAAACCTATGGCAGATGGATCAAGAAAAATTTACTCAAGCGGATGAATTGTTGGTCAAAAAGCCGGGTGCGCATAATCCACAGTCGTTGCTGCAAGTGGCTCAAAAAACCGACACTAGCCAAGCGCTGAATACACAGGAAAAAACACAACAACAACTGGCGAAAAACTATCAGTTATTTAGTGAATTAGGGCTAAACGGTACGCCGGCGCTGTTAATTGGCCAGCAAATTATTCCCGGCTATCTACCGCTAGATAAGTTAGAGCCATTAATTCGTGAAATACTTGCGAAATAATTTTTCACTATTCAAGTGGCTTTCTATTTGTTGAGGAAATGCAATAGGTGCCGATCTATTTTTTGTTTTTATTATGTAAGAATTTGCAAGTAAAAATGACATTTCCTTAACATTGCGCTCACGTTGACAGAACAAAAATTGACTTTAGGCCAATACCTCTCTGCTAATCTGCTGCTCACCTCGCTTTCCGCAGGAATAACATCTGCTACGACACGCAGCTAATTGAAGCTGTATACATGGAGTGATCATTGAGATGAATAGGTTAACGAGAGCTATTATTATTGCTATGTTGCTGGGGATTGCTACCGGACAAGCTATTCGCTGGTATGCCCCTGTTCAGCCAGAAGAGTTTGCTAATAACATCACCCTAATCACGGATGTGTTTTTACGGTTGATCAACATGATCATTGCCCCTTTAGTGTTTACCACGTTAACGGTTGGTATTGCTAAAATGGGCGATACAACGACGGTTGGCCGTATAGGCATTAAAACTTTACTGTGGTTTATGATGGCGTCAATGATGTCATTAATTCTTGGCTTGGTGATGGTGACCATTCTATCTCCAGGTGTTGGCCTACATTTAGATATCCCTTCGAGCTCTTTGGCCAGTGGGGTTGATGCACAAGCACTGAGCTTCCGTGACTTTGTCATTCATGCCGTACCAAGAAGTGTGATTGAAGCCATGGCCAGTAATCAAATTCTGCAAATTGTGGTGTTTTCTCTATTCTTTGGCTTAGCTGCCGCTGCCATTGGTGATCCGGCCTATCCAGTGATTGATATGCTAAAAAGCGTGTCAGAGATCATGCTGAAGGTAACCGCTTATGTGATGAACTTTGCTCCATTTGCCGTTTTTGCTGCAATCAGTGCCATGGTGGCTAAAGAAGGAATGGGGATTTTGAGTACCTATGGTGCTTTCATGGGGCAATTTTATTTCTCGCTTAGTGTCTTGTGGGGAGCTTTGCTACTAATGGGCGCGTTGGTGCTCGGACGACGCGTGTTTACCCTGTTTCGCATGATACGCGAGCCAATACTATTAGCATTTTCAACGGCAAGTTCAGAATCTGCTTATCCCAAAACGCTAGAAAGTTTAAGTGCTTTTGGTACTCCTAAGCGAATTTCTAGTTTTGTATTACCGATGGGCTACTCATTTAATCTTGATGGTTCGATGATGTACTGCACCTTTGCCGTTATGTTTATCGCTCAAGCTTATGGGATTGAGTTAACCATGGCACAACAAGTGACCATGTTACTCATTTTAATGGTCACTTCTAAAGGTATGGCAGGAGTGCCTCGTGCGTCATTAGTGGTGATCGCCGCCACGCTCCATCAATTTCACATCCCTGATGCGGGCATATTGTTACTACTCGGCATTGATCACTTCCTAGATATGGGACGTTCAGCGACTAACGTATTGGGTAATGCGATTGCTGCTGGTGTCGTGGCGAAAAGTGAAGAGGGTAATGAAGCTCCGCTTGAAGAAAATGTGGCTTAACCGCCAGGTTAATCGAGAGATGTTGTTGCCTTCTCAGTTGTGAGAAATATCAGTCGACTGCAAGCAAAAAAGACGTCCTAGGACGTCTTTCTTCTGGAATTTGGCTCCCCCTGCGGGACTCGAACCTGCGACATACGGATTAACAGTCCGCCGTTCTACCAACTGAACTAAGGGGGAATGGTTTGCGGCAAGAATGGTACTTATCCCCCCTTTTTCTGTCAACATCTACCCGTTAAAAAATCATAGATATTTTTGCCGGTAGAGACTTTACTTTTCTGTACTCCTTATCGGGCATGCGTTGCATTTACTTATCCACCAATTTTGTGGATAAGTGTATAAGGAAGTCTGTGAAATTAACTACGTTTCTAACCATTATCCTCTTTCTAATAGTGTAATCGATTGCTTTCTGTGGCTAGTATTTTGATTTTATAGGTTTTTTTTGTTTTACCCACAGATTGTTCAGGTGTGATTATCTTGTTCGTGGTAATCATGTACAGATAAGGTTGAGAGCGTTTGTGTGGATAAGTAATGGGATGTTTTTTGTACGGAAGGGATGATCGTTATACGTTTTTAGTGTTAACACCTAAAGTACTTGCGAGTTCGTTGCGCTGACCGGACAATACTCAATCAAACCAATGAATGTAGTAGAGTATAGGTAATGAGCAAAACGTTTGAACTGGTCTCTGAATACCAACCTTCTGGCGACCAGCCGGAGGCAATTGAACGATTATTGGCAGGCATTGATGCGGGATTGGCGCACCAAACCTTATTGGGAGTAACGGGATCGGGAAAAACCTTCACGTTAGCGAATGTGATTGCTCAAGCCCAACGCCCGACCATTTTGTTAGCGCCGAATAAAACATTAGCGGCCCAGCTTTATGGGGAGATGAAAAGTTTTTTTCCTCACAATGCGGTCGAGTATTTTGTCTCATACTATGATTACTATCAGCCGGAAGCGTATGTTCCAACTACCGATACTTTTATCGAAAAAGATGCCTCGGTTAACTCTCATATTGAACAGATGCGCCTATCGGCGACCAAAGCGCTATTAGAGCGTAAAGATGCGATCATCGTCGCTTCGGTATCGGCAATTTATGGCTTGGGCGACCCCGATTCTTACCTAAAAATGATGTTGCATCTAAGACGCGGCGATGTGCTTAACCAACGTGACATGTTACGGCGCTTAGCCGAATTACAATACAGCCGTAATGATATTGCTTTTGAGCGCGGTCAGTTTCGGGTTCGTGGTGAAGTGATTGATATTTTCCCAGCAGAATCAGAGCAAGAAGCGGTTCGGGTTGAAATGTTCGACGATGAAATTGAGTGCATCAGCCTGTTTGACCCTTTAACTGGTGCGATTCGTCAGCGTGATTTAGCGCGTTTTACCGTTTACCCTAAAACCCACTATGTAACATCTCGCGAGCGGATTCTTGATGCGATTGAACAGATCAAACAAGAGTTACAACTTCGGCGTCAAACCTTATTAGACAATAACAAGTTACTGGAAGAGCAACGCATCTCACAACGAACGCAATTTGATATCGAAATGATGAATGAGCTGGGCTTCTGTTCAGGTATTGAAAACTATTCTCGATATTTAAGTGGCCGCAGCGCTGGTGAACCGCCACCGACCTTATTTGATTACTTGCCTCACGATGGTTTATTGGTGATTGATGAATCACACGTGACGGTGCCGCAAATTGGCGCCATGTATAAAGGTGACCGTTCTCGTAAAGAAACCTTGGTTGAGTTTGGGTTTCGTTTACCTTCAGCGTTGGATAATCGACCTTTAAAATTTGAAGAGTTTGAAGCGCTTGCGCCACAAACAATTTTTGTTTCTGCCACTCCCAGTCAATATGAACTGGAAAAATCAGCAGGAGATGTGGTTGAACAGGTTGTCCGGCCAACCGGATTACTCGATCCTGAGATTGAAGTACGCCCCGTGGCTACTCAGGTCGACGACCTATTATCAGAAATACGCAGTCGGGCCGCCAAAGAGGAAAGAGTGCTTGTGACAACACTCACTAAGCGCATGGCGGAAGACTTGACCGAGTATTTGCATGAACATGGGGTAAAAGTGCGCTATTTACACTCGGATATTGATACCGTGGAACGGGTGGAAATTATTCGTGATTTGCGACTAGGAGTGTTTGATGTTTTAGTTGGGATCAACTTATTACGTGAAGGGCTGGATATGCCAGAAGTATCCTTAGTCGCGATTTTAGATGCTGATAAAGAAGGTTTTTTACGTTCAGAGCGTTCATTAATTCAGACGATAGGCCGTGCTGCGCGCCATTTGCATGGAAAAGCGATCTTGTATGGAGACAATATCACCAAATCAATGCGTAAAGCGATTGATGAAACCGAGCGTCGCCGCGAGAAACAGCAAGCGTATAACCAAAAGCGGGGAATAGAACCTCAAGCACTAAGACGCAGCATCAAAGACATTATGGAATTAGGCGATGCGACGAAGCCGAAACAACAGAAAGCCAGCAAAGTTGTGCCTCTCGCTAAGGTTGCCGAGCCCGGTGCGAGTTATGACTTACTCACTCCCCAGCAGTTAGAAAAGCAGATCATGAAGCTCGAATCGGAAATGTACAAACACGCACAAGATCTCGAATTTGAATTAGCGGCTCAAAAGCGCGATCAAATTACGCAGTTACGTCAGCAGTTTATTACTAATAGCTAGGGTATGTGGGTTTTTGTATATGGGTTAATTATAACAAGGAGTTTGCAAAATGCGACTCTTGATGCAACAATTAAGCAAAATGCAAAAATAAAATGGCTGGGTAGGCAATTGAGCGAAAATAACGTTAAAACTAAGTATCTGTTGATGGTTGAGGATACGGCTTCTGTGGCAGCATTGTACCGATCTTATCTAACTCCGCTAGAGATTGATATTAATATTGTCAGCACTGGGCGCGATGCGATAGAGAGCCTTAGCCGGCGAACACCAGATTTAATCCTATTAGATTTGCGTTTGCCTGATATGACCGGGATGGATGTGCTTGCTGCAGTAAAAAAACAATCTCCTGATGTACCGATCATCTTTATGACCGCGCACGGCTCTATCGATACTGCGGTCGAGGCGATGCGTCAAGGTGCACAAGACTTTCTGATTAAGCCGTGTGAGGCTGACCGGCTACGTATTACCGTCAATAATGCGATGCGCAAAGCGAATAAGCTTAAAAGCGAAAATTACGATCCGAATAATCAAAACTATCAAGGTTTTATTGGCAGTAGCCAAACGATGCAGGCGGTATATCGCACGATTGATTCCGCAGCGAGCAGTAAAGCCAGTATTTTTATTACTGGTGAGAGTGGTACAGGTAAAGAAGTGTGCGCTGAAGCGATTCATGCTGCCAGCAAGCGAGGCGACAAACCGTTTATCGCCATCAACTGTGCTGCGATTCCAAAGGACTTGATTGAAAGTGAGCTTTTTGGCCACGTCAAAGGTGCCTTTACCGGAGCCGCCTCAGATAGACAGGGCGCAGCGGAGTTAGCTGATGGTGGGACGCTCTTTTTGGATGAGTTGTGCGAGATGGATCTTGACCTGCAAACCAAATTATTACGTTTTATCCAAACGGGTACTTTTCAAAAAGTCGGCTCTTCTAAGCTACACAGTGTCGATGTGCGCTTTGTCTGTGCCACGAACCGTGATCCTTGGAAAGAAGTTCAACAAGGTCGTTTTCGCGAAGACTTATATTACCGTTTATACGTCATTCCATTACATTTACCGCCACTACGAGAACGTGGCGATGATGTGATTGAAATTGCTTATTCACTATTAGGTCATATGGCGAAAGAGGAAGGCAAAGGATTTGTTCGTCTCTCTTCAGAAGTGACAGAGCGCTTCAAACATTATGAATGGCCAGGTAATGTGCGTCAGTTACAAAACGTCCTACGTAATGTCGTGGTATTGAATGATGGACAAGAAATTACCTTATCAATGTTACCTCCACCACTCAATGCACCAAGAATGGCAGAACCTACCTTTTTGTCTCCCAATGAGAAGGTATTGTCGGTACATGATATCTTCCCGTTATGGCTAACGGAAAAACAAGCGATAGAAAAAGCCATCGAAGTATGTGATGGTAATATTCCAAGAGCGGCGAGTTATTTGGATGTCAGTCCCTCAACGATTTATCGCAAGCTGCAAACCTGGAATGAAAAAGAGCAGGAAAAGGAGCGCTAGAGACGTTATGCAGTGGATGAATATCGAAAAAATTGATGCGTTGGCTAAAGAGATTGGCAAAGAGAATATTCCTATTCTAATGGATATTTTTTTAGGTGAACTTCACCTTTATCATCAGCAACTTACTCAAGGTGCTGATGGTGGTAACATGACTTATTTAATTGAAATCAGCCATGCACTAAAAAGCAGCGCCGCCAGTTTTGGTGCCGATAAGTTGTGTGCTTTTGCAACACAGGTCGATAGCAACGCCAAGCAGGGGATCGTGATGAATGAAGAAACGGAAACAGCAAAGATGTTAGAGATACTTAGCGAAACCGCCGAATGTTATGCTCAGTTACAAGGTACGGCGCATTAACCGCATTAAGACCATCTTCTCACAAGGCACATTATACTAGAAGGAAAATCAGTGTTAGCAGAGCGAGCTGGGCAAATGGTCATTTTTGCTACTTTGGTACAGCAAAAAGGCTTTACCGCTGCCGCCAAGCAATTGGGCGTATCGGTCTCTCATGTCAGTAAACAGTTGGCTTTGCTTGAAGCGTCTTTGGGAATTAAGTTAGTACAACGTACAACGCGGAGTGTCACCATTACCGAAGCGGGGCAAGGTTTCTATCAGTATTGCGCTCAGTTACTTTGTTTGGTTGATGAAGCGCAAGCTGAGGTTGAGAGTCAACGTGATGAAGTCTCAGGGCTGCTTCGTTTGGGTTTATCGCAATCTTTTGGAACTTTACATATTTTGCCTGCGCTAGAAGCATTGCGTCAACGTTATCCTGAGTTACAAGTCGAGGTGCACCTGTTTGATCATCGCGTCGACATGCTACAAGAGGGGCTTGATTTGTGGATAACCAGTAATGAGCATTTGCCACAGGGATATATTGCTCAGCGTCTAGCAGACAGTCGTTTTGTCGTGGTTGCTTCTCCGGACTATTTACTTCAACACGGTACGCCGCATACTCCAGAAGCATTATTAGAGCACAATTGTTTGATTTATCGCAGTTGGGATCGTGACTATACCCGTTGGTCTTTTGCCAAATCGGATCACAAATTGACTGTACAAGTTTCTGGTAACTACTCGGTTGATTTGGCGGAAGCCGTGCGTGATGCGGCAGTAGCTGGATGGGGGGTGGCGTATCTAGCGACGTATCTGCTTAAAGATGAATTTCGTCACGGACAATTGATTCAATTACTACCAGATTGGCACGCCAACCAAAATATGCCGTTTTATGCGGTTTATCCTAGCCGTCAGCATATGCCTAAGAAAACGTCGGCGGTGATCGATTTTATCAAAGACAAATTAGCGAGTCCTTGTTATTGGGATAGTCGCTTAGAGCCTTATGTACGCTTTGCATCGACAGGATGCTAAGTTCGCCTACTTAATGTTTTCAATCTCTCCCTCTGTTTTACTCGTTTGGCAACATTCGTCGTCTATGAATACGTTTGATCATTTTAGGTAAGAGATTCTTTCCATGGTTAGAAATATTATTTCCATATGGAAATAATTTGAAAAGGCAAACGTTTGTTTTGTTGAAATTCAATGGCTTAAATGATCGATTGTTGCGTGATATTTTTTTGATCTACTCCGTTAACATTTGTGGCTTGCGCATCTACTTTTGCACTATAGAATGCCTCGCCTTGCATTATTAGTAACTTTTCGGATTAGATATATGATCTCATTGCTCGGTGTAATCACCATTTTAAGTGTGGCTTGGCTATTTTCTGCAGATAGAAAAAATATTCGACTTAGAACGGTCGGCTTGGCTTTTTTGTTGCAAGTAGGTTTTGCCCTGTTGGTGCTCTATGTGCCAGCCGGTAAAGATATACTCAATGGGGTAACAGGCGCTGTTGCTCATTTGATCGATTATGGCCAAGAAGGGATCAGCTTTATCTTTGGTGGATTAGCCAGTGAGAAAGTAGGATTTGTATTTGCCATTCATGTCCTTGGTATCATTATCTTTTTTTCTGCGTTAATTTCTGGATTATATCATATTGGCTTAATGCCGAAAGTGATTAACTTGATTGGCGGAGCGCTACAAAAATTATTGGGCACAGGTCGAGCAGAATCACTGTCAGCAACCGCCAATATTTTTGTTGGTATGATTGAAGCTCCTCTTGTCGTTAAGCCTTATTTAAAGCAGATGAGTGATTCACAGTTTTTTGCAGTAATGACTTGTGGTTTGGCGTCGGTTGCTGGAGGTACTTTAGTCGGTTATGCGTCATTGGGTGTCAATTTGAACTATCTAATTGCTGCCGCATTTATGTCTGCACCGGCTGGTTTGCTAATGGCAAAAATGCTGTTTCCAGAAACACAGACTCACCAACAAAAGGCTGAAATCGATATTGATATCCCAAAGGCAACCAATGTCGTCGAGGCGATGGCTGATGGCGCGATGTCGGGGCTACGAATTGCTGTTGCGGTTGGCGCGACACTGCTTGCTTTTGTCAGTGTGATTGCGTTGCTGAACGGTTTATTAGGCTGGCTAGGGGGCTGGTTCGGTATCACATTAAGTTTTGAGTTGATACTGGGGTATGTATTTGCACCTATTGCATGGTTACTAGGTATTCCATGGCACGAGGCGATTACCGCCGGATCGCTGATTGGTAATAAAATTGTTATCAATGAATTTGTCGCTTTTATTCAATTCATCAACGTACAATCACAATTGAGTCAACATTCGCAAGCGATCATAACGTTTGCTTTATGTGGTTTTGCTAATATTTCGACGATGGCGGTCTTGATTGGTGGCTTGGGGAGTTTAGTACCAGAGCGGCGCAGTTTTATCTCTCAATATGGTTTTAGAGCGATTGGGGCTGGCGTTTTGGCTAATTTAATGAGCGCAGCGCTAGCGGGTGTTATCTTATCACTATAAATATAAACGGGCGAGAGAGATTATTGCTCGCCCCGTTTTTGTCTCACATGTTACTTCTCATTGTTAATTAGAGATAATTAATGCGAGTGGTTAATGTTGCGTTTTATCTTGGGTATGGAACTGTTCGCACGCCATCATAGTGTTTTCAATTAAACTTGCTACCGTCATCGGGCCAACCCCACCAGGAACGGGAGTGATAAAACTGGCTCGTGTGCGTGCGACTTCAAAATCGACATCACCAATCAACTGTCCAGAAGCAAGACGATTGATACCGACATCAATCACTACTGCCCCTTCTTTCACCCAAGATCCGGGAATAAAATTAGGCTTACCGACCGCGACGACTAAAATGTCGGCTTGACGAACATGGTGTTCGAGATCTTTAGTGAAACGATGGCAGGTTGTCGTTGTGCATCCTGCTAGCAGTAATTCCAGACTCATTGGACGCCCTACAATATTCGATGCACCGACGACAACGGCATGCTTACTCCGCAATTCGATATTGTAACGTTCTAATAAGGTAATGATCCCCTTAGGGGTGCAAGAGCGCAGTTTAGGGATACGCTGAGCTAAGCGACCGAGATTATAAGGATGAAATCCATCGACATCTTTATCTGGTACAATACGTTCTAGTACTTGGGTCGTATCAATGCCAGCAGGTAGAGGAAGTTGAACAAGAATACCGTCAATAGTGTCGTCTTGATTCAACGTATCAATTAACGCTAAGAGCTCAGCTTCGCTCGTTGTTGCCGGCAGATCATAAGATTTCGAGACAAATCCGACTTCTTCACAGGCGCGGCGTTTACTGCCGACATAGACTTGCGAAGCCGGATCTTCGCCGACAAGAACAACCGCAAGTCCAGGAGCCCGTAGTCCCAAATCGGTGCGGGCTTTTACTCGTGCTGCGACTTCAGATCGCACCGTTTGCGAGATTAACTTTCCATCAATATATTGAGCCGTCATAACATTCCTTACACTGCAAAGCACAAAATTTTCCGCGCATTGTGGCAGATGGCAAGCAAAATATCCATAAGCAAACGTTTGCTTTTTGATTTTTAATGTTTATGCGGATTTTTCTGTTTCAAATTCGGTAAAGGTGATCAGCTAAATAGTGATGAGTCATGCTATTTTAATAAGACGTTATGCGGTTGGCTGACGACGACATCGTGAGTTATGTACACGTTAACCCGTTTTAAAATAGTACTTTTGCTTTATATTTAGGCACTTGATAGAAAATAACGGTCAAAAGCGTTGATTTACGCGGTTGAACTCGTATAATCCTCTCCCATAAAGCGCCCTTAGCTCAGCTGGATAGAGCACCTGCCTTCTAAGCAGGTGGTCACAGGTTCGAATCCTGTAGGGCGTGCCATATCTTAAGCCCCAGTACTTGTACTGGGGCTTTTTGATCGGCGTTATTGTTTGAAGCGCACGACAAGTTCGTGTAGATCGTCTGAAACCTTGTCGACATCATTAATACAATCATTCAACTGATTTGCGCTCCGTTGGGTGGATTCCGCTAAGTTGGAAATATTGACGATTTGCTGATTAACGTCTTCGGCGACATGGGCTTGCTGCTCAACCGCAGTAGCAATTTGTGCTGACATTTCAGCAATTTGCTCAACGGCTTGTGAAATACCTTCTAATACTTCACTACTTTTGAGTACATAGCTTAATCCTTCTTCAGCATTTTCAACGCCAACTTTGGACACTTTTACCGCTTGCTGAGCTCGACCAGTCAGTTCAGAAATAATATTGTGGATATCTTGAGTTGATTGCTGAGTTCGAGTGGCTAATACACGAACTTCATCAGCTACGACGGCGAAACCTCGCCCTTGTTCTCCGGCTCTCGCGGCTTCGATAGCCGCATTCAGTGCTAAGAGATTCGTTTGCTCAGCAATATTTTCAATGATTTGCGCAACTTGAGCAATTTTAGTGGTCTGCTCAGAAACACTTTCAACAGAGTGGCCAATTTGTTGCACTGTTTGTTTAAGCTTTTCAATCGAATCTCGAGTAATGTGAGCCGTTGTGACACCATGTTGGGTCAGAGTATTGGCTGTTGATGCTTGCCCCGCCGTATTATTAACATGTTCTGAAACATCGTTGATTGAAGTACTCATTTGGTTCATCGCCGCAGCGACAGTCTCGGTTTCAGCCTGTTGACGCGTGATTTCTTTACGGGCGCTTTGAGTTAAGCTTTGTCCGCGCTTCATGCCTGATGAAACGTCACTGGCCGCGTTTTCAATTCGCGCCAAAATGGTACTGAGATGAGCGGCTTGACTGTAGAGGGAGACTTTAATCGCTCCTAGATCGCCGCGATCGCTGGTATAAGTGCTGACCGCTAACGGGTGGCTAAAGGAGCTTTTTAGTAGCTCACTGAGTGATGCAAACATTTTCTTGCGTGCGTATGATACCCAGCCTGAGAAAATAACAACACTGAGCAGAAGAAATCGCTCAGAGAGTTGGGGATAACCAAAATGCCATAGTACGATAGCGAACAAGAAAGCGATGCTTAACAATAAATATTCAGGGTTTGCGATAAAAGTGAGTGGTTTTGTCGATTTTCCAGACTTAATGCGTTGATAAAATTTTTCTGCTCTGGCAACTGCTTGTCTCTCTGGACTGGAGCGGACGGATTCATAACCGACGACTTTTCCATTTTTAGTAATAGGAGTAACGTAGGCATCTACCCAGTAAAAATCGCCATTTTTACAGCGATTTTTCACCAATCCCATCCAAGGTTTTCCTGCTTTTAGATATTGCCACATTACCTCAAACGCTTCAGCTGGCATGTCGGGATGGCGGACGATATTATGTGGTTGACCAATCAGTTCGTTCTTGCTGAAACCGCTGATGTCGAGAAAGGCATCATTACATTCCAAAATAATACCTTGGGTATCGGTCACCGTGATCAATTTGGTTTTGGGATCAAAGGTTTTTTCTTTATTAGTTGTTGGTTGGTTATTACGCATAACGATATCCTAAGCAAGGGGATGCAGTGAATCAAATCCTTTCTATTTATAAGAGTAATACAAATTTTATAAACAGCTATGATGCAAGCAGGTTAATCTACGACGTTATTGAAAAATATAGACTGAAATGGGTTCGGTTTACTTTCAATGGGGCGCATTTTTTGTTTGATTATTATGCTACTATTTTCTGGTATGTTCGTTATTTTGATAAGGCTCGTAGTTATGACCTCTTGCTCTGATCCCATTTCTCGTGTCAGTTGTGCTCATTGCCAATCTCATGAAGGATTGGACTTTTCATTTACGATGGCGTTTCAACCGATCATTGATGTTAAAAATCGAATGATTTTTGGCTATGAAGCATTGGTCAGAGGCGAGCAGGAGCAGTCTGCTTACTCAATAATTTCTCAAATTAATGAGTATAACCGTTATTTGTTTGATCAAACTTGTCGAGTGAAGGCGATTCAGCTCGCTAGCCAACTAGAGTTAGATTCGATGTTGAGTATCAACTTTTTACCGAATGCGATTTATCAACCAGAACGCTGCTTGCGAACAACGATAGAAGCTGCTCAACGCTATGATTTTCCTATCTCACGGATTTTATTTGAATTTACTGAAGTTGAAAAATTTGAAGATACGACACACGTTAAACGAGTAGTGGAATATTATAAATCGTTGGGCTTTTTAACCGCGATTGATGATTTTGGTTCTGGCTATTCTGGTTTGAATCTCTTGGCTGACTTTCAAACTAATATCGTTAAATTAGACATGCAATTGATTCGTGGTATTGATGCAGATCCGACTCGACAAAGTATAGTACGTAACTGTTTAACTATGTTTAAAGAGTTGAATATCACACCATTAGCTGAGGGAGTGGAAACACTCGGCGAGCTGAGTTGTTTAATGACACTTGGTGTTTCACTGATTCAAGGTTATGTCTTTGCTGAACCAGGTTTTGAGCGCTTACCTAAACCGGATATAGATTATATATTGAATAGCCTATAGCGGTGAAGACGAAATCGTATCGCATAAAAACGCTAAGTTACAAAGTTACTTAGCGTTTTTTTGTTATTTTATCTCAGATATCCGTTTAAAGGGATTCTGTTAGGCTTCGTTTTAAATAATGACAACAATCGCTAATAGCACCAACAATCCCCCTAAAATGGAAGGGCGTTGGAAGCGGTTAGCTGCTTTAAGCTCTGAACCAGGAACAACGGGTACGGTGGTAGAAAGAGCTGCAACAGGTCCTCCCGTTAAGAAGTATTGCATGACCGCACAACCACCAGCCGCGGCCGCGGCGGCAGCAAGTGGAGAAACATCGTATTTCAGTACAATAGTCAGAAATGGTAATACAATGGCTGCTGATGCTGCGTTTGATTGAGTGATCAAACCAGCAATCGCTGACACCAACAGCATCACCACGATCGGTGCGTAGTTAAGCGCAGGATCAAACCAGTTGGCGACTATATCTACGACACCAACATTACGAATGACAGTTGACATAAATAAGAAGCCGATAGTCGCAATGAGCGGGATAGCAACTCGTTGTACGCCTTCAAGCATCATTGACTCAGCTTGTCCCAGTGGTGTTTTGGCTAAAATAGCGACTAACAAAGCAGAGAACACACCAACTAAAAACACTGGATAACCGATAGTAAAACCAATCACCAAGGCAATGAAAGGTAAAATGGCGATTAAAAAGCTTTTGTCTTCATATTTATCTTTAATGTCTTGCAAAATGGCGTTGATTTGCTCTTGGGTATAAGTAACACCACTACGTTTTTGCTCAACGCGTAGACGCCAAAAGCTGATCGCAATGATTGATAAAGCGGTTACTGCGCCAATGACGTTGATCATACCAAAGCCAATACCAGCAGTCGCAATGACAGCAAGTAGGGTTGGGTGGGTGAATCCACCGAAGTTACCTAAATGACCAGCATGGGCTTGTAATCCAGCGACTTTATCTGGATTAACACCGAGTTTAATCGCGGCTGGACCCGTAATTACCGCAGTAATTGCGGGTTGAGTAAAGCCAGTCAGACCGCCAATCACGCCAGCAGCAACGGTACCTGCACTGGCAATGCCAGGGCCTCCCCCAAAGCGGCTACCCAACAAAATGATGCGTTGAATAATCACATTGAGGAAACCAGTTTTTTCCATCACACCAATAAAAAGTAATACACCTGCCATATCAGCAATCACGGGGTGTAAACTGCCGTTGACCATCTTCAAAATAGTAATATCTGCACCGCCGGTGACGGGGAAACCAGCCAGTAAAGCGGCCAATGTCGAGCCGATAATCGCGGTCATATACAGTGGCGTTCGACCACTGATCATTAATATCAGGGTAAGCCCGATAACTAGTTGTGCAATAAGTAACATAGTACCTCTCTTAATTTAGTAATTGACGATCCCTTCTCACTTGCCGTTGCCGAGGTATTGAATGTATCAATGACACTTAATCATAATGTTACCAATCTTAAGGCCACGGATTCACTGACCACCGACTCGCTATCTCATGTTGTCTGGGCATCGACGATGTTGATGATGAACCATTTTGAGCAGAGAATATCACCACTTCAGAGTTAGATAATGAGTATAAAGTGTTATAAAAAGTAATTACCTAGTGTTTCAGTCTGTAAGATGAGGAAACTATACCGAATTAAAGGGGGGTAATGATGACAATGATCATGGTTGTTGCCGAAAAGAGACGGCCTTTCTCGAAGAAAGGCCGTTTTGTCTAATAGCTCTCAAAATCATCTTCAAGCGATATCAGGGAGAAGGTGGTTGGTATCACGATGTTGCTTCAATCGTATTAATGGCGTGGATCAGTTTGTCGGATAGGTGAGCTTTTTGTCCGTTTGTGAAGTTAAACATGACTACGGTCGCCGAGCCTGTTGTGGTCACTTTGCCGATCTTTTTACTGACCGCTTGATACTCCATAGTAAAACGATCGCTTTGAATATCAACTACGCGTGAACCAATCAGTAAGGTATCAGGAAAGGTGACCGGGATTTTGTAACGGCATTGGGTTTCACTTAGCACTGGTCCGATACCTGTACTTTGCGTTTCTTCCATTAGGGCGACTTGTTTGAAATAGTCGATACGCGCGGTTTCAAAGTAACGAAAGTAAACCACATTGTTCACATGCTGTAGCGCATCCATTTCTCCCCAAGCTACGGGAATTTCGGTAATAACCGGAAAATCAGCGAGTAAATGTTCCATAAAAGTCAGTTCCTGTATTCGTGTGACTGGTTATTCTAGCGTGAACGACATGGATGATGGTTGTGTTTTTAACATTAAATTAACGTTTTGAGTGGTGAGTAGCAAAGTTAAAGACAACCTACGGTGAATAATTTCATTTTTAACAGTGGGTTGCCTTTGGATATATTAAGGTGCGGTTAATGTTTAGGGTGAGTAAATCCACCGTACAGATCCATACGACGGTGGCGTAAATTAGTCACCGAGCCTTCAGTATTGAGTTGCTTCAGTTTATCGAGATCCACATCGGCAAAAATGATCATTTCGGTGTTAGGGCTTGCTTCAGCGATTGTTGCATCATGTGGAAAAAAAACATCGGACGGTGAAAATACAGCCGATTGAGCATATTGAATATCGACATTATCAACCCGTGGCAAGTTACCGACGCTTCCCCCGATAGCTACATAACACTCATTTTCAATCGCTCTGGCTTGCGAGCAAAGCCGCACACGTTGATAGCCATTTTTGGTATCTGTCCAAAATGGTACAAAAATAATTTGCACATCTTGCTCTGCTAGCATCCTTCCTAGTTCTGGAAATTCACTATCATAACAAATTAAAATCCCCACTCGTCCGGCATCGGTTTCAAATACGCGGACTTGATTGCCTCCATCAATCACCCAATCACGTTTTTCATGGGGAGTAATGTGTATTTTATATTGTTCGTCGATAGAACCATCACGATGCAGCAAATACGCTACGTTATACAATTGACCATCTTCTAACACTGGCATGCTGCCAGCAATAATATTGATGTTATAAGTGACGGCTAACTTTGAGAAGTGATGTTTGATTTGTTCACTAAAAGAAGCAAGAAAACGAATCGCTTCGACGCTGTTTTGTTCACGTTTTAATCCCATCAGTGGTGCATTAAAAAACTCTGGGAACAGGGCAAAATCGGCTTGATATTTGGCTAATGAATCAATGAAAAACTCAGCTTGATCGAGCAAATCCTCTACGCCATCAACGGCGCGCATTTGCCACTGGATGATACCAATACGAACTAGCGTTTTTTCAACGTCGTGTACCGATTGAATATCTTCTTCATAGAAAAAATTATCCCATTCTAATAATGTTGCGTAGCCTTTTGATTGATCGTCTTCTGGGAGATAATGACGCATGATACGCTTAACATCAAAATCGTTCGCTAATTGAAAAGAGAGGATCGGATCGTGCAACTCACGGCGTTTTACTTTCTCAATATAGTTAGCAACGGGCATTTGATCGGCGTATTGAGCATAGCCTGGTATACGTCCACCCGCTAAAATTGCCTTAAGGTTATTACTGCGGCATAACTCTTTTCTCGCCGCGTACAACCGTCGTCCTAAACGTAAACCACGATAATCAGGATGGACAAACACGTCTAAGCCATAGAGAGCATCACCGCTGGTTTTATGCTGAATAACATTATGCTCACTGATAATGTCAGTGTAGACATGCGGTAGAGAGAATCGGTTGTAATCTACTTTAATGGTGAGAGCGGCACCGATGATCTTACCATCGTCTTCGATACAAATCTGCCCGTCGGGAAATTGATGAATGAGATCCATGATCGTCATTCGTGGCCAAGCTCCTCCCACATCATGGAAAACGAGATCCATTAATGCTGCCAACTCAGGATAATCGTTCTTTTCAATCACACGCAGAGTTAAGCGTGGCGCGATATTACTCATACTTTATTAACTCCTTTTTTAACCATACTGGCGAATTTATTGGCGTGATTCAAGTTGAAAGATGGTGAGCTAACGATTCGTTATCGTATTAGATGGTATGGATATGATTAATTTTATAACAGAAGTGTCAGTAACTTGTTGCACAATCTGAATGCTAATCACGCGATTGCCGATGAAAAAATAGCCGCCATGGTCCATAGTACTAGCCTATTTTAGCTAACTGATAGATGGCATCTATTGGTTAACCATTCGCTGAGGCCATGTTCATGAAATCCTGCCCATTACCGCTTTTATATACTTTAGTTAGCGCGGCACAGCTGATTAAACGTCAATGGCGGAAATTTTTATGGCTTTCTTGGCCACACCTAATGATCACTCAGTTAGGGGGATGGCTTCTTTCCAATTCGTTTTTCTCTGAGCAAATGCCTCTGGTGTTCCTAACAGGGGTAGTGATGATTGTTGTGACGGCTTGGGTTACAGTGAGAATGCATAGAGCGATTTTACTCGACCATCCATTCGAGATGAATCATCAACAACCCGTTTCTGGGCTAAGAAAATTGAGAGTCATCGGTTATTGGTTATTACTATTTTCGGGATTACTGGTCCTTATTTTTCTATTGATTTTTTCAGTCATGGCTTTATTTGAACTCTCTTTCTTTGGGTTAGTGTTGCTATTTTTGCTGTTGGCCGTAGCGGTTATTTGGGTATTTTCTCGCTGTCTGTTAGTTATTCCAGCGGTATCGATCGACGATGAACCACGTGGGCTCAGTACCGCATGGCGTTTGTCTCAGCCTTATCAGATATCCCTGTTTTTGCTCGTCGGTGTGTTACCACTAGGGGTTGGAGTCGTGGCTTATCAGTTAGCCCAATGGCATCAAAGTGTCAGTTTGTCATTGTTGGTTAGTCTTTTGGGTTATGCATTTTGGATCTATGAGCTATGTCTATTGTCGCTCAGTTACCGATGGATTAAACAGCGAAAACAGATCGATAGCATGCTTGATACGTCGTCAAATAAACCGTCTTTACTGATTAAAGAATAATGTTGGTATGGGTTAGAAGCGTCATATAGATAAGAGCCCTCCTTGGTTCTCATCTACATCTATCGTGTCAAGGTAAGCATTATTCGCAAGGGGGAGCTAAGTGAATTAACGCTAAACCTCCCAACGCCGTTTCACGATATTTTTTATTCATGTCTTTCCCTGTCTGGAACATGGTTTCAATTACTTTATCTAAAGAGATTAGGCACTTACTTGTACGTTTCAGTGCCATGCGAGAGGCATTAATTGCTTTAACGGCCCCCATCGCATTACGTTCAATACAAGGAACTTGCACTAAGCCACCAATTGGGTCGCATGTCATGCCCAGAGAATGCTCCATAGCAATTTCTGCGGCCATACAAATTTGTTCATTACTGCCGCCACGTAATGATGTTAATCCTGCAGCTGCCATGGAAGAGGATACGCCTATTTCTCCTTGGCAACCGACTTCGGCTCCTGAAATTGAGGCATTCATTTTATACAGCATACCAATTGCTCCCGCGACGGCGAGAAAATCTTTAATCTGTTTAAGATCCAAAGGGCGAATAAAGCGATGATAGTACATCAGTACTGCGGGAATGACTCCGGCTGCGCCATTGGTTGGGGAAGTAACGACTTGTCCTCCAGCGGCATTTTCTTCACTGACAGCAAAAGCAAATAAGTTAATCCAATCCATAACTTCTAATGGATCTTGTTCTATGGAGGCATTAGCTTCGAGTTTTTTCAAGAGCGCAGGTGCTCGGCGAGTCACATTGAGTCCGCCTTCTAAAATGCCTTCGGTTTCAAATCCTCGTTCCATGCAAGAGGACATCACTTGCCAAATCTGTTCTGATTTTCGGTCGATCTCTTGCCCATCACGCAAAGCAAGCTCATTACGAAGAACAAGGCCAGCGAGACTAAGCCCGTTACGCTGCGCTTTATTGAGCAAATCATCGGCGCAGGTAAAGGGAAATTCAACGTTAATGGGAGAAGCGGCGTGACCGTGTTCAAGTTGCGCGGCGGTCGCAATAAATCCCCCACCGATTGAGTAGTAAGTTTCAAAAGCGATAAGACGATGTTGCTGATCAAACGCGCTAAACGTTAGGCCATTTTCATGTAAAGGTAAGCTCTGTGGATGGAAAAGGAGATCATCTTGAGGAGAAAAAGGGATATTTTTTTTACCTGCTAAATTTAATGTAGCGGTTTGGTGGATGGTGTGTAAGTCCGCATTCGCTTGTGTGATATCAATAGTATCTGGCTGATTACCGAGTAGTCCGAGCAATACCGCGCGATCGGTATGGTGACCTTTTCCTGTGAGTGCTAATGAGCCATACAGATCAATCTGGATTCTTGTCACCAATGATACATCTTCAATTAAGGATAAAAATTGAAAGCCAGCGATCATCGGTCCGTTGGTATGAGAGCTGGATGGCCCGACACCAACTTTAAAAATATCAAATATCGACAACATAATGTTTCCTTTATTGGTGTAATGCATTTGGCTAGGTTGATTAAGTATATACCCTTCCTGTGTGGAGCTACTGCGCTATTGACAGCGTTTGTTCATCCTAATTTATCGTTATGAGGATTCACGGATTTGCTACCTCGCAGCCCTCCTAATCATTAAGGAGATAGTACTTTTTTTCTTGTTGTACGAAAGCGACGTGGCAATCAATGAAAGACGGTTTGGATGAGTCGATGATTTATCGAAAACCGAGTACGCAGAGGATAATATAAAACCTAGTATTTTACTCAGGTATTTGCTATTTTTTCGCAAAATACCACCAAAAGAGCAGCATTGATGTCCATCTGGCAAAACACGACACTGACCAATCGTTACCATGCGTTACCCAAGGTTTTTTATCGAGAAGTTACGCCTGAGCCACTCGATAATCCGCAGTGGGTAGCATGGAATGCTAAGTTTGCTACTCAGTTCGGTTTACCCGATACACCCGATCAAGAACTGCTTGTTTGTTTCTCGGGGCAACAGATGCCGGAGAGTTTTAAACCACTGGCAATGAAATACGCGGGTCATCAATTCGGGGTTTATAATCCAGATTTAGGCGATGGGCGAGGTTTGCTATTAGCTGAAATAACCAGTCTCTCAGGGGAAGTCTTTGATCTGCATTTAAAAGGTGCTGGGCTTACTCCTTATTCACGGATGGGCGATGGGCGAGCGGTCTTACGTTCGACCATCCGTGAATATTTATGTAGTGAAGCCATGGCTGGGTTAGGCATGGCCACTACTCGAGCTTTGGGGATGATAGCAAGCGATACATTAGTCTATCGTGAGCAAGCAGAAAAAGGCGCTTTATTAGTCAGGATGAGCCAAAGCCATGTGCGTTTTGGCCACTTTGAGCATTTCTTTTATACTAATCAAATCAATGAACTACGTTTATTAGCCGATAAGGTTATCGAGTGGCATTATCCACAATGTCTGCAAACGGAGCACCCTTATGCTGATTGGTTTGCCCAGGTTGTTGAGCGAACCGCAAAGATGATTGCTCAATGGCAAGCGGTCGGTTTTGCTCATGGGGTAATGAATACGGATAATATGTCTATTCTTGGACAAACGTTTGATTATGGTCCTTTTGGGTTTTTAGATGATTATGACCCAAGTTTTATTTGTAACCACTCGGATTATCAAGGCCGTTATGCGTTTAATCAGCAACCAAGAATAGGTTTATGGAATCTATCTGCTTTAGCACACGCTTTATCACCGCTTATTGATCGTGCCGATTTAGAACAAGCATTGAGCCGTTATGAACCATTACTTAATCAATATTTTAGCGAGCTAATGCGTCAAAAATTAGGTTTATTGATGGCACAACCTGGGGACAGAGAGTTATTCGAACAGCTATTTACGTTACTTTCGAAACACCGAGTCGACTACACGCGTTTTATGCGTCAGTTATCGTGTTTAGATCATGCTGATGAACAAAGCGTTATCGATCTCGTTGCCGATAGAGACGCTGGTCAGCGGTGGCTAGAGCGTTACTTGCAGCGTTGTCAGCAAGAGAGAGATGCTCAGGGCTATTCGCTCTCAGCTTCTGAGCGTTGTGTAACCATGCGTAAGCATAATCCGAAATACATTTTACGAAATTACTTGGCACAGATTGCGATTGAACGCGCTGAGCAGGGGGACTATCGTGAACTGGAGCGCTTAACCAACGTGTTACGCGATCCTTTTTCAGAACAAGTTGAGAACGAGCATTACGCTCAGTTACCTCCCGATTGGGGAAAGACGCTGTCGATAAGCTGCTCCTCTTAGACGATGTTTTCTTGCACCTCGACGTTGCGATAGGGCCTTTCAACGTCGGACCTTTATCCCACTCTCATCTCATGTCGACAATGTCTTGTGACCTTAAGATTTATCATCGTGAGAGATCTCCGTCGGGTATTGGATTTTTTAAAGTATAAAAGTAAGAGCAAGATCTCTTTTTATTGATTTGGAGAAAAAAAGCCCTCGATTCTCTTGAAAAAGCCTTTATTGTCCCCATTTCGATTACAGCGCATTGAAACGATGTGATGAATTTTTTAGCACTTAGGCGAGTTTTTATTAGATTGACAGATTCCGGCTTGGGGTTTAACTCGACAGCAAAAGCTTGGGTCGGTAGAATGTCGCGTCTAAATTTTGGTCCTGAGACTAATCAGAGATACCTTTATTCGGCGCAAATCGGCAAAGATATCACTCATTAGTCCGGCGTGAAGGTGAGTTAACTGGATACGCCGATGCTCAATGTTTTATCGCTAAGTGTTCAATCGAGCACCACACAAGGATGCAGCCAGTCAATGTATTGGCTCATGATGCTCAGTAATACTGAGCCAGTTTTGAGGTTTATAAATAATGCAAGTTACTGTTGAAACGCTAGAAGGCCTAGAGCGCCGTCTCAATATTACTGTTCCAGCTGCAAACATCGAAGATGCGGTGACAGCGGAACTACGCAACATCGCGAAAAACCGTCGTTTCGATGGTTTCCGTAAAGGCAAAGTGCCAATGAAGATGGTTGCTAAGATGTACGGCAAAGCAGTACGTCAAGATATGCTTGGTGAAGTGATGCACCGTCACTTTATTGAAGCTATCGTAAAAGAAAAAATCAACCCAGCGGGCGCACCAACGTTTGCTCCTGTTTCAATGGAAGAAGGCCAAGATTTGGTGTTCACTGCAACTTTTGAAGTTTATCCAGAAGTTGAGTTGAAAGGCCTAGAAAATATTACAGTAGAAAAACCAGCCGCAGAAGTGACCGATGCTGATGTCGCTGAAATGCTAGAAACGCTTCGTAAGCAGCAAGCGAGCTGGGTAGAAGTTGATGAAGCGGCTGAAGAAGGTAAGCGTGTTTCTATCGATTTCATCGGTTCGATTGACGGTGAAGAGTTTGAAGGTGGCAAAGCTGAAAACTTCCCACTAGAAATGGGCGCAGGCCGTATGATCCCTGGTTTTGAAGACGGTATTGCTGGCAAAACTAAGGGTATGGAATTTGAAATCGACGTGACTTTCCCAGAAGATTACCATGCGGAGAATCTAAAGGGTAAAGCGGCCAAGTTTGCTATCAAAGTAAATAAAGTTGAAGCGCGCGAGCTACCAGAATTAAACGATGAATTCGTTGCTAAATTTGGCGTTGCAGATGGCGGCCTTGAAGGTCTTAAAGCTGAAGTACGTAAAAACATGGAACGTGAGCTAAAGCAAGCGATTAAAAACCGTGTAAAAGAGCAAGCGATTGAAGGTTTAGTGAAAGAGAATGAACTACTGGTTCCTTCTGCTTTGGTTGATCAAGAGATCAACGTGCTACGTCAACAAGCTGCACAACGTTTTGGCGGTAACACTGAAGCGGCTAACCAACTTCCACGTGAGCTATTTGAAGAACAAGCGAAACGCCGTGTTGTTGTTGGTCTACTACTTGGTGAAGTGATCCGTACTCAAGAGCTGAAAGCGGATGAAGAGAAAGTAAAAGCGATCATCGAAGAGATGGCAACCGCTTATGAAGACCCAAGTGAAGTGATTGCTTACTATCAACAAAATGAGCAAATGATGAACAATATGCGCAATGTTGCTCTAGAAGAGCAAGCGATCGATGCCATCATTGCTAAAGCACAAGTGACTGAAAAAACCGTTAGCTTTAATGAGCTAATGAACCCAGAAGCGGCTTAATTTTAGTCGGTGATCAGCAAGAAGGGTTGACGAAACCTTGACTCTTCTGCTAACAATGGTCCGTGTGATGCCCATCATTCGGGCCATTTATTTTAGGGATATAAAAAGACTATGAGCTACCAAGAAAAAAATGCAATGTCGCCAATTATTGACGCGCTAGTACCCATGGTGGTGGAACAAACTTCTCGTGGTGAGCGCTCATACGACATCTATTCTCGCTTATTGAAAGACCGGGTGATTTTTCTAACGGGTCAAGTGGAAGATCACATGGCAAATCTTGTCGTGGCTCAACTGCTTTTCTTAGAATCTGAAAACCCAGATAAAGATATTTTTCTGTACATCAACTCACCCGGTGGTAGCGTAACCGCAGGCATGTCAATTTATGACACGATGCAGTTTATTAAACCAAACGTAAGCACTCTGTGCGTTGGACAAGCTTGTTCTATGGGCGCGTTTTTATTGGCAGGAGGAGCACCAGGTAAACGTTACGTTCTGCCTAACTCACGAGTCATGATTCACCAACCACTCGGTGGATTCCAAGGACAAGCATCGGATATTCAGATTCATGCACAAGAAATTCTGAGCATCAAAAACAAATTAAATACACTGCTTGCAGAGCATACTGGACAGCCATTAGAAGTCATCGAACGTGATACTGATCGTGATAACTTTATGTCAGCTCAGCAAGCGGTCGATTACGGTCTTGTTGACGCGATACTGACCCATCGCGGTGAATAACAATCGTAATAATTGATTAACGCAATTTGAGGTAAATTGTTATACACTCAAATTATCAAGAGTAAAGGCTAAGAGGTTAGCGAATGACAGATAAAAGCAAAGAGGGTAGTAGCAGTAAGCTACTGTACTGCTCTTTCTGTGGCAAAAGCCAGCACGAAGTTCGCAAGCTAATCGCAGGTCCTTCAGTCTACATTTGTGATGAATGTGTCGATCTTTGTAACGATATTATTCGTGAAGAGATCAAAGATGTATTACCGAAGAAAGAGTCGTTGGCGTTACCAACACCGCGTGAAATTCGTGAACATCTTGATGACTATGTGATTGGCCAAGAACACGCGAAAAAAGTGCTCGCTGTTGCGGTATATAACCACTATAAGCGTTTACGTAATGGTGATACAACCAGTGACGGTGTGGAACTCGGTAAAAGTAATATTCTACTGATTGGTCCAACCGGTAGTGGTAAAACACTGTTGGCAGAAACGTTAGCTCGCTTTTTGGATGTGCCATTTACCATGGCCGACGCTACCACCCTGACTGAAGCAGGCTATGTGGGCGAAGATGTTGAAAACATCATTCAAAAATTGCTACAGAAATGCGATTACGACGTGGCAAAAGCCGAGCGCGGGATCGTGTATATCGATGAAATCGATAAGATTTCACGCAAAGCAGAAAATCCGTCGATCACTCGAGATGTTTCTGGTGAAGGCGTTCAACAAGCACTGCTGAAACTGGTCGAAGGTACGGTTGCTTCTGTGCCGCCACAAGGTGGACGTAAGCATCCTCAACAAGAGTTTTTACAGGTTGATACCTCAAAAATCCTCTTCATTTGTGGTGGTGCTTTCTCTGGTTTAGATAAAGTCATTGAGCAACGTGTGGCCAAAGGAACTGGAATTGGTTTTGGTGCTGAAGTCCGCTCAAAAGACAGCAGTAAATCATTGAGTGAATTATTCACCCAAGTTGAGCCAGAAGATTTGGTTAAATACGGTTTGATTCCAGAGTTTATTGGCCGTTTACCAGTGACAGCCACCCTGACTGAGCTGGATGAGAAAGCCTTAATTCAAATCTTATGTGAACCTAAAAACGCATTGACTAAACAGTACGCAGCTCTTTTTGAGCTGGAGAAAACAGAACTTGAATTTCGTGAAGATGCTTTACGGGCTATCGCGGCTAAAGCGATGAAACGTAAAACGGGTGCACGTGGTTTACGTTCAATTCTTGAAAATGTACTGTTAGAAACCATGTATGAACTTCCTTCAATGTCAGATGTTGAAAAAGTCGTCATTGATGAGTCAGTGATTAATGGTGAGTCAGAGCCGCTACTTATTTACTCTGGAAATGAGAGTCAGGCTGCAGGCGCTGAGTAAAAAGTGTTCAACCATTTTTAAAAGGAGGTAGTCATACCTCCTTTTTTTAATTCCGTCATTGAATCCAGTTAGTTAGGCCCCATATACTCCGATATACATAAAAGCGGAAGAGAGAATAATATGAACTTGGAACGTTCCGAGCGTATCGAGATCCCAGTACTACCTCTGCGCGATGTGGTGGTATACCCACATATGGTCATTCCTCTGTTTGTTGGCCGTGAAAAATCCATCCAATGTTTAGAAGCAGCGATGGATAACAACAAACAAGTGCTCTTGGTTGCTCAAAAACAAGCTGAAACCGATGAGCCTAAAGTTTCCGATCTATTTACAGTGGGAACGGTAGCGACCATTCTTCAACTATTAAAACTGCCAGACGGTACGGTCAAGGTGTTAGTTGAAGGTCAGCAGCGCGCAAAAATCAATCAATTTCATGAGGGTGATTTCTTCTCAGCAGAGGCTGAGTATCTGCTGACATCAGAGTTGGATGAAAAAGAACAAGAAGTGATTGTTCGCAGTGCGATCAATCAATTTGAAGGTTTTATCAAACTGAATAAGAAAATCCCACCTGAAGTACTTACTTCGTTGAATGGGATTGATGAAGCGGCTCGCTTAGCTGATACCATCGCGGCCCACATGCCTTTAAAATTGGTGGATAAGCAAAAAGTATTAGAAATTTTAGACATCTCTGAGCGTTTAGAGTTTTTAATGGGGCAAATGGAGTCAGAGATCGATCTGTTACAGGTTGAGAAGCGTATTCGCACTCGAGTGAAAAAGCAGATGGAGAAATCTCAGCGTGAGTACTACTTGAATGAGCAAATGAAAGCCATTCAAAAAGAGCTCGGTGAGATGGATGACACACCTGATGAATTCGAAACTCTGCAAAAGAAAATCGATGATTCAAAAATGCCTAAAGAAGCTCGCGATAAAACCCAGCAAGAGCTACACAAACTCAAAATGATGTCACCGATGTCTGCAGAAGCCACAGTGGTGCGTAGTTATATCGATTGGATGGTCAGCGTGCCTTGGACTAAACGTTCTAAGGTTAAAAAAGATCTCGCCAAAGCGGAAGAGATTCTTAATGCTGATCATTACGGCTTAAAACGGGTTAAAGAGCGCATCTTAGAGTATCTTGCGGTGCAAACTCGGATCAATAAACTCAAAGGTCCTATCCTATGTTTGGTTGGACCTCCAGGGGTTGGTAAAACGTCATTAGGTCGTTCTATTGCATCTGCAACGGGACGCCAGTATGTGCGTATGGCATTAGGTGGAGTACGTGATGAAGCGGAGATTCGTGGTCACCGTCGTACTTACATTGGTTCACTGCCGGGTAAATTAATCCAGAAAATGGCTAAGGTTGGGGTGAAAAACCCACTCTTCCTGTTGGATGAGATTGATAAAATGTCTTCAGATATGCGCGGCGATCCCGCTTCTGCGCTATTAGAAGTCTTAGATCCAGAGCAGAACAATTCGTTTAATGATCATTATTTGGAAGTGGATTACGACTTATCTGACGTAATGTTTGTGGCGACATCAAACTCGATGAACATTCCTGGCCCCTTGTTGGATCGTATGGAAGTGATTCGTTTGTCTGGCTATACCGAAGATGAAAAACTCAATATTGCTAAGCGCCATTTGGTGAATAAGCAAATTGAGCGTAATGGATTAAAACCCAGCGAGATCATCATCGAGGATTCAGCCATCATCGGCATCATACGTTATTACACACGTGAAGCTGGTGTACGTGGACTTGAACGCGAAATTTCGACAATTTGTCGTAAAGCGGTGAAAAAGATCTTGCTTAATGCCTCGGTGAAAACCGTTACGGTTAACCAAGAAAACTTAAAAGAGTTTTTAGGGGTACAGCGGTTTGATTACGGTAAAGCCGATGATAGCAACCGTATTGGTCAGGTGACAGGATTAGCGTGGACAGAAGTTGGTGGTGACTTACTGACGATTGAGACTCAATCGATGCCTGGTAAGGGTAAGTTAACTCAAACAGGCTCGCTTGGCGATGTAATGCAAGAATCGATTCAGGCCGCCATGACCGTTGTTCGTTCTCGAGCCGATAAATTAGGCATCAATAGCGATTTCTACGAGAAAAAAGATATCCATGTCCATGTTCCTGAAGGCGCCACTCCGAAGGATGGGCCAAGTGCGGGTATTGCAATGTGTACCGCACTGGTATCTAGTTTAACAGGTAACCCTGTTAAAGCTGAAGTTGCAATGACAGGAGAAATCACTTTGCGTGGTGAAGTTCTTCCTATCGGCGGCTTAAAAGAGAAGTTGTTAGCCGCGCATCGTGGCGGCATAAAAATGGTGTTAATTCCAAAAGACAATGAACGTGATTTGGAAGAGATCCCAGATAATGTCATCGCGGATCTGCAAGTGATCCCTGTCCAGTGGATCGATGAAGTATTACAGCTTGCTCTAGAGAACGACCCTGCCGGGGTTAGTTTTGCTGTTGTAAAATAGTGATGTGTAGCAAAAATAACTAAAAGATTACGCTGATAGGTCGAAAAAGGCTTGTCAGCGTTTTTTTTGGGAGCTAACGTTACCAACTATGGCTTAAGCCCTGTTGTAATAAGGCATTAAGCCTGTTTTTAATCTTAATGGAACGAAATCGGCACCGAACAAAACAATAACTTGGTGACCAAAGGGGAATTACAGTGAATAAGACACAACTAGTAGAAAAAATCGCAGAAAATGCGGATATCTCAAAAGCATCTGCAGGTCGCGCATTGGATGCATTTATTGAAGCAGTGACTGATACACTTCAATCTGGTGATCAAGTAGCATTAGTGGGTTTCGGTACTTTCTCTGTCCGCTCACGCGCTGCTCGTACTGGTCGTAACCCTAAAACGGGTGAAGAGATCCAAATTGCTGAAGCTAAAGTACCCGCGTTTAAGGCTGGCAAAGCTTTAAAAGACGCTTGTAACTAATACAAGGTGTTTTTTGCCGTTTTAACGCAAAAATAATTCGAACCTTTTGAAATTATGCGCATCCTACTGATGCGCATTTCTTTTTCTGATATTATCGCGCTATTCAATTTTTGGCTGAAGCGTCTAGCTTCAAACCTGGAGAGCAGTACAACTATGATGGAACGATTACGCGAAGGCGTGAACAGCATCGCGGTGAAAATTATCCTAGGACTCATCATCCTATCGTTTATCTTTGCAGGCGTGGGTAACTATATCGTTGGCGGTGGCAATAATGCAGCAGCTAAAGTCGGCAAGACAGAGATCAGTCGTGGCGAATTTGAACAGGCGTATCAAAATGAACGTAATCGCATGCAGTCACAACTCGGCGATTACTTTTCTACATTACTAGCAGACCCTACTTATGTCGCTTCACTACGACGTTCAGTGCTTGATAGCATGATCAATGATATTTTAATTGAACAGCATGCACAGTCGCTCGGTTTACGTGTGAGTGATAATCAAGTTCGTCAAGCCATTATTGCCATGCCAGAGTTTCAGTCGGCTGGTCAATTTGATCAAAATATTTATCAATCGGCTCTGCGTCGCGCAGGGTTTACCCCTGATGCATTTGCGGAATATATGCGTCGTAGTTTGGTTCGTGATCAATTGGTTGCGGCTTTACAGACCAGCGAGTTTACTTTGCCTGGTGAAGTCGAAGCGCTGAGTGCTTTAGTGGCTCAAACGAGGGAGGTACGGACCATCACGCTACCGACTGCCGATTTCGCAAAAGAGGTTCAGCTAACGGATCAAGAGATTGAGCAATATTATCAACAAAATGATGATCGATATACTCGTCCGGAACAGATGAGACTTTCTTATATCGAGTTGTCAGCTCAGCAGTTGAAAGAAGCTATCACTATCACTGATGAGCAGAGCAAAGCATTCTATGCTGCACATCAAGATAAATATGCTTCTAAAGAACAGCGTAAAGTGAGCCATATCATGATCCAAGGGGATGATGAACAAGCAGCTCAAGCGATTTTAGAACAATTGCACAATGGGGCGGACTTTGCTCAATTGGCGAAAGAGAAATCACAAGACATTGGTAGCTCACAAGAAGGTGGTGAGCTAGGTTGGATTGAACGTGATACGATGGACGCTGCTTTTGAAAGTGCCGCTTTTGCTCTTCAACAAGTCGGTGAAATTAGCGGACTGGTAAAATCGGATTTCGGCTACCATATTATTAAACTTGATGAACTCAAGGCTCCGGTGATTAAGCCTTATGAGCAAGTTGCTGCTGAGATAAAAGCGGAGCTACAAGATCAGCAAGCGGTTGATCAGTTTTATCAACTACAAACTGAGCTAGAACGTATCGCTTTTGAGTCACCAGACTCGCTAGATGAAGCCGCTAAGGCCATTGGCGTAGTTATTCAACACACGGATTTTACTTCGGTTGCAGAATTACCTGATGTATTGAGTGCTCCTGCGGTTATACAAGCGCTGCGCCAGCCAGAAGTGAAAGAAGATCAACTGAACTCGGATGCGATTGAAATTGCCCCTGAACATGTTGTGGTTGTCCGTGTTGAGCAAACCCGACCAGAAATTATTTTGCCATTAGCTGAGGTACGTGAGCAAATCGTTGCCACGTTATCGCGTTTAAAAGCGGAACAGCAAGCACTGCAGTTGGCGAATGATTTAGTGACTGCTTTAAACGCTGGCGATAATAGTTTATTAGACGCTCATCAATTAGCCTTTAGTGAGGTTCAGCGTATGGATAGAAGTTCTCCATTGGCTGAAATCGTCTTTTCTATGCCGAAGCCAGAAGGTGAGCACCATGTTTATGCACATGGCAAAGATGCACAAGGCAATGTTGTTGTTATCGCTCTGGCCGCTGTAACGACAGAGGTTGACCCACAGTTAAATCAGCAAATTGGCGCTCAGTTATCTCGCATTGGGTTACAACAAAATGTTGAAGGTATTTTGGGTGTATTACGTCAAAATACGAAAATCCAATATTATGGTTTAGAGCAATAATTCCTTGTTATGTAAATAACATGTTTATCATTTTGGGCTGCATTTGCAGCCCATTTTATTTTCCTATTTCCCTCAAATAGTCGATACCACTGATCCTTTATTATCGTCTTGTCTAACCCCTGTACTATAAGAGAGCACAAGGTTGTTGTTCACTAAAACTAGGTTTATTTGCCTGGTGAACCCTGTGCTATCTGGTGGTATAGAGATGTGATAAATACTTAAATAAGGAAGGAAACAATGGTTAAGAATTATTTCCTTGCTCTGTTGTTGGGCTTAAGTCTGCCCGTTAGCCAAGCAATGAGCAAAGAAACAGTTAGCATCAATCAGGGCTTTGAGATCACAGTGAATGTTAATACCGCCTCTGCAGAAGAGATCGCGACGTTGTTACAAGGCATTGGTTTGCAAAAAGCTCAGGCGATTGTTGAATATCGTGAAATAAATGGTCAGTTTTTAACAAAAGAAGACCTAACCAAAGTAAAGGGGATTGGGCCAGCAATTGTGACAAGAAACGATAAACGTATTTTGTTATGAAGTGAATAACCTTTAGAGGATAAAACTCAGGCTAAGTCCTGAGTTTTTTATGAGGGGAACTCCTAGTCTGAAACTCGCATCTTATTGCCAGTTCAGTATATAATTCAGCGTTGACCAATCACGCGATGAGTCGTGAACCAAACGAATGGAGTAAAGCATGTCCTTGCAAACAACGGTAATAACCGTGGATGGACCCAGTGGTGCTGGTAAAGGCACTCTGTGTATGTTGTTGGCGAAAAAGCTCGGTTTTCAACTGCTGGATTCGGGGGCAATCTATCGTGTGCTCGCCTTAGCCGCAATTCATCATGGCGTTGATCCTGATTCTGAAGAGGCACTAGTTCCTCTAGCCACACACCTTGATGTTGAGTTCATTGCTGAAGGCGACTTGGTTAAAGTAATTTTAGAAGGTGAAGACGTTTCTAAGGCCTTACGTAAAGAAGAAACGGGTATGGCCGCCTCAAAAATTGCCGCTTTGCCTCGTGTCCGTGAGGCATTATTGCGTAGACAGCGTGCGTTCGAGCAAGGTAAAGGCTTAGTGGCTGATGGGCGAGATATGGGAACGGTGGTCTTTCCTGAAGCTGCGGTGAAAATTTTTCTTGATGCAAGTGCAGAAGAGCGTGCGCGTAGACGCTATAAGCAGTTGCAACTGAAGGGCCTTGATGTTAAATTTGACGCCCTTTTAAGCGAAATTCAAGAACGTGACGATAGAGATCGGAATCGTTCAGTGGCGCCACTGCGTCCAGCGGAAGGTTCGCTATTATTAGATTCAACGACTTTGTCTATCGACGAGGTTGTGGCTCAAGCATTACAATACATCGAATCGAAGTTAGCGGAATAAACCACGTTAGCTAAGAACGTTGGTCGCAAGGATGATGACTGGCGATTTTAACAACCCCATGCGGTAGGATACCCGTGGACGTTTAATTATTGAAGATTAAATACATGACTGAATCTTTTGCTCAACTCTTTGAAGAGTTTCTAAACGAAACCCAATTTCAACAAGGTACTATCGTTAAAGGTACTGTAGTTGCGATTGAAAATGGCTATGTACTTGTTGATGCTGGCCTTAAGTCTGAGTCTGCTATTCCAGCAGAACAGTTCAAAAACGCTACGGGCGAACTAGAAGTAGAAGTTGGTTCAGAAGTTGACGTAGCACTTGACGCTGTTGAAGACGGTTTCGGTGAAACTCAACTTTCTCGTGAGAAAGCTAAGCGTCACGAAGCTTGGATCGTTCTTGAGAAAGCTTACGAAGAAGCTGAAACGGTTATCGGTATCATCAATGGTAAAGTTAAAGGTGGCTTCACTGTTGAATTGAACGGTATTCGTGCATTCCTTCCAGGCTCTCTAGTTGACGTACGTCCTATCCGTGATACTGCTCACCTAGAAAACAAAGAGCTAGAGTTCAAAGTTATCAAGCTAGACCAGAAGCGTAACAACGTTGTTGTTTCTCGTCGTGCTGTTATCGAATCAGAAAGCAGTGTTGAGCGTGACGAACTTCTTGAAACTCTACAAGAAGGTACTGAAGTTAAAGGTATCGTTAAGAACCTTACTGATTACGGTGCATTCGTTGATCTTGGCGGTGTTGATGGTCTACTACATATCACAGATATGGCGTGGAAACGTGTTAAGCACCCATCAGAGATCGTTAACGTTGGTGACGAAATCCTAGTTAAAGTTCTTAAGTTTGACCGTGACCGCACTCGTGTATCACTAGGTCTAAAACAGCTAGGCGAAGATCCATGGGTAGCTATCGCTAAGCGTTACCCAGAAGGTCACCGACTAACTGGTCGTGTTACTAACCTAACAGATTACGGCTGCTTCGTAGAAATCGAAGAAGGCGTTGAAGGTCTAGTACACGTTTCAGAAATGGATTGGACTAACAAGAACATCCACCCATCTAAAGTTGTTAATGTTGGCGACGAAGTAGATGTGATGGTTCTTGATATCGATGAAGAGCGTCGTCGTATCTCTCTAGGTCTAAAACAGTGTAAAGCTAACCCTTGGCAGTCATTCGCTGAAGCGCAAGCTAAAGGCGACAAAGTAACTGGTAAGATCAAGTCTATCACTGATTTCGGTATCTTTATCGGTCTTGACGGTGGTATCGACGGTCTTGTTCACCTATCTGACATCTCTTGGAACGTTCCTGGAGAAGAAGCGGTACGTGATTACAAGAAAGGCGATGAGATCTCAGCAGTTGTTCTAGCTGTAGATGCAGAGCGTGAGCGCATCTCTCTAGGCGTTAAGCAAATGGAAAATGACCCATTCAATGCTTACGTTGCAGACAACAAGAAAGGCACTCTAGTTAACGGTACAGTAACAGCCGTTGATGCTAAAGGCGCAACGATCACTCTTGAAGATGGCGTAGAAGGTTATATCCGCGCTTCTGAAATTGCTCGTGACCGCATTGAAGATGCCTCTCTTCTTCTAAGCGTTGGTGATAAAGTTGAAGCGAAATTTACTGGTGTTGACCGTAAAAACCGCGTAATCAACCTATCTATCAAAGCGAAAGATGAAGCTGATGAGCAAGAAGCAATGGCAACTATCAACAAGCAAGACGAAGCTGCTTTTGGTAATGCAATGGCTGACGCTTTCAAAGCTGCTAAAGGCGAATAAGTTAAATTCGTAAATAGAAAGGAACCTGTATAGGTTCCTTTTTTTTGCCTTTTCTCTACAAAATTAAGCAAGTGTTTGTTGGAACTGCTATTACTGACTATAATCAAGGTAAAAACTCAATGAGGGAAACTATGACTAAGTCTGAATTGATAGAAAGGCTGTGTGCAGTACAAACGCATCTGTCAGCCAAAGAAATTGAAGATGCCGTAAAAGATGTTCTTGAACACATGTCAAAAACGTTAGAAGACGGAGAGAGAATCGAAATTCGTGGTTTCGGTAGTTTCTCTTTACACTATCGTGAGCCTCGCATTGGGCGTAATCCGAAGACTGGCGAAAAGGTAGAGTTAGAGGGAAAATATGTACCTCACTTTAAGCCGGGTAAAGAATTACGTGAGCGGGTTAATCAGAACATTTAGTAATACGACCAGTACATCAGCGGCATGCTTTTTCAGTATGCCGCTTTTTTGTGTCTCAAAAGTCGCTGGATTATTAGATTGAGCATGGTTTGTCAGACGAATTTACTGCATAATCAGCAAGCGAATTGGTGAATATGAACCTAAATAGGATAGGTATTATGAAAATAATAAAAATTATCGTGTTATTGGCCTTATTTCTTATCGCGTTAGCGTTAGGTGCTCAAAATCAAGCGATCGTGACGTTTAACTATCTGCTTGCCCAAGGTGAGTTTCACTTATCAACCTTATTGGGTGGCGTATTTGTGACAGGTTTTTTAGTGGCTTGGGTTCTATTTGGTAGTTTATACCTTAAAGCTAAGCTTGAGATACGTAAGCTTAATCGTAAAATAGCCAAGCAAGTTGTGCCACAAACACCAATCAAGCCAAAAGCTAATCTGGAATAATTAATGTTAGAACTTCTCTTCTTGCTCTTGCCCATTGCTGCCGCTTACGGATGGTATATGGGTAATCGTAGCGCTCAGCAAGACAAGCAGAAGCACTCTCACCAAATCTCCCGTCAATACGTTACGGGGTTGAACTTATTACTTTCTGATCAATCTGATAAAGCCGTTGACCATTTTATTGAATTACTTCAAGTTGATAATGAAACGATTGATACTCATCTCGCGTTAGGTAATCTGTTTCGCTCCCGTGGTGAAGTTGATCGCGCCATTCGTATCCACCAGAATCTTATTTCTCGATCAGGCTTAACGATTGATCAAAAAAATCTAGCACTACAACAACTTGCCAAAGACTATATGGTGGCAGGCTTTCTCGATCGAGCAGAAAAAATATTTGAACAATTGATTGATGAACCTGAGCACCGGGAATCTGCTTTGCAACAATTAACGGCGATTTACCAACAAACACGCGAATGGCATAAAGCGATTGAGTCTGCACAAGCGTTAGTGAAGTTGGGGCGCAAGCGGATGAAAAATAGCATCGCTCATTTTTGGTGTGAGTTGGCAATGCTAGAGCAATCAGACGGCCAAGATAATAAAGCGATGCAGTTTTTTAAACGTGCATTACATGAAGATCCTAAATGTGTCCGCGCCAGTATTGCACTGGGTAAGCTGTGTCTCGCTAATCAGCAATATCAGCAGACGATCAGTCACTTAGAGCGTGTGCTAAACCAAGATATTGACTTCATTGGTGAAGTATTACCAACCTTGGCTGAATGTTATCATCACCTTGGTCAAGAAGATGCTCTGGTTGAGTTTTTGCGCCAATGTATTGATAACAATGCTGGAGTTTCTGCAGAATTAATGCTTGCGCAGTTGGTTGCTCAACATGATGGTGTGGCCAGCGCTCAAGAGCTGTTAACTCGTCAATTAGTCAAAAATCCAACCATGAAAGGTTTTTATCGCTTAATTGGTTATCACATTGCTGAAGCGGAAGAAGGCAGAGCGAAAGCCAGTCTTTCTACCTTACAAAAATTGGTTGGAGAACAGCTAAAAGCGAAACCGCACTATCGTTGTCGCCATTGTGGATTTTCCACTCACTCGCTGTATTGGCATTGTCCATCATGTAAGGGATGGGGAACAATTAAGCCAATTCGTGGTTTGGATGGTGAGTAGTTCTCTTATTGGTGTTTAGCGATAAATGGGTGGTGTAGCGGTCTGCATCAAATGGAATAAAGGTTAAGTGTAAAAACGATAGGTCACTATTAGGAGTAAAAATGAACGACCAAAAAGTCATTGTTGCCTTGGATTATGATACCCATTCAGAGGCGCTTGCCTTTGTTGATAAAATTGACCCATCGAGTTGTCGATTGAAAGTAGGCAAGGAAATGTTTACCCTCTTTGGCCCAGAGTTCATACGTGAATTGCATCGCCGTGATTTCTCTGTCTTTCTTGATTTAAAGTTCCATGATATTCCGAATACTTGTGCGAAAGCGGTTCGCGCAGCGGCAGAGCTCGGCGTATGGATGGTAAATGTCCATGCTAGTGGCGGTGAGCGAATGATGTTGGCCGCTCGTGAAATACTCGAACCTTATGGTAACGAGCGTCCGTTACTGATAGCGGTGACGGTACTAACCAGTATGGAGCAGGTCGATCTGGCAGGGATAGGGATTAACCTTGCGCCAGAGCAGCATGTGCTACGTTTAGCGACCTTAACTAAAAATGCGGGCTTAGATGGGGTGGTCTGCTCTGCTCAAGAAGCCTCTGCATTAAAACAGCATTTAGGCTCATCGTTTAAGTTGGTTACACCGGGGATTCGTCCGGTTGGAGCTGATGTTGGTGACCAAAAACGGATTATGACGCCTGTTGAAGCGCTAGAAGCGGGCTCGGACTATTTAGTGATTGGACGACCTATCACACAAGCTAATAATCCTGATCAAGTTCTCGCTGAGATTAATGCCTCCTTAATGCCTGTTTAGTATTGAGAGTGCGCCTACTAAATAGGCGCACCGCTATGAAATTTAAAATCATTATCTGGGCTCTGTATAAGCTCAGCTTCAATCGTTGCAAAGTCGTTGATACGTTGACGGATATCATTCGCTGCAATTTGTTCCGCTAATGCTAGGTAATCTTGATAGTGTCGAGCTTCAGATCGTAATAAAGAGAGATAGAATCGCCCAATATCTTCAGGTAAATGAGGAGCTAACTTAGCAAAGCGTTCGCAAGAGCGAGCCTCGATAAACGCACCGATGATCAATTTATCAATCAAGGCATCTGGTTCGAACGTTTTAACGTGTTTAAGCATGCCTTTGGCATAACGACTTGCATTGATTGGATGATATTCTAAATCTTGTCGTTCAATAATTTCAGCTACTTGATAAAAATGATGCAACTCTTCTTTGATCAATAAAACCATTTTATCAATCATTTCTTCGCCATAGGCACAGTCGTTTCTCGCACGAATAGATTTTGATAACTGGCCGGTTCCTTTCAAGGCGAGTACATCGCCTTGGCATTGATAAGCAAAGCGTTCATAAGGTTGAATTAAGGCGGTCAGTTGTTGAGCTGCCTCGTCAGTGAGCACATAGCGTTTGAGTAAAAAGATGGCGCTTTGCGCAGCCTTTAGCTCACACAATAAATGATCTCGTAAAATAACGTTTAAATTTTCAGGTTTTTTGGCTTGATCTATCCATGAATCGGGTGTTGGGCAGAGTAGGAATTGCTCAATGGGAGCGAGTAATGGTTGAATGGCTGTCTGTATCATAGTCATTAAAAAGTATCGGCCTAAATGATCAGTCGGGTTAGTGGTGATAAGATGAACTTGACGTGGAACCCCAATCATATCATTGGTCGATATTCATGGGGAACGATGATAATGCTCTATCTGACTACCTTTTCGGGGTAAAAGGCTTTTAATGAGGCTGCTTTTTATGTGGCATTTGAGCAGCGGCGAGAATTGAAGTAGAAAAAGTATCGAGTGAAGGTAGTTACCACTTTTTCTTTTCACCAAATAATGCTTCCATATCGCTATTGCGCTCTTTTTCTTCCATTTGTTGGATATCAGCAGCGCTCTTAGTTTGGCGGCGTTGTTCAATATCATCATGCATGGTTTGTAGCTTTTCTCTTGCTTGAGTGGAATAGCTGTCGTTTTTGGTATTTAGCACATCAATTCCTTTGCGCAGGAGCTGTAGTGCGGTGCCTGGTTGCCCACGAACAATAGAATCATTGGCACGTTTAATCACGTTCTCAATGTTAATTCGAATTTGAATGGTTTCCAGCCGAGCATTTTCTGCCACAAAAGCTTGCGTATCAAAACGTCCTTTGTTGTGTTCGCTGCGTATGGTATCTCTAAGCCGTTTGACCAGTTTGAGCATAACGATGGCTTGCTTATCACTACTTGGAACCTTGAATGGGGTACTTTCTCCACCAGGATGATTTTCTTTTAGGTGTTTAATTTGTGCTTGCATATTTTCGACACGCTGTGCCAATTGTTTATTCTTGGGATCCAAATCAAGCATATTCTGTAGAGCATCAAGAATGCGGTTATTTAAACAAACCAGCAGATCTTTGCTAAATGGCATATGATGAGCGTTACCGATCAAATCTTCGGTAGCATCAATAATCGTCAGATAACGTGCAGATTCTTGTTTCTTGGCCGTTTCTATTTTCAATCGATACTGCAACATAATGTTGTAGCCTAAGATCAAAACAAGAAGCACGACTCCGAGAGCGATAAGTAAACCTATATTCATAAAATCCGTATCTTTTTAGAGCCCGATAATAAAGGATACACTATCCTACCTGTATCGACATCACCAACAAATAGACAATCTTAATTATTTATGTGTTATGCATAAAAAAGTGTAACCGAGCCGTCATTTTAGATGAGAATAGGCGATATATTGGCAGTATAGTACGCTTTTTTGGCCAACGGTCTTCTTTCTTACTAATCGACTTGACCCTAAAATAGCGCTTTATTCGGGGGCGTAATGCAGACTCTTTTTACTCAGCTAAACACTTTTCTTATTCAAACGGAGTCATTTTGGCGTTTTGAGCCTTTTCACTGCAGTGCCGATGACGTCGAGCATTGGCAGCATATCAACTCTGATCTAGATGACTGGCTAAATTCTTTATCGCCAGAGCAAATTGTGCAACTTAAACAGCAACCGGACGATTTGTTTTATCATTTGTCGCAATATATCCAAGGGTTAGCTGAGATGATAACTTCGGTTCACGATCATATTACACTGCAACCTGTGTGTTTATCATTATCTGTGAAAGAGAATACTCAGGAGAGTCATGCACTTTATAGCGGAGTGCCTGGGCGAAAAATTGAGCAAATTAAGCGGTTAGGCCAGAAGTTGATCCGCCAGCATCAAGGTGAATCATGGTTAGAGTGGTGTGCGGGTAAAGGTTATCTGGGGCGTTTTTTAGCAACGTATTCTGATAGTCCAGTGCTCAGTTTTGAATATCAAGAGGCTTTATGTCTGCAAGGACAAGCTGAAGCGGATCAACGCCAATTAGCGATGATGTTTGTGCAAGGCGATGCTTTTAAACCGAGTAGCCAAAAGTTGTTTAAACCTTGTCAACATGCAGTTGCTTTACACGCTTGTGGCGATTTACATGTACGGCTAATGCAATACGCTGCGCAAGCTTCGGTGCGTGCAATGAGTGTTGCGCCTTGCTGTTATCACCTTATCGAAGCGGAGCACTACCAGCCACTATCGAGTTTAGGGAAACAGTCTAGTTTACATCTCACCCGTCAAGAGTTACGTATCCCAGTTCAAGAGACGGTTACTGGAGGTGAACGAGTGAAACGTCATCGTCAACAGGAGATGAGCTACCGTTTAGGCTGGGATGAGTTACTTAAAGCGGAATTAGGTTTAATGGACTATCAACCGACACCGAGCATTAAAAAATCACAGCTCTCTGAAGGTTTTAAAGCGTTTTGTCTCTGGGCTGCAGAACAAAAAGGCTTTTTGTTAGCGTTAGATAAGATTAATTTTGACAACTATGAACAGCAAGGGCTAGTGCGTTATTGGTGTATGGAAAAATTGAGCCTTGTTCAACAAGGCTTTAAACGCTTATTAGAAATGTGGCTCGTTTGCGATAAGGCTTTGTTCTTAGAAGAGCAAGGCTATCAAGTGTCAGTCAGTGAATTTTGTTCGCGAGAGGTGACGCCAAGAAATTTACTCATTCATGCCAAGCAGGTATCTGTGGTTGATGAAAGTGGTAGTATCAAGTAGACACTACCGTTGTGTTAGTTAGTTTAGGAAACTTGAAGCTCAATCTGCAGGGTTTAGTGCCTCTATGGCTTGGATATAAGGTAAGTGAAAGTTGTCTGCGACTTTTTTACAAGTTACTTGTCCTTTAATGATATTCAGTCCAGCTCGTAATCCTGCGTCCTCGATCAGCGCTCGTTGATAACCAAGATTAGCGAGTTTGACAATGTAGGGAAGGGTGGCATTATTAAGTGCAAAAGTAGAGGTTCGCGCCACGGCTCCTGGCATATTCGCGACACAGTAGTGAACGACGTCATGTAGAACATAACTGGGTTGATCGTGGGTAGTTGGATGAGAAGTAGCAAAGCATCCCCCTTGATCGATGGCGACATCAACGACCACCGCTCCGGGTTTCATGCGTTTGATGTGCTGTTCATTGACCAGTTTTGGTGCGCTGGCTCCAGGGATCAAAACAGCACCAATCACTAGGTCGGCATGAATAATTTGCTGTTCAATAACTTCTGCAGTGGAGTAGAGTAAAGTTGCTCGCCCTTGGAACTCTTCATCTAATTTGCGCAAAGTGTCTAGGTTACGGTCAAGGAGGGTGACATTAGCCCGTAAACCTATGGCGATTCTTGCTGCGCTAGCGCCAACAACCCCACCACCCAATATCAATACATTGGCTGGCGCGACACCGGGCACACCACCTAGGAGCATTCCCATTCCTGCGTGGGACTTTTCTAACATACGAGCCCCGGCTTGGATTGACATTCTGCCAGCGACCTCTGACATTGGTGCTAATAGTGGTAATCGACCCATACTATCTGTTACAGTTTCATAGGCAATACAGATAGCATTACTCTTGATAAGTGCTTCAGTTTGTGGAAAATCTGGGGCAAGGTGTAAATAGGCAAATAAAATTTGCCCTTCTTTAAGCATAGCGCGTTCTGTGGCTTGAGGTTCTTTGACCTTAACGATCATTTCGGCTTGCGAGTATACGTTTGCTGCATTAGGAACAATGGATGCCCCTGCAGCGATATAATCATCGTCTGAAAAGCCGATACCGGATCCTGCTTCGGTTTCGACAATCACTTGGTGGCCATGTGAGGTGAGCTCTCTTACACTGGCAGGAGTCATGCCCACGCGATATTCGTGGTTTTTGATCTCTTTAGGTACACCAATAATCATTCTAACTCCTTACATGACTCATTCATGTTGGTTTTTTGTTGGAATTTTGTGTCGAGTTTATGACTAGTATAGTTGTGTGTATATAAAGTTTGATGCTGAATATGAAGAAGTTGTAATATATTTTTTTGCAAGGAAGTAATAAGGTGGAATAAAAAATGGCAGAGAACTATAAAAGGCCCTCCAAGGATCTTGACCGTATTGATCGCAATATCTTAAATGAGTTGCAAAAAGATGGTCGTATTTCGAATGTAGAATTATCCAAACGGGTTGGTCTTTCACCGACCCCCTGTTTGGAGCGGGTGAGACGGCTTGAACGTCAAGGGTACATTACAGGGTATACAGCCCTGTTAAACCCCCAGTATCTTGATGCTTCATTGCTCGTGTTTGTTGAGATAACTCTTAATCGTGGCGCGCCAGATGTATTTGAGCAATTTAATGTCGCAGTGCAAAAACTCGATGATATACAAGAGTGCCATCTCGTTTCAGGGGACTTCGATTATTTGTTGAAAACACGAGTATCCGATATGGGAGCTTATCGTAAGCTTCTGGGTGATACTCTGTTACGATTGCCTGGCGTTAACGATACGCGCACCTACGTGGTCATGGAAGAAGTGAAACAAACTAACCAACTGGTAATAAAAACGCGCTAAACCTATAAGGGTGTGAAGAAGAGACTTCTTACCACATTCTGACGTTGATGCATTGGGTTTTTTACCTTGATATGGTTAAATCTACTAACAGTCTGAGCGGCGATGGCCGCTCAGACTGTTTTCTCCTCTCCAATATGAGTTATAGTATTGTTCATATTGGCCATTATCATCATAGTCAAGTTGGTATATGTTCAAACACAGTAACAATAAAGTCGAAACGATCATCAAAACCACCGAGCAGTTACCGCCTTCTCGTTTAAATGGTAAGCAGCGTTTAAAGGAGTGTGGGCTTATTTTAGCGGTTCTCTGTTCCGTGTTACTTGCGGTGGCTTTACTGACCTTTCATCCAGCGGATCCTTCTTGGTCACAAACCGCTTGGGGCTCTGATATTCAAAATGCAGGAGGAATGGTTGGCGCTTGGGTCGCGGATACACTCTTTTTTGTCTTTGGATCGCTAGCTTATCTATTACCGATTATTTTTACCGCCATGGCATGGGTAACATTACGTCGCCGTGGTGAGCAAGAAAGTATCGATTTGATGCTGTGGGGGACCCGTTTACTCGGTTTGGTTATTTTGATCCTGACCAGTTGTGGCTTAGCTGATATCAATTTTGATGATATTTGGTATTTTTCTTCCGGTGGTGTCATTGGTGACGTCCTAACCAGTTTGGCCCTCCCTACCTTAAACTTACTCGGTACCACCTTAGTGCTACTCTTCTTATGGGGAGCAGGACTAACGTTATTAACAGGGATCTCTTGGTTAACGATCGTCGAGTGGCTTGGTAGTAATTGCATTCGTGGTTGTCAATGGCTGATGAACCGTATCCGTGGCGACAAAGATGAGTTAATTCAGCCCCAGCGTCTTGAGCCGATATCACCTGATATGACGCTGGAAAGTACGTCATCGGGCAATCCGCTTTCCGAGAGTGTGGTTGATACGACTAATAAGACGGTTGAACACCAGTCGATAGCAGAAGAGAAAACCCCACGACGTTTCAATATCCACATTCCGGATAACCAAAACACAGAGAAACCTGAGCGAAAAGTCTCGCTGGATGCCACGATAGAAGAATTAGAGCAGCAGGCTCGTCAATACGATGACTTTGCCGAAGCATCGGATTTCCATCTCCCCCATCAACAACATCATCATGATCAGCCAGCCGAACAGATAGAACCTGTGCAGAGTGAAGCGTTGACCGATGATGAGCCTATCTTTAATCCTCAAACGTTAGAGGAAACAGAATGGGATGAGCCTGCTATTCAACCTGCAATCTCTCGTTTAGATATTGTTGAAGAAGAGATGCAGTCTCCCTCATTAAGTCATACCCCATCGTCGGGGCCGAGCGATACATTGGATCAGGCGATAGAAATAAGTGCTGAGGATGATGAGCCATCACCCTTTGATGATGATGTACAGGCATTTCAAGCGATGGTGTCTGATGCTCAAGCTAATATGGCGGCGACTCAAAATCCATTTTTGATGCAGCAAAGCGTCAATTTGCCAAAGCCCACGGAACCCATGCCAACCTTGGAGTTACTGTACCACCCTGAAAAGCGTGAAAACTTTATAGATCGAGAAGCACTAGAAGAGATCGCTCGCCTAGTCGAATCAAAATTGGCTGATTATAAAATCCAAGCTCAAGTTGTGGGGATTTTTCCTGGACCAGTTATCACGCGCTTTGAATTAGATTTAGCCCCCGGAGTTAAAGTAAGCCGAATATCGAGTTTATCGATGGATTTAGCTCGTTCCTTATCTGCAATGGCTGTACGAGTGGTAGAGGTGATCCCTGGTAAACCTTATGTTGGTCTAGAGCTGCCGAATATGAGTCGGCAAACGGTGTTTTTGTCCGATGTTGTCAGTAGTACACAATTTAAAGAGGCGAAATCGCCGACCACCATGGTTCTTGGACAAGATATTGCTGGTGAAGCTGTTGTCGTGGATCTTGCCAAAATGCCACACGTGTTGGTGGCAGGAACCACGGGTTCCGGTAAATCAGTTGGGGTGAACGTGATGATCCTCAGTATGCTTTACAAATCGACCCCAGAAGATGTCCGATTCATCATGATTGACCCTAAAATGCTTGAGTTATCGGTATATGAAGGCATCCCGCATTTATTGTCTGAGGTCGTGACCGATATGAAAGATGCCTCTAATGCATTGCGTTGGTGTGTTGGTGAGATGGAGCGTCGTTATAAATTAATGTCGGTACTTGGTGTGCGTAACATTAAGGGATTTAACGATAAACTGAAAATGGCGGCGGAAGCTGGGCATCCGATCCACGATCCACTTTGGAGAGAAGGGGATAGTATAGATACCGCTCCCCCACGTTTAGAAAAACTGCCTTATATTGTTGTTGTCGTGGATGAGTTTGCAGACTTAATGATGGTGGTTGGTAAAAAAGTAGAAGAGCTGATCGCTCGCTTAGCACAAAAAGCGCGAGCGGCAGGTATACACCTTATTCTTGCTACTCAACGCCCCTCAGTGGACGTGATCACCGGATTAATTAAAGCGAATATTCCAACCCGAGTAGCGTTTACCGTATCAACTAAAACGGATTCTCGAACTATTCTTGATCAAAGTGGTGCAGAATCGTTACTTGGAATGGGAGATATGCTCTATCTTCCCCCTGGTTCAAGTCATACGATTCGTGTCCATGGTGCTTTTGCGTCAGATGATGATGTGCATGCGGTGGTCAACAACTGGAAAGCTCGCGGTAAGCCTAACTATATCAGTGATATTATCGCGGGAGATCAAGGTCCAGAGTCGCTGCTACCGGGGGAGAAAATGGACGATGATGAGGACATGGATCCGCTATTCGATCAAGTTGTCGAACACGTAGTAGAAACTCGTCGTGGTTCGGTCTCAGGAGTCCAGCGTCGATTTAAAATTGGCTATAATCGGGCGGCAAGGATTGTTGAACAGCTTGAGGCTCAAGGTATTGTCAGTGCGCCAGGTCATAATGGTAACCGTGAGGTGTTGGCTCCTTCACCCAGTCGCGATTAGCCTACCCATCACATGCATGAACAGAAAAAGGCCCTGTAATCATACAGGGCCTTTTTATAAGCAGAAACAGAAGGTTAGTGACTGGCTGGTTTTATCACTTGATAGCGGGTCGTCACCAAGCAAACGGCGGGGCTCTGATCAGTCAGAAAAGCTTGTTTACCTACAATACGATCGCTAGTGAGGACCATTGTTTCTTGATTCAATTTACCTTGAAATGTCCATTTACTGAACGCTTCGTGTCTTGCATCTGCACAATTGGTTTGTAACAAGTAACTTTCGATCGCGGTTGCTTGACATTGTCCTGCTGCATTTTCTACCGCATGAAAAGTGATATGACTTGCTCTATCTCGGTAATCAGTGACGGTAAAAGCATGAAATAACTGATCACCGCTGATAGGGGTTATCTGCTCTAACATCCGGTGGGGATTGAGTTTTAGTACTTCTGCCGCAAACTCAGTGAGCATGCTCTCGCAAGGCAGTGTTTGCTGCCCAGCAATAATATCCATTGAGGTGCTCGGTCTTGTGGGTGACTCAGCCATTACGCTGTAAGAGATGGCACTGGCTAGAGCAATAACAGATAGTTTTTTTGCAGTGGTAAGCACTGTTTTCTCCCGAGATGGTTAGTGGGCGTGAGAGTGATTACTGCTCATATCCACCACTAGTAGCTCTATAGGATAAGCACGTTGTGCCTCATCAATCAATTCGACAGTAATGGTTTGTCCAGCAACGAAGGGGGCGACAATATCCATAAACATAATATGGTATCCACCTGGAGTCAGATCAAACTGGCCATGTGCTGGTACCGTAATGCTGTCAACTTGGCGCATTGACATACGACTGTTTTCCATCACCATATGATGTAACTCAGTGTGTGCAGCCGCATCACTACGTGCCGCAACGAAAACCATATCAGAATCAGAATGGTTAACCAGCGATAGATAGCCTGCACTGACTTTGGTTCCAGGAATTGTGGCTTTGGCTTTAGGCTCTGCGATCAATAAGCCTTCACCGATAGTGATCAGTTGCTCATCTTTTAGAGGATGATGAGCATGGTGATGCTCAGAAGAATCACTGTCAGCAGTAAAATGTCGAACAATGGTTGCTAATACGAGTAGCAATAGAACTCCAATAAGAAGTTGGACAATACGATTCATAATTAACCTTGTTTAGTTTCTTGGTAGCGTTGTAGTGTGCGTTCGATACGAGCAGCCAGTTCTGTCGGTGTTGTGCTGTAGCTCATCGACGTAACAAACTGTCCTGTAGGCGCAATCACAAAAAATCGAGAGACATGATCAACGGTGTAACTTAATGCTGAATTTTGCATATTAACCATGTCATAGTAGACACCGTATTGGTTAGTAATTTTATTAATGTCTTCTGCACTGCCTGTTGCCCCTTTGATTCTAGGATCAAAATGCTGTGCGAATTGGTGCAACGATGTTAGATCATCACGCGAGGGATCGACGCTGATGAATAGCCCTTGTACATTATCACCGACCTCATCAGGCAGCATGCGAAAAGCCGCTGACATGACGCCCATTGATGCAGGGCATACCTCGGCACAGCTCAGATAACCGAAGTAAAGTACCACGACTTTTCCTTGATAATCCTCTAAATTAATATCACCTAATGCGGTATGAAGACTAAAGTTGCCGCCAATTTGATTAGGTTGTACCGGGCGCTCTCCAATCGGAACCGTTGAATAGTTAATATACAAACCAATAACAATGGCGATAAAAATCGCCCCAGTCATCAAGGTATATTTAATCGCTTTTGAACTCATGAAAATAGGCCTTCTAAACTGAATGTTGGCAGGGCGGCTTGGATATCGTTATGCGCTGTTACATGGGTAAAATCTACTGAAATTAATAAGCAGAACAGCATGATGCAAGCAATAGACAACAACATTAATTGTTTACCCCATTGCTCAGTTGGCATTTTTTGAAAGCCAACCTTAGCGATATATAACCAATAAAGGCTAATTAATCCCATACCTAAAGCGAACCAGCTTCCAGCATAACCGTGGTACGTTAATGCCCAGCATGCCACAGCAAAGGCAATAATATAGCCAATGATATGATAACGTGCTTTAGCAATACCTTCTTGAATAGGAAGGACGGGAATGTTGGCTGCCTTGTAATCATTAAATCGATAGATGGCAATCGCATAAGAATGGGGGATTTGCCAAATACAGAAGGTTAAAAATAAAATAGCGCCACCAATATCGAGCTGATGAGTGACGGCAAAGTAACCAATAACAGGAGGGCAAGCACCAGATAAACCACCAATCAAAGTACCATGCACAGAGTGGCGTTTATAATAAAGGCTGTAAAAACCGACATAAACGACAAAGCCAAGGAGACCAAAGGCAAAGGCAAGTATTGAAGTGAAAAAATACAAAATTGCAAAACCAGCCAGCCCCAGTAAGCAAGCTTGCATCAGCGCGTGTGAAACAGGCACGATTTTTTGTACAAGTTCACGGTTACGTGTGCGCTGCATTTTTGCATCAATATCTATGTCAATATAGTTATTAAAGACACAGCCAGAAGCCACGACCAGACTGGTGCCAAGGCAAACAGCAATAAAAAGTTGCCAGTCTATCTGGCCTTGTGAGGCCAGAAAGAAACCACCCGCCGCGGCAACAAGGTTGCCGCGGATGATGCCTGGTTTAGTAAGTTGTAAATAGTGCTTGAACATCATTACTTCCAGTTAGTGTCCCATCAGCATATTGTGGTTAAGATGCTGCATGATCCACATCGAGCCAACTAAGACGATAGCGACAATTACCACAGAAAAGACGGCGGTAATCACATTCCAAGCTTGCTCTGATGAGGTGTTCATATGTAGAAAGAACACAAGTTGTACTAGGATCTGTGCCACAGCACAGATCATAATGACCACAACTTTGGTGGTTGGCGATCCAATATCTGCCATCACCATCGCAAATGGGATTAAGGTCAGGAGTACCGAATACAAGAAACCCAGTAAGTACTCTTTCACGCTACCGTGCGCTTGACCACCATGGTTCTGTTCGTAAGAGTGTTCCATTACATTACCCCCATTAAGTACACCACGCTGAATACGCAGATCCAGATAATATCTAAGAAGTGCCAGAACAAGCTGAGTAGTGCTAAGCGAGTCTTGTTCGCCGTGGTAAAACCATCACGTTTAAAATGGAAAAATAACACGATCATCCAAATTAAACCGGCAAACACGTGTAGACCGTGAGTGGCTACGAGTGCGTAGAAGGATGACCAATACGCACTCGTGCTAAAGGTCGCTCCAGCAAGGCTAAGATGATGGAACTCATAGAGCTCCATGATCAAGAAGCCAAAGCCTAGCGCGAAAGTAATGCCTAACCAAGTCGCCATGCCTTTCATATCATGGGCATTTTGTTTCAGCATTGCCATCCCGAAGGTCAAGCTACTTAGCAATAGTAAAGCTGTTGTACCAGCAACAAACCAAAGGTCAAACAGAGCGCTCGGTTCAACCATTCCAGCAAAGCTGTTCGAAAAAACAGCAAAAACAGCGAATAGAGTACCGAATAACAAACAGTCACTTAGGATGTAAACCCAAAAACCAAAGAGATCGTCACCGGCGGTATCATGATGATCATGATCATCATGCAAGTCATTAATTTGAGTATTTGTGCTCATTATTACTCCTCAATCCTCATACCATTTGTTTAGAGCCAGAAAGCTCTGGTTGAGAGTTGAAATGCGGATGGTCTTGATAAACGCGTTCTAGATGCGGAGTTTCAATCGCTTCAACTTCCGATACTGGCACATAGTAATCTTTGTTGCGGTCGAAGCTGTAAGCAATCCACGCACCAATCATACCCACGAAGCCAACAATCACCATCCACCAGATATGCCAAACAAAAGCGAATCCGAACACCAATGAGAAGGCACTGATAACAACGCCAGCCCAAGTATTTTTTGGCATGTGGATCTGTTTGTAACGCTCAGGTTTCACGTATGCCATACCATGTTCTTTACGGTAGTGATGCTCATCACGATCGTGAATTTTTGGTAATGTTGCAAAGTTATAGAACGGCGGTGGTGACGAGGTTGCCCACTCAAGAGTACGGCCATTCCAAGGATCACCTGTGGTGTCTAAATTATCTTTGCGATCACGGATACTGATGAAAATTTGCCATACTTGCGCAGCCACACCAAGAGCGACGAGACCAACACCCGCAGCAGCAATCCACAACAGTGGTGCCCATTCTGGGTTTTCTATGCTCGATAAACGACGAGTCATGCCGTTAAAGCCCAATACATAGACAGGCATAAAGGCAACGAAGAAGCCGACACTCCATAGGACACAAGAGATTTTGCCCCATTTTTCGTTGAGCTTAAAGCCGGTTGCTTTCGGGAACCAGTAGGTTAAACCTGCAAAGTAGCCGAACAGCGCACCACCAATAATCACGTTATGGAAGTGAGCGATAACAAATAAGCTATTGTGTAGGACAAAGTTAGCCGCAGGAACGGCCAGCATAACTCCCGTCATACCACCGATAGTGAAGGTGATAAGGAATGAGAAAGTCCACCACATACTGGCTGAAAACTCGACCCGCCCTTTGTACATGGTAAATAGCCAGTTGAATATTTTCACCCCGGTTGGAATGGAAATAATCATGGTCGCTATACCAAAGAAGGCATTGACGCTCGCACCAGCACCCATAGTGAAGAAATGGTGTAACCAAACGACAAAAGAGAGCAGCATGATTACGGCGGTAGCAAGGACTAACGAGGTGTAACCGAAAAGACGTTTGCGTGAAAACGTCGCTACTACTTCTGAGAAAATACCAAATGCAGGTAAGATCAAGATATAAACTTCAGGGTGACCCCAGGCCCAAATCAAGTTTACGTACATCATTGGGTTACCACCCATATCACTCGTAAAGAAGTGAGTACCGATATAACGGTCAAGGGTAAGTAGGGTAATGGTGACGGTTAGAATCGGGAATGCCACGACAATCAAAGCGTTCGCACACAGCGATGTCCAAGTAAATACCGGCATCTGCATCAGCTTCATTCCAGGCGCTCGCATACGTAATATCGTCGCGATGAAGTTTACCCCAGTTAACAAGGTACCTATCCCGGAGATCTGCAGAGCCCATAGCCAGTAGTCGACCCCGACCCAAGGGTTATATTCACTGCCAGAAAGGGGGGGATAAGCCAACCAACCTGTTGCCGCAAATTCACCGACAAACAATGAGATATTGACAAGAATTGCCCCAGAGACAAACAACCAAAAACTCAAGGAGTTAAGGAAAGGAAAGGCAACATCTCGAGCACCGATCTGCAGTGGAACAATGATATTCATTAAGCCGACGATAAAGGGCATCGCAACAAAGAAAATCATGATCACGCCGTGAGCGGTAAAGACTTGGTCATAATGTTCTGGTGGAAGGTATCCAAGACCGACGCTTTCTGCTGCTTGATGCGAACGCATCATGACGGCATCCGCAAATCCACGAAACATCATCACACCAGCAACGATGATGTACATCAGACCAATCTTCTTATGGTCGACAGAAGTAAACCATTCGTGCCATAAGTAAGCCCATTTTTTTGCGTAAGTAATATAACCGAGCAGTGCTAAACCGCCGAGAACAACCGCAAGCATGACGGGTAGAATAACCGGATCATGATACGGGATTACATCCCAGTTCAGTTTACCGAAGACTGCATTCGGCTCGGCATAAACATCGCCTTTATAAGCCATTTTGGACTCCTGAATATTTCTCAATGATGTCTTTAAATTGCAGAGGATTAACCGTAGAGAAGTAGGTAATCGGGTGCTGAGTTCGAATCTGCTCGTGGGAATTATCCACTAGCGCTTGGTAGCTAGCATCATCAAGCACGTTGCCTGAGCTTTTCACTTGGTTAACCCATTGCTCAAACTGCTCATCAGTGACGGCATGAGCTTTAAAATGCATATTGGAAAAACCTAAGCCACTGTAGTTTGCTGACACACCACGATAAACGCCCTCTTCAGAGGCCATTAAACTCAAACGGTTTTCCATCCCTGCCATCGCATAGATTTGACTACCTAATTGCGGGATAAAGAAAGAGTTCATCGTCGTATCTGAAGTCACGAGAAACTGCACTGGGCGATCAACGGGAAATGAAATTTCGTTGATGGTGGCGATTCCTTTCTCTGGGTAGATGAATAGCCATTTCCAGTTCATCGCGACGACCTGAATGGTCAATGGCGGCTTATCTGACTCTATTGCTTGCCTCGGATCGAGTGAAAAAGCAGTAAGATAAGTGATGCGGCCCAACGCGAGAATGATCAAGCATGGAATCGTCCAAACGATGATTTCAATCTTCGTTGAATGTTCCCACTTGGGTTTGTACTCAGCCTTGGTGTTGTTATGACGATACTTATAAGGAAAGTAAATTGCCATAAACAAGACCGGGATAATGATAATTGCCATGAGTAATACGGCGGTAATGATCAGTGATTTTTGTGCTTCACCAATCGGGCCTTTAGGATCAAACAACACCATATTAGTGCTGAAGATGGCGCCAATAAGACCTAAAACCGCAACCCCTAACAATATCAAAGTAACTTTAATGTTACTTTTGGTTTTCATTTTTCCTCCCAGGAAACCATAGAGTCTTATGTAATGGATAAATAAACTTCAAAACTAAGTCAGTGATGAGGGATTATTTATCAACTAGTTTGCTTCGGCACATTATTCTAAAGAAAACAAAGCAGTCTGCAACACATTATACACTTATGTTACAACTAAGTAGCCATTTGGCATTCTACGTCACAACAAAGCTACCGGATTCACTGCGGTTTTTCATTTTGTCAACAAATAAAAGTGCCAAAACGATTAATTCGTTGTCAGTTAAGCTGGTTTACGAATACTGGGTGTGGTTCGATCATGGGGATTTTTATATTTATTTTTCACATTACTATGGCGCGCAATTTTTATTGCTGGCTGAGGGCGGTTTACCATGGTCACTTTGGTCAGTTAGCGGTAACCGGCCCAATAATGGTGTGGTTTAATTGACGACAAGCTTAATCATTTCGAGGTAGAAGTAAGATTATTTTCAGACAGAGAGAAGGGGACTATTATTTAGCATCCAACACTATCATGCACACATAAGCGATATCATTCTCGTCTACATCATTCATTATTTTCTCTTCGCCTATTTCTGCCTATCTTATCAAATCAATAACATTCTTAAGCTTAATTGATTTTTTCAGTAAAAAAATTAACATTAAAAATCATGCCAGTAATTAATTTCGTATCCAAATTAATTTGATAAGCGTGACGAAACGGAAATTATTCATAATTTATTAATTGGGAACGGTTTTCATTGTGATCAGATTCATGGTTTCTATGTATTTGGTAAATGTACACTCAGCTCGTCAGCGGCACGAAGGGATTCTTATGCACAGTGGTCACTGACCTCGGACTTCAAAACGATAACCACATGAAAACGATGTACCCCCTAATCGCACACTTGGGGTCTGGGTAAAGCAAAGGACAGCACTAAACTAATAAAATCAACACAATGGCCTTAAGGCCAATGGAGATAATAATGAAATTTAATACCTTTGGTAAACTTTCGCTTGCTTCTGTTTTGGTCTCTGCTGCACTGGCTGCGAATGCAGGGATCAGCGTTGAAAATGAACAGGGTTTATTTACGATTGGCGGTGATGTTGAGTATGATCTTAACTTCGTCGATAAAGATAGAAACAATCAAGGCACTCAAGACTTTAGTCAAAGTGGCCGTATTTTGGTGCAGATTGCTGCAGAACGTGAAGTCGCCAATGATCACTATCTAAGAGTGCAAGTTCAGCCGCTACTAAAATCCAGTGGTGATGTGGATCTGGATGATGCTTTCTTCGCTATTGGTCGCCAAGCCGACTGGGAATTAAAAATTGGTCGCTTTGAAGGCTTTGATATGTTCCCTGTTGGTCAAGATACCATGCTGGATTTTGCTGCGGATGCTGAACCCTACCGTATGAAAGACGCTCGTGGCCGTGGTGACTATGGTCAAGTGAGCTATGCAAAATCGATCGATAGTCTTTATTTTGAATTAGGCTCGCTGTTTAAACAAAATGATGGCGCTGACAAAAACGCAGTCTTTGTTCGCCCAGTGGTCGCTTTCCAAGCTACAGATAACTTACGTTTTGCTGCAGCATTGGAAGCAAACTTAACGGCAGATAAAGCCGATGCAGCTAATGATTATCTTGGTTACGGCGCAACGGTTAACTACTCAGTACAAGACTTTAGCCTTGATTTGAGTTACGCCTACCGTGATTTTGATGTCACTGGTACCAAAGAAGATACTTCCATTGGTGCAGTGATTCAGTATAAGCGCTTTGGTTTAGGTCATATCTATTCACAAGCAGACACTGGCAGCAAAGAGAAAATGAATACAACTTGGGCATCTTATGAAATTGCTAACGTAATGGATGTACAAGATTTCTCTATCTATTTGGGCTCTTACTTCTCGAAAGTTGACAATGCTGCCGATGATCAAGATGTAGGTGTTCGCGTTCGTTTCAAATATTTCTTCTAAGTAATTAATCGCACTGCTGATTTTGCCCACCTGATGGTGGGCATTTTTATTATTTCTGTTTTACAAACTGCACAGCCACCATCAGGCTTAACGCGAGTAAATTACCAGCAAAAATCACTATTAACCATTGCGGCATCGATAGGCTGAATAATTGCCAAGAGATTTGGCTACAATCACCATAGGCTTCAAACATCCATGGCATCCATTGATTGAGTGGTGCCCAGCTTGGAAAAGTAACAAACAGATCGCAGGTGTTGAACGGGGAAGGATTCAACTGATAATCCACATGTTGGATCGACAGTCTTAAGCCTTGATAAGCGCTGTAACCCCAACCGGCAAAACCAAGCCATCTTAACAGAGCGCGTTGTGGGTTAATTAAGCCGATACCTGCGGCACCGACAATGCCGAGCATAGCGATACGTTCATAGATACACATTACGCAGGGAGCAAGCAGCATAACATGCTGGAAGTAAAGTGCGCAAAGTTCAAAAAAAATCACTAAGCCAAGCAGTAAAGCCCATGATAGACGAGAGCGGGAAAAGCGTTGAAGTTGAAAGATAAAGTTCACATGACTGTCCTTGCTAAATTAACATGACGACGAAATAGTCATTTCGTCGTCGATTAGAGCTTTTTAGCTTGGATTGGTTTCTTATTCAATACAATTTTTAATGGCCGCTGAGTATGGCTCCGGCTTTGAGACTATGGTGAGTGATCCAACCAATATCATAAAAGTAGCCAGTCATTGGTTCTAGGAAGACAATCACACCGACTAACCCGACTAAGGTCATGACAATAGTATAGGGTAGCGCCATCAACACCATGCGCCCATACGATAAACGAATTAATGGTGCTAGCGCTGAAGTGAGTAAAAATAAGAAAGCGGCTTGGCCATTGGGTGTCGCTACGGAAGGTAGGTTAGTCCCAGTATTAATAGCGACGGCCAGTAGATCGAATTGATCTCTTGAGATAATACCGTGAGTCAACGCTGCTTGAACCTCGCTAATGTAAACCGTACCGACAAATACGTTATCAGAAACCATTGATAGCAAGCCATTGGCAACATAAAACAGAGCCAGTTGACTTCCTTTGTCATCAATATGCAGCACCGCATCGATAATAGGTGTAAACAATTGCTGATCAATGATCACGGCGACAATCGAGAAAAAAACCGCCAATAACGCGGTAAAGGGTAGCGCTTCTTCAAAGGCTTTACCCATTGCATGCTCTTCAACGATACCTGAAAAGCTGGTGGCGAGAATGATCACCGATAAACCGATCAAACCAACCGCAGCAAGGTGTAAAGCTAAACCTATAATCAGCCAAACGGCGATCAAGGCTTGCACCCAAAGTTTAGCGATATCTTGCTTAGTTCTGTTTTGACGAGCTTGACTATCAAAATCCATGAGTATTTGTCGCACATTGACGGGCAGAGGAGCGCCGTAGCCGAATACCTGAAATTTTTCTATTATCACGCAGGTTAAAATACCGCAAAGCAAGACAGGAACGGTGATAGGCGCCATACGGATGAAAAACTCACCAAATAGCCAACCCGCGTGATCAGCAATAATAAGATTTTGCGGCTCACCAACCATGGTCATCACGCCCCCTAAGGCAGTACCAACACCGGCGTGCATTAATAATGAACGGAGAAAGGCGCGATAATCTTCTAAGTCATCGCGAGTCAATTCTGAGATTTGTCCATCGTGAGTATGATCGTGTGTAGCGAGAATGGGCTGCCCAGAAGCCACTTTATGATAAATGGCATAGAACCCGACCGCGACACTGATGATCACGGCAATGACGGTTAACGCATCAAGGAAAGCGGAAAGAAAGGCGGCAGTCAGGCAAAAGGCGACAGATAATAGTATTTTGGAGCGGATGCCGAGTAAGATTTTGGTAAAAATGAATAGGAGCAAGTTCTTCATAAAATAGATCCCTGCGACCATAAACATTAATAAAAGTAGCACCTCAATATTAGCGACCAACTCGTGTTTGACCTGTTCTGGGCTGGTCATGCCTATCGCAATCGCTTCAATCGCTAGTAATCCACCGGGCTGGAGAGGATAACACTTCAGCGCCATAGCTAAAGTGAAAATGAATTCCGCGACTAACAACCATCCGGCAACAAAAGGATCGATGAAAAAGAAAACGATAGGATTGATAATAAGGAAGGTAATAATGGCAACTTTGTACCAATCAGGCGCTTTGCCTAAGAAGTTTTTGATAAAGGCACTTCCGAGTGACATCGGCATGGTTATTTCTCTCAGTTAGTTAGCGACCTTGATGACATGAGATGAGCCGCAGCTCTGCTACTGGCTTCCTCAGTCGTTGAGGATAGAGACGGATAAGAGTAGAGGATGGGGATGGGAGAGTAAATATAGTAGCACGGCTTTTAACGCTTTGTTTTTGGTAAGTTACATTGAAAAAATCGTAGTTATATGATGAGACGAGTAAAATCTCGCCAAAAATAGAGTAATCACTCCAACAAAAAGCTCACATAACTTTACTGAGGGTTTGTTTCCGCTGAATGACAACTGGTGGTATGATGAGTGCTATTCGACGTAAATCAACAGACACTGGATAAGTAGTTAATGGTTATCAAGGCAAAAAGCCCAGCGGGTTTTGCAGAAAAATACATCATCGAAAGCATTTGGAATGGCCGCTTTGCTCCTGGGTCAATTTTACCCGCAGAACGTGAATTATCAGAACTTATCGGCGTTACTCGAACCACTTTACGTGAAGTATTACAGCGTTTGGCTCGTGATGGATGGTTAACCATTCAACATGGCAAGCCGACCAAAGTGAATCAATTTATGGAAACCTCAGGTTTGCATATATTAGATACCTTGATGACATTGGATGCGGAAAATGCCACCAGTATCGTTGAGGATCTGTTAGCCGCTCGGACGAATATTAGTCCAATTTTTATGCGTTACGCATTTAAAAACAATCAAGAGAGCTCGGCAAGAACCATCAGTAATGTGATTGAGTGCACTGAAGCACTGCTGAATGCTGAGAGTTGGGATGCGTTTATTGCTTCTTCGCCTTATGCTGAAAAAATAAAACAGCACGTCAAAGAAGATAGTGAGAAAGATGAAGAAAAACGCCAAGATGCCTTGATCGCTAAAACGTTCAACTTCTATGATTACATGCTTTTTCAACGTTTAGCCTTCCATTCGGGTAATCAAATTTATGGCTTGATCTTTAATGGGGTTAAGAAGCTGTATGACCGTGTTGGTAGCTACTATTTCTCTAATCCTGAGGCTCGTCAACTGGCCCTTGCGTTTTATCGTGAGTTGCTGGATGTGTGTCAGACTGAAAACTTTGAGCAATTACCTCATGTGATCCGCCACTATGGTATTGCGAGTGCGCAGATTTGGAATCAAATGAAGATGACGTTGCCATCGAACTTTACCGAAGATGATCACTAGCTATTAGCTATCCTTTTCCTCGTTCAATCGTTCAATCGTTCAATCGTTCATGATGTGCTATTGAACGAGGAGTACTCATCTTTCTGAGCGTTGATGTACCTGACGGTTCATTATCTCACGCTTGCTGATCATCATCGATAATATGGTTACACCGCTTCTCCACCACCTGCGGCTTTAAACCAGCGAGTAAGATGAGTTTTCAGGTCTTTTAATTCATCTGGGCCGATAAGAGCCAAGCCTAAATCCTCTGCTCGAGTAATATCATTATGGCGTAACGGACGAAAACTCACCAACATTGCTCTCGCTTGTAAGCCGCCAAGTAAATCACGCAAAGATTCCAGTTTATAAAGGGTGTCATCACCATCATCGCGCATGCCTTTCGTTTTGCATTCAATGATGTGCAGTTTGTTGTTGACTACGGTGGCGACGTCCAGCTCATTACGAACCTCTCGCTCACCAAGCTGACGATAGACTTGTACATTAAGAGAGCAGTCTTGAATGGTCGGTAGGTCGTTTTGGATCTGTTTTACTGTACTGTGGACTAAGGTTTCTAACCACTCGCCATTGGCAAAGCGGCGCGCATCTTCGTTCGCAAAGGTCAATACTCCTTGTTGATAAGTGGCAATCCCGCTGTCAACCAAATCATCGATCAATAAGTTCAACTCTCGATAACCTTGTTGTTTTTCGGATAATTCAACCTCTAAGCGTTGCTCTTTTCGGCAAGTGGTTGCCAGATAATTGAGCGTAGCTAATCCAGGACCGAGTTCCAGTGCATGACTTGCCCAGCGCTGTCCTAGTGCATGGAGTTTTTGATCAAGCTGAGGGGACAAGTGATACTCACTAAACTCACCTCGGGCACCGAAAATAGTCAGATAATCAGCAATGGTAATATTGTCTTGCAGTTGCGTATCGCCAGCGTCATCTGGATAAAGCCAGCAAAGTCGATCGCTACTTGGTTCAACGACAAAAATAGGCCAGTGATGAGTGCGAAATACCTCGTATACCGCTAATAAGCGATGACGAAGTCCGCAACTGGCATTCAGTTTAACTTCCTCTTTGCGGCTTTTGAGCTTTTCAGCCAGTTGTCGAATCGCGGCTTTTATTTTGGCAATTTCAGCGCCAGCAGGGATTTCAAAAAATTCTGACGTGATCTTACGCCGATCTAGCACAGAACTTAAGCGAGAAAATAGGCTGCGCTGAGAGTCATCACCAATAAATACAATGTGACGACTGATAGTGCGATTGTCGAGTAGGGGAGTGACTAAACGCACTGGGTCTTGGTCAATAATGCCAACATGAACGGCCATAGATAATCCTCATGTTTGGCTTGCAAAGTGGAGAAGGGAAATAGGAAGTGTGCAAGCCTTTGTGTTGATATAACGGTGAGGCAGTGAAAAAACAACCAGAAGAGTGAATAAAAGTACCTGAGATGTGCAGTTTTGACACAGAGCTAACCCAAAGCTGGAGAACAATAGATGTGGCTGAGGGAGGAGTGAGCGCCCCATTCACAAGCTGTATCTATGGTCATGGGGCTTGGTATTGCTCCTGATTACTCAGGGCATAATGGTTGGATAAATTATAAGGTAAAACGGTGTACTAATTGCCCTTGTTGCTCGGCGAGACGAGTTAAATTTGCACTGGTTTGGGCGATTTCGTTCATCGCTTGATAGCTTGCATCGGCAATATGATTAATATCTTCGATACTACGTGCCATTGAGTTCGTGGTTTCACTTTGTTCAAGCGCTGCTTGAGAAATGTGGGTGCTCATTTGACTAATCTCGATGATCAGAGCTTGGATTTCTTCCATAGCACTATTAGCTGTTGAGGCTTTTTCGACCGATTGATCCATCTCTTGCATGCAACTCTCGATCACCTTACTGGCCGTATTTGAACTGGATTGTAAGTTGCTGATCATGGTTTCGATTTCAGATGTCGATTGTGTAGTACGCTGCGCCAGTACTCGTACTTCATCTGCAACCACCGCAAAGCCTCGTCCTTGTTCTCCTGCACGTGCCGCTTCGATAGCGGCATTTAATGCGAGCAGATTCGTTTGCTCGGCGATATTGCGAATCACATCTAAAATCGAACCGATTTTACTGCTCATTTTATGCAGTTCACTAACCGCACTGACTGAATCGGTCAAGCGAGATTCAAGTTGGTTGATGGTGGTGATATTGTCATTCATGATCTGTCGGCCAGACTCGGAGGCACTTTCTACTTGCTGGACCATGTGCAAAGAGTTTTGGGCATTATTCGCGACTTCTTGCACGGAATGCGCCATTTCGGTCATCGCTGTTGCAACATTCGCGGTTTGCTCACGTTGACTATTCAGCTGACTTTGTGCTCGTTGTGATGTGGATTGGTTAGTATTCGCAGTCAGAGTGAGCTCGTCAGACGCGGTGTTGAGTTTCATTAGAATATCATGCAGATTATCGGCTAAAGAGTTAATGTGCGAGCTAACTCGAGCAAATTCATTATTATGGCGAACTTTAATGCGTTTGGTCATGTCCCCTTGAGTTAAGCTTTCTAAGGTTGTGAGGATATATTTAAGTGGGCTTCTTACACTGTGAGCAATATGATAACCAATTCCTGCTGCCAGTAGCGTGACCAATAAACCGATCGCAATCGCTCGATAGACGCCAGAGTCATACACTTCTCCAGCGTCATACAAGGCGTAATTTAAATCTTGCGTTGCTGCTTGGTTAAAGGTGTCTAAAATGACCATTGCGTTATCGACATCCTTCGCTAGGTTGGCAATATTGTCATACAGAGCATAGCGGGCTTGTAGATATTCATTATGCTGGTCAAGCACGCCTCCTTTATGGCCCACGTCTAGGGTAAATTGCTGAATCGACTCGCTAAAATTTCGGTTAAGCTCTGGTAATTGAGCCGCTAAGCCTCTAAATGCATCATTTAATTGAGAGACTGCGCGTCGGTTTCTGGCGAGAGATTTATCGACAAACTCTCGATCTGAACTTGCCAGTGCGTCAGAGGTGATTAACTCTGCATCCCTTAAGCGCATAAAATAGCCATTCGCCATCATCTTTATTGATACGCTGGTTTGTTGGTCAACCAATTCTCTCATGCCAACACTGAGCGATGAATGCAGACGTTGAAACTCACGAGTTGATTGCTGCACTTTGGCTTGTGCATCAAACATCGCTTGATAATTAGTCATCGCTAAGTACGCTTCGTTAAAGTAGCGTTGTTCAAGTGTTCTTAATTCGTTGATTCGCTCTTCGAGTGCCGAATGTTGAGTACTCGCTGCGGCCAGCTTATCAATCAAAAGCTGAAATTCACTTTGTGCTTGGGTAAATTCCTGACGTCGTTCATTCATCAGTTCAACATTCTGAGTGGTCAAAAAATCTTTAAACGATTTGTCTGCAGAAAGGAGTTGGACACTGGTTTGATTAGATAAGGAAACCAGTGGTAAAACCGAACTTGTCACCGTTTCAAAGTTGTGATGGATTTGACGCATACTGTCCATCATGATGGTAACGGTAATGGCAAACATAATGATGATCAGCGTAAACCCAGCGTACATTCGCCGAATAACAGAACCTTGCATATTTCTCTCCATGAAGTACTTTTAGCAAAATGACTCAACAAAATTCATTCCATTTGAGGTTGCGCCACTCGCGAAATTCGTTGCTCCTTGGCACCATTGAACATGGTCAATTGGGCGATGTTTCTGGAGGTTGACTAGCGAGAATAAATGGTTTGAATGGCAGTCATAAAAAATTAACAAATTAGTCAGTATTGTATTGATAATGACAAACGCATTTCATGATCCGCACAACAAAACGTCGGTTGCGTAAGTAGTTGAAAGCTATTCTGTTAAGTGGACCGTGTTTTGTATTGAGCTTTATTGTCCCTTGTCGCATACTCAACGGAAACGATTTTATTCATCTCGATTAATGGAGTATGTCATGGCTGAAGAAACCCTATTTAGCAAAATCATCCGTAAAGAAATCCCTGCTGATATTCTTTATCAAGACGAACTGGTTACCGCATTTCGCGATATTAACCCACGTGCACCAAGCCATATTTTAATTATCCCTAACCGTTTGATTGCGACTGTGAATGATGTGACCGATGAGGATGAACTCGCTTTGGGACGCCTTTTTACCGTGGCGAAAAAAATAGCCAAGCAAGAAGGTATCGCAGCCGACGGCTATCGTCTTATTGTCAACTGTAATGCCCACGGAGGCCAAGAGGTTTACCATATCCACATGCATTTGGTTGGTGGTCGACCTTTAGGCCCGTTGTTGATGAGTTGATGCTGACTTTGCGGGGGAGAAAGCACCGAGTGAACGTTTATCTGCTGCGCAGCGGCCTACTCTCGGTTTGTCTATTATTGAGTGCTTGTGCCAGTTTTACGGCTGGTAACTTATTTAGTCATTACAGTGCGCAAAACGCTCGGTTATACCAGACCGTAAAAGAGGGCGATTATGCTCAAGCTCGCACCACATTATCGGATTATGTGGCTGGTGATATTTTAGATAATCTTGAGAGAGGGAGAGTCTATTTACTTGCCGAGCAGTTTGAACAGAGTCGTTCGGCGTTTGCGTTATCTGATGCTGCTATTCAACGTCAGCAAGATCAGGCCGTGGTTTCATTGAGCGCGACAGCAACCAGTGCTGGTGCATTGGCGATTAATGATAATTTGCAAGAATATACGCCTGCGGATTATGAACTTGGTTTTCTACACCTTTATCTAGGGCTGAACTATCTGCATGCTAATCAACTAGAAAGTGCATTGGTTGAGATGCGTCGTGCGAATCAGGTGCAAGAGCAAGCTCGTAAAAACCGCCAAGCGCAATTAGAAAAAGCGCAAAAACAATTACGTTCGAGCGGTGTTACACCGAATATAGGCAGTATTTTAGCGCAATACCCTGATGCAGGAGAGACCTTACAAGCGGTGCAGAGTGGTTATCTGTTGTACGTGTCAGCCTTGTTGTACGAAGCTGCGGATGACCTAAACAGCGCTTATGTTGATTACCGACGAGCCTTAGCCGTAGTGCCATCTAATCGGGCCGTTATTGATGGTACGATGCGGGTCGCGAAGCGCTTAGGGATGAGTGAACATCTATCTCAACTGACGCAACGTTATGGTGAAAGAACCGCACTTCATGCTCAACAAGGTCAAGTGATCATTATTGAAGAGCAGGATGTTGTCGATGTGCGACAGAGTTGGCGACTCACTCTTCCTCTCTCGGATCGACGGGGTAATACGGTATTATACTCTTTGGCATTGCCTTATTATCCAACAGTCGCGCCGACGCGTTTTTCTCCACTACTATTAAATCAACAAGTGTTATCAAGTGATTTACTGACCGATGTTAATTTGATGGCGCGGCATGATCTCTCTGAACGCATGCCGAGTATGGTGATTCGTCAAGCATTGCGAGTGGTCGCCAAAGATCAAATTCGTAAAGAGAGTACACAAGGTGATGGCGTGAGTAGCCTTTTGTTGAATGTGTTTAATACCTTAACAGAGCAACCGGATACGCGAAGTTGGATAACTTTGCCGGGGCGAGTTTATGCAACGCATCATAAAGTACAATCAGGTGAGCAAACTCTGACTTTCGATGGTCTAAGCTATACCTTTAATGTACCAGATGGAGGAACCACCCTGGTGTGGGTCTCGCGACAGGGGAATAAAGCCACCATCTGGCACCGACAACTAGGAAGGTTATGATGAAAACAATCATAGTAAGTGTATTGGCGCTCTTTTTTTTGACCGCTTGTGCCAGTAATACCGCCGGTATGCGAGTTGATGGTATGAGTCAGCGCGTATTATTTGCCGATAATGTTCTAGCGGGAAGAGTACAAATAGAAGACATTAAAACGATTCAAGCTCATGGTCATACTCGAGGCGTGGTACAGGTACTGAGCCGTTATCGCGGGGATCAACATCTTCAATACCGTTTTTATTGGTATGACGATAATGGGCTTGAAGTGAACCCACAGCCAGGGACTTGGCAAGCACTGATGCTACGTGGCGGTGAACAACGCACCATGTCGGAAGTGTCGGTGAATCCGCAAGGAACGCAGTTTCGATTGCAAATCCGTGAGTTAAATAATTAATTGATCAGATGAATTGAGGAAACAACATGAGAAAGAGTGTAATTGCACTGCTTGGTGTCGCGGTTTTATTAGGCGGATGTTCGAACCGAGTCAGTTACGGTGATGCACAAGCAGTAGAAACCGTGACTGTCGACTTTGGCTCTACCGATTTACAAAAAATTGCAGCGGAGATGGTTGATAGCATGATGATGTCGGGTTCGGTAGCCGCGATTACTCGTGATGCACGTCCAATCGTTTTTGTGGAACGGATTAAGAATAAAACCAGTGAGCATATTGATACTGAGTCGATCACTGACACCATTAGTACAAAAATGCTTAATTCAGGTAAATTCCGGTTTGTCGATATGGATCGTGTCGAAGCGGTGCGTAAGCAACTGAATTTCCAAAATACTGATGAGTTAGTCGATCAACGTTCGGCGATTCAATTTGGACAAATGGTCGGTGCGCAATACATGCTGTACGGTAACTTATCCAGTATTGTGAAGAGTGCCGGTAATGACAAAGATGTCTATTACAAAATGACTATGCGCTTAATGGACCTAAGAACGGGTTTGATTGAGTGGGCTGATGAAACCGAAATACGTAAGCAGCAGTCTAGAAGCTTATTTGGTTGGTAAGCACATAAAACGAGGTGAGTAATGGCGAAAATGTCATGGCGTGAAGCATGCCGACTTGATGCAACGTTAGCGTCATTAACTCACTTTTTTTCTTCCCCTCCTGAGTACGCACAAACCTTGGTCGGTGGTTTAACCAATCGGTGTTGGCGGATTGAACACTCTGCTGATGAGCACTATGTATGGCGTCCGGTGACCGCGATCACTAAAGCGTTTGCTATTTCTCGTTTTCAAGAGTATCAAATTCTTAAAGCGATCGAACATACCCAACTTGGACCTAAAGCCATTACGGTTAATGATCAAGGGCTATTGGTTGAATGGATAGCCGGCCAGGCATTGATGGAGGGGATGGCCTCAGACTCACTAATTCCATTACTCGCCAAGATCCATCAGACCTCGGTTACTCGTCTCCCTGTTGCCCCTTTTAATTACACGGCACGTGTTGATCACTATTGGTTGCAGTTACCCGATGAATTGAAGAGTGCGGAGTATGAAACTCTTTATCAGCAATGGCGAACGGCACCAAACTGTCCGTCAATACCTGTGAGTTTGTGTCATTTCGATTTTGCTGGTTACAATATTATCCAAACCCATATAGGCTATCGAGTAATCGATTGGGAATATGCAACTCTTGCTGATCCTCGTTTGGATCTTGCTTTGATGATTGAAGCGAGTGAGCTGCCACTATTGGAATCTGTATTTCGTTATTGCCACTATCGTCAGATCGATCAGGTTGACGAATGGATCGCTGGCGTAAAAATGTGGCAACCTCGCTGTCAACTGATGGCGATGCTGTGGTATTTGTTAGCTTTTCAACTTTGGGGCGATGACTCTTATTTACAGCAAGCGGTTAAATTACAACAAGCGTTAGCGGTTTTTTCTCAGCAAGCTTGAATCGAAGTCATGAATAATGTCGTAGATAACGTTTTAATCCCTAGTTTTCGTGGTAGATTAAACATTCAAAGCAGTGGGGGATGTATATGATTATTTATTTACATGGATTTGATTCAACCAGTCCGGGCAATCACGAGAAAATTTTACAGCTGCAATTTATTGATGACGATGTTCGTTTTATCAGTTATAGCACACAACATCCTAAGCATGATATGCAGCATTTATTGAAAGAAGTGCATCGTGCGATTGAACGTTCAGATGATCCTCATCCACTGATTTGCGGTGTTGGGTTAGGCGGATACTGGGCTGAGCGAATAGGTTTTCTGTGTGGTATTAAGCAAGTAATGTTTAACCCCAACTTGCACCCAGAACGCAATATGCAAGGTAAAATTGATAGGCCAGAAGAGTATGAAGATATAGCCACGAAATGTGTTGAGCAATATCGCATGAAAAATAAAGACCGTTGTCTAGTCTTCTTATCACGCCAGGATGCAGTTTTAGATAACCAGCAAACGGAGCAGCAGTTAAAAGCCTATTATTCGATTGTATGGGATGAAGAGCAACCACACAAATTCAAGAAGATCTCTCAACATTTGCAAGCTATTAAAATGTTCAAAAACACTTAATTGTTCACGGTCATGATTGAGCAGCCAGTAGTCGGGCTGCTTTTTTTATGCGTTCGATTTTAACAAAGATCTTACTTAAATATTAAGTGCGTTTGTTAGAGTAACGGTTATTTTGATTATAAATGGATAGAGATGATGAAATACGCGATCCCATTTTCGTTGAGTACACTTTGGATCGGATTGTTGACTTCTAGTTTTGCGATGGCAGATGCTACCGAGGCAAAAAGTCCTTGGAGTGGCGATGCTAAGCTTGGGTTTATTTATTCTAAAAATAGTGCATCAACAGTTTCGGTAAATTCAGGTGCACTGGTTAAATATCAACAGGAGCAATGGCGGCAGCAGTTAGCATTAGCAACGTTTTATTCCTATAAATCTAATAGCAACGATGATGGTACAAATAAATATCGTCTTATTTACGATATTAAACACGATGTCAGCCAGCATCTATTCGTGTTTGGTAATAGCAAGTATGAGCATGATCAGTACGCGACCTATCGTCATCAAGCCTTAGCGGTTGGAGGACTTGGGGCGACATTACTGGATACAGAAACCACTAAAGTGGACCTAGGTTTAGGTCCCGGTTTTCGTCATTCGGTCCGCCAGCCTTCTTCGGCAGTGCAGGGTTCACGTAGTGATAATGAATGGGTTGCAAATGCATTTGTACAAGCACAAAGTACGATTAGCCAAAATTTAGCGGTTGGTGCGTCAGCTCGAGTTGATTATGGTGATAGCAATACAACGACGAGTATAAAAGGTTCGTTATCCAATAAATTGGCTGAACGCCTAGCCTTGGTTTTTGATACCGAGTACATCAATAACAGCACGGTTGCTAAAGGAAAGAGCCGTGATGAAATTTATAGTACGCTTAGTTTAAGCTATGCCTTTTAGTTTGTTGTCGAGATTGATTTACTAGTGGTTAGTTGAGTAATAAAAAAGGCGTCCTTATTAAGGACGCCTTTTTAATCATAATGATTGACTAGAAGGACTGAGGTTTAGTCATGCCTGCGCCCGCTTGTGTACGTGCTGCTTGACTGCCAGCACCTTGAGGCTGATAACGTTGGTCACGGGCTGGAGCTGCTACAACATTGATCTCTTTTAAGTCCGCTGAACCCGGAGCTTTAGCCATTGGAGCAAATGCATAACCTTGTTTACGAGCATGATTGGTTAACGCAGGAGCGTTAATGACAATCGGTGCTTCTTCAGGTAATAAATCATCGGTTTCAACGATCACAGGTTCAACATCCGTATCGCTGATCACCAATGGCTCTTGCAGCTCTTCAACAGTTTCATCTTGTGTCTCCGATTGTAGAGCATTATTTTCAATGGTTTCTACCGCAGTCTCTATAGACTCGTTAGCGACGATAGGCTGTACTTCTGTATTAGGCGTTACTTCACTCGCCATAGGCTCAACAACATTGTGCTGGCTATCAACGGCTGCGACTGCCGTATCTTGTGATGCAACTTCTGTTTCAGTGCGACGAATGATCACTTTACCCATGGCCATTTCTGGGAAGGCAAATCCACCGAGTACGACATTTGATGTCGCTGGCGAAATATCAGTATTAGCCTCAACAGATGGTTGATGAGTCGTGACCTCAGTTGGCGTTGCGATCACTGGCTGCTGTTGTCCATGTGGTTTAGCAAGATCATAACGAGGCATGACTTTACCCATTGCCATCTCAGGCGATGCCACTCCTCCTTTACGTAGTCGGAAAGGATTTGGGCGGCGATCGCGACCACGGCGACGACGTTGTCCACTGGCACGCAAGTGGCGAGGTGAACGGCGATTACGTCGTTGTTTTTGTTCGTCTTGATCTTGAGCATCGGTAGGGTTGTTTTGCTCTTGATTAACGAGGTTGTCGACCGTTGCTAATGGGGTTGAGTCAACTTTGGTTATCGCTTGCTCAGCTTCCACTAGTGGTAATACCGCTTCCTCAATAACAGTATTTGACGTTTGTTGATCTTTAACTCGGATCGATTTTTCCAATTTACGGCGCTGACGACGTTCTTTGACAACGGCAGGTTTGACCTCTTGAGCTTCTACTGAGGCGGCTTTCTCGGCACGAGATGGAATCACCTCTTTTTGTGCTTCTTCAGCTAACTGACGGCCTTGCTCTTGAAGTTTGAGCGATTGGCTATTGTCACGTTGTGGTTTATTACGACGAGGTTGTTCAGTACGCTCTTGGACAGGTTTGCGATCCTGTTGCTTACGTGTGGTAGGCGTTGTTGTTTCTTTCTCTACCTTTTCAACCACTTCATCCGTTTTACGTTTATTGTGTTTATCACGTGGGTTACGGCGACGTTCATTACGCTCGCGACGGGGCTGTGATGGTTTTGTTTCCACTTTGGCTGGCGTAACGGGCTCTTTAGCTTCTTCAGGTGTTGAGCTAAATAGCGCGGCTAACGCTTTAAAGAAGCGACCGACAAGGGTCGGTTGTTTTTCTACAGGCGTCGTTGGCGGTGTTTCTACTTGAGCTTTAGGTGCTGGTGCATTTTGAGCTGGGGAAGCAAAGCCTTTCAGAACTGGTTCTTCAATACGTTTAGGTTTGATTTCAGCGTCAGTGAGCTCTTTCCCTTCGGCTTCTCTCATGGCTTCAAGCTTATTCGGGATTAAATAAGAGAGAATTTCTTGTTCTTCACCTTCACGAACACGCAATACTTCAAAATGTGGCGTTTCCATATCCGAGTTAGGGACAATGGTGATTCTTACTTCTTGATTACGCTCAATGTGGTTAATTGAACGGCGCTTTTCATTCAGCAAATAAGATGCGATAGAAACGGGTACCACGGCAAGAACTTGCACGGTATTGTCTTTTAGCGCTTCTTCTTCGATAAGACGCAGTACCGATAATGCCAATGATTCGTTATCACGAATCACGCCTGTGCCTGAGCAACGTGGGCAAATATGATGGCTTGCTTCTGCCAGAGAAGGACTTAAACGTTGGCGAGACATCTCTAACAGACCAAAACGAGAGATACGCCCAATTTGTACGCGCGCGCGATCTAAACGCACCGCTTCACGTAAACGGTTTTCAACTTCACGTTGATGGCGAACTGGGGTCATATCGATAAAGTCGATCACCACCAGACCACCTAAGTCACGAAGACGTAATTGACGGGCAATTTCATCTGCAGCTTCTAAGTTGGTATTTAACGCTGTCTCTTCAATATCACTGCCTTTGGTTGCACGAGCAGAGTTGATATCGATTGACGTTAAGGCTTCAGTTGGGTCGATTACAATAGAACCACCAGAAGGCAAACGGACTTCGCGTTGGAAAGCGGACTCAATTTGGCTCTCTATTTGGAAGTGACTAAATAGAGGCACATCGCCATCGTATTTCTTTACGCGGCTGGCAAAATCTGGACGAATGAGACGAATATGTTCAAGCGCTCGTTCATAAATAGTATTACTGTCAATGAGAATTTCACCAATATCACGACGTAAGTAATCACGAATTGCACGGACAATGACGTTACTTTCTTGGTGAATTAAAAATGGAGCAGGGTTCGATTCCGAAGCCTGTTTAATCGCACTCCAATGATTAAGAAGTACATTTAAATCCCATTCTAGTTCTTCAGCACTTTTACCGACTCCAGCCGTACGGACGATAAGTCCCATGCCTTGTGGTAACACTAAAGTACTTAATGCGGTTTTGAGATCCGTACGCTCATCGCCTTCGATTCGGCGAGAAATTCCACCAGCACGAGGGTTGTTTGGCATAAGGACTAAATAGCTTCCGGCCAATGATATGAAGGTGGTTAAGGCTGCGCCTTTGCTACCACGCTCTTCTTTCTCGACCTGTACAATTACTTCTTGGCCTTCACGAAGCACTTCTTTAATGCTTGGGCGGCCTTGGTAGGTATAACCTTCAGGAAAATAATCGCGGGAAATTTCTTTAAGAGGGAGGAAACCGTGTCTTTCTGCACCGTAGTCAACGAAAGCAGCTTCGAGACTTGGTTCAATACGAGTGATACGGCCTTTGTAGATATTGGCTTTTTTGGATTCGTGCCCAGGACTTTCAATATCTAAATCAAACAGTCGCTGGCCATCAACCAAAGCGACACGCAACTCTTCTTTTTGAGTTGCGTTAATTAACATTCTTTTCATTTAAAATCTCGTTATCTTTTCTTTGTTTTGATTATTATTCTTGTTGTTGTATTTCGTTTTCACGGTGCCAGATCCCATGGCTTATTGATTGCAGCCTCCCGGCTGGAGGGGATGCTCTGAGGGCACTTCAGTCACCACAAGCATACGATTGCTTGTGAACCGCACAGTGGCGGTAGATACTCAACATGAAAAGGCGAGGAGTAGAACAACAAGAAAACCGCTATCAATCGTGTCTTACGCCATATGCTGCACATCAATAGTCAGAGAACTACTCACATTTTTGCGCGGGATAAAAGGTTAAACAACATGCCAAACCTTTCATACTTTGCAGCTGTGAACTATAGCAGTGACTGCGAAACTCAGCAATCGGCATTGTAAGAAACTCCTTATTTTTTTAACGGTCTGTACAAAAAGATCACAGTTCACTAGGTCAGCGTTACGAAAAACGTCAATAACTTTGTGATTCTTTGATTGTCTGTCATAGGTGTTTCAAGGTGTAACGAAGATTTGCTGTTATTTTCACCAGCTTGAGGCGGCATTCATTGTAAACGTGGTTTTTCTGTGAAGAAAAAGATGATTTTCCGTCAATTAAGGTTAAAATGGCGGGTATGAGCGAAATTAAAACCCAAGTCCAGTTCGTCGATATCGACGAAGATATGGCTGGCCAACGCATTGATAACTTTCTGCGTAACCAATTAAAAAGTATTCCTAAGAGCGTGGTTTATCGAATCTTGCGCAAGGGAGAGGTGCGAGTTAATAAAAAGCGCGTTAAAGCTGAATATAAACTGGCAGCAGGAGATAGTATCCGCATTCCTCCCGTAACTATGGAGGTGGATGAATCAGAGCAGGCCGCACCGAGTGTGAAGCTGAATCGCGTTGCTGAATTAGAAGCGTGTATCGTTTACGAAGACGACCATCTTTTGGTTCTTAACAAACCTTCTGGGACGGCAGTGCATGGCGGTAGCGGTTTAAAGTTTGGTGCGATCGAAGCGTTACGAGCTTTGCGTCCACAAGCGCGTTTTTTAGAGCTGGTACATCGTATCGACCGAGACACATCTGGCATCTTATTAGTTGCTAAGAAGCGTTCGGCTTTGCGTCATTTACAGGCACAGTTTCGTGAGAAAACGGTACAAAAATACTATTTTGCGTTAGTGATGGGACACTGGCCGAGCGAGGTTAAAGTCGTTAATGCACCATTACTTAAAAATGAAGTTAATAGTATTGTTCGGGTTAATCCTAATGGTAAACCATCAGAAACTCGTTTTAGAGTGCTCGAACAATTTGCGCAAGCGACTCTAGTTCAAGCCAGTCCGATTACGGGGCGAACACATCAAATACGTGTGCATACTCAATACGCAGGTCACCCCATTGCTTGGGATGACCGATATGGTGACCGCCGATTTGACGCGTATGTGAGTCAATTTGCTATAAATCGCCTATTTTTGCATGCCGCCAATATCCAATTTATCCATCCAGCAACAGGGGATAAAATGGACATCAGTGCTCCACTAGAGACTTCGTTAGAGCGGGCATTAGGACAAATGCGTCAAGCTTGATGATTGCTATGGATGAATCTTTTTAGTTTTTACTGATGAGATTCATTCGTTCGTTAAATGACGTTAACCTGTTCTTTCTCTAAGAGTTGAATCAGCTTAATCAGTGGCAAGCCGATTAATGAATTGGGGTCATCACCTTCCAAACGTTCAAAGAGAGCAATGCCAAGTCCTTCGCTTTTAAAACTACCAGCACAGTAAAAAGGCTGTTCTTTATCAACGTATCGAGCCACCATCTCTGGTGTAAGCGAACGAAAGTGTACTTTAAAAGTATCGATTGTGACTTGAGTCTGTTTGGTTTGAGTATTGTGTAATGCGAGACCGGTATAAAAAGTGATGGTTTGACCACTTTGTTGCAATAGCTGATGAATTGCCGTTTCTCGGTTGTAGGGTTTACCAATGATCTGACCATTGATGACGCATACTTGATCAGAGCCAATCACTAAGCTTGGTGCTAATAAGTGGCAAGAGCGTGCTTTGTTCGTTGCTAAGCGCATCACCAGTTGTTCAGGTGTTTCATCCGTTAAAGGTGTTTCATCACAATCAGGCGTTGCCGTAATAAAAGGGATCGCAAGTTTTTCTAGCAATTGTTGCCGATAAAGTGAGGTTGAAGCCAAAACTAGTTGGTAATTTTGCATTTTGATTTACAATTATCTCCAGTGTATGAATAGCATACCGGAAACTGGCCGATCGTCTCAAGCAAAGTGAGCGATAGGATACACATTACGAACGGTTAATCTTCTGTTTAGCATAACACCGTAACGTGCTTCTTAAGCCAATAGCGAAATAAGGCATAGCAACTTTTTTGCCTTTTTCTTTGACTAAAACAATTTTGGAAGATAATATTCGCGCCCTATGCAAAAGGTAAAAATACCGCGGACGATTGACCCTGCGAAAGCTGCTCAAAAACGATTGGATTATGATGGTATCATCCAAGCCAGTCTTTTAAAACGCTTAGAAGAGTCAGTCGATGGCGTAAAACGCGACGCTCAAGTCTCATTGTCATTTGGGATGGATGAACAGCAACTGGTTGTTATCTCTGGTAAAGCTAACATCGAAGTTGATTTAGAGTGTCAACGCTGTAATGAAACCTTCGCACATGAGTGTGAAGTTCAGTTCACTTACACTCCTTATTATAGTGAAAAAAGTGAACAAGATGCACCGGATGAGTACGATTTGGTAGATCCTAACGAATACGGTGAAGTTGATTTAATACAGTTAGTTGAAGACGAGTTCATTCTTGGTTTACCCCAAGTAGCGATGCATGATGAAGCGGATTGTAGCGTTCAATCAAACAATTTGGTATTTGGTGAACTTCCAGAAGAAGCCTTGTTGGAAGACAAGCCGAATCCATTCGATGTTTTAAAAAGTTTAAAGAAGTAAATCTTTAAACATTAACATAGGAGTAGGGTCCATGGCCGTACAACAAAACCGTAAAACACGTTCTAAGCGTGGCATGCGTCGTTCACATGATGCGCTAACTTCAGCTGCATTATCTGTAGATGCAACTTCAGGTGAAACTCACCTACGTCACAATGTGACCGCTGAAGGCTACTACCGTGGCAAAAAGGTTATCAACAAGTAAGGTTGACCTTTGCAAAATTTAACCGTTGCACTTGATGCAATGGGCGGGGATTTCGGTCCTCGCGTAACAGTGCCTGCCGCCGTGCAGGCACTGTCGCATTTCCCAGAGCTAAAAGTGATTTTAGTGGGTGATCATACCGCTATCACTCAACAATTATCTTTGCTAGGTTACCAAACCAATTCTCGTCTGAGTATTGTGCATAGTGACCGAGTCATTGCTAACTCAGAAAAACCTTCATTAGCGTTACGCCATAGCCACGATAGCTCGATGGGTTTAGCTATCGACCTGGTTGCTCAGCAGCAGGCCGATGCTTGTGTCAGTGCTGGTAATACCGGCGCGTTGATGGCACTGTCCCGTTTTCGTTTAAAGCTTCTCCCGGGGATAGAACGCCCAGCATTAGTGACGGCCTTACCCACGGTATCAGGGGGAAAGACGTGGTTATTAGATCTTGGTGCAAATGTCTCTAGTGATGCAGACTCACTGTTTCAATTTGCGGTTATGGGGGCTGCGTTAGCAGAGCAACATTTACAACGTTCACCTCGTGTGGCAATTTTAAATATCGGTGCAGAAGAGATAAAAGGCAATGATCTCGTTAAAGGTTGTGCACAGTTGCTCAAGCAAACTCAAGCCGTGAATTTTATTGGCTATATTGAAGGGAATCAGTTATTGATTGATGCCGCCGACGTTGTGGTGTGTGATGGATTTGTCGGTAATGTTTGTTTAAAAACCTGTGAAGGGACAGCACAACTCTTTATTGATAAGTTAAAAAATCTTTTTTTAGCCTCATCCATAAAGGGTTGGATTGCTCGAAAAGTGTTTTCTGAGCTGTTTTATGAATTAAAAACCTTGAACCCCGACCAGTATAACGGCGCAAGTTTGTTAGGATTACGCGGCATAGTCATTAAAAGTCATGGAAGTGCCGATGTATCCGCAGTCGTCAATGCGATAGGTGAAGCGGTTCATGAAGTGAAACGACAAGTCCCCAGCCGCATAAGCGATCGTTTGGAAGCGGTTTTACTCGAGAGGCATTATTAGTCTTCATGTATAGCAAAATTTTAGGTACTGGCAGCTACTTGCCATCTCAGGTGCGTACTAACGCAGATTTAGAGAAAATGGTAGACACCAATGATGAATGGATTGTGACCCGGACGGGGATTCGTGAACGTCGAATTGCCGCTGATAACGAAACCGTCGCCGATATGGCATTTTATGCTGCTGAAAAAGCCATCGAAATGGCACAAATTGATAAAAATGAAATTGATCTGATCATCGTTGCTACGACAAGTGGCAGTCATACTTTTCCCTCTTCTGCATGTCAGGTTCAAGCGAAATTGGGAATTAAAGGTTGTCCGGCCTTTGACTTAGCAGCAGCATGCTCTGGTTTTGTGTATGCATTGTCCGTTGCTGATCAGCACATTAAATCTGGTATGTGTAAAAAAGTATTGGTAATTGGTGCGGATGCACTCTCGAAAACGTGTGATCCAACGGATCGTTCGACCATTATTTTATTTGGTGATGCAGCTGGAGCCGTGGTGATTGGTGCAAGTCAGGAACCGGGCATTTTATCTACCCATATTTATGCAGATGGCGAGTTTGGTGAATTACTCAGCCTTGAAGTGCCTGAGCGTGGTGGTAATGCTGATAAGTGGTTGCACATGGCAGGTAACGAAGTATTTAAAGTTGCCGTTACTCAATTGTCTAAATTAGTTAAAGATACCTTAGCAGCGAATAATTTGCATAAATCACAATTAGATTGGTTAGTGCCGCATCAAGCCAATTATCGGATTATTTCTGCTACTGCAAAGAAACTTTCCATGTCATTAGATCAAGTTGTCATGACCTTAGATAGACACGGTAATACTTCAGCTGCAACGGTACCAACCGCATTAGATGAAGCCGTGCGCGATGGGCGCATTCAACGTGGACAGCTATTGTTGTTAGAAGCGTTTGGTGGTGGCTTCACTTGGGGCTCTGCTTTGGTTAAGTTCTGATTATTCTTGAATCACTCATTTGACGTTGAGGAGTCATTCGACTCTTTGTCCATTTTATTTTAAGGAAAAAACATGAGCAAATTTGCTATTGTATTCCCTGGTCAAGGTTCGCAAGCTGTCGGTATGCTTGCGGAGCTTGGTGAGCAGCACGAGGTTGTCAAACAGACGTTTAGCCAAGCTTCAGAAGTCTTGGGTTACGATCTATGGGCATTGACACAACAAGGCCCAGCAGAAGAGCTTAACCAAACGCATCGTACGCAACCCGCTATTCTGGCTGCATCAGTCGCTATTTGGCGCGTTTGGCAGTCACTGAACTTACCTCAACCAGAAGTTTTAGCGGGACACAGTTTAGGTGAGTATTCTGCGTTAGTATGCTCCGGTGTGATTGATTTTCAGCAAGCGATCAGTTTAGTTGAATTACGTGGTCGGCTAATGCAAGAAGCCGTACCTGCAGGTACCGGTGCGATGTATGCGATCATTGGTCTTGATGATGAGGCGATTGCCACAGCATGCCAACAAGCTGCTCAAGGGCAAATTGTGTCTCCGGTTAACTTTAACTCTCCGGGACAAGTCGTGATTGCGGGACAAAAAGAAGCTGTTGAGCGCGCTGGTGTATTATGCAAAGAAGCGGGTGCTAAGCGAGCATTACCACTACCAGTTTCAGTACCATCGCATTGTGCATTAATGAAGCCTGCCGCAGAAAAATTAGCTATTGCTCTAGCGGGACTGCAGTTTAATACCCCATCAATTCCAGTGATTAATAACGTTGATGTGATGGCAGAAACGGACCCTGCAAAAATTAAAGATGCTCTTGTACGTCAGCTTTATAATCCGGTACGTTGGACGGAAGCGGTACAAAATATGAGTGAGCAAGGGGTTGAAAAACTTATTGAAGTTGGCCCAGGTAAGGTATTAACTGGATTAACTAAACGCATTGTAAAAACACTAGATGCGGTAGCAGTAAACGATAGCGCTTCACTCGAAGCTGTGCAATAAAGTAGGAATCAAACATGAATGAATTCATGAGCCTTGAAGGTAAAGTCGCTCTAGTCACGGGAGCCAGTCGTGGGATTGGCCGTTCAATCGCCGAAGTGCTTGTTGCGCGCGGTGCTACTGTCATCGGAACAGCAACCAGCGATAGTGGAGCAGAAGCCATCAGTACTTATCTGGGTGATAAAGGGAAAGGGTTTGCTCTGAATGTGACTGACCCAGCTTCGATCGATTTAGTACTCAAAGCGATCAATGAAGAGTTTGGCAGCATCGACATTTTAGTGAATAATGCGGGTATTACACGTGATAACCTATTGATGCGTATGAAAGACGAAGAATGGATGGATATCTTAGATACCAACCTGACATCAATTTTTCGCTTATCGAAAGCCGTATTACGTGGCATGATGAAAAAACGCCATGGTCGAATCATTAATGTTGGTTCGGTTGTTGGTACCATGGGTAATGCTGGGCAAACCAACTATGCTGCGGCAAAAGCGGGCGTAATTGGCTTTACCAAGTCGATGGCACGTGAAGTTGCATCCCGTGGTGTGACTGTGAACACAGTTGCACCAGGTTTTATCGCCACAGATATGACAAAAGCGCTGAATGATGAGCAACGTGCTGCTACACTAGCGCAAGTTCCAGCTGGTCGTCTTGGTGAACCTCATGAAATCGCTTCTGCGGTAGCTTTTTTGGCGTCCAATGAAGCCGCTTACATTACGGGTGAAACTCTCCACGTCAACGGCGGAATGTACATGGTTTAATGCCAAGTGTTTGGAGAAGTTAGGCAAAAGTCGTCAATAAGTGCCGACTTTTCTTAACAGTTGGTTTTTAGGTGCGCAACATTTGTGCATGATTTATGTCAAAAATGGTGTGAATTTCGGTTAAAATCGGTAAATTTGTGGTTTGACCAGCAAGGTCCCCCTTGCAACTTTCACTAGTTCGAATAAACTACGGAATCATCGCATTAGGCGAAATCTGTAAAGGAAAAGAAAACATGAGCAACATTGAAGAACGCGTAAAGAAAATCATCGTTGAACAGCTAGGTGTAGACGAAGCAGAAGTAAAAAATGAATCTTCTTTCGTTGAAGATCTAGGTGCAGATTCTCTAGACACTGTTGAATTAGTTATGGCTCTTGAAGAGGAATTTGATACTGAGATTCCTGATGAAGAAGCAGAGAAAATCACTACTGTTCAAGCTGCGATTGATTACGTGACCAGCAACGCTCAGTAATGTTCTCCCCAGGCGGCCCTCTGGCCGCCTGAGTTTTTTAGTCATCTATCCCTCTCATAGAACATTTCTATTCCGGAGAATATGATCGTGTCCAAGCGTCGTGTCGTTGTCACTGGCATGGGTATGTTGTCACCAGTAGGCAACACTGTAGAATCTTCTTGGAAAGCCCTGCTAGCTGGTCAAAGTGGTATCGTTAATATCGAGCACTTTGATACTACAAATTTCTCAACTCGTTTCGCAGGTCTAGTCAAAGACTTTAATTGCGAAGAGTATATGTCTAAAAAAGATGCCAGAAAAATGGATCTTTTTATTCAGTATGGCATTGCAGCGGGTATTCAAGCTTTAGACGACTCAGGTCTGCAAATCACCCCAGCTAATGCTCCACGCGTTGGTGTCGCCATTGGTTCAGGAATTGGTGGTCTGGAGTTAATTGAGTCGGGTCATCAGGCATTGTTCGAAAAAGGTCCACGTAAGGTTAGCCCATTTTTTGTTCCATCCACCATCGTTAATATGGTTGCTGGTAACCTTTCTATCATGCGTGGTTTACGTGGCCCAAATATTGCGATTTCCACTGCCTGTACCACAGGTTTGCACAACATTGGCCATGCGGCACGTATGATCGCTTATGGCGATGCCGATGCAATGGTCGCTGGTGGTGCCGAAAAAGCGTCTACGCCTTTAGGTATGGCTGGTTTTGGTGCTGCCAAAGCGTTATCCACTCGTAACGATGAACCTCAAAAAGCGTCACGTCCTTGGGATAAAGACCGTGATGGTTTTGTTTTGGGTGATGGCGCTGGTGTCATTGTGCTTGAAGAGTATGAACACGCTAAAGCTCGTGGTGCTAAAATTTATGCTGAACTGGTTGGTTTTGGTATGTCAGGTGATGCTTACCATATGACCTCACCAAGTGAAGATGGTTCTGGTGGCGCTCTAGCGATGGAAGCTGCGATGCGTGATGCTGGAGTCACTGGTACTCAAATCGGTTATGTTAATGCTCACGGAACGTCAACGCCGGCTGGTGATGTCGCTGAAGTGAAAGGAATTAAACGGGCATTAGGTGAAGAAGGTAGTCAGCAAGTATTGGTTTCTTCAACCAAATCAATGACGGGTCACTTACTCGGCGCAGCAGGTTCTGTTGAAGCAATCATTACCATTATGTCTTTGGTTGATCAAATCGTTCCACCAACGATTAACCTTGATAACCCTGAAGAAGGGTTAGATATTGACTTAGTGCCTCATACGGCGCGTAAAGTGTCAGGTATGGATTATGCTATATGTAACTCGTTTGGTTTCGGTGGCACTAACGGTTCATTGATTTTTAAACGCGTATAATTAGTTTATCTGATTTAGTTTGAGTTTAAACGGCTTGGTGCTTTGCATTAGGCCGTTTATTTTTTCAGGGAGGCAAGCATGATTAGACAACATGGATTGAATGACCCGCTCATAACCGCAAGTGATCGCTCTTTTCAATATGGCGACGGTTGTTTTAGTACCCTATTGATTAAACAAGGTAAAATTCAGCTCTGGGATTATCACCAAGAGCGTATACAAGCATGTTTACAGTGCTTGGCTATTCCATCTCCTGATTGGTCAATCATTGAGGATGCACTTAATCATATCGCCAAGGATGAGCAACAAGCAGGAATAAAACTGCATATTAGTCGTGGTGATGGAGGAAGAGGTTATAGTCCCAGTCAACGGCATCCAGCGAAGATCACCCTCAGCCGTTTTGACTTCCCTGCACATTACCATCAATGGCGACGTCACGGGGTTATGTTAGGCGTGTGTGAGCAGCGAATGGGCCTTAATCCGTTACTCGCTGGTCATAAACATAATAATCGCTTAGAACAGGTGTTACTGCGCGGTGAAATGGATAGAGCAGGGTATGCCGATGGGGTTTGTTTGGATCTTAATCATCACATCGTTGAAACCACGATGGCGAACTTGTTCTGGGTAAAAAAGAAGACTTTATATACGCCGAGTCTTGATAATGCCGGGGTTGCAGGCGTCGCTCGACGGATGATTTTACAATCGGCAACATCATTCGGATTGACCGTAGAAATCGGTCAGTTTTCAATGGAGCATTTGATTGCTGCCGATGAAGTTTTTATTTCTAATGCCATTATTGAGGTCGCCCCGATTATTGGTATTGTTAACCATCCGTACGCCATCGGTCGCTATGTACGATATTTTCAGGAGAGTTTTAATCCGTGATTAAAAAATTACTGGCCTTAATCTTAGTCATCATTGTTTTTACTATTGCAAGTTATTTTTATGCGGTTAAAAAGACCAATGACTATCTCGCGCAGCCTTTGTTGATCACTGAGCCACAGTTGATCACCCTTCATGGTGGGGCGAGTGTAAATAGAGCATTGACATTAATGACGGAGCAAACTTGGCTGGTTGAGGATGCTTTAGCCACTAAGTTATTACGTCGTCTGTACCCCGAATTAACATCAATTCGAGCGGGAACTTATCAATTACAACCAGGGTTTTCGTTACGCGATGGTTTAGCATTATTTGTTTCTGGACGAGAGTTTCAGTTTTCGATCACTTTTGTTGAGGGAAGCCGTTTTTCAGAGTGGCGTGCTAGTTTAGCGCAAAATCCTAACTTACAACAAACGATGACTGAGTATTCTGAGGTGGAGATTGCTCAATTATTGGGTATCGAGAATACAAAGCTAGAAGGTCTATTTTTAGCGGAAACCTACCATTTTACTAAAGGAGAGAAGGATATTGATATCCTTCGTCGTGCGCACCGTAAACTCAATCGTCTATTAGAGCAAGAGTGGGAACATCGTCAACCAGATTTACCATTGAAAACGCCTTACGAAGCACTTATTTTAGCGTCGATTATTGAAAAAGAAACAGCGATTGATGCAGAGCGTGAGCGAGTCTCTTCGGTGTTTATTAATCGATTAAATAAGCGAATGCGTTTGCAAACGGATCCCACGGTTATTTATGGTATGGGTGATCGCTATCAGGGGCGGATTCGCCGTGCCGATCTGCGTGAAGCGACAGAATATAATACTTACGTGATCAACGGACTACCTCCAACGCCGATTGCGATGGCTGGCCCAGCTTCGATTAAGGCTGCTTTAAATCCCGAGCAAAGTGATTATCTGTATTTTGTAGCCAGTGGCCATGGTGATCACGTATTTTCAAAAACGTTAGCCGAACATAATCGCGCGGTACGCGCCTATTTACAAGTGATCAGAAGTCGACAATGAACGCAAAATTTATCGTAGTAGAAGGGTTGGAAGGGGCTGGTAAAAGCACGGCTATCCAAGTTGTTATCGATACACTGCAAGCTTTTGGCATTGGCTCCATTATCCAAACTCGTGAGCCTGGTGGCACCGCATTGGCTGAAAAGATGCGTGCGTTAGTCAAAGAGGAGCATCCTGGTGAAATTTTACAAGATGTGACTGAAGTGTTGTTAATGTATGCTGCACGAGTGCAATTAGTAGAAAATGTCATTAAACCTGCATTGGCAACAGGATGTTGGGTGGTAGGCGATCGTCATGATATGTCGTCCCAAGCATATCAAGGTGGTGGACGGCAGATTAATCTTGCTACTATGCAGCAACTTAAGCAGTTAGCATTGGGGGATTTTGCGCCAGATTTTACTTTATATTTAGATATCGACCCAAGAGTCGGGTTAGAGCGAGCTCGTGGACGAGGGGAGTTAGATCGTATTGAGCGAATGGATTTGAGTTTTTTTGAGCGTACTCGCCAGCGTTATCTAGAGCTGGCTAAGGACAATCCATCCGTTACGATTATTAACGCGCAGCAAACCTTACAAGCGGTGACACAAGATATTCAGCAAGCGTTATTAAACTGGTTAAATCAACATAAAGGTTAATGATGAACGCAGTATATCCTTGGTTAAATGAGGCATGGGGGCGTTGGAAACAACAGATGGATCATCAACGCTTTGCTTCAGCGACGTTAATCAATGCACCACAAGGAGTAGGCGCAGAGCAATTAATTGAGAAATTTTCGCAGGCATTAATGTGTACTACGCAGCGTAGTGAGCCCTGTGGTTTTTGTCATGGTTGTGATTTGATGTCATCGGCAACGCATCCTGATTATCATACTATCCGACCTGAAAAAGAAGGTAAGTCAATTACGGTTGAGCAAATTCGTGGAGCGAATCGGTTAGCACAAGAGTCTTCACAGCTATCTGGTTTCCGGTTAATTGTGATTGAACCGGCTGAGGCAATGAATGAATCGGCAGCAAATGCTTTACTGAAAACGCTTGAAGAGCCTGCTGAAAAGTGTGTTTTTGTTTTACTGACTCATCAAGTTAGTCGTTTATTGGCGACAATCGTCAGCCGTTGCCAACCGATTATTATTCCTGAGCCGAAGCCACAAGCTGTTATGCCGTGGTTAACCGAGCAGTGCCAACAAGCGATCCCAGCGTTTGCTGCTCATCTTCATGGTAATGCTCCCTTGCTTACGCGTGAGTTTATTTTACAAGGTCAACTCAATGATTATTTGGCGATAGAACAACAATTTGTTCAGGCCTTGCAAGGTGATATATCGGCATTATTACATTGCGCTAAAACGATCAGTGGTCAGCCTCTTCGTGGATTACGTTGGCTTTGGTATCTCTTAACCGATGCTCAGAAAACCGCTTTTGGCGTATGGCAGCCTTATTTTACTCCGCAAAGTCAGTGGCTTGCTCAAGCTCGTTCTTTGTCTTTATTACAACAACAAACGGATTCATTGGCGCAGTTGATCAATCAATTACAGGGATTTAGTGGGTTAAATAGTGAACTTTTAATTGCTGATTGGTTATTTAAATTTAATGAGGAAACATGTTTGTAGATTCACATTGCCATCTTGATAAACTGAACTATCAAGATTTACACCAAGATATCAGCGATGTTCTTGCTAAAGCCGAACGGGCTAAAGTGACACAGTTACTTTCTGTGGGGGTGACGTTAGACTCATTTCCCAATATGTTAGCAATGATTACTCCCTTCGATAATATCCATGCTTCTTGCGGGGTTCATCCTCTCGACGTGCAAAGTGATTTTGATCTAGAGCGTTTTCACACTTATGCTCGTCACCCTAAAGTGGTGGCGATTGGGGAAACTGGGCTCGATTATCACTATCAACCAGAAACGCTGGCGTTACAACAACAGCGTTTTATTCAGCATATTGATACTGCCGTTGAACTTAATAAGCCATTGATTATTCATACTCGTCAAGCACGAGAAGATACTTTAGCTATACTAAAAGCGCATCATGCTGATCGTTGTGGTGGGGTTATACACTGTTTTACTGAAGATTGGGCTTTTGCGCAGGCCGCAATGGAGATGGGTTTCTATATTTCGATCTCTGGGATTGTTACGTTTCGCCAAGCGACAGAACTCAAAGCGGTGGTTAAGGAATTGCCATTAGAGAAACTGCTAATTGAAACCGATTCACCTTATTTAGCGCCAGTACCCCATCGAGGTAAAGAGAATCAACCAGCCTATGTGGTTGAGGTCGCAGCTTATATTGCTCAACTTAAAGGGCTTTCTTTAGGCGAAGTTGCAGAAAAAACCAGCAAAAATTTCCAAGATCTTTTTTTGCGATGAAAATCAAATTTTGTGGGCATAACGTGTCGTAAATCGTTGTTTTACGTGCTTAACTTCAAATTACTATCAAAAACTAGGCTTGTTTACTTAATTTGTTGAATATTCGTTCTAAAATCAGTAATTGGTAATTTTGTTACTAAAAATAACAACCCTGTCAATTTAATTTACCAAGTAAAATTAATTGATGGAAAATTATTATTAATATAAACAATAGGATAGAATGCTTCTGTTGCCTTGTTGATAAGTGATGGCTGTGTGATCTGTCTATTACTTTGAAACTAAATTTCTTTACGAACTGGAAAGTTTGAGGGGCATCAAGATATATTTAGAGGCGGAAAATATAATACATTTGTGGTTACATTTTCATTGGGTGCTAACATTTAGGCTACGGGGGTGTGCCGTTGGAACCCGAAAAATTCTAATAACTTAATCAGGAGCATAAACATGTTAAAGAACGCTTTTGCTAACCTGCAAAAAGTAGGTAAAGCACTGATGCTACCAGTATCAGTCTTACCCGTTGCAGGTATTTTGCTTGGTGTTGGGGCGGCAAACTTTAGTTGGCTGCCAGAAGTCGTCTCGCATTTGATGGAGCAAGCCGGTGGCTCGGTATTTGGTCAAATGGCACTTTTGTTTGCCGTTGGTGTGGCCTTAGGTTTTACCAATAACGATGGTGTATCAGGACTTTCTGCTATTGTTGGTTATGGCATCATGGTTGCTACCTTGAATGTTATGGCTGAGGTGATGGGGGTTGATGGCATCGAAACAGGCGTACTTGGCGGTATTCTTGCGGGTGGTGTTGCCGCTTGGTCGTTCAATCGCTTTTATAAAATTCAGCTACCAGAATATCTGGGCTTTTTTGCCGGTAAACGTGCAGTACCAATCATTACTGGCTTCTTATCGATTGCCTTGGGTATTATTTTATCAGTAATCTGGCCTCCAATCGGTGGCGTTATTGCTTCTTTCTCTGATTGGGCAGCACACCAAAACCCAGTAACCGCATTTGGTATCTACGGTATTGTTGAACGCTCATTGATTCCATTTGGTTTGCATCATATCTGGAACGTACCATTCTTCTACGAAGCGGGTTCATGCGTTACTAACTCAGGCCAACCTGCAACGGGCATTATGACTTGTTTCTTGACTGCGAATGATGTGACTCGCGAAGCGGGTAATGGTTTCGGTCAGTTAGCGGGTGGTTACCTGTTTAAAATGTTTGGTCTTCCTGCTGCAGCCTTTGCCATCGCGCATTGTGCTAAACCTGAAAACCGTGCAAAAATCATGGGTATCATGGCTTCTGCAGCATTAACTTCTTTCCTAACTGGTATTACTGAGCCAATTGAATTCTCTTTCCTATTCATTGCTCCTGTACTTTATGCAATCCACGCGGTACTTGCTGGTTTAGCGTATGTCCTAACTAACTCGTTAGGCGTTGTGCATGGTCATACGTTCTCTAACGGGTTTATTGACTTTGTTGTTCAGTCTCCTCGTGCGGAAAATATGTTACTACTGGTAGGTTTAGGTATCGCTTACGCTGTACTTTACTATGTGGTATTTACGTTTGTTATTCGTACTTTGAACCTAAAAACACCGGGTCGTGAAGATGAATCTGTTGATGCGAATACCTCAACAGGAACAGAGTTAGCCGGTGAGTTAGTTGCGGCATTTGGTGGTAAAGAAAACATCACTAACCTAGATGCTTGTATCACTCGCCTACGTGTGTCTGTAGCGGATACCGAATTGGTTGATCAAGCGAAACTAAAACAACTGGGTGCAGCTGGCGTTGTTGTCGTATCTGGTGGTGTACAAGCTATCTTTGGTACCAAGTCAGATAACTTGAGAACAGACATGGATGAGTGGATTCGTAACCACGGTTAATTCTCATTCTTTCCCCTATAAATAAGGAGACTTCGGTCTCCTTTTTATCGGTCTGCTGAAAGTGCCCATTATCAATGATGTTTTAACCTCTACCTATACTCTATCTTAACCTATCTTTACCTCTTTGCTGACATTGATCAGTACACTCCTCGTTAGACTGCCGTTATTTCCTTTGATTTTATTTTGCACTTGGTTGGATTATTCGTGTCATGTTTATTCTTTCTTCTGGCGGAGCCGACTTTGCTGCAATTGGACATCATTTGGGAGTTTATTTCTCAATCTTAGAAATTTGAGTAAATACCAGACGATATAGGATAAGTGACTTATGAAAAAAATAGCTGCAGTGGCGATGTTATTCAGCGTACCAGTAAGTGTTTATGCTCAACAAGAGCCGAGTTTAAAAGTGGGTATGGCCGTAGATCAACAGTTGAGTGCAGTCATTGAGGTTGATGAGCAATATCGTTTTATTCTTGGTAATGAAGGTGCCGCTTTTGATTATTTGATGCGACGTGGCAATTTTGACCGAGCTGACGTTCCTTTGGATTGGTACGTTGGAATTGGTGCTTGGGGTGAGTGGGATGGTGATTTTGGTGCGCGCGTACCATTAGGGGTTAACTGGCCAATTAACAGTAATATTGATGTCTATGGTCAAGTTCATCCAGAGTTAAACCTTCATTCAGGTGTCAATTTGCAATTGGGTGCGGCGTTAGGGATCACTTATCGCTTCTAAAATCGATAAGGCCACAGCAGATTAGCTGCTCGTGGCCTTATTAAGAGGAGATTATTCTTCTTGTTTCGCCATAGCTTTTTTAATGCAGATGGCTGCACCGCCCCAAGTGAGCCCAAGACCGATAATCATCATAATAATAGCACCAGTAGTCATTAGTTTGCTTCCTTACGATTCGTTAAGTTCACGATGGCACCCATCACCAGCAATGCGATAATAATCGTCCAACCTAAAGTTAAATTATAGCCACCATACCCTTCAGTAAGTAGTGCACGTAATTTAGTTACGACAATGATTGCCAACACGACAGGGGAAACGAAGCGCAAACAAATGTCGAACCATACTCCAATCGTAAAATCAGAAATGGAGTTAACATATTTACGCACGTCGGAAATTTTCAGCAACCAAGTCATGAGAATGAGTTCAACTAGGCAACTCGCCATAATGCCGACATTGTTCGCAAAGTGATCGACTAAATCGAGTAGCAGTAAGCCGCCATTAGTCGCAAATGCCATAGAAATAATAAATCCTGAACCGATTACAATATTGGCTGCTTTCTTACGGCTCCAACCAAGTTTGTCAATCACCGCGGAGGTGACGGCTTCTAAGATAGAGATGTGTGAGCTCAGTCCAGCAACGACTAAGGCTAAGAAAAATAGTGGACCTAAAATGTAAGGGATCGGTAGTAAGTTGATGGCAGCAGGAATAGTGACAAAAGCTAAACCAACGCCAGCAGAAACAACTTCAGTCAGCGGTTTGCCTTGTTCTTGAGCCATGTAACCAAGAACTGAGAAAATCATGATACCGGCGAGAATGGAAAAACCGCAGTTGATCAAGACGGTCATAAAAGCATTATTGGTGATATCAGATTTCTGTGGTAGATAGCTGGAATAGGCTAGCATAATCGCAAAGCCAATGCTGAGGGTAAAGAAGATTTGCCCATAAGCGGCAGCCCAGACTTTAACATCCCAAATTTTACTAAAATCTGGCTCGAACATATAGTTGACGCCATCTAATGCACCAGGTAAGAAAATCATACGTGCAATTAGGAGTAGTACCATGATGAACAATACCGGCATCATGATTTTGGAAGCACGCTCAATACCAGATTTCACTCCGCCGACAATAGCTGCATAAGTAATAGCCCAAGCAATCGCCATCGTAAAAGCAATTTTCCACTGAATCGATCCAAGGTTAGTCGGCGAGTTATCACCAAGACCTAGGTATTCGCTAAAGAAAAAGCTATTGGTATCCGTTCCCCAACTTTGGGTAAATGACATGCCGAAGTAGGAAATTGCCCAGCCAATCACAGCCACATAGTACACCCCAATGGTTGCTGCGATACCCACTTGAAACCAACCAAGCCATTCAAATTTTGTATTAATTTTGGCGAGAGTTGTTGGTGCAGATCCGCGATGTTTTTGGCCCATACTGAATTCGAGGATCATAAAAGGAATGCCTGCCGTTAACATAGCAAATAGATAAGGGATGAAAAAAGCGCCCCCTCCATTCTCATAAGCCATGTAGGGGAAACGCCAAATGTTACCTAGGCCAATCGCAGAACCTACGGCGGCTAAAATGAATCCTGTACGGGATCCCCATTGTTCTCGCTTCATTTATTTCTCCTTAATCATTCCCTGAGGTATGAAGCCTCATTAGACCTTGTTTACTCATTCATTGAGATGTGGAAGCAAGCCTTCCCGTTACCGCTCACTTTTGCCAGAGTCGACTGACGAAAAGATCATCGTATGAGTATAGGTCTAATTGTTAAAATATTGTTCCATCATCCGTGAATGTGTAAAAACGTAGATTTACCTGTGGTCTATATGGTTATTTATTGGAATATTATTCTGTTGTTGTCGATGTGTGTTTGCGTAATCTGAAATAATCAGCTGCGCATTAATTGAGAGACTACAGAGAACTTTTAAAAATGGCAATACAATGTAAACGGTTTGTTGTCAGTGATAGATAGCGGCATCCAAGTTATTTATACAAAAATATAGGGGTATATTTGTGTTTTTCGTCGTTAACTGAATCAATCCACTCTATTAAAAGTCATTGTCCATTGATAAAACTGTATTTAACAACAGAGTGCTTGACCAAAAAAACAGCAGTTAGTGGTCAGTGCTTCTAGCTGCGGTTGATCTTGCAAGGTTAAATTTGGTTTGAGATAAACGGCTTGATATCTATGATTCGCAATCAGGGAGACGATAAAGCCATTTCCATACTAATCAGCGATGAACAGCTTAAAAACGTAAGCTGAGCCCTAGATTAAAAGCAAATTGATTCATCCAGTTGGAGTGAAAACCAATCAAACAACCGCTATTTTGTTCAAGCTGACAAATAGCACTGGTATCGTTGTCAACCATAGTGCCAAGCCATCGAAAATGCGATGTAATGGTGAGGTTAGAGGCAATCTTATAGTCTATACCGGCAAACACGCTAGACGAGAAACCATATTTTTTATTAACCCAGTCAACATCAACGTATGAGCCACCTAGCCCAACGCCAATAAATGCAGAGCTTTTAGATTCTAAAGGGTAATAAATACTACTTTGGAAGTGCAGATAATGCATGGTGGCTTGATTATCGATTTGTTCAACTTGTGATGATTGATGGCTATAGAAAAAACCGATGCGTCCAGTTTGAAAGGGGGTTTCGATGGCTAATGCAATATTTTCCGATGGTTTGATGTCGTATTGACGTTGTTGAAAATCCTCCACTTTGCCACCCAACGTATAGCCAAAATAAGGCGTCACATACAGTTCACTTTTTACCGGGAAGGCGAGTAAGCTCAATAGGAGAGATGGTATAAACGAACGGTAGAGCGGGAATCCATTAAGTCGCATGTAATACTCCTTCTGCATAACTGCCTATCCTACTATAGGATAGGATAGGATAGGATAGGAGAGTGAGTGAATACTATCGTTACTTTAGTCATCGAGAATAAAAGCTTTACTCTCCCTCGCTAGTGAAGATAAATGTGATAATCACTTGATATTTGTGTGGTAAAAAACGACAGTATAAAGGATTAGTGTATGCTTATGTTGTCATTCAGTGATTCTCAAGGAGAGGTGTATGGAACGCGATCTTAAACACGCATTAATGATTACCGCAGCAATCTTTGCTGTTCTTATCGGCTATGGTTTAATTACTATCGCTAATTAAAAGCTAGAGGTTCTGCTTATGGTGAACAGTGGAACAGTCTCAGGGCTAGAATCGAGAGTCGACACTGTTCGGCTCTCGAAGTTTCTGACTGGTAAAAATAGTTTAGTTGCCCAAGGTGGAGGGCAGCGGGGGATTTTTACCGCAGGGGTGTTAGATGCTTTTATGTTGTCTAATTTTGACCCGTTTGATGAATTTTATGGCACGTCAGCGGGCGCATTAAATCTTTGTTCTTATCTATGTCGTCAACACGGTTTAGGTAAAGCTTTCATTCTCGAACTCACGACCGATCCTCAGTTTTTTCATTTATTCAGTTATATCCGACGCAAACAGTATATGAATTTAGACTGGGCGCTCGATAAAATCAGTGATTATCCTTACCGTTTAGATTTGGACATGGGGCGGCATGTATTGGGCCAGCGAAAGGCCTTTGCTGCGGTGACGGAGGCTCAGTCATTAACCGATGCTTATTTTCCGATGCTGGATAATGATTGGCGAGAAGTCCTTATCGCGACCTGCGCAATTCCGGGTTTATACACTCAAGAAGTTTCATTAGGTCAACATTGCTATATTGATGGTGGGGTGTCAGCGTCTATCCCCGTTCAGCAAGCTTGGCGTCAAGAAGCGCGATTTATCACCGTCATCCGGACGGAAACGTTAGAGGAAGAAGATCAGCAAAACGCTTTGGTAGAGCAAGAGTCTGATTCTCAAGTTAAGTGGTTACGTGAATCGGTAAACCATATTCAGCAACATTGGCAAAATAAAATACTGCAATGGAGACAAGATTGGAATGGTTTCCTGCAGCAACAACTCGCCAAAGCACAAGAGATCAAGAAAGAGCAAAAGCATCTCGATGTGTTAAATGGAGGACGCTGGCTGTTTGGGGCTGACAATATTTATCGGTTAAGTCATTTATTAGGCAATAAATTCGATGCGGGTCTTGCCGATATGTTAATGGTTCATTATCAAACCTATTCATTAACCAGTGACTTTCTTCATACCCCGCCAGATGATGCGTTTATTTTACAAATTGTGCCAAGTGAACCACTGAAATCAAGCTCTTTACTCAGTAGTCAGGGAGCATTGCTCTATGACTATGAGTTAGGGCTACAAGCTGGTTATCGTTTTATTGAAACTTATGAGCAGGCTAAGCAGCTTGCCATTCAGCGAGCTAATCCGCCAGTTATTGATCCTTTTTATGGCGATCAATAGGAGAATGGTGATTTATCGCCGTTTTTCTCGTTCTTGAAAGATTAAATCATTTGACTAGAAGGTAGGCACGGTTTGTGCCTACCTCTGCAATTAAAATACTGGCAAGATACGCATGCAGTTGGTGGTTCCTTCCACATCCATAATATCGCCTTGAGTAATGATCACCAGATCGCCAAATTCGAGGAGTTTTTTGTCTTTTAGGGCTTGTAGAGCCGCCTGAGCAACTTCTGCTCCCTGACCGTGATTGCTATCAAAATAGAATGGAGTGACTCCTCGATAGAGGGCGCAGCGGTTCAGAGCATGCTCATTACGAGACATGGCGAAGATAGGTAATATCGAGTTAAGACGTGAGGTCATTAGCGCTGTTCGCCCTGACTCGGTTAATGTAACCATCGCTGTGACTCCCTCAAGGTGATTGGCTGCATAGATGGTTGACATGGCGATGGTTTCTTCTTCGGTTTGGAAAGCGCGATCGATACGATAATTTTGTTGGCTCGCTTCGATCATTTTTTCTGCGCCGACACAGACTTCGGCCATTGCTTTGACGGTCTCTACTGGGTATTTACCTGCGGCTGTTTCCCCTGAAAGCATGACCGCATCAGTGCCATCGAGTACTGCGTTTGCTACGTCCATCACTTCTGCCCGAGTTGGCATCGGGTTGGTTATCATCGATTCCATCATCTGTGTGGCTGTAATGACGATGCGATTGAGCTCTTTAGAACGACGAATCAGTTTCTTTTGCACCGCGATTAATTCTGGATCGCCAATTTCTACTCCAAGATCGCCTCGTGCAACCATGATGACGTCAGAGGCGCGAATAATATCATCGATATTTTCATCACAAGAGACGGTCTCTGCGCGCTCAACTTTGGCCACCAATCTGGCATTCAGTCCGGCTTCGCGAGCTAAACGACGAGCATAATCCATATCTTTTCCATTGCGTGGAAAAGAGATCGCTAAATAATCCACACCAATGTCTGCCGCCAGTATAATATCTCGCTTATCTTTTTCTGTTAAGGCTTCAGCAGAAAGGCCACCGCCTTTTTTGTTAATGCCTTTATTATTGGATAATGGTCCGCCGATAAGCACTGTAGTGTGAATTTTACTTCCTTCTACAGCAGTGACTTGCAACTGAACTCTGCCATCGTCGAGTAATAAAATGTCTTCTGCGACAACGTCATTTGGCAAAGCTTTGTAATCAATGCCGACGGCGTGCAGCGTGCCTTCACCGAGTCCGAGCTCGGCATCTAAAATGAAACTATCGCCTTCATTGAGAAAAACTTTGCCTTCTTTGAAGGTCGATACTCGAATTTTAGGACCTTGTAAGTCACCTAAGATCGCCACATGTCGACCTAATCGCCGCGCAATTTCGCGAACTTTTTCTGCTCGTAATCGATGATCGTCCCCTGAACCATGGGAGAAGTTCATTCTGACCACATTTACACCACAACGAATAATCGTTTCTAACACGTTTCCTTGATCTGTCGATGGACCTAATGTAGCGACAATTTTTGTTCTTCTTAATGCGGCGGTCATACTTTTCTCCTTGAAAATCCAGTCGATAATCGCAACCTCTTGGATCTCAGTATAGACCTAAGTCTATAAAAATAGAGGGTTTAGAAAAAAAATGATAATTTATCGATCTAACCCTCATCTTAGCTATCCTGAGAGCGAAATTGGCTGTTTTGGGGTTAAAAACACAAACTCAAATTTATATGCGTGATGGCTGTCACGGCTATACATCAAGTTGCTTCACAATTAGTTCGCAAAGTAAAAAAATTGGCAGGTTATTGAAATCTGGAGTGCACCATGTATATGGCTCAACCAGGCCATATTGATCATATTAAACAGGTCAATGCTGGTCGTGTATATAAATTGATAGATCAAAAAGGCCCTATATCGCGCATTGACCTTTCTAAAGAGAGTGAATTAGCTCCGGCAAGTATTACTAAAATTACTCGCGAATTAATTGATGCCCATTTGATCCATGAAACGACCGTTCAAGAAGCGATCAGTCGTGGCAGACCTGCCGTTGGTCTGCAAACCAATAATCAAGGCTGGCAATTTCTTTCCATGCGTTTAGGCCGAGGCTATCTGACGATTGCGTTGCATGAGTTGGGTGGTGAGGTATTGATTGACACCAAAATTGATATTCATGAAATCGATCAAGATGATGTGTTAGCACGGTTATTATTTGAAATAGAAGAGTTTTTTCAAACTTACGCCGCCCAATTGGACCGAGTGACCAGTATTGCGATTACTCTGCCGGGGTTAGTCAATTCACAGCAAGGCATGGTATTACAAATGCCGCATTATAATGTGAAAAACTTGGCGCTAGGCCCAGAAATTTATAAAGCGACTGGATTACCAGTGTTTGTCGCTAACGATACTCGAGCTTGGGCGTTAGCCGAAAAACTATTTGGTCACTCGCAAGATGTTGATAATTCGATATTGATTTCTATTCATCACGGATTAGGGGCCGGGATTATCGTTGATGGTCGGGTATTACAAGGCCGCTATGGTAATATTGGTGAGCTTGGTCATATTCAAATTGATCCTCAAGGTAAACGTTGTCATTGCGGCAATATTGGCTGTCTTGAAACGGTAGCCAGTTCACAAGCGATTCGTGATCAGGTGTCGTTACGAATTGCTCAAGGAGAAGCGTCTTCATTATCTGGACAAGAGAACATTTCGATTGAAGACATCTGTTTAGCAGCGGCTAATGGTGATCCGCTCGCGGTGGAAGTGATTGAGCAACTCGGACGTTATTTAGGCGCAGCCATTGCAATAGTGATCAATTTATTTAACCCTGACAAAGTACTGATTGGTGGGGTAATGAATCAAGCAAAAACGGTGTTATACCCGGCAATTCAGCGCTGTATTGAAGAGCACAGTCTTCCTGCTTATCACCAACATTTACAGTTGGTTGAATCTCGCTTTTATAAACAAGCCACAATGCCAGGAGCCGCATTAATCAAGCAAGCGCTCTACGATGGTTTATTATTAATGAAAGTGGTTGAAGGATAATTTTTCTTCGTTTTTTTTGCACGACAGTTTACATTGTTCGCCTAAATTAATGATCTACCCAAGTGCCTCACAGAAATTTAGGTATATACTGTAAACGATGGTGCTTTTCTATTAGCGGGATTTTCTATGTCGAGTATCTTAAATACGGTCGATCAGCGTACCAATTTGGTGGGAGAGAACCGCCTAGAACTGTTGCTGTTTAGTCTAAATAGTCGACAGATTTTTGCGATCAACGTATTTAAGGTACGTGAAGTGATCAAGGTGCCGCCAACGACTAAAATGCCCGGCTCTCATCCGAATATTATGGGGGTCGCCTCTTTACGAGGTGTCGCTGTCCCGATCATTGATCTTCGTCGAGCGATTGGTTTTCCTGAAACCAAGCTGGACAATCAAGAGCACAACTTAATCATTACCGAATACAACCGTACGGTGCAGGGTTTTTTGGTTGGTCAGGTACGCAATATTATTAATACGGCGTGGACAGAAATTCAGCCCCCACCCAAATCGGTAGGCCGTTCCAACTACCTGACGGCGATAACGCATATTAAAGAGCAAAATCAAACTCATATCGTCGAAGTGATTGACGTAGAAAAAGTGCTCGCTGAAATCATCGACTATGATGTATCGATTTCTGAACATGTGTTAGATCATGACATATTAGGTGAAATGGTTGGGCGTAACATTTTGATTGTTGACGACTCTTCCACTGCCCGTAAGCAGATTAAAGATACGTTATCTCAGCTTGGATTAAACATAATCGAGTGTTGGGATGGCTTAGAAGCATTGAAGCTACTGAAATCATGGTGTGATGAAGGTAAAGATATCAATCAAGAGCTGTTGATGATGATCACCGATGCAGAAATGCCAGAAATGGATGGTTATAAGCTCACTTATGAAGTGCGTAACGATCCGAGAATGGCAAGTTTGTACATTACCTTAAATACGTCACTCAGTGGCAGCTTTAATGAAGCCATGGTACAAAAAGTCGGCTGTGATAAATTTATCTCCAAATTCCAGCCTGATTTACTGGTGCAAGCGGTACAAGATCGCTTACGTGATACCTTATAATCAGCGCATAATTCATTAATGACTGAAAACCCCGTCCTTGACCTCGAGCTAGCGACGGGGTTTTTATTTTCCGAATTAATGTGCTTGAAGTGGCTTATTTCGGTTGTGCGTCAATACACTGGCCATGCACGTGTTGGCTCTCATTGGCCATCAAGTAGAGATAAAGCGGCATAATCTCTTGCGGTGTTTTTAAGCGGTTAGCATCTTCTTGCGGATAGGCTTTGGCGCGCATGGCGGTGCGTGTTCCACCGGGATTAATCGCATTGACGCGTAATGGGGTATCACGTAGCTCATCGGCGAGGATTTGCATCATCCCTTCAGTGGCAAACTTGGAAATAGAGTAGGTCGCCCAACCTGAACGGCCACTGTGACCCACGGTCGAGCTGGTAAAGACAACTCGGCCTTGTGGCGAGCGTTTAATCAAGGGTAAAGCGGCTTGGGTAAGTAAAAGCTGAGCTTTGACATTGACTTGCATTACCTGATCGTAAGTATGTTCGCTAATTGCTTCAAACGGGCTGATGTCGCCTAATAACCCAGCGCTATGCAATAAACCATCCAGTTGACCACATTGTTGCTCTATCTTGCGCATCAAGGCTTGATAATCGTTTTTGCTGGCATGTTGCATATCTAAGGGGATCGCTAAGGCTTGTGGGTAGCCAGCGTTGATAATTTCATCGTAGGTTTGCTGCAGTTTATCTTCGCTGCGGCCGAGTAAAATGACCCTTGCTCCATGGGCGGCGTAAGTGATAGCCGCTTGTTTGCCAATACCATCACTGGCACCAGTGACTAAAATAACCTTATTTTGTAAAGCATCAACAGCAACAGAGTAATTCACGTCAGATTCCTTTTGGTTATAATCTCGAATCTAATCCAACTTTGGCAGTTCAACCGTCCGAGATGAGGTTTTACTTTAAGTCTTTGTGACAAGGTGGTTACAATACACCAATTCGTATTAAAGAGGATGAGTACTTTGGAATTTTTATTAGATTACGGGCTGTTTCTAGCCAAGATTGTCACGGTGTTAGTGGCGTTAGTCGTGATCTTGGTGATGATAAAATCGGGTGGTGGTAAATCAGGCGCCAATAAAGGCGAGCTAGAAATCACCGACTTAACCGAGCAACATAAAGCAACCGTAGAGCGTTTAGAATCTTATCTGCATGATGAAGCCTTTTTGAAAGCACGTGATAAAGCAGAAAAGAAAACAGAGAAAGAGCAGAAAAAAGCCAAGCAAAAAGCACTCAAACAAGCCGAGAAAGAGGGTGAGCTAGACTCTAAACGCGAACCGCATCTATTCGTGCTCGATTTTCATGGCAGTATTGATGCCAAAGAAGTCAGTTCATTGCGTGAAGAAGTGACGGCGATTTTGGCTGTGGCTCAACCTGGCGATGAAGTGCTGGTTCGTTTAGAAACCGGTGGTGGCATGGTACATGGTTACGGACTGGCCTCATCACAGCTTGATCGTCTTAAAGCCGCTCAGCTTCCTTTGACGATTGCCGTCGATAAAGTGGCCGCCAGCGGCGGCTATATGATGGCGTGTATCGCCGATAAAATTGTTGCTGCGCCGTTTGCAATTGTTGGTTCAATCGGAGTTATCGCTCAAATCCCTAATTTTCATAAACTACTTAAACGCAACGATATTGAATTTGAACAGCTTACCGCTGGTGAATATAAACGAACTCTGACCATGTTTGGTGAAAACACCGATAAAGCTCGTGAGAAATTTAAACAAGAGCTAGAAGAAACCCACGGCCTGTTTAAAGACTTTATCCGTGATCATCGCCCAGCGCTTGATCTTGAAAAAGTGGCCACTGGTGAACATTGGTTTGGCAGTCAAGCGAAAGCATTAGGTTTAGTGGATGAGATTGCGACTTCAGATGATTTGATCGTCAATGCCTGCAAGGAAAAAACGGTGCTTGCCGTGCGTTATGTTCGTAAGAAAAAGCTTGCCGATAAGCTCGCCGGAACGGCCAGTCAAGCGGCGGATGCGGTACTGCTGAAATTGCTCAGCCGTGGTCAGCGTCCGGTGATGTAATCACAAGCCATGTTTGTACTAATCAGCGCCGTGACTTGTGTTGCGGCGTTTTTTTATCAGCATAAACTGAACCAAGCCTAAACCCAAGCCACCTAGAGCGCCCGCTAAATGGGCTTCGGTCGCCACTCGAGCTTGAATCAATTCAGCGGTCATCATGGATGCCCCGAACCACTGCTCCCAAGCGACTTTAGCGATGACGCCAAGCACTAGCCATAAGCTACTGCGGCGGCCATGTAACCACTCTAGTAGAGCAAAGTAAGCAAATAAACCGTGCAATACGCCAGACAGGCCAACATACAGTGTCATGTCGCTAAAAAAAATACTTATCCCCACCGATAAACTCAGCATACTTAAGGCGAAGAATAATGACTTAATGCTAGGCATAAATAAAAATACGATAACCCAGAGACCGGCGAGGTTCATCCCTAAATGGGCAAAGTTGGTATGGGTGAAATTTCCTGTTAGGATCCGCCACCACTGGCCGCGCTCAATCTCGGTCAGTTGCCAAGCGCTGAACTCAGCGAGTGGGGAAAACTGTAAGCCTAAACAGGCTAAGCTCAGAAAAATTAACCCTAGGTAGATATTCACGCTATGTCTCGATATTGTTCTCAATGTGGTAAAGCTCATAAAGTTTGTTTTTGTTCAGCTATCGTGCGGTTAGAGTCAGCCATTGAGCTTATCATACTCCAGCACCCAACTGAGCAGAATCGCCCACTTGGGACGGCGCGCATTTTAGCGTTATCGCTCCCTAACAGCCGTTTATTGATCGGCGAGGATTTCACGACACACCCCGAGCTTAATCGTCTATTGGCTGAGGAAGAGGTGCAGCATATGGTGCTGTATCCTAGCCCGCAATCCATCTGCGCTTCGAGTAAGCCATGGTCTGGTCGGCCTCACAAACTGCGGGTCATTTTACTCGATGGCACTTGGAAGAAAGCGTATAAAATGTGGCAGCTATCGACCAATTTACATCCGCTACCTTGTTTGCATTTGCCCACAGATCTCGAAGGTAATTATCGGATCCGTAAAGCGCCCAGTGAAAATAGTTTATCGACCGTTGAAGCGGGTTATCATCTATTACAGTTAGCGCAACCAGAGCATGATTACTCACCGCTACTGACGGTGTTTTCACAGATGATCGATACCCAGATTCAGCACATGCCACCAGAGATTTTTGCCAAGCATTATCGCCAAGATCAATAAAGCGTTAAGCTCATAGACTATGAGCGGAAAACAGCTCTTGATGCATTCGCTGAGCATAGCCGTCGGTCATGGCTGCGATATAATCACAAATCACCCGCATCCCACCACCTAGATGTTGCTCAGCGCTTTGCCATTTTTCACGCGTACCATTAGGTAATAAACGTTCAGGGTCGGCGGCCAGTGCTTCAAACAAATCCATAATAATTTGCTGGCCTTTATATTCAAAACGCTGTACTTGCGGCACTTGAATCACGTATTGGCTGACAAACGATTTTAAGACTTGCAAGGCATCGGCCATCGCTGGTTGTAGATAAGCATTAAACGCCAGCAGTGGGCTTTCAAATGGATGATCAACCGGATGAATGCTAATACTGGTGAGCAGCGCGTTGACCATACCGCCTATGGCATCTTTACGAATATGATGCTGGCCAGAAAAGAGCATGTCAGTGAGCGTGTGTGCATGCTCTGCAAACCAAGCATCGCCAGTATTAAGCAGCGGAATTTCTGCTGCGTGTTGCCACTGCGTTTTGGTGACTAAACCAAGCACAATCGCATCTTCTAAATCATGCACTCCGTAAGCAATGTCATCGGCAAGCTCCATAATCGAACAATCGATGGATTTAAAACGGGTTTTCTTATGCTGATAAGGGGCGCCGCTCTCTGCGCGCATGTCACTGACATGCTGTTTGTCTTGCTCACTTAAGGGGGATAAGACCCACTCAAACCTAGCCTGATCGCCATCATAAATACCTTTAGCCGGAGACCAAGCTTTGGCTTTTAATTGCCGCTGGTGGGGCACGGCTTCAGGCAGTTTCTCGGCGCGAGTCTGACTTAACCGTGCGGGGTATTTTAATAGCCCCAGCAGAGTACGACGAGACAGATTCATCCCATGATGCTCAGTATAAGGCTCTAAACTGGTGACAATCCGAAACGTCTGCGCATTGCCTTCAAACCCGCCATGTTCACGCATCATATAATTGAGCGCTACTTCGCCGCCGTGCCCATAAGGTGGATGACCAATATCATGAGCAAGACATAACGCGTCGATTAAACTGTCAGACGGTAAAAGATCACGAAATTCTGGCTGTTTAAGTTTCAGCTGAGCCACAATGCCAGTTCCAATTTGCGCGGCTTCTAAAGAATGGGTTAAACGCGTGCGGTGAAAATCATTTAAGTAGGTGCCATGGACTTGAGTTTTGGCTTGTAAACGCCGAAAAGCCGCCGAGTGGAGGATCCGCGCTCGGTCGCGTTGAAAAGGGCTGCGATGATCATCACGGCGAATTTTATGTTCATCATCATTACGCGCGTGCCATTCTGCTGGAAGGGTGATCTGCATGATGGACTACTCCTAAAAGATGTTTATAAAAGGGATACCCTTCCTAGCTGCAACTCCAAGTTGCTTGGGTACACCAGTTGTTTAGCTACAGAGTAGGCTAGCTTATCTCGTCGAGTGTTAATTCAAAACTTGGAGCAAAAGTTTGCAGAAAGTACACCATTTCTGGGGTCTGACGCTCTTTTAGGGTGACATCCAAGCGTTTTTTAGCCAGAGCGTATTCATGGTTGCCAGCACTCAGTTCTTCCAAACATTTAAGGTACGCGCACAAACTGTCGGCTTGTTTGACGATGGCGGCATCTTCACTGTGCGCCGCTTCAGTGAGTAAAAAAGGCTTGAAATCGTCTTGAAACTCTTCCGGCAACATGCTCAGTAGGCGCTGTTCAGCGGCAGCTTCGATTTTTTTATATTCTTTAGCAATATCAGGGTTAAAGTATTTAACGGGTGTGGGCAAGTCACCCGTTAACACTTCACTACTGTCGTGATACATGGCCAATAACGCGATACGCTCAGGGTTGAGCTGCCCAGCAAACTTTTTGTTTTTTATCACAGCCAGCGCGTGAGCAACAAACGCCACTTGCAGGCTGTGTTCAGAAACGTTTTCTTTGGAGATAGAACGCATCAGCGGCCAGCGTTGAATTAATTTCATCCGTGCGAGGTGAGCAAAAAAGTGGCTCTCTTTCATAGCAATAGACATCCTTGCTTAATGGGATTAATGGATCTCGTCAACTGAGTATAACGTTATCTCTCTATGACTTGAAGTTAGCACTTTGCCGCGACAAACTTGCAGCGGTGGTGAACAGAGTGACATTCGTTCCCGAGGGTAATGTGTTTTTATATTGATGGGATATGAGAGCCATTGATGGCTCTCACCAAAGGTTAGCCTAGCGCGGCGTAAAAGTTTGCTCGATAAATTGGTTACATCACAGGATACGTATCTGAAATGTTAATTTATTCAGAAAATATTTAGTCCAAAGATATCTTTTACAACAAAAAGTACTTTTTCCGTCTTTTCTCTGGACACTTGGCTACCTTTTACCAATATATCAATTAATTGAGCCTTATCATTTAAAAATTCAGATCTTCTTGCCCTTATTGGTCTGAGCATATCTTGTAAACATTCTTCTAATACTTTTTTTGTTGTGCCATCCCCGAGCCCACCACGTTGATAATGATCTTTTAGCTGGTTGATATAGTTTTGATCGGGGTGAAACGCATCGAGGTACGTAAAGACGATATTGCCTTTAATAGCACCAGGATCTTGGATTCTTAGGTGGTTAGGGTCGGTATACATAGATTTTACTGCTGCGGAGATCTCTTTTTCAGTCGCGCCAAGATTAATGGTATTTCCCATTGTTTTAGACATCTTATTTTTACCATCTGTGCTAGGTAAACGTGATGCATTGCTTAACAAGGGCCTACACTCGTTCAAAACGACTCGTCCTGCTAATAAATTAATCTTTCTAACTATCTCATTAGTTTGTTCAAGCATTGGCAACTGGTCATCCCCAACTGGAACCAATGTTGCGTTAAAGCCAGTAATATCAGCTGCTTGAGATATAGGGTAGGTTAAAAAACCTGCAGGAATTGATCGTTCAAAACCTTTGCTTTGTATTTCACTTTTGACCGTAGGGTTTCGCTCTAATCGACTGATTGTCACAAGATTGCTGTAGTACATAGTCAATTCAGCAAGAGCAGGGAGTTGTGATTGAAGGCAAATTGTCGTTTTACAGGGGTCGATACCAACGGCAAGATAATCCGCGACAACATTCAGAATATTAGATGAGACTTTGTTTGGATTGTGAGCATTGTCTGTAAGACCTTGCATATCAGCAACAAGAACAGTTTGCTCGTGAATATCTTGTAAAGCGATCCGTTGTTTTAAAGATCCGACATAATGCCCCAAGTGCAATGGGCCAGTAGCTCTATCGCCAGTTAAAATGACTTCCGATTTTTCAGTGTATTGACTTGTATTCATTGATAGATCTCCTAGTAAAAATAGATTGCTACTGGAGATACAAGAGAAATTACAGTCTTAGCTACCTTCCAGCAGCTTAAGAATGTAAAAATTCCGTGCCGCTCTAAATAGAGCGCCACCAGAAAAATAATGATGAAGGTTTGGAAATGTTTTTCATTTTTGCAACTTATCAACAATTCTTTTGAAAGACAATCTAAACAATGGTTACTTTCTATTGAATTGAAAAAGCGGTTTTAGTTGATTTACGATCTGTATGATGAATACCAATAACGCTGGTTCTGTTTTTACTCTGATGGCTAGTATCGTTTTTGCGGTAGGCGTACGGTTACATTGGTCATCTTTGCAATTAAGCTGCCGATTCTTTGGCGCATATCACGTCTATCGACAATCATATCTAGCGCGCCATGTGCTAAGAGAAACTCACTTTGCTGAAAATTTTCAGGTAATTTTTCGCGAACGGTTTGCTCTATCACTCGGCGTCCTGCAATCCGATTCTGGCTTTTGGTTCGCCAATATTAATATCACCCAGCATTGCTAAGCTTGCAGAGACACCACCATAAGTTTGATCGGTTAGGACCGAGATATAGGGTAATTTAGCCATGGCCAGTTGTCTGAGAGCCGCGCTGGTTTTGGCCATTTGCATCAAAGCGGTGAGTGACTCTTGCATTCGAGCGCCACCACAAGCAGAAAAACATACCAATCCACACTGGTTATCAATCGCTGTGTCAACTGCCCGCACGAAACGTGCCCCCACCACCGAGCCCATTGAGCCAGCCATAAAAGAGAATTCGAAGGCACAGACAACAATAGGTAAACCCATTAGTTTCCCTTTCATTGCCACCAGTGCATCTTTTTCTCCGCTATTTTTCTGAGCGAGAGCAAGGCGTGTTTTGTAGCGTTGTAGATCTTTAAAATTGAGCACATCTTTAGGTTCATATTCGCTGCCAATTTCAATCCGATCTTCACTATCCAAAAAATGATCCAAACGTTGACGGGCAGTCATTCTCATATGGTGATCACATTTGGGACACACCGCCAAATTTTCCTCCAGTGCAATTCGGTATAAGATCTGTTCGCAAGCCGGACATTTCGTCCATATTCCCTCGGGAATGGATGTCTTGCGATTACTAATTCTATTCTTCTTGTCTAACAGTCTTTCTAACCAACTCATGGGAAACTGTAATCCAGTTAACTTTAATGAAGGGTATTGTATAAGCCTATTTCTGGTAATAAAGTGTTGATTATTGGTTTTACAATCCCATTTTATGGGACTAAGTGCGATGCTTGATAAGATTGATCCACAGTGGTTAACCAGTTTTCACTGTGTTTATGAACACAACAGCTTTAAACGGGCAGCAGAATTTCTAGGGTTACCGACATCCAACGTCAGCCGTCATATTGCGTTATTGGAGGAGCGATTAGATACTCGATTATTTACCAGAACCACACGCCGAATTGCTTCAACAGATGCTGGAGAGCATCTTTATTTGTGTACGCAGCCATTGCTGGATAAGCTTAATCAGGCTCTTGAAGAGGTCGCTCAGCATTCTCATGCCGTTGTGGGAGAATTGAAGATTTTAATGCCAGATTCACCGGCTTTAGCCGAGGCCGTGGTTTCTTTTTGTAACCAATATCCGTCAGTTTCATTATGTTGCGATACCAGCATCAATCCTAAAGAGGATTTATTGGATGGCTTTGATATTGTGCTAAGTTTTCAGCGGGGAAAACTTGAAGACACTAGTTGGGTAGCTAGGGAAATTCAACGTTGGCCGAGTGTTGTGGTGGCCTCACCAAAAATCCTACAACGTTTTCCCAGACCTTTTCAGCTTGCCGATTTGAAACAGGTTCCCTGTATCAATAGCTTTACCGTATTACATGGCAATCCGTGGATATTTAAAAATGCTAAAGGTCAGTTGATTACGCAGAAAGTAGCGTCTTCGTTTAAGGTCAACAGCGGACATCTTGCAAAAACAGCGGCTATTTCTGGTTTAGGTTTTGCGATATTACCTAGGGCATTTTGCCAAGCAGAGATACAAGCTGGCATGTTAGAGGTCATCGAGATGGAATATCAGCCTGACGATCTCGTGCTGTATGCTTTTTATGCTTCCCGCCGGCATTTAGCGAAAAAATTCCGATCTTCATTGAACATCTAAAATATCACGCCAGTCTCGTTGCTTGAGATGTCTACAAGGATCCATAAACTTAATTTCTCAACCAGCAAAGACGTCATAGAACATAAAAAGCGGATCATGATTAGGAGCCGCTATGGCATTATCTTATTTTTGCATTCTCATTAACGAGGCTAAATGACTAGCAATAGAACCTGATCGTTTCTCTCAAGCTGTAGAGCATATATACTTTGAACGAGCCACTTCTTTGTCTCGATACGAAAGTGGCAAAGGTAGTATTAGGAATTTAGGATGTTAATTAAAAAAATGGATGCACCCCATGATATGCAAGTTGGTGCGAGATTTGAAACTAAAAAGCATGGCTATGTTGTTGTTGTTGAGTACTACAATACCCATACAGTCATTGTCGCTTTTGAAAATACAGGAAATATTCGGTCAATTACAGCGGCTAAGTTGCGCAATGGTCAAGTTTTTGATCGTTCAGTTCCCCCTCAATCTTCAATGGTGGGTGAAAAAATTGAATCGGTAAAACACGGTACTCTCACGGTTGTACAAGTTGAGTCTGAGAATATTGTGGTTCTCGAAAATAGCGCAGGCGAGCAAGTGCGTATGATCATGGCTGCGGTACAAAAACTTCGAGAGAGTAGTGAATCACTGGATCCATCACAGCAACCCGTTAAACTACCCACATCATTAACTGCTTTAACTAAGCGAAGTAAAAAAACTAAAGATGTTAATAGCTTACTCAAAAAGATGCTTTCTGATTACGGTAAATAGTGGCATCTTATCGTACTCTTTAGGGGCTTTACCCTATTCATAAAAAATCACTAGCTCTCGATCACATCTTTTATGTTGATATTTCGTGTCGAGTTTTATCGATAAAATACTTTTTTATTTGGTGATCTACATCACGAGGTCAATTTGACTTTGTGATGGTTGTCATTTTATTTTTTTGTCATTTGGTTATTATTTTTTCATCCAGTAATGGGAATGAAAAAATATTCTTAATTAACTCTACAGAGAAATAATATTATGAAAAAAATTATGGTTGTATGTGGTAATGGCCTTGGCACATCATTAATGATGGAAATGGCAGTGAAAGAGGTCGTCGCTAAAATGAGTCTAGATGCAGAGATCGACCATGAAGATTTATCTTCTGCCTCATCAAGCAAAGCGGATATTTGGGTAGCAGCAACGGATATTGCTAATCAATTAAAAGATCAAGGTAAAGAAAATATAGTAAGCCTAGCAAATATTTTCGATAAAAATTCAATCGAAGAACAATTAAAAAAATTCATATAAGGAATTATGGTCTATGGAAAATTTCTTTGAATTTATGCTTGGCTTGTTAAAAGAGCCAGCGATCATGGTCGGTCTTATTGCCTTTATCGGCTTAGTGGCACAAAAGTCTGATATTTCGACCATCCTAAAAGGGACAATAAAAACCGTAATGGGTTTTTTGATTTTAGGTTTTGGTGCTGGTGCTCTTGTGGGGGCTCTCAATAACTTCTCAACCGTTTTTATTGAAGCGTTTGGTGTAAGTGGTGTTATTCCAAATAACGAGGCGATTGTGGCTCTAGCACAAGAAGCTTTTGGTTATGAAATGGCATTGATTATGTTCTTTGCTTTCATGGTGAACATTTTGTTAGCACGCTTTACACCATTAAAGTTTATTTTCCTAACCGGTCACCACACCATGTTTATGTCAATGTTGGTTGCGGTCATCCTATCTACTGCGGAAATCAAAGGCGCATTGTTAGTAGCAATCGGCTCAGTTATTGTTGGGTCGTTAATGGTAATTATGCCTGCACTGGTACAGAAGTATACAGAAAAGGTCATGAATACTGATCAGCTTGCTATGGGCCATTTCTCGACATTCTCTTATATTATCGCTGGTTTTATTGGCTCTAAGTTTGGCGACAAATCAAGGTCAACAGAAGACTTGAATGTTCCTAAAAGTTTAATGTTTTTACGTGATACGCCAGTTGCAGTAGCGGTAACAATGTCGCTATTTTTTATGATTTCTTCTATTTTTGCAGGTGGTGAATTTGTAGAAATCGTTTCAGGTGGTCAACACTGGATAGTATTTACTTTTATTCAATCGCTAATATTTGCTGGTGGTGTTTATATTGTACTGCAAGGTGTCAAGATGCTTATTGCTGAAATCGTACCAGCATTTAAAGGCATTTCTGATAAGTTAGTGCCGGGTGCTCGTCCTGCTCTCGATTGTCCAATGGTATTCCCTGTAGCACCTAATGCGGTATTAATTGGTTTCTTGTCCTCATTTGCTGCTGGCCTTGTCGCAATGGCAGTACAGGGTGCACTTGACTGGACAATCATTGTTGCAGGTGTAGTACCTCACTTCTTTGTCGGCGGTGCAGCAGGCGTGTACGGCAATGCAATGGGAGGTTTGCGTGGTGCAATCCTTGGTTCTTTTACTCAGGGTTTATGTATTTCGTTCCTGCCGATGATGCTGTTACCTGTACTGGGTGGTTTGGGTCTTGAAGCAACAACGTTTGCAGACTTCGATTTCGGTGTTGTAGGCTTGATTCTTGGATGGATTGTCTCATGAGTATTTTTAATTTAATTGGCGACAACGGAATTGTTATTTCAAACGAAAAAAACTTAACTGTTGATGCTGCATTAGAACTCGCCTGTTCGACACTCATCGCTCAAGGTAAAGTGAATAAAAACTATCTAGATGCGATCAAAGAAAAACATAAAGAAATTGGTGCATATTATGTATTAGCACCTAAAATTGCCATGCCACATGCTCGACCAGAAGATGGGGTTAATGAAGCTTGTTTGCAAGTAACGATATTTAAACATGGTGTAGATCTAGAATCGGAAGATAATGGCGATGTTTATTTATCTGTAACTCTAGCAGCAGTAGATTCAGACAGTCATATTCAAACCATTGTCGCTTTATCTGAATTATTCCAAAATGATGATGACATAAATGCAATCATTTCTGCAGAAAGCAAAGATGATATTGTGAAGATTCTGAAGAAATATTAACTTTTTATAAATATTGCATCAAATAAGCCCTCAATAACTTGAGGGCTTCTATTTAAATAAGATTTATTGACTATAAGTACTTAAAAAACGTTCGAAGCGGCCGATGGCGACTTCCAAATCCTCAACGTGAGGTAAGGTAACGATGCGGAAATGATCCGGCTTTGGCCAGTTAAAGCCAGTGCCTTGCACCAGTAGTACCTTCTCTTGGATCAAGAAGTCTAAAATCATTTTTTGATCGTCTTTGATACTGTATTTTTTGGTATCAATTTTCGGGAATAAGTACATCGCCCCTTTGGGTTTCACACACGAGACACCAGGGATTTGGTTTATCAGTTCCCAAGCGCGATCGCGCTGTTCTAACAAACGGCCACCGGGTAAGATCAGCTCATTAATACTTTGATAACCACCAAGGGCGGTTTGAATCGCATGCTGCATTGGTACGTTAGCGCACAAACGCATGGAGGCAAGCATATCAAGGCCGGCGATATAGCCTTCGGCTTGATGTTTAGGACCGGTTAAGAACATCCAGCCGCCACGAAAGCCACATACACGATAAGCTTTTGATAAGCCGTTGAATGTTACCACTAATACATCTTCGGTTAGTGTTGCGACTGAAGTGTGTACCGCACCATCGTAGAGAACTTTATCGTAAATCTCATCAGCAAAAATCATCAATTTATGTTGGCGAGCAATCTCAATCACTTCCAGCAAGAAATCTCGGCTGTACACCGCGCCAGTCGGATTGTTAGGGTTGATGAGAACAATACCACGAGTTTTAGGGGTGATTTTCTTTTTAATATCATCCAGATCCGGATACCAATCCGCCTGTTCATCACACAGATAGTGCACCGCAGTACCGCCAGAGAGAGCCACCGCAGCGGTCCATAATGGATAGTCAGGAGCTGGCACCAGCATTTCATCGCCGTTGTTGAGTAACGCTTGCATTGACATAACGATCAGTTCAGACGCGCCATTACCAATGTAGACGTCTTCGACATCTAGGCTGCGAATACCGCGTTTTTGGTAATACTGAACCACCGCTTTACGGGCAGAGTAGATCCCTTTTGAATCGCAATAACCTTGGGAGGTGGGTAGATTGCGGATCACATCAACTAAAATTTCATCTGGGGCATCGAAGCCAAACGGGGCCGGGTTGCCGATATTGAGCTTTAGTATTTTATGTCCTTCTTCTTCCATGCGTTTAGCATGTTTGAGTACAGGTCCTCGAATGTCGTAGCAGACATTATCGAGTTTTGACGACATCCCGATATTTTGCATTGTAAGAATCCTAAAAATTATTAAAAAACTTTATTAAACCAGTCTAGATTGCCTTTTTTAAGAATATAAATCTATAGCTAACCGGTTTTCATGACGATATTCTTTTTGGTTGCAGATGAGTGATATCCGTTTGGTAAATGACTCAGTGCACTTTAATTGCACCTGCTCATGTTAAATTGTTAAAAAGATCCTCTTAGAGGCGGGAGAAGGTCAAAAAAGAGCAGTTGCAACCTTGATTTACGCTAACGCTGTCAATAGAGTAGCCGCTGTTAAATCGAATCTCATAGTCGACGAGGTCGCTTTGTCTTATTTTCATCAAGCCATTGCTCGGTTGATAGAGCAAATCAAGAACGCAAAGGATAACGACGTTCGTTTTGTGCAAACATTAATAGACCCACCGCCTTTTGCGTTGATCGATTGGCTTGAAGCTCAGCCTATATTTCCCAAATTTTATTGGCAGTGCCGTGATGGACGCGAAGAAGTGGTGGCTGTCGGTCAGTTGTATACCTTTACCGAACCGGCCCCTGCTTACGCAATATTAGGCGATAACCAGCGTGTTTGGGGGGGGCGCTCGTTTGATGGGCAAACGGATAAAAACCGACGTTGCATGTCATCGTTTTTTTTCTTACCGCAAGTGGAAATTATCCGTTTTGATCAGAGTTGGAGCTTGGCAGCCAATTTTATCGCTCAAGATCGCCAGCGCACGTTAGCGACGTTGGAGAAGTTACATCGCGAGGTGGCTCCGCTATCGCGCTTGCATAGTCAGGTTTTGACAGTCGAGCATTTACCCAAGCAAAGCCATTGGAGTGAGTTGGTTAGTCGAGCATTAACCAGCATTGAGCAGCAGCAGTTTAAAAAAGTGGTGTTAGCTCGCCAAACGCGTTTAACCCTTGATAATCCAATCAGCGCTGCGCAATTACTCAAAGCCAGTGTTGCTGATAATCAACGCAGTTTTCATTTTTTATTCGCTCTAGATAGTAAACACAGTTTTATCGGCTCAACACCAGAGCGTCTATACTACCGACAAGGTCAAGAGTTACAAACGGAAGCCTTGGCCGGGACCATTGGCCGTGGCAACACGCCCGAGCAAGATCAACAACTGGCGGATTGGCTCATTCATGATGGTAAAAACCTCAATGAAAACCAGTATGTGGTGGACGATATCATTGAACGTTTAACTCCTTTGGCTGAGCACATCGAAGTGGAAAGCGAGGCGCGGTTAGTTCCTCTGCGTCAAGTGCAGCATTTAAAGCGTGATATTGTTGCGCAGCTCAAGCCAAGCATCAATGGCGTGCAGCTATTGAGTGCGCTACAGCCTACCGCTGCAGTGGCTGGCTTACCTCGTCAACCAGCATTAGATTTTATCACTGAACATGAGCCGTTTGCCCGCGGTTGGTACGCAGGTTCCATGGGCTATTTTAGCCATCAGCAAGCGCAATTTTGCGTGGCTATCCGTAGCGCGTTGGTGGTGGAAAATTGTGTTCAGCTTTATGCGGGGGCCGGCATTGTTCCGGGGTCGATTGCCGAGCATGAATGGCAAGAACTGGATAAGAAAATGTCGACCTTGCTGAGTTTGATCACCGATAAACCATTATTAGGGATGGCTTCATGAATCAAGACCAAGCCTTATTGAATCGAATTTGGTCGCAGACCCTATTAGAAGAGTTGACTCGTTTTGGCGTGAGTCATGTATGTATTGCGCCCGGTTCACGTTCGACGCCACTGACTTTAGAAGCCGCGGCGAATGAACAACTGCAAATCCATACTCACTTTGATGAGCGTGGTCTGGGCTTTTTAGCCTTAGGCTTAGCCAAAGCCAGCCAAACACCGGTGGCGGTGATTGTTACTTCTGGCACCGCCGTGGCTAATTTACTACCGGCGATTGCTGAGTCGAAATTGACCGGGGAACAATTGATAGTATTAACCGCCGATCGGCCACGTGAGTTGGTAGATTGTGGGGCTAATCAGGCGATCGTACAAAATAATATTTATGGCTCGCATGTGACTCAAGCTATTGATTTACCAAGCCCAACCTTGCGCTTGCCATTATCTTGGTTATTAACCACGGTTGACGATGCCTTGCAGCAACAAAGGATGCTGGGCGGCTCAGTTCATATTAACTGCCCTTATCCAGAGCCACTTTATTCTAGTCATGGACGTGAATTGTACGCAGACTATCTCGCGACGGTTGACGCATGGCGTCAAGATCAGCAGCCTTACAGCCAACGTTATCAAACCCTGAGCGCACCATTGCCAAGTGATAATGCGTTGTTAAGCCAAAAAGGGCTAGTGATCATTGGCTCTTTACCCTTAGTTCAAGCTCAGGCGGCGTTAACGTTTGCCGAGCAACTTGGTTGGCCTGTGCTGTGCGATCCTCAATCTGGGGTGAGCAGCGAATGGGCACATTACGATTTATGGCTACAAAACAGCACGGCAAGAGCCCTGCTGAGTGAATGCCAGCATGTGGTTCAATTTGGCGCTCGCATTGTCTCTAAACGATTAAACCAGTGGTTAGAACAGCAACTGACAAAAGCGAGTTGTGATTACACCTATGTTAGCTCGCAAATCGCGCGCAATAACCCTAGCCATGCGGCGCAGCAGCATTGGTTGTGCGATGCGGTATCTTGGGTTGAGCATCAATTGGTTAAGCAGCACCCATTACAAACGCGACATGCTGGTTGGGCTGATGAGCTGAAAGCGTATGCCTCAAGCATTGCCCAGCTTGCAAAGCTGCATCTATCGCAACCCCAGTTAAGTGAAGTGGCGGTGGCTTTGGATCTCACCGAACGTGGCGCTGCCAGTACTCTGTTTATTGGTAATAGTTTAATCGTGCGTTTAGTGGATATGTTCAGTGAGCTCAAACAGCGCGAAGTATTTTCCAATCGCGGCGCCTCCGGTATTGATGGACTGGTGGCGACGGCTGCAGGGGTTCAGCGAGCATTGAATAAACCGATGTTGATGTTACTCGGTGATACCTCATTTTTGTATGATCTCAATTCGTTAGCTTTAGTGCGCACGCCACCACAACCGCTAGTGATTGTGGTGATCAATAACGATGGCGGCGCCATTTTTGATTTATTACCTGTCCCCGACGATCAGCGCTCTGCCTTATATCAAATGCCACACGGCTTAACGTTTGAGTTCGCGGCTAAGCAATTTGCCCTTGATTATCAAGCGCCTGAAACCCTAGTGGCTTATCAACAAGCCATTGAACAGCACTTAAACGCCGGAAAAGGGACGTTAGTGCTTGAGGTGATAACCCCATCACAACAAGCAGCAGGGCACCTTCAGCAACTGATGTCACAAATTCATGCTTTATAGTCAGTGGTTACTGAAGACCGATCCAGCTCAATCTGTACAGAATAATGCAGCGCCACCAGTGGTGGTTTTTTTGCATGGTTTTTTGGGCTCGAGTCAAGATTGGCAAATGGTTATCCAGCGGTTGCGTGGCGCGTATTCGCTGTTATCGATTGATTTGCCGGGACATGGTCAGAGTCGCCATCTTGATTGCAGTGATTTTGCTGATGCTTGTCAGCAGGTCGCTCAAGTTGTCACCGCTCATTGTCCTCCGACAACGCCTATCTGGTTAGTTGGCTACTCACTGGGGGCAAGATTGGCAATGCTGGGTTGCACTCAGGGCTGGTTTGACGCGCTCAATATTCAAGGCTTAGTCATTGAAGGTGGTCACTTTGGGTTGATTACTGAGGAAGAGAAGCACGCTCGTTGGCAGCACGACCAACATTGGGCTACGCGCTTTGCTCACCAGCCAATTGCTCAAGTTCTCGCCGATTGGTATCAGCAAGCGGTATTTTCTTCACTGAATCATGAGCAAAGACAAACCTTAGTCACATTACGTAGTGATAACCTTGGTCCAGCGGTTGCAAAAATGCTATTGGCTACTTCGTTGGCAAGGCAACCGGATGTGCGCTTGTCGTTATCTCTTGTCCCGTTTCGCGTTCATTACGTATGTGGACAAAATGATGCTAAATTTTATTCACTTGCTCAGCGCAGTGGTTTGCATTACCACGTTGTTGAGCAGGCTGGACACAATGTTCACCATGAACAACCGCAAGCTTTTACTCAACTGATGATTGAGTTAATGGCATGTAGCAACGCTGAACGTTAATTATAAACCTAGACAATAACAGTGGAAATTCACCATGGCTAAAACAGTAGGCATTTCAGAACAAGAACTCTATGCTCCCGTTGAATGGCAAGATTGCAGCGGCGATTATCAAGATATTCACTATCACAAATCGGCTGATGGCATTGCAAAAATTACCATTGCACGTCCGCAGGTGCGTAATGCGTTTCGCCCACTGACCGTGAAAGAGATGATCCATGCTTTAGCCGATGCTCGCTACGATGAGAGTGTTGGGGTGATCATTTTAACTGGCCTCGGTGAAAAAGCATTTTGCTCTGGGGGCGATCAAAAAATTCGTGGCGATTACGGCGGTTATCAAGATGATAGTGGGACTCATCATCTCAATGTACTGGATTTCCAGCGTCAAATTCGCACTTGCCCTAAGCCTGTGATTGCTTCTGTCGCCGGTTGGGCCGTCGGTGGTGGTCATGTATTACATATGATGTGTGATTTAACCATTGCTGCCGACAATGCTCAGTTTGGTCAAACCGGTCCTAAAGTCGGCTCGTTTGATGGCGGCTGGGGCGCTTCGTATATGGCGCGCATCGTGGGGCAAAAGAAAGCTCGGGAAATTTGGTTCCTATGCCGTTTTTACGATGCGCAAGAAGCCTTAGATATGGGCTTAGTTAACACGGTGGTAGCGGTTGAAGATTTAGAAAAAGAGACCGTACGTTGGTGCCGTGAAGTACTGCAACATAGTCCAATGGCGCTGCGTTGCTTAAAAGCGGCGTTGAATGCCGATTGTGATGGACAGGCGGGGCTGCAAGAGTTAGCGGGCAATGCGACCATGCTGTTCTATATGACCGAAGAAGGGCAGGAGGGACGCAACGCGTTTAATGAAAAACGTCGTCCAGACTTTAATAAATTCCCCCGTAACCCGTAATTCACCGCTTTAAACTTTATCTCTTATCGGCCACGTTTGATCCGGTGAGAGATAAATCATTCCATCGTATTTAAGCAAAAGGATCCATCATGCGCAGTGCCAAGCTTTATCAATACCAATTACCCATGGATAGCGGCGTGATCCTTCGTGAGCAAAAATTGACTCAACGTGAAGGATTTATTGTTGAATTAGAGCAAGATGGGCAAGTAGGTCGCGGAGAGATTGCGCCATTGCCCGGTTTTAGCCGTGAGTCTCTGCAAGAAGCAGGAGCGTTAGCGAAAGAGCAGTTAGCCTTGTGGGTACAAGGTAAAGAGGTTCAGATTGGCAATGACTTTCCTTCAGTTGCCTTTGGTTTATCGATGGCGCAGATGGAGCTAACAGGCGAGCTTAGTTCCGAGGGGCAATACCATTGCGCTCCATTATGTAGTGGCGATCCTGATGAGTTGATCCCGTTACTTAACGCTATGCCAGGTCAGAAAGTCGCTAAGGTTAAAGTGGGCCTGTATGAGCCGATCCGCGATGGCATGTTGGTGAATTTGTTTTTAGAGTCGATGCCAGATCTGCAGTTAAGATTGGATGCCAATCAAGCATGGAGCAAAGAGAAAGCGGCTAAATTTGCCCAATATGTCTCGCCTTCGGTGCGCGGCAGGATAGCGTTTTTAGAAGAGCCTTGTCGCTCACCAAGCGATAGCCTTGCTTTTGCCATTGACAGCGGCATTGCCATCGCGTGGGATGAAACCTTACAACATGCGGTGCAGCAAGCGGACTTTCAGTTAGAAGAGTTAACTGGAGCCAAAGCGATCGTGATTAAACCCACGCTGATTGGCTCAGTGCAAACTTGTCAGGCGTTAATTGAAAAAGCGCGCCGTCTGGGGATTCAAGCGGTGATCAGCTCAAGTATAGAATCAAGCTTAGGCTTAACTCAGCTCGCTCGTTTATCTCATTGGTTATTACCAGAGAGTGTCCCTGGCTTGGATACAATAGGCTTATTTAAAGCTCAGCTAGAAACACCTTGGCCGGGCTGCACCTTACCGATACACCGCTTAGATCAACAAACACTTGTGTGGCAATCCGCTTAATGAATACCCCGTGGCGACAATGGCAGCAGCGCGATCCACAGCGTATTGCGTTGCAGCTAGAGCAGCAGACCTTCACTTGGCAGCAATTGAGTGAGCAAGTTAATCGTTACGCCAGCGCACTCGAGCAAAACGGAGTGCACTCTGGTGATGTGCTTACCTTGGTTGGGAAAAATCAGCCATCAATATTATGGTGGCTATTAGCGGCGATGCAACAAGGGGTGATGTGTGCCATCACTATGCCGCAGCCCGCTGCGCAACTGACAGAAAAACTCACTCGTCTGTATGGCTCTCAGCCTGCTTGGTTATGGTTATCACCATCACTCAACGTTTTGAGCGATGAACTGAAAGCATCTTATCCATCACAAATGCAAATGATTGAATCGCCTAGCGATCAAGTGTTTTCAAGCGCAGGTTCTTCAATCGCGGTATTAGATAGAGATAGAGATGGAGGAGTGGCTTGCTCTGCCGCTTATGCGCTGGATAATCTGGCGACGCTTATTTTTACCTCTGGTTCCATGGGCGTCCCTAAAGCGGTCGCTCATACCCATCGTCAGCATTTTGCTTCTGCTCAGGGCTTATTAGAGCGGTTTGCATTTAGCGAGCAAGATACTTGGCTCCTGAGTTTGCCTCTTTATCATGTCTCTGGACTGGCCATCGTGTATCGCTGGCTCGCAGTGGGCGGCTGTTTAAAACTGGGCACGGGTCAATTACTCGATGATATAAAGCAGGTTAGCCATGCTTCTTTAGTCGTCACGCAACTGCAACGATTGTTAGCCAGTCAACAACCCCTTAGCTTAAGCCATGTTTTACTGGGTGGCAGTCATATTCCACTGACCCTCGCTCAGCAAGCGGCTCAGCAAGGGATCGAAACTTGGATTGGTTATGGGATGACAGAGGCAGCGTCTACGGTGACCGCCAAACCGGTAGATGAGACAGCGAGTGCTGGCCAAGTGCTACCGAAACGGCAAGTAAAAGTAGTCGATAAGCGGATTTGGATAGCAGGGGAAACCCTAGCCAGTGGTTATTATCAACAAGGGATACTCACGCCATTAACCAATCAAGATGGTTGGTTTGATAGTGGTGATTTGGGGGCTTGGTATAACGATGAACTGTGCATTATTGGCCGCGCGGATAACTTGTTTATCTCCGGCGGAGAAAATATTCACTGTGAAGAGATTGAAACCGTGTTAGCTCGTCATCCGCAGATTGAGTTAGCGATAGTTGTCCCAGTGCAAGACGTCGAATTTGGCGCGCGCAGCATTGCCGTGCTGCGTTGCCAATCTTTGCCCGATCAAACGCAACTTGCCGCATGGTTGGCGGATAAGCTAGAAAAATTTAAACATCCCATCGCTTACTGGCAGTTGCCTGACACTCTGGCCGAGAGCGGTATTAAGATTTCACGTCAAGCGGTGAAAAACTGGTTTGCCGATCAGCAACGTCGTTATACACCACTAGACTAGACTAGACTAGACTAGACCTATCAGCGCCAATCACCACGTAGCTGAGCGACTTTTTGTTGCATTAGCTCGGTGTTGGCCTGTCCACTGGTGACGGCCTCGCCTGCTTCAATCTCAATTTTACCCCATAGCTTACGGGGTAAACTACGACAGGCACGACCATTATAACGACTAAAGAAGCTACCCCATAAGCCTTTAATTGCCATCGGGATCACCGGTACTGGGCTACGTTTTAAAATCACGTCTATTCCGCGCATAAAAGGAGCGATCTCACCATCACTGGTTAGGCGACCTTCGGGGAAAATACACACTAAATGACCATCTTGCAGCGCTTGATCGACTTCAGCAAAGGCGCGGCGAATCGAACTGCGTTTATTGGCACAAATCGGAATCACCCCAGCTCGACTGAGTAACGGTCGTAAAATAGGAATGTTCGCGTAATCTTCTTCCATGACAAAGCGGATCAAGCGTGGGCAAACCGCGCTGAGCAATAAGGCATCCATATAGCTGACATGATTACAGACAATCAGTGCGCCGCCTTGCTCTGGTAAATGATGCAAGTTTTTATGTTTCATCCGATAAATAGTATGAGTCAATGCCCAAACCACCAGACGCAGGACAAAAATAGGCACTTGTAAAAACAAGTAGGTGGTCATCAGCACATTCAGCACGGCAAGCAAAATAAACAGTTGCACTATGGTGAATTCAAGTACGCTTAAGCAGATAATGCCGAGTAGAGCACTGCCCACCATAAACAACGCATTGTAGATATTGAGCGCGGCAATGACTTGAGCCCGTTCAGTACTTTTCGCTCGATGTTGTAATAGGGCATAAAGGGGCACAATAAAAATCCCGCCAGAAACCCCTAGTAACAACAAATAAATAAACAGCGGCCAGAGGGATTGATGGCTAATAAAATCGTGAAACTGACTAAATTGGGGCAAGCTCTCAGGGACGTTCGCCGCCATCAGATAGCCAAACAAGCTAATACCTAAGCTGCCGAGCGGCACCAATCCAACCTCGATACGATGATTAGAGAGTTTGTCACAAGCGAGAGAGCCAATAGCGATACCTATTGAGAAAAGCGCGAGCAAAAATGACACCGCGCTTTCGGTACCATTAAGAAAGAGTTTCGTAAAGTTGGGAAACTGAGTGAGATAAGTGGCGCCTAAAAACCAAAACCAGCTGATGGCCATGATGGATTGAAAAATGGTTCTGTCTTGTTTGGCAATCGCCAGCGTTGTACGGGTATGCTGAATAGGCCGAAAAGTAAACACCAAGTTAGGATCGCTCGCCGGAGCGACAGGGATAGAGCGGCTAGCAAGATAGCCGAGTAAGGCAAAAAAGATCACTGCACCAGCAGCAATATAATGGGCATGATCGAGTGAAGCAATAACGCCAGCGCCAATCGTGCCCAATAATATGGCGAGAAAGGTACCGGTTTCCACTAACGCATTGCCTGGGACCAGCTCATTGGTTTTGAGTTGCTGAGGCAGCAACGCGTATTTGACGGGGCCAAAAAACGCCGATTGGGTGCCCATTAAAAACAGCATGATGAGCAGTAAACCGTAGCTTTGAGTCATAAAGCCCACCGCACCAATGCACATAATGGCGATCTCAAACAGTTTTACTCGGCGAATAAACCATGATTTTTCGAATTTATCGGCTAATACCCCCGCTGAAGCAGAGAACAAGAAAAACGGCAGCACGAACAGACCAGCAGCAAGATTGATAAATAGGTGGCTAGAGATGGATAAGGTATCTGCTGCGGCAAAAGCAACAAACAGTAACAACACGTTTTTAAAGATATTATCGTTAAATGCGCCAAAAAACTGGGTAATAAAATAAGGAAGAAAACGTCGTTGTGTTAACAATGAAGATTGAGAGCTGTACATGGTTCTGCCTTAATGATTACCAGTTAGCCAAGTATTGGTTCAGTAAATCTTCAATCAATGCTTTACCATCGACAGGTTCAGCGGTAAAAAATTTATCATCGACACTGATGTTTTGGAACAATAAAGTTTGTACACTGTTGAAAAAGTTTGTACAT
>NZ_BDJF01000005.1 GCF_001895205.1 Vibrio injensis | reverse complement strand
GCGGTAAGTTGGTAGTAGCGTTGGTTGCCCCTTAACCGGGCGTTATGCTTTATTGAACCTCAGCAAAATCAATATATAAATTTTAATGGGAAAACTCAGTCTGATTTAGAGGTTTTCCTATTCTAATTTATTGATATTATAAGTTTATTGTCCTTTTTGGTGGCTATTGAAAGTTGAACGATGCTTGTGCTTTTTCGGTCAACTCTGCTCTGATAAATTGTGTGTGCAAAAGGTTCGATTTTTGCTGAAAGGTCTCTTTCTTTGGTGTTGCTTGCTCATTGATTCCACCGGCTATTTCGCTTCAGCATGTTTGGGCTCTCATGAACATCTTACTTGCTGACAGTGTTTGGTTAGCGCAAGTTTATCGGCGAATGTGCGCTTTTTTCCGGCTTTGCTCTGATAAATTGTGTGCGTAAAAGGTTCGATTGTTGCTGAAAGGTCTCTTTCTTTGGTGTTGCTGGTTCATTGATTCCGCAGGCTAATTCGCTTCAACTTGTTTAGGATCTTATCGGCAACAATGATTGCTGAAAGTAGGCAAGTTTATCATTTTGAGTTAAAGTGGCTTGAACCAATAAATGTTGAAAAAGTTCAATTTAATCAATAAGTAATAAAGCATAACAAACACTTCAAGAGGGACTTCCAACGCGCAGCATTTTCATTATGCGTTGATTTCGGTGGTTTCAGTGTTGTGCGGAAAGTTGGTAGTAGCGTTGTCAGCCCCTTAAGTGGGCGTTATGTACTTCTCTGAAATCCTTCCTGAAAATCAAACTTGTGCACAGTGTTATTATGCGTTACTCTTTGTGTATGGATGCACAATGATACAGTGCAAGTTGTAATGGCATTAGAATTTAAAGATAAGTGGTTAGAGCAGTTTTATGAGGATGATAAACGACATCGTTTAATTCCAAACAGTATAGAAAATGCTCTATTTCGAAAGCTGGAAATCTTAGATGCAGCTCAAGCTGAGTCAGACTTAAGAATTCCACCGGGCAATCGATTTGAACATCTTGAGGGAAATCTTAAAGGTTGGTGTTCAATTCGAGTGAATAAACAATATCGTTTGATTTTTCAGTGGGTTGATGGTGTTGCACTAAATACTTACTTAGACCCACATAAGTATTGAGGTAACGACTATGCGTAAGACAAAACGTCGCCCAGTTAGCGTTGGTGAAATGTTGAAATTAGAGTTTCTTGAACCAATGGGCATCACATCAAAAGCGCTCGCTGAAGCGATGGGTGTACACAGAAATACGGTGAGTAATTTGATTAATGGTGGAGTGTTAACGGCTCCGGTAGCAATTAAGTTAGCTGCTGCATTAGGAAATACACCAGAGTTTTGGCTTAATATTCAACATGCTGTTGACCTTTGGGATACGAGAAATCGCTACCAAGAAGAGGCCAAATTTGTAAAGCCGCTGTTTGTTTCGCTGGAACAAAGTGCACGTACATAACAAAGCGTTAAAGAGGGACAGCCAACGCGTGGCATTTTTATTATGCGTTGGTTTTTGTGGTTACGGTGTTATGCGGAAAATTGGTAGTAGCGTCGGCTGCCCCTTAACGCGGCGTTATGTGCCTAATAGTTTTCAACGGCTACATTAGTTATATTACAAGGAAATCATATGTTTAGAGTCATATATGAGTGGCGAGTGCCAACTAATAAAATGGACGAATTTCAAAAGGTTTGGAGTTCTACAACTGACTCTATTCATCATACAGTCGAGGGTGCTCTCGGCAGTTTCATGCTTCATTCCTTTGATAAACCTGAAAAGGTACTAACGATTGCTAAGTGGCGCTCTCGAGAAGATTGGGAGTTATTTTGGGAAAATAGTAATCCTGAAAAAATGCAGAAAATGCGTGAAATCGCTGAACGAATTTCGGTGGAATCGTTCGACGAAATAGAAGATCGGAGTAAATAATGACCCCGGCACATAACAAGAGACTATGGCGTCAAGAGTTAATTTTTGGCGCTGT
>NZ_BDJF01000004.1 GCF_001895205.1 Vibrio injensis | reverse complement strand
GTCTGGGTCTCACTTTACCCTTATTCGTTAGTTATTATCCATACAAACGGTTCAAGAGGGACAACCAACGCGTGGCATTTTTACTATGCGTTGATTTTTGTGGTTACGGTGTTATGCGGAAGCTTGGTAGTGGCGTTGGTTGCCCCTTAACCGGGCGTTATAAAGCTCGAAGAAAGAGGACATTTTGTGGAAATTCGAACAGGTGAATTTGAAGATATTGCGGGCATTACCGACATATTTAACTTTTATATTGAACATACCAATGCACGCTTTGAGGAATTTCCATTTACTCTGGAAAATCGTGAGGAATGGTTCTCTCAGTTTTCTAGAACCACCAAATATCAAATATATGTGGCTGTAGAAAACGGTGTGTTGCAAGGTTTTGCATGTTCCCAAAAGTACAGAGCAATACCAGCTTTTGATGACACTGTAGAGGTGAGCGTTTATCTGGCACAAGAAGCTAAAGGGAAAGGTTTAGGTTCGAAGCTTTATACTCAGCTGTTTTCATCCATTCGTGCTTATGGCGTCCATCGTATATTGTCGGGTGTTGCATTACCAAATGACGCATCAGTAGCATTACATAAACGGTTTGGTTTCCGAGAAGTCGGCATTTTCAACGAATATGCCAAGAAACATGGGCAGTACATCAGCTCGGTGTGGTTAGAAAAAGCGCTTAACGTAGAGTCCGCTTTATAACAAACGCCTCAAGAGGGACTGTCAACGCGCGGCGTTTCCAGTCCCATTGAGCCGCGGTGGTTGCAGTTGTTGTGTTTGAGTTTAGTGGTATGCGTTGCCAGCCCCTTAGGCGGGCGTTATGTTTTTCGGAGTTAAAATGGACTTGTCACTTTATAGCGCAAAGGGTTCCAACAGCTCAGAAAGGGTTGAATGGATGCTTAATTTCAAAGGTATCCCGTACGAACGAATTGAAGTTAGCTCGGACGACCTTGCTACGACTTATCGTGTGATGAATCCATTTGGCTATGTGCCTTCGTTGTTAGTTGATGGTCTAGTATTTACTGAGTCAATGGCTATTGCCGAATACCTCGAAGAGCGATTTCCAACGAGTCCATTGCTAGGTCAAAGTCTTGAGGAAAAAACAAAAATCCGCTCAGTTTGTGAATACGTGAACTCCAGTATTCATTCACCTCAAAACCGAACTGTGCTTAACTTTTTTAGGCCCGACCTAGATGAAACATCCAAACGGAAAGTTCGGGGAGAGTGGATTATGCTGTGTCTTGATAAGTTAAGTCAGACGATTTGTAATGAATCAGGTTTTATTATTGGTCGGACTTTTAGTCTTGCGGATATTTTTGTAGCGTCAATTTACAAGAAAGCTCTCCAGCATGGTTATGTTGAAAGTGAGTTTTATAATAACCATCTGATCTACATTAGAAAAAATGAAAGAGTAGCCGTTTCAGAACCACAAACATAACAAACGCCTCAAGAGGGACTGTCAACGCGTGGCGTTTCCAGTCCCAATGAGCCGTGGTGGTTATGGTTGTTGTGTTTGAGTTTGGTGTAATGCGTTGCCAGCCCCTTAGGCGGGCGTTATGCTTAATCTCATAAAATCAATCGGTTGTGGTCTTTTCTTTGTTCCTTCGGCCATTCGATCTTGTTTGTCGGCAATGATTCAAAGCTGTCGCTGCTTGAAATGAATTGATGCTGTGAGTTTCGAGCGGTTGCCTCATTTTAGTTCTGAGCCGGTTCGTGTTGAGTTTCTTTTTCTCAAGTCGCTTTGAGTAATTTGGTCCTTTGGCTTATCGGCTAAAAGCGTATCGGCAATTTTCTATTGTCTTGCGCTGCCTAATGAAAAGGTAATTTCGTTGGCGCTGCTGGTTCAGCGTAGTTGCCTCATTCGAGTTTCACGCCAGTTTGTTGTGAGTTTGGTTGGTCAGATTTTCATTGAAAGGGCACTTTGTTCTTTTGATCGAAGTGAATTTAACTCAGTTTTTGTTCAAATCATGGTTTCGCTCAGGTTAACGAGTTTTGGTGCTTGGGTTGGTTTGAAAGTCTGAGTTATTCTAATGGTTATTTAAACCTAAGTGTTTGAAGTTTAAGCATAACAAACGGTTCAAGAGGGACAGCCAACGCGTGGCATTTTTGCTATGCGTTGGTTTTTGTGGTTACGGTGTTATGCGGAAGCTTGGTAGTGGCGTTGTCTGCCCCTTAACCGGGCGTTAGCTTCTTAAAGGCTAGAATCATCAAAATCTAAGCTCATTTGTTGTGAAAATTCAGCTTTAAGCGTTCAAGTAGCACTATTTGGCTTTTTAGTTTTGTCTGATGCTGATTTGGTAGAAAGTGTTGAATGTTCAGCAGTTTTCAAGTCGCTGAAACCCATCAAGCTTCGATGCTTCAGTGTTGTTGGACGCACAGTACGGTCAGCTTAGTTTTACAAAATGCTGCATCATCGCTGTGATCTTGCTTTCTTTGTCGCGGACTCTTAACCGTGGCCAACTTAGCCTTGAGCGTTTTGAGTTTTGGCAGCCAACTTCACAGCTTTTGGTGTTGGACGTGTGTTTGCTTGATGCTTTTGCGTAAAATCACTTTCAAGCAAAGGTGTTTAAAAGTTATTTGGAAACAACAGGCTACGAAGCTAACAAACGCCTCAAGAGGGACTGTCAACGCGCGGCGTTTCCAGTCCCAATGAGCCGCGGTGGTTGCAGTTGTCGTGTTTGAGTTTAGTGTTAATGCGTTGCCAGCCCCTTAGGCGGGCGTTATGCTTTATTGAGCCTCAGCAAAATCAATATATAAATTTTAATGGGAAAACTTAGTCTGATTTAGACGTTTTTGTATTCTAATTTATTGATATTATGAGTTTATTGTTCTTTTTGGTGGCGATTGAAAGTTGAACGATGCTTGTGTTTTGTCGGTCAACTCTGCTCTGATAAATTGTGTACGCAAAAGGTTCGATTGTTGCTGAAAGGTCTCTTTCTTTGGTGTTGCTGGCTCATTGATTCCGCGAGCTATTTCGCTTCAGCATGTTTGGGATCTCATGAACATCTTGCTTGCTGACAGTGTTTGGTTAGCGCAAGTTTATCGATGCTTGTGCGCTTTTTTCCGGCTTTGCTCTGATAAATTGTGTGCGTAAAAGGTTCGATTGTTGCTGAAAGGTCTCTTTCTTTGGTGTTGCTGGTTCATTGATTCCGCAAGCTAATTCGCTTCAACTTGTTTGGGATCTTATCGACAACAATGATTGCTGAAAGTAGGCTGGTTTTTCATTTTGAGTTAAACTGCTGCGAACAAATGAATTTTGTAAAAGTTCAATGTAATCAATAAGTAATAAAGCATAACAAACGCTTCAAGAGGGACTTCCAACGCGCGGCATTTTTATTATGCGTTGATTTTGGTGGTTACGGTGTTATGCGGAAACTTGGTAGTAGCGTTGTCAGCCCCTTAAGCGGGCGTTATGCGCCGAATATTGGGTTCACATCCATGCTCTTATGAAGAATTCGGATCACCCTGATTTGTTGGCTGCCGGTTTGCTGATAAAAGATGACGTGACTCCCTTGGGGAAATTTTCTGTATCCCTCTCGGATTTCATCGCATGATTTACCAATGTCGGGATTTTCCGCTAAAAGCCAAAAGGAATCCTCGAATTGCTTTAAATAAACATTTCGCTGCTCTTTTCCCCAGCGTCGTTGAGTGAATAAAGCAATATCACGTAAATCGGCTTTGGCGGCGACGGTAAGATTAAATGGTTTCATCGAATGTTTTCACTATCGAGTTCATTGATGAAGCTATCAAGGTCATAATCAGCGTCACCACTTTGCTCTCCTTCAATAAGTAGTTGACGGAGTGACTGTAGTTTGGTTTCTTGGTTTTCGAGTAGACGTAGCGCAGAGCGAATGACTTCACTTGCTGAGCCGTAACGTCCACTTTGTATTTGGCTTGTAATAAAGCCATCGAAGTGTTCACCAAGAGTGATACTTGTATTTTTAGCCATGAGCCCATCTCCATAAATACCAAAAAGTACCTAATTATGGTATCAAATAGCATTTTGGGCAAGGCGCGCATAACAAACGCCTCAAAGGGACTGCCAACGCGTGGCGTTTTCAGTCCTAATGAGCCGCGGTGGTTGCAGTTGTTGTGTTTGAGTTTAGTGGTGATGCGTTGTCAGCCCCTTAGGCGGGCGTTAACCCTACTATCAGATATTTATAAATCCAGTAGGCGAGCCTGAGATTTATTTACAGTTCCCACATAGCCACCAATGCCTTTGCGTTGCATGATTGATTGGCTATTTTGATATGCTTCGTAAAGCAATTTGAATCGCTCTTTCGTTATCACCATTGAATTGTGGGTAACTTCGATGTTGAAAGCTACGACAGTGGAATCTGCTGGCGATTCTTTTAACGCGTTTAATGTAAACTTAGAACGTTTGGCTGCGTTTTTTAGCCGTTCACACCAGTGCTTCAAAAGCTCTTTGTCATTTGATGAGATCACAATGTCATCAACATAAACACTAATAGTGACATTTTGGTCGTTAAAGCATGAGTCTAGTTCAGAACCAAATGTGCTTTTATGTAAACAAATAGAGGCTAAAATTGGCGACTGCACGTACCCATAAGGAATGCTGTGCGAATGGGCTTTAGAGCCATCATTTTTGACAGATGAGAGTTTGGCTAACTTTCGTGCGATATCGTATCCAAAAAGTGGTTTTAAAGTTCTTGTAACTCTTGTGCGACTTATAGAACCAAAAAATCTTTGATATCAAGGCTAGCAAAGAAATTATTAGTTGTATGTTTTTCCAAAGCTTTTACATGGCCGCCGTCACGCAGGTGATAATAGTACTCAGGAGCTTTCCACTTTTTACGAATTTGGGTAATCAATTCACGACCGTATTTTTTGGATTCTAAGGTTGGTTCATACACCCAAGTTCCGGGTTTTACTTCAAACCTATTTTTCCATCCAATATTCAGGTACATGTTATTTGATCTTCAGTGCAATAATTAAAAGCCACGTTAAATAGCGCGTAAGCGACTAGTGCAAACTTACCTACAGCTGTAAGCAAGTTGAACACTTTAGTAGTCAACTCGATGCGCTCTTTAACTAGACTTAGATTTGGTTGTTTTTCCATAATCTAGCCCTCCATAAAGACCCCGACATGCCTAGCGCGAGCGCATGACTTTCATTAACTATCAGGACAACATATGAATAACATTGAAATCAATCATAAGAGTCCTCAAGAATCACATTGTGACAACTATAGAGGGATGGCAACGATGTCGCCTAATGTCAGGGACTTTGAATTCTACGCTTAGCTCTAGTAAAGTCAATAAAAACAGTGCTATATGTTGGGAGTAGGGTTAACAAACTGTTTAAGAGTGATTCGCAACGCGTAGCATTTTTGTTATGCGTTAGTTTATGTGTTTAAGGTGGTATGCTGCGGCATTGGTATTGCGTTGCTCACACCTTAACAGGGCGTTATATTTCTCTTAAATTCAACGTGTTACAAATTTAAAAGTAAAGTGATAATGTGGTGTCTTTGCTGGTTGATGATTTCTTGTGATGGATAGCTGTTGATTTGATCAAGTATATCAATTCCTAACGAACATTATCGTTTGGGCTCATTTAGCTGCTATTTTGATTTGGTTTACATTAATGGTTTGTTTCTCTGAGATTTATCATCAGAATCAATTGGTAAGCTTGAGCCAATTTAAAAATTAACTGTTTTTTGTGCCAAAGTTAGCTCAGATTAAGTTAAGTGTTTGATGTTGTTTGCTATTTTCAAAGGTTGTTCGGTGTTTCAGTAGCTGTCTGGAACTGAAATATAACAAACAATTCAAGCAGACCCTCAACGCGTGGCATTTTTATTATGCGTTGAGTTTAGTGATTACGGCGTTGTGCGGGAAGTTGGTAGTTGCGTTTCGGGCTACTTAATTGGGCGTTATGTTTACAATCAACAATCAACAATCAACAATCAACAATCAACAATCAACAATGGAGCTATAAAGATGGAAAGGTACGCTTATTTTTCTCCGGTAATTGTGTCAGCGGAGGAGTTAAAAGGCGCTTATGCATTTGCTGTCGATATTGCAAAGAAGCACAACTCTCGTTTAACTGTTTTAGTTAACAGTATTAGTAATTCAGAACAGTTCCTTAAAAAGATCTTCACAGAACAAGAAACAAACAAGCTTAGGCGATATGAGGCTATTGTTAAAAATGGGCTAGATATTGAGTTAAAGTCTCCGGACGGCTTCAAAGACTATCAATCTTATGGCGTAATTTTGGCTATACATTCATCTCCAAAGGCAATAAATAAGATTGAGTCCAACGATCAAACTAAAGCAGTGGTTGCAGTAGCAGAGGTCAATGAACTAGCTGGGCATCTTGTTGAATGGAAAAAAACTAAAGGTGTCGTGGAGTTGAAGCAACAGTAAACATAACAAACGCTTCAAGAGGGACTTCCAACGCGCGGCATTTTTATTGTGCGTTGATTTCGGTGGTTTAAGTGTTATGCGGAAACTTGGTAGTAGCGTTGTCAGCCCCTTAAGCGGGCGTTATGTTTTTAAGAGGAAATCATGTTTACATTGGATGTTGATACCGATCTGAAACTGGCTTTGGTTAATCCCCAGTTTGCTCCGATCTATCTTGAAATTGTTAGTCGAGAGCGAGAATATTTGAGTCAATGGCTAGCTTGGCCTCCTCATGCCAGCAATGAAGAGTTTTTTCTTAGCTTTATCAACAGTTCATTGCATGATTATGCTGATGGAAAATCTTTAGTTTGTGGGATGATTTATCAAGATAAGTTGGTTGGAAATATCAGTTTTAACAGTATTAACCGTCAACTTAAAAAAGTAGAGATTGGCTACTGGTTAAGCTCAGAATACCAAGGTAAAGGTATTGTGAGTAAGTCAGTTTTAAAACTGGTCGACTTGGCTTTTACTGAACTTGACATGGAAAAGGTTCAGATATCAGCAGCGAGCGAAAATATTCCAAGTCGTAATGTATGTGAGCGTTTAGGTTTCTCGCTTGAGGGCATAATCAGCCGCGCAGAAAATTTGAATGGCCGAGTTGTAGATCATGCAGTTTATGGTCTAAGTCGTACCAATTGGCCCAAAACATAACAAGAGACTATGGCGTCAAGAGTTAATTTTTGGCGCTGTTTGC
>NZ_BDJF01000003.1 GCF_001895205.1 Vibrio injensis | reverse complement strand
TGCGGGAAGTTGGTAGTTGCGTTTCGGGCTACTTAATTGGGCGTTATATGACTAAAGGAGTCCAGCTTTGACCAGATGGGATCATGTAGCAGATCATGTTGATTTCAATCTTGAAATTTCTGTGGAAGACTTTTTAATATCGATACCCCGAAATGGTAAAGTTTTAGATTTTGGTTGTGGTTACGGACGTATTTCAAATCAGCTTCAGAAGTTGGGTTATAAGGATTTAGTTGGTGTAGATTCATCAAAAGAGATGATTAATCGAGGTCTAACCGAATATCCTGAACTTGATTTACGTTATCAACAAGATGGTTTATTTTCTTTTTCAGACAATTATTTTGATGCGATAGTGGTATGTGCAGTATTGACTTGTATACCTGTTCAGGATTCTCGTGAAAAAGTAGTATCTGAACTCTGGCGGGTTTTGAAACCCAACGGTGTATTGTATTTAGCTGAGTTTTGTTCAATCGAAAGCCTACACTTTTTATCAGGTTTAGGTATCGAAATGTGGCATAGTCGGCCAAAAGAGCTTGAGGCTTTGTTATCAAACTTTAGTATTGAATTGTCGAAAGTATCTGAAACTTCAACCATTTCGGGTCATGTCAGTAATTCGGTTCATATCATCGCGCGTAAAGTCATATAACAAAGCGTTCAAGAGGGACAGCCAACGCGTGGCATTTTTATTATGCGTTGGTTTTTGTGGTTACAGTGTTATGCGGAAAGTTGGTAGTAGCGTTGTCTGCCCCTTAACGCGGCGTTAAGTTGCTTATTTGGAATCGATAATTAAATGAAAATTATGAAAAAATCTCAGTATGAACCTAAACACTGGAAAACATTCAAAATGTTAGAGCCAGATACAGGGGTTTTCTCGTGTCGGTATACATATAAAAGGAAGCCTGCACATAGAGTCGTAGTAGATACACCCAAGGCAACTACATTATCTGGTTATTTACTCATCGAAAAAGACCTACGCAATACACTTATTTGGTTAAACCAAATAAAAGAGACGCTTGAACAACATGATGCAACCAAAAATCAAACAGGTCATATTGCTACTGGTGACAGATCTATTTTTGATACGGTAAAAGGTCTATTTGTGGCGGCTCTTACGTTCTATGGGAAGTGTTTCAGTACTTGTGAGGGACGTAGAATCAAACTTGATAAAAAGATCATTGATGAAAAATACGTAGATACACATAGCTATTTAATTGAAATGAGGAATAACTTTGCTGCTCATAGTGGTGCGACAAAGGTTGAGGTTGCTCGTGTTGTATTAGCGTTAGACAAAAATAAGAAAAAGAATACGTTTCCTCATTTAGCGAAAGAGGTATTTCAACCTGACACAAGCTCATTGCAGGAAATATACAAGTTCATTGAATCTGTAGAATGGTTGCATAAATATGTCGACGACAAAATTGATACACTTGTAGAAAAAATTATGGAAGATGACATTTTAAAAGAAGGTCTTGAAGCTTGGTACGCAAAAGCAACTTAACAAACGCTTCAAGAGGGACTTCCAACGCGTGGCATTTTTATTATGCGTTGGTTTTTGTGGTTACGGTGTTATGCGGAAAGTTGGTAGTAGCGTTGTCAGCCCCTTAAGCGGGCGTTATGCTTTATTGAGCCTCAGCAAAATCAAT
>NZ_BDJF01000002.1 GCF_001895205.1 Vibrio injensis | reverse complement strand
ATGCGGTAAGTTGGTAGTAGCGTTGTCTGCCCCTTAAGCGGGCGTTATGCATTACACCAAATTCAGCGTTAAAAGGATGAATAATGAGCGATAAAAAAGTAGTTGTTATTACTGGCGGTAGTCGAGGGATTGGTGCCGCGACAGCAAAGCTTTTTGCTCAAAATGGGTTCTCCGTATGCATTAATTACAAATCTAATGCTGAGGCTGCTCAGATACTTGTTCAAGAAATCAAAGCATTAGGTGGACATTGTATTTCTGTTCAAGCGGACGTTTCCAAAGAAGATAATGTGCTTCAACTGTTTGAAACCGTTGACCGAGAGCTTGGTGTTGTTTCTGTTGTTGTGAACAATGCTGGGATCTTAAAGAAGCAGATGCGCTTAGACGAAATGAGTGCAGAGAGGATTAACTCAATTCTCATAAACAATGTGACAGGTTACTTCTTGTGTTGTCGGGAGGCAGTGAAACGAATGTCAACTCGTCATGGTGGTCTCGGTGGTGTCATCGTTAATGTATCTTCGGGAGCGGCGCGAACAGGTTCACCGAATGAATACATCGATTATGCAGCGTCAAAAGGTGCAATTGACACGTTAACAAAAGGTTTGTCGTTGGAAGTTGCCGCGGAAGGTATCAGAGTTAACTGTGTTCGACCAGGATTGATTTATACCGATATGCACGCTGACGGTGGAGAGCCTGACCGTATCGAACGACTCAAAAATAAAATTCCAATGCAACGTGGTGGTTTGCCTGATGAAGTCGCTGAGGCCATTTATTGGTTAGCGTCTGAAAAATCATCATTTTCCACAGGTAACTTTCTTGATTTAGCCGGTGGTTTGTAATGCATAACAAACGGTTCAAGAGGGACAACCAACGCGTGGCATTTTTACTATGCGTTGGTTTTTGTGGTTACAGTGTTATGCGGAAGCTTGGTAGTGGCGTTGGTTGCCCCTTAACCGGGCGTTAGCTGCTTATAACTTCGCATGTTCCATTAGCTGTACAAGTTGGTTTTTTAGTCATATACTTGTCTCATTAAACGTACATGTGGAGGTTTTATGAGAATTGTATCTTTTACCGAAGCTAGAAATAGCTTGAAGAGCGTTTTGGATGCTGTTGTTAATGACGCAGATACAACCGTGATCACACGTCGTGATTCTGAAGATGCCGTTGTTATGTCACTGGATTATTACAATAGCTTAATGGAAACGGTTCATTTACTTCGTTCTCCGGCAAATGCTGAGCACTTACATCGTTCAATTGCTCAATTTAAAGCGGGTAAGGTGAGCCAAAGAGATTTAATCGATGAGTAGTCGTTTATTATCTTGGACTGATGAATCTTGGAATGATTATGTTTATTGGCAGACGCAAGACAAGAAAACACTTAAACGTATAAATAAACTCATCACGGATGTTAAGCGTTCTCCTTTTGAGGGCATAGGTAAACCTGAGCCACTAAAAGAAAACTTATCTGGTTTTTGGTCGCGCCGAATAGACGATGCGAATAGGTTAGTTTATGCGGTTGATGATAGTGCTATCACGATTATTTCTTGCCGTTATCACTATTAATTTAGGCTTTATCGTCAGGCAGCTAACAAACGCTTCAAGAGGGACAGCCAACGCGTGGCATTTTTATTATGCGTTGGTTTTTGTGGTTACAGTGTTATGCGGAAGCTTGGTAGTGGCGTTGGCTGCCCCTTAAGCGGGCGTTATGCTTTATTGAGCCTCAGCAAAATCAAT
>NZ_BDJF01000001.1 GCF_001895205.1 Vibrio injensis | reverse complement strand
CAGTGATTTGGTAGTAGCGTTGGCTGCCCCTTAATGCGGCGTTATGCGCCAAAGATCGGATTAACATCCATACTCTTATGTAAAATACGGACGACTCTAATCTGTTGGCTGCCCGTTTGCTGATAAAAAATCACATGGCTACCTTGAGGAAATTTACGGTAACCATCTCGAATTTCATCACATGATTTGCCGATGTCGGGATTTTCAGCCAAAAGCCAAAATGAATCGTCAAATTGCTTTAAGTAGATGTTTCGCTGCTCTTTGCCCCAGCGGCGTTGAGTAAATAAAGCGATATCACGCAAATCGGTTTTGGCTGCTGTTGTAAGATTAAATGGTTTCATCGATTAGTTTCACTATCAAGTTCATTGATGAAACTATCAAGGTCATAATCAGCGTCACCACTTTGTTCACCTTCAACCAGTAGTTGACGGAGAGTCTGCAGTTTAGTCTCTTGGTTTTCGAGTAAACGCAAAGCTGAGCGAATAACTTCACTTGCAGAGCCATAACGCCCACTTTGAATTTGGTTTGTAATAAAACCATCAAAGTGTTCACCAAGGGTAATACTTGTGTTCTTAGCCATAAATTTCATTCCCAAAAGTACCAAGAAGTACCTAATTATGGTATTAAATGGCTTTCAAGGCAAGGCGCATAACAAACGCTTCAAGAGGGACAGCCAACGCGTGGCATTTTTATTATGCGTTGGGTTTTTGTGGTTACGGTGTTATGCGGAAGCTTGGTAGTGGCGTTGTCTGCCCCTTAAGCGGGCGTTAGCACTCTTAGGAGAACAAATGAAATCAGGCGAAAAATGCCCAATATGTTCATCTTTCAGGGAATTGCCACATCATTTATATGAGTTGTCAGAATTTTGTCGGTTTTTAAACAACCACAATGAGTATAAAAGGCGTGGTGAAAGTCGAATAGTAGAAACCAAGGTGATCAGTGATTGGTTGAAGTTAGCCGCAGAACTTGAAGTGGTGGAAATAAACTCATGGAGGTTTGGTGATGATACGGCTGCTATGTATTGCCGACCTGTAGCGGACGAGTATGAATCAAATTCTAAGCATTTTACAGCATACTCTACAGCTTTGACCCGGTTCATTTTTGTATCGAATGCACTAGAAGAAGCTTATCGTTTTGTTGATAGCCATTACTTAATGTTTCCTTCGGTTGTCAAACTAGACGAACGAAAAAAACTTAGGGATGCGGGTTTGAGATCTGCGTTTTTAGTAGATCAACTCAAAGAAACAGCGTTGCCATTAAATTTTAAGCATGCGATTTCGAACCTCAGGCTTACATTCGAATACTATCATTCCATATTTCAAACATCTCTATCTGGTATGAAGGGTGTCGAAACTACTGACAATAGCTATGGTTTACACTTGGTTCGTAATCTGCGAAATCACGTGGCACATGGAATTTTCCCTATTTTAGATAATCCAGAATACTGGGGTAGTAGTGAAATAAGTCGAACTAAGCTCATTGCTTTACTATTCCATGCTTGCCGAGTTGCTGCATTGTACATACAAGCGCTATTACATAAGTATAACGATGGGTTTCAGCATGATGATTATGATCATATCGCTTCAATGGATTGGGATGATTGCTATGAAGAACATTTTATTAAAAACTGTACAGTTGATTTGTCTTTGAGTCTCCATTCTAAATGCGACTTTAGTTTTGAGAACCCATATGGCTACAAGTGCTAACAAACGCCTCAAGAGGGACTGTCAACGCGTGGCGTTTCCAGTCCCATTGAGCCGCGGTGGTTGCAGTTGTTGTGTTTGAGTTTGGTGATAGTGCGTTGCCAGCCCCTTAGGCGGGCGTTAGCTACTCTTTTTGAAATCAAAATAGGGAACATATGTTAGATTCTATTTCAAAGGTTTATTTTCATGAACTAGATGCAAGAGAGAATATATTTAATAGACTTCAGTTAAATATAGCTCTTTATGCAAGTGTGTTCGCAGTAATCGCATATATGATAAGGATGATTGATTACAGTGGAAGTGAGCCAATCATAACTTTATTCTTTGTTGGTATTTTATTTAGCCTGTATTTTTTGGTTCGTTCGGCTTATTTGACATATAATTCTTTAACTGGAATGGAATATCGATTACTACCTGATCCTCAGGAGTTATATCAATATAGAAAAGATGTCAGAAATCATGCAAAGCAGCTTATCGCGTATAACCTTAAGTATGGTTGTAAGGAGGCTGTCCCGGATGTAGATGAGGTTTGTGAAGACTTTCTTATAAAGATGATGACTAAATGTTCATCGTTTAATGCCAACGTCAACGAGTCTCGCAAACTTGGGATTAGGAGATCATTATTATTTTTAGTTGCCTCCTCTGTTCCGCTACTTCTATCTTCAATTTTATTTATTGGATTTGACCTTGATGCTTCTTCTCCAAGAAAAGACTTACTTATACGTGATAACGAGTTATCATCTCAGCTATCAGAACTCAGTGAGACATTATTAGTAACGCATAGTTCCACTACTTTACAACCAAACTATATTTATCCAGAGGTTACCATTATGTGCCAAAATAAAGATAAAGGCGAAACTCCACCACCAGCACCACCAGCACCACCAGCACCACCGGCACCACCGGCGGAGCCAGTGTGGAAAATAGCAACAGAAAGTTATAGTCCACAAAGAAAACCAAATGGCCCTCAAAACCATGAGCCCAAAGAGTAGCTAACAAACGCCTCAAGAGGGACTGTCAACGCGTGGCGTTTCCAGTCCCATTGAGCCGCGGCGGTTGCAGTTGTTGTGTTTGAGTTTTGTGGTAATGCGTTGTCAGCCCCTTAGGCGGGCGTTATGTTTTAAATCAGGTTCAGAGAATCATGGAAGAAAAGAGTC